>CAWIJF010000008.1:0-789630 GCA_963836395.1 uncultured Ignavibacteria bacterium | reverse complement strand
CTGTCCTGATTCGGTCAGCGAGCTTCAGGGATTTCCAGCAGACAAAGTCAGAGAGAAAGACAGGCAATACGGTATGTGTAATCTATACTTCCGGTTCATCGGGTAAGCCGAAAGGAGTAAGACTGAATAACACCGGTATCACCAACCGTTTCTACTGGATGAGAAAAACATATCCATTCAGGAAAAATGAAATGTCTGCATTCAAAACATCGATTGGTTTTGTAGACCATATTTGGGAATTGTTCGGTCCGCTGATAAGCGGTGTTCCTTCACTCATTCTGAAGAGAGAAGAAATACTCGACATGAATATTCTGATAGAAAAATTGAACTCGCATAAAGTTACAAGATGGGTCTTGGTTCCGTCATTGCTGAAGACACTATTGAACAAGCTGGAAACAGAAAATCTTAATTTGAGACATCTTGAATACTGGACATGCAGCGGAGAAGTGCTGCAGAAAGAACTGACAGAAAATTTCTATAAGCTGTTTCCGGCGGAAGCTCACAGACTTTTAAATATTTACGGCTCAACAGAAGTAACAGCCGATGTCACCTGTTATGATACGAGCCTGGATGAGTCATATTCTGCAGACGAAAATCATGCTTTATATTCGAAAGATTTCCCGGAAAATAGAGAAGAAACAAATTCAATAAATCACAGCAACGGATCGGATAAGATCGAGAAAATAAATCCTGAGTTGTATAATATTAATAATGCCTCAAAGATAGTCCCGGTAGGCAAGCCGATCTCTAATACAAAAATATACATTACTGACAGAGACGGCAATCTATGTCCGCGGGGAGCCGCAGGTGAGATCTGTGTCGGAGGAGCTCCTGTAGCAGACGGCTATTTGAATCTTCCCGAAATGACAGCAGAGAGATTTATTGATGACAAATTTTCCTGTGAACCCGGATCGAAAATTTATAAGACGGGAGACCTTGGCAGATGGCTGTCCGACGGAAACATAGAATACATGGGAAGGCTTGACAGTCAGGTAAAGATAAGAGGCAACAGGATAGAGCCGGGCGAAATTGAAAGTGTATTGCGTGAATGCGATCTGATAAATCAGGCGGTAGTTATTGTCAGAGAAGATAAGACAGGCGAAAAGAGACTTGCAGGCTACATTGTTCCAAACGGCACTTTTAACAGAGATGCTGTAATAACTTATTTGCGAAGCAAGCTTCCGGACTATATGGTGCCGGCATTACTGATTGAGATGGAAGCGATCCCGTTAACAGCAAGCGGTAAGACAGACAAGAAAGCTTTGCCTGATCCGGATGCGAGCGAACTGATAACCAATGAGTATATTGCTCCGCGCAATGAACCTGAAGAGAAGCTTGCGGAGATCTGGAAGGAGCTGCTGGGAGTTGAGCGCGTGGGAATACGTGACAATTTCTTTGAGCTTGGCGGACACTCGCTTCTTGTAACACGAGTGATATCTTCAATACATTTGAGATTGGAAGCTGAAGTCAGCATAAGGGATTTTTTCCGTTATCCAAATATAGAAGAGCTGTCTGAATTCATTAAGTATCAGATAAAAGAGGATGTAATCAGTTTTTAATTTTAAGAATTTTATGTCAATAAAAGAATTTATAAAAAATCTTGAGAAGTCAAATTTTACCCTGGAGCTGAACGAGGGTAAGCTTGTTTTAAGAGCATACAAAAACAAGGTTACGCGCGAGCAGATCGAAAGGATAAAGACTGATAAGGAGATTCTTTCTTATATAAGCGAACATAAGAATGAATTGATAGAATATATTTCGGGACTGCGTCAAGGAAAATTGACAAGACAGGAGCATTCTGAAACAATACCTCTTTCATTCAGCCAGGAGCGCTTATGGTTTATTGACAGACTGGAAGGGAGCCTGCAGTATCACATACCTTCTGTTTTGAAATTAAGCGGGAAACTAAACAGGAAGCTCTTGAACATTCCATAAGAAGCATTATTGACCGGCATGAAGTTCTCCGGACTGTGATCAAAGACAATGAAGGGGAGCCCTATCAGCAGGTCATCCCAGCAGACGGTTGGAATCTTGAATATATTGAAGATGATTCGCAGAAAGACCGATTGAGTGAGTTTGTTCAGAACTTGATAAATACTCCGTTTGATCTTTCAAAAGATTTTATGCTGAGAGGATATCTGATAAAATTATCTGAAGACGAACATGAGCTTGTGATCATTCTTCACCATATTGCGGCTGACGGATGGTCTGCATCTGTACTAGTTAAAGAAGTTGTGGAATTATATGAAGCATATGAAGAAGGGCGCGCCTCAAAACTTGCACCTCTTGAGATTCAATATTCGGATTATGCAATTTGGCAGAGAAAATATCTGAGCGGTGAGACACTGGATCAGAAGATGGGATACTGGAAGAAAAAACTTGAAGACGTTTCTCCTCTTCAGCTCCCGACCGATCACAAACGACCTGCAGTGCAGAGCATTAAGGGGGCAGTAACCGGCTTCACCATAGATAAAGAGCTGTTATCCGCTCTTCATTCTTTGAGCCGTGAACAGGGAGTGACTCTGTTCATGACTCTGCTTACTGCATTTAAGATATTGCTGTACCGTTACAGCGGACAGGAAGATATCTGTGTCGGAACGCCAATCGCGGGGCGTCAGCAACATGAGCTCGAGGGGCTGATTGGATTCTTTGTGAACTCTCTTGCGCTGCGTTCTGAAGTGAAAGGCGATGTCTCCTTTCTTGATCTGCTGAAACAAGTGGGAACAGTAACGATGGAGGCTTACGAAAATCAGGATGTTCCGTTTGAAAAGATAGTTGATGAAGTCTTGAATGAAAGATCACTGAACAGGAATCCGCTGTTCCAGGTATCGTTTGTTTTACAGAATACACCGGAGATCCCTCAGCTGCGCTTTGGCAAAATAAAGCTGTCGCGTGAGAGCTTTGACCGTACTTCGGCAAAATTTGACATGACTTTTTTCCTTAACGAAACTCCAAATGGAATTCAGGGCTCTGTAGAATACTCAACCGATCTGTATTCTGAAGAAACGATTAAAAGAAAGATATCGAATTTTAAAAACCTACTCCGTTCAATTGTTAAGAAGCCTCAGCAGAGGATATATGAATTGCCGATGCTCAGTAAGGAAGAGGAAAATAGTCTGTTGCACGAATTTAACGAAACATATGTAAGCGATAAGACAGACAAAAATATTATAGAACTTTTTGAAGCACAGGTTTCTAAAGGTCCTGACAGACTGGCTGCAGTCTATGGAAATGAGAAATTAACATTCGGACAGCTGAATGAAAGAGCTAATCAGCTTGCGGCATATCTTAAGTCAAAGGGAGTAACTCGTGAAAAATTTGTGCCAATCTGTATTGAACCGTCATTAAACATGCTTGTCGGAATCTGGGGGATATTAAAAGCAGGCGGAGTCTATGTTCCCATTGATCCTGAATATCCGAAAGAAAGGATAAGCTACATTTTAAAAGACACATCGGCTGCGATCGTATTGAGCAGTATTCAAAGTGTTGACGAAAATTGCTGATAATGATAATTTTGACATGATATTAATCGACAGTGATCAGTCATTGATAAGTAAAATGTCATTTCGAAAATCCTGATGAAAAAATTCAGCCATCACAGCCGGCTTATGTAATTTATACATCCGGTTCAACAGGCAAGCCGAACGGAGTAATAGTTGAGCACGGCAGTATTCAAAGTTATTTGCTTAATGGCAAAACAAAATATCTGACCGATGATGAATCAAGGGTGGGCAGCTTTGTGCATCTTTCATACACATTCGATGCATCGCTCACAGCTTTGTTCATGCCTCTGCTTTCGGGCAAACCAATCGTCATAGGTTCGAAAGATTCAACAGAAGTATTTAAAGATCCGAATTTTCATAAATATGCTCCCTACGATTTTATAAAAATTACACCGTCGCATCTTGAGTTTTTGCAGCCGTGGATGCGAACACCGGATGGAGTTCAGGTTACAGGAAAGCTGGTGATTGGCGGCGAGGCCTTGTCTGCAGGTCAGTTCGCATCGATGACAGAAGAAGGAATGAATGTCGGGATCATAAATGAGTACGGACCTACGGAAGCTTCGGTGGGTTGTACTACATTCAGTTTTAATACAAAGGATAATGACAAGAGTCCGGACGATGGAATTCCAATTGGAAAGCCGATCGACAATGTGAGGATACATATACTCGGTTCATTCAATGAATTGTTACCATTGGGAGCAACGGGAGAAATATGTATCGCAGGACCCGGACTTGCAAGAGGATATCTCAATCGTCAAGAACTGACAAAAGAAAAGTTTATCAAAGATCCTTTTGGTGAAGGCGATAGATCAAGGATTTATAAAACAGGAGATCTTGGACGACGGCTGCATGACGGAAACATAGAATTTCTTGGAAGAAAAGATGAGCAGGTAAAAATAAGAGGTTACCGTGTAGAGCCGGGTGAAGCGGAATCAATATTGCAGCAGGTTGAATTAGTCAGTCAGGGGGTTGTACTTGCGAAGACAGACAGTGCAGGTGAAACTAAACTTATCAGCTACTACATACCGCGCCGGGAAATGGTGAAGACAAGAGAGCGGGAGCTTTATTTAAGCAGGGTTGAGAACTGGAAAGAATTATATGAAAACGAATATTCATTTGATGATGAAGAAGATATTGATGATGAATTTAATCTCACGGGATGGAACAGCAGTTTTACGGGGGAAGCGATCCCGGCGGATGAGATGAGACAATGGGTGGACGACATTTCGGAAGTTATACTGTCAGAGCCGGCTGAAAAAGTTTTAGAGATCGGATGCGGTACAGGATTGATTTATTATTCACTGGCAGGGAAGATTAAGAAATATACAGGTACGGATTTTTCAAGGGCAACCATTGGACGATTATCAGAGAGGATAAGTAAAGGCACAAAAAATAAAACCGAAGCTGAGTTCATGGTTTGCGCAGCGCATGAGATATCATCACCGGAAGGTGATAAGCCTGATACGATAATAATGAATTCGATTGTTCAGTATTTCCCGGGTGAAGAATACATGAATGAAGTGATAAAGAAATGCATGTCGATCCTGAAAGGAAAAGGACGAATTGTGATCGGTGATGTCAGAGATAACCGGCTGCTTGAATTATTCAAGAGCCGTCTCCAGATACAAAACCTGGCGCGTTCGGTCAGCATCAGAGAATTTGAATGGGCTGTTGAACAGGATGTATTGAAAGAAGAGGAGCTTTGTTTCAGTCCGGAATACTTTTACAAACTCCGTCGACAATATCCTGAAATTACCACCATTGAGATTAAATGGAAACGTGGCTCTTATATAAATGAATTAACTCTCTACAGATACACAGTTACAGTTTATGTTGGAACAAAAAAAGAATTCACCGATCCGGGATGGCTGAGCTGGGAAGGCAGCAATAGTAAAGTAACTTTCATTGATCAAATTGAAAAGAACCGTGATACTATTGCAATAAAGAATGCTCCGAATCCGAGACTTTGGAAGGAGAGACTTCTGAGAAAAGCGTTGGATGAGAGGTCTGCTGAAAGTACAGGTGATCTTTTAAAGATGATGCAGAAAGAAGATGAGGAAACATCAGACATAAGAGAAATACTTGAACTTGCTGAAGCGAAGGGTTATGACTGCACAATGTTTGTAAGTGGAGATGCATTGAAAGTAAACTTATTGTTTGAGCGAAATCTATCAGATAGCTTTATCATACAGCCTGAAAATGAAATTGTAAATTCGCAGTATGATCTCACAAACATTCCATTATTTAATGATGTCAGCTTCTCGCTTCAAAGTGATATCAGAGCTGAACTTCATGAGCGTCTGCCGGAATATATGATACCTTCAGACATGATCGCTCTGAATCATTTGCCGCTAACAAATAACGGGAAGATCGACAGAAAGTTTTTGAGTCAGAGAGAAGACAGAAGCATAGTAAACAAGCTGAATTATCAGCCGCCTTCAAATGATACAGAAAGTAAACTCGTTAAGATCTGGCAGGAGCTGCTTAATCTTGAACGTGTAGGAACGGATGATAATTTTTTTGAGATAGGAGGACACTCACTGCTTGGTATGCGTCTGATATCTGCGATCCGAAGGGAGATGGAAACTGAGCTTGCGATAAAGGACCTGTTTATTCATCCGACGATTGCCCGCCTGGCAGAACATCTTATAAAACAAAGCAACGGGGCATTGCTTCCTGCAATTGAGCCCGGACCGAGAGATGAAAACATTCCGTTGTCTTTCAGCCAGGAGCGTCTCTGGTTTATTGACCGGATGGAAGGAAGCGTGCAATATCATATTCCTTCGGTGCTGCGTCTTAAAGGCGAACTGAATATCGAAGCTTTGGCATTTGCATTAAAGACCATTGTTGATCGACATGAAGTTCTTAGAACTGTCATTCGTGAGCGTGAAGGCAAAGCCTATCAGCATATCAAACCCGAAGACTGCTGGCAGCTGGCAGTTATTGACGGCGAACTCTACCAGAATGACCCGGACGGATTAAGGTCGTATATTCAGCAATTGATAAATAAACCTTTTGATATTTCAAAAGATAATATGCTTCGCGCTGCGCTGATAAAATTGGATGGAGAACAGCATATACTTGTTGTGACAATGCACCATTTAGTGTCGGACGGCTGGTCAACTTCAATATTAGTCAGGGAAGTTGTCGAATTGTATGAAGCCTTTGCTGAGGGGCGCACTCCTAAACTATTACCGCTGAATATTCAATATGCTGATTATGCAATGTGGCAGCGAAAATATTTGCAGGGTGAAGTACTGGATATGAAGATCGGATACTGGAAAAATAAACTGGAAGGAGTCTCACCGCTGCGGCTGCCCTCCGATTTCAACCGGCCTGCGATACTCGGTACTGACGGTGCAAATACTGGCTTCAGTATTGATAAAGAAATTACGGGAAAGCTGGAGTCATTAAGCAGGGAAGAGGGAGCGACAATGTTTATGACATTGCTTGCTGTCTTTAAATTGCTCCTTCATCATTACAGCGGACAGCAGGACATATGCGTCGGAACGCCAATAGCAGGGAGACAGCAGCATGAGGTCGAAGGGCTCATCGGGTTTTTTGTGAATACTCTTGCATTGCGCAGCGAAGTAAAAGGCAATGCATCATTCAAAGAATTGCTTAAGCAGGTAAAGACAACTACACTTGAATCTTATGAACATCAGGAAGTTCCTTTTGAGAAAGTGGTGGAAGCTGTGGTTAAGGAAAGAGACATGAGCCGCAGTCCGCTGTTTCAGGTCATGTTCGCATTGCAAAATGCGCCAGAGGTGCCCCGGCTTAGATTGGGGGCAGTTGAATTGAGCAGGGAAGGAATAGCTCACCATACATCAAAGTTTGATTTTTCATTCAGTATTACTCAAACAGCAAATGGTCTTCACGGTGCTGTAGAGTATAGTACAAGTTTATACAGCGCGCAGACAATGGGGCGAATGATTGGTCATTTTAAAGAACTTGTCAGCTCGGTTGTCAATGCACCCGATCATAAGATCAGTGAGCTGTCTATGCTTACGCAAGAGGAAGAGCATCAGCTTTTGTCTGTGTTCAATGATACCGCTTCGGAATATCCGAAAGATAAGAGCATAGTTAAATTGTTTGAAGATCAGGTTATGAAGACGCCTGATAATATTGCAGCAGCTTATGGGGATGAACAACTAACTTACAAAGAATTAAATGAGCGTTCAAACCAGCTTGCACATTATTTGAAAAGCAAAGGAGTCAAAGAGGAATCACCTGTTCCGGTCTGCATGGAAAGAAGCATTGACATGATAACATCGATGCTCGGAATATTGAAAGCCGGGGGAGCTTATGTTCCTGTTGATCCTGAATATCCTGCAGAGAGAATAAGATTCATGTTTGAAGATACAGGAGCCCCGGTCATTCTCAGTAGCAGTAAGATAGGTTCAAAGTTACCGGTTTCGGAAGAGTTTGAGATAATAGAAACGGACACGGAGAGTAAAACAATAAGCAGTTATCCGAAAGATAATATTAAATCCGATATACCTTCGAATCATCTTGCATATGTGATATACACATCGGGCTCGACGGGCAAACCCAAAGGCGTAATGATAGAACATTCGGGAGTAGTAAATCTGGTTTACTGGCATAACCAAGTATATCATGTAACACAAAAGAGCCGTGCGACGACGATGGCCGGAACAGGATTCGATGCATTTGGCTGGGAGGTCTGGCCTTATTTGCTGGCGGGAGCTTCGGTTTATATTGTTGATGATGAGACACGTCTCTCACCTGAGGCATTGCTGAATCTGTTCAATTCAAATGAAATAACACATTGCTTTATGCCGACGGCACTTGTGAGTGAATTTGTAAATACATCGAGTGGAAAAGTGGAGTCTTTACAATATTTACTTACGGGAGGAGATAAACTGCAGGGAGTTCAGACAGAGGGAAATAATTTCAAATTAATAAACAACTACGGACCAACAGAGAATACTGTTGTGACGACATACTATGAATTACCTGAAAAAGATGCGTACTTAGTTCCGCCGATCGGAAAACCGGTATCAAATACGATAGTACGGATACTTGATCAGTACGGAAGATTGGTACCTGTCGGAGCAGCGGGAGAGATTTGCATTGGCGGTGACGGACTGGCAAGAGGATATTTGAATCTTCCGGAATTAACGAAAGAAAAGTTCATCCGAGATCCGTTCAGTAAAAACCCGAAGTCAAGATTATACAGGACTGGAGATTCGGGCAGGTGGCTTCCGGACGGAAACATTGAGTATCTGGGAAGAATAGACGAGCAGGTAAAGATAAGAGGATACAGAATAGAGCTTGGAGAGATAGAGAGTGTACTTCAGGAATGCGGGCTTGTCGGTCAATCTGTTGTTGAAGCGAAAGAAGACAGTCACGGCAATAAGCGTCTGGTTGCTTATGTGGTTGCAGAAGGCGATTTTGAAAAAGATGAGATGGTCTCATATTTAAGAAGCAGACTGCCGTCTTACATGGTTCCTGATTTGTGGGTTCAGCTTGAGTCCTTGCCATTGACTTCAAACGGAAAGATAGACAGGAGAGCATTGCCTGAGCCGGACGTAACTGAATCATTGAGCAATGAATATGTCGCTCCTCGAAATGAACTCGAAGAAAAATTAGCTTCAACCTGGAAAGATCTTCTTAACGTTAATAGTGTGGGAATTCATGATAATTTCTTTGAACTCGGTGGAGACTCCATAATAACAATTCAGGTTCTGAGCCGTGCGCGTCGTTTAGGTATTGAACTTAAGACAAAGGATATTTTTATTTATCAGACGATAGGTGCATTGTCAGCTGCACTGGCTGAACGTTCTGCTTCAATCGTGTCCGGAGAGCAGGGTATGTTAACAGGTCCATGTAAGTTGTTACCCATTCAGCAATGGTTCCTTGACGGAAACAAAGGAGATATTTCGCATTTCAATCAGGCAGTATTATTATCCATAGATAAAACCATAACAGCAGAGATGCTGAGTGATGCGGTGAAACAATTAATGTCACAACATGATGCATTACGATTCAGTTATCATAAAAAAGACGGGCAATGGCATCAGGAGTACGGTGCTTCTTTGGACGGAGCGTTTGCAGCAGTCGATTTAAGATCAGCAGCTGAGGGATTGCTCGGAACACTGATAAAGGAACATGCCGACCATTATCAGAGAAGTCTGCATATAGAAAAAGGTGAGGTTGCAAAATTCGTACTGATGCAAACTCCTGAAAGTGAGACACTGAACAGAATATTTATAGCAATACACCATCTTGCAGTGGACGGAGTTTCCTGGCGGATATTGCTGGATGATCTTGAGTTGCTGCTGACAGGTCTTCACAAAAAAGGAAAAGCAGATCTAGGATATAAGAGCAGTTCATATCGCCAGTGGTATGGGGCACTGGAGGAATATGGACGCAGCCGCGGACTATTATCACAGTGCCGATACTGGGCTAATGCAGTTTCATCATACAAGCCGTTGTATGCTGACAGGAATCATTCTGTTACCGTCAGATCCAGAGATATTGAAAATCACATGATGCGTCTTGACCCGGTTCAGACACAAATGCTGATACAGGAAGTGCCGCGTGTGTATCATACAGAGATCAACGACATACTTCTTTGCGCTCTCGCAATGACATTTTGTGAGTGGGGCGGAACAGATAAAGTCATCATCGGGCTTGAAGGTCACGGAAGGGAAAGCATATCCGAACATATCGACACAAGCAGGACAGTCGGATGGTTCACGAATCTGTATCCGCTGTTGCTTGAGGTAGTTCCCGGCACGGGAGTAGCTGATGCAATCAAAAGAGTAAAGGAACAGCTGCGAAAGGTTCCGGAGAAAGGAATTGGTTACGGAGTGCTTAAGTATATAAACAAAGAGGAAGCGCTGCAGGGTGCTGAACCGTGGGACATAGTATTCAATTATCTCGGGCAGCTGGATAATGTGGTCAGCAGCGGCAATTGGCTTTCCGGAGCGAGGGAATCCAGAGGAGCGGGAAGAAGTAAGGACACAGAGATCAGGGAAAAGCTTTCGGTAAACGGATCAATACAGGGAGGCGAACTGATATTAGGCTGGAGCTACAGCAATTTACATTATGAGAAAGAAACAATAGAAGAGCTTGTTGAAAAGTTCAAATCAACGCTTGAGTCACTGATATCCCATTGTGTTTCACAGCAAAAGACGGGTACTGTTTATACGCCGTCGGATTACGGATTGGGTTCTGAGGTGAGCTATGAAGAACTCGACCAATATTTAAAGGTGGATGACAAAGATAATATAATGAGCTTCTAAAAAATATAATTATAAAAAAAAATCTTATGGAAATAAATGAATTCATAGAATCACTTGAGAAATCAAATTTCTCCCTGGCAGTTGAAGACGGGAAACTTGTTCTTAAAGGAGATAAGAAAAAGCTGAGTGATGATGAGATCAACTCTATAAGAAAAAATGATTTTGTTATTAATTATATAAAAGCCCACAAAGAAGAACTGATAGCGTATGTCTCGGATACTCTAAAAAATATTTCACAGAAGAAATCCAGAGATTCATCTTCAATATACAGATTGAGCGGACTTCAGCAAGGAATGCTTTTCCACGGTCTTTATGATTCAAGAGCGGGAGCTTATACAGAGCAGCTTAGTTGTGATCTTGTTGGTCCCGATCTTGAAACCATTAAAAAGAGCTGGAACATTGTACTAAGCCGTCACAGCATTTTGAGGAGCAGTTTTGATTACGATGTGTTCAGTGTGCCTGTCCAGCGTGTTTACCCGGATGTTGAATTACCCGTGACACTAATTGACCTTCGTGAAAAAAATCCGGACGAACAGAAAGCAGCGGTAAAGGAATACGAAGAATCGGACCGCGTCAAACGCTTTGATTTCAAGACACCGCCTCTGATGCGTGTCGGGCTGCTGCGATTAAGTGAAGACAGATACAGAATGTTCTGGACGTCACATCATATTTTGTTTGACGGATGGTCAATGCCGATACTGATGGAAGAATTTTTGAATGTGTATGAAACACTTGCATCAGGGAAAGAACCGGAGAAAGTTGAGGAAGACAGGTATGAAGATTACATACGTTATATCGAGCGCGGCAATAAAGATCATCAGGAAGCATATTGGCGCAATTATTTGAAAGGTATAGAACACAGGACCTTACTTCCTTTTTCCGGCGCGACTACTGATCGCAATAAAGGAATGGGGGAATACGGATTTCTTTATTCCCATATTGATGCCGATACAACAAAGAAAATACAAAGCTATGCGCAGAGCAAGCGCATTACGATCAATACATTGGTACAGGGCGCGTGGGCATTTCTCCTTCACAAATATACAGGCAGCAACAGTGTGGTGTACGGAATGATCGTATCGGGACGCCCCGATGACCTTCCTAATGTAGAGAAGCGGGTGGGAATGTATATTAATACTCTGCCTCTGCATTCGACAATGAAGTCCGAAGCGAAGATAACCGACTGGCTTCAGGATCTTCAGAAAGACCAGGTTGCATCACGCGAATATCAATACACACCGTTACAGTATATTCAGGGCTTGACGGGTATTCAGGGAGATCTTTTCGACAGTCTTCTGGTCTTTGAGAATTATCCTATGAGTAAGGTAATATCTTCAAAGAAGTGGAGTCTGAAGATTGAGAATGTGCAGATGCATGAACATAATAATTATCCGTTTACTATTTCAGTCACAAGTGCGGATCAGATCAATATAATGTTTATGTTTAATACTGAACTTCTTGATGAAGTTTACATCAGGAAAATTCAGGGCCACTTTGTTAATGTACTTCTACAGATGACTGATGAAAAAGTAAAAAGGTTAAGCGATATCAGGCTTCTGACCGAAGAAGAAGAAGATCAGATATTAAAAGAGTTCAATAACACAGCGTCGGATTATCCTTCTGACAAAACAATTGCTGATTTGTTCGAAGAGCAGGCACTAAAGTCACCGGATTCAACTGCCGTAGTATTTGACAGGAAAAAATTAACATACAAAGAGCTCAATGATCGGTCCAACCGGCTGGCTCACTACCTGAAGAAAAAAGGAGTTAAAGCTGAAACAATGGTTCCGATATGCATAGACCGCAGTCTTGATATGATGGTAGGAATAATCGGAATACTAAAAGCCGGCGGAGCTTATGTACCTATAGATCCTGAATATCCGGAAGAACGGATTAAGTTTATGCTTGAAGACACGAAGGCTTCCGTAATTCTGACCAGTGCTAATAACAGATCAAAACTGCCTGAATCAGGATCTGATGTAATCGAAATAGATGCGGACTGGCTGCTAATAAGCAACGAGCCGGATTCTGACCCGAAGAGGACTACAGGTCCCGACAGTCTTGCAAATGTGATATATACTTCAGGCTCTACAGGAAAACCCAAAGGCGCAATGGTAACACAACGTAATGTTGTAAGCCTTGTAAAAGGAATCAAATATGTTGCGTTATCAAAAGGTGACATATTGCTTGCGACGGGTTCTCCTTCATTTGATGCGACGACCTTTGAATACTGGAGCATGTTGTTAAACGGAGGCAAGCTGATCCTGTGCAATGAAAGCAGGCTGCTAAACAGTAAGCTGCTCAAAGAAGAGATAGTTGACAAAGGCGTAAATATCATGTGGTTCACATCAAGCTGGTTCAATCAGCTTGTTGATAATGACATTTCTGTTTTCAAAGGTCTGAAAACGATCATAGTTGGGGGAGAGAAACTTTCCGAATATCATATTGGAATTGTCAGAGAAACATATCCTGAACTTGAAATTGTAAACGGGTACGGACCGACAGAGAACACTACCTTTTCATTGACTTGTAAAGTTACCGCAGATATGACAAATGCTTCAATTCCGATCGGACGACCACTTGAAAACAGAAGTGCATATATTCTCGACAAAGATCTAATGCCGGTTCCTGTTGGAGTTTCCGGAGAGATCTTTCTCGGAGGTTCAGGAGTTTCGAGAGGTTATCTTAACCAGCCTGATCTGACAGCAGAAAAGTTTGTCAAGAATCCCTTTGGGGACGGAGAAGTCATGTACATCACTGGCGACCTGGGGCGTTGGATGCCGGACGGTAACATTGAATATCTCGGAAGAATGGATGAGCAGATAAAGATAAGGGGTTACAGGATCGAGCCGGGAGAGATAGAAAGTGTACTCAGAGAGTGCGATCTTGTAAATCAGGCGGTAGTGATGGTAAGAGAAGACAGGGAAAATAACAGGAGGTTGGTGGGTTATGTTGTGCCTGAAGGTTCATTAGACAGGGTATTGATCATAAAATATCTGGAGAGCCGCCTTCCTGATTATATGATCCCGGCATTATGGGTTGAGCTACAAATCCTGCCTTTGACGTCAAACGGCAAAATTGACAGAAGTGCATTGCCTGATCCTGATGCAACTGAAGGTTTAAGTAAAGGTTATGTTGCACCGGGCAACGAGCTGGAATGGGCGCTTTCAAAAAACTGGCAGAAGATACTTGGTGTGGACAGAGTTGGGGTACACGACGACTTCTTTGAACTTGGAGGAGATTCGCTACTTGCTGTAGGAATATTCGGTTACATTGAAAAGTTGACGGGAAAGAAACTGGCAATATCAACGCTCTTTGAAACTCCAACCATAAAGCAGCTGGCTGAGATCATAAAGAATGAAGGATGGACCCCGCCATGGAAATCGCTTGTTGCGGTGAAACCCGGAGGGTCGAAGCTGCCGTTTTTCTGTGTGCCTGCAGCAGCGGGTACTGCATTATCATATCAGGGTTTGATAAAGTATATTCTGCCGGATCAGCCTATGTATGTTCTGGAATCAATCGGACTTGACGGCAAAGATCCGCCGCACAGCGATCTGAAAGAGATGGCAGCATTTTATGTAAAAGAGATCAGGTCGCTCCAGCCCGAAGGACCGTATCTGATCGGAGGAAGATGTTTCGGTGCCGGCGTTGCGTTTGAGATGGCGCAGCAATTAACAAAGGTCGGACAAAAAGTTGCACTACTTGCGATACTCGATACATGGCCCGTATTTGTTGAGCCGCCAACTTATGTCCAGAATCCCGGAGGTCCGGTAAAGCGGGATCTGAAACATTTTGCGGTGCGGTCATTCCATAATCTGAAGACAGGTCAGCTGTGGAGAGTAATGAAAAATTATTCGGCAAATGAAATTTCAAAAGCAAGAAAGAAGATCAGAGACAAGATCGAACATCACAGGAGTGATCCCAAAAGAAGATTGTATCGCCAGATATGGTACATTCACCTGAATGCATGGGTTCATTATATTGCTTCAAAATATCCGGGCAAGGTAACACTTATCGAAGCTGAGAATTTTAAAAATGAAGACAGGGAAAGGTGGAATGACCTTGCCGAAGGCGGACTTGAATCATACCTGATTCCGGGAACCGATCATAAATCAATTATCAAGGAACCCAAAATAAGATTGCTTGCGGAAAAACTGAATTATGTTCTGGAAAAAGCTCAGATGGAAATCGAAGGCACTTCAGGCAAGAACGGCTCAGTAAATAAATCAGTCAGAGAGGAAGAGATTGAAAGATAAATGCACAATAGTATTGATAAAAAGAAATATTAATTACAGATTAACGAACAAATGTTTCTATTTTTAAAATAATTCCAAACAATGACGTTTGACTTAAACAATCTTAAAGCAGATGTAAACAACATACTAAAGACAATAGGTTTTGTATATCATAGCGATAAACGCTTATGCTATGTCAGACTCGTACTAATTGTGATCCAGAGTATATTGCCTCTGGCTTCGATAGCACTATTGGGACAACTGATGAACATTCTGACAAATACACAAACCAACTGGCCCGGCTACCTTTCAAATGTATGGTTTGTGATAGGCTTGATGTGCGGCATTTTTTTATTCATTCAGATATGTACAGCGATCAATTCAATAGTAGGTGAAATACTGGGGCAAAGGATAACTGATTATGTAAACAGCCTGCTTCATAATAAGTCTCTTGAGCTTGACCTTACTTATTATGATAATCCTGAATACCATGATACATTTCACAGGGCGCAGCAGGAAGCGTCTTTCCGCCCGATACAAATTTTACTAAATATTTCCGATCTTATAACTAACTTAATTACATTCATTGGGACGATTGCCATACTCGCATCCATTTCAGGATTTGTATTGCTCATAATGATCCTCGCGGGCATACCGACATTATTCATAAAGCTGTCCAGAGCAAAGATGATGTTTAACTGGAGAAAAAAGAATACAAGCCTTTTCAGAAAAGGAAATTACCTTGGCATGTTAATGACACACAGGATCTTTGCAAAGGAAATGCGAATTTTTAAATTAGGCAAACACATACAGAACAGGTACCGCCGCAACAGGAAAAATATACTTGAACAGACCATCATACTTTTGAAAAAGCAGGCACGCGGAAATATAGTATCAAGTTTTTTTGAAGTGGGAGCGCTTGCGACCGCAATTATATTGTTAACCAAAAAGTTTTTTCTCGGCGGAATAACTATAGGGGGATTTACAGTATTCTTTGGGATTGTTCAAAGGGCAAGTACATCTCTGAATGGGATCTTCACTAATCTTACAGGCATTTACAATAACAAATTATTTTTGAGCAATCTTTTTGAGTTTATAGATCTGAAACCAAACATAATGCAGTTAGAGAATGCACATCCGGTTCCGAAACTTAAGGAGGGGATCAGGTTTGATAATGTTTCTTTCCGTTACGATGGAGGATTGAAAAATGTATTAAATAATGTTTCATTTTCGATAAAGCCCGGAGAAACAGTACTGATCACGGGACAAAACGGGGCTGGGAAGACCACACTAATAAATCTTCTGTGCCGTATGTATGAATGTAATGAAGGCTCGATAACATATGACGATATAAGCATCAGGGACCTTGACCTTCACTCATTGCATAAGAATATCGGGATCATATATCAGGATTATTGTAAATATGACCTGACTGTCAAAGATAATATTGGCTTTGGCAACATTGAAACAGAAAATGATATGATAGCCGCAGCTGAGCTTTCGGGGGCAAATGCAATTATCGATGATTTCCCGAATAAATATGATACTGTAGTTGGAAAGTATTTTAAAGGCGGCGAGGAACTCAGCACCGGGCAATGGCAAAAAATAGCGCTCGCACGTGCATTCTACAGTGATGCACAAATCATAATACTCGATGAACCTACAAGCTCAATTGATCTTGTATCTGAAAATTTATTTTTTGAAAAATTGAACGGTATGTTCAAAGATAAAATTGTAATAATAATCGGGCATAAAATTACAGGAAAAATCAAAGCAGACAGCTACTATATTTTACAGAAAGGAACTTTGGTAAAAGTGAATCAGGAATTGGTCAATGCTTAAATGACATAAAACTATTCTGAAGTATTTTTATCTGTCTTAGCTCCGGGAATTTTACTCGCAAATTATTTCATTTATTTATTATTAAATTCAGGATGAGAATCATTCCGTTAATATTATCCCTTGTGGTCACTTGCGCATTAATATTTATTTTAAACAACAGGTGGAATATATCCGGGCAAAGCATACCGCCACTGGGAGAGTTCCTCAGTCCGCAGCAAGGATGCTGGCAAAACGCAGAGCCGGTAAACGAAAATTTCAGCGCAGATCTGAAATTTCCTCAGCTGAAAGGTAAGGTGAATGTGTATCTTGATGATCGTCTGATACCGCATGTTTTTGCTGAACAGGAAGATGATGCCTGGTTTGTTCAGGGTTATCTTCATGCAAAATTCAGGTTATGGCAAATGGATCTTCAGACACTTTCGGCAGCCGGAAGATTAAGTGAAATATTGGGTGAAAAGCTTCTCGAACGGGACCGTGAATTCAGACGTCTGGGGATGGTGTTTGCCGCAGAGAATTCACTTAAGGAAATTGAGAAAGATCCCACAGTAAAATCTGAATGCGACGCTTACACTGCAGGAGTAAATGCATACATTGAAAACCTGACTGAAAAAACGCTGCCGCTTGAATATAAGCTTTCGGGATATAAACCGGAGAAGTGGAGCAATCTTAAGACCGCCATATTCTTGAAATATATGAGCTACGAGCTCGCCGGTCATGATGATGATTTCGAAATGACAAATGCTAAAAGTTATTTCAGTGCCGGTGATTTTGAGAAACTATTTCCCGTTATTCAGGATTCACTTGATCCAGTAATTCCTAAAGGAACCATCTTTGAGAAGCAAAAAGTATTTCCCATAGTTCCGGGCAATGCTGATTCGGCATATTTCAATAATAAGGAAGTGGCCGATACAGAAGAGGATAAGCCTGACAGGAAGAACGGAAGCAACCTCTGGGCAGTCAGCGGAAAGAAGACCAAATCGGGCGCACCGATATTTTGCAATGATCCGCATCTGAATTTGAGCCTGCCATCGGTTTGGTTTGAAATGCAGATCTCGGTACCTGCGTTCAATGTTTACGGAGTAGGTTTTCCGGGAGCACCGGGAGTGATGATCGGTTTTAATGACAGCTGTGCATTTGGTTTTACAAACGGCGGAAGAGATGTGAGGGATTATTATGAAATAAAATTTAAAGACGCCAGCCGCAAAGAATATTTATACAATGGAAAATGGCTGTCGACACAGTGGAGGATCGATTCACTAAAGATAAGAGATAAAGGAGTTTACATTGACTCGGTCGCTTATGTGATGCTCGGAAATGATTTATGTCCGGTGATGTATGATAAAAATTTCAGCGGCGGAAAAAATATCAATTACAAGAGCTATGCGGTACGATGGAAGGCGCATGATCCAAGCAACGAACTTATTGTCTTCAGGTTGCTTGACGGGGCAAACAATTATTCTGATTATTTAAAAGCGATTGCGAATCTCAAGACTCCCGGACAAAACAGCGGGTTTGCCGATAAGCTGGGTGATATTGCAATAAGAACTCAGGGCGAATGGCCCGCTAAATGGAAAGGACAGGGCGATTTCATAATGCCCGGATTTGACAGCAGCTACCTGTGGCAGGGAATGATCCCCGAAGATGAAGTTCCGTTTCAGTATGATCCCGAGCGCGGATTTGTGAGCAGCGCAAACCAGAAGCCCGTGGATGACAGCAGCTATCCGTATTATCTTGGCAGAAATTATCCTTTGTTCCGGGGTATGACGATAAACAGAAAACTTGCGGCGATGAGTGACATTACTCCTGAAGAGATGATGAAATTACAGACCGATAATTATAATTTGCTTGCGGCAATTGCGATGCCTTACATCCTGAAGAGCATCAGGGAAAATGAGCTTAATGACGATGAGAAAAAATATCTAACATTGATGAGCAACTGGAACCTTCGGAACGACACGGGCTCAAAAGGCGCTACTGTTTTTGAAGTATTCTGGATAAATTTCTATAAAGTCGTTTATGATGACGAATATGCAAACGCACCCAAAGTGATCATTCATCCTTCCGAAAATTCACTGCTGGAAGGAATTATTAAAGATACATCTTATAATTTTTTAGACAATATATCAACACAGGAAAAAGAAACGCTGCCTGATGACGTGACGCTTGCCTTCAAGAATGCTGCCGCTCAATTGAAGGATGCAGAGAAGAAGGGGAGACTTGACTGGGACAAATATAAGCCAACTTATATATTTCATTTATCACGGCTGATCCCGTTCAGCAGTGTGGACCTGCAGGTCGGAGGAAGCAGTCATAACATAAATGCAATTGAAACAAGTCACGGACCAAGCTGGAGGATGGTTGTGAGTCTTACTCCGAAAACCGAGGCATATGGAGTTTATCCGGGAGGTCAAAGCGGAAATCCCGGCAGCAGATTTTATGATAATTTTATTGATTACTGGGCGGCCGGAAAGTACTATTCGTTATGGGTGATGACAAAAGGTGAGGATAATGACAGCCGGGTAAAATGGAAAATGAATTTTTCCGGGAATTGAAATCCAAGTCTGCATTGCGGAATTAATGTATAAAAAAAATAATGAGGTTTATCATATCATTTTTATTAACGGCGGTACTTAGTTATATTGCCTGCATTTATTTTCCATGGTGGAGTTTTGCAATAGCTGCCTTTGTTGTTGCCGTAATTATTCATCAGAAACCCGGTAAGACATTTTTGTGCGGTTTCCTTTCATTGTTTTTATTATGGGCAGGATTAAGCTTTTGGTTAAGCTACAACAATGGTCATATACTGGCAAGTAAGCTTTCATTATTGTTCTATACAGGCAATTCCTATTTGTTTATTATTCTGACAGGAATAATCGGAGGACTGGTAGGGGGTTTTGCAGCATTGGCGGGGAGCTTTGTAAGAAAAAAATCAAATTGAATTTAAATTGCAGATTAGATTATTTAAATTGGTACTATGCAAAACCATGCTGATAAGAAATTATTGAACTTATTTTGTTTGCCTTATGCCGGTGGCAACAGATATTCTTACCGTGAATTTGCAGAGAAAGCCCCTTCTTTTTTAAAATTAATAACGCTCGATTATCCCGGAAGAATAGGGAGAATGAAAGAGCCGCTGTTGCCAGATATTGCTTCGCTGGTAAATGATGCTTACAGACAGATCAGAAACAAATCGGATATTACAGAAAGTCAGGATTATGCGATCTACGGTCACAGCATGGGCGGTTTAATAGGATATTTAGTAACCAGGAAACTCATAGAGAATAATCGCAAAGCACCGCTGCATCTTTTTATAACGGGAACCTCTGGACCTTCTTCAAATTCAAGGTCCGAGAAAATGCGGCACCTGCTTCCGAGAAAAGAGTTTCTTCAGGAAATGAAAGACCTCCAAGGAATACCGGATGAGGTGCTGGAGACAGAAGAGCTCTTGTCTTTTTTTGAACCTATACTAAGGTCAGATTTTAAAGCGTCAGAAAATTATGTGTATGAAAATTATGAGCCTATTGATATACCGATGACAGTGATCACAGGAACTGATGAAGACATGGAACCTGAAGATATTCGTTTATGGCAGAAGGAAACAAAGTCTATAGTTGACTTCAGGCAAATGTCCGGAAATCATTTTTTCATATTAGACCATACAGAAGAGATTGTTGATATCATTTCAAAGAAATTGAGCGTTAAGGAAAATTCTGTAAGCATATGAGTGAAAAAGAATCTGATCTGAACGCACGGGTACAGAGTTCACTAAGTTCCACGGATACTGATCAGTATAATTTGCAATATGTCGGATCGGATACCGGAGTAGATAAGATCAATAAGTTCTTTTATGAAAAATTCAATTACCCGTGGCCTCCGTCATCACTAATCTCGATCAATGACAGCAGTCTTATCGGGATATTGAATCAGGACATTGGTGATTTTACTCACAGCAGGCTTGGAGGTGATATTAACATATGGGTAGCGGGATGCGGAACAAACCAGGCACTGATCACGGCTTTGAAATTTCCTACGGCGCAGGTACTTGGAACGGACATATCGTCAAAGTCACTGAATATTTGCCGTGAGAAAGCGGTGCAGATCGGTGTAAAGAATCTCGATCTTGAAGTGAAGAGCATAAATGATATTGACTACGAGGATGAGTTTGATTATATAATCTGTACCGGAGTTATTCATCATAATGCGAATCCCGAAAGTACATTGCGGAAGTTAGCCGGGGCTTTAAAAAAAGACGGCGTTCTTGAGTTAATGGTTTATAATTATTATCACAGGATCTTAACAACGGCATTTCAAAAAGCGATACGTGCCTTGCTTAAGAGTGATAAACTTTTTAACTTTGATACTGAAGTTGATATTGCAAAAAAATTAATAAACAGTTTCTCTTCACTGGATATCATGAGCGTTTTTTTATCTGACTACAAAGATGCTGACATTGCAAGGATGGCTGATGCGTTACTGCAGCCTGTCGAGTACAGTTATACTGTTGAGAGTCTGAGCAAGCTGGTTCGCGACTGTGATCTGGAATTGCTGCTCCCGTGCGTAAATCAGTTTGACAAAGCAAGTCACAGCTATAACTGGAATCTCAAGTTTGACGATCCGTCAATAACTGCAATTTATGAGAACCTTCCGGATGAAGAAAGATGGCAGGTTACAAATCTGCTCATGTTACACAACTCTCCGATGTTATGGTATTACGTTCAGAGGCAGGACAGCGAATACAAGAGAAAGACAGAGAAAGAAGTTTGTATGGATTTCTTAAAGACAAGGTTTGATAAACTGAGCATTGATGCCAGATTATATACACAGACAAAGGATGGACAGTACAAGTGTATCAATGACAGCTTTTCATTTCCTAATCCGCCGGCTCCGATGGAAGATAAAATAAAAGTAATATTTGAAAACGTGACTCCGGAGCAAACGATGGAAGAAGTCCTGACCGGAATGGGGGAGGAATTGAAATTTGAAAACATAAATGATATACGGCTTAATCTGACAACAATGGCATGGCCTTATTTAACTGCGTGCCGGAATAAATTATATTAACTAAAATTATTTTCTCACAATAAAAACTAACTAGCCATGAACGAAAAAAAAATGTACTTAAAACCAAACGTCGTGCTTGAACCATTGGTGGACAATTGGTATGCGTGGAGCCATTTAGTGTCTCCGGCAACAGCAGCAATGAATATTGTGGGCAGACATCACCGGATAATAGAGTCATATATAGCAGCGCCTTCAATTCATGCCGAAGCTGTAAAGAATCCGAAAATGCGCGGAGGTCCGTTTATGGATTTCCTCGGAGAAAGACTGGATGAAGTGTCAGACTTGTACAATGAATCAGTTAAGAAGCAGGACAGAATGATCCAGTTCTGTAAAGCTGTGAAAGAGCTGGATAAAATGCTGGCGGAAGAAGCAAAGGGTTACGGACTTGAAAAAACATATGAGAAAGTCCCTGAGATACTGAAAGGTTATGTAGAGCTCTTTTATGACAGAAACAATAATCCGAACTTCCGTTTTTTTGAATCGCTTCTTTATGACAGCGAATTTTATAACAAGAATTCGCAAAGCATCGGAATGTGGATAACCAATAACGACGAACGTCCTTTCGTTTTAAGTACTCCCCGGATCTCGGATCCGAATGTAATTTATCTTGACATTCCGTTTGAGCATCCGTGCATCGACGAACTTTCAAAGATGAAGAGGACGCCTCAAACTATGGAATACATTAAAGCGAGAGTAAACTTTCCAAAGGAACAGGAAGCACTCTTTGAATCTTTTTTTACCGAGAACGCGCCTCCGGCTTATGAGAGGTATACCGGTGATAAGATAAGAATGCGGTACTTCGGTCATGCCTGCATTCTTGTTGAGACAAAAGATATCAGCATTCTCGTTGATCCGCTTATCAGCTACTACGGCTATCATTCTGATGTCGAACACTTCTCGGATGTAGATCTCCCGGATACTATTGATTATGCATTGATCACTCA
Organism: uncultured Ignavibacteria bacterium; assembly: GCA_963836395.1. Lineage (GTDB taxonomy): Bacteria > Bacteroidota > Ignavibacteria > Tepidaquicellales > Tepidaquicellaceae > JAGPCH01. The sequence goes on along the minus strand of CAWIJF010000008.1, from coordinate 766,774 downwards.
CAATCATCAGGATCACATTCTTTTTGAGACGTTACTGCCGCTCAGACACAAGATAAAAAACCTGATTGTACCGAGAACCAACAGCGGCAAACTTGAAGACCCGAACCTGAAACTGATGTTTGAAAATGTCGGCTTCAGCAATGTCATTGCAATGGATGAAATGGAAACAATCCAGTTCAGTGATGCAACGATCACTGCATGTCCCTTTATAGGAGAACATTCGGATTTAAACATACTGACAAAGACATGCTATCGTGTTCAGATAGGTGAGTTTAAATTGTTATTCCTTGCTGACTCACGCATAGTTGAATCCAAGCTGTATGATCATATACACAAGCATATTGGAGATGTCGACGTTATGTTTTTAGGTATGGAATGTGACGGAGCTCCGCTGACCTGGCTGTACGGACCTTTATTGACCAAGAAGCTTGCGAGGGACATGGATGGCAGCAGAAGGTTGTCCGGTTCTGACTGTGACAAGGGGATGGCGCTGGTTGATATTTTCAATCCCAAGGAAGTTTATGTTTATGCAATGGGACAGGAACCCTGGGTCGAATTTATAAGCAGCATCAAATACACTGATGAATCCAATCCGATCGTTCAGTCCAATAAGCTTGTTAAACTTTGCACCGAGAGGGGAGTTATCGCCGAAAGATTATTTGGTGAAAAGGAACTGTTGTATGAAAAGCAGCCAAGTCTTGAGGAAGTCAGGGAAGTTTGATGCGTAGGAACGTCAATTGCACCGGAATTGCCTGAATGTTATAATTACTTCAAGTCAATTGTCAAATTCGGATCATGTTGAATTGATCATGAATATGGCCGTTGACTTGAATCGTTAAGGACGAATTAAAGATACAAAGTTGAAGGCGTTATTATCAATGAAAGTGATGTCGATTGCATCAACCGTCATATCACCGTTAAGATCCGAAATGCTGTAACCGGATTCAAAATTATAGACTGCGTTATCAACAATTGAAATATCAATCACATCTATTGAACCATTCTTATTCACATCTCCGCTGTAAATGCAGAACCTGTTTCCCTTTTGCCTGGAATTATTTCCGTATGATTGCGAAGCTGAAAGAGTGAAATCATAATTTATCGAACCTGATGTAAAGTTCTGGGCTGCCGAACTCCACGTTTCAAGTGAATTCTTGTGATTTATTACCAGGTAATATTTCTGGCTGCTTTGTGCATTAAAGAAATAAAACAATCCACTGCCTGAGCTGTCCGGTACAGCAACCGAAGAATCGGCTTTATTATAAGGAGAGACAGAATTTCTCAAATATATTTTCAAAGTATCAGGAATCATTCTGTCTGTTGATTCATCGTATCTTGCTTCGATCAGCGAGTTCAGCTGTAAGACCTTGTCCTGTTCATACTTGATCGTAAGATAATCCTTGCCTCCTTCAAGATCTTTACTGAATCCTGCAACATATACATTCCCGTTATTGTCAACAATCACCGAAGATGCCCTGTCGGTATCATTATCAATGTGATTGTATTTTCTTGTCCACATTGTTTGTCCTGTGCCCGAATATTTTATAGTGCAAAAATTCAGGCTTGAGCCGGCGTCTTCACAAGAGCCGGTCACATACAGGTTACCTGCATTGTCAATGCAGGATGCAGAAGATTTGTCATTTCCGTTCGCTGTTCCGTTATAGACTGAAGCCCAAAGCCGGGAGCCCGAAGGATTGTATTTTATGGTTGTCATGTCAAAGCCGGTGCCGATATTTTTGCTGCTGCCGGATACATACAGATTTCCCGAATTATCCGTAACGACAGAACATGCTTCATCATTGCTATTCGCTGTGCCGTCATATGCAGAAATCCACTGCTGTGAGCCCGATGAATTATAATTGACAGTGATGATATCATAATTCAGTCCCGATGACTTGCTTTTGCCGGTGACAGTTACACTCCCGTTCATTGCTAAAGCAATTCCGATTGCTTCGTCGGTATCATTGGCAGCGCCGTTGTATCGTGATACCCACTGCTGGGCGCCTGATGAATTATATTTGACTGTTGCAAAGTCTTCAAGCGTGCCGGATCCAATGCTCCTTCCGGTAACATAAACGTTTCCCGACGGGTCGGCTGCCAGCGCGGCAGCAAAGTCATTTGAATTTCCCGGTCCGTTATATCTGGATACCCACTGCAGCGTACCTGCTGAATTATATTTTAAGGTAATATAATCCTTGCCTGTTCCGACGCCGTCGCTGTATCCGGTAATGTATATATTCCCTGATCCGTCAACGATCATTGCCGAAGCGAAGTCATCGGCATTTCCAACTCCGTTATATCTTCTTTCCCAGGAAAGGTCGCCGTTTGAGTCGTACTTTACGGTTGCGATTTCATATCCGATACCGATTCCAATGCTTGAGCCAGTCAAATAAAAATATCCGCTGTTGTCCACAGCGATACCGGCAGGCTTGTCGATGCCGTTTCCGCCGTCGTAACGTACTGCCCAAAGAGGCAAACCGGTTGAATTATATTTTAATGTTGCATAATCAAATCCCGAAATATTATCAAAGCTGAAACCGGTTGTATATGAATTTCCCTTATTGTCAATCGCCTGGTATGTAGCCTCATCGGGTCCTTTTCCCGAACCGTCATAACGGGTGTCCCATTGTATTGTTCCGCTGAAGTTATATTTTAGAATCACATAATCTGTTGTTCCGCACAAACCGAAAAAATAACTATAGCTGCTTCCAATGACAAATACAGATCCCGACAGGTCAATTTTCATCATAACGGGAATATCATCCAGACCGCCCGGTCCGTCATATGTTTTTGTCCACTGGACAGTTCCGGATGAATTGTATTTAAGCGAAACTATATCGTTCGTTCCGTCTGATTTTATTGTTTGACCGGTAACATAAGTATTCCCGTCCGTATCGGCTTTTATGTCAACGGCTTTGTCTATAAAATTTGCAGGACCGTTGTAATATCTTGTCCATTGTAGAGCGCCGCCTGAATTGTACTTAATTGTTGCGAAGTCAAAAAATGAATTGCCCTGCCAGCTGTACCCGGTTATGAAGACATTTCCGTTAACATCCACATCGACAGAAACAGGTATGTCATCATTGGCTGAAAGCCCTGTATATCTCTCAACCCATTGTTTCCCTCCGGCGGAGTTATATTTTATCAAAGCATAATCATAACCCGTTCCCGAACCCGAGCTTTTCCCGCAGACATAAATATTATTTTGCGTATCGGTTTTCAAACAAGAGACCTGATCATCTCCCGATTGTGTTCCGTCATATTTTTGTGTCCACTGAAGTGATCCTGCCGGGTTGTATTTTAAAATTATAAAGTCATTTGATGTTTTAACATCGAAGGATGCTCCGGCAGCAATAATGTCGCCGCCTGAAGTAAGCGAAATACTCTGCAGGTAATCGTCTGAATTTGAGCTGCCGTTCCATCGCTTAACCCATAAAGAATCACCGGAAGAATTATATTTCAGCAATACGAAATCATATCCGCTTCCGGCACCGTAGCTGTAACCTCCCACATAAATATTTTGATTTGAATCCGAGATAATGCTTACAGCGATGTCGTCAAAATTACCGGTCCCGTTATATATCCGCGTCCATTGCTCGGTCCCTGATGAATTATATTTTATAATTACGATATTATATTGACCCGAAGCAGTCCGTGTATTTCCGCAAACATAAATACTGCCGTCCGTCACCAACGGTAACCGAGGTTCCGTCATCATTATTATTGCCGGCACCGGTATATGATGCAATCCACTGCCGCACTCCGGCTGAATTGAATTTTGCTGTAATGATATCTGAAAATCCGCCGCTTAAAATGGTGCTGCCGGTAATAAAAATGTTTCCCGATGCATCCGTATAAAAATCCTTCGGAGTATCAGCGCTTGATTCCGGGCCGGTATAGCGGTGTATCCACTCTTCGGATACCTGTGAATAAATACATGTTGAAAAAAAAATAACGAAAGAAGAGAGTAAAAATATCAGATTTTTTTTTGGCAGCCAGTTCATGGCAATAATTATTTGTTGCAAATTTACCTGAAATATATTTAATTTGAAAGTCCTGCTTTATAAAAGGAAATTGGAAGTAGAATTTGAATTTGGAATTTGTTATTTTTTTGAGTGAATGAACTGAAAAAAATATTATTCATCTTTGCATTTTCAATTGCTGCCGCTGATTGCTGTTCCCAGCTGCCGGACCATAATACATACCTGCTCGCCAACCTTGATAATTATCCCGCATACTCAGGGCTATGGGGATATGTTGCTCCGGACGGAAGCGAGTATGCCCTGCTTGGCTGCAGTAACGGAACGTCGGTTGTTAATATAACCGATTCGACAAACATAACTGAAATTGGTTTTATTCCCGGAGCGAACAGCGGCTGGAGAGAAATTAAAACTTATTCGCACTATGCTTATGTCGTTTCTGAAGGTACGAACAGCCGTCTGCAAATAATCGATCTGCAGTATCTTCCCGATTCCGTTAATCTGGTTAACACATGGAATTACAGCGGTTATACACAGACACATGCAATATCCCAGTCAGGTCCTTATCTTTATCTTAGCGGAGGCAATGCCGCTCCAAACGGAGGAGTTCAGATAGTCGATATTACGGATCCGGTCCTGCCGGTAAGAAGAGGAAATAACACAGTACGCTATATTCACGACTGCAGGATAGAGGACGATACAGTATGGGCTTTCAATATTAACAATCAGAAAGTAAGTATTATTAATGCCGCCGATAAGGATAACGTTCAGGAAATCAGAAACTTCAATACAATACAAGCGATGCCCCACAGCTCTGCATTTACAAATGACAGAAAATTTCTTTTCCTGACTTTCGAAAATCATAATCCCGGAAAGCTGGAGATCTGGAATGTTCAAGACCTTGAAAATATTACTTATGTAAGGAACTGGCAGCCTACGGCTATAACAACTTCGGTAATCCATAACATTGAAATTTATGATAACTATGCAATTGCCGCCCATTACACTGCCGGTATTAGAATTCTCGATATTTCAGATCCGGTAAATCCGGTGGAAGTTGCATGGTACGATACCAGACCGCAGGATAACTCAAGTAATTTTGAAGGCTGCTGGTCGGTACATAAATTTCCTTCCGGAAAAATCATCGGCTCGGATATAACAAATGGTTTATTTGTAATAAGAATGTCTGTGCCAACCGGTATAGGAAATGTTCAGAATAATATAGCCAACAATTATTCTCTCAGCCAGAATTATCCGAATCCGTTTAATCCCGAAACTGTCATTCAATATGAGATATCATCCGGCAATAAATTGTCAGATGTACGGCTTGTTGTTTATGATGCTTTGGGAAAAGAGGTTGCTACTCTGGTCAACAGTAAACAAAAGACCGGAAAGTTTACTGTTAAATTCAATGGCAAAGATCTTGCAAGCGGAATTTACTTTTATAAACTTGAGACAAACGATTTTCAGAAAGTTCTTAAAATGACACTGATCAAATGATCTGTCTATTCCTTACCGGCTTTTGAAATTTCATCATTAAGCTCATCAATAAAATTATCAACCCTTTCATCCATAATTATTACATCGTATTCTTTTCTTATATTTTCATCCGGTGAGAAATTCTTTTTACTCAGGCTGTCAGTGGTATTGGTATTGTCATCAATTAGTGTTAGAAATTTTTCTTTAAATACGCGTGAGGTCCCCCAGCCATCAACCGTTTTGATTTTGTTAATATCAGCATATAATTTCACCATCCTTACTTTATAAGAAGCAAGATCTTTAAAATAGTTAATGTCGTTTGTGTATTCCCTTAGCAGGACTGCATAGTTGTTCATTTTATACAAAAATTCAAATTTGAGTCTTTGCAGACCTTCACTTATATCACTACAGCTGCATACAAATGCAAGGAGTATTATGGTGTAATATATTTTTTTCTTAACTGATCTTCTAAAAGTTATCATAGTCTAATTTTGCTTTGGCATTTTGTTTGAATGAACCTGATCTGTAAAATTCTTTATTGTCTGATAAGCTGAATTTGTAATAGCCTGCCAGCCCTATCATTGCTGCATTGTCAGTAGAGTATTCCGGCTCCGGAAAATAAATATTGTAACCTTTACTCCTTAGTGTATTAAATTTATTTCTAAGATCTGAATTTGCCGATACTCCGCCTGAAACAGAAATTATCTTTACATTATTTTCAATGGCTGCTTCCAGCGTCTTATCAAATAAGCTTTTTACAACAGCTTCCTGAAAAGAAGCGCAGATGTCACTAATCAGTTTATCATTTTTTGTATCCTTGAAATCTATCTTTTTCAGAAAATATAAAACTGAGGTCTTGATCCCTGAGAATGAAAAATCAAACCGTTTCCCCTTTACAGATGCGGAAGGGAATCTGTGAAATTTACTGTTACCGGACCGGGAATACTCATCAACGAGCTGCCCGCCCGGATATCCCAGACCAAGCATTTTAGCAATCTTATCAAATGCTTCGCCCGCAGCATCGTCAGTTGTCCTGCCGAGAATTCTGTGCCTGAAGAAGTCTTCTGCCAGGATCAACAGCGTATGTCCGCCCGATACGATCAATCCGATAAACGGGAAATCCGCTTTTTGTCCGTTCAGAAAATTAGAGTAAAGATGCGCCTGTATATGGTTGACCGGAATGAAAGGAACCTGAAGGACCATTGATAATGATCTGGCAAAATTCAGACCTACAAGCAATGCCCCGATCAGACCGGGTTCCGAAGTGGCGGATATTAATTCAATTTTGTTTAAGTCTTTACCGGCTTTTTTTAATGCCAGATCAGTAACCTCCGTAATGTTTTTCAGATGTTCACGTGAAGCAACCTCGGGAACTACGCCTCCGTATTTTGAATGGAACATTTGTGAGGAAATAATATTTGATAATACTTCTTCATTATTCAGGACTGCCGCTGAAGTTTCATCGCATGAAGTCTCGATTGCAAGTGTGATCAAAATAATCCGTTTAAAACTTTTTTATTGTAAAAAGCATTATACTAAATACAAAAATCAATTATATTGATTTAACTTTTTAATAAAAGCTAATTTTAATTGTGAATAATAACAGAATCAAAATTCTTTTAATACTCTTAATTTCTTTCCTTCTGATCCAAAGTTCATTTTCTCAGGTCAAGCTCCTTATTCCGATGGAGCCGTCGCAAACAGATCATCTCAAAGCATATGGAATTGCATACCGTCATCTGCTTAACAATAAAGAACTTGACTGGCTTTTAAATTACAGAGGAGGGTCATTCATGTTTAATTATTCCCCGAATCTTGCGGATGAGTGTACGCAAAAAGGAGTTTCGTTCGAACTTCTCGACGGAACACAAACAGCACAGGTCTATGCTGATGTAAAAGATGAAAAGAATAATATGGATGTTGTCCGCCTTGAAAAAGTTGCAAAAGTCGCAGTGTATGTACCGCCCAACGCATTGCCCTGGGACGACGCAGTTCAGCTTGTTCTCGAATATGCGGAAATTCCCTATGATAAATTATGGGATGAAGAGGTTCTGGGCGGTAAACTAAAAGGGTATGACTGGCTTCATCTTCATCACGAGGATTTTACCGGGCAATATGGAAAATTCTTTGCTACATACGGGACATCTCCCTGGTATCTTGCTCAGAAGCAAATCAATGAAGAGACTGCTGCAAAGCTTGGTTATCAAAAAGTATCTCAATTAAAACTTGCAGTGGTAAAAAAACTGAAAGAGTATGTCTCAAACGGAGGATTTTTATTTACGATGTGCTCTGCAACGGATACTTATGACATAGCGCTTGCATCACAATATACTGATATATGTGAAACTATGTATGACGGAGATCCGGCTGACCCTGATGCCAATAATAAACTCGATTATTCCGAATGTCTGGCTTTTGAAAATTTTACTGTTGATCTGAATCCTTATGTTTATGAATATTCAAACATTGATATTACAAATGAGGTCATTACTGTCGGACAATTTAATGATAATTTTACGCTCGTGGATTTTTCGGCAAAGTATGATCCTGTCCCTACCATGCTTACGCAGTGTCACACCTCGCTCATAAACGGATTTCTCGGGCAGACAACCGGATTCAAAAAAGAGTTTATTAAAAAAGATGTCACAATCTTAGCAATGAATGACGGAACCGACTGGGTAAAATATATTCACGGCAACTACGGCAGAGGGACGTTTACATTTTACGGCGGCCATGATCCTGAAGATTATCAGCACGCAGTAGGTGATCCCAAAACGGAGCTAGCCAGGTTTCCTCACTCACCGGGATATCGTCTGATATTGAATAATGTTTTATTCCCTGCTGCTAAAAAGAAAAAGCTAAAAACTTGAATCAATTACGAGTTACGAGTTACGAATTACAAATTGTTAATATACGATTTCTGATTTTAGATTTTAGATTTACGGTTATTTCATTCTTATTATTCCTTTTATTTTTAACATTTACTTCCTGCAATAAAAAATCCCAAATCTCAAATCCCAAATTCCAAATTAAAGACGATGCAGGAGTTGCCGTTGGTTTTGATTCAATTCCAAAGAGAATAATTTCACTTGCGCCGAATATTACCGAAGCTTTGTTTGCCATAGGAGCTGATTCACAACTGGTTGGGGTCACTGACCTTTGTGATTATCCACCTGAAGCAAAAAATAAAACAAAGACCGGCAGCTATCTTAGTCCCGATTACGAAGTCATGACTTCTCTGAATTCCGACCTGATAATCATGAATGTCGAAAATACATCGAGTCCGACTTATCAGGCATTGAAGAACATGGGAATGAAAATCTATGTAAGCAATGCAAAGGACATAGACGGCATATTGAAAATGCTTACTGACTTCGGAAAGATTACCGGGAGGGAGCAGCAAGCGGAACAAGTGGTAAAGAATATTTCTGCTGAAAGGGAACGGTATCTTGATCTGAGCCGTCAGAAGCCAGGGGTAAAAAGCTTTATTGTCATATCCGTTAATCCAATTATGACTGCAAACGGAAATACTTTTATAGATGAGATTGCTGAGCTGGCAGGTTTCGAAAATATTTATAAAGATCAGCAGATAGAATATCCTCTTATCAGTTATGAAGATATTACAATTAAGAATCCTTCATGTATAATTCTTCCGATAGATACCAACAATATACAGAACATAAAAAAATTTACCGATGAACTTAATGGCAAGCTTAAATCCATTGATGCAGTTAAAAATAAAAATATAATATTAGTAGATGAAAATATAATGTTCAGACCGGGACCGAGAGTGCTGGACGCTGTGAAACTGTTGGAGGAAAAAAATGAATGACCCTGTCTTCTTTATATTATAGCTTTTGCTCTCCCTGCCCGGTAGACCTCACCTAAAATATCTTATCATTGAAATAAATAATATCTGGATTTTATTCGGATCCACAAATTAAAATCTTCGGAACTTCAATAACACTTACTTTCAAATCTCAAATCCTTAAATTTGTATCATGATATCTTTGAATAACATTTCGATGCGTTACGGCGCAAAAGTCTTATTTGACGAAGTCTCTCTTCGCATTGCCGGTAAAGACAGGGTTTCGCTTGTCGGCTCAAACGGTGCAGGGAAGTCAACCATGCTGAAAGTCATCGCGGGATTAATCAAAGCTGATGAAGGCGAAGTTGCAATTTCAAAACATACTACTGTAGGATATCTTCCGCAGGAAGGAATTCTGTTTACCGGGAAAACTTTGTATGAAGAGATTTACAGTTCGGCAGGTGATATAAATCAAATTCAGGAAGAGATGACATCAGATCGAAAATGAAATGGCGGAAAGTGAGGATACTTCTTCAGATGAATTTATGGATCTTGTAAATGAGTACGGAGAGCTTCAGGAAAGATTTCAAATGCTTGACGGATTTAAATTAAAATCAAAAATCGAAAAGATACTTATCGGTCTTGGCTTTTTTGAAAAGGACTTTGACAGAATGACAGATGAATTCAGCGGAGGATGGCAGATGAGAATTGCACTTGCAAAACTTCTGCTTTCAAATCCTTCCATACTTCTTCTTGATGAACCGACAAATCATCTTGACATAGAATCTCTGATCTGGGTTGAAAATTATCTGAAATCATATCAGGGAGCGATAGTTCTTGTCTCACACGACAGAAGTTTTCTTGATAATATTACCAATAGAACCGTTGAAATTTCTCTCGGCAATGTAACTGAATATTCAGGCAATTATTCATTTTATAAAAAAGAAAAAGAGATTCGTAAACAGCTTCTTGAAAATCAATATGACAATCAGCAAAATTATCTTAAGCAGCAGGAAAGATTCATTGAAAGATTCAGATATAAAGTCTACAAAGTCAAGGGCTGTTCAGAGCAGAATAAAGCTTCTTGATAAAATGGATCTTGTTGAGCTTGAAGATGAAGAATCAACCGTAAATTTCACATTCCCGCCGGCTACACATTCAGGGAAAGTTGCCATTGAAATTAACAATCTCACGAAAAGTTATGACGGGAAAAATAATGTTCTTGAAGAATATTGATCTGCTGATCAGCAAGAGGTGAGAAGATCGTTTTGTTCGGAGTAAACGGAGCAGGGAAGTCAACACTGACAAGGATAATCGCCGGTTTTGAAAATTTTGAAGGGGAAGTAAAGCCGGGACATCTTGTTGATATGAAATTTTATGCTCAGAACCAGGCGGAAGAATTAATCCGGAATTACCGTTCTTGAGACAATGGAACTGTCCGCTTCAGGAGAAATTCTGAAAAATCTCAGAACCATACTCGGAAGCTTTTTATTCAGAGGTGATGATGTTTTTAAAAAAGTCGGTGTCTTATCCGGAGGAGAAAAGTCGCGCCTGGCTCTTGCAAAGATGCTTATCGAGCCGTCTAATTTTCTGATACTCGACGAGCCGACAAATCATCTCGATATGAGATCCAAGGAAGTATTGATGAACGCTTTGCAGAAATATAAAGGAACAGTGCTGATAGTTTCTCATGACAGGGAATTCATTGACGGAATAGTTGATAAGGTAATTGAAGTTAAAGAATAAAAAAATCAAAACATATATTGGAAATGCAACTGATTATTTAAAAGCAAAAGAACAAGAAGTCAAAAAGGAAAACCCAAAGATTAAAAAACCGGTAAGCGAAAAATAAAGCTAAGGAACAATCCTAATGAGAACGGGAAGTTCGAATCCCGAAATTAAAAAGAAGAATAAAGAATTAAATAAATTCATTACTTCCCGTAAGACAAAATATATAAGATCTTGAACAAAATTAACAAACACTTATGAAGAAAGAATAAAAGAAGCTGAAGATCTTATGGGAAAAGATGAATTTTATAAAGGAGCTTACAATATAGTCGATATTACAAATGAATATAACAGTTTAAAAGAGAAATTAAAAAATGTATATTCTCAATGGGAAGCAGGAAACAGAGAAGCTTAATGATTTCGAAAAACAAATAATTTAAAACTAAAAAAAAAAAATGAAAAAAATTATGTTATCCTGCATTGATTGTTTTATGGGTTTTCTATTTCAAAATTCGATTCTCATGTGCAGGTATCAAATTTTGATCCTAAACTAAAATTAAACAGTAATAAAAATTTTCCTGAAGTAATTAAGAAAGTGATTATAATGATTGCATTAAAAATGCATAAGAAAATCAGCCGAAGTTTCTTCGGGATTTCAATTGACTTTCAGTTGGATATAATTCCACAAATGCAAATGCGGATGCAACATCAAGTCTTCAGCCGGTATCAACTACGTCAAAAGGCGGATTTGGATTTGGTGCATTCTTAATGTTAATTTATTTGGTTTTGAATTTTTCCACAGGACTGGATTTTACAAAAAAGAATTTCGGAATACAGATTCCGTATTATGATTCTACGACAGTATTGATTCAATATCTTCGGACATATCGAACAGTTACATGAACATCCCTTTAAATATAAATTTCGGAGGAATGCTTTCGGATGATGTTGGACTTAGTTTCTAGCGGAGGTCCTTATCTGGGATTTCTTCTGAATCCGCCGAATGAACTAAGCGGTTATAAAGATTTTGATTTTGGCTTAAACGGAATTCTCACCGGAAGATATTATCTGAATCCATTTGTGGCAGTCATACTCGGGTCAAGGGGCAATACGGAGGATTGAATAATCTTATGAGCACAAGCTCGGTAGATAACTCTTACATACTTTTAACTGGGGAATCTTTACGGGTTTGAATGTCGGGTTCTGATTTAACAGTGAAAAAAATTTACGCTGTCATAAATTTTATTGCAAGTGGGATTCAATCCCTATTGAATTCTTTTTGAAATTCGCCGGTTATTCTTTATATTTCATTTCATTTGAAATTCATATTAAATATATTTGCGAACTGTGGCTAAAAAAAATCAGATTAAAAAAACTCCAGTAAAGAAATCTACTTCTCCCTGATTTAGATTCAATTCTTGATAAATACTTCTGGCTCGTAATTCCGCTGTTTGCCGTAATTTATTTTCTAAGCAGTAAATATTCGACCTGGATTTTATCAGGATGATGAGATCGGTCATTATGTTAATATGAGGGAGTTTTGGTCTGATCCGTACAGTATTCTGGGTAACTGGCCGAAGCCGGGATATAAGATGTTTATGGTGTCCCTTCTTTATTCGGATATCAGACGGTTATATTTTATTAATTCACTGATCGCATCGTTCAACAGTTTATTTTACTTATCTGGTTTTGAAACAATATAAGATCAAATATTCTTTTTTTGGAGCATTGCTTCTTGCTTTTCAGCCATTGTTCTTTGATCTGTCATTCCGTTCTTATGCAGAGATTTTTACCGGCTTGCTATTTGTGATAATGATATTGTTCTATAAGAAAGAATAGTTATTTTCTCACAGGACTGATATGCGGATATATATTTACTGTGAGGCAGGAAGTTGCTCTAATCGGAGATTGTACTGGCAATAATATTTTTTTCAAAAAAGAAATACTATCGCAATTTTATCGATCGGAATATTTCCTTTATTGTTTGACTTCTTTGGCTATTTGAAGTCCGGAGATATTTTTTATGTCCTTTCGGAAATGAGTACGCTCGGAGCAATGGATTTTGGCGGGGCTAATAGAGGATTCCTTCATTACTTTAAAGTCTACATCTTCATAATTGGTCCTGTTTGCATCACGCTTTTTCTTCTTGGGTTATTTCGGATTTCTTACAAATACAAAAAAGATAAAGGAATATATTTTAAGATACGATCTTCCTTATATTGTTTTTACACTGGTATTTCTGGTTCAGGTAATGCTGATGGTAAAAGGAGTCAAATCCCGGAACGTGGAGATATTTGCTTCCGGTTTCTCCGCTTGCGGCTTTCTTTGCGACACGTGGGTCTGAATAATCTGGATCGGCTGAGTTCAAGAAAACAAATTATTTAATAACCGGGATATTTCTTTTTCTTATACTTACAGGTTGTTCAAAGACTTCTTTGGGCTTGACATGACAGATGTATCCGGAATACGGTAAATTTGCAGTGGTATTGATTGTTTTTCTGTTGACTATGGTTTTGTTTTCGAATGATTCCAGAGCGTATCTGAATAAGCTTTCTATAATGATCGCTGATATTGTCAGCAGGTTATTTTTTTATGAGCTTTGAGCCGAGAAAGCTGTCAGCTGGAAAATTTTGCCGTTAAACAAGTAGCGAGAGTTTCTGACGAATTTTCAATCAAATGATAACAAGATCTATATTACATCGCAAACAAAGAGTCCAATTTTTTTATTCGGTGATTTTGCAGAGGACAGAAAGAAAAATTTTATTCATCTGAACAGCGAAAATTTATCCAAAGCAGAAAAGGGCGACCTTGTAATATGGGATTCCCATTATGGATACAGACCCGAATATAACAATGACGTCAAATTTGAAATTGATACAAAATGACACGAACTATAAAATGTTAACCAGATAAGCTTCATCGGATAATTGATTTCAGGCATTTGTATTTGAAAAAATAAATTAACAAAATAAGTCATGAAGCCGACAAAGGAAACTTTTGAAAAATGGAATGAAGAGCTTGCCGCTAAACATGATCTTGACAAATTCTATAATCATCCTAATTTTGCATTCAGATATATTGAACAAAAAAGAATAAGAAAATTAATTGAGCTTGCGGACATTAAGCCTCTGACAAGTTCTGGAAGTAGGATGCGGAGCCGGTCATATTCTGGAAAAGATCAAAACCGGCAAACTTTACGGAATTGATATTTCGGAAATACAAATTGAAAGAACCAAAAAAAGACTGGGTGAAAAAGTCGAGCTTAAAAAAGCACCCGGAGAAAATATTCCTTACGAAGACAAGTTCTTTGATAAGATCTTGTGCTCGGAAGTAATTGAGCACGTTCTTGAGCCGCGGGAAGTGCTTAAGGAAATATCAAGGGTCATGAAGGATGACGGGATATTATCATTATCCATACCAAATGAAGACGTCATTAATTCAACTAAGAAATTTCTTAAGAAAACGGGTTTGATAAAAATGATTGATAAGTCAAAAGATACTGAAGGATGGGAGCTGGCAGCAAAAGACAATCTTGATGAATGGCACTTGCACAGTTTCTCGCTTCAGCTTGCGGAGAAATTTGCAAATGGAATATTCAGGGCGACAAAAGTAGTAAAAATCCCGAACATTGTTTTTCCGGCAAGATATGTAATTCAATACAGAAAAATATAAAGTGCATGACAAATAAGAGCAGATGTCATAGTTTTTGGCGGCGGCGGATTCATCGGATCTCATCTCTGTGAAGAGCTGATGAAGTATGGCTATGAAGTAGTTGTGTTTGACAAAGTAAATTTTTCGAGAAAAGAATATTTCACATATTAAAGACAGGCTGAAAATTATAGAAGGGGACTTCAATAATAAGTTTGACATTCAGAGATCGCTTGACAACATTGATTATGTATTTCATCTTGTAAGCTCTACGCTTCCTGCTTCATCCAATGATAATCCTGTATATGATGCAGAGACAAATCTGCTTTCCTCTATAAGACTTATTTGAGGAATGTGTAAACAGAAAAATTAAAAAGGTGATTTTTCTTTCTTCCGGAGGGACGGTTTACGGCGTCCCTGAAAAAATTCCCGGTAAAAGAAAATAATTTTTCCAACCCGATATGCTCATATGGGATAATAAAAAAGACCATTGAAGAATACTTGTTTTTATTTGAAAAAATTTTCGGGCTTAATTATTCGGTTTTCAGATTGTCCAATCCATACGGTGAAAGACAAAATCCGCTGGCTGCTCAGGGAGTAATTCCGGTATTTATCAATAAGGCAATTAACAATGAAACAATAACCATCTGGGGCAATGGTGAGGTAGTCAGAGATTACATTTATATAAGGGATGCCGTGAAAGTTTTAGCAGAGTCTGCCGGAAAAGATACGGATGAAAGAATTTTCAATCTTAGCTCGGGTAAAGGCTATTCTCTTAATGAAATAATCAGGATCATCGAAAATATATCCGGCAAAAAGCTTATTGTCAATTATAAGGAAGGCAGAAACATTGATGTTCCTGTTAACATTCTCGATAACACATTAGTTAAAAAGACTTTTAACTGGAGACCTGAAACAGGCATTGAAGAAGGAATAGAAATAACATATAATTTTCTTAAGGAAGCCAATGACCGATAATACCAACGTTACTCTTTCCGTATTTTTCCCTGCATATTACGATGAAAAAAATATCGACAAAGTTGTTGAGTCAGCGATCAAAGTATCTGGAAGAGCTTAAGCTGAAAGATTATGAAGTTATAATAATCGAAGACGGAAGCCCTGACAAGACAGGCGAAGTTGCAGATGCACTGGCGGAAAAATTCCCGAAAGTAAGAGTGATCCATCATGAAAAAAATCTGGGATACGGTGCGACTCTTAAGGACGGATTTTTGAATGCCAAAATGGACTATGTATTTTATTCCGACGGTGACAACCAGTTTGATCTGAATGAGCTTAAAAAATTTGTGGCGTTGATTCCTTACACCGATATGGTAATTGGATACAGAAAGAAAAAACAATATTCTACATACAGAAAATTAACTTCACTGGTTTATAATTATATACTGAGATATCTTTTTAATATTGATTATGTCGATGTTGACTGTGCCTTTAAAATTATAAAAACAGATCTGTTCAAAAAGATAAACATTGATTCGGTCGATGCATTTATTGACGCTGAAATATTACTCAAGGCAAATTTATTAGGTTATACTTCCACTGAAGTCGGTGTTAAGCACCTGCCGCGGCTAGACGGAATCTCAACAGGGGCAAGGCCTTCGGTAATATTTAAAACAATCAGAGAAGTTCTGGTATACCGCAAAACAACTAAAAAATAGTTTTATTCAAACATACCGTAAGTTATGTTAAATGGAATTATTTTTTATTCCCCTGACAAAATATTGTCCGCCCAAAGGAATCTGTCCCAGAAATTTTTCAACTGTCCTCAGAAAGCCCAGCTGTGCCGGGAAAAAAAGAGTGAATTTCTTTCCCAGTATTTCAAATCCTGCGCCTGACATCAGCCTCTCAGTTTCATTCATGCTTAACAAAACTGCATCTTTGTCCCAGGGGCAGTCCTTTACAATTTTTCTCGTTACCGGGTTGAACGGATTGTGCTCGAAAATGTAGAGTGTTCCTCCGGGCTTCAGAAGGTCATTGATATGTTTGATTGATTTAGAGCGAAGTTCGGGAGCAATATGATGAAACACACATGAGACAAAAACCAGATCGAATTTCCCTTTCCGTTCACTTAAGGATTCGTCATCACCAATAAAAAGGCTTACATCCGTATTTTTCCTGGAAGCAAATTTAATGCTTTCTCTGGAAATATCACATCCTGAAATTTCAGAAGTTGGAAAATGTCTTTTGAAATGCCGGAGGTTTAAACCTATCCCGCAGCCATATTCAAGTATGTTTTGCGGTTCAGCAGAGAGTGTCTCTTTAACGATCTTAACTTTATATTCGGCAAAATAACCGCTCTCCTCTCCGAAAAATTTTAAATCCTGCTCAAGTATTGTTTCATATTCATCTACATATTTATCAAAGTCTACTTTTTCTATCCCGTTACTCTTTTTATTTATCAATATTGGTATATTTTAATCTCATTGAATTTCCGATGACAGTGATCACGTCGCTGAATGCCATGATCATTGCTGCCACTACAGGACTGATTATTATCCCGTATGGCGCAAATACTCCGGCAGCGAAAGGGATCGCTACTGCATTATAAAAAAATGCCCAGAAAAAATTTTGCTTTATTATTGAAACGGTCTTGTCTGAAATATTAATGGATTTTAAAATATTGCGGAGATCATCTTTTACCAGAATAATGTCGGCAGAATCGATTGCAATTTCCTGTCCTGTTCCGAGAGCAATTCCGACATTAGCTTTTGCAAGCGAAGGCGCGTCATTTATTCCGTCACCGACCATTGCAACATTCTTATTTTCGGACTGGAGCCTTGAAATTATTTTCTCTTTCTCGTCAGGCAAAGTCTTAAAGGAATAATTCTTTATGTCAAGGGCACCCGCGTTTTTCCTGCTGCATTTTCATTATCTCCGGAAATCATAAATATCTCAAAGCCTTCTGACCTTAATTTTTTTATGACACTTGGTGCCTCTTCTTTTATTTTATCTTCGATCTCAATTACACCGGCAATTTCATTGTCGATGCTGACAAATAAATAATTTCGGTCCGGTTTAAATAAGACCTTTGAAAATGAAATGTTTCTGCTGTTGATGAAATCCTCATTGCCTATCAGAATTAATTTTCCGTTAACATTCGCGCTGACACCAAATCCTGATTCATTCTTAAAATCCTTACATTTTATTCCTGAGTTAATATTATTATCGATTCCATAATTAACAATTGACTTTGCAATCGGATGATTGGAAAATTTTTCCACTGAATAAACATACTTCATCATTTCATTTGCGGACATTCCATTTACCGTATAAACATTCTTAACTTTCATTTCACCGGTTGTCAGAGTTCCAGTTTTATCAAAACAAATAGTATTTACTTTCACAATGCTTTCGATCGCATCCACATTATTAAACAATATTCCGTTTTCCGCAGCTCTTCCGACACCGATTACTATTGCAATCGGCGAAGCCAGTCCCAATGCGCACGGGACAGGCAATTATCAAAACCGATACTGCAAAAAGCAGTGATCTGTCAAAAGCAGCCCGATAATAAAATACCAGATTAAAAATGTTACAATGAAATTATGATTACCAGAGGAACAAATACAGAAGAAATTTTGTCGGCTAATTTCTGTATCTTCGGTTTCTTATTTGAGGCATCCTTGACAAGAGCTATTATTTTTGAAAGCATTGTATCTTTGCCGACTTTTTCGGCCTTCAATTTTACAAAACCATTTTTCAGAATTGTTCCGCTCATGAGACTGTCGCCTCTTTCTTTCTCAACCGGAAGGCTTTCTCCTGTCATTGCGCTTTCGTCCACTACACAAAAACCTTCTGTAATTATTCCGTCAACCGGAATTTTTCTCCTTCTTTACAAGTACTATATCATCTATTTGACTTTCTTAAAAGGTATGAATAATTCATTTCCGTCTCTGATTACATTAACAACTTTTGCCTGAAGGTCTTTCAGCTTCTTTATTGATGTCTGTGTCTTTGTCTTTAGAACAGTTCAAGATAATTACCGATAAGAATGAAAGTAATTATCATTGCAGCAGTTTCAAAATATACTTCATTTGAATTCGAAAGTGCTTTAATCCCAGTTCCAAAGATAATGTTAATACGATTACTATACTGTAAACATAAGACGAAAGACTACCAGAGTGATTAGTGTGTTCATATCCGACGGTCTTTGCTCTAATTGCAATGAGGTGCCTTTTATAAACTTTCCCCGCACCAGAAAATTACAACTGAAGTAAAACAAAAAAGTAAAATAAATAAAATTTTCCTGAAGAGATGAAATTATAAGGAAGGGAAAGATGTTCCTTCATGCTGATTATCATTATGAGAAGAGAAAGTATGACGGAAGACAATATCTTATTTTTTTGTTTTTTAAGATTAATTTTTTTTAATTGTTCCGTTTCATACTCTTCATCTTCACTTGCAATTTCATATCCGAGATTCTTATTTCCTTTTTTATTGTGTCGCGGCTGATCTTATCCGGGATAATATTTAACCTCTCCGCTTTCAGATGCATAATTTATTTCAACATCTGCAATACCTTCAATTTTTCGAGATATGTTTTAATGCTGTTTGCGCATGAAGCGCAGTTCATTCCGATAATATCAAATTCAAAAATTTCCTCTTTATCCCGGAAGCATTTTGAATTTGATTAATATATTTTCCGATATTTTCTCTAATTTTATCTATGGTTATGTTAAAAATTTTATCTGTTACTCTTGCTGCTTTTACATTTTCAAGAACATCATGAACTCTTATGATGTTTGCTCCGTTCATTATGCCAATCGTATTTGCCGCAATTGTTCCTTCAAGGCGTTCATTCACATGTGCCGGGAATATTTTATCTATAAAGCTTTTTCTCGAAACACCAAGAAGCAATAGGATAACCTAATTCCTTAAATCTCTTCAAGTTTCTCATAAGTTCAATATTATGTTCGAAGTGTTTTTCCGAATCCTATTCCGACATCAATTATTATTTGTTTAATACCGTTGTCTCTGCAATGTCAAACGGATTCTTTAAATAATCATAAACTTCATCTACAACATTTTCATAAACCGGATTCTTCTGCATGTCTTTCGGTGTTCCTTTTATATGCATTAATATACAGCTTGCATTATACTTTGCAGTTACTCGGCAATTCTTTTATCAAATCTAAATCCGCTTATATCATTTACAATATAAGCTCCGGCTTTCAATGCTTCTTCAGCAACTTCACTTTTATAAGTATCTATTGAAACCGGAATTTTAATTCTTTTTTTAGCTCCGAATTACCGGAATACTCTTTCAAGTTCTTCATCTATTGAAATTGTTTCCGAACCCGGTCTTGTGGATTCTCCGCCGACATCAATAAAATCCGCTCCTTCTTTTTCCATCCTGACAGCATCTTCAATATCTTTATCCAGATCTTAATTTCTTATCGTAATATTTTCCGCCGTCAGAAAAAGAATCCGGAGTGATATTCAAAACTCCCATTACAAAAGTTCTGCTGATAAAATCATAACTCAATTCTGCGAAATTGTAAATCAAGAGACTTCAGCTCCCGGATCTATCTCCCCGTCTATTGTAACAATCCTGAGTTCTCCGTTCTGTTTTGCTGCAAGCAGCATTCCTTCCGAGTCAATTCCCATCAGCTTTGACGGCTTAAGATTATCAACTACTACGATTAACTTGCCGATCAGATCTTCCGGTTTATAATGCTCGGATATTCCGGAAACGATCTGTTTTTCAGTATCTCCGACTTTCAGTCTTAAGTTTCAAAAGTTTCTTGCTTTTTGGAACTATTTCACATTCAATTACTTTTGCAACTTTTAAATCTATTTTTTTAAAATCATCAATGCTGATAATATTCATTATGTTTTCTTTTGCTTTGTTTTGCATTTTCTTCACGTTATTCATTAATGCATCTTCTATTTGTTTATCTTCGATTTGCGGAAATAATATTTCATTTTCTCCGAGTTCCGTTCCCGGTTTTAAAACAAATTCTCCGATTTTATTCCATTTGAAATCAGATTTATCTTTATTTAAAATCTTCAAAATTTTCTCCGCAGTAAACGGAAGGAAAGGATATATCGAAATTGCAATCGAATGACATATCTCCAGACAGATATTAATGACAGTTTCGCATCTTTCTTTATTTTCTTTAATTAATTTCCACGGTTCAGTGTCATTAAAATATTTATTCGCAGCTCTTGCAATATTCATTGTTTCAAATAAGAGCATCCCGGAATTTGAAATTATCAATAATGCCGGATATGATTTTAGACTGTGATTTTATATATTCAAATATCTCTTCATCCGCTTTTTCCAATCGATTTCTTTCCGGAATTTTATTGTCGAATTTATTTTTTGCAAAGACAACCGTCCTGTTGATGAAATTTCCGAGTATTGCCGCAAGCTCACTGTTGTTCTTAATCTGAAGGTCTTTCATTTCAAATTCCGAATCTTTATTCTCAGGAAATTGGATGTAATGGTATATCTTAATACATCCGGATCAAAATTTCTTAACAATGTCTTTTACAAGAATTCCGTTGTCTTTGCTTTTGGAAAGTTTTTCTCCTTTAATATTCAGAAATTCATTTGCGGGAACATTGTCCGGCAAAATGTATTCTCCGTGAGCCATCAGCATTGCAGGAAATATTATGGCATGAAAAACAATATTATCCTTTCCGATGAAATGAATCAGCTTTGTATCTTTATCCATGCCAGTATTCTTTCCATTTCTCAGGTTCATTTCTCTGGATGAATAATTCTTTGGTTGCTGAAATATATCCGACAGGAGCTTCAAACCAAACGTAAATTACTTTTCCTTCATGATCTCTCAAGCGGAACTTTCACTCCCCAGTCCAGATCTCGTGTATATGCCCTGTCCCGCAAACCTGCTTTAAACCAGCCTTTACAGTAATTGATACATTCTGTTTCCAGTTGGTTTTTGAATTTATCCATTCGCTTAAGCTTTTCCTGATAATTGTCCGAATGGAAAATAAAAATGTGTCGTTTCTTTTATCAACGGGAGTATCGCCTGTGATTTTCGATCTCGGATTTATGAGTTCGAGCGGGGAAAGATTGCTTCCGCAATTCGGACATTCATCCCCGCGCGCTTCTTCATACCCGCATACCGGACAGGTTCCGGTTACAAATCTGTCAGCAAGAAATCTTTTTTCTTTATTTGAATAAAGCTGCTTCTCGGTTTTTTCTATTAAAATATTCTTTCTCATAAAGATTCAGAAAAAATTCCTGTGCTGTTTTATGATGAATTTCATTTGAAGTTCTGGAAAAAATATCGAACTCTATACCCATGTCTTCGAAAGCTTTCTTATTTGAAAAATGATATCTGTCTATGATTTCCTTCGGAGTAACATTTTCCGTTAATGGCAGCCATCTCGATTGCAGTTCCGTGTTCATCCGAGCCGCTGAAATAAATATTACGTCGTCACCGTTTAGTTTTCTGTAACGGACATAAATATCCGGAGGCAGATATGCGCCCGCAAGATGACCTATATGAACATAGTTGTTTGCATAAGGCAGTGCCGCAGTAACTAGATATTTTGTTTTATTTTGCATTCATAAATATAATTAATCTGTTTTGTATAGAAATGAAATAGTTATGTCAGGAATTTCTTCATCAGTTCCTTTGTAGGAACTCTGCACGAGTCTTTTTTACCAAACCATTTATACCTGTTGTCCGCAACCACGTCATATAGAAAATTCCTTACAGGGGGAGGAATGACAATGAAAACATAAAGGAGCTTCAACGTGCCGTCAAGGTATTTTATGATCTTTAGCGCGGCTGTTGATCTTGTGAAACAGCTTATCATTCTCAACCAATACAATTGAATCAAAATCTTTTTGCTTTAATCCATATTTATTTAAAATGGACTGTCCTGCTTCCGACTGCAAAGAAGCAAATTTGAATAATCCGTTTTTATCATGGTCAATTATGAAGTTGACACTTGAATTGCATAGATTACAAACTCCGTCAAACAATATTATTTTATTATTCTTCCAAATAAATATTTTTATTTTAGTATAAATTAACATTATTAATAATTAAATTTTATTCAATTAGAATTTCTGAATGAATTCCAAAACATAATTGCTGTCATAGGAGATATACACGGCTGTTACAATACACTTCTGAAAATTTACAATCGGATTAAAAAAATTAATGATATTTATTCAGTCGGGGATCTGATTGACAGGGGAAAATATTCCAAAGAAGTTGTTGACTTTTGCATTAGCAAACTCCATAAATCGGTTAAGAGGAAATCATGAAGATATGCTGATGAAAGCCATTGATAACTCCGATAAGTTTTTTGGTTTCATGTTTAAGGATGCCGAATTGTATTATTACAACGGCGGAAGGGAAACTCAATATTCATATATCAGATCCCAGCCTGTTTTCAAATTTTAAAATTTCAAACTGGAGATTAAGTCATCTAAGGCATTATGATTTCATAAAAAGTTTTCCGCTAAAATATGAATTCGAAAAAGTATTTATTTCTCATGCAGGCATAATTAAAGGAGGGGATGATGTTTCGATTTTTTGGAACCGGAAAACTCCTGATCATATCGACAAACTTCAAATATTCGGTCATACACCGCTTACAGGAACTTGACTTATAAGAAAAATTATTACTCGAATATTGATACTGGATGTGTTTATAAAAACAAGCTTACTGCTGTTATAGTCGATACCGAATCAGGCAAAATTGAGGATTCAATTCAGGAAGAATGTAATCCTGAAGATGTTGATTAAATCCTGTAAAATTCCTGTCAAACCCTTTTCAAATATGCATTTCAACACGAATCATTTCATTGTAAAAGATAGCTAAATTGAGTAAATTGTGTGCAATTTGGAATTTGGATTTTCGGATTTGAAATTGTAATATTTTGATTTTAAATGTTTAATTTGAAATTGTTAATAATCCAGAAATCCGCAAATCTCAGAAATTCCAAAATTCCAAATCAGGGGGCTATAGCTTAGCTGGTAAAGCGTTTCGTTCGCAATGAAAAGACCACCGGTTCGATTCCGGTTAGCTCCACTTACTAGATTTTAGAATTCAAGATGTTTGATTTGCGATTTTAATTTAAACCACTTTCTAAAATTTTTAAGTAGAACAATAATTTTATGATCGAATAAAAAATCATTTTCAGACAAATCTAAAATTAAAAACCATAAAATCGTAAATCAAAATAATGCCTAACGAAAAAATAATTCCGGTAAATATAGAAGACGAAATGAAGTCTTCATACATTGATTATTCAATGTCGGTAATAGTTGCAAGAGCTTTGCCTGATGTAAGAGACGGTTTGAAACCTGTTCACAGAAGTGTTCTGTTCGGGATGAGTGAACTCGGTCTGGCTGCAAACAGACCTCCTAAAAAATCCGCGCGTATTGTCGGTGAAGTCCTCGGTAAATATCATCCGCACGGAGATAAATCGGTTTATGATGCGATGGTAAGAATGGTCCAGGATTTTTCACTGAGGTATCCTCTGGTGGACGGTCAGGGAAACTTTGGTTCGGTGGACGGTGATTCACCTGCGGCCATGCGGTATACGGAGGCAAGATTATCAAGAATTGCCGAAGCGATTCTTGAAGACCTGGAAAAAAATACGGTTGACTTTCTTCCGAACTTTGATGATACTCTTACAGGAGCCTTCTGTGCTTCCTTCAGTATTGCCAAATCTTTTGCTTAATGGTTCAAACGGAATTGCCGTCGGGATGGCAACAAATATCCCGCCACATAATCTTATAGAAGTTTGTGAAGGTATTATACATCTTGTAAAAAACCCAAATGCGGAATTAAAAAACCTTAATGAAAATAGGTAAGCGCTCCTGATTTTCCGACCGGCGGAATCATTTACGGATACGAGCCTGTGAAAGAAGCATTCGAAACAGGCAGAGGGAAAATCATTTTAAGAGCAAAAGTCTCCATTGAGACGGAAAAAAACGGAAAGCAAAATATTATTATTACTGAAATTCCGTATCAGGTAAACAAGGTGACCTTGATTGAAAACATAGCTCAGCTTGTCAGGGATAAAAAGGTTGAGGAAATTTCCGATATAAATGACGAGAGTGACAGGGACGGAATGAGTATAGTCATTGGTTTAAAACGTGATGCAAATCCCCATGTTATTATGAACAATCTGTATAAACATACTCAGATGCAGACAACATTCGGAGTGATTATGCTTGCGCTGGTTGACGGTGTTCCGAAAGTTCTGAATCTTAAAGGAGATGATGGGGCATTTTATCAAACACAGACTGAATGTGATTGTCAGAAGATCAAAATTTGAACTGGATGCTGCGGAGAAAAGAGCTCATATTCTTGAAGGTTTTATTATTGCTCTGGATAATATAGATGAAGTAATAAAGCTTATAAAAAAATCCAAAGATACTCCGACAGCAAAGGAAGGCTTGATGAAGAAATTTAAGCTGTCCGAAATCCAGGCAACTGAGATTCTGAATATGCGCTTGCAGAGACTGACAGGTCTTGAAAGAAAGAAGATTGAAGATGAATACAAAGAGATACTGAAAATGATCGAGAAACTGAAAAATATTCTAAAGAGTGAAGCATCTTAGAAGAGAAATGATCTGTGATGATTTAAAATCAATAAAGGAAAAATTCGGAGATGAGAGAAGAACCGAGATTATTTATGATGTGAAAAAAATGTCCGATGATGATATGATGAAAGAACTTGTAAAAGAAGAAGACGTTGTCATTACAATTTCAAATAAAGGATTCATAAAACGGATCCCGGTAAATTCCTACAAGTCACAGGGACAGGGGCGGAAAGGGAATTACGGCGGCTTCCACAGGCAGCGCTGATAATGATGATTTTATCGAACACATGTTCATCGGGTCGACTCATCAGTACATAATGTTCTTTACCGACAAGGGCAAATGCTACTGGCTGAAGGTATATGATATTCCCGAAGGAAGCAGGACATCACGCGGGAAATCAATATTGAATTTAATCGAGAAGGAAAAGGATGAAGATATTTCGTCTTTTGTAATGGTAAAGGATTTTAATGAACCGCTGTATGTGACGATGGTAACAAAAATGGGAACAATTAAGAAAACAACTCTCGAAAGTTATTCCAACATCAGACGCAACGGAATCCAGGCTATCAAGCTAAAGAACAAGGATATGCTGGTGGAAGTAAAGTTAACCAACGGGTCACAGGAATTGGTTATTGGTTCGCATGACGGCCAGGCAATAAGATTCAACGAATCCCTGGTAAGGGATATGGGCAGAACAGCAACCGGTGTCCGTGGGATCAAGCTCGGCAAAGGCGATTATGTTGTTGGCCTGGTTGCTGTTTTAAGACCGAGCGCAACGATACTGGTCATTACAGATAAAGGTTACGGAAAACGAAGCGACCTTGGTGATTACAGAGTAACAAACAGAGGCGGCAAGGGAGTTATCACTGTAAAGACAACCGATAAAGTAGGAAAATTAATTTCAATAAAAGAAGTTACCGACAGTGATGATCTGATGATCATAACTTCGAAAGGAATTCTGATAAGGCAGAAGATGAAGGACATAAGAGTGATGGGAAGGAATGCGCAGGGAGTCAGAGTGATCAGATTAAGTGAAGGTGATACTATATCGGCTGTAGCGAGAATAATGGAAGATGATAAAGATGACACACAAGAGAAGATGTTTTAGTACAGTTACAAGTTACAAGTTGCGAGTTAAATTACAAACTATTAATTTTCTAGAATGAAAGAATATTATCTTGATTGATAGTTTTTATGTCATTCCTTTAGTTATTAAAAGAGGAACTTACCCCAAAATGAAGTCAGACAAAGAATACCTTTTCGATTTAAAGAATTCTATAGATAAGATAATTGAATATACTTCGGACGTAGATCTTGAACAATTTGCAAGTAACGGAATGATTCAGGATGCGGTAATCAGAAGGTTTGATTTGATAACTAATGCTTGTATAAATTTATCGGATAATTTGAAATACAGGATCGATTTTATTCCGTGGGAAAAAATCATTGATATTAAGAAGAAATTAATGCTTGATGATTTTGAAACTAATGTTTCCAAAGTATGGGAAATTGTAAAAGAAGACCTGCCGATTTTCAGAGATGATATTGATAAAGTTATTAGTGCATACAGATAAACACAGCTAAACAAGCTAAACAATAAATTCCATATGAGGTTGTAATAAAGTTTAGTAATAGATACATTTGCACATAAAAAACAATGTAATACTAAAAATTAATTTATCAACTTAAAAATCAAAAGCCCTATGTTACTAAAAAGGAAATCTCAGGGAGCAGAGGTTAAACAGCTTCAGGAAAAGTTAGGTTTAGAAGCGGACGGAGTTTTCAGGACCCGGAACAGAAGCAAAAGTAAAAGAATGGCAGGCAGCTAATGGTTTAACTGCAGATGGTATTGTAGGTAATGCTACCTGGTCTAAATTATTTGGAGATTCAGCTCCGGCTGAAACATCAGTTCAAGCGGAAGCATCAGTTACAATGTCTCCCAGTAACTTTAAATTGGAAAACTTAAGGGGTCACATTCCGGACACTGTAATCGCTCAAATTCCGGACACTGCAGCCAAATTCAACATTACAACCCCATTACGATTAGCTCATTTCTTAGCTCAATGTAGCCATGAATCCGGCGGGTTCAAATTTGTAAGTGAAAACTTAAATTATTCCGCTGAAGGTCTTAAACGAATTTTCCCAAAATATTTCCCCGGAGATTCAGCAGTTGCTTATGCAAGACAGCCTGAAAAAATTGCTTCCAAAGCTTATGGCGGCAGAATGGGTAATGGAGATGAATCAACAAAAGATGGATATAAATATAGAGGTCGCGGTTATATTCAATTAACTGGTAAAAACAACTATGCTGAATTTAGCAAAGCAGTAGGTGATGATATTCTGAATGATCCGGATTTAGTAGCTACGAAATATCCGTTAGCATCGGCTGCATTTTTCTTTAATTCAAATAGTATATGGGCTCTTTGTGATAAAGGAGCTGATGATGCAGCTGTGACTGCTGTTACAAGACGTGTAAATGGCGGTATAAACGGTTTACCGGAGCGCTTACAACACTTTAGAGAATATTATGCTCTTCTTAAGTAGGTTTGAATAAATGCGTAAAAGAAACCCTCAAAAAGGAGTGTTTCTTTTATTTAGTTTAGCAAAATAAATATTACATCTGAAAATATGTAAGAAAAGAAATAGCTGGAATGCACCATATGATGTTCTCCGATTAAAAATCAGATTCTTCAGATCCCTACTTATATTATCCTCAAATTCCTTTTTAAAATATCAATGACCGCTATAGATCTCCGCAGCGACACAGTTACAAAGCCAACCAGAGCAATGCTCGATGTCATGTTCAATTCAAAAGTCGGCGATGATGTATTCGGGGAAGATGAAACTGTAAATGAACTTCAGGAAAAATGTGCTAAACTAAGCGGGAAAGAAGCAGCTTTGTTTGTTACAACGGGAGTGCTGGCAAATCAGCTAGCCATAAAAAGTCACACAGTTCCTGGTGATGAAGTCATTGTCGAAAGTGAATCGCATATATTAAATTACGAGACCGGCTCTCCGGCGGTGATTTCAAACGTTCAGCTGTTTGCAGTGCAGGGACAAACTGGAATTCTTAACGCAGATGACATAAAAAAACATGTCCGTTCCGGTGAATACTACTTTCCCGTGACGCGCCTGATAAGTCTTGAAAATACACATAACAGAGCCGGCGGAGTGATCCAGCCAATCGAAGTGATCAAAGATGTTTCACAATTTGCAAAGGATAATAACATAAAGACGCATCTTGACGGAGCAAGAATATTTAATGCCTGTGTTGAAACAGGAATCACCTTAAATGAATATGCCGTTTATTTTGATTCTGTTTCATTTTGTTTTTCCAAAGGATTGGGATGTCCGGTTGGTTCCATACTTTGCGGAAGCAGAGATTTTATTGATATGGCAAGAAAATGGAGGAAGATACTCGGAGGCGGAATGCGTCAGGCGGGAATACTTGCCGGCGCAGCGATTTATGCGCTTGACAATAATGTCGGAAGGCTGAAAGAAGATAACCGGAGGGCAAAAGCCTTTGCGGATGAGATAAGCAGATTAGAAGGAATTAATGTTGATTTGGAATCAATTCAAACCAATATCGTAATTTTCAGCTCACACAAAATACCCAAATCTCAATTCATAAATACTCTTAAGGAAAAAGGACTCCTGATCTCTTCGGGCAGCTATGAAAGTATGCGGGCAGTTTTTCATTTGGATGTAAATGAAGAAGATTTGAACAATGCAATTGACATATTCAAATCAGCATAATCAGAATACTACAAATATACAAAAATATTGTTTGCTTGTTAGTTTATTACTTACTAATTTCACGCAAAATTATTTATCAACAATTCCCCAAAGTAAGGAGGTCCTAAAAGAGTTATTCGAAATTCATTTTTTATTTTTTAAAATCATTTTTTTTAAAATTTAAACTGAAAGGTAACAAAATGAAAAACTTACTACAACTTGCTTTGGCATTATTACTTGTTTCTTCATTAATAATGTTATCCCCGAAAAATTCTTCCGCAGGAGTTTACACTTTTAATGTAACAATGAGTGCGGCTCAGGAAGTACCTACGAATACATCCCAGGCGACAGCTTCGGTGATCGGGACGTATGATAACGTTACGAAAATAATAGATTTTACCTGTACGTTTTCCGGATTAGAAACAAACAGCAACAATGCTCATTTCCACGGACCGGCGTTTGCGGGATCTAACGCTTCTGTAATAATCAGCTGGACGGCAAATGGATTTCCTCTTGGAGTAACTTCGGGCACTTACAGTCATCAATTCGTTCTTACTGCTGCACAGGAAGTTATGCTTCTTGACGGCGCAGTGTATGCAAATATCCACACCACAGGAAGACCCGGGGGAGAGATAAGAGGTCAGATGGATCAGGGAACATTGCCTGTTGAATTGTCAAGTTTTGCTTCAGTGATAAACAAAAACAATGTTACTTTAAACTGGTCAACGTCTTCTGAAACAAATAATGCCGGCTTTGATGTCGAAAGAAGTTCAGCCGGATTAAATGAATGGACAAAAATCAACCATGTAGCAGGAACAGGTAATTCAATTCAAAATCAGAATTACTCCCTAACAGACAGGGGTTTAGCAATGGGAAGTTACAATTACAGATTAAAACAAATTGACTTAAACGGAAACTTTGAATATTTCGAATTAACTAATGATGTTGTGGTCGGAATTCCAAACCAATACAACCTCTCACAGAATTATCCTAATCCGTTCAATCCATCGACAAATATTGATTTCGAAATTCCTCAGAGCGGATTTGTAAGTATAAAACTTTATGATATGACAGGAAAGGAAGTTGCTACTTTGGTAAATGACTTTAAACCTGCCGGCTATTATTCGATCAATTACAGTTCGGGTAATATTTCGAGCGGAATTTATTTCTATACTTTAACATCCGGCAAGTTTGTATCTACTAAAAAGCTGAATGTTATAAAATAATATTCAGGTACTTTGAAAATTAAACAAAAGGCGGAGAATGATCTTCGCCTTTTTTTGTTTTCAAATATCTCTAAGATGCGAAATGATTCTTTTTACATCTTTCAATTTGTGCATCGGAAAATTTGCTATTCTTATCTGATGTTCTTTTAACTTCCCGTAGCCCGAACCAACTAAAATTCCATTATCCGAAAGTTTTTTTCTGATCTCATTTTGCTTATCACCTGTTTCGACATTGATTATTGTTTTAGACCGGAAGGTCTTATTCTTAACAAATGATCTTAATGAATTATGATCATCAAAAAAATCGTAAAGCATGTTTGCTTTTTCATCTGTCTCTTTTCTGATATTATCAATCCCGTATTCATTCAGATCCTTACATACCTTACCAAGCAGATAAATCCCAAGCACATTAGGAGTCTCGGTCGTCTGATACTTTGATGCATTTTCGTGTAATGAAATAAAGTTATGATAACTGCCGATTGAAACATTTTTATTTTTCAGGAAACGTGCCTTATCCATGCACTTGCCGTTAACAATCAAAACTCCAAGCCCGGCGGGAAGTCCGAAGCCTTTCTGTACGGAAAAAAAAGCGCAGTCAATTTTATTGAAATCTAATTTTACATAAGGGGCTGAAGTGACTATGTCAACAGCAACTAATGAGTGTGGATATTTTTCCTTCAATTCATAGATATATTCAGGAGGAAGCGAAACACCCGTGCTGGTTTCATTTTGTGTAAGGCAGATCAATTCGGGTTCATTACTTATTCTTACATTGTCAAAATCAAAGCCTTCGCCGTATTCGACTTCTGTCTTTTCCGATTTCTTATTTAATTCAATTGCAGTCTTATAAAATCTTTCCGCAAATGCCCCGTTAACAAAATGGAAACTTCTTTCCTCTACAGTGTTCTGGATTATTCTGTCCATGCATTCACTTGCAGAACTCAGGAAAAAAACATAATGATCATCAGGAATATTTAACAGCTCTTTCAGGGATTCAACAGAGAACTTATATATATCCATAAACTCCTTGCTCCGGTGATTTATTGAACAGACATTTTCATCTATTGCCTGATCAAAATATTTTTTCACTTCGGGATAAAGCTCAGTCGGACCGGGTGTAAAGTAAGTCTTTTTCATTTTATAAAGTTGGAGCTAGTTAAAAAAGTTTGTAAAGTTTGTAAAGTTTAAGTCTGTTA
Source organism: uncultured Ignavibacteria bacterium (assembly GCA_963836395.1). Classification (GTDB taxonomy): domain Bacteria; phylum Bacteroidota; class Ignavibacteria; order Tepidaquicellales; family Tepidaquicellaceae; genus JAGPCH01. The sequence goes on along the minus strand of CAWIJF010000008.1, from coordinate 735,411 downwards.
ATTTACTATCTCCCAATACTCAATACTCAATACTCAATACTCAATACTCAATACAACACTCTAAACTTAATCGTATGGGGAATTTTCTTCAGATCATGAATTACCTGCGGATTATATTTTTTGCTGATATCTGTTATGACATATCCGACGAGTTCGTTAGTTTTTAAATACTGCCCTATGATATTAATATTATGGACAGCAAGAACATTGTTGATCTGAGCAAGTATTCCCGGAACGTTTTCATGGATGTGAATTAACCGGTGAGCATTTTGGAATTGAGGAAGCTGTATATCAGGAAAATTGACGCTGTAAAAAGTATTGCCGCTGTTTATAAAATCTATGATTTTTGAAGGAACAAAGTTGCCTATATTCTTTTGAGCTTCTTCCGTACTGCCGCCTATGTGAGGCGTAAGTATAACGTTTGGAAGATTTTGCAATCCTGAAGTAAACTTATCATTGTTGCCGGAAGGTTCTTCAGGATACACATCTACTGCCGCGCCGCGTATTTTCCCCGCGGAAATGTATTTTACCAGCGAAGGAAGGTCAACAACCTGACCCCTGCTCAGGTTCAAAAAAATAACTCCATCCTTCATTTGCCTGAATTCTTTTTCACCGATGAAATTCATGTTACCGGGATTTCCGTCGATATGGAGGGTAATCACATCTGACTTTTTTAAGAGTTCTTTCAGAGACTTGCATCTTTTTGCATTTCCCAGGGCGAGCTTGTCAAGCACATCATAATAAATAACCTCCATGCCAAGGTCTTCGGCAAGTACTGAAAGCTGAGAACCAATTTTTCCGTAACCGATAATTCCGATTTTCTTGCCGCGGATTTCAAAGCTTCCCCTGGCGGACTTATCCCAGACGCCTTTATGAAGCAAAACACTCTTGTCAAAAATATTTCGCATTAAAATAATGATCTCTGCAAGAGCTAGCTCGACAACGCTTCGGGTATTACTGAACGGAGCATTAAATACTGCTATTCCTTTTCTGAGACATTCATTAAGGTCGATCTGATTTGTTCCTATGCAAAATGCTCCGATTGAAATTAACCTGGTTGCATTTTTCAAAATTTCTTGTGTGATCTGGGTTTTTGACCGGATGCATAAAATTGAAATGTCTTTAATTCTTTTGGCAAGGTCTTTTTCATTCAGACTTCCTGAAACGGATTCAATTTTATACCCTTCTGTTTTAAAAATATTAACGGCGTCCTGATGAATATTTTCAAGCAGCAAGACTTTGATCCTGTTTTTTGGATATGAGATTGCCATCGGCAGTTTATTCAGAAACAGAAATTCATCCATGCTTGGCGTAATGTGATCCGCCTTGGAAGCAACTATCTCACGCTCAACGTTTTCGGTGAATGCAAAAAACTTATGAGCTATTCCGGCTTCTTTAAGCTCGTAGTCTGTATATCCGTCGCCAATTACATAAAGCTCGCCCTTAAGACCAAGCTTTTTCATAAGTTTGATTTTTCCCGAATCCTGGCTCAGCAAATTTGATTTGTCAAAACCTGTGATATTCCCTTTCCTGTCAAACTCAAGTGTATTGGCAAAAACATTTTCCTCAGGGATATTGAATTTTTTTACTATTGGAAATATGATCTCTTTGAAACCACCTGATACGATGAATATTTGTTTGCCGTACTTTTTAAAGAAAGATTTATTTCTGATCACAGATGTGGAAATATTTGAGCTTAGTTTTTTTACTAATGTATCCAGGTGAGTCCTGTTGGCTTTCAGCATCTCAACCCTGATGCTTAAAGATTTTGCAAAGGACAACTTGCCATCCATGGTTTTGTTTGTAAGCTCTTCAAATTCCTTTAAGAGTTTATTCCTTTGTGGATTTTTCTTTATAGTGATCCTAAAGAGTTCATCAAGCGCTTCCAGGCTGATAAACGTACTGTCAAAGTCAATAATAAAATTTATATTCCTATCTTTCTTTTTCAAATGTTAATGAGTAAATAAAATATTGTTATTGAACGGACAGTAATCAGAAAAGTATTAATTCCGAAAATAAGAAATTTGTAATTTATAATTTGCAATTTGTAATTGAACAGAGCGGGAGACGGGACTCGAACCCCTGCCTTCAGCAGGCAAGCCCGACTCCTCCAATATCAATCCACTCATAACATTGAGCGGGAAACGGGACTCGAACCCGCGACGTCCACCTTGGGAAGGTGGCATTCTACCACTGAATTATTCCCGCAATAAAATCTATTTTAATATTACAAGCAATAAAGCTATGACGATCAAAACTAATATGATCGTAATTAATGTATAGTTATCAAAGAACATAGTGTTCTCGACATACAAAGTCTTGTATCTTTGCTGTAATGTTTTTGAATCATATCCGTCCCGGACAATTCCAAAAAAGTCAGGGTCTTTATCACCATCTTTATCGGCTATAAATACAGGAATTAACATTTTTGGCAAAAAGGAATTTACTTCATAATTATCAAAATTTTTGTTTTCCAGCACAAACAACGGCTGTTCCAGAGTTCCGGTGTTCTTATAATATTCAACGTTTCCCTTAGATGTGAACTTCAGAATATCAAAATCACCGTCATCATCTATATCGACCATTACCGGGTTTTTAATGCCGATGTTGTTATTTAAATATTGTGACGCTAAATTTTTTATATCTTTCTTACTGAATACCTTTTTTGTTTCTGACGGGGAGTCTGCTCTAAGGATAGGGCAGGACAGAAATAGAACGGCGAATATAAAGATTAATGTTTTCATTTTATGCTCCGTTTTATTTCCATCAAAATAGTCGAATCTATATTTATAAAAAACAGAAATGTATATTCCAAATGGATATGTGTGGATTTGATATAAATAATTGATCCTGTTGTCTGATTAATCCATCAATATCAGTAATCGAAGATAATTCAATGATTCAATTAGATTCAATTAATACAAAATTTTACAACTTTTAATTTGTATTTTGCTTGAGTAAATTGCCAACTGAATTTTTAACTTAACACAATACAGCTTGAAAGGAATAATTTTAGCCGGAGGTGCGGGGTCACGGCTTTATCCTGTCTCACAGATCTACAGTAAACAGCTCACTCTTATATATGACAAACCTCTGATCTATTATCCGCTTTCGATCCTAATGCTGTCCGATATAAAGGAGATTTTGATCATATCCAATGAAGAGACAATTCCGCTTTATCAGAAATTATTTGATGACGGATCGGATTACGGGCTGAAAATTGAGTATGCTCTTCAGTCAGCCCCGAACGGAATTGCAGAGTCATTTATTATCGGTGAAAAATTCATTGGCAATGACGGCGCAACTCTTATCCTGGGTGACAATATTTTTTACGGAAATCATTGATTTCATTTATGAGCAATTCAGAAAAATGACGGTGCCACCATTTTCGGATACAGGGTGAATGATCCCGAGAGGTACGGTATAGTCGAGTTTGACAATAAAGGAAAAGCAATTTCAATTGAAGAAAAGCCGAAAAATCCGAAGTCTAATTTCGCCGTTCCGGGCTTGTATGTATTTGATAATGAAGTTGTTAACATTTCAAAAAACATAAAGCCGTCTGCAAGAGGCGAACTCGAAATCACGGATGTAAATAATGAATATCTGAAAAAGGAGAAACTGAATGTTGAAAAGATCGGGAGAGGAGTTGCATGGCTGGATACCGGAACGCCGGCTTCGCTATTACAGGCATCCAACTTTTTGGTGTGATCGAGGACAGGCAAGGGCTTGAAGGTTGCCTGCATTGAAGAAATTGCTTTTATAAGAAGTTCATTGACAGAAATAAATTCAAAGACATTGTCGGCAAAATTCCCAAATCATATTATAAAGAATATCTCGAAAGAATACTAAAGGAAAGCTGATCGTGAAAATTATTAAGACTGACATTGACGGGGTGCTTGTAATCGAACCTGATTTCTTTCCGGATGAAAGGGGATATTTTTTTGAATCATATAATAAAAAAAAATATGAAGATGCCGGTTTGAATTTTGATTTTGTTCAGGATAATATTTCAAAATCACAAAAAGGAACGATCAGAGGTCTTGCATTACCAGGTTGGAAGCAATGCTCAGGGAAAGCTTTGTCAGGTCATAACAGGAACTGTGCTTGATGTTGCTGTAGATATAAGATTCGGTTCGCCGTCTTTCGGTGAACATTTTTCAGTAATTCTTTCCGGAGATAATCATAAGCAGATATGGATCCCACCGGGTTTTGCACACGGATTTTCAGTGTTGTCCGATGAAGCCATATTTTTCTATAAGTGTACGGCATTTGTACAACAAGAAAGATGAGAGAGCAATTTTGTATAATGATGCTGATCTGAAAATTGACTGGCAGGTTGACAATCCCAATATTTCGGAAAAAGATATGAATGCGGAATTGTTTAAAGATATTGAAAGAGATTTTGAATATTAGGAAACACTTATTTTGATAAGATTACGTTACACAATTTTTTATTCCCGATAAATTAATTTACTTAACCGCTTCAGCTTTCTCCAAAACTTTCTTGAAATAATCATAAGTAATTTTCAATCCTTCCTTTCTTGACACCTTCGGTTCCCAGCCGAGAATTTCTTTGGCTTTTGTAATGTCGGGCTGACGCTGTTTCGGATCATCTGTCGGAAGAGGAGTATAAATAATTTTCTGGTTTGTACCGGTGAGTTTAATTATTTCTTCGGCAAATTCTTTTATAGTTATCTCATCCGGATTTCCGATGTTAACGGGAAACACATAATCACTCAGAAGCAGTCTGTAAATTCCCTCGACAAGATCGTCGACATAACAAAACGAACGTGTCTGGCTTCCGTCTCCGAAAACAGTAATGTCTTCTCCGCTTATTGCCTGGCTGAAGAAAGCTGGCAGAGCTCTTCCGTCGTTGAGCCGCATCCGCGGCCCGTATGTATTAAAAATTCTTACAATGCGTGTATCAAGTCCGTGATAGGTATGGTATGCCATTGTTATCGCTTCCTGAAATCTCTTCGCCTCGTCATAAACTCCGCGCGGTCCGATAGGATTTACGTTTCCCCAGTATTCTTCGTTCTGCGGGTGAACTGTCGGATCGCCGTAAATTTCCGAAGTTGAGGCGATTAAAAATCTCGAGTGCTTTTCTTTTGCAAGTCCAAGAAGATTATGAGTCCCGAGAGAGCCTACTTTCAAAGTCTGGATTGGAATTTTAAGATAATCTATCGGGCTTGCCGGAGATGCAAAATGTAAAATATAATCAAGCTTGCCCGGCACATGAACAAATTTTGTGACGTCATGAAAATAAAACTCAAAGCTCTTGAGAGGAAATAAATGTTCGATATTTCTCATCGATCCTGTAATGAGATTATCCATTCCGATGACATGGTAATCTTCTTTGATGAATCTGTCGCAAAGATGTGAGCCGAGAAAACCTGCCGCTCCGGTTATTAGAATCCTTTTTTGTGATGAGCTGTTTGTCTGCATTTAGTATTTTTGTTTGGAGGCAATTTAACCAATATGAGTAAAATATTTCAGATATAAATTATTCTAACTTTTAATTTATATATGTATTGAATAAGTTTTAGGAATTTTAATATTACCAAGTTTAATAATTCCTGTATAGGATGCCCAGCAAACATAATTAACCAATTGAAAGAATGAAGAAGTTTGACCCTGTAAAAACAGATCCGAACAAGATCAAATTGCTTGAAGTCTTTGACAATGCATTTCCTCAAAGAGATTATTTAATAATTCATAAAGTAAATGAATTCACATCAGTCTGCCCGAAGACGGGTCAACCGGATTTCGGCATCATTACGATATCTTATATTGCAAAAAAGAAATGTGTCGAGCTGAAGTCGCTGAAATTCTATCTGCAGTCTTTCAGAAATGAAGGTATATTTTATGAAAACGTTACCAACAGAATTCTTGAAGATCTGGAAAATTTACTCAAGCCAAAATGGGTCGAAGTAAAAGGTGAATTCACAGGAAGAGGCGGGATTCAGTCAACAATCATAGCGGAGTCCGGCAATCGCTGAAGTATCATAAAGGATCTTTCATTTTGTTTTCTTATGAACTACGCCATGGTTTGGTATAAAACTTATTTTTAAAGAGAGATCTTAAGGAAGTGAGGTCAGCTGCTTACCGGATATGAAATTACAATTTTAAGAAATTGAATCCAAAAACTTTTTCAAACCGGTTTTGCTTCGGGTTATTGTTTACCCTGCTCGTTTCGACTACGATAATTTCATTTTTATTTCCTTTCACATTTTTGCTTGATTTCTCCCATGATGATTCCTTCTATTATCTAAAGACAGCTCAAAACATCTGCAACGGCCTTGGCAGCACCTTTGACGGGATCAGTCCTACTAATGGTTATCATCCGTTATGGCTTGTCATAACAGTGTTGTTTTTTTTCATTATTAAATTATTTGGTAGTTTCCCGCCCGAAACTCTTTACAGACTGATTTTCCTTTTGCATTCTTTTATATGCATAATAATTTCTTTGCTTGTATTCAAAATATTGTCCCGTCTGTATGAAAAGAAGACTGCCGTGAAACTATCCTTACTTGTTTTGGTCCTGAACCTGATATTTGTATTTATCAGGGGTGTCGGAATTGAAAGCATAATTAACTGTCTGATCCTCTCACTGATATTATTTCTGAAGATCCAAGAGTTGGGTACGGGCAAAATTCATGTTATCTTAAAATCGATTTTGCTTTCACTTCTGTTTCTGGGCAGAACAGATTATCTGTTAAGTCTGATTCCTGCACTGATCATTGGCGATTATTTCACTACAGACAGAAAGATCAGAAACAGGAATCTTGTAATACAGATGACATTTGTGATAATTGTTTCTTTCTGTTACTATGCCTTTAATTACGCCTTGTTCGGTCACTTTGGAACAATATCCTCAGTTAAGCTAAATACTTTCCCAAGAATTGTTTTAGTTGATAACTTAGAAAACATGACGGCATCCGGCGGGATCTTTTCAAGTCAGATGACGAGATTATTGTTTCTGTTTGTGATGCTTGTCTTTGTATCACTCCGGTCACTGTTTGGAAAAAATGAAAGCCGTGAATTCAGATCGTTTACACTCTATCTGCTTTCTGCAGGTTACGGGTTGTTTGTATTTTGCCTGATCCATTTATGTTTTAATTCAGAAGGCCTCAGGGAATGGTATCTCACACTGCCTTTGTTTGATGCGGTGCTGCTTAGCAGCTACCTGCTTGTGCGTATGATAAACTATTGGAAAATAATATTCACTTTATTTTTGATCATTGCGGCAATTGTAATTTACAAGACACGGATCGACAGCGACAAATTTTCATCTGTTTACGAATATTCCCGCCTGCTTAGTCGGGAAGTAAGAGCTGATGAACCTGTTTATCAGGTGGATTTTGCGGGTATGCTTGGATTTTTTTCCGAAAGAAAAGTAGTGAACGGGGACGGCTTCATTAACAGCTTCGAGTATTATGACATGATAAAAAACGGAAAGCTCATAGATTATTTTGATAAGTACGGAATAGAACTTTACTCAACTTACACAATGGAGAAAAAAGTATTTGACAGTTTATTTATTGATGACAAGTTTGCTATAAAGGGAAGCGGCTTTTCATTTTCCTTTCCAAGAAAAAATCTGATAATGACTTCTTCATTTGATTTTAAACATCTTCAGGGGGAAAGAAAAGGAAACTGGTATCTTTTTAAGATTGAAAAATGATATGTCTATGATCTTACAGAGCTGATCCGTTTTTAGTTTTCAATTTTTCTTAAAAACATTTAAAAACATTACAGCTCAAAAGCGTAAAGTGTATTGATAAAATAAATTGTAATCAATAAGTTCAATCACACAATTTCTTTCGAACATTGTAATATTCTAATCCCTAAATTAATAATATTTACAAATGAATCAAAAAGAATTTCTCTCAGTTCTTACCGGCCTTTCCGGTCACATCCAGACCACATCATTATACCGGAACTGCCTGATGACGAGTCCGGAATTAAGTGCCTTTCGTGTGCTATACCTGAGTATTGAGTATTGAGTATTGAGTATTGTGTATTGTGTATTGTGTATTGTGTATTGAGTATTGAGTATTGAGTATTGTGTCTTGTGTCTTGTGTCCCGGGTCTTTGCTCTTACTTTATGAACTTTACAGTCTTTATAAACTTTACAACTAATTAACAAACGGGCAGGCTGCATAATGATCATCTTCCTTTAGTTCGAGGACTGGAGTGAAATCTGCGCATTCAGGTCTTGCGATCGGACATCTTGTTCTGAATCCGCATCCACTAGGTTTATTCATCGGAGATGGTACATCCCCTTATAAGGATTATCCTGTTTTTATTTTTTCTTTTTGGATTCGGAAGCGGTACTGCAGAAAGAAGAGCTTTGCTGTAAGGATGAATCGGATGGATAATATACTCTTTTTCCCGGACCGAGTTCGGCAATATTCCCGAGATACATTACGGCAATTCTTGAGCTGATATGTTCAACTACAGATAGATCATGCGCAATGAAAAGCAAAGTCAAATCAAATTCATTCTGAAGTTCCTGAAGCAGATTAATTACCTGTGCCTGTATCGACACATCAAGCGCGGAGACGGGCTCATCAGCAATTATTATTTTTGGATTTGTTGCAAGCGCTCTTGCAATTCCGATCCTTTGTCTCTGTCCTCCGGAAAACTCGTGAGGGTATCTTTTCGACTGTTCAGCCTGCAGTCCGACTTTGTCAAGAAGCCATGCAACTCTTTTCAGACGTTCTTTCTTATTCATTTTTGTATGATAAAGCAGCGGCTCTTCTATAATTTGTCCGACAGACAGCCGTGCATTCAATGAAGAATAAGGATCCTGAAATATCATCTGAATCAGACCGCGGTATTTTCTCATCTCATTATTATTCAGTCGGAGAAGATTTACTTCGCCTTCATCTGTTTTAATCCAGACCTCTCCTGTAATTTCAACATCCGGCGCGAAAACTTCAGTATATTAATTACAGTCTTTCCGATGGTAGATTTGCCGCAACCTGACTCACCTACTAGTCCTAAGGTCTCACCTCTTTTCAATTCAAGATTTACTCCATCAACAGCTTTTACTTCTGCCACCTTTTTTAAGAAAAAATCCTGCCTGTCACAGGAAACTTAACTTTCAAATTTCTTACTTCTAATATGTTTTCAGGCTTCATTTTTTATTAATTACAAATTAATTAAATAATTGTTTATTAAGTATTCAACGTATTAAGTAATACTATTATTAACTGTACTTATAACTGCTAACTGTAAAGATGGCATCTTACAAAATGTTTCGGCTCTATTTCCATTAAATCTCGGGTTCTATTTCCCAGCATTTATCAAAAACTTTCGGACATCGGGTTGCAAACTTACATCCTTTCGGAAGTTCAAGTATGTGAGGAATATTTCCCGGAATTGCCTGAAGCTTTTTCTTTAGGATTCTCTGGATCCGGCAGAGATTCCAGCAGATCCTATTGTATAAGGATGAAGTGGCTTTTCAAATATCGGATCTACATCAGCAATCTCCTGTATTTTTCCGCCATACATGACAATTACCCTGTCGCAGGTTTCCGCAACTACGCCTAAGATTATGTGTAATTAAAAGTATTGCTGACTTCTTTTCTTTCATTTTTTATTTTAAGCATAAGGTCCAGTATCTGCGCCTGAATAGTAACGTCAAGAGCTGTCGTGGGTTCATCAGCTATTAGCAATGACGGATTGCAAGAAAGAGCCATTGCAATCATGACTCTCTGTCTCATTCCGCCGCTGAGCTGATGAGGATAATCCTTCATTCTTTTTTCCGGAGACGGGAATTCCTACAAGCTCAAGCATTTCAACGCCTTTCTTAAAAGCTTCATCCTTACTGATATTTTCATGCTGAACAATACTTCAGTAATCTGATCACCGATTTTCATTACGGGATTTAATGAAGTCATTGGTTCCTGAAAAATCATTGCAATCTCTTTTCCGCGGTAATCCTTCATTTCATCATAAGAAATCTTTAATAAATCTTTTCCTTTATATATTACTTCACCTCCGACAATTTTTCCGGGAGGATCCGGAATCAATCTTGTTATGGAATATGCAGTTACCGATTTTCCCGAACCGGATTCACCGACTATTCCCAGAACTTCACCTTCGTAAATATTAAAGCTCACTCCGTCAACTGCTTTTGCAGGAACTTTGTCTTTTAAATATTTATCAGATTCATAAAGCCTATAAGGCTTTCATCATAATCAGTTCTTTGTCTTCCGCAATCTGCTGTCTGTCTCTTCTACAAAAAAATAAGTCCTGAGATTCTTTACTTCAACAAGTTTTTTATTTTCCATTTAAATTATATTTTAAACTCTCAAATTTTTCAAATTATATCCGATTTATGAAATTTACTGATCAATATATTTCAATAATAAAATTTAATTTCAAATATCATAATATTCATCTAATCTCCAGTTAAAAAAATACTATCTCAATCTTGAATACACTTTCGGATCGAATGCTTCCCTGATTGCTTCTCCTATAAATGTAATTGCAAGCAATGTCAGAAACATAGCAATCAGAGGGGTAGTAATAAGCCACCAGTTTTCAATATTTGACAGTCCCTGATTCATTAATCTGTCCCCAGCTTGGGGTGGGAGGCGGCAAGACCAAATCCCAGAAAATCCAGAGCATACAAGTGCAAAAATATTTAGCGACAATGGCAAACGGAGCATAGGAAATTACAGGAGTCAGTGAATTTGGTAGAATGTGCTTAAATATTATGGTTCTGTTTTTTGCTCCCATTGAAACGGCTGCAGAAACATAATCTCTTGATTTCTCTCTGTAAAATTCACCTCTCATATAATAAGTGATGGTTATCCATCCGAATAAAGTAAGGATAAAAGTCAGTAGAATAAAATTTGGCTGAAGAATAGAACTTATAATTATTATCACATATAGAAAAGGGAGTGTCTCCAGATTTCAATTAATCTTAATCCGAAGATATCAACTTTTCCACCGTAAAAACCCAATGCTGCACCTATTGCAATTCCGATCATGTAAGTTAAAAATGTAACGATAATTGCAAATGATAAACCTATGTTAAATCCATAAGCTAATCTCGCAAATACATCTCTGCCTCTGTCATCTGTTCCGCACCAATGCTGCGCCTGAAGGATGATGAGGTGGATTGCCTTCAATCTCACTTAATAAATTTTCATTTGGACTGAAAGGATATAACGGCAGTAAAACCCAGTTCCCTTTGTCTTCCTCCTGATATTGTTTTTTTAATAACCTGTAATTTGCTTCTCCCTGAATATCCTGTCCGAGAGATTCGGCTGCATAATATTTAAATATCGGGAAAATAATAATCGATCATTGTATTTTACTATTAATGCATCACTGCCAATAAATAAAGGCAGAATAAATGATAATAAATAAAAAATATCAAAATTATTAGAAAAGAATAATATCCTCTTTTTAGAGTTTTAAATTTTTTCCATCTCTTTTTAAGTAGTGAAGTCGAAACTTTATTTTCTTCTGACATTCGGTATTTAGTATTTTGTATTTTGTATTGAGTATTTGCTATTTGAATATTATTTTAACCAATTTTAAATTTCATGATTACAAGTAATCTTTACAAACTTTAAGAATCTTCATTAACTTTATAAACTTAAAGCTACAACCTTTCAACGCACACAATAACTATTTGAATCTTATTCTCGGATCTACTATAGCATAAATCATATCGGAAATAATATTTCCGATCAAGCAAAAGTAAGTGTTGAAATAACCAAAATACCCATCACAACCGGATAATCTCTCTGGACAATTGAATCATAACTCAAGAAGACCTATTCCGTTTATATTAAAAACTTTTTCAATTAAAACACGTCCGGCAAGTATTAATGAGATCTCTCTTGCCCAATCCGGTTGTAATTGGTATTAAAGAATTTCTCAATGCATGACCGAATATAACTTTTTTTTCCGATAATCCTTTTGAGAATGCAGTTCTTATATAATCCTGGCTTAGATTTTCTATAACGGAATTTTTTGTGAGTATTGTTAGAGTTGCGAAACTTCCTATCATATAACTTAATACCGGTAATACGGTATGATGAACCTGGTCCCAGATTTTGCCAAAAAATGAAAGTGAATCAAAATCTTGGGATCGAAATCCGCCCAGCGGAAATACATCCCAGAAACTTCCTCCACCAAAAATCACGAGCATTAGTGCTCCGAATGCAAAACCGGGAATTGCGTAACCGATAAAAACTAACGCAGAAGAAGTGAAATCAAAGGTTGAGCCGTTTTTTACTGCCTTTAAAACACCGAGAGGAACACAAACTATATATGTCAATGTAAACCCGATTAATCCGAAATAAATTGAAATGGGAAATCTGTGAAGTTATCACATCGAGAACCGGTTCTTGATAAACATAAGATTTTCCAAGATCAAATTTTAATAAATTGCCAAGCCATATTATATATCTTTCATGGATAGGTTTATCAAATCCGTAAAATTTTGTGAGCTCATCTACAGCAGATTGCGGAATGTTTTGCGTTTTCCCGGAATTACCGCCTGACTCACTTCCTCTGTCTCCTCCCATTCTTATTTTCAGAATTGCCGTTTCAAGTGGGCCGCCCGGTACGAATTGAAGTATCAGAAAAGTTATTAATGTAATACCAAAAAATGTTGGAATTATTAATAGAAATCTTCTTATGAAATATGTTGTCATTAAATGCTTACTGATTTAAGATTTACAGTTTCACCTTTATTTTCTCTGTCAGCTACGTCTAACCAAAATTTTTCGTCAACTTCAACAGTCGGAAGTTGTTTGGAATTATCTTTAAGTGCTTCATTATAAGCAGCAAGTCTTTCCGGATCCACCCACCACATTGTAAAGACTCCTCCGCCCCAATCGCTGAACCGTAATATGCATCGAAACGTGAAATATACCACTTAGGATAACCGAATTTATTATGCCAGAGCAATCTGAAATAACCGGCATTCCACATAAATGCATAGGATTGTTGAGCAACAAGAATACTGTCCATTTCACGAATCTGTTTAACTCTTTCTTTTTTATCTAAAGTTTTGCTGTAAAGAGCTACCAATTCATCAACTCTTGGATTTTTAACACCGGGCCAGTTTGTACTGTTGGGATCATCTGCAGTTCTCGATAAGACACTTTGTTCCGGGTCCGGAGGATTTTGACCGCTCCAATTAATAATAAGCGCAGAAAAATTTCTCTCATTTCCTATTTTAAAACTTGTGGTCCCGTCTATTTGCTTGAGATTTAATTTTATTCCTGCTTTCTTTAAATCCTCCTGAAAAATTGTTAAATATCTTTCCTGCCCGGCAACGTGTAAATGGTAATTCAACTTCAAATACTTTCCCGTTCTTCACTCTGTATCCATCAGAGTTCTTTTCTTTCCATCCGGCTTCCTCAAGTAATAAAATAGCGCTGTCCAAATTAAAATTAACTAATGGATTATTCGGATTTTCGTAAACGGTTCCGGCGAAATATGATTTTACCGGATTCATAAGAATCATAAAAAAGTTTTTCATTAAATTTTTTTCTGTCAAACAGCATTGCAAAAGCTTTACGTATTCTGATGTCGTCAAAAGGAGGTTTTCTCATATTTAATGCAATTCCGGGAAGTCCTCCGGGATTCTGATTGATATATTCTTCTTTTCTGAACCAACCCTCTTTTCACATCGTCAAAATCTGTTTTCTCAGCCCACCATTGAGCTCTGTTAACATCATAAATATCGGTTTCACCTTTTTTAAATTTCTCAAATTCCAGATTCTCATCCTGCACTACATCCGTTCTGAATATATCAAAATTATATAAACCTTTTGAAAATTTTTCATTCTCTCCCCAATAATCACTTCTTCTTCTCATCGTGATTGACTTTTGTTTATCTACATCTTCATTTTTTATATAGTATGGTCCGCTTCCGGGAATTATATCAAAATTATACTTTTCAATATAATCCTTACCGGTTAAATTGCCTATAATGTGTGAAGGCAAAATAAATGTAGTTGCTGCCAGATCAAATGGATACCATCCATCTTTTTTTGCTTTGATCGAAATTATATACTTGCTTTCAGCCGTAGGTATTTCCAAATTATCCTTTAGTACTTCATCTCCACCCGTCAGTAAGCCGGGATCCGAAAGGAGTTTGAATGTGGCAATGTAATCGTCCGCAATAACAGGTTTTCCGTCTGCCCACCTTGCATTTGGATTTATTCTGAATCTGTAAGTTCTTTTATCAGGAGAAATTTGCCAGTGAGTTGCCAATCGGGACTCATATTCTTCATTGACTGGATCTTTTTTCAATAAATTCTCATAGATCATTTCCAAAGCTACTCTATTATAATATGAATTTGCATCCTTACCATAAATTCTAAGTGTAGACGGAAAATCCGGGATCGACCAGATGATTTGTCCGCCTTTTACTGCTTTCGGATCTCCAAGTACATTATAATCAGTATTTGTTGTCCAGCCTTCTCCGGTAAATCCGTCTCCGCCCAATTCTGCGGAAACTGAAGGATCAGCTCCCGGTGGAGTATCGAATTTTTTTATTGAAATCGGCTGTGTGTTTGTACCTGAACTGGTGTTTTTTTGGAATCTTTGCCTCCGCATGATATTAATAGGGTTGTTGTTAAGATAGCTAAAATTGGGAATAAATAGATTTTTATTCTCATAACTTGTATTCTCCTTGTTTAAATAATGATTTCAATATAGAAAATGAAATTTTAAATTAATAGTTTTTTAATAATACACAGCTCAATGAGGTATATGTTACATTTGAATCTGTGTGTGTAAGTTGTACATCCGGTTCAAACTTTTCACGAAAGTATTTAACTAAACTTATTTTGTTTAAAACCAGGGGAAACCGGGACATTGAGATTTTGATTTTAGCTTTTTTCCCTCCTCATGTGAAGTACTGTTCGGGTTTTTTTGGTTTGAGACAGCCTCATTCAAAGGGATTTTGTAACCCGAATTATTTCGGACGAATTGTGATACGATATTAACTTCAATATGTTGAATGCTTTCTATATCTTTACTACTCAAAAATTATAAAACACAGGTCTAGAAATTATTTATTAATAAGAAATGTTCTAGGCAATTAAAAAATCAGGAGCTATTAAATGAAAAAACTCAAAATTATTTTTACAATTTTACTTTTCTTTCTTAATTACAAAAATTTCTAATTCACAACCATTACCAGCTTTTAAATGCTTTTCCGAATGTTACTTTCTCCAAGCCCGTTATGTTACTCATTCAAATGACGGAACGAACAGAGTATTTATTGTGCAAAGATTTGGTCTTATAAAAGTATTGCCAAATGATTCAACACTTCAAATGATTCGAAAATATTTCTTGACGTGACCAATCTTAACAACGCATAAACATATCTGGAAAGAGGTTTGCTCGGACTGGCATTCCATCCCGATTATGCAACTAACGGATATTTTTATATTTATTATACAAGAGTCGGAGATGGTGCAAATGTTTTATCAAGATTCAGCAGAAGCGCAACAGATCCCGGACAAAGCAGATTCATTCAGTGAGCAGATTCTCTGGGCATGGACTGATCCTTATTAAATCATAACGGAGGAATTTTATTTTTTGGACTGGATGGATATTTGTATTTCGGAATGGGTGACGGAGGAAGCGCTAATGACCCGGGCAACAGAGCTCAGAATACAAATGAAATGCTTGGAAAAATACACAGGGTAGATGTTAACTACAACATCCGGAGGAAATAATTATGGAATCCCTCCGACAAATCCTTTTGCATCAGGCGGAGGAAGACCGGAAATATTTACACTTGGAATGAGAAATCCATGGAGAGTAAGTCAGGATCCGGTGACGGGTATAATCTATTGCGGTGATGTGGGACAGGATGCATGGGAAGAAGATTGATATGATAGAAGTCGGAAACAATTACGGATGGAGATGCTATGAAGGAAATCATCCTACGCCAAATGTGGGCATATGCACGTTACCTATGTCAGATATACTTTTCCGATAAAGGAGTATGCAAATGCCGGATCCGAATTTCTGTTACTGGAGGGTTTGTTTACAGGGGATTGAGAAGACCGGAACTTAACAGGCAAATATATTTATGGTGATTACTGAAGCAGAAAAATCTGGAGATTCAAATATGAAAGCGGAGTAGTCAGTGAAGATGCTCTTGTAATGACTGCACCATCTTCATTTATTCATTTGGAACAGATCAAAATAATGAGCTGTATGTTTGCTGTGCAAATAATATTGTTTACAGATTCAATAAAAGTGATCTGGTAGGAGTTAGCAACAATCAATACGTTTTCCCGGCGAATTTTAAACTCGAACAAAATTATCCTAATCCTTTTAATCCGGAAACAATCATAAATTATTATATTCCAGAATTATCCAAAGTAAAGTTGACGATTTATGATGTGCTCGGGAAAGAAATCAACACGCTTGTTAATACAAATCAGCTGCCCGGAAGCTACAAGATCAAATGGAACGGAAAGGATGCTTATGGAAATAATATTGCAAGCGGAGCATATTTTTATAAGCTGGAAACAGACGGATTTACCGAAACGAAGAGAATGATATTGCTGAAGTAGGTATTAAGTATTAAGTATTAAGTATTAAGTATTAAGTATTAAGTATTAAGTATTAAGTATTAAGTATTAAGTATTAAGTATTAAGTATTAAGTATTAAGTATTAAGTATTAAGTATTAAGTATTAAGTATTAAGTATTAAGTATTAAGTATTAAGTATTAAGTATTAAGTATTAAGTATTAAGTATTAAGTATTAAGTATTAAGTATTAAGTATTAAGTATTAAGTATTAAGTATTAAGTATTAAGTATTAAGTATTAAGTATTAAGTATTAAGTATTAAGTATTAAGTATTAAGTATTAAGTATTAAGTATTAAGTATTAAGTATTAAGTATTAAGTATTAAGTATTAAGTATTAAGTATTAAGTATTAAGTATTAAGTATTAAGTATTAAGTATTAAGTATTAAGTATTAAATATTAAGTATTAAGTATTAAGTATTAAGTATTCGGAGCCGGGGGGATTTAATAAATTCCTTCGGCTTTCTTATTATAGCTCTGATTAAGTCTAGCAATTCCACCCTTGCAAAAGCAGGAGCTGAGTTGACCGGGTCAAAATGTATCACAACAAGTCAAACTCCCAATAATAATTGGACTTTAAAAATATAAATAATTAAATTTGCTCAAATAAATTCTTAAATGGTATTCTTATTTATAATACTTTTCATTTCAATAATTCTTGTTTGGACTAAAAAGGAAGCAGCCGCTAAATGGGCTATCCTCATCGGATCAATACTCGGAGTATTGATGCTGCTTTATCACGCGACTTCAAAACTTAGTACAGTTCTATGAGTAATTCTGCTGAACGCGCGATTAATTTCATTGGTGTCCTGGGACCTTGTGGCATGATAATCGGCGCGATGATTATTGAATTTGGGTATGATGAACAGCCGTGTCCGCTTTGCCTTCTCCAGAGACTGGCTATGATTGGACTCGCCGCGTCGTGTTTGATGAACCTACATTTGGGAATTAAACCTGCTCACTATGGGCTGGGAATATTTAGCTGTTTCTTCGGAGGATCGGTCTCTTTGAGGCAGACTTTTCTGCATATTGTTCCCGGTTCTCCTCCGGGACCTTCAACTCCGGTAATGGGTTTCGATCTTTGGTGGTGGGCATTCATAAGTTTCCTGGTAGCCGCAATTGCAATTTCCATTGCATTGATATTTTACAAGCCAGACAATATTATCCCGACTGACAGCAAACTGACAAAGGTCTCATTCATCATTCTGCTTCTCGTGTCGTTTTCAAACATAATAATTACATTCTCACTTTGCAGAACCGGTCCGTGCGCAGGATAGATTCTTTCGCAACGTTTATCTACCCAATACCCAATACTCAATATTTACTATATCTCTCCTCCAGCTTATTCAATTCACCATTCAATTCTTTCGGAAGCTTGTCTCCGAATATCTTGAAATACTCTTTCATCTCATTCACTTCTCGCAAGTCCTTCTTCTCTTGAAATTGAAAAAAGTTTTTCCATTTCGTTATCATTTATGATTCAGGCCTGCTCACATCCAGAGCTCCTTTTTTCGGAATTCTTCCGTAAGGTCTGTCCTCAAAATTATCTTTTCCTTCAAGTCTTTCGAATATCCATTTCAGATACTCTGATGTTATCACCATATCCGGGCCAGATAAATTTTCCGTTTTCATCTTTTCGGAACCAATTGACATAAAATATCTTCGGAAGCTTCGATGCATCGGCTTTCTTGCCAATATTCAGCCAGTGATTAAAATAATCTCCCATGTTATATCCGCAGAAAGGAAGCATTGCAAAGGGATCGTGTCTCACTTTACCGACTGTACCGGCGGCAGCCGCTGTCATTTCCGAAGATACAGATGAGCCGAGGAAAGTTCCATGCTGCCAGTCAAATGCTTCATTGACCAAGCGGAACAATCGAAGCTCTTCTTCCTCCGAAAAGTATTGCAGAGATCGGAACGCCTTTAGGATTTTCCCAGTCTTTATCAATCACCGGACATTGCGAAGCAGGAGCTGTAAATCTTGAATTAGGATGTGCCGAAGGTGTCGTGGATTCAGGTGTCCAGTCTTTTCCGTGCCAGTCAATCAAATGTGCCGGTTTTTCTTTTGTCATCCCTTCCCACCAGACATCTCCGTCATCAGTCAGTGCAACATTTGTAAATATGGAATTTTTCTCCATCGATTTCATAGCGTTGTAATTTGTGTGATTCTGAAGTTCCGGGAGCAACACCGAAAAAACCGTATTCAGGATTGATCGCATATAGTCTCCCGTCATCACCGAATTTCATCCAAGCAATATCATCACCGACTGTCTCAACTTTCCATCCCGGCAATGTAGGTGTTAACATTGCAAGGTTTGTCTTTCCGCATGCGCTTGGAAATGCAGCCGCGATATATTTCTTTACTCCTTCGGGAGAAGTAATTCCCACGATAAGCATATGCTCCGCCATCCATCCCTCATCTCTTGCCATTGCTGATGCGATTCTCAGCGCAAAACATTTTTTTCCAAGTAATGCATTTCCTCCGTAACCGCTTCCGTAAGACCAGATGCTTCTTTCTTCGGGAAAGTGAACGATATACTTCGTATCGCTGCAAGGCCATGCAATATCTTTCTTTCCGTCTGTCAAAGGATAGCCAACCGAATGAAGGCAAGGCACAAATTCTCCGTCTCCGAGAACTTCAAGTACTTTTTCCCCGATTCTTGTCATTATTCTCATATTCATTACTACATAAGGTGAGTCCGTGATTTCAACTCCTATGTGAGCTATCCTGGAACCAAGGGGTCCCATGCTGTAAGGAATCACATACATTGTTCTTCCTTTCATGCATCCGTCATAAAGCCTCGTTAAGAATTTGTTTTCATTTCTGACGGATCCATCCAGTTATTTGTCGGACCTGCATCTTCTTTTTTAGCAGAACATATATATGTTCTGTCTTCCACTCTTGCTACATCGGAAGGATCTGAAACTGCATAATAGCTATCAGGTCTTTTGCTTTCATTTAGTTTTTTTATTGAACCATTTTTAACCAAGCATTTTAGCAAGGTTGTATTCTTCTTCGGAACCATCACACCAGTGAATAGCATCCGGTTTGACAAAGCAGCGCACTCATCAACCCATTTTTGTAATTTTTTACTAACTGTCATTTTAACTCCTTATTTTTTTTATGATTTAATTAATATTAGAATTTTATTTTAACTCTTTTATCCGTGGGAAGAGGATTATTACTCATTAAAATTGCGTAAGGTTTTGTCGCAGGAATATTTATAAAAATTATCTTTATCATGCTCATTATCGGAACGGATAGGATCATCCCTACAATGCCCCATATATATCCCCAGAATATCAGGGAAAAAAACAGCAGCAAAGGACTAAGATCAAGTCTTTGACCGAATATTTTCGGTTCGAGTATATTTCCCTTCAGGTTTTGAATTAACAATTAAAACCACAACAATGAAAAGCGGTGTAGTAATATTTCCAACTGAAGAAGAGTTATTATCGCAACAAGCACTGTGACTATCAGTGAACCGATGTTCGGAATAAAGTCAGAAAAAAAAACATGAATGCCCATATCATATAAAAATCAACTCCGCAGATCCAGAGAAATGTTCCGAGTACGATCGCCTGAATAAGACTCAATAAAGTTTTTCCGGCAATATAATTCTTTACTCCTTTGAAAATGTAGTCATTGTCTTATTAAGTGCTTTTTCATTTTTATCCGAGAATGCAATGCTGATCCTCTGCTGAATGCTTTTTGCTTCGGATAAAAGAAAGATTACATAAAAAATTATCAAGTATATAATTTCCCAGAATATTCCCGTTATGCTTGTAAATATCACCCGTGATCGTGGAAGTCAAGTGTACCGTCTGGTAATTAACTTTCTTATGTCAAATGAATACTCTCAATGCTTTCGACTTTCAGCCGGCGATAAGTTCAGCTTGGTGCATTATTATCGTTGTAAATATTAAGAAACTTTTCTCATATTTCGGAAATTCAGCTGAAAATGAATTTATACTTGTGAAAATAATACACACTTGCAATATTTGATATAATAAATATTATCGAAATTACTACAATTATTATTGCTACTGCTGAAGGAAATTTTTTTCCAGCATAAAGTTGTAAAACGGAAGAAATATAAAAGAGATAATTATCGCAATAAATAAAGGCAGAAGGATGAAACTGAAGCTCCTTCAGAACAAAAACAATAAACCCAATCAGAAATATTGCAGCAACTATATTTAAAAACCTATTCGGATTATTTTCAGTCAAAATTTATCTTTTTAAATTTTAATACATTCTTTTTTATGACAGAAGTTTATAACTCATCAGGATTGCTATAGGTTGTGTTGATTCAAAATTCATTAATATAATTTTATCATGCTTACGATTGGGACGGACAAAACCATTCCGACTATTCCCCAGACATATTCACCGACAAATAATGAGAAAGCAAAAGAAGTAACGGGCTGAGATTCAGTTTGTCTCCGAAACAATTTGGCTCTATTATATTGCCAAGTACATTATCAAGCACTATCAAGTAGAACCGTTACTATAATTGGGTAACAATATTATCAAACTGCAGAAACATTATAATTGCCGGAAATGTTATTCCGAACAAAGCGCCGATATTCGGAATGTAGTGGGATATGAATATCAAAAATCCCCATATGAAGTAAAAATCGACTCCGAATATCCAGATTATGAATCCTGAAATTACCCAAGATTAAACTTATGATTGTCTTTCCAGAAATATATGTTCTGACATCAATAAAAATAGTATCAAGAGTCTTTGATATGCTCGAAGCCCTGTCGTCTTCAAATGCAATCTTAACTCTTTCCTTTATGTTTCCGAGTTCTGATAAAATAAATATTACATAAATAGTATTAAAACAAAATCACCGAAAATTCCGGCGAGGCTTGTAAGCAAATTTCCAATGAAAGAAGTTATTGATCCTTCCCTGAGTAAATTCTTCAGCTTTAATGAGTCATTGAGACTTTCAATCTCCTCAGTCGAAAGCTTCAGAGATGCTATCACTGAATTGACAAGCTCTCTGAACTTTTCCTCGTACACTCCAAATCCATCAGAAAAAGAATTTATGCTGGCGATAACCGACACGCTGACGATATTGGCAAGAATCACAATTATTATTAATATGATTATTATTGCAAGGGGCTGAGGTATTTTTTTTGACTTCATCCAGCTGAAAAACGGTTCGAAGACAAAGGAAATAATTATTGCAAGAACAAACGGGATGAGGATCGAACTCAATTCTTTGAGCACAAATACTGAAAACCCGGCAAGGAACAGTCCTGCCGTTATGTTAAGAAACTTATTATTGTCGTCTTTTCTTTCATCCGGCATAATTGATAATTCTCTTGTATGGAACAGGGTCATCAATGTTTGCCAGCTGAAAACCCCTGAGCCTGAGAGCACAGCTGTCACACTCACCGCATGCAACTTCATTTTCTTTATAACACGACCAGGTTAAATGAAGGGGAGCATTAAGTTTTACGGAATTCAACACTATGTCTTTCTTGGTAAATTTAATAATTGGAGTTTCAACTTTGATGTCAGAGCCCCGCCTGGTTCCCTTCGATATCATCTTATTGAACGCATCAAAAAATTCCTTTCTGCAATCCGGATATCCGCTTGAGTCCTCTTCAACAGCTCCGATGAAAATTCTTTTTGCATTAATTACTTCTGCCCAGCTTACCGCAATAGAAAGTATGTTTGCATTTCTGAATGGAACATAGCTTGTAGGAATTTCATCAGTATTCAAATCTGCTTTTGTAACTTTGATTTTCTAATCGGTAAGTGAAGATCCGCCTATGTCTTTGAGATGGCTTATGTCGACTACCAATTTTTTTTTTACTTTATAAAAATCTGCAATATCACTAAAAGCTTTTAATTCCCTGCTCTGTGTTCTCTGGCCGTAATTAACGTGAAGGAAATTAAGACTGTATTTCCCGGCTGCTATGGCAGATGTCAATGCACTGTCCATTCCGCCGCTGACAAGAACAATCGCATTCTCTGTCTTCAATTTCATTTAATTAAAATTTACTCATTTGATTTGCAAGATAGAAGTCAATATATCAAATATCAAATATCAAATAGTAAATAACAAATGTAAATAGTAAGTAGTAAATAGTTGAAAATCAAATTGATAGATTGTAAGATTTTTTTTTTAATACCTAATACCAAACAATACCTAATACTAATACTTAATACCTAATACTTAATACCTAATACCTAATACTTAATACCTAATACCTAATACTTAATACTTAATACTTAATACTTATTAAAATACTTTACCTCAAATGCATATCGCTCCAGCTCTTCGCGGAAATCCGGATGTGCGATCTCGATCAGGCTCTTTGCTCTTTCACTGATTGATTTTCCGATAAACGTCTGCAATTCCGTATTCTGTAATGATGTAATGAACATCAGCCCTTGTAGTTGTCACTCCTGCGCCCTGTTTCAAAAAGGGTACAATTCTTGAAACTGTGCCTTTCTTCGCAGTTGAAGTGAATGCAACTATAGGTCTGCCGTTCCTGCTTTTTGCAGAGCCACGGATGAAGTCGAGCTGTCCTCCAAAGCCGGAATAATTTTTCGGACCGATTGAATCTGCACAAACCTGGCCTGTAATGTCAACCTCCAGTGCTGAATTTATTGATATCATGTTATCATTCCTCGAAATTACAAACGGGTCATTTACAAATTTTGTCGGACGAAATTCGAATACCGGATTATCATCCAGATAATCAAAACACTTTTTTGAACCTAATACAAATGATGAGACCACTTTTCCAGGAAGAAGAGTCTTCTTCTCACCGTTTATTATGCCTGATTCAATCAGGTCAATGAGATGGTCGGAAAACATTTCGGTATGGACCCCGAGATTTTTTTTGGTTGTAAGAAACTGTAGGACAAAGTCAGGTATTAATCCGATTCCCATCTGCAGGGTATCTCCGTCATTAATCAGGTCGGCAATATTACTTCCGATCTTTTCATAAACTGATCTTTCATCTTCTGATACAACTTTCGAATGATGGAATTCGGGGACAGGCTCGTCTATCTCAACTGCATAATCTATCTTGTCAATATGAATAAAATTATCTCCCAGAACTCTTGGCATTCTGGGATTGATCTGGGCAATTACAATTTTAGAATTCTCCGATGCTGTCTTGGAACAATCATTACTTACACTGAACGAACAATAGCCGTGTTCATCCGGGGGAGACAAATGCAAAATGCTGACATCAATCGGAAGACGCTTACTTTCGATCAAAACCGGGATCTCGGAAAGAAATACCGGGATAAAATCTGATCTCCCTTCGTTTACAGACTTTCTTACATTATGACCGGTAAAAAGTGAGCACAAATGAAAATGATTTTGCATTTCGGGTTTGACGTAAGGGGCTTCCCCAAAGGTCATAAGCTGAATCATTGTTACATTATTTAATTCTTTATAACGGTCACATAAACTTTCCATTATGGTTTTCGGGTATGAACAGTTTGCGTGAATATAAACATTATTGCCTGAGTTGATCATCTTAACTGATTCTGCGGCGGATAAATATTTGGTTTTCCCTTTTTTTACCAATGTCATTTTTATTTTTAGTTTGGTTGCAATTTAATTTTGATAATTCATATTTTAAAGTTAAAAGTTAAAATTTATGACAGCAGCTTTTTGACATTTATAATTGATAATTGAACATTGAACATTGAAAATATATATTACATCTAAATTTTTCACAGAATGAATACCGGATTAAAGAAAGATGTGATTTTAGCGGATCATACGACAATCGGATCAGGAGGGAAGGCAGAGTATTTTCTGTCATGCAGTTCCGGTGCTGAAATAAAAGATGCATTGAAACTGGCAGCTGAAAATAAACTTAGGATCCAGGTCATATCCGGCGGGAGCAATATAATATTTCCGGATAATGGGTTCGACGGTTTGGTAATAAAAATTGATTTAAACGGAATTGATTTTACTGAAGATGAAGAATATTTCGGCATAAGAGTCAGTGCAGGCGAAAACTGGGACGATTTTGTTAAATTAACGGTCGGGAGTGGATTGCCCGGGATCGAGTGTTTATCGGGTATACCCGGCTCGGCAGGAGCTACACCAATCCAAAATGTGGGAGCTTACGGACAGGAAGTCAGTGATACAATTCATTCCTTAAATGCCATTGACAGAAATAC
The DNA here is from genome assembly GCA_963836395.1 of uncultured Ignavibacteria bacterium. Classification (GTDB taxonomy): domain Bacteria; phylum Bacteroidota; class Ignavibacteria; order Tepidaquicellales; family Tepidaquicellaceae; genus JAGPCH01. The sequence continues at coordinate 710,640 of CAWIJF010000008.1, read as the reverse complement.
GTTTGAGACAATTTCCTTTTATAATAAAGACTGTAAATTTGGCTACAGGACAAGCAGGTTCAAGGCGGAGGACAAAGACAAATACATTATTACGGAAGTTACATTCCGCTTTCAAAAAAATGTTATGCCCGAAATCAAATATCCCGAACTTCAAAAATATATTGAATCAAATTCAGATTTTTATGCGGATGCAAAAAAGACTACAGCACAAAAGTTAAGCATTATCAGAGAATCGGTTTTAACTCTAAGAAAAGGTAAGTCGATGGTAATTGACAAAGATGATCCTAATTCGAAATCCTGCGGCTCATTTTTTGTGAACCCTGTGTTAAGCGAGAAGGAATTTCAAATTTTTAAAACAAAGTTAACAAGCTTGCAGGGAAACTTTCCGTATTACAAATCCGGGAACACTTACAAAATTCCCGCCGCATGGCTGGTCGAACTATCGGGGTTTAATAAAGGTTATGTAAAAGGCGGCGCCGGGATCTCGGAAAACCATTCACTGGCAATAATAAATAAAGGAGGCACAACGTTGGATGTTCTGAACCTTGCTGAAGAAATTGAGAGAAAAGTCTCGGAAAGATTCGGAATAACATTGGTCAAAGAGCCTGTCATTGTCCTATGATTTGACTGCAACATTGTAATTCTGATTTAAAAATCATAAGTTGTAAATACAATTCATGCTTAATATAGTGAGTCAATAAAGGAGTCAATTTTATTCCAAGCCGGACTATCTGAAAATATCCCGGCTGATTTCATTTTTAAATTTTGAAAAAAAAATCAACAACCAAAAAACGAAAGGTAAATCAATGCGACGTAACATTTCTTTTTTTATTTTACTTGGTATTTCCATCTCACTCATTGCACTTGGATTTTCTGATAATAATCCGAACAGAAAAAACAGAACAGCAAAAGCTGATGCAAAGAAACTTATTGATGCGGGACTTGCAAATTCTCAAAATGATTTTATCGGACCTGTATATAATAATCCTCTTAGTGTAATAAACGAATCATTCGAAGGAACATTTCCACCGGCAGGGTGGACAAAAATAAATCCTGACGGCGGTTCAGGCTGGAATCAGCAAACAAACGGAACTTCTCCTCTTCCGGGCTGGGATGACGGTGTCATTACAGTTCCACCGGGAGGCGGAAGCAAAGTAGCATACTGTACCTGGATTACCGGCGGAGAGACTTCTAATGACCAATGGCTTGTGACACCACAGCTTACAAATATTGGCGCTAATGATTCTCTCAAATTCTGGCTGAAGAATTTTAATGATGGTTTTTTCAGAGACAGCATTGAGGTCTGGATTTCTGTATCTACACCCTTTATATCTAATTTTACTACTCTAGTATTCAGAAAGAATTTTCCGGGAGTCGGATCTGCTGATACAAACTGGAATGAATATAAATTTAAGATCGGTGGTCTTGTTCCGAACGGCTCTAACATATACATTGCGTTCAGGGAAGTTGTCGCAGATAATCTTAATGACGGAGGAGCATTATTGTTGGACTTGGTTTCGACAACAGGAGTCACGACTTTAAATAACGACATTGCAGCAACTTCAATAGACAATCCAACAGGAAATCTTCCTTTCCCTGGTCCTACAATTGCACCAAAGGCTTCATTTGCTAATATCGGATCAAATAATCAAACAAATGTTCCCGTAACTTTTGAAATCCGGAACAGTGTTAATACTTTAGTTTATACAAGCAATAAAACCATTACCTCATTAAATGCAGGCAGCTCAATTCAGGTAAAATTTGACAGTACATTTAATCCGATCTCAGGTATATATAATCTTAAGGCTATTTCAAAATTAGCTAGCGATCAGAACAGATCAAATGACACTATAAAATCCGCTATAAATGTAATGAATGTTAACTACGGCGGAAACGGCGGATACTTTTTTGCAAATTCAACATCGGGTGCTTCGGGTTCGCCCTCAAAGCCAACCTTCTGCTGGAAAGATACCTCAGGAAGCACAAGCCTTGTTGTAAATACTGTATTATCACAGGCATTATCAAGAGGAAGCCTGGATGACGGCTATTGGAAAATATATTTAGGAGGAAAGAAAATCAGATTCTACGGAAGTAATATTGACACAGTAAGAATCGGAACTAACGGAATAATAGGGTTCCGGGAATTTGATCCGGGCAACGGAAACTGGAATCCTCCTACAGGAGGTATCCCCGGCGGAACAGTTACAAATGCATTTTTCCCGTTTTGGAAAGATCTTGATTTCTCCGATAACGTTCAAACTGCTACAAGCAGAATAAGTTATAAAATTGAAAGCGACCAGTTAATAGTAAATTATTCCCGAGCTCCGATTTATGGTGGTGATGCAGGAAACTATGTAAGCTTCCAGGCAATTATGGAACTTTCAAATTCATCTTCAGCGGATTCGAAATTAGAAGTCCAGTTTTCGGATACTGCCAGCCAGAGGACAGGACAGACTTTTGTGAATGCGGTCAACGCAAATACATTATCAACTCATTTGATCGGGTTTCAGAATTCCGCTGCAACAGTTGCTACAACTTACAGATTCAGAAATACATCTGTTGTAGTGACAGACGGACCGGTATTTGACAATCCTCCCGGCCCGCTTGCTGTAAAGTTCGGACCGAACGCACTGCACTTAGGAAATGGCTGCGGAGTAACACTTAACCTGACTTTCAGACTCGAAGCCATACAGGTAACCAAGAGAGATACAGTCACTGTCGAGCTGAGAGATACGACATCGGCTCACGCATTAGTTGAAAGCTATAAAGGAGTTTACAGTATTCCTTCAGGATCGATTTCAGTGCCATTGAAATTTATAGAGAACGGGAGAAAATATTTTATTTATGTTAAACACAGAAACTCAATTACTACATCCAGCGCAGCCGGTGTCTTGTGCAGTGGTAATTTAATGACATATGATTTTACAACCGGGCTGAATAAAGCTTACGGCAGCAATATGGCACTGGTAAACGGAAAAGCTTCATTCTTTACAGGTGAAGTAACAGGAGATATATGCGTGGATGGAAATGATATTTCAGCAATTGATAATGATGTGTTTAATTTTGTATCCGGACCTTATGTAATAACAGACCTTAATTTCGACGGATTTGTCGGAAGCCAGGACCTGGCATATGCCGACAACAACATATTTAACTTTGTCTGTACAGTGCTACCGTAATGTTATGTGTCTTTGGTATTAAGTATTAAGTATTAAGTATTAAGTTATTAAGTATTAAGTATTAGTTATTATGTGTTTGAATAGTTTATATAATTCCTAATTCCTAATTCCTAATTATTAATTTATCAATTTATCAATTATTAATTCCTAATTGCCAATTCCTAATTTGACATTGCTCTTTTGTTAGGATTTTGTTAGGATAGAATTTATATTATTTTCATAAATGAGGAATTAAAAAAATATGTTGCAATAACAGATTGTAAATATCTTACTTTACCAATACCGAAAAATCAAATAATAATTTACAAACTAAATAGAAAGGAGACAGATCTCGAAAGAGATCCTTTAAAATTATTTCTACTTTATTTTTTTCGGAGGGAAGAGCAAATAATTTCAAAGGATATATTCAATTCTCAAATTTCCTCCGGTTTCGTTCAAGTATATTTTTAAAACATTTTATTAACTTAAACAAAATTAAACTCATGAAGAAATTAATTTCTTTGTTTGCACTCTCGTTTTGCTTTTTATTTTTGGCAGTGAGTGCTAATGCACAAATAGACGTAACAGGTTCTAACGGATTGGACGCTACTTACGCAACATTTACAGATGCAGCCGGAGTGTTTGCGGCATTTAACGGTGGCCCGAGTCAAGCGGGTCTTACAATATCAATTTCAATTACTGCCGATGTAGCAGGTGAAACAGGTGTTAATTTATTAAATGCAGGTTTATGGGATGCAATAATAATTAATCCGAGCGGTGCAAGAACAGTTTCAGGCACTGTTGTAGGAAATGCTTTATTAACACTCAATGGAGCAGATAATGTAATTATAGACGGGTTAAACGCATCCGGTAATTCATTAACTATTTCAAATTTAAGTACATCATCGACATCAGGAACGTCTACGATAAAATTTATTACTGATGCTACAAACAACAAAATTAGAAATTGTTCTATCCTTGGATCTGCCACTATTTCTGTTTCTGGGGGTACTAATGGTGGAAATTTATGGTTCGCAGCAGGTGCTGTCACAACAGGGAACGATGGCAATGCAATTTTAAATTGTGATATAGGTCCTGCAGGAGCAAACTTGCCAACCAGACTTGTCTGGTTCAATGGAACGACAACTACAGTACCTCAAAATAACAGCAATGATACAATAATGAACTGTAATTTGTTTGATTTTTTTATTGCCAACGCACAGAGCAGAGCAATTGATGTAGTTGGTGGAAACACAGATCTTGTGTTTTCAAATAACAAGATCTATCAAACTGCACCCAGAACATGGACTACGGGGGCAGAAATGAGAGGAATAAGCATAAGTAATTCATCTTCTGGAAATAACTTCCAGGTAATAGGAAATACAATTGGATTTGCAAGTTCAGCCGGAACCGGAACTTATACAATTTCAGGAGGTGCTAACTCATTTAAAGGTATTCATTTAGTAGTAGGCGGAACAACCGCTTCAAATATTCAAAATAATACTGTTGCTGCAATAAGTCAAACAACTACAAATTCTGGGACAACAACAAGTTCCCCATGTAATCTGATTTATCCGCAAACCGGTTTGATTACTACTACAGGTAATACTGTCGGAAGTTTAACCGGTACAAGCAGCATTTCTTATTCATCTTCTTCGGCATCAACAAGTGATGTAATAGGTATTTTTAATTTTAGTTCTCAAAATTCTCTTATATCTAATAATAACGTAGGGTCAATAACAGCTACAAACTCGTCTACCGGTTCTATTGTTATCTATGGTATAAGATGCGATTTAATATCTTCAGTAACCGGAACTATGTCCGGAAATACTATTGGTGGAACAACTGCAGGTTCAATCACTAATAATGCAACGGCAACAGGCTCCAGAGTGGTCGGGATAATCCATGTAACCGGACTGGGTTCTATTACTGGAAATACTATTTCAAATATGACAATGTCTGCAGCCAATGTAGGTACGGGTTCCTCGGCATCAGTGTTGGGTATCTCCCAAACTTCTGGTACTACTGGAATGATAGTTTCGCAAAACACTGTCCACTCATTAAGCAACACTAACGCTACAGCTGCGGTAGTAGTTACGGGGATTAGTAATAGTGGATCTACTACTGGATCTGCTAATGTATTTGCACGTAACTTCATCCATTCCCTTAGCATTTCTTCATCCAGTGCAACAGCACAAATTAATGGTTTGGTGTCTACGGCCGGAGTTACGACTTATCAAAATAATATGATCGATTTAGGAATAGATGCTTCGGGAGTTTCAATACTTTCAGGACTGATTTCAGGTGTCAATGAAACAGCTGGAACAAACAATTTTTATTTTAATAGTGTTTACATTGGGGGCTCCGGAGTAGGAGGAACTTCCAACTCTTTTGCTTTCCAGAGTACCGTTACTACAAATACCCGAAGCTATAGAGACAACATATTCTATAATGCACGTTCAAATGGTGCAGGAACAGGAAAGCATTATGCCGTAAGAGTCGGAGGTACAGCTCCAAATCCGGCAGGACTTACAATTAATAATAATGTCTATCTTGCCAATGGAACCGGTGGAGTATTTGGATTATTCAATGCTGCAGATGTTGCCGATTTAGCGGCATGGAAAATAGCAGTCGGCCAGGATGCAGCGAGCTTTAGCAGTGATCCGCAATATTTGTTACCGGCGGGAACTGCAGCAACAGTTGATTTGCATATTAATCCATCAATTTCGACAGTTATTGAAGGCAACGGTGCAGATGTAGGCGGTGTAACTATTGACTTTGATGGTCAAACACGAGCAACTTTAACTCCAGTCGATATTGGTGCTGATGCCGGAAATTTCATTGGAGTAGATTTAACAGGTCCGATAATTTCATATACAGCTTTAGGTAACACATCGAGCTTATCTAACAGAAATTTAACAGCTAATATCACCGATGCCTCAGGAGTTGATGGTCGGGGCAAACGTACCAAGACTATATTACAAGAAGTCAACTGACGGAGCTTATGTATTTGATGATGCACCTGGAATCTCAGGCGATGACTATACATGGACAATTGATTACTCTATGGTAGGCGGAGGAAGTGTATCTGCTAGGTGATGTAATTCAATATTATGTTGCTGCTCAGGATGTTTTTGGGTATGTTTCAACAGTTCCGATCGGCGGAAGCGGCATCAATCCTCCGGGAACAACCCCTCCGGGATCACCAAATTCTTATACGATTATAGGTGCTCCACTTGCAGGTGACTATACTGTTGGATCAGCATTTTTTAACAATGTATCAGGAAAAAATATTACTTTTGAAACGGTTGTCAAAAAAGTTACTAAAGAAGTATTAGCTGAAACTACGGTTCCGGTTTATGATAAGAATAGCAACGTTGTACCCGATGCTTCTTCTTTGCTGTATAATTCAGAAGGAGCAAAAGTAATGCAGGGAGGTGGAAGAAATTTCAGTTGTTCCTATGGAGAATGGAAAGGTTTATACCGGACCTCTTTATGTAAAGAGATCCGAGAAACCTGATCTTCCGCTGACGCAATGTCAGGAATCTATGCAACGATTACCGCAGCTGTTGCAGATCTGAACTTAGTTGGCTCAAGTGCAGCCGTTCGTTTCTTGCTGACTGATGCTGCTTATAACACAGGCACAGGGGAATCATTTCCGATCATAATCGGATATTCCACGGCATCATCTGTAAATACATTGACCATACAGCCGGATGCTTCAGTCACAACTGTAATTTCAGGAAGCTCTTCACCAGGGATGCTTGTTTCTTTTAGTCCATATGTAACATTTCAAGGAGATAATGTCGGAGGCAGCGTTGGTCGTGATATGACAATTAATAATACAAATAGCGCCGCCGGTGCTTATGTAAATGGTATATTCAACGGAGGTGCGCCATTCATTGCGCACCATAACACAATCCAGAATTGTAATATCACCGGAGGTTCAACAAGCGCGACGAATACAATTTTTGGAATTATATTAAATGCTACAGGCGGTGACTTATGACAATACTGTAATCGATAATAATGTCGTTACAAAAGTAAAATCGGGATGCAGTTTGCAGGCGTATCGGGTTCGGTGACTGATGACGGACAAATTACAAATAATACAATTGGAAGCACAACTGATGCTTCGAGTTGTTATTGCCAGGGCATTTTACTTTCATTTGCAAATAATACAACAATATCCAATAATGAAATTATTGGTCAGGTTTCGGGAAATACAGTACCCAGGGACTTCAACACTCCTTCAGCAAATCTTGCAGGTATTTCAATAATTAACAGCTGTACAAATACAAAGATCAGGAAGAATAAGATTCACGATTTCTATTTTAATTCAACAACTTCCGGATATGGAGCATTCGGAATTGTTTATGGATCCGGGAGCAGCAACAAATACCGGGACAACTTTAATTTCAAATAATGTGATTTATAATATAAAAGGAGACTGCGATGACCGGACAACTTCGCATCCCTTATGGGATGGTTGTCTCAAGGTATTTGTATTTATACTAATGGGACTGCGGGGTTCAAATGTATTACAATTCGATTTACATGTCAGGGGCTTCATTGGATGCCATTTTTAACGGAAGCAGTGCGTGTATAGGTATTGCTAATACTGTAGGTGCCGGTTCGATGGATATTAGAAATAATGCATTGCAAAACTCTCAAATGCTACTGCGACTTCACGGAGTAGGTAGACGCGATGGCGAGTATGGGTTGCCGGTATCAAGCAGCTTAAATACTATTTTCAGTAATATTAATTACAATGATTATTTGACAAATGGTCATCTTCCTCGAGATCGGGTATTTTAATGGGTTAGAATTGATCTGGCTGCATGGAAAGCTGCAACAGGTCAGGATTCTTATTCATACGTGGGGATCCTGCATTCACATCCACAACGGATTTGTCTCCTGTTACATCGATTACGGATTGCTGGTATCTTAATGGAAACGGTATTGCTTTGAGCAGTATCAATAGTGATATCAACGGAAATCCACGAGCAACAACTTTAGGTCTGGGAACAGATATCGGTGCATATGAATTTAACGCAGGTGTTCCTCCGCCGGTCATTAATGTTGTACCTTTGCTTGATGCTTCCGGTCCGTCGCCATTTATTCTTGGACAAGAAACAGTGGCATCAATTGATGTAAGTAATCCTGGATCATTAAATGATGTTAATTTACAATATTATTCAGGAACTAATCCTCCGGGACTTCCGGCTCCAAATACAACAGCCGGCTTCGGAAATGTTTATTGGGATATGGTGCCTAATGGATCAGGTTTTACTTATGATTTAACGATTCACTATTCACCGGCTTTACTTGGTTTCCCAAATGTAGACGAAAATAATATTAAAGTTGCAATAGAAGATCCTCCTAATAACAATCAGGGATATTATACTCCTTATACCATGCCAGGTACAGGTAACGGAGAATACACAGTTGATTTGGCAAACCATAATATAACCGTTCACGGTCTGACTGTAATGGGCAAATTCATAGTTACCGATGCTGATAATCCATTGCCGGTTGAACTTTCTTCTTTCACTTCGACAATCAATAGAAGAGATGTAACATTAAACTGGACAACTGCATCAGAATCAAATAACTCGGGATTTGATATCGAAAGATCATTAGTTGAAGGAAACTGGTCAAAGATCAGTAATGTTTCAGGCAACGGAACATCAAACAATCCTCATAATTATTCTTACACAGACAGAGGATTGAATTCAGGAAAGTACAACTACAGGTTGAAGCAAATAGACAACAATGGTAATTTCAATTATTTTGCATTGAGCAATGAAGTTATCGTTGGAGTTCCAACTAAGTTTGACTTGTCACAAAACTACCCGAATCCGTTCAATCCGTCAACGAAGATCAATTATGATATTCCGTTTGACGGAAAAGTAAGTGTAACGGTTTTCGATATGTCCGGTAAAGAAGTCAGCACACTTGTAAATGATGTGAAGACAGCAGGATATTATACAATTAATTTCAATGCATCTAACTTATCGAGTGGTATCTATTTCTACAGAATATCGGTAGATGCTAACGGTCAGAACTTTGTTTCGACGAAGAAGATGACTCTTATAAAGTAAGACGTAAGACGCTAGACGTCAGACGTCTGAAATTTAAGCCGGGAGGAGAAATTCTTCCGGCTTTTTTGTTTTTGGAATTGAGTGTTGAGTATTGCGTTTAATAAATAAGTTGCAATACCACATTTAAATTCTTACTTTGCCCAAGCGAAATCCAAAAATAAATTAAATTAGAAAGGAGACAAATATCAAAGATGTCCTTTTAGGATAATTTGTACTTTTTTTTCGGAGGGAAGATCAAATAATTTCAAAGGACATATTCAATTCCTAGATTCCTCCGAGATCGTTCAATAAATTTTAAAAAACATTTTATTAACTTAAAAAAAATTAAACTCATGAAGAAATTAATTTCTTTATTTGCACTCTCGTGTTGCTTTTTATTTCAGTCAATGAATGCAAATGCACAACTTACGGGAACATTAGATATTCCCGGAGATTATCCCGATCTCGATGCAGCCATTATAGATCTCAATACACAGGGCGTTGGTCCAGGTGGAGTAACTCTAAATCTTTTAGCTGCTAATCCCCAAACTGCTCCGGCAGGAGGATATGTAATTGGCGGAGCCGGCTCATTAGTGCTCACCACAACCAGTGCAGCCGACCCTGTAATAATCGAAGGAAATGGAAATACTGTTACTGCATCCGGTAGTTTGGCAATCGGTGATATTAATGACGCTATATTCAAACTGATTGGTGCCGACTTTATTACCATTCAAAATTTCACTATGGAGGAAAATCCGGGGAACATAATTAATACTCCTCCCGCTTCGAACAACATGACCGAATGGGGAGTTGCTTTGCTTTATGTTACATTGACCGACGGATCTCAAAACAATACGATTCAAAATAATACAATTTCTTTGAATAGAACTTACTTAAACACTTTTGGAATCTACAGCAATACAAGGCATTCTGCTACTTCCGTTACTTCATCTGCCGAAGTAACAGCCGCCTCAGGCTCGAATAGCGGAAACAAGATATATGGCAATAATATCAGTAATGTAAATTATGGAATTATTTTTATCGGAGCAGGCACGACTATAGCTGCAATTGATAATGGAAATGATATCGGCGGAAGTTCGGCTTCCACCGGCAACACTATCACAAATTGGGGAGGCGGTTCTGCTCCAAGTGGTTATGTTTCTCTTACCGGCTGAATTATTGTATCTTTGACAACCAACAAATAAATGAGAATGTATCATTTAATACAATAACCAGCGCAACAGGTCTTACAATTGCTTCGACTACATTCGGGGGTTTTCTAAAAAACTATTCAGTAGCATCTCCCGGCGGTACTATCACTACAACAATCAGTAATAACACTGTTACACTTACCAATTCACCAACAACGGGTTCAATGATTGGAATAAACAGTCAGGGCTTGACTTCATTAAGTACGGCGACAATAAACATGACTAACAATACTATTATTAATTGCGCAATCATGGGTGCAGCAACATCGGCATCACTTACATGCATAACAAACTTGTCTTCCCCCGGCGTCCTGAATATGACGGGCAATGTCATTCAGGGAAATACTTCTACTGCAACATCCGGAAGCTTTACCGGCATTTCCAATTCAGGGGCGGTAGTAACGACTAATAATATTAACAACAACCAAATCGGTAATGCGATCGGTGGCGCAATTACACTTAGCTCAATAACATCAGGAGTGGTAACATGTATAAGCAATACCGGCGGTGCTTCTTCCTGTGCTCTTTCAATCAGCAGCAATAATTTTCAGGGAGTGGTCTATTCTACACCCAGCACAGGAGCTTTTCAATGTATCAATACATCTGCTTTAGTGCTAACCGAAACAATTAATTCGAATAATTTCAACAATCTTAGTGTGAATTCATCCGCATCGGCATTAGGATGTTTGATTGGAGCATCCAATGCTACTCCAACTGTGATAATCGACGGAAATTTTGTTACTACTCAATTCAGTAACACTACTGCGACAGGTGGGGCGAATTATCTTGCAATAGCAAATGCCGTTACTACCGGACCTACAACCGGCTCAACTACTATTTCAAACAATAATATTTCTAATTTTTCTTATAAGACTACAACCAGTTTTGGAGCAGTGATATATTGGAGTTCGGGGAGTGGTGCATCATGTACACATAACATTACAGTAACGAATAATATAATTTCTACGATTTCAAATACTTCGGTTGGAACAGCCGGACAAACAGCAAATGCATATGGTATCCTTGTTAGTTTAGGAAGCGCAAATGTAATTTCAAATAATCAAGTTTCATCTATTACTGCTGCAGGAGGTTCTACAATCGGTATTTTTGGAGGAACCGTTAGTACTAATGCTGCAGGCAGTATGACAATATCCAATAATACTATTCAGGATATGAAAATTACATCCACTTCCCTAACAGTAGGTCCTTCGGCACAAGGAATTCAAATACAATCAGGACCTGCTAGGAATGATGTTTATAAGAACAAAATTTCCGATATAAACTGCACAGGAATAGGAACTGTAAACGGAATAGTAGTAGCACAAGGAAATGCAGTGAATGTAACGACAATCTATAATAACATTATCAGCAAATTATATTCACCCGGCAGCTTTTTCTTTCAGGCAGTGAGGGGAATAAATGTTGGCAATACGGTTGCCAACTCTGTAAATTTATATTATAATACAGTTTCTATTGATGGAAGTTGTCCGGGTCAATCCTATTGTGTTTATATGCAGAGTATAAATCCAACCATAAAAGTGGAAAATAATATTTTATTAAATGTTGCCGTTCCTACAGACGGTTTGGAACAAATGGTCTATTTCAGAACCGGGACTTTGACTGCTACCTATTCTGTTGTTTCAAATTACAATCTTTTATATGCAGGGACACCGGGTCCGCTTCACCTTATTTATGCTGATGGTTCAGTAAGTGCCTTAACCAATAAGAAAGAAACATTACCTGACTTCAAAGCATTTGTAGGACCAACACGTGAAAGCTATTCTTATAGCGGTGACCCCGGTCTCCTGGCAGATTTGTCACCGGATCTTTCAAACCCTAACTGCTGGTTAATCAATGGAAATGGAATTGCCTTGAGCACAATTGGCGACGATATAGACGGAAATCCAAGGAGTACAACTATTCCAACAGGAGGTACAGACATCGGGGCATATGAATTTTTACCCGGAGTCCCTCCACCTGTTATTAACATAGTACCGGCTCTTGCATCTTCCGGTCCGTCACCTTTCACATTCGGTGAATCAACAGTTGCATCAATTGATGTAAGCAATCCGGGAACATTAAATGATGTTAATTTACAATATTATTCCGGAACTAATCCTCCGGGACTTCCGGCGCCGAATACAACAGCGGGCTTCGGAAATGTTTACTGGGATATGCAGCCTAATGGATCAGGTTTTACTTATGATTTAACGATTCACTATTCACCGGCTTTACTCGGGACTATTGTCGGTAATGTAAAAGTTGCAATAGAAGATCCTCCTAATAATAATCAGGGATTTTATACTCCTTATACTGATATAGGGACCAATCCTGGACAATATACAATTGATGTGACTAACCATAATATCACCGTTTACGGTCTGACTGTAATGGGCAAATTTATAGTTACTGATGCAGATGCTGCGCTACCGGTTGAACTTTCTTCTTTCACTTCGACAATCAATAGCAGAGACGTAACATTGAACTGGACAACAACAACAGAAGAAAACAATACCGGATTTGATATCGAAAGAAAATCAGTTGCATTGGAAAACTGGACTAAAATATCGAACATTGCCGGAAACGGAAATTCATCTACACCGATAAATTATTCATATACGGACAGAGGCTTGAATTCCGGAAAGTTTAACTACAGGTTGAAACAAATAGACTTAAACGGAAACTTCAAATATTATTCATTAGGAAATGAAGTAATCATAGGAGTTCCAACTAAGTATGACCTTTCACAAAACTATCCGAATCCTTTCAATCCGTCAACGAAGATCAATTATGATATTCCGTTTGATGGGAAAGTAAATGTAACGGTATTCGATATGTCCGGTAAAGAAGTCAGCACACTTGTAAACGATGTGAAGACAGCAGGATATTATACAATTAATTTCAATGCATCTAACTTATCGAGTGGTATTTATTTCTACAAAATATCGGTTGATGCTAACGGTCAGAACTTTGTTTCGACGAAGAAGATGACTCTTATAAAGTAAGACGTAAGACGCTAGACGTCAGACCTTTGAAATTTAAGCCGGGAGGAGAAATTCTTCCGGCTTTTTTTATTGTAAGAAAATTATTGTTTGTTTCTTTAATATTGATATCCAAATCAATATCTTCAAAATATTCGATAATCTTAAAAAAATTGTAATTATGAAAACACTAATCATACTTCTGTTTTTTTTATTCGGATCATCGCCAATCTATTCCCAGCTTCTTATCGAAAATTTTGAGTATTCCGACGGAGATCTTCTGACCGATCACGGATGGATCTCCTATCTGCTTATGACAAACCCGATGAGAGTCACATCGCCCGGGTTGACATATTTTGATTACGGCGGATCCAATATCGGCAACGCTGCAAAAATTCAGGAGACAGGACAGAATGTATATAAGCCGTTCTCGTCCATTCAGGATTCCGGAAGTGTTTATGTCTCAATGATGGTAAATGTCGGGTCGGGAAGAAACGGAAATGAAACCTTTTTTGCTTCTCTGCTTCAGTCTTTTACACTGGCAAACTCTTCGGGCAGATTTCAGATACAACTGGATCAAAACGGAAACTTAGCCTTTGGCATAAGAAACAACGGCGTATTTTACGGAGCTGCCACTTTCTCGAAAGGCGTTACTTATGTTGTTGTAGTGAAATATGTTTTTATTCCGGGTCCTGATAATGATGAATTTAGTCTGTTTGTATTTGACGGAAATATTCCTGTAACAGAGCCGGTTCCTTATCTGGGTCCGTTATCGGGGGAAGATCTTACGGACATTTACAGACTGGGCTTGTTTCAGGGAACAGCTTCCGATTCCTTCAATGTCATTGTTGACGGGATCTATGTTGATAATGTGTGGAACAACAGTGTTCTTCCTGTCGAGCTTGTGTCATTCACTTCGGTCATTTCAGACAGGGATGTAACATTGAACTGGACAACAGCATTAGAATCAAACAACTCCGGATTTGACATTCAAAGGTCAGATGTCAGAGGTCAAACGTCAAACGATTGGGTAAAAATCGGAAATGTTTCAGATAACGGAACATCTTCAAGCGGTCACAGCTATTCTTTCACGGACAGAAATTTAGTTTCCGGAAAGTATAATTACAGATTGAAACAAATAGACTTCAACGGTAACTTCGAATATTTTGCATTAAGCAATGAAATTATCGTAGGAGTTCCGAGTAAGTTTGACCTGCCACAAAACTATCCGAACCCTTTCAATCCGTCAACGAAGATCAATTATGATATTCCGTTTGATGGAAAAGTAAGTATAACGGTATTCGACATGTCCGGTAAAGAAGTCAGCACACTCGTAAATGATGTGAAGACAGCCGGATATTATACAATTAATTTCAATGCATCTAACTTATCGAGTGGTATCTATTTCTACAGAATATCGGTAGATGCTAACGGTCAGAACTTTGTTTCGACGAAGAAGATGACTCTTATAAAGTAAGACGTAAGACGCTAGACGTCAGACGTTTGAAATTTAAGCCGGGAGAAGAAATTCTTCCGGCTTTTTTTATTGGTATTAGGTATTATTGAAAGCACAATACACAATACACGATAAATTGAACATTGAAAATCGAACATTGAAAATTAAGTATAGTCCATTGTAAAAAAAAATCGAAATCTCTTATATTGAATAAAATTTTAAAAAGAAAAGAGGTAAAAACTTGTTAAAAGTAATAATTCAGGAAGGTGAATCCATAGACAAAGCTCTTAAAAGATTCAAGAAAAAATATGAGAAATCCGGATTGCTTAAAGAATTCAGAAGAAGAATGTTCTTATACAAAACCGTCAGTAGAAAAGAAAATGGATAAGGAAAGAGCCGATCAGGAAAAACAAAAGAATTCTAGCGGAAGAAAACATTTAATTCATCTCTAAATAAATATTCTGACCCATTGTAATAAATTCAATGGGTTTTTTAATTTACAAATGCTTCTTCTAAATTTTATTTTAAATAACTAACTAAACTTGTCAAAGAAATCCCGGTACTGTTCTGAAAGAATTTCATTTCAAGGAAAAGCATTGCAAAGAGGATAAGGCAAATTAGCCAAAAAAATAAATAAAGATTACAAAGGACAGAAAACCGATCTTCATTGGCATTTTAAACGGTTCCTTTATATTTCTTTGCTGATCTTATCAGGGAAATCAATAGTTGACTGTGAAATTGATTTTCTGAAACTTTCGAGCTACGGTGACGAAAAAATATCCATCCGGCAATGTAACACTGCTTAAAGAACTGAACTGTGAGATTGAGAACAGGGATATTATAGTAGTTGAAGATATTGTTGATTCAGGGCTTTCAGTAAAGTTTATAAAAAATATTATTGAAGAACATAAACCTTCTTCACTCAAATTCGTAAGCTTGCTGTTTAAAAAAAATACTTCTAACTTAGACTTTAAGATTGACTACATCGGATTTAAGATTGATAATAAATTTGTAGTTGGTTACGGTCTTGACTATGCGCAGAATACAGGAATTTAAATGCTATATATGTGTTACATATTAAATAATTAATATATGAAATTGTATGAATATGAAAAACACAAAAAAGAATCCCAATAAAAATAATGATGACTTCAACTGGAACAGGGTGTTCAAGATTGTTCTGGGCTGGAGTGCTATTTTGATTGGTTTCTTTCTTGTTATGATATATACAAAAGGAGCAGATGGTAAATATTCCGAATTAAAGTATGATCAATATCTCAGGTTTCTTAATGACAAAAAAATCGAAAGCGCAGTAATAAAAAAATCTGAAAATAATTACGAATTTCTTGGTAAGCTAAAATCCCCCGAAGCCATCAATGTCGGGAACAGAACTATTACAATCGACAGATTCTCAGTATCTCCTTCCTTATACAAATATTGACGACAATGTAGTAAAAACATGGAATGACAGCGGCATTCAGTTCAGCATTGAGAAAGATGACGGCGGATGGCTTGCTCCTTTATTGGGCGCATTGCCATGGATTTTGATAATTGCATTCTGGATAATCATAATGAGAAGGATGCAGTCAGGAGCCGGCGGATCGAAGAATATTTTTTCATTCGGAAAATCAAAAGCAAAACTTTTAAGTGAATCTGCAACAAAGGTTACTTTTGAGGATGTAGCAGGCGCCGATGAAGCCAAAGAAGAACTTGTCGGAGATAATAGAATTTTTGAAAACTCCGGCAAAATTTCAAAAGCTCGGCGGAAAGATTCCGAGAGGAGTATTGTTATTAGGTCCTCCTGGAACCGGAAAGACTTTACTTGCAAGAGCAGTAGCAGGAGAAGCCGGAGTTCCTTTCTTTTCAATCAGCGGTGCGGACTTTGTTGAAATGTTTGTCGGAGTGGGTGCCTCGAGAGTCAGGGATTTATTTGAACAGGGAAAGAAAAATGCTCCATGTATAATTTTCATAGATGAGATAGATGCAGTCGGAAGACACAGAGGTGCAGGTCTCGGCGGCGGACATGATGAAAGAGAGCAGACACTTAATCAGTTGTTGATTGAGATGGACGGATTTGAACAAAATAACGGTGTCATAATAATTGCTGCAACTAACAGACCTGATATACTTGATCCGGCATTGTTAAGACCGGGAAGATTTGACAGGCAGGTTGTAGTTGACAGACCGGATGTAAAAGGAAGAGAAGGGATATTAAAAGTTCATACAAGAAAAACTCCGCTGGCAAAGGATGTAGTAATAGACATACTTGCAAAAGGAACTCCGGGATTTTCCGGAGCCGACCTTGCTAATCTTGTAAATGAAGCTGCGTTACTTGCGGCAAGAGGAAATTCGGATACCGTTACTATGAATGATTTTGAAGATGCAAAAGACAAAGTAATGATGGGAACAGCAAGAAAGAGCATGATAATTTCGGACAGAGAAAAGAAGACAACGGCTTATCATGAAAGCGGTCATGTAATTGTAGCAAAGATGATTCCCGAAGCTGATCCTGTTCATAAAGTTACTATTATTCCGAGAGGAAGGGCTTTAGGCGTTACAACATATTTACCGATGGATGAGAAGCATACCTATTCAAAGGAATATCTCGAAGCTATGATCGCTTATGCAATGGGCGGACGCGCTGCTGAAAAAATGATTTTCAATGAATATACTACGGGCGCAAGCAATGATATTGAACGAGCGACGGCAATGGCAAGAAAGATGGTCTGCGAATTTGGCATGAGTGAAAAGCTCGGTCCGATTGCTTACGGTCAGAAGCAGGAAGAAATATTTTTGGGCAGAGAAATTAATCAGCACAGGGACTACAGCGAGTCGACACAGATAATGATAGATGATGAGATCAAGAAGATTGTGCAGGCGGGAATGGATAAAGCTGAAAGGCTGCTGAATGAGAATTCCGATAAGCTTCACATAATGTCTGAGGCATTACTGGAGAGGGAGATTCTAGATTCTGTCGAAATTGATATGATTATGAAAGGTGAAAAATTACCGCCGTTCGAAAAGATTCCCGTTGAAGAAGGTTTATCAAAGAACGGTGAAATACAAAAAGAAAAAGAGAAAAAAGCCAAAGATGGAAAATTTACTCCAGGAGACGTGGCTTTAGCTAATTAAAACTTAAAAAACCTAACCATAAAAAAGCGAGCGTATAACTCGCTTTTTTTTTGAACATTGGAAAGTCCCGCTGATAAGATCAGCATAAAAAATGAACTGGTAAGAAAGAGCATTCATCTGTCTTCTTCTATTGTTCCCGTATTGTTTTATTTTGTTGAGCGCAATATTTCCATAATTCTGCTGGGCGCAGCAGTTGTACTGCTTGTTTCTGTAGATATTTTAAGAAAAAGATATGAGCCGGTTAGGAAGATTTTATATGAGATTCATGAAGCCGATACTCAGAGGACATGAGTTGAACGGTGACGGACCGGTACTCACCGGCGGAACATATATAACAATTGCTTTTTTGATTTGCGTAATTATTTTTCCAAAACCTCTTGCCATTACATCTATGTTTGTCGTGATATTTTGTGATTCGTTTGCAGCCATTATTGGCAAGAGCATGGGTAAACATTTTATTACAAACAAAACGATTGAAGGAAGCATTGCTTTTTTTGTCACGGGAGTAATAATAATTTGTCTGACACCAAAGATCACAAATTCACCTGCGGAATATTACATTGGTTTTTTTGCAGTTTTTCTTGCGGCAATATTTGAATTAATTCCTCTGAGAATTGATGATAATATTTCCATTCCGGTTTTTTTCGGTTTTGTTTATTTAATTCTTTTAAATATATTTTTATAATTAACAATTGTTTAAATGTCATTTCGCTGCGGTATAGTCGGACTTCCGAATGTCGGTAAGTCAACTTTGTTTAACGCGTTAACTTCTTCACAAAATGCAGAAGCTGCAAATTATCCTTTCTGTACGATTGATCCGAATGTAGGAACTGTTATCGTTCCCGATGAAAGGGTTTCAAAACTGGTCGAATTGTATGAGCCGAAAAAAATAGTTCCTGCCACGATCGAGTTTGTTGATATTGCCGGACTGGTAAAGGGCGCATCAAAAGGAGAAGGTCTCGGAAATCAGTTCTTATCTCACATCCGGGAAGTAGAAGCTATAATTCATATTGTAAGATGTTTTGACAATGATAATATTGTTCACGTCGAAGGGAAGATCAATCCTAAAGACGATATTGAAATTATCGAAACGGAATTGATTTTAAAAGATCTTGAGACAATTGACAAAAGGATTGAGCGAACTGAAAAATCCCTAAAGACAGGGGATAAAAAAATCAAACTTGAATTTGACACTTTGAATTCTTTGAAAGGGCATCTGGCAACATCGCGGCTGGCAAAATATTTCACAGTAAATCTCGATGATGAACAAAAGCAGATCATAAAGGAACTTCATCTGCTTACTGACAAACCTTTTTTATATGTGGCAAATGTAGATGATAAAAATTTAAAAGGTAATCAATATTCTGAAACAGTAAGGAACATCGCGGATAAAGAAAATGCACAGTTTCTGATTTTGTCAGTTCAGATAGAATCTGAAATTGCTCAGCTTGAGACCAAAGATGAGAAAACGGAATTTCTGAAAGAGATGGGGCTTGAATCAATCAGGTCTTGACCGGCTGATAAATAAAGGATATGAGCTCTTGAATCTCATTACTTTTTTTACCGCGGGTGAAAAGGAAGTTCATGCATGGACAATACCAAACGGATATAAAGCGCCACAGGCGGCAGGTGAGATACATACGGATTTTGAAAAGGGATTTATACGCGCGGAGATCATGAAATACAATGACCTCATAGAACTGAGATCGGAAGCTGCCGTGAAAGAAAAAGGTTTGCTAAAAGTTGAGGGAAAGGAATATATTGTTGAAGACGGAGATGTTGTGCATTTCAGATTTAATGTATGACGCCGATTTTAGATTTTAGTTTTGGATTTTAGATTAAATTAGATGCTAGGCGAAATCCAGATCTACAATCTGAAATCATAAAATCGAAAATCAATTGATTCCGATCGCCCTTAATCCGTTTACAGTAATCAATGCCATAACATAAGCCAGAGCAGTAAAGACAACTATCTGTAGGACCGGAATCCGCCATCCGCCGGTTTCCTTTTTTGCAATTGCGACAGTTGATAAACACTGCATTGCGAACACAAAAAATACGATGAGCCCCGTTATCGTCGCCGTTGTAAATAATTTTTGATCAGTGCCGTCAATCGTTGCCTGCCGCATTGAGGTTAAAATTGAATTTTGCAGGTCATCCTCTGAATCCGTAACTTTAAATATCAATGCAAGCGAACTCACAAAAACTTCCCTTGCCGCGAAAGTCGCGATTAGTGAAACCCCGACTCTCCAATCCATTCCGATGGGGGTCATCACAGGTTCGATAAATTTTCCCAGATAGGATGCATACGAAGTTGAGATCCTCTCTGCGTCTTTTAATTGTGAAATTTCTTCCGGGGATTTATTGATCTCATTTACAACAGGATTGTAATTCGGAAAATAGGTCAGTATCCACAGGAGCAGGGAAAGGTATAAGATCACCGGTCCGGCTTTCTTTAAATACTGTTTTGCATTTTTGATTGTATTAGCAGCCACGACATTGAGTTTTGGCTGTCTGTAAGCCGGCAATTCCAGTATGAATGAAGAGCTGTCTTTTTCTTTTATTATTCTGTTTTGAAATTTATTTACAATGGAGGATATTATTATCGAGCTAAGGATACTGAAGATATAGATTGCAGATAAGACTATTCCGCCGATCCATGGAGTGTCACTTGGAATCAGAAACGCTATAAGCAATGCATAGACCGGGAGTCTTGCGCTGCAGCTCATCAGGGGTATGAGAAAAATTGTTAGGAATCTTTCCCGCTTATTGGATATCGTTCTTGTTGCCATAATAGCGGGAATGGCGCAGGCAAACCCGGAAAGCAGCGGAACAAAAGATTTGCCGTTCAGTCCTATCTTCGACAATGGCTTGTCAATCAGCATTGCTCCTCTCGCTAAATAGCCTGAGTCTTCAAGCAGTCCCAATATTAAAAACAAAATTAATATCTGCGGAAGAAATACAAGCACCGAACCCACACCGCTTATCAGACCATTTGAGATCAAATCACCGAACCATGTTTCTCCCAGCAGTGATGCAGCACTGTCCGACATTAATGAAAAAAACTCATTGACCAGATCCATCAAGGGTGCAGCGAGCCAGAATATCGAAGTAAATGTGACCGACATTATAAGAAAGAAAATAAACAGACCCCAGAATTTATGAAGTATGACCTTATCTATTTTTATGGTCAGTTCATCAGGTTTGATCTTTATACGGGGAGAATTCAGGACTACTATCTTGTCATTGATTTTATTCAGGTCAAGCTTTCCGTTGCTTTCTGTAGTTTCTCTTTTAAATATAACCTCATTCTCGATCTCTTCAATTGCGAGATATGACCTCAGCAATTCATTTTTATTTTTGCCAATGTTGAATTGTGAAAAATCATTTTTGAGTTCACGGTCAGCTTCAAGAATTGATTTATTTATAGCTTCCAGCAGATTATCAATTCCCTTTCCGGTCCTTCCGTCCATGCGGATAACTTTGCAATTCAAAATATTGCTTAGTTTGTTTTCAGAAATATCAAATCCCTTTTTATTAAGAAGATCAAGCATTGTAAGCACGACAATGACCTTAAAGTTACAATCGATGAGCTGTTTGACTAAATACATATGTCTGGAAAGCTGGCTTGAATCTACTGTTACAGCCACGACTGCCGGCTTTCCGAATTCAGGGTGTGAATAAAGTGAATTCACGGATATGTTTTCATCCGGAGAAGAGGGGACGAGGCTGATTATTCCCGGTGAATCCAGGATGTTGGCATTAATTTCAAACTTGCTCAGGATCTTTGAAATAGAATACTCAACAGTTGAGCCTGGATAATTTACTGTTTTGTAACTCTTCCCGCTTAAGTAATTGAAAAGTGTAGTCTTTCCGGAATTCGGCTGACCAACTAATGTTACCAGCGGTATTTTATTTTCTGTTAATGATTTTGTCAAATTATTATACAGCTTGCTTCGTTTTTTCTTATTGCGACAATTGTCCCCCTGATCGATATTGCCACGGGGTCATCAAAAATAGACTTATTCAACAGCTCGATTTCCTGCCCGGGTGTAAATCCAATTTCAAGAATTCTATGTGACGAAGGATGGGAATTATCAACATCCTTTATTATAGCTTTTTCCCCGAATTTTAAGTCAGCTGCAGTTTTCATTGTTCTTACCGAAACCAAATTGAAATTGGCAATTATAAAATTTTATTCAACCTGGTCGAGATTGTATTTACATTTTTTTGAATTCTCACATTTCCCGAAAATCTGCAGTGAATGATCAACCATCTTAAAATTATTTTCCTTACAGACCTTTTCCTGTATCTTTTCTATCATCGGGTATTCGAACTCGATTATTCTGTTACAGGTAATGCAGATTATGTGATAATGGGGATTTCTTCCTATCTTCGTTTCATATCTTGTTCTGTCTCCTTTGAAATTGTGCTTTGTAAGTATGTGGCATTCACTCATCAGCTCGAGCGTTTTGTAAACAGTTGCCCTGGAAACATTTATGTAATTATTTTTCATCTGAAGATATAATTCATCAGCGTCAAAATGTTCGCTCATATCTAATGCTGCATCCAAAATAAGAAATCTTTCATTGGTTATTCTGTGGGCATTATCCTTTAGATAACTGATGAAAGTATTCTTGATTTCTTCGGGTATCAAATTGAAATTCCTTATGCTTATTTAAACTTCGTCTTAATAAAGATAAGGAAAATAGAATGTAAATTAAAGATAAGAAAAAAATATGGGCGTCCTTTCAGGAACTCTCATTCACATAGAGTACGGTTCTTCTGAAGTGACGCCTGCAATTGAGTCAAACCCTTATTTGGAATTTTTTATTTTTTCAATCATCTTTTTTGAGTTCTCTGCAGTAGCTCCGTTCTTGTCCTTTGTAATTGCAATCTCATAATATTTCATTGCTTGATCATTCTTACCCATTTTCATAAAACTCTCTGCGTAGCTGTCATATGCATTTGCTGATTCGGGAAACAGTTGAATGTTCATAAGAAATACTTTGTTAGCCTCATTAGATTTGTTCTCTCCTAAAAGATTGTAGCCGTATATATTTATCTTGTCTTCAAGGTCAGCTATGTAATAACGATGAACCGGATCATTAATAAATTCTTGAGCTAGGCTGAATGCTTCTTCATATTTGCCCTGCTCTGCGAGGTTCCGAAGTTTATCGTCAATAAATACTTCATTGTTGTTTTTATTTATTAATTCGATTACGGGGTCAATGTTATTGTAGTAATCACTGAAGCTCATGTCCACTGCAAGTGCGGGAAATGTTGCAGTACGTTTGTCCCGCGGGTCTTTATTCTGCCACCACAGCCAGCTGAGTCTTGCCTGAAGCATGCTGTTGGGAAGTCTTTCGTTTTTTGTGTCACCATAAAAATTTACATTCTCGCTCGTGGGTTCCCCGACGAAAATCACTTCAGTATAATTCTCCAGCTCATTTACTAAATTTTGAGCTGCAGAAAAAGTTCGCCGTCCGATAATGCAATAAAATTTTCCCTTCTGATTTATTTTCTCCGATTTAATAATCGATGTAATGACGGGTTTATTAAGATAGTTATTGCCGCCGCCGTTCATCCGCAGGTCAAGTATCAGTTTCTCCACGTCATTGCTGTTAATGAAGTCAGTCATATTGCTGAAAAATAATTTAATAGTCTTATCGCTGTCGTCATAAACCACGCTGTGCCGGACATATAGAGTCTTTGTATCCGGCAAATATTCCATATAACGAAATGATGACGGATCCTTTTGCCAGAGAGGAAGCTCATCCGGTTTTCTTGCTTCGGTCCAGCCGGGCAGAGTTTCAAGCCCGGTCATGCTGTTCAAAATATTGTAAGAGCCTGCCGAAAACACAGTGGTTTCTTCCTTGCCGTTTTTTAAATAAGTAATTGACACTTCATCCTTGCTGCCTGCAATGCCCTGAGTTTTCAGAAATTCACTGATGGTCAGATAGAACATGCTGTTGCCCTGAAGTCCCTGCTCATTTTCATACTGCACTAAAGGACTGATCGCTTCAATGGCATCATCTATCTTCATATTGCCGATCTTTAAAACCTTGCCGCCGACTGCTTCTTCATATTTCTTATCAGTGCGCTGAATATAAACGCCGTCATTGAATTCATATAACTGGTATGGGTAGGAGTGTAGCTGCAATTCACCGGGGTTATGAAGGAGCTCTCCGATATTTATCCTGGTGTGTCCGACGTGAAATGATGCGACTAATTTTACAAAACCGGCAACGATCTCGTACTTATCCATCGCAGGTATCTGTTGATAAAAGTTATCAACTGCTTTGTCCCAGTCTTGTGCTGAAATGTTGTAGAAAAGATTACTGTAGTCTGAATGTACGGCTTGCTGAAGAAATCTTAGATCACTCTGCCATTCTGATGCTGTCTGGCTGAAACAATTACAGGCACCGGCAAGGAAGAATGCAATAAGAATAATTTTTTTCATAATTATTTTCTTAAATTATTAATGGAAATATTATTATTTTTTTTGCAGGGCAACTTCGAAAATTTACGATATATTTCAGATATTGTTTTTGGTTAATATAAGTTTTTGAAGTCGCAGCGGGTTGGAGTTAACAGTGTAAAGTGAAGAAGCCTTGAAGATGAAATCTAAAAAGATCCATTGATAAAAAAAACAGTCAGGAGATTTTCATCAGCTGACTATTTTATATGAAATGCTTTTAAAAATTTTTTTGACATCTGACATCTGACGTATGACATCTGACATCTAACGTTTAGTACCCAAGCTCAATATTTCACTATCACTTTATCCAGTATTTCAATCCCAAGATTCAGCTCTTCCCTGTTTACTGTAACGGGTGGTCTGAATCGTATGGACTTTTCACCGCACCCAAGTATCAGAAGATCATTTTCCAGTGCCTTTGTCATTACGAAGTTTCTCATTTCCGCATCTTTACAGTCAAAGGCGCAGAAGAGTCCCAGACCTCTTGCATTGGAAATCTTATCAGGGTATTTTAATGAAAGTTCATTGATTTTAGACTGCAGGTGCATTCCCATTGTCTCACAATTGCTTACGAGTTTTTCTTCTTCAATGACTTCGAGAATTCTTTTAAATCTTTTCATGTCAACCATATTTCCGCCCCAGGTTGAATTGATACGGCTCGGCTTTCTGAAAACATTCTCCTCAACCTCATCTATTCTGTCTGTGCTGAGAGTTCCGCAAACCTGTGTCTTCTTTCCGAATGCAATCAGATCCGGCTTCACATAATGCTGATGAGCCCACCATTTACCTGTCAGCGCAATGCCTGTCTGAACTTCATCAAAAATAAGCATTATTTCATTTTCGTCACAGATATCCCTGAGCTGCTGAAAAAATTCTTTTCGGAAATGATTGTCACCGCCTTCACCCTGTATCGGTTCTATTATGATTGAAGCGATGTCATCCTTGTTTTTCATAATTGCATCTTTTATCTGATCTGATGGATTCTTTTTCGGAAAGCTCCACAGCTTTAAGATTTTCTTCATTCAGCGGAAAGGTAACTTTCGGATTATGAACTCTCGGCCATTTGAATTTCGGATAATACAGGATCTTAGCCGGGTCGGTATTCGTGAGTGACATTGTGTATCCGCTCCTTCCGTGAAATGCCTGTCTGAAGTGAATTACCTGATGTCCTTTTTCCTCTTTGTAACCTTTTGCAAAATTTTTTCTGACCTTCCAGTCGAACGCAGCCTTCAGGGCATTCTCAACTGCCAATGCTCCGCCTTCTATAAAGAATGAATATTTGAAATATGAGGGTACGGCAATCCTGAAAAATGTTTCTACAAACTCTGCCTGTATTTCCGTGTAGATGTCTGCAAGAGAAGGTTTATTTACGGCAACTCTTCCGATCTCATAAATAAATTCATCATTGTTTAATTTCGGATGATTCATCCCGAGCGGGTTTGATGCAACGAAAGTAAAAAAATCCAGGAGCTTACGGTCATGTTTGGAATCATAAATATATGCGCCGCGGGACTTCTTCAGATCAATGGTAATATCAAATCCGTCAACGAGCATATATTTTTTCAGGGTTGACTGAACATCCTGCGGGAGAACATTCATCTGAGAACTGTGATTTCCGTTCACGATGTTCTCAATCACGATGTTTTGTTTTACTGTTTGTGTGCTCATGGTCTTTTTCCTTTCATTTTTCTTTAACACAAAGCTCACCGGAGAAAGTCCTCAAAAAGTATTCTTTAATCTGAGAATTTCTTTGAGGGCTGGTGTTAAATAATCTCGCCGATGAGATGAGGAGATTCGTTTTTTAATTTTAAAAATCTATGAAAATTATCTGCAATATTTTGTGGAACGATGAAGATCAAACCTATGCCTAAATTAAAAGTCCTTCGCATATCGCTTTCGCCGACATTACCTTTCTTCCGAATCAGGTCAAAGATAAAAGGTCTTTGCCAGCTGTTCCAGTCGATTGAGATCTTCAGATTCTTCGGGACAACTCTCTTTGTATTTCCAATTATGCCTCCGCCTGTGATATGGGATATCGAATTTATCTTAAATTTTGTCAATGAACTTTGAATTATTTTTAAATACGATCTGTGTACTTTTAACAGCTCGTTGCCAAGAGAATTATTAAGTTCTTCGTAATGCCGGCTCAAATGTTTTTTGTCCGGAAATATTTTTCTAATGAGTGAATATCCGTTTGTATGAAGCCCGTTTGATTCCAACCCGATTAGTATATCACCCTTCCTTACGTTCACTGATGAGATTATCCCGGCTTGTTCAACTACACCAGTCACAGTTCCCGCCAGGTCAAAATCATTTCCCGAATAAACTCCCGGCATCTCCGCTGTTTCACCGCCGATCAAAGAACAGTCATTATTCTTACAGCCTCTTATGATCCCTTTTATTGTTTCGACAGCATCTTTTGATCTTAGCTTTCCGGATGCATAATAGTCCAGAAAAAAAAGCGGAACCGCACCGCAGACTGCAATATCATTTACACAATGATTTACTAAATCTTCACCGATAGTATCAAATTTTTTTAGTTCAGCAGCTATCCTAAGTTTTGTTCCTACCCCGTCAACGCTTGAAACGAAAACAGGATTCTTATATTTCTTAATATCGATTTTATAAAAAGCACCGAAGTTGCCGATACCGCTTAAAACATTGTGAGAGAAAGTTTTTTTAACGAGTGGCTTGATTGCATCAACGACTTTATCCGCTTGGGAAATATTTACACCTGAGGACTTGTAACTTGCTTTCACCTGCAAAAATACTCAATGCACCCGTTTTTATCAATGAAATTAAAGGTTTTCATCGTTTACAAAAGCGTGTTTAAAGTGTTTAAACCTGATTTTCAAAAAATTATTTTAAATTCAGATCAGCCCAAATCATTATAATTCAAATCCATTCAACTTGCTTTGAAACTTTAACTTAAAACATCAACCGTTACACTCTGTCGCAAATGTATAAATTGAAATATGATGTCAATAATATTAACTTGAAACAGATTCAATATGATCAATACTTATTACCTATTACCTAATACTTAATACCTAATACCAAGTGAAACGAATCTGTTTCTGGTCCGGTCCCCGCAATATATCTACTGCGCTTATGTATTCTTTTGCACAACGGAATGACACGAGAGTAATTGACGAGCCGCTGTATGCACATTATTTAATTAAGACAAATGCTGACCATCCCGGAAAGGATGAAGTTCTTTCAAGTATGGAGAATAACGGTGAGAAAGTTGTAAAGGAAATCATTCTGGGTGAGTATGATGAGGAAGTTGTATTCATGAAACAGATGACGCATCACCTGACCGGAATGGACGAATCATTTCTTGAAAAGGTCATAAATGTTTTTCTTATCAGAGATCCTAAACAACTCATAAGTTCACTGGCGCAGATAATTCCAAAGGTAACCATGCGCGATACGGGCATACTCAGACAATATGAAATATTCAACAAATTAAAATCTCCCGGCCGGAATCCTGTCGTCATTGACTCGGGACAGATCTTAAAAGATCCGGAAGAAGCACTAAAAAAACTTTGTGACGCAATTGGAATACCATTTGACAGGAAAATGCTTCACTGGAAAGCAGGATCACGAAAAGAAGACGGTGTCTGGGCGAAATACTGGTATGAGAATGTACATAAGTCCACAGGATTCGAAAAACAAAAAACGAGCACAAGAGAATTGCCGGAGAATCTTGTTGCTCTCTATGAGGAATGTGTTCCTTATTATGATGAACTGTTGAAGTATTCAATAAGGATGTAAGCAGGCTTTACACATTGGTTCCGAGGCGCCTTTTTGCCTGATCCCAGCCCGGTGGTATTTCCGATCCGGTCATTTTCCAGAAAACAAATTTTGTCTTCTTCATATGCGGTGAC
Organism: uncultured Ignavibacteria bacterium; assembly: GCA_963836395.1. Lineage (GTDB taxonomy): Bacteria > Bacteroidota > Ignavibacteria > Tepidaquicellales > Tepidaquicellaceae > JAGPCH01. The sequence continues at coordinate 682,248 of CAWIJF010000008.1, read as the reverse complement.
AGCTCTGACATCACATCCTTGTGAGGAAGGTTAATGACAAACTCATTCAAGTCGTCCCTGTTTTCCCAAACTGATAAAGTCCAGAATTGTTTTTTGAATACCTCTGCCTGAAAGCTAAACCCGATCAGTCCTTTAGATACACGTAATTGTTTGTCAATTTTTGATGCACTACTGATGACAGCCGGAATTGTCCGGTATTTCTTAACCGGAAGGTATGATAACAATGCGAGATATTCTTTACCGCTGTCAACACTATTTATTTTTGTCCAACTGTTGGGTCTCATTGATTATTTTTCAGGTCCTCACAGGTATACTAGTTTGTGATTTCCTAACAAAAGAAATTAATGTTATAATAGGGAATGCTAAAAAAATATTAACTAAAAGATAATTAAATGATGCTGAAGCAATAACGTAGCAGTAAAGATTAATTTATCGGCTTCAGATATTTTGAAAAATCAAGTTCACGGTAAAGCACTTTATCCTTGACAAGCATTGCATAAAGAACGATCTCCCGCCATCGCAGCAGCCATGTTTCAATGCTTCTCTTTGAAAAAATATGGTTTATCGGAAGCATGTCAAATTCCTCAAGATTGAAAACTAAATTAAGCAATTCAATCTTGTCTTTATGCTTTGAATGCAATTTATAAAATACTCTCTTACCGATTGACATGTGAGAGAATATTCTGAATGCAATGCATCTTTTCATTATGTATGTGGTTGTGTGTATCTGTATCGGAAATTTTTCAAAATTGATTTCAGTATCGGCAGGAAACTCTTCGACCTTTCCCGTTGCTGCATTTACATTAAATATGTAGCCCGGTTTATCGCCATTGGAAAGAATGTAAGTAAATATCGTATTCTTCAATTTGTATTTTAAAAAGAAGGGGATCCTTTTCGAAAGATTGCTGAAGTATCTCTCTACATAGTCCTTCGTAATTTTAGTTTCTTCTTCTTCTTTATAGAATTTGCCGAGCTTCTCGGAATTCTCCTCCAGGTATTTTTTCAAATGAGCATCTCTTTGCAAAAACCAGTCATCCTGATGCAGTGAAAAAGAATTTGTGGCCGAGTCGTATGTGTCACCGGAAACCATTACTACAAGTTGCGGCGAAGTTATGTTATTCTTCTTAAAATATTCTTCAACCATTGTCGGGGTCTGAACAAGCGGATTATACTTCCACGAATCTTTATGTAGATGACAGTGATTGCTGGCAAACGGAACTGCATATTTTGCTCCGGCTGCTTTGGCAGTATTGGCAAACTCCTCTATATAACGGTTCACGTCATCAATTATTTCATCCGGCTTGTCTGTCAGCTCATATGACATCCGGGAGTTAGCGGAGCTGTGGCTTCTTAAAACAAAATCTATCGGCTTGTGATTTTTAGTAATTTGCTTCAGAGTCAGACCCATGTGTTTGCTGTCATTAAGGTTCATGATCTTGATACCGTCACAGCTGATAAGGAGTGCGCTGTCCAGGAAAATCCCGAACTGGTAAGAGACAATTTCAAATCCTTCATCTATTTTATAGCTCTCTCCGTGTTTCAGCTCGGTTACATTCTTGAATCCGAGCTTATGCAGATCGTCCCTGTTCCTTGAATAGTTACCTTTAGGTACAATGATTTTTGTATTCTTATCGAACAAATTTAAAGACGGACCGTGAAAATGATCCCAGTGAATGTGGGTGATATAGATTGCATCGGGATTTAAATTGGAAATAGTTTCTTTGGAGACAGGGGGATAGTTCCACCATGAACGCCAGTAACTGCTGCCTACAAGCCACGGATCACATATTAATTTCTTTCCGGCTGAATTTCTGACCAGAAGCCCTGCATGTGAAAGTATTTGTAATTGCATGATGGTTTAATTTAAATGTTTAAGGAAATACAGCGGCTACCAATGGATCAAAATTACACAAAAACAGTAGTTCATTCAAGGAAGTTAAAGTAAGTCCTTGTCAATCGAAAAAACACATCGACTCAAAAATTAAATTCAAAACGAATACTTCCCTATTTTTTTGTGGATCTTCATTGTCTCCTGTAATGCAGCACTGGAATACCATTTATACAGGTCATAGTCCAGAAAATTCCCGGCTATTGCAGGGTCAGTCTGAAGCAGGGCATTTGCCTCTTCAGTATTTTCTGCATTCAAAACGAATATTCCTTCGTAAGCGTCATTATCAACCATCGGTCCTGCAATTACCAGTGTCCCTTCCTCAGCAAGGCGGTTCATGTTTTTCATATGTCCGTCAAATGCAGCATCAATTGCTTCCTTATCACCGGATGCATTGCTTCCCGGCTTCAGCAAAACCATGAAGTAATATTTCATCCCGTACTCATCCGCATTGAGAGACTTAGCTAAAGTTGAATCATAATTGTCATTGAGTGTCTGACCGCATGCTATTGCGGAGAAATAAAGACACAGGCAAAAGATAACTGGCAATAATTTCATATGATTTATTTTTGATTTATTATTAATTGATGTGTTTAGCTGACAATATAGAAATTATTAAAACAATAAAATATTTATGAAAGAGAACTCTCGAAAATATAAGTCAGAAGAACAGGGAAAACGCAACCATAAACGATATTCCGAATATCAATATCAAAGCGCTCAAAAAAACTATATCTGCAATGCTCTCATATCTGTGACTCAAACTTTGGGCAAGTGTCCGGATGGCGAGAAATGAAAATATGCTGCATGTGATCAACAGAACACATGCGATTCCCGTGAATTCATCTATAAGAGTTTCCTCACTGAACCCAGTCATTTTAAGAGAGGTTATGACAAGCAGACAAAATCCAAGCAGGTTGGAGGAAGTATTGAGAATATGCTGTGATTTAGTATTTGTCAAGCTATGAATTAGAATTATAGAAGTGTAATATTTAATTAAGTTAATTTATTTTATTGTAAATATAAAACCTATACTTATTCCTTAAATACTATTTGCTTTTAAGTCTCTTTTACAACTTCATTAGGACTTTTGTCTTGACGCAACCCCACAAATGCAGGGTGTCTCAAAAGACCGTCCCTGGTCCAGTTTGAGAATTTCACTTCACAGACGATCTTAGGCTTTATCCATGTCACAGGTGAGTTTATTTTGGGTTTTACTTTGAAGGGAAAGTTTCGATGCAGGATACTTTAACATTAACCTGTATATCTTTTCAAGCGTTTGATCCGTAAATCCGGTGCCCGTCTGACCAATGTAAATCAATTTGTCGGCCTGATTAATTCCTAGAACAAGCGAACCAAAATATTTTCTGCTTCCCGCAGGTTCAGTGTATCCACAGATGATTGCTTCCTGTCTTAATTCCGTTTTTATCTTAAGCCAGTTTCTTGTCCTTATGCCTTCTGTATAAATGCTGTCTGATTTTTTTGCAATGATCCCTTCGAGACCTTCTTTTTCCGCGCTTTCGAAAAGAGCTTTTCCGTGCCCCGCAATATCATCACTGTATCTTAATTTATTTGATACCGGTAGCAGCTCTTTAAGAATTTTTTTTCTTTCCAGTAAAGGTTTGTTTTCAAGACTGTATCCGTCACACCATAGTATGTCAAATAAATAATAAACCACAGGAACATTTCCATCACTACGGAAATTCTGAAGCAGCTGAAAATTCGATCGTCCTTTTGAATCGAGAGCAACTATCTCTCCGTCAAGTACGCATTCATGTTTGATTTTCTTAAGCTCTTTTATGATGGAAGGGAATTTGTTTGTATAGTCATTTAAGTTTCGGGATGTAAGTGTGGCATCTCCTTTTTTTATAGCCGCGATCATTCTGAAGCCGTCAAATTTAATTTCGAAGGTCCATTCGCTTATCATCAAATGGCTCCTTAATAAGCGTTGCAAGCATTGGTTTTATATCGGAAGGGAACGGTGTTTTCAGATTCTTTTTTGAATTCAAATTCTTTATTTAAAAATAAATTTTCAGAAAATGTATTTGCTGCTGTGTTGATCAGGCAGCTTTTTTCTTAATGCTTTCTTTCAGAAGTGTCATGATATCTTTGGAACTTGTGGCTTTCGGTTTCTTGCCGGATGGGTTTCACCTTTACGCCTTTTGCTTTTTGCTCAATTATTTTTTTCAGTTCGCCAATGTAAGTATCCTTATATTCTTTCGGATTGAATTTATATGTAAGCTGATTTATTAAGCTGATCGCCAGATCAATTTCTTTAGCGGTAAAGCCTTTGGCAGGAGGGATCGTCCAGTTCTTCATAACTTCTGATCTCATCCTGAAATCTCAGCTGATTAACTACGATGATGTCTTTAAACAATTTCAGGACTCCAATGTGTTCGCGTTTCTTCAGAACAAATCTAACGATGCCGACCTTTTTGGATTTTTTTATTGCTTCTCTTAAGATCGCATATGATTTGACACTTGATTTATCCGGTTCGAGGTAATAGGGCTTCTCATAATAAACAGTATTAACTTCGTTTTCTTTTACAAAATGGATCAGCTCGATCGTACTGGTTTTCTTAACGTTTACATTCTCAAAATCCTTATCCGTGAGTTCAACATAATCACCATCTTTATATTTATACCCTTTAACAATATTTTCATAGGGAATTTCCTTGCCGTCTTTTTCGCACACGCGCATAAATCGCACGTGACAATGATCTCCTTTACGGAGCATGTCAAGATCCAGAGTGTTGCTTTGTGATGCGCTGTACATTTTGACAGGGATGTTCACCAGCCCGAAGCTGACTGAACCTTTCCATAATGATTTCATGAGTTTTTTATGTTTGATTGTTTGTAATTATTCTTTTAGACAAATTCTTGATGTCCTTTACTTCAAGTCGGGATTTATCGCAGCCATTTATTGCAGCATTGATCATTGCTAAGCCAAGCTCCTTTAATGTTGAAACGTGATTGGGGATCAGAACTTTTATTATCGGATAAATCCATGAAGTATACTTGTAGTAAAACAGAGTATTCTTCAACCCGGGTGTTGGATGCAGATATCCCGGTCTGAAGACATAAACTTTTTTGAAAGGCAGCTTCAGCAAAGCATTTTCTGTCTTGCCTTTTACTCTTGCCCACATCAGCGCGCTCTTTTCAAGACTGCTTGCTCCTTCTCCCGAAATGTAACAAAAAACAATATCAGGATTTAACTTCAGCAATGTCCGGGCAAAATTCAATGTGAGGTCATATGTAATCCTTGTGTATTCTTTTTCATCCAGCCCTCTTGATGATATCCCGAGACAAAACAAACACGAATCATAATTTTTCATCAGGTCTTCAATATCCGAAAGGTCAAAAAAATCGGAATGAATTAACTCGGTCAGCTTGGAATGAGTTACGCCGCAGGGTCTTCTGTTTATTACAAGAACTCTACTTACATTCTGATTCTGCAGACATTCGTGCAATACTCCTTCACCGACCATGCCGGTTGCACCCGTGATTATTATTTTTATCATTTTACCTGAAATACCCGAGTTTATCGTTCATTTGTTTTGAGCCGGTCAATGATTACCAAAACTTACTAACTGGAATTCTTAAAAACAATTCTCATTTCAAAAGAATAATAGTTGCAAGTCACAGACTAGGCGAAATGGAAACCGCAGTAAAGTTTCAGGGAGTTTTCAATCCCATGTTTGAAAAAATAGGACTCCAGCTGCAGAAAGGCAAACGCGGAGAGTTTGATGGAGTAATTGAGGATCTGAAATCTACGCTTGGAGAAGAACAGTTTTCAAAACTATGGACTGAAGGAATCTTAATTGAAATCGAAGAGGCGGTTGAAATATTTTTTACAGTGAAGAAAAAGCTTTATAAAAATGTTAAAGTAACTTTACAAACTTTACAAACTTTATAAACCTTACAAACTTAAGAAAGTGCCAGCCCGGCTGCCTCTTCAATTGTAAGCTTTTTTCCTTCTTCAGAATATTTCAGGAATTCCCCGTTATTTATTTTTTCCTGTAATTTATTTTTTACCTGTGTCAGGAATTTCTTTTCATCCTTTGTCAAAACTATGCCTAAGAATTTCAAATCTGATTCAACGGCACCGAACAAAATGGCTCCAAGTGCCGGATTACCTGCGCTTAATGCACCGGCCATCCCGGCAAGAGACAAAATGATATCGCTTTTTTCTCCGAGCTCCCGGAATAAGATCAGTCCTTCCCTCTGAAATTTCAAAGCCAGTTCAAGATCTCCTTTGAGGAAACATGCATTACCCAGGTTCTGAAGAGAATTAGCAATGTCGTGTTTTTTCCCCATCTCACTTTCAAGCTCAAAACTTTCTTTAAATAATTTTTCAGCCTGTTCATAATTTAACAGATTAAGTTCCAGATTCCCGAGGTTATTGAGAGCCGTTGCAATGCCGTTCTTATCATTGATCTCGCGGTTCAGAGAAAGGCTCTCTTCATAAAATTTTCGTGATTCCTCATATTTTTCCTGATCGTTAGCTACAATTCCAAGATTATTAAGCGTGTTTGCAATGCCTGCTTTATCGCCAATCTCTCTTTTTAATATCAGGCTTTCTTCAAAGATCTCGCGGGCTTTTTGATAATCACCATTATCCTGTGCAAGTTTCCCAAGGCCGTTCAGGGAACCTGTTATGCCGGGTTTATCATTGATCTCACGTCTTAATTTTAGACTCTCCTCATGAAACTTCCGGGACCGTACTGAATCTCCCCTGGAATCGGCAAGCACTCCAAGGTTGTGCAAAGAATTTGCTATGCCGCGAATATCTCCGGTCTCCCGTCTGAGTGCAAGGCTTTCCTCGTAAAGATTTTGCGCCAGTTCATATTGTCCGCGGAAAAGCGCCACAGTTCCTGCACCGTTAAGTGATACAGCAATGTTAAACTTATCCCCGGTCTCCCTGCTCAGTGCGAGGCTTTCTTCGTAATACACTCTTGCTTGTTTAAAGTCTCCTTTCTCTTCAGTCACTTTTCCCAGACCGTTCAGGACACCGGCAATGCTCGTTTTGTCACCGCCTTCTCTGCTCAATGCCAGACTTTTTTCAAAAAAAGTTCGGGCGCGGTCATACTCACCCTGATTTCTTGTGATTGTGCCAATGCTGTTCAATGCTTTTATGAAAATCGGTTTGCTTATATCATTTTCGTTCTTATTTTTAAGTACGCTGTCAAGAAGACGATAGCCGGTTGAATAATATCCTCGTAAGTTCCAGAAGCTTCCCAGCGCTCCCGCAAGTCGTGCGCCTGCTTCAATGTTACCGCTTCTTACAGAAGATTCAATTGCAGACTGAAGGTTGCTATGCTCCGCCTCAAGCTTTTCAAGCCAAATGTGAACACCTCTTCCGTTTAGCTTAGGCTCTCCCATCTCAGCGAACCGTGTAAAATAATTCAGATGTGCTGACAGGATCTCTGCCGCTTCATTTGATCCCTTAAGCTTTTCTTCACCGTATTGTCTTAATGTCTCAAGTATCCTGTATCTTTCGTTCCCGCTCTCAAAAATTATTATCGATTTTTCTGTCAGCTTATTCAGCACCTCGAACAATCTTTCTTTTTTTATTTTTCCATCCGAACAAATTTCTTCGGCAGCATCGAGTGTCCATCCTCCCGAAAATACAGAAAGTCTGTTCCATAATATTTTTTCTTCTTCGGAAAGAAGGTCATAGCTCCAGTCAATCAGTGCTCTCAATGTCTGCTGCCTTGGCAATGCTGTACGTTTTCCTTCCGTAAGAAAATTAAACCTGTCATTTAGTCTCCCGTGAATTTGTTCAACACTCATTATCTTTACTCTTGCCGCTGCAAGTTCAATTGCCAGTGGAATTCCGTCGAGCTGAAAACATATTTCCGCAACGAGCTGTGCATTATTTTTGTCTACCCTGAAGCTTTCATCTGCTTCAAGCGCTCTTTCATTAAATAATCTCACGGCTTCGAACTGAGATAATTTTCCCGGAGATATTTGCCTTTTGGGATTCGGAGTCTTCAGAGATGAAACCTGATAAGTACGTTCGCCGGAACACCGAAGCGCTTCCCGTCCTGTAGATATGACTTTTAATTTTGGACATATGCTAAGGAGTTTCTCAGCTAAGTTCGAACAGGCATCAATGAGATGTTCACAGTTGTCGAGAATGACCAATATTTCTTTATTCAGCAAATAGCCTGCGAGCGTATCTTCCGGATTCCTTTTCGGCTCTTCCGTAATGCTGAGAGTCTTCATTATTGTCTGCGGCAGAAGATCCGGTTGGGATAATGAAGCAAGCTCAACAAGCCAGACTCCGTTTGCAAAATCATCTATTACGTCTGCGGCAGCCTGTAAGGCAAGACGTGTTTTGCCGGCGCCCCCCGAACCTGTGAATGTTAATAAACGTGTTTTCTTCAGTAAGTCCTTTACCTTTTTCATTTCGGATTCTCTTCCGACAAAGCTCGTGAGCTGAACAGGAAGATTATTAGGCCGAGCATCAAGTGTTTTTAACGGATGGAAATCTTCGCGGATCGCAGGGGAAATCACCTGGAAAAGTCTTAAGGGCTGGATTACATCCTTTAGTCTTCTCTCTCCAAGATCCCTGAATGAGATATTTCCCTTCTTAGTGGTCAAGAATTGATCCCGGCATAAATCATAAGTATTATTTGAAATAATTATCTGCTCCCCGTATGCAACTGACATTACTCTTGCGGCGCGTGCAAGTGTAATGTAGCCGGAATATCCTTTCCCATTCCATTCAGCGCTGCCTGAATGGATTCCAATCCTGACTTTTATTACGGCATCTTTCCATTTTTCTTTTGCAAGATTTATCTGAGCGTCTACTGCAGCCTTCACGGCATCATCAGCATTTTGAAAGGCGCAGCAAAAAGCATCTCCGACAATTTCAAACACGAATCCGTTATTTGATTTTACTGCTTTGTTCAGTATTCTGTGATGTTTTTTTAAAGAGTGGGGAAGATTATCGGGAAACTCCTGCGAAAGCTTCGTGCTGCCTTCAATATCGGTGAAGAGAAATGTAACGTTACCTGTCGGCTTGTCCATTGGATTCATGATTGCTGATTTGCAAATTACTAATTTTAAACTGAACATTGAATATTGAAAATTGAGGTTTGTGATTCAAAGTGATTCAATGTGATTCAATGTGATTCAATAACTTTTCGAAAGTTTAAATTACAGCCGGGCAAGAGTTATTAACTAAGTGTTGACACCCACCAAAAAATAGTATACACATCTATTAATTTTCAAATATATTCTTTTTAGTTTGCAATTGATTAAAGGGAATTGATTACAAAACCTTTAGTCAAAATTCTAAATACAGGAAGGAGTAAATACAATTATGAATGAAGCAAATAGTGAAAAGGTCTTCGAATTGAGCACCGAAGCAAAAATAAATAGTAAGGATATTTATTTTATGATTTCATTTGGTGTAATTGGAATGCTGGGCTGGATTGTCTTGTTCGGTCTTGGTTTGTTGATAGACTCTAGTGTTTTCCGTAAAGACCTCAATACGCATTTTGACCTGATAAATTTCCTGTACAGCATTATCACATTTACACCGACAAACATTTTATTGCTTTGCATTTTGTCCGCATTTGAGGGAGGATGTGCCAGCCGGTTGATGGTAAGCGGAATTCAATCAAAAACAGATTTAGATATTAAGGTATCCGAAACATCTAGACTTGATTCTCAGCTGTACATGGTTGAAAATCCATTTAGCTCAATGGTGCGGGGACTAGTCGTTTATTTCTTATTTCTTGCAGGCGTTTATATTGCAACTCCTGATCCTTTTGGGAATACTTCACCTGAACAATATGCACGCGCAGCAGGTATAGTAAGCGTGTTTTCATTCATTGTAGGATACGACCCCACCGTATTCCGGTCTGTTTTAAACATTGCCGACAAAATAAATAAAAAGCAATAGTGTTTCTGCCCGGACCCGATACGAATAACTAAAACTTCTCTGCCAGGACAGAAAAGTTGTGCAGATATGACTGAAATCCTTTGGCGGTTGAAATCCACTTTTTTAAATGATAAGACAAAGATTTGTTTTAACTAATCTTAACTAATCTTAACTAATCCTTGTGTCAGAGAAAATTAAATTTCTAATATTAATAATCTTATCTATTTTCAAATCAATATCTGTAAATGTAAAATCTGTTTTTATTTTAATATGGCTTGAGAAAATTTTTTCCCATACAGAGCGGTTAATAATTTTTTAAATTTATAATTTTTATTAAAATGAAAAATCTATTACAACTACTGCTGATCCTTTCCCTGATGTCTTTTACCAATACCCGTTCATCCGGTCCTGACGATCAGCTTTCACAGCTGTTCTCGAAATATGATGAGTACAACAAAAGAACTTACCCTGAAGGCGCTACATATGACGGTGACCACAGATACGACGACCTGCTTTCGGATGATTCAGAAGAAGGGAGCATAGCATATTATGACAGCACAAGAGCTTTTCTAAATGACCTGCTTACGATCGATTATAAAAGTCTGAGCCACGATAATAAACTTAATTATGATTTGTTCAAATCATCTCTTGAGGAGAATCTGGAGGGTGAGAAGTTTCACTGGTATTACATGCCGATGGGTCAGCAATGGGGAATACATATAAGCTTCCCGCAGCTTGTAAATGTGCAGCCGACTTCAACTTATGAAGAGTATCAAAAATACTTCAAGAGACTGAGAGGCTTTGATAAAAAAGTGAATGATAATATTGCCAACATGGAAAAGGGTATGAGCCTCGGATACGTAATGCCGGTATTTCTGATGGAGCAGACGCTTCCGCAGATGGAAGATATAATGAATACAGAAGTTGAAGAATCTGTTTTCTATTCACCGATGAAAAATGAAAATGAACTTTCCCCGGAAGAAAAAATAATTGTGGCAAAAGAGCTGAAAGATATCATTCAAAATGAGATTGATCCGGCTTATAAAAAGCTCTATGACTTCGTTAAAAACGAATACATTCCTCATTGCAGGAAAGACGCGGGTATCTGGTCTCTGCCTGACGGAGAAGAAAGATATAAGTATGATGTAAAAAGCTTTACTACTCTCGATATGACCGCAGATGAAGTTCACGATCTCGGTCTAAGTGAAGTTAACAGGATACTTACAAAGATGGACAGCATAAAGAATCTTATTGGCTTTGACGGGACGCTGGATGAATTCAATAATTACATAAAAACCGATTCTCAGTTTTTCTATACTGACAAAGAGGATCTGATGAACGGCTTCCGTGCCATTCTCAAAAGAGTTGATTCAATTCTTCCTCAGCTATTTGGAAAATTACCAGAAGCAAAATATGACTTAAAGGAAATGGAGGAATACAGGGCGGCTTCGGCTCCTGCTGCTTATTATTATTCCGCTCCTGAAGACGGCTCAAGACCGGGATATTTTTATGTGAATACTTATAATCTTCCAGCCCGCCCTAAATATACAATGACATCTCTCGCTATGCATGAAGCAGTGCCGGGACATCATTTGCAGATTTCACTTGCGCAGGAGCTGAAGAATTTGCCGAAGTTCAGGAGGGAGCTGGGAGTAACTGCTTTTGTTGAGGGCTGGGGTTTGTATTCCGAAAGTCTTGGTTACGAGACCGGAATGTATGATGATCTGTATCAGATGTACGGAGCGCTGACTTTTGAAATGTGGCGTGCGTGCAGGCTGGTTGTCGATACCGGCATTCACGAAAAACACTGGACGCGCGAGCAGGCGTATGAATTTATGAGAAAGTATACAGCAACTTCAGACCATGATCTGCAATCGGAAATCGACAGGTATATTGCGTGGCCGGGACAGGCTCTTGCATATAAGGTCGGCGAACTTAAGATCAAAGAGCTACGGAAAAAAGCCGAGGATACGCTCGGAGATAAATTTGATGTCCGCGCCTTTCACGACAAAGTTCTGGAAAACGGTGCAATTCCATTGCCATTGCTCGAAAAGATAATTGACGAGTGGATAGCAACTCAGATAAATTGATTTCTGAATATGATTGTCTGAACTGATTGTCTGAACCGGAATTTTTGGAATTGCCGAATTGACAGAATTTTTCTGCTGTCTTTCCTTCGGAATGAATGACTATCGATTTAATATAGTCGATATGAAAATTCTGTGAATCCTTTAATTCTTAGAATTCGAGTTCACGCTTTGATTGTCAAGATGCAAATTCTGTGAATCCTTTTAATTCACAAAATTCGGGTTCAGACCGCGGGATGTTATATCATTCCCAGTATTCTTTTACTGATATATTTTCTTCAGCTGACCTCAATGCAAGCCCGTTCTTCAGTATGTTTTTGTGAGCAAATCCGCACAGCACAATTATTTTCCTGCCTTCATAAGATTTCTTGAAGGTGAGAATATTCTCCAGCATGACATTGTTTCTTTTTTCCCAGTAAAGATTTTCACTCTCACGGTAAGATTCATATTGCGAAAGGGCTGAAGATGCTTTTATCAGATTTGCAAATCCGGTATAAGTATAATAGTTTATGGTGTCAATGTTGACGCTGCCTTCCGGGCTGTTGATGTAAGAAGAAGAAGAGTTAGCCATAAGATCGGCAGTACTCATCATCGCAAGGATTTTATTGAGAATATTTATGGCTTCAGTTCCAAGCATCCCGGTGCCGGATAATTCCCTTATGTCTTTAAAAAAGTTGTATTGATTGCGTCTGCGCCGTCTGTCATTAAGAATAGAATCCCTTCCCGTTATATCGTAAGGTCTCAGATCAACAATGTTACCGTTGAGGTAATCCGTGATTGCTCTTGTCTCAGGGAAAGAATATTTTATGTCATCCTTTAACCGGAAGTCCCTTGTCAGATATGAGCTGTCACATTCAACCAGTATTAGGTCAGGTTTGATCTTATTAAATATATTCAGTAAAGTATCTGAGTCAAAATTAGAAGTGCTTTCGTGAACAGTTCCGATTATAAATATTTCAGTCGGATTTTCAGATTTCTGAGACGGGAATGTATTTGAATAAATACTTAATACTAAGATGACAGAGATAAGAAATGCAGTGTGAAATATCCTGATATGCATAAAAAAATTTTAGAATAAATTTAATGAAGCTGTGTGCTCCTGTACCGGTCAACAAAATTTTTTACATTCAGGTTTATTCTTTTCGTATGAGATCAGGATTCTTATACATGAAACCGGGACTTGCCCAATCCAACTTTATTCTAAACACTAACTACAGCATTGACGCATAGCGCAATGATGACAACATTAAATCCAAAAGAAATCAAAGAATGAATTAACACAATATGCCTGATTTGCCGGGAAGTAATTGATGTGTCGGAAACCTGGAAAGTCATACCGATAACAAATGAAAAATAAGCAAAGTCTATATAGTCGGGATCCTTTTCTCCGGGGAAGATAATTCCTTTCCCTCCATCTTTGATTTCTTTGTCTTTGCCGTAATACAGATGTGCATACCGGAAGGAATAGATTGTATGCAGAAGCATCCACGAAAAAAATATTCCCAAAAAGTAAATGCTGACGACAATCTTTTTATCCATTTTCCATTCCATTTCTGATTTTAAAACCAAAAGAATTACCAAAAGACTGAACAATGTTGAAGACAACAATATGACAAATATCAGGAAATGGCTCCCGTCCTGACTTTGGGCAACTTTCCGGATCCCGGTTATATCTGCAGAATAAAAGGTGATCCAGGCTAAAGCCAAATAGATTAGAGCAAAAAATTCCCAGCTTATCATTATTCTTATCAGCTGTAATACAGGATAATCCAGGCTTATCAAAAAAAATATTACTGCGAGGCAGATTGCAATTGACAGCCTGTAAACAGGATGAAGGTATGCTATTTTTTTCATATGTAATGGGAAGGACTTAAATTTTAGTAGCCGTTGTCATTTCACAATCTGCATTTTCAATAATTTTAGTAATTTATGCTATTAATTATTTTATATAAACATTAAAATATTTATGTGGGAGGGGTGATAAAAATTTTTTGTTTCCATTTGAGAATAAGGCAGTCTTTGAGTTTTTCGAAAATGAAGTGGTTGATGCCCTGACTGACATCACATTGGGAGATCCTTTGAATTCAATTGTTGAAGTTGCAGGTCCCATACGATTACCGATGAATGAGTTTGTCGGTTATTTTCTGAAGGCAACGACTGGTTCAAAACTTCTTATGTAAAGAAGTAATGCAAATTTCGATTTTAAATCTTGGTTTAGTTGTCAATATATTTAACATCTGAACAAAAATCTAAAATCTAAAATCTAAAATCTAAAGATCCAAAATCAAAGATCTAAATTTGATAACTCATTTCATGAGTATCATCTTTTTTACTGATGTGTATTGTATTCCTTTGTTTCCCTCTATTGTCAATTTATAGTAATATACTCCGCTTGGTAAATTTGCACCGTCGAATGTAATTTCAAAAGATCCCGCATTCTGCTTTTGATTAACTAATGTCATGATTTCTTTTCCTAATGAAGTATAAACCTTTAAACTCGTTGAGCCACTTTCGACTAACGAATAACGAATGATTGTCGCCGGATTGAATGGGTTTGGAAAATTCTGTTCGAGACTAAATTCTGCTGCTGTGCCTGATACTTCTTGAATTCCTGTTATCATCTCCGAGAGCGGACGGTAATATACAAGCCCGTTAATTGTTGCAGCTGTAGCTCGAACCCACATAAAGATCGGTTCCGCGGATAGCGATGGACAGCATCGTAAGCCCATTTGGAATTCCATCATTAACCTGATTCCAGGTAACGCCGAGATCGGTAGACAGAAAAACACCGGCAGCGAATGCTACTCCGAAGATATTCCTGCCGCTGACTGCAAATTGATTTATCGCCGGTTGACCTTGTGATTTACCTGTTCCCAGTTTGCTCCGTTATCAGTTGAACGGTATATAGTAAAACTAAAACCTCCCGGAACACTGGCAAAAAGAATTGTGTCAATAACTGCAAGCGCATAAATGTTGAGATTATAAATGACCATTGTTTGCATGTGTCCAGCTGGATCCGTAATCTGTCGAGCGGTAAATTCCGCTGTCGCTTGTTCCAAGAAAGAGACTGGTTCCATTTAGAGCAAAACACTGAACAGACGGAAATGCCTGCAAGCCCTGAGTTTGCCTGAGACCAGTTAACTCCGGCAGTCAGTTGAACGTACACGCCTCGGAGAAATGTACCTGCAAAAAAATAATTGTCCTGTGTTGCGAAAGCCGTAGCATAAGTATCATTTCCCATTGCGACTGTGTCCCATGATCCGCCGGCATAACGGTATACCGGACCAGAAGGAAATGTCCCTGCAAAAAGGACCGAATTGTATGCACCGATTTTTGAGACATAGTGATTCACAAGACCGGAATTGACCGGAGTCCAGACAGTGGGATTGGATATTGATGAAACATAAACACCACCGGGTCCTCTGGCAGTATTGGTTCCTGCATAAAGATCTGTTCCCTCGGACTAAAAGACTTATAACCGGGGAACCCGGTCCGCCGGTCTCGACCCATTGAGCAGGCAAAAAATTACTAAATATGAACAGGAATAGTATTGTAAACAAACCACCTATTTTGCAACTATTGATGTAGTAGTGAATTTCTTTTTTCATTTTTGATGTATTTAATTTTTGGTTGAAAATACTTTCCGGTTTGAAATTATCCGCTCTTGTTTTACGAACGTCATTCTTTTATATTAACTTTAATAATGTAGTTATAATTTAGGTCTGTTGATATATCGAAGGAAGGATTCTTTTTGCCGAGGTTTAAACTTTTGCAGCTTTATTATTTTTATCGTAAGGTCTTCGAGGATGAAGCAACTTTTGCTGCCAGATCATTCGCACGCTCAAGCAAACGCGGTGCATTCATTTTCGCAGTGAATTTCGCGAACGATGAAGTCGGTCCGCGCCATCGGAGTTCGTCCACATCCTTAAACAGCTTAGCATCGGTACGTAATATTGCCAGCTGCTTAAACAATAACGCCTGCTCTAGTTTTTCACCAAGTACCTTTGCCGGGAAATCCTCAATTGGTCCGTACTCATTCAGCAGCCGAACGGCGCCGACCTTTCCTATTCCCGAAATACCGGGATAGCCGTCAGCGCTGTCGCCGATGAGTGCGAGCAGGTCCGGGATAAGCGCCGGATCCACACCAAACTTTTTGCGTATCGCGTCTGCGTCACGGATGATCTTTGCTCTCCGGTCAATCTGAACGACCCGGTCCTCGCGCACGCATTGCGCAAGATCTTTGTCCGGCGTCCAGATAGATACTTTCTGCACACGCGGATCAGCCGCTGCGAGGTATGCGGCAGAGGCGAGCGCGTCATCAGCTTCAAGCTCTACCATCGGCCAGACGACCACACCCATAGATACCAATGCTTTTTCAAGCGGATGGAATTGCGCAACAAGCGCCGGCTCCATGCCTGCGTTTGTTTTATAATCCGCCCAGAGCTCATTGCGGAATGATTCGATAACGTGATCGGTCGCCACGCCAATGTGTGTTGCGCCTTCATCGATCATTTGCAGTATGCCGTTCAGGACACCTGCGACAGCTCCGAATGGTTTATCCTTGCCTTTATTAAAGCTGCGCAGACCGTAGAAATGCCGGAAAAGCTCGTATGTACCGTCTATGAGGTGGATGATCATGGATTAGAAATGGTTAGTTTGAATTTTATTCTTAATTTTTAATTGTGGTATGGGGATTTCCGTCAGGATAGTTAATCCCAATGTCGTCAGCCTGACATCTTTTATAAAACTTCGACATACTTGCAAAAGTGACTAACTATTGAAATCAATTCTTAACTAAATTCTTAAACACAGTTATAAAATTTTTCAATTCTAATTCTGATAAATTTCCAATTTTTGTAATCACAGACTCTTTTTTAATTGTTACAATTCTGTCAACCTTTATAATTGATTTGCTTCTAAGATTATTTACTGAACTTACCTCAATTACAATTTCATTGGGCGAGATTAAATCGGGAATGACTGAACTAATAGCAGATACTATTAAATCTTCAAATTTGTCTTTTGTAGTTGAAATTACAACCGCAGGTCTTACTTTAATATCATTAAGTTCCGAAAACGGAAAAGGGACAAGAACAATATCACCCGTTTTCATTTTTTATCTCTTAAAATATAATCCTGATAAATATCTTCCTTTTCATTATTCCAAAAAGAAAAAGCACTGTCCTGTAAAGTGAAATTTCTTATTTCTTCATTATTATCAAACTCTTCCAGCAGAGTAATCAGAACTTTATATTTCTTATTTTCAGGAAGGCTTTCAAGAGGAATTACATTTTTACCGTCATATATTCCTTTAATAGCAATCATATATTTTTATTTTATTTAGTTTACTTTTATAAATTAGTAAAACAAAGTATTAATTTACATAACAATAAACAGATGCAGAGTTTCTATCAGGATATTTTAGTATACCTTATTCATTATTTACAGAGTGAAGTTAGGATTTAATTTTCAGAAACAAAACTTTTATATAAATCTTCCGGCAAAATGTTTTTCCAGTTGCTAAAAAAAATTGGGGACAGAATTATCAAAACTATGTATCCGTATACTGTGAGAAGAAATGTTATAACATTATAAGTACCAAAATTAAAAAACATTCCGTCAAGTATATCAATGACAGCAACGCCTAACGGCCAGACATAATAATTGTTTTTCGGTTTTCTTTTTTTAATTCTCCCAATACCTTTTATCTTTCCAATGATATTTATGTCATCTGATGCTGCTCCCGAACGTAAAATTTTTATCACGCAACCTTGTGATTTACCGACATGATCAAAAGTAAGTGAATATAAACTTTTGTCATTCCGCTCTATCCGGAAATCATTTGACGATTCACTCTGCTTTAAAATTTCAATATCGTATATTTCATTTTCATTTTTTAATTCAATCCGCAATTCATCCTGACTCACTATATCGCTTTTGTGTATTGTATCATTTCCTCCATTCCAAAAAGCAATATGAGTTACAGTTAGATTACTGACCTCTCTGTTTCCAAACATAATTTTTAATTTATTTGAATCAGTCGAATCAATTGAATTAATTGAATTCGGGTTTACCAGGTTAAAACTTGTATTGCAAAAAAATGCCCTTCTTCGATAGAAATTAAGATAATATATAAGTAATCCAAGACCAATCCCAATTATAATTGTAATGAGCTCGGATTGATGTTCAGCAATCCAATTTGTCATATATTTTTATTCCCCAATTTGATTGTAATCAGACTTTACATCGTTGTTCATAATCTACAGTATCACAGCAGCGGAATTGAGACGCCACAGTAAAATGACTTCAGACTGCTTTAATCTCAACCCGAATATTTTCCAGTCTTTGATGTGTTTTCCTTTCCAGTCTGTTAATCCAGAATTCCTGTGTCAATATATCCAAAGGAAACCACATAAGAACCCACGCAGCTACGATCAGCCCTTCGGAAATAAGCTTTAAAATAAAATTATCAAAGTTACCAAGCCAGATCCCTGTCCCGTTGAGGAAGATTAATGCAATAACTGCCGTACCCAGGCTGCGAAGTCCTTTACTATTTGCGCGCGACATTTTTTGTTTTGCGTCCAAAGCCCAGGCTTTTGAGTATCGTTTGATCGCATTTATTGTTTCCTGCTCAAGACCCGGTGTAATTTGATCCTGCTGCAAAAAAATTGTCAGCAGAATTTTTTTAGATTTGCGGTGTGCATATAGTTTTTCCACGACATAATTAATTCCTGCTTTATTACTGTATGGTTCATAATATACAGAGTATGGAGTAATATCCGGAATATCAAAGAGATGCTTTATCTTTTGAAGACGAAGTGTTATTTGAAGCTCATCCATTTGCAGGGCTTTTGAAATTTGTCTCCTCCTAATTAGTGTCCCCGGTTGGAGTCACGGTCACCGGAAGGAGATTCCAAAAATAATAATATTAATCTGTTACTACAAAGTATAAACTCAACATTCTGTCATCCCCGTCCGGTTGCGAGAAGATAATTCTTTCTTTAAAGTATTCACTTGCCGGCGGCTGAATGACAAAAGCGGTTCCATTAATGATCATTCGTTATCAGCGCGCTTTTCCGCACTATCCTAAAATATTAATATCACTCGAAATTATCATTACGGCAGACAATAGCCCGGAAGTCATCTCAATACATACAGGAAGTTTCTCGCGGGGAGGAAATGAACTTAAGGCGTTACCCTTCCCACAAAATTAAACGCATTATTATCTGCGAGCGCTGCATCGATTGCATCAACTACATCGTCTCCCGTAATGTCTGTATTAATATATCCGGTTACAAAATTAAATGCATCGTTATCAATCATACCTGCATCGATTGCATTAACTACCCCGTCCTGATTCACATCTCCGCTGTAATCGGCAAAAAGAAGAGGTGATGAATCAACCTGAATTATGTTACTTCCAAATGCCTGTGAAGAGGAAGAAGTGAATGAATAGTTTAAGCTGTCGCTGCTGAATGCATTTGCAGAAGCACTCCATGTTTCAATGGAATTTCTGTGTTTTATTACTATATAATAAGGGACGCCGTTGACAGCAGCATTAAAATAGAAATTTCCCTTTCCCAAAGAATCGGGAATTGATCGTGATGAATCAACAATGGCATAGGGTGTTCCTGCATTTCTTAAGTAAACCCTTACGGTATCTTTGATCATTTTATTTGTGGCGTTATCATAAAATCCCTGTATGAGAGCCGTGAGGTTAAGCTTTCTTGATGCTGCTGGTGATTGTGAATATTTAATTGTAGCAATGTCTGCGGCCGTGCCTGCGCCTCCGCTCACTCCCGTAACATAGACATTTCCTGTTTTGTCAACGGCTATGGAATATGCCTGGTCCACACCATTTCCCGGACCGTTATATTTTTGTACCCATTGCTGAATTCCCGAAGAGTCATATTTTACAGTTGCATAGTCATTGGTTGTAGGGTTTGCACAATAACCCGTCACATAAACATTCCCAAGTGTATCAATAGCGAGAGACTTTCCTTCATCCGAACCGCTTCCGTTGCTGTACCTCGAAGCCCACTGCTGAATACCGGAGGAATTATATTTTACAGTTGCAAAATCATACCCTGATCCGCTGTGTCCACTGAGGCCGGTTACATATACATTTCCCGATTTATCAACCCTGAGACAATTTGCATCGTCATCAAAGTATGTCTGTCCGTTATATCTTGCAGTCCACTGCTCTACGCCGGCTGAATTATATTTTATTGTTGCATAATCGTATCCTGTCCCGGTACCGAGACTGTAACCGGTCACATATACATTGCCCGAATCATCCGCCTGAATGAATGAAGGTACGTCAAAACTATTTCCCGGACCGTTATATCTCATTACCCATTGCTGAACTCCGGATGAATTATACTTTACTGTAGCATAATCAAAACTGGGAACGGTCGCTGTGCTTTTTCCGGTAACATAAACATTTCCGGATTTATCAATTGCAATAGAAGTAGCTTCATCATCACCGCTTCCGGTACCATTATACCTGGCAACCCATTGCTGAACTCCCGATGAATTATATTTGATTGTCGCGTAGTCATAGTTTACCGTGCTTCCGCCGTAGCTATAGCCCGTTACATATACATTTCCTGAATTATCAACTGCGATTGACCTTGCATCATCTTCGCTTAAAAGCGGATCGTTGTATCTTGCTTCCCATATCTGCACTCCGTTAGAGTCATATTTTATGGTTGCATAATCTTGATAATTATTTGTTGCCGACCGGCTGTCCCCTGTAACATAAACGTTAGAAGAATTATCTACAGCAATTGCATATGCCATATTCGCATTGTGACCGGTCCCGTTATAAATCGAAGACCATAGCTTCGTCCCGGCGGGATTATATTTTATCGTGACATATCTTTTAATAGTGTCCTGTGTGTATCCCGTTACATATATATTCCCGTTGTTATCCAAAGCAATCGCTTCACCGACATCAGTACTGGTCGTTACCAGCCCGGTGTATCTTTCAACCCATTCCTCTGTCACCTGTGCATTCAAACGCTGCAGAAAAGAGAGCAAAAATATTATCCAAAAGAAAATCTTTAAAGTTTTCATGATAATTTTCATTTTTAATTTTATTTAATTAAATTCATTTTTTTAATTTCTGAAGATTCGCCCGACTGAAGTTGATAAAGATAAACTCCGGAAGCGAGATTGCTTCCGTCGAAATCAATATTGTATGTTCCCGCATTCAAATTTTCATTTAAAAGTACGGCAACCTCCTTTCCCAGAATATCATACACAATCAATTTTACTGACTCTGATTTCGGAATGCTGAAGGTAATGTTTGTAGTGGGATTAAACGGGTTAGGATAGTTTTGTGATAAAGAAAATGTATTTGGAATTTCGGATGTGATATTTGTAATTCCCATTGTCTGTGAATATTTTACTGTTGCAAAATCATAGCTGCTGCCTGTACCGAAGCTCGAACCTGTTACATATACATTTCCCGATGCATCGAGCATCACAATGTTAGCCATGTCATAAGAGTTGCTGTAGCTGTAAAATTTAATCCATTGCTGCGTGCCCGATGGATTATACTTAATCGTAATGTAATCATAACCGGAATTCACTTGCCCGCATTCTCCGGCAACATACACATTTCCTGATGCATCCAATGCAATTGAATTAGATGTATTTTGAGTAGCGTTAATTCCATTCAGTCCCGAATAGCTTTGAACCCATTGCTGAACTCCGGATGAATTATATTTCAATGTTGTGCAGCTTTCGTTCGTCGTTCCTGTCTCAATGCTTCGTCCGGTTACATAAACATTACCTGAATTATCGACTGCAATTGCATTTGCATCATCGACGTAATTTGCCGTTCCGTTATATTTTGCAACCCATTGCTGAACTCCCGGATGAATTATATTTTATCGTAGCATAATCGTAGCTTGAACTTGAGTCTATCGAGCTGCTTCCGGTTACATAAACGTTTGCAGAACCGTCTACAGCTATTGCACTCGGAAAGTCGTTGTTGTTCCCCGGCAGACCGTATCTTTGAATCCATTGCTGGACACCGGATGAATTATACTTAACTGTTAAATAATCACCTGATGAATAGCCGGTTACGTATACATTGTTCGATGCGTCAATTGCCATATAAACTGTTCCCGAAGCTGAATCACGCAACCTGTTCATCCAGACAGCATCGCCGGTATTCGGATCATACTTTATAGTTACATAATCAAGATTTAAGGATGAATCTTTGCTTAGACCGGCAACAAGAACATTTCCGGAATTATCCAGAGCAACTTTCCACGCAGCATCATCTGCATTTGCGGTTCCATCATATCTTGAAACCCATTGCTGAATCCCGGATGAATTATATTTTATTGTTATAAAATCAGAATAGAAATTAGAAGCATCGCTTTTCCCTGCAACATATACATTCCCGGCACCATCTACACATATCGAATATCCGAAATCAGCTCTGTTAGCCGGACCATTATATCTCCTTACCCAGAGACTGTCGCCGTTTGAATTATATTTAATTGTAATTGCATCGATATTGCCGCCGCTTCCGACACTCTGCCCGGTGACGTATACATTTCCCGAAGCATCCAGTATCATTGCTTTTACAAAATCAACAGCATTTCCCGGTCCGTTGTATCGGGAGACCCATTCCTGTGTGACCTGTGCATTCATATGCCGGAGGAGGAAAAGCAAAAATATTATAGAAAAGAAAATTTTTAAAGTGTTCATTGTGATTTTATTTGTTTTAAAATATTATTTGAAAGAACTTTATTTGTTTGAATCAACTGCTTCAATGGATTCACTCTCTTCATTTTCCTGCTCTGCTTAATTGAACTTAATTTAAATTTTTATAAATGCTAAATTATGTTTAATTACTATTGTGAGTCATTTAATACCGGTGAATCTCTGATGTAAAATTAAGTATGTTTTATATTTTAAATAAATTAAACTTTTTTTGAAAAGTTGGAAAAGGGGATATGATAAAAGGTGACATCATAAAAATGCTTACCATGTTAGATGAAGCTGAGTTTAAGAAGCTCGGGAAATTTATTAATTCATCTTATTTCAACAGCAATTCCAGGGTAATCAAACTCTACGAAATCTTAAGTGATTACTTTCCCGGATTCAATGCTCCTGAATTATCGAGGGAAAACCTGCACCGGAAAATTTACGGTCCCGGCAAGTATGTAGATGGAACGATGAAATATCTGATCTCAGAAACGGAAAGTCTGATCGAAAGATTTATCGGCATTGAAAAGACGAATCCTTTTATGCTCGACATAACATTTCTTGAAGAACTTACAGAACACAGGCAGTACAATTTGTTTGAAAAGAAATACAGAGCTGTCAGAAAGAGGTTGATCAAAGGCAAGGACAATGATAACCTCTACGGGTTTTTACTGAAAGACGCATATTCCGCTAATATTGACAGACAGAAAACGTATCTAACAAAAAAGGATACCTTCAAAAAAGAACTGATGGAACCCGGGAATGAACTAATGAAATTCTTTCTTAAAAAAATGTTAACCGAAATCATCTCCCTCCTGAACAGGTCGCATACTTTTGATCAGAAGATAGAAATACCATTTATCAATGAAGTTAATTTTATCATTGATAATAATATTCAGCTTTTGAATGATCCTGAAATTAAAATAAATTACATGACTTTAAAGATGCTTTTGGAAAGCGACAGGGATAGTTTTTTCCAGATAAAGGAAATGCTTACCCGGGACCATAAATCACTTTCAAAAAGTTACATCAAAGAAGCAATCAATAATCTGCAGATATTTTGTTTCGAAAAAACCATCGAGGGCGAGGATTTTTCAAAAGAGGAATTTGAAATAGCGAAACTGAGATTCAGCCTTAACATATATAATGAAACGGAAAAAATGAATGTGGACGTTTTTTTTAAATTCGTCTCACTGTCAATGTCCCTGGAAGAATTCGACTGGGCAAAATCTTTCATAGACAAGTATGCAAAATCCCTTGACGAAAAATTTCAGAACAATGCGATACATTACAGCTATGCAAGAATTTATTATCAGAACAGGGATCATGATGCAGCTTTAAGTGAGCTTGCTGCAATAAAAAATTATTCCTTTATTCACTATAAACCCGCAGTAAAAATTTTACAGCTCATGATATATTACGATCTGAAATTGGTTTCTGAGGCGGAATATGTCGCAAACTCCTTTATACAGTTTTTAAGAAACGATAAACTGATTTCCCGGGAAACAAAAAAAGCATACCTTGATTTCATAAAAATTTATCTAAAGCTGCTTAAGACTGAATTCCTTGGTAAAAGATCAAAGATCGAAGAATTGAAATTCAAAATATATAATCAGAAAAAATTATTGGTAGCCCGAAAATGGTTTTACAGCAAGATCGAAGAAATTGAATTAAAATTGATCAAGAAATTATGACATTACTTTAATAAATAGCTGTTTATCTTCGCGGTTAAAACTTCGATCTTTGTAATCGTCATATCCAATTCGACAATAGAATGTTTTCCTTTGATCAGGCTATTAACCGGGTTAGCTAAGATGTTCCTTAGCTTATTTACAAGTTTAATTGATGAATCAAACTCTTTTCCGGTGACTCCGATCTTCCTGTGAAAATTCTTCTCCCTGATGATCCACGCCATGTCGCCTAAATACGCGCACTCAATGAATTTGTGGTTCAGTCCTTTTTTAATTTCTCTTTTATAACGGGTATTAGGCTTCACGGATTTGTTATTCTCTTCGAAAATTCTCGTCAATTCATGATCATCAATTCCGGCTTAAAAAATATCGTTGATATGCATAATGGGAAAATAAATGTCTCCAGCCGGAAAGGAATGGGAAGTACTTTCCGGGTAAGTTTCCCGCTGTGAGTTAAATGAAGAATTATCACCTTTGTATTAGTAAGAACATTCTTAACCTACATCTTAAATAACATGCATTAATTTTTTAATGCTATTTTCAAAAAATTAAAATAAAACCATCATGAGCACAATTAAACCTCAAGATTTAAAGTTCGGCGATTTATTACTTTACAATGGAAGAACCTGGTTTGATGAACAAATTAAGAAGTTCGATGGCAGTAACTATAGTCATTCCGCAATTTACTTTGATAATTATGTATTGGAGGCAATCGCTGAAGGGGTCAAGAAAAATACGCTAAAATACAGTACTACCGTTCCTCCTCAAAATTACATCCATGTATATCGCTTTAAAAAACTCGGAAGCGAGCTTGGAGACATGAGTTACCCCATAGGGCCCGTCAAATCCCGTATATCTTACTTCGAACAGAGCGGTGACAGATATGCCTATGAAGCAATTTTATTACTGGCTGTGCTTTGTACAACAAGGAGATTAAATATCCCTGTCTTTGGATTGATTATCCGATTCATCCTGGATACTGCTCTGAGTTTTATAACACGATTAACCGGGCTCGGAAAGCAACCCATGATTTGTTCAGAACTTTGTTACAGATGTTTTGCAGAAGCATCGGAAGATTGCAAATATGCTCTGGAAATATTAGGATATAATAGCTGGAAACTTAAAGATCAAATAGACATTTCAGACTTTGATCAAACCGATTTTAGAGAAATGATGTCTACTGAAGAACTGATAGAAATAAATAAAAAGAAAAATCAATTTCTTGAAATTTACTTTCAAACCAAAAAAGTAGAAAATTTAAATGAGAAACTTGAAAAAGGCCTTAATACAAAATGCGGACTTATTATCGCTGATTTTGTTACGCCACGAGATTTAAGAGACAGCCCAACATTACAATTCATTGGTGAACTTGAAACGGAATTTCCCATAGTTTAGCTCTGTGGTGTCGGGACTTCCGTCTCGATACTCGCAATATTCAATGGTGTCAGACTCGGAAGTCCTGACACCTCCTCTAAAATTAAAGCAAACTTCTTATGCAAACTTTTGGTCTCCAACAATAGAACATTTCCTGGAAAGTATTTGCTATTTCAAGACATCTAAATTAATTTCGTGTTGGGAGTATCATGGTTAAACTTCAATTCTAATGAATCGTAGAGCTTTGTTGTTGTTGGACAAAAGTTTGTAGCCTGTATTCTTTCTTTTATTTAGCTTCGACAAACTTTTTGGAACAACAGTAACTGGGAAAAAGCCTGCGGGCGACTTCGAAAACAACGAGACACTAATTTTTTAACTTCCCGATATGGCACAGCCGTGAAAACAATTATTTGTTTTTAGGCTCTTAGAACAAGAATCATTTAAAATTTTTTATCATATTATCATATTCACCGTGTGAGTCGATCCAAAACCAAATCATTGTATTGTTTTCTTTAATACCCAAAGCTCTATAGGATATCCCAATTCGTACCCGAGTATATATTTTTTTTATCATGAATTCTTTTAAACTTTAAACTTTTATGATAGGGATTTGTCTTCCAGATTTTAAAAACTTTTCTTGAGGATTCTTTAATTTTAAAAGGCAGACTATCGAAAGATTTTCTAAATCTTTCGGTCGTTGTGGATTCCATTACAGATCCATTGGTTTTGTCTTCCCATTTTTAAACTCTTTTTTTTGCCTCATCAGCTAAAATTGATAATCTGGATTGACTATTCTTAAACTTATTAAACCAGACCTCCTCATCCTCGATTTCTTCTAAAATAATTTTAGCAATTTCATCTTGCTCTTTTTCGGATAGCTTTGAGATTTTTTTAACTGCCTTTTCTAATAATTGTGTCATGATTTCTATTTTAATTGTTCAATTACAATTTACATAATTGGATTATAACATAAAATAAAATTTACCGGAGTATTCTTAGGATTTCAGAAGCAGCGCAGTTATTGTTGCCTGGCTGCTGCAGGCAGGCTTAATCACCAACACGCAAGCACATAAGTGTCATAGAAGCACGTCACCCGCCATTGTGGCAAGTCGATGTTGGGGGCCGGTTTACTTCACGCAACGAAGCCCAACCGTCCAAAGTTTGCATGAAAAATTACAGTTCTTGCTCAGCCCCATATCGTATTGCCTCTTCAAGCATATCAATGTTTATATCTTTCAGCGTTTTAAACTTAATGCAATATCCGCTCACACTCGCCTTGCCGATTTTTTTTCCATATGTCTGGGCTAAGTATTTCTTATCTTTAATACCAAGGATATAGACAGAGATTCCGGTTGTGTTTGGACTGATACCAATTTGATAAAACTCTCTGGTTTTTCCATCAGCATATTTTATGGTGTGAGATCCATATCCTATATTAGGATTAGAAACAATTTTGTTCTCACTGTTTTTACCATCCATGAACCATAATTTACATGCCGGCATTACTTTCAGAATAATGCGGTGCAACTCTTGCAAGTCGCTGCGTTTTGGTTCAGGCTGGCTGGCAATATACTTTTTGATTTGTTCTTTTATGTTCATATAAAATTTAGTTTTGCTTGTTCTGATTGGTTTTTCAGCTTCCGGTTTGTTTTTGGTTTGTTAGCTTCTTGCAGTTAGTTCAAAGTTGCTCTGTCCCCAAAAAACTTTTACCCCCGACAGACCTTATGTTTAAAATAGCAAGCCTCACAAAAGTTTATTAAATTTAGTTAACAGACTAAAATAAACAAAAGGAGGCTTACAATGCAACAAGTTACAAAATTAAATTTTAAAGGTCAGCGAATATTCACAGGAATAGATGTCCATTTAAAGAGCTGGCATGTAACATTATTAATGGAGGATATTGAATTAGCAACGAAATCTTTTCCCCCATGTGCAAAGACATTAAGTAGTTATTTAAAACGAATGTATCCGGATGCAAATTATTATAGTGTTTATGAAGCTGTGGGTGTTTAATAATTCTCACGTGTCTTTGCATGTTGGTGACCTCGCTCCGCTCGGAACACCAATATGGGCGGGATTTCGCACCAGACATAGAATGTTCCGTTTGTCAATTCAGCGATTTCTTTTCCGGTGGTATAAAATATTTTTATTTTAACCTGTTGATTGTTGCCGATGTTATGAAATTGTGTTATTCATTCTTCAATCTCTGCCAGATCGTTGAGAGCTCGTTTGGTCCATATTACTTTAACCATTTCGCTAATTTTTCTCTTACCTGTTCACCGGTAAATACTTTACCGTCATTCATATCTTTTATCCCTTGTTCAATCTTATCGAGTAATATTAATTTTTCTATCACATTCTCTATTTCAAGATTGTCCGGGATGTTTTGAATGGCTTTTTGAATTTTTTCTTTTGCTATTATCATTTGAATTTAATTTATTTTCATTTGGATAAATTAGTTCTTTAAGAAAAATATTTCTTATGCTAACGCCATAAATATACCTAAAATAATTTTTATCCTTAATTCATTATTTAGAGTTTGGTGTTGGACGTGTTGGACTTCCTGGAATGACAAAAAGTTTTTTTACCAAAAAAAAAATTCCCCTCTCCTCCAAGGGAGAGGGGTTTTGGGGTGTCTCATCCTGTCTTATCCTGTTTATCAGTATACCTTATTCACCAGCGCTTTATACTCCGGTGAACCTGCTCCGTATTTTCTTCTCACGTGCATCTTTGCTCTTTTTGATCTGTCGGTCAATCCTCCCTTATCGTTGAATCAATGAATTACTTTGCTTCTCTCATTAGTGAAGTTGGTGAACCTGCCCGCAAGATAGTCAAGCGAGTTCTGTACTGAATTCTCAAGAGCCTCAAGTGATGAGATCGATATTCCGGGATCTGAAGGATCATAGAAATCGTAGCTTCTGAGTAATCCAATCAGCGCACCTGAAGTTGCCGAACTGTGATTTCATGTCTAACTATTCCAGCGGTATGATTTTTATTTTTTGAATTGTGTGTCTCATTGTCTTAACGGCAGCCGATTAGAAGGGGAGGGGACCATAGTACGTATTCTATTTTATGCTTTCCTTTACTCCCCAGACCTGATATTCGAAATATAAATTTTTCACTGCATCTTCAATTGTCATCCATATCAGCCGGTGGTCTGCTTCGACCGGCTCAGAGGTCTCAGCTGTTTTCCCGGCAATATAAAAATGTCCTGTGCTTTCATGATAAGTCTTCTCATTGGTGCCGGTGGAAAAGAATTGCTTTGCTTCACCGATGTATTTTTTGATCCTGATCTCCCAGCCTAGTTCTTCAATGACCTCACGCCTGAGAGCTTCTTCTATCTCTTCGTGTTCATTCACGCCGCCGCCCGGCAAGAAATAGCCTTTGGGTGTCCTGATGATCGCGATTTTATCTTCTTCAAAAATGACAGCATAAACACCAAGACGCTTTTTACATTCAACACCTTCTGTCTTCTTTCCAAAAGTTACCATTCGGATGTATTATTATTTTGGATATTCCTAAGGGAAGATATTTTGATTCGCAAGAGCTGTGTCAGTTTTACCTTGGCTTTCAAAAAACACTGACATGGGGTCATCAGATCTTTATAGTGCGATATATTAGTCTTCTTCTGGCTTATAAATAATGATGCCGTAATAATAAGTTTCTTTAGAACGTTTATTAAAATTCAGACACCATTTGCTGAGCTCTTTCGGAGTTAAAAAAAGTTTGTTACGCTTTTGTTCAGGGTCAATGACCTCAAGCTTTTTATTTGAATAGTCAACAATGCTTATCCAGTGGTCTTCGTGATCTGTAAGTATTATCATCTTGTTTCCCTTCTTAATATTTGAAAGTATCCTTTGCCTGAATGCCTGTTCGCTCTTATTAGAAAACTCTTTGTAACTAAATCCAAGTAATCGTAACGCACGGAAGATCTTTCTCTCGCTGGTGCCGTTGATCCTGTCGCTTCCAACGTAATTTCTGATCCTTTTTTCCGAATAAATGTAACCCAGTGCCAGAAGGCAGTTTCTTATTGAAGCCGGTCCGCATGTAAATTTGGTTTGTTGATGATAGTAAGTCATGTTCTTAGAGTTCTATGAATGAGAATCAATATCTTCAGAAAAAAATTCAAAATATATCTAAGTATTTTTGACTTACTTTGATTCCAGTTGATTTGAGTTTTTTCCGGGACGTTTTTTAAACCATGATAAGTATTAACTTGTCTTCTTAACCTCAAATCTGTGCCGTACCATAGCTATAATATTTTTTAAGTGTGACGCTATAACTGTTTGTAATTTATATATGTTATAACTTTCATTTAAACGAATATAAGGTATGACTGAATCACTAACGTTTTTTAACATTTTATTAACTTTTTAACCCATTGATTCAAATGTATTTTAACATTAATTTGCAAATCTTTAACAGCTCGAATAAGCATTTTACTTATTTGAAATCATGCTGCAGTTATCTAAATGGAATCAAGGAATTTTCATCATTCAATCTGACATTAACGGCAATGACAAATGAAGAGGATTATTCTGTAAGAGGATCATATTCGGCTAGGGTAAATCTTTCTGCAGAGCAATACGTCCGGTTCAAGAAATCGGACAGATAGAAGAAGAATAGCAAATATATTTTTATGGAGATAAATATTGTACCTTCTGAAACAATTAATTTTCTTGTTTCGGAAATAAGAGACATAATTCCTAAATCAAAAACAAAATTAATTGCAATTGACGGAAGAGGAGGATCAGGAAAAAGTACACTGGCTAAATTGCTTTGTGAAGCATTGATTTTTTCACAAGTAATTTCCATGGATGATTTTCCGAGTAGGGCTGATGAACATCCGTTTCATCCGTTGGGAACACAAACAATCATAAATTGGAAAAGAGTTCTGGATGAAGTTATTTTGCCGCTGTCAAAAGGAGAAATTTCGGAATTTAGTAAATCTCCATGGTGGGAACGTGATGTAATGAATATTGAAGAAAAGAAAAAAGCATATCCTTTTAAAACTTCAATAATTGAAGGAGTGACTTCACTAAGATATGAGCTTAGAAATTTTTTTGATCTCAAGATTTGGATTGAATGTGACCCGGAGTTTGGAGCCAGGCGGGGTATTATCAGAGATGGTGTTAATGACTTTATTTCCTGGAGGGAAGCATACATACCTCAGGAGAAATCATATGTGGAATTACATAAACCCCACCAGGCTGCAGACATAATTATTTTGAATAATGGAGAAAAGAATTTTTCGGTTCTCAAATAATTAGTTTTAACACATGAACGCCATTAAACTTTACCAAATAGATTTTACCGAGGACAGTTATTGTCCTTCAATTCCCGAAATCAGATATAAAAAAAATTTCTTTATTATATCCGGATGCTCCGGTTCGGGTAAATCATCTTTAATGCAGGAAATTGCTTCAAGAGGTTTTAAAGTTATTCATGAGACAGGACGACAGGTAGTCAAAGAACAGAATTATATTGAAGGCGATGCTTTGCCCTGGAAAGACTGGAAAAAATTTATTGATCTTACTGTTTCACGTACAATGTATCAGTACAACAGTATGCTCGATGAAGATGAAATTGTTTTTTTCGACAGAGCAATAATTGATCAGATCGGATGGAAAAATGCCCCTGTATATCTGACAAAAGCGGCCTTAAAGTACAGGTTCAACGAAACTGTTTTCGTTACTCCTCCATGGAAGGAAATTTACAGAACTGACAATGAGAGGAAACACAGCTTTGATGAGGCAGTTGCAGGTTATGAGTCTGTAATAAAATCCTACGAGAAATTCGGTTACAAACTAATTTATATTCCTAAAGCAACTGTTGCTGAACGTGCTGATTTTGTTATTGATATCAGCAATAAATGTTGTTAAGTTTCTTTTCCATTAATCATTACTCCGAAAGTTTGACAAATAATATTTCTTTAAATTAAATTTCTTAAATTTTTAAAAATCTTAGATCATGAAAAATAAACTTACATTATTAGTAGTTTTCATTTTCGTTTCATGTATTTCATATTCCCAGACCTGGAATCAAATGCTCAACGGACGAGGTGTATGGTCTTTGGCAAAGGATAATTACGGAAACGTATTTGCCGGAGGACTGACAAGTTCAAACTCGAGAGTGTGGAAATCAACCGACTATGGTAATTCATGGGATACTGTCTATGTCGGCTCGGGACAAACAATGTGGGACTTTGCTTTTGATTATTCAGGGAACATGTATGTCGCACATTATTCCACCGGACTTTTGAAATCAACTGATCAGGGTCAGAACTTTTCTTTGATCCCGTCTTCAGCTTTCAACAATAAAAATCTTCAGGGAGTAAAATGCGGAAGCACCGGGTATATTTTTATCACAACATCGATGGGATTTTTCAGAAGTACGGACAACGGACAAACGTTTAATGAAACCGCCCTGACCGGTTTAAATTGTCTGCCGGTTTTGGTAGATATTGACAGCTCGAATATTATCTATGTCGGAGTAACGGGTTCAACGTCAGTAGGCTTTTACAGGTCAACCGACAACGGACTGACCTTTAGTGCCAATCTTAATCCCGGTAAGAATGGATATAACCTTGTTCAAAAACCAAACGGAGACCTTTTTATGATAACTACAACTTCTCCGTACAACTTCAGTAAGTCAACAAACAAAGGATTGACCTGGACAACTTCAAGCAACACGGCCTCTTCGCAAAGAGGGATCATGTATAGTTTATCAGGGAATTTTTATACATCCGGAAACGGAGGAGTCTTCCGTTCAACAGACGATGGTATGACTTTCTCCAACTTTAATTTTACAAATTCTGCAACTCCAATATTATCGGTAAATGATCATACCAATCTGAAAGTATTTGCGGGAACTGCCGGGTCATCTACTGGGGGTGTGTGGATATGCACGGAAGGTCCGTCACCATTGGTTAATGTAAATTTAAAAGTTACGCCTGAAGGACTGTTTAATGATGTATCGAATCCTCTTAACAGAAGAGATACAGTATCACTTTATATAAGGGATGCAGCTTCACCTTACAGGCTTAGAGATTCGGCAAGAGCTGTAATTGATTCACTGAATTTTACAGGGATGTACGCTTACCACAACACTCCGTCCGGATTATATTATTTGGTTGTTAAACATTTTAACACATTAGAAACCTGGTCAGAGTCAGGCGGTGAATCTCTTGTAGCTGACGGATCTTTTTTTAATTATGATTTCACGACATCAATTTCAAAAGCATACGGAAATAATCTTCAGCTCAAAGGCGGATTATATTGTATTTACAGTGGAGACGTAAATCAAAACGGATTCATTGATGTATTTGACCTGTCGGAAACTGACAATGATGCATTTAATTTTGTTTCAGGGTATGTCGTAACTGACGTGAATGGAAATAATTTCGTTGATCTGCTTGATCTTGCTATTATCGACAATAATGTATATAGTTTTGTGAGCTTAAAGAGACCATGAGATCATAATTCGGTTCGCAAGCAATAAACATCAACTGAAGAGGATTTGAAACAGCTGGCTAAACGTTGGTTTCTGTCTGGACAGTGTTCTGTACACCTGACATTTTTGCTTTCATTCTTCTGCTTATTTCTTTAGTCAGTTCAACTGATGCGTCGATCTCCTTTTTCCTGATAGAAACACTTTCGACATTAAATCCAACGGGAATGTTTTTAGCAAATGCAAAACTGAAAAGGTTGTCAAAAATATCAAGACAGATTTGAATGGAATCCTCAAGCATTGTTTTGGAATGTACCAGATCATTTTCGAGCCACTTCGGAATGCTGATGCCGAGCCATTTCATAAAGTGCATGGTCTTTTCCGAACCGCACGGAGTAAGTGTGAAAAGAATCGGATTAAGCTCAATACCATTTTCCAAACAGTAGTAATAATAATCCGACAGAAAATCCTTGGAATTTTCCAGATTGTAAACTGCCTGTGAAACAAAAAATCTGCATCCGCTTTTTGCTTTGCCGGTCATTCTTAAATGTTCATCGTTAAGCATCTTATGCCGTTCCGGAATCACAACGGCTCCGAGGACTGTGTTTACCTGGTGTTCGTGGAATAATGCATAAGCAACCGGCAGAAGAAGCTGGTCCTCGGGCGGGTTGTCCGAAGATGCCCCGACAAACACACTGTATCTTTGTGTTTCGTTTCCTGAACTGCGTTTTAATAATTCTACAAACTCATCTTTGCTGTAATTTCCCACGCACCTGTAAATTATCTTCGGCTTATCAATTGTATCAAGATAGGATTCACTGTAATCCAGAGGATCTATTGTTGGTAAAAAGGGAAATGTCCGGTCCTCGGTGATCCTTTCCTTTTCATCCTGAATGTCATACAATACTATGGCGTCTATTTCAGATTCAAGATCATTCAGACGGTTTAAATGGGTTTGTGCAATTTCTCTTATTCTTTCAGGAATGTTGTTTCTTTTAGGGGGCGTAAATCCGTATGTCAATATTCCGATTTGTTTTGTGTTTATTTTTTCACTTAATGTCATAATATGGATAGTATTTAGTTTTAGTTTGTTAATTTACCCAATTCAAAAAGTTTTTACAATTTAATTTAGCTGTTATCTGAGAATTATTTACTCTTTGTATTACATGACTTTATTATTTACGAATGTATAATTAACTTGAAAAAAATTTTTAAACTTTATCAAAAGACATTGAAGAAAATTCTACTTGCTCTTTTTATTTTATCCGTAGTAAATGCAAAAAATTCCAATTCACAGTACAGCAGTCCGGAAAGCGTGGCTTATGATTCGGTTGGAAAAAGATATTTAATTTCAAATACAAACAGCACAAAAATTGTACAGCGGGACATAAATGGTGTTGTAACGGACTTTGTGACTGTCGGAAGCTCCATTCACGGAGTAACTGTTTATGACAATAAAGTCTATGTCTGCAATGGGACGAGAATAAGAGGCTATGACCTTTCAAACGCTTCCGAAATATTTAACGTTAATGTCGCGGGTTCAACCTTTCTGAACGATCTAGCAATAGATGATTCCGGGATAATGTATGTGTCCGATTTTACAGCGAGACGAATATATAAGGTGAATACAAATAATTCCGACTACTGGATCTATGTTGCGGCAACAACAAATCAGCCCAACGGAGTATATGTCGATGCGCCGAGAAACAGATTATTAATTTGCTGCTGGGGTGCTAATGCTCCGATCAAATCGGTCAACTTTTCCGATTCATCAATCACAAACATAATTACAACTCCATATACAAACTGCGACGGGATTTCTCTTGACAGGAATGATAATGTATATGTTTCGACATGGGGAATTCAGTCTGTTGCGAGATATGATATTAATTTTTCAAATGCGCCGGTCATAGTTGCAAGCGGATTGAGCAATCCCGCGGATATTTATGTAAATAAAGTAACCGATACGCTTGCTGTGCCCAACGCCGGCAACAGTACAGTAGTGTTCAGCTTGTTGAGCATTCCTTCCGGTATAAGTCCGAAGAACGGCAGCATACCTGCTTCATTTGCTCTTTATCAAAACTATCCAAATCCCTTTAATCCGAAAACTGTTATCACATATGAATTAAGGTCAAATGCCGGTGATCAAACGTCAGAAGTTAAACTGATTGTTTATAATTCTTCCGGAAAAGAAGTTCAAACTTTAGTTAATGAAAGACAAAATGCCGGGACATATGAAGTAACTTTTGATGCGGCAGGTTTGTCCTCAGGTATTTATTTTTACAAACTCGAAGCAGGGGAATTCAGCGAAGTAAAGAAGATGATGGTATTAAAATAACGACATTTGTCGCCTCAAAAGTTTAGTAAAATAACTAAATTAAAGAAAAGGGGTGACAATGAACACAAGAATAATAAAGCGCAATCAGCACAAAACATCCGATGGTGAGTTCATGTTCGAGTTGTTAAACGAGTATGAACTTTCACCAAAGGAAAGTGAATCAATATTAGAAACTGCGAGGCGATGTTTAATCAAGGATAGCATATTAAAAGAAGGACAAGTTGAAGTAAGTGTAATATCCCTTGAAGAGCGAAGCGGAAAATTGATAGAGAAGATGGAAAAGCGTCGTGTGGTTTTAACAATAGATAATGGACAGGAAGATATAGAAATAAGATGGAAATTCGGGAGAATAAAATTACGTCAAATACGAATAGAACGAATAACAGAAGAAGCAATAGAACAGGGCGGGATATTAAGTCAGGAGGATCTGGGAAGGATCTTGAGCTGTACGGTGAGAACTATTCAGCGAGATATATGGGAAATAAAATCAAAAGGAATAGAAGTAATAACCCGCGGAGTGTTGCATAATATAGGTCGAGGTCAGACTCATAAAGTAAAGATAATAGGATTATATTTAGAAGGAAAAACCTTTAGCGAAATAAGATTAAAGACCCATCACAGTACCGGCGCAATAAAAAGATATTTACAGGATTTTCAGAAGGTATTGATGAGTATTCACCATGGAATAAAGGAATCGAGTTATATAAGTTCAGTATCGGGATTAAGTCCTGCATTAGTCAAGCAGTATATAGAATTGATAGGTCAATGCAGCAATGACAGTCAGAAGAAAGCAATGATGGATGATATGATAAGACAATGGAAGCGAGCCGGGACAAGAATAAAAAAAAAGGAAGATACTTCATCAGGTTACATGAGGCATCTGGTTCCTATGATAGGAGGAGTGAGATGAGTCTTAGTCCAATACGTGACAGATTTGAGAGTTTAAAGAAAAGAGATTTTAAGAGTTCACTAATAAATTTGCTTGAGAATGATTATAAACTCTTAGGCTCAAGAAAGATAATAGAATTATTATCTGAAGATATAGAAGATTTACACAATGAATATTATCCTCACAGAAACAGGGTTGGTTATGGGGAAATCGTATTTAGAACGACAAAAGATGACGGTCAACGACAGAGCTACGGTAAGAGGACAGAAGATTACGCGAGTATAACAGTAATATTACCTTTAGTGACGAATGCTTCTCAATATTTTGTTAATTAGATTTTCATTGCATATGAAAGTCAATGAAGTTAATTTTACCTTAAACATTTTTTACAAATAAATATAGAATAACAACAATGAAAAAAATAATTTTCAGTTTTTTCTCTTTTCATGCTGATCGATTTCATTATCAGCAGGGAATGTATTTTCACAGGGTTTTAACAGCATACATACTCCTGACGGCACTAATATTATAGCGGTCGGCAATCAGGGAAAGATCTACCGTTCTTCAAATGCCGGAGCAACGTGGGCAAGTTATACATTCAATACCGATAATTTGAGATCTGTTTTTTCTTATGGAAATGATGTATGGATTGCAGGGGATAATGGGAATGTTTATAAAACAACAAAAGTAAACTCCCCGGTTTCTACCTACAACATTGGTACAACTTTGGCGGTAAATTCAGTTCATTTTGTAAATTCAAACATTGGCTTCGTTTGTTGCGATGGTGGTAGAATTTATAAATCTATTGATGGCGGACTTAATTGGGGTTTCGTCAGCTCTTGGAATTATAAATTCAATTCAATCAGTTTTTTAGATGAGAATAATGGGATAGCAGTCGGTGATAATGGTCAGATGACTTCAACTATAGATGGAGGAAATACTTGGGAAGTGGAATATTTAGGTGGGACAACTCGTAATTTATCAAAAGTAAAATATTTTGCCGACGGTATAATAGTAGTCGGAGAATACGGGACAATATTAACCAAAGATAATGCGGGCAGCTGGAATTCAGTCGTAACAAGAACAGACTCTGACATCCGGGGAATCAGCGGTGAGCTTATAACAGCGCGCATGTCTGCGGCGGCGGCGGATTTATCAGAAACAACATGAACGGAAGCAGCAACTTCTTTAATTTTGAAATTAATCCGATGCTTGCCAATCTTGTTGATTTATATTATTATAATTCGAACATAGGGTTTGCAGTGAGCAGCTTAAATTACGCAATTATAAAAACAACAAACGGCGGTCAAAGCTGGGACTTGCCGGCCGGTACTAATGTCACAATGAACTGGGTTGCAAAGACTCCAAGCGGAAGCGGAATTGGAAATAACCTTTGTATGCATCCGCATGACAGAAATTCTGCATTTGTTGTTTACGGAAACAGAGTTTATGTAAGCAGGGACAAAGGGGAGACATGGAATCAAATTGCAACAGTATCCATCGGATCAAGAGCCCATTCATTCTATGTAAGTCCGATAGACACAAATATCTGGGTCGCAGCAATGGAAAGTTCACCCGATGCGATTGTCCGCTCTACAAATTACGGCTTAACATGGACTTCGATCATTGCATATGATTTCAGTACTTACGGTCAGCCTCTTGAAATGGATCAGAATAATCCATCAATATTTTATTTTGCGCCGAGCAACGGATCGGGCATAGGTGTTTACAAATCAACCGATGTCGGAGCAACATTTAACCTGACAGCTCCATACAATAATTCAAATATTAATCAGCCGTGTGATTTGATCGTAATGTGGGACAGTTCCAATGTACTCTACATGGGTGATGATGGTGCGGATATCTATAAGTCAACTGATGCAGCAGTAAGCTGGACTCAGGTAAAGCCGGGCTCATCTTCAGAAGTACCTTCAATGTGTAATTCTGTATTTGACCAGAGCATATGTTATGCGACAACATGGAGCAGCAGCCAGGTGTTCAAGACCGTAAACTACGGGGACAACTGGAATGTAACATCCAATAATTCAGGAAGCGGCTGGGGTTCGGATCTTTGTCATGAGGACCCGACAGTTGTGCTGACTGGAAATTACGGCTCGCAGTCATATTTAACAACTAACGGCGGAGCAACTTTCGTTAATGTTAACAGCGGTCTCGGCGGAGCCGGAGCAGGCATCATGGTGCCGGAAAGAGGTTATTTTTTGAATATGCAAACGGGCACATTGTATAAGCTGAACATACAATACTCAACTCTTACGACGACTAACGAGAATACAATTTCAAGTATTCCTGCAAGCTTTGAGCTGTATCAGAATTATCCAAATCCTTTCAATCCGACAACCAACATAAAATTTTCTCTGCCTAATCCCGGAAACGTTTCTCTAAAGGTTTATAACCAATTGGGTAAGGAAGTGACGACTTTAGCTGACGGATTCAGAAGTGCAGGAACTTATGAAATCAATTTCGATGCATCAAGGTTAACTTCGGGAGTTTATTTCTATAAGCTAATTACAAATGACTTATCCTTTACTAAGAAGATGCTGCTGGTCAAGTAACAGGTATTAGGTATTAAGTATTAAGTAAAGCCGGGAGGATGAAGTTCTTCCGGCTTTTTTTTTAAAACAACCTCCTTCCCAAAACCCCGGAGACTTTGTAAAAATGAAAATTTATTTGTAGCCGCAACCTTTAGGTTGCGTTTTTGACAAAATTCCTCAGGCATAATGCATGGAGGCTACTTTAGTTTTATAGTTTTCACACAACCTCTCAGGTTGGGAAGGAGTTACCAAAAAATTGAGCGGCAAGTTTTATTCAGACGAAGAAGATTTTTGTGATGAAGTAAAATATTCGAAATCAATTTTCTATAACAGACCGCGGGAAATATTTTTTGGGATTTTTTATTTGGATATTGAATATGACTGTCAGGAAAAGTATTTTTAATTCATTCAAAAACATTTATTTAATTTTAATATAAAGGAAAGATGAAAAAATACATTTTTGCTATTGCTTTGTTTTGTATACAATTTAGTTTATTATTACCCGGAAATTCTTTCTCGCAGGGCTTTAACAGTGTTTCAAGTTCTGACGGAACAAACGTAACAGCTGTCGGAGATGCCGGAAAGTTATACCGTTCCATAAACGGAGGAGTAACCTGGGCAGGCTACACCAACGGAACTGTTGATATGAATTGTGTATCATCGGTTGGTTCGGAGGTCTGGATTGCTTCAGATCACGGAACCGTTTATAAAACTTCAAACATTGACTCACCTGTCAATACCTATTCAGTCGGAAGTACGGCTAATCTAAACTCCGTATCTTTTATTAATTCGAGCACCGGTTATGTTTGCGGCGACGGAGGCGTAGTTTACAAATCTGTAAACAGCGGAGCAAGCTGGTCACTAAGCAACTCAGGGATAGCTAATGTGAAGCTGAATTCAATCAGCTTTCTAGATGCAAGTAACGGAATAATAGCCGGGGAGAACGGAAGTATTTACTTAACAAGTGACGGAGGCTCAAGCTGGACATTGCAGTCTTCCGTTACAACAAATAATTTACTTAAGGTAAAATATTTCAGCGACGGGTATGTCGCGGTAGGTGAATACGGGACATTAGTTGTAAAGAATGGTTCCGGAACGTCAGCAGTAAATTCCAGAGTAAGGACAGACATAAGAGGAGTAACAGGAAGTGATGTGTCAAATGTTCACATATGCGGGGGCGGAGGTTTTATAAGAAATAATAAAAACGGTAAAGACAATTTTTACAACTTCGAAGAGAATCCTATGATGGCAAACTTAGTTGATATTTTTTATTATGGTAATATGGGATGGGCAGTAAGCAGTCTTAATTCTGTTATTATCTATACATCCAATGGCGGAGCTACATGGCAGATGTCACATGGCTCTAATGTTACGAGGAGCTGGTCTTCAAAATTAACAGCCAGCGGCGGAATCGGAAATAATCTTTGTGAGCACCCATTTAATCGCGACGCATTATTCGTTGTTTACGGAAGCACAGTTTACAGAAGCGGAGACAGGGGAGATACATGGACAAATATCGGCTCAGTCAGCGGAGGCGGCAGTGCACATTCATTTTATGTAAGTCCTCTCGATACAAATATTTGGATGGTTGCTATTACCGGTTCACCGAATGACTATGTGAAAAGAACAACTAATTATGGAGCAAGCTGGACAACTATTGTTGGTAATACTGTATTCAGCAATTACGGACAGCCGTTAGAAATGGATCAAAATAATCCGTCAACATATTACTATGCTCCGGATAATGGAGGTTTTTATAAGTCTGTAGATAATGGGGCATCTTTTACGGAAATAAGTGGAAATTATCCATTCAGAAGTCCTTGTGATATCGTAGTAATGTGGGACAGTTCTAATGTGATTTATGTTGGTGATGGAGTTACCGGGAGCGGACAGGCAATTATTTTTAAATCATCAAACGGCGGGGTCAACTGGACAAACATAATTTCAACTGCTTCCAGTGAGGTTCCGTCAATGTGCAATACTGTTTTTGACAAGAGCATTGCATATGCTACTAACTGGAGCGGGGGACAATACTATAAGACCACAAATTACGGAGCAAACTGGTTTTTGCATTCCACGCAGGCAACCTCCGGCTGGGGTTCGGACTATTGTCATGAAGACCCAACGATGTTATTAAAAGGTACATATGGTTCGCCAACTTATCTTACAACAAATTCGGGTGCAAGCTTTATTTCTACATCCCTCGGAGGCGTCTCAGGAGCAGGTATCATTGTTCCGGAGAGGGGTTATCTGATAGCAATGCAAACAGCAGGGTTATTCAAAATGGTAATCACATATAATGATTCAACAATAAACGCGCCGCAAACCTCAGGATCACTAAATGAAAATTTTGCAAACGGATTTGTACCTTCCGGCTGGTCACTCGAAACAACAAGCCCTTCTTCAGGAACTAACTATTGGATATACAGCGGTCAGAGCGGATATGATGTGGGAACAGGCTCTGCAGAATATAATTTCTGGAGCGCACAGAACGGAAGGAATCAGTCAATGATCACCAAAGCATTTACACCTACGGTAGCAAATGATTCCCTGGGATTTGATTATGCCTACGCTCCATACAATACAACCAGCGTGGACTCCTTAGTAATTGAAATTTCTTCGAACGGCGGAAGCACATTTACAAGAATTGCCAAGATGTACGGAAAGCAAAATTATGACGGTGATTCTACACTTAACACACGTCCTGTTATGGGATCAGAATATACAGATCCTACTGCGAGTGAATGGAAAACAAAAAAGTTAGCTTTGCCTGTAGGAACAAATAAAATAAAATTCAGAGCGAGAAGCGGGTATGGGAATAATCTCTTCGTGGATAATATAAAAGTAATTGGAATGGGAAGCTCCCCGTCTTCAACGCAGGCAAATTTGATACTTGCACCGGAAGGAATGTATAACGGGACATCATTAAATATGCGGGATACGATCAGGGTTTATTTGCGAAGCACCATAAGTCCTTTCAATAAAGTAGATTCCTGCAAGACAGTAATAGATCAGGATAAATTGACTGCCAATTGCCAGTTTGATAATGCTCCCACCGGAACATATTATTTCCAGATCATTCACAGGAATGCGCTGGAAACCTGGAGCAGATACGGTGGGGAAGTGATTGTAAACGGCACTACCATTGATTATGATTTTACTTCTTCACCCGGACAGGCATACGGAAGCAATATGGCTCTGGTCTCTTCAACCTGGTGTTTGTACAGCGGAGATGTAAACCATGACGGTTCCATTAATGCACAGGATGCCGGCATTATTGATAACGATGCTTTTAATTTTGTAAGCGGTTATGTAGTTTCGGATCTCAACGGAGACGGAACTTCAGATGCGTTGGATTTATCCATAATTGATGTTAACGCATCAAATTTTGTTTCAAAGATCACTCCGGAAAATGCCCCGGATCTTGCAAGCATTAAAAGTGCAATGCTGAAACAGAAAAATTTGTCATTGGAGAAAAAGAAGCTCAACTGGACAAGATAAATTTTATTAAAGTAGTCAGATAAAACCCGTTTAACACTATTTCGGAAAAGACAGTCTGGAAACAGGCTGTCTTTTTTATTCTGTAATTTTAAGTTTACAAAAGTCTTTTATTAAGTTATTTTAAAAAAATCATTTCGAATTATCCCGTATCTAATGCATAAAACAACTCTCATAATAATTGTATTTTTTCTGGCAGGATCAAGCCGGGCAAATTCCCAGACCACTGATGAAAAAATTCTGAAAGGAATTGATTACATATATCATTTGAAATTTGATTCAGCCCGCGCTGAGTTTGATGAAATAATTATTTCTGAGCCGCGAAATCCCGCAGGATATTTTTTTAATGCAATGGTTGACTGGTGGAAAATAAATTTGAATAAAGAAAATGATTCTCTTGATGAGGTATTTTTTGAAAAGACAGACAGGGTGATTGAAGTAACGGATGAGCTGCTTGATAGAAATGAGTTCGATGACAATGCTATGTTCTACAAAGGCGGAGCATTGGGATACAGAGGGCTTGTAAGAAGTCTCCGTGAAAGCTGGCTCAAAGCCGCCGAAGACGGAAGAGAAGCATTGAATCTTTTGCAGAAAGCGTATGAAATAAATAAAAACAATAAAGATGTAGTATTCGGAGTGGGTCTTTATAATTATTTTGCAGAGTATGTGCCTGAAGCATATCCCGTAGTCAAACCGCTGATGCTTATATTTCCAAAAGGAGATAAGATAAAGGGTCTTTCCCAGATAAAAGAGACTTCAGTTGAATCAAAGTATGCAAAGAACGAAGCCAAGTATGTCCTGGCTTATCTGAATCTGGTCTATGAAAAAAATTATACAGAGGCAGAGTATTACTCGCGGATGCTGCATGAAGAATTTCCCGAGAATCCTGTGTTTGAAAAATATTTATACAGCAGCTATGTCGGGCTTGGAAAATGGAATGAAGCGCTTGAGGGATGGGAAAGGATGACTCAAAAAATTGACAGTAATGAATACGGATACAGCAATCCAAATCTTGAAAGGGAAGCGAATTACTATGCGGCACTGAGCTTATCCAAGCTGAACAGAATAGAAGAGGCAGAACCATACATAAAGAAAGCTGAAGAAATAACAAAGCAGATTGACAAAGAGAATGAGACTGCTTACACGGCTTTCATTTATCTTATATCCGGCATGCTTAATGATTCCAAAGGAAATACCGTCACGGCAAAACTATACTACGATAAAGTATTGGCAATGAAGAATTTTCAGAATTCACATCAGGAAGCTGAGAGATTTAAGAAAGACGGATATAAACAGTGAGTATTGTGTATTGAGTATTGAGTAATGAGTAATGAGTAATGAGTGTCTTGTCCTAATTCTTAATTCTTAATTCCTAATTCTTAATTCCTAATTCTTAATTCC
The DNA here is from genome assembly GCA_963836395.1 of uncultured Ignavibacteria bacterium. Lineage (GTDB taxonomy): Bacteria > Bacteroidota > Ignavibacteria > Tepidaquicellales > Tepidaquicellaceae > JAGPCH01. The sequence goes on along the minus strand of CAWIJF010000008.1, from coordinate 638,459 downwards.
TAATTCCTAATTCTTAATTCCTAATTCTTAATTCCTAATTCTTAATTCCTAATTCCTAATTCTTAATTCCTAATTCTTAATTCCTAATTCCTAATTCCTAATTCTTAATTCCTAATTCTTAATTCCTAATTCCTAATTCCTAATTGATTTGTTAGAATTTTGTTAGAATAGAAATTATATTTATATAATATTATTAATTAGTTTTTTTCCAAATATACCATTTTTTTATTGATAAATCTTTAACCCAAAGGAAGGAGACCCCTCTTAGTAAACTCTTCAAATCTATAATAGCTTAGAAACTTTAATTCACTATAATTTTAAATTTAAACCAAAAATGAAATGAAAAACTTTACAAAGCAAGAAAGTCCAAGCAGAAGTTTTCAAGCTTCTAAAACGAGAAGACATTTCGGAGTACTCTTACTGGTGCTGCTTCTGTCTTTAGGATTTATGCAAAAACAAGTATATGCCGACGTAGTTGGTATTAATCCTAATTCAATAAATAATCCCCCCTCTTCACCAGTAATCCAAACTTATGATGAAACTGATTGGTCATCAGTCTCAGGACCATTTACTTTAACTATGACGGGCTTTACAGTTCTGGGAGGGAATGCAGTCACCTGGAATTCGGATGATCTTTTGTTTTATGCTATCATAAGGGTATCAGGAGGAGATCGTCATTTAGCTACCGTGGATCCAACAACAGGGATTTGTACAAATATTGGAGACATGGGCGGTGGTTTTGTTTCACTTACATATAATTCCGATTTAGGAATAATGTATGCCTTTAGCGGATTTGGTGATGAATCTCTTTATAGTGTAGATTTAACATCAGGTGCGACTACATTTCTTGCCGGACCATTTCCTTTGGTTGACTTTGGTGAATGTATTGCATATAACTATGATGATAACTTGATTTATCATTGGGGAGGTGATCCCCCTGTTGTTGGTATGGAGACAATTGATCCAGTCACTTTTGCTACCACTTCGATTCCTCAAACTGGAGATTCGCATGCAGAAATTTCCGGAGCTGTTTATTTAGGAGGAGGTGTTTTTGCTGCAACAGATTTTGTATTCGATAGTGGACCAACGAACGGCTATACTATAACTTCAGGCGGAGTTGTAACTTTACTGGGTGCCACGCCTATGCTAGTCAGGGGTTTAGCATATGTAGATGCAGTACTTCCGGTTGAGCTATCTTCATTTGTTTCTTCAATAAACGGCAATGATGTTACATTAAACTGGACAACAGCATCCGAAACAAATAACTCGGGATTTGACATTGAAAGGTCAGCCATAAACGGAACATGGGCAGCAGTTGGAAATGTAGCCGGTAACGGAACATCTTCAAACGGTCACAGCTATTCTTTCACGGACAGGGGTGTAAGTTCAGGAAATTATAATTACAGATTAAAACAAATAGACTTCAACGGTAACTTTGAATATTTTCAATTGAGCAATGAAGTTAATGTCGGAATTCCAAACCAGTTCGATCTGTCACAAAATTATCCGAATCCGTTCAATCCTTCAACAAATATAAATTATGATATTCCGGTTGACGGGAAAGTAAACATAACAGTATTTGATATGTCCGGTAAAGAAGTAGGCACGCTTGTAAATGAAGTTAAAACAGCCGGATATTATACAATTAATTTCAACGCATCCAGCTTATCAAGCGGAATTTATTTCTACAAAATATCGTTAGATGCAAACGGTCAGAATTTTGTATCAACGAAGAAGATGACTCTTATAAAATAGTTGATTGGTTAATTTGTTCATTAGTTAATTTTTAAGTATGACTAATTGAACATTTGAAATTGATCATTGAAAATTAAATTAAGCCGGGAGGAGAAATTTTTTCCGGCTTTTTTTATTGGGATCATAAATTAAAAGATTTCTTTAGTAATGAAAAAATACATTTGAATTTTGACATCTAAATATTTACTTTGATAAAAGGATTATCCTCCCCAATAGGTTTTTAGGAACAAGGTATTCCAGATCTTTCCCAAAAAGATTTTAAAAACCGGATCAATCATTAGAAAAACAATAGCAGCAGTAAGTTAATAATCGCATGTAAGTCATAGCGGACAGAACTATACAATTATGTTTGGTTGCGCGAATCAGCATAAAATGTTTATCCGCGAAAAATTAATTTTCAAAGGAGGTGATATGTAAGCTGCAATTTATTTACAATTAATTTATCCATTCATGGAAGGCTGGATAAAAATAATTTTAAATAATACAAATTGGAAATAACAAGTCTTCCAAAAATTAAATTTTATTTTAACTTTAAATTAAAAAACCATGGAAAAAATTTATTGTTTTTCGAAGAACTGCTCAAGAGCATTTTTATTTATACTTCTCACTTTTGCCATCATGCCAAAGCAGACAAATGCTGACATAATAGGCACGGACCGTCTCACTCCCACTATCAATGTTTTCCAGGATATCACCTGGTCTGTGATCTCTTCAAAGCCTTTAGCCCTGACGGGTTATACAATAGTGAGAGCTCCTTCAGTCACCTGGAATTCCGATAATCTGAAATTCTATATCATTCTGAGAACTACTGCCGATACCACCTCCCGCAGATTAGCTACAGTAAATCCTGCTACCGGGGTTTGCACGGATATCGGAGATATGGGTTATAATTTTTCTTCATTAACATACTCAGCTACAACACACACTCTTTATGCAATGGGAGGCACGGGAAGCGGCGCTCCCAATATTCTTGCTACAGTCGATATTAATACAGGCGTTCCTACTTATCTTGCCGGACCGTTTCCTTTGGGTACAGGCGGCGGGGCAATAATAGCTTACAATTATATTGACGGCTTTATGTATCATTGGTCGGGATATCCTGTTTCTTCAATGGAAAAGATTGACCTTAACTCATTTGCTGTTACTCCAATTACAATGACCGGAGTATCCACCAGTGAAGTATATGGTGCAGTTTATAACGGAGTCGGTGAATTTATAATAACAGATTTTGATTACAAGGCATTTACTGTAACTGAAGCCGGAGCTGTAACTCTTCAACAATCCGGATTAACTTTTAAAGTAAGAGGTCTGGGCTATGTTGATGCTCTTCTTCCTGTTGAACTTTCATCCTTTACATCTTTTATCAACGGAAGAAATGTGGAGTTAAACTGGGAAACTGTTAATGAAACAAACAACTCGGGGTTTGATATAGAAAGGTCAGATGTCAGAGGTCAAACCTCAGACAGTTGGACAAAAATTGGAAATGTTGCCGGTAACGGGACTTCTTCAAACGGTCACAGCTATTCCTTCATTGACAGAAATTTAGCTTCAGGACATTACAGCTACAGATTAAAACAAATAGATCTCAACGGTAACTTTGAATACTTTAACCTTAGCAATGAAGTGAATGTTGGAGTTCCGGTCAAGTTTGATCTTTCACAAAACTATCCCAATCCGTTTAACCCATCAACAAATTTGGGATTTGGGATTTCGGAATTGGGATTCGTCTCATTGAAAGTTTATAATGCTTCAGGAAAGGAAGTTGCAGCACTGGTAAACGAAGTAAAGCCGGCGGGATATTATACAATCAATTTCAATGCATTAGGCTTATCAAGCGGTATTTATTTTTATACTTTAAAGGCTAACAACTTTTCATCCACAAAGAAAATGCTGCTGATGAAATAGTTGATTGTAAGTTGGTTTTTTAATTTAACATTGAACATTGAGTAGAGCCGGGAGAAGAAATTCTTTCGGCTTTTTTAATTGAACATTGATAATTGAACATTGATAATTAAATTTGTTAGGATTTTGTTAGGATAAATCTTATATTTGTATAAAGATTTTTTTTAAACTTAACAAAAAATAACAATGAAAAAATTAATTTTACTCGTTTGCTTTTTGCTCGTTACAAGTCAGAGTTATTCACAACTCGCAATTGAAAATTTTGCTTATCCTGCCGATCAGCTACTCACGGATCATGGCTGGATTAACATTGGCGGAACGGGGCAAATTTTAGTAGCAACTTCTCCCGGACTTATATATTCTACTTATATAGGCTCAATGGTTGGAAATGCAACTACACTTATACTGCCTTCAGCATCAGCACAGGATGTTTATCTGCCATTTACATCCCAAACTTCAAATAGCGTTTACGCTTCATTTATGGTCAATGTGAGTGTGGCGAGTACATTGGGAAGTTATTTTGTAGCTTATTTACCTAGTACCAGCACCAGTGCTTATAATGGAAGAGTATATGCTCAAGAAGGACCAAACGGAGGTCTACAATTTGGACTTGCAAGAAATTCCAATTCGCCAGTTTATACTGGAGAAAATTATGCATACAATACAACCTACTTATTGGTATTAAAATACACATTCAATGCAGGGACAGGAACAGATGATGAAGCGAGCTTATTTGTATTTTCAGGAGCAATACCAGCTACGGAACCTGTTACTCCAACCATAGGACCTATTGCAGATGGAACCGATGCTCCGGATATATCAAGGATTGCCTTGAGACAAGCCAACTCAACTAGTACTGGTAATACACCGACAGCAGTCGTTGACGGAATTTATGTTGATGTTTCATGGAACAACGGAGTTCTTCCTGTTGAGCTGTCATCTTTTAGCTCTGTAGTCAATAACAGAGACGTGACATTAAACTGGACAACACAGACCGAAACAAATAATTCAGGTTTTGAGATCGAGAGATCAATAAACGGAGTATGGTCAAGCGCAGGATTTGTTGCCGGCAACGGTAACGCAACATCATCACACAATTATTCTTTCACAGACAGAAATTTAAACATAGGAACATACAACTACAGACTGAAACAGATAGACTACAACGGAGCTTTTGAATATCATAATCTTAATAATGAAGTAATAATCGGAGCACCGGGCACATACAGTCTTTCACAAAATTATCCTAATCCGTTCAATCCTTCAACTGTAATCAATTATCAGTTGCCAAAAGGCAGTGATGTTAACATTACATTGTATGACGTTAGCGGAAAAGAAGTAAAGTCACTGGTTAATGAAAATCAGGGAGCCGGGTATTATTCAATAACTTTAAATGCTTCTTCATTATCAAGCGGTATTTATTTCTATACAATCAGAACAAGTGATTTCACCAGTACGAAATCAATGCTCTTAGTTAAATAGAGAAATAGTTAAATAGCTTAGTAGTTATTAAAGTTAAGAATTAAGCTCTGACTTTAATTTTATAATTGTTCATTAATAATTGATAATTAAATAAAGCCGGGTAAAGAATTTTACCCGGCTTTGTCAGTAAAAAAATATCCTTTGGTTTAATATTTTTATTTGGAATTTGGATATTAGATACATTATATTTGCACATACGTTCAATTAAAAATATTTATTAATCTTATTACTCACTGAAATTTGTGAAGGGAGGAAACAATAAGTGAGTTGGTTGTTCTATTCTAATTGACGTTTCACTTCTTGAATTATATGCTTTAAATCTTTTTTGTGATTTGTTCAATTGGAATAAATTTTAAATAAACCCATTTTAAAAACAAAATTAAAAGATTATGAAAAAGCAATTATTCATTCTGCTTGTATTAGTTTTTACCTTTTCAGTATCCAAAGTCACTCTCTCACAAGACCAGTTTGCACCGATCAATAAGACCCCAGATGCTTTTAAATTATCTTCCACTGACAATGATGGAATTTTGAAACAATCAGATAATTTACCAATCCAAGTAGTGTTACCAAATAACGGATTTTTTACAAGCAATCCGAGGTGTCCTCAGGGAGGAAGACGTTGGGTTAGAGCTCTGTATGTTATCACAGCTGCTGAATTGACAGCGTCGGGATTTCCGGCAGGAGCCGTTAGTTCGGTTGGCTGGGGGTATTACGCTAATAATACTCCCGTTGGATCATTTTTCCAGAATGCTGCAACAATGAATCATGTAAAGGTTTATTTGCAGCTTACGAGTCTAACTAGTGTAACTACGATTTCTCCTACATGGGCTACTGCAATCGGAGATGTCGGAGTAATAAAAGTATGCGACGGCACCATTACAATTCCAGCAGGCTTAGGTCCTTACAATATAGATGTTGCTGCAGGCGGACCTGGAACGGGGCCATTTTCAACAGTGGCAGGAATGGGAGTGATTGTTTATGTAGAATCAGAAACCACAACACCTATGACATGTGGTGTACCAAATGATGTTGGTGCGCCTTCACCATATGCAAATGCAGGTGCAGGTACGCTTATGAGATATTATCAGGACGGGACAGCCTGTCCGGCCTTCAACGATACTGCATCAAGTTTTATGAATTTTACATCTGCAGTAAGACCTGAAACAAGATTCGGAAACGCTCTGGTGGATATTGCTGACATGCCGAATTTATGGTATCTTGGTAAAGTTCCTTATCCATGGGGATGGCCAGATACTATTTGTGTAAATGTCAGAAGATTAGTTACTAATCCTAATCCGATCTCAATCAGAGTAAGAATTAAAAATCTTGATGCTCCTTTTATTACAAAATTTGATACAACAATACAGTTGCTCCGGTCGTTGGTTCAGACTCCATTTGATACAATAATTGCAATTCAGGGATTATGTTATCCATATTGGAAAAGGGATTCTATTTTAGCAGAAATTCTTCCAATACCCGGTGAGCAGGTTCCAGGAAATAATCGGAAGGGAGGTGTTCAGATGCAAACGTGCGACTCTTATAATTGGCGGGATGTATCGCATCCACCCGATGGGGGAGTTGGTGTTACCGGTGCTGCACATATTTTAGCTGCTTGTTTCAGAAATACATGTCCACCTGCTATACCATATGTATTGGCATGTGTCGATTTAAGCTTTACCAGCATAGGTGAACAATACAGGGTTATAGTATATGGTGATGGCGGCGGAAAGCCGGGCGCCATACTTCATACTTCTGCAAATCAAGTCACAATCGGCGGAAATACTCCGGTTCAATATAAGTTACCAGTACCTTTAACTATTCCGCAGGGTGTATTTTATATTGGAGTTGAACAGGTAGGTATTGTGAACTATGGTCTTGGATATAATTCGGGATTACCTAAAAAAGGTGCAGTATTGTTTACTTTGGATGGTGGTGTAACCTGGATTGACTTTAATACAGACGGGGATCCATTTATTGTAAATATATGTCCGAAGACATGGACCACATTAACCAATAAGGCTTTTGTAGAAGGATTTTATCTTGGCAACGGCGTCACAAGAACGGGGAGTATGAAAATGAGAATAAGAAGCGCAACAACAAAGAAAGTTGTGGATTCCTCAATGGTACCAATGTCCTCTGCCGGAGTATCGGTATTTAAATTCTGCAGTGTAAACTGTGATTCAAGTTATTATTGGGATTTGACGAGTCCATGTGCTGTTTATGTCTGGAGTGCACAGCCTCAGAGATTTGATGTTTGTGATAAGCAATATAATTTCTCTGACGCTCTAAATAAGGCGTACACAAACGGATTTAATCCGCCTATGGTGCAATACCCGAATGATAATTCAGCATTGGTATATGCACTTTATACAGGTGATTCTAATCAAGATGGATGTGTGGGAGCAGGTGATATTTCCCTTATAGACAATGATGTTTTTAATTTTGCTTATCATATAAACACAGATGTAGATGGAAACGGCACTGTTAATGCTACTGATTTAGCTCTTGCAGATAATAATGCAACTAATTTCATTTGTGGTCAGAGTCATCCATAGACGTTATTTCTATTTCTAAGGTGAGGCGAAAGTCTCACCTTAGAAAATTTTTTATTCAGTAAATACCGCCTGAAGTTAATCCTTTCGATTAATCTTATCTCAGTCACTCACATGTATTTTCATCAGATCTAATTAGAACAGCGATAAAAGTTTACCATTTATTTAATTTCTAATATTGATTTAATGAATTAGAAATGATAAATTTGCAATAACCAAATTAAATAACATTCTGTTATTTTTAAACCACTAAAATAATAAAATTATGAAAAAATTTATTTTATTTTTTTGTTTTACTCTGTTTGCTACGGGTGTATTTGCACAGCTGGCTTTAGATGAAAACTTTGATTATCCCTGTTGTGCCCCTAATGATTCAATCGGCAATTACGGATGGGTGTGGAACACCGGTGTTTCCAATCCTATTTACGTATCCTCCCCCGGACTGACATACGCAGGTTATCCTCTGTCCGGAATCGGCAATGCGTGTACCTTACAAAACACAGGATATGATGCCTACAAAGATTTAGCTCTCGATAGCATAAAAACCGGTTCAGCATATGCTTCCTTTATGGTTAAAGTAGATACAGCAAGAACCGGAGATTATTTCCTTGCTTTATTACAATCAGGTTCGCCTTCATTTTATGAAGGCAGAGTACAGGTAAGAAGTATAGCCGGCGACGGAACGCTGAGCTTCGGGATCACCAGAGGGAATGCATCAACCGATACTTCTGTCGCAGGAATCTGGACGCCATCGGTCTATTCGTTAAATACAACTTATCTGATCGTCTTAAAATATACATTTATTCCGGGAAACAATAATGATGCTGTAAGTTTATTTGTTTTCTCTGCAGGATTACCTGTCAAGGAACCGATACCCACGGTAGGTCCGATTTCTGCATATACTTCTCCCGATGCAACGGCTATCGGACGAGTAGCACTAAGACAGGGTACAGCTTCAAAGGCCCCAAATTTGGTTGTTGATGGTATACGTGTTGCGACGAGCTGGTTTTCTACAGTCATGAATGTCAAACTGGCAATTCAGGGTCTTGTAAACGTCAGCAGTTCGACTATGACAAGATTAGACACTGTTGAAATATATTTGAGGAATTCCGCTTCCCCGTATACAATTGTTGACTCGGCATATACAACTGTAGATCCCCTAAGCTTAACCGGTTCATTTGAATTTGTTTATGCCCAGAACGGGGTCTACTACATGGATGTAAGATACAGACATCTTCCGGTTTTCAGAAATGGCATAGCAACCTGGAGTGAAGCAAATGGCGAAGCATTTACCCGATACAACGGAGCCAATTATAATTTTACCAATTCCGCAAATAAAGCTTATGGTTCCAATCAGGTCCTGTTAGGAAGTGTATATTCAATTTATAACGGGGATGTGAATCAGAGCGGATTTATAGGAAGCGATGATCTATCGCCTGTTGATAATGATGCATTTAATTTTGTTACAGGTTATGTTAATACTGATGTGGATGGAGATAATTTTGTTGGGGCAGGAGATTTGGCATTAGTTGACAACAACGCTTATAATTTTGTATCAATTATGACGCCTCCGTAAAATGATAATCAAATATTGTTAATCCAAAATGAGGGCACTCTTAACTGCCCTTATTTTTTTAAAAGCATTGCCGGGAAAATCCTGCAATTGTTAAATGATTCCGGCACGGTGTGTCTGTAAATTATATTGATTCTTAGCATTAAACGTAATATATTTGTATTCTTTAAAAATAATCAAACAAACTAAAATTGGCAAAGAAGTTTTACGAATCCTATATCATAATTGATGGCAATTTAGATGATGCTGCAATTGAAGAAGTTATAAAAAAATATGAGTCCTTCCTTTTAAAAAATGAATCCGAAATAATCAATATAGACAAAATAGGAAGAAGAAGATTAGCTTATCCTATCCAAAAGAGTTCTAACGGTTTTTACGTTTGTTTTGAAATAAATTCCTCTTCAGATTCTATCCCGAAAATAGAACGAACATATATACTGGATGATAGTATTTTAAGGTATTTAACAATTTATGTATCTCCAAGAACACGAAAAGAGAAGGAGGAACATTTCAAAAACAGGGCAATAATTCAGGCAAAGTATGAAGAATCAAAAGCGAAAACTGATATTGAGGCGGCGGGAGAAGTTGAGAACAAAGATACGGTAAAAGACCCCAAAAAAGTTGTCGAAGAAATTGTTTCAAGTAATTAACAAATAAAATATTAATTAAAAACAAACCATAATTATTTTGGAGGAAAGACATGGCTGATTTTAAGATGCCCGAACTAAATGCAGTAGTCATTGCAGGAAATCTGACTAAAGATCCTATTTTTAGGCAAACGACTTCCGGGACACCCGTAGTTAATTTTTCTATTGCAAGCAACAGAAGATTTAAAGACAAAAATGAGGAATGGAAAGAAGATGTTTGCTACGTTGGTATTGTTGCGTGGAACCGTTTGGCAGACAGCTGTAAGGACAGGTTGAAAAAAGGGAATGCTGTCCTGGTGGATGGCGAACTTCAGAGCAGAACCTTTAAGACTGATGACGGGGCTAACAGGACAATTGTTGAGATAAAGGCAAGACGAATTCAGTTTTTGAATAAACGGGGAACTGGTGCTGCCCATGAGGAAAAAGAAGAAGACCTGACAACGTTTACAGATGATTCATTTGATTCACTGCTTTCTCCGGAAGACTCAAATCTTATCAAAGATAACAACAGTAAATAAGAATTATAATAGTATGTTTTTTAGGGTGGTGTAAGAAAATTTATTCCACCCTTGGTATTTTTATTAAATTAAACGCAATAGAATGAAAGTTATTTTAAAAAAAGATTATGAACTGCTTGGTGATGAAGGCCAGATTATAGATGTGAAAAATGGATATGCCAGAAATTTTCTGGTTCCAAACGGCATTGCATCTATTGCAACGGAATCAAATCTTAAGAGCTTTGATGAAATTAAGAAACAGAGAGGAAAAAAGATTCAAAAGTTAATTGATGAATCTCAAAAAACAGCTTCTGACTTATCTTCCCATACTATAAACATCAGCGTAAAAACCGGCGAGGATGATAAGATTTTCGGATCGGTAACTTCTCAGATGATCTATGATAAATTAGTTGAAAAAGGTTTCGATTCAATTGACAGAAAGAAAATAATTATAAGAGAGCCTATCAAGGCTTTGGGTGAGCATGAAATAGAAGTTAAGCTGCAGCACTCTGTAGTTGCAAAGATAAAAGTAACAGTTACAAAAGAATCAACAGAACCTGATCAGCCGGAGTTACCTTCAGAGTCAGAAGCAGAACAGTAGCTTCTGTTTTCAGCATAGGAATTAAGATTTCATAAAATGAAAGAACCTGCAAAATATTTATTTTACAGGTTCTTCTGTTTTATTCCCATAGCAGTTTTAGAAATCGTATCCCAATGAAAAATAATACTTAGGACTCGAAAATTTATTGAGATTATAATTCCACGCTATATCAAACATGAAAGGAAATCCCAGTAAATTTAATCTTGTACCAAAACCCGTACCCAGAAGAAGATCATTTGTCTGAACACTGCCGTTAACATTTTGAAAAAGCTTGAGAGAACTGTTATTTGTCCAGGCCGATCCCGCATCTAAAAAGGCAACGCCTTCAACGTTTGCAAATCCCAGGGGCAAAGCTCCGAAGATCAAATATTTCAATAATGGGAATCTAAGCTCTAAATTCAGGATGGAATATTTAGTGCCTGACTCTTTGTCATAGTTATATCCTCTCAACGGAAGTCCCGGCGACAGGAAAGCATAGTCCTGAATATCAGAGATTGGCAAATAATAATTTTCATATTCATTGTTAATCCAGTTTGCGACTCCGCCTATAAAGAATACCTGCGGATTAGGTCCCGTGCTTGCGCCTCCGGAAAGCCTTGTTGCAAATGTGTAGTCCTCCCCGAGTTTGAAATAATGTCTCGCATCAGTATACTACCGATCCAAATCCAATCCCGTTTTCTCCGAATTTAGGTGACCCGAGGAGGGTTAAATTATATCTTGTACCGGCAACCGGACTTGTATATCCGTATTGCGTATTGTCATGAATAATACTGAAGGAAGGTATGGCCAATGGTTTTGATTCGACCGGCTCAAGCGTATTGTCCAGATTTTCTCTTGTTATGTTTTCAACTGCCAAGCTTCCCTCAAACCGTTTAAATCTTGAAATAGGATATGAAGCGGAAAGATTAGCTCCGAAAGTTCTGTACCTGTAAAGATTTTCGTAATAACCATTTCCATAATTAACAAATCTTGCTGTATGATACAACGTTATTCCATAATCAATTCGCTTGGGCAAATAGTAATATGCAATGGCATAATCACTATTCTTTAAATCAATTACGAGTGATGTCGAGATATAAATTCTGTGATCTCCCAGCATGTCACTTAATGCGACCTGGGCAACACCCTGAACTCCGTAAAAAGAAGTATAATTTGCATTTCCATATACAAGGTCAGGAGTAAATTTTATCTTATACTTTTTAATTTTGAATGAACCATCTGAATTTATATTATCGTGAACTTTAAAATTTATGTTCTCCATATAAGAGCTGTCCCTGTTTCCGGATGGATTATTACTCATAGTAGGCTTGCTGAAGCTGATTTTAACATCATCTCCATATAGTGCAAGCGAATCCTTTTTTTTCTGTTCATTATTATTATCGTCGTTCTGAGAATATTCTGAAAGTGATTTTAAAGAATCTGAAGCAACCGACAATGTTGAATCGTTTTCGGAAGAACCGGACAAATGGTCATTAGATAGATCTGTCGAATCATTCACGCCGAGACCTGACGAATCTTTCTTCATCAGAGAATCTTTGTTTAAAACAACTTCATTTTCATCATATTCCGATTCAATTTCTCTTCCGAATTTATTCGCATAGTCTTTCATCTTTTTTGCAAACTCTGTTAACTCCAGCTCGGCAATTCCCAGATCTATATCAAGAGGATTGTCCAGCGAAAATATATCATAACCACCTTTGTACAAAGATACAAACAAAAGCTTTTTGCCGTCCCTCGACATGGAGATCTGATCAATTGGATTTAATGAATTTGTGATAGGTCTGTCAATTATGTTACCAGATGAATCTGCTTCTCTCAAATAAATATTATTGATTCCGTTCTTATCCGATACGTACAGAATTTGTTTCCCGTCGGGGCTGATCTGTGCATAACCTTCTTTCGTATCTTTTGAATCGCTTAACCGGGTTATTTTTTTGGTTTCCATGATCTATGCGATAATAATCTTGCTGTGAATAGTCATAATTCCACATCTTGAAATCAGCCGGTACTGTTTTCGGATCTGTATAACTTCCCCTGTCCGAAGTGAAGAAAATACTTTTTCCGTCAAGTGCCCATGTAGGATTTGCATCCGAAAAAATATCGTCAGTTAATGCAACAAGTTTTTTTGTTTTGAGATCATATGTATACAGATTTGATTCTCTTCCCGGTTTCCGATGAATGCGAGCTTGTCTCCGTGAGGAGACCAGCTGACATAAAATATTCCGTCAAATCTCAATGGCAGTTCGGTTTTATCTTCACTATTTACATTGACAATATAAATAGCATCATGATCACCTGCCTTGACACTTATTGCAAGTCTGCTTCCATCCGGAGACCACGAAAGTCCCGGAGTTAAGTATATGAAGCTCTTCGAAATCTGAAGAATTATTGCCTTCAATTACTTTTTTAATTATGTGACCGTTTTTAGTTTTGGCTATATATACATCAAACAGATCATCCTGATTCGAAATGAATGCAAATCTTTCCCCGTCGGGAGAAATGACCGGAGCCACATTATACGAACCTCCATCACTCTCATGGTTAGTCAATTGTTTTGCAAAATCTTTTACATCTTCTCTTATTTTCAGATCAGGCCAGTAAGTTTTTTTCAAATATGACTGCCATTTTTCATCAAGCTGCTTCAGAGTAAGTTTGAAAGTCTCATAAAATCCCTGTTCAACATCTCCATAAGTTTTTATGTTGTTCATGAGAATCCCAAGTTTATCTTCACCGTATGTATCTGCCAGAAATGCAAAAAAGCTCTGACCGCCTCTGTAAGCAAAATAACCGTTTATATATTCCAACGGCGGAACGTAATTATTAATGGCGGCATCCCTCATAAACATATCAGTTGCTTTATCAAGCCCATAAAGACTTTGAATCTCTGCCATCCCCTCATTGAACCATATGGGAAATGAAAGTGTAATATTTTTTGAAATAATGTTCTGGATTGTCCCGCCGTAATACATGTCATTCATAAAAGCATGAAGCAGTTCATGGTGAATTACATGCCTGAATTTTTCATAATCTCCTTCAAAAGGAACATTGATCCTGTTCTTGAACAATTCGGTTACACCTCCAACTCCTTCAGGAAGAAATTCATCTATTACATTATTTTGCTGGAAGTCATTATGAGAATTGTAAACTACGATTGGAATTCTGTTGCTGATTGTGTAATCGATATTTTCGGTCATGTTTTTTAGCGCTTTCTCAGCAACATGAGCTGTAAACTCAGCCAGCTCTTCTCCACCCTGGCTGAAATATATATCAAAATGTTTTGTCTGCAAATACTTCCAATGGAACTCCTTATACTGAACTTTATTCTGACCAAATACCGCCGCTGACTGTGCCCTGGATTCTGAGTTTATCAAGATTAAAAATATTATCAGAAGTGATATTCTTATGAAGGAAAATTTTAAGATTTTCATACCGGTATATTTTAGATACACTAAATAATTTAATTATGACAACAAAGTCAAGTAATTTATCGTTCTATACATTTTTTTTCATTATTGCAGTCCGACAATTTCCGTTACTTGCAAAGAAACAGAAAAAATGTGCGCTCCGGAAATTCCTGCAATGCGGATTAACAATATTCTATTTTATAAGAACCATCCTTTTTGTATCGGTAAAGCCTTCAGTACTTAATTTATAAAAATAAATACCGCTGCTGATATTGCCTGCGTCAAAGCTGACTTCATAGGTCCCTGTAGCCTGAAATTCATTAACTAAAGTTACAACTTCTCTTCCCAGAACATCAAACACTTTTAATGAAACTAAATTTGATTTGGGAATGGAATAGTTAATTGTCGTACGGGGATTAAACGGATTCGGATAGTTTTGACTTAAAATAAATCCCTCCGGAATTTCGGATGAAATTTTATCTATTCCTATCGTGCCGCCTGCCTGTGTATATCTCTTTACAAATTCCTGATAGTATTGATTGGCAACCAATGAATCATAAATCATCAGCATGTTCTCATCATTTCCTGTTGTAGCTGCAGTTGAATAATTGTATGAGCCGGTTTCCACAATCGGATTGCTGCTCGGGAGATCGGCATCGATCAACATGTACTTACTGTGAAGTAATCCTGTTTGTCCGTCAAGGTACACCGGTGCCGGAGGATTCCACGGAATGCTTCCGCCGATACCCTTCATTTCGGGATAGACACTGCTCGGATCCGTTTCATTGGCGTCATCAAAAACACCTCTTACCATTTTGTTCGGAGGCTGAAACTGAGTCTTCATCTTGTTTGCAATCTGAAATCTTGTAAAAGCATATATGCAAAACAAAATCGATTTGTCTGTATAGGTTCCTATCATATTTTCGATTTGTGTAGATACATTATCCGACGGCGAAAAATAACATTCAACCTTTCTTCCGTTAACGTTGAAAATATGCGGAGTGTTATCACTTTTTGCGATTCCGAATTTTGCATTTGACGAATTGTTCACATTGTTATGGGAACCCCACATTTCCTCGAACTCACGTGTATATGTATTGCATAATGCCTGATCCTGAATCAATATTACGTTCTGTGCATCGGTATAAAACTGTTCGTTTGTAATATTTGCCGAACCTGTCCATAGCCAGTCATCTGAATAAGAAGTATTGTCCCTTGCATCAAATATGAAAAATTTGTTGTGCATAATATTTGAGCTTATCGGTCTTTGCTGTACAAGTATTCCGGAGTTTATCAGTTCCTGAACAAGAGTCTGTATGTTTCCGTCTCTGTGATCATAAACAATCCTTATCTTTACGCCTCTGATAAGCGCGCTGATAAGTTTGTCCCTTATCTGATTTACTTCATTGAAAGAATAAATCGCAATGTCTATTGACTTGGTAGCGGAATCAATTCTCTGTCCCAGCCTGATTTTAAGGTCAACATCTCCCAAAGCATTGTTGTTCGGCATTGCATAAGAATTGTCAACTGACTTGTTAAAATAAATCTCCATCTTACCTGTAGAGCTTGGATCAGATGATGTGGAAAAATATTTCGGAGTGCTTACGCTTGTGCCTGTGACGTCCGTAGAGTAAGCCAGTGCATAATAAATCTTCCCGGGCTGTAAGTTATTTAAAGTAAAGCTATGTGTCGTAGATGGTGTAGCATCATAAAGTGAATCCGTAAATACAACCGGCTGGTCAAGCGAATCCGAACGGAAATATTTCAGCTTGCTGTCTCCCGGACTCTGAGTTGTCCATGTCAGCGTAATGCTTGTCGGGTTAATGTTCGATTCCAGCGGAGCCGTAAGTATTACAGGTCCGCCGCCCTGAATAATGTCTGAGGTGAATCTCGGAAGAAACTGATATCCGGAACTGTAAGGCGGTGAAGAATCAAACTGCGCTGCTTCTGCAATACAGTCAAATGTTCCCGTAGGAATCAATGTTCCCACAAGGTTTGTATTGTTATCGATTCTCAATTGTCCTGTTCCTGTTGCATCGGTTACAGTATAATTTGTATTGGGCTGAAATGCGCCGCTCCCGGTTATTGTCAATCCGTTTATTCTGATTAACTTCCCTTCATATTCTTCGTGTCCGTTCCAGGTTTGATTATTGAATTGCTGCAGAGTGATCACTTCAGGTGCGGGAAGAGAATGCCCATTGCTGATAATTGAGTATGAAGGCGTATCCGCCAAATGTAGAATATACGAGCTCTGTGAGTCCGTTAAATTGGCTCAGCTTTGCCGTTACAATCACGCTGTCTCCTATTGTGACTGCTCCGGAAAATTCGCTGTAAAAAACTCCTATGCCGCCTGTATTGTCCTGCAAATAAGCCGGACCGCCGAATTCATTTGCAGCAGTTACAATTCCGGTTATGGTTTTGAAAGCTCCTGTATCAATGGGGATTCCCTGTGAATTATTTTGAGTAATTGAAAGTATTGGAACAACCTGCGCTTGTGATGTTGATGCAATCATAAGCATGCAAAGTACGATAAATATTTTCTTCATATTGAAAGATATTAAATTGGTTTATTTTAAAAGTTTATTTGAATAAGTGCTGTTAATTGAATTTATTATTAGTCCGCTCGGGTCTTCGGATAATTTCCTGTCTATTTCTTTTTTTACTTGTGAGGGATTTTCTTTAACTGCCTTTTTCAAGAACATTCTTCTGGTATAAAAAATTATACGGAGTTACATATTTATATTCGTACTTATCAATGATTTCCTTAAATTTAGGTAAGTTTTTTATAAATAGAAATGACTTATCATCCCAAAAAACTAAGCTTCCATTCATCAGGATGTTTAGACATATATGAAATTATCGTCTGTTCCATTTCCTGCGGGGCTCTTACAAGGTCCGGCGCAAGATATAAAGAATAATCAAAATCATAGTTTTTTAATTTATTTTCAAAGCCGGGTTTCCTGGAAACGATCGTATTGTACTCGTTGAATATTTCATCATTCAAATTTCTGCTGTCAATGAAATCCTTGCTTCCGGGGAAATTCCAGACAAGAAAACCTCCGCTTCCGAAATGATTAAAAGGTCTTTCACCGATGGAGGGAATATTATTTTGCTCTCATAAAATCAAACATCTGTGTACGGGATGAAATCTGAATTGATCCCGAATCCGGATACTCTGTAATATTTCAGATAATCCAGGTACAGCTTGTCATTTGGAATGTTTACTATGAAAAATATTAATAAGGCTTCCAGGATAACTTTTGGAACCGGATTTGTGCTGAAGAAAGTTTTTAAGTCATTCACTTTTTGAATTGGTTATTATAAACGCAACTGAAATTACCAAAAAGACCGTAATGACGATCAGATAATCTACAGTAAATCTTACTGCTCTGACAGAATATATTGCAAAACCAATATAAACAAGTGCGGAAAACAAATCTTTTTTTTTGTATGCATAATATAAAATCAAGATCCCTCCGAATAAAAATATCTTATAGATCATCAGTAACAAATCCCCCTCCGAAACATAGCATCAAAAGGAGAACGCCATTCGTTGATTGTTTCCAGCATTTTCATCTTTGTATGCTCATATGCATAAATATAAGTAGCAAATGAATTCGGATTAATGAACATTACCAAAACCGATAGCTGCAAAAATAATATCAATCTGATCAGTTCCGGCTTTGATAAAGGAGGGATTTCTTTTGATGAGAAATTATGCGGCTTAAGGTAAATTATTATTTCCGATAAAAGAAATATTCCGAATAAGAATATCCCGGCAATTATTCCCATATGCATATTTGCCCAGATCAAGAAATATCAGGGGAATAAAAAATAGTATTTTATAATTGCTTCTGTTAAAGTATTTATATTGAATTATCAGATACAGAAGAAGAACAAAAAACAAGAGTGAAATAATATGAGGACGGGGAGTGAGCCTGTCCATTATCCCGAATGACAGCAGAGTCAAAAAATAAAAATATAAGTGTGTAGCTTATTTTAAATTTCCTGAGAATTATGAAAAAAAGATAAAATATCAGTAGAAAAATTATCGTCCGGAAAATCAATATTGCATTATATCCTCCGAGATTATAAAGTCCGTAAGTCGATCATGTCCCATCCCCATTCAAAAGGCATCCACTCCTGTCCCTGTGTAACATAACCGAAAATATCTGCAGAAGGAACCTGGTGAGTTTCACTAATATATCTTCCGGTTGCAAGGTGCCAGAAGACATCATCATCACCCGTGATCTTAAATGTAGTTAATAAAATAATGAATATTGAAAATAAAATTATTAGACCGTAATTGTAAAAAGGATTGTCTTTAAATGCAGTCTTGGAAGGGACGGATTTCTGAACATTTTTTTTTTGTCGCTTTGCCAATTTAATTTATATCCGTTGATAATTTATATCTGACAATCCTGTTGTTCCCGGTATCGGAGATATATAAAACCTTATCAAAGAATGAAACGCCTCCCGGACTGTTGAGCTGATTTACTCCGGATCCTGATCCGCCGAAAGATTCATTCTTCAATTTGCCTGCATTTGTATATTTATATAATGAATCCTGTGTATTGTCGACGACATAAACATTGTTGTTATTGTCAACTGTTATTGCATCCGGAGTTCCTATCTGTACATTCAAAATATCTACATTATCCTCGGGCAGAAATTTAGGATTATAAGTTCCTTTTACGTCATCATATAAAAACCAGAGAACTTTGAATCCGAAATCAGTTGTGTTTCTTGTAATAATAAAATCCGTCTGATTCCCGTTGAATGTAGTTATGGCTGAAACCATGTCAATCGAATATACTCCGTTACCTGTGACCTGGAATCCGCTTAACGGAGTCACGGAGCTTACTGAATTTATTCCCACTATGTCTAACAATGCATTATCAGGGTCAAGCAAACTTGTGTTGTTCGGACCCACTCTTGTAACGATATAACTGTTATCTGCAAATACTCCTACTCCTGTAAATCTTCTTTTATTGCTCGTCAGGGGAGTTGGATAATCACTTCCAAGCAAAGGTATCAACGATGCGTTAGAAAGAAGCCCTGAACCGGGACGAGTTAATTCTGTAAAGAACGCTGATCGTATCAAAAGTTACATTTAATATTGAGTCTCCTATAACCAGCAGATCATAATTATAATCCTGTGCAACAGCAATAGGATTTCTTATCGCAATACTCCCCAGTTCAAGTCCAGCAAATCAAGCTGAACCAATCTGTTGTTTTTTGTATCTGCTACATATACCAGCGGCTCTCTGCCCAGCAATACCGCTCTCGCCTGATTAAACTGATTCCAGGTAGGAGACTGCTGAACATAAGTAGGGTCGGTGATAACCGGTACTGTCCCGTTATTTGTAAGAGGGAATTGTGACAGGTCTGTTTTATCCTTGACAGGAAGTAGATTACAACAACTGTCATTAAAGAAAAAATTATAATTAAATATTTCATATAAAATATTTAATATATTATTTTTTAGATGGAAATAAAATATTCAATGAAAACCTTTGAGCAATACCTAATCAGTTCATAATTGGAAATAGAATAATCAAAATTTGCATATGCAAATGAGATCGGTACTCTTACACCGATGCCTCCTGAAACATTCTCGTCATCAACATTTATTTTAAATCCTCCTCTGAAAAATAGAATAATCTTTGTAAGCGTATTCCGCACCGAATGTTAGATTTTCCGCATTGTCAGTCGGACTGTTTAACTGTATCGAAGTAGTCAGCCGGTTATTTGTATTCATCCATGGCTCAATTGCAAAGCCCAGCTGAAAATTTGTAGGAGGCGGAAATTTCTGAAATGAATTCAGGTAGTCCTCCGCCGACTAAGACTAACATCACCTGTCGGATTTACCTGGCTTCCGAAATTTGAGATCATTATTGCAAATCTGGAAGTTCCGAGACCTGTTCTGTAAAATGTTGCAAGGTCTCCGAGTACACCCTGCATTTTTAGCTGCACCGAGATCTTCCTGTAACATACTTGATTGTGGCACCGAAAGAAAACTGCTCTGTCATTTGTCTTGCAAATGATACTCCGATTGATAAATCCGAAAATCTGAAATATTCACCTGTTCCTGTTCGGCTGATATTCTGTCGTTACTTTCATGTCTTCTGTGTTTAGATGATATTATGCTGATGCCAAGCGCATTGCTCCCTCCAAAATGATATACTCCGCCGAAGTTGCTTAACTTTGTATCAACAAACCATCGTGTATATGAAGCGGTGATCCCGTTTTCCTTGAATGAAACAAGACCTGCGGGATTCCACTGAAGTGATGTAATGTCATTTGACACAGCGACAAAAGATTCAGCCATACCTGTAGCTCTTGCTCCGATTCCGATTTTCAGAAATTGCAGTGAAGTCGTTCCTGTTCTCTGTCCGCCGAGATTCGGAAACAGCTGTGCGAAAGAAATATTTGGAATGAGTTCAGAACAAAACAATTACAGAGATTATCTTTTGAATCCTGATTAATTCAACGCTTTGTTTTAACTCTCTTTAGATTCTGTTTCAGGTCAACAAATTTTATTTTGGTAAATAACTTCATCAATTAGAAAATCATTTTTTATTAAATTACAGTTTTACAGTTTCAAAGAAATCCCGAACACTATATTAGTCGGTGTCAGATATCTCGATGGATTATATGGATACGGAGTAATAGGTGCCTGAAGATCCGGATACAACGGGTCATTAACATAGTTTGGTGTCGGCTGACCGTATTCATAAGCGGTTCCTGTTACCGGATTTATGATTGTAGAATTTAATGTATTGAATAAGTTCGTTATCGAAAGACTCACATCAAACTGCAGTGAATTAAAATAAATATATTTATCTATATCCATATCTACCCAAAACCAGTTTTCACCTACCTCACCGTTTATATTATTTAAGTCAGGCGCATATTCCGGACGCCCGTTCGGAAGATATCCTGTCAATATCTGCTGTGTATATCTTTTTCCTGACTGGAAAAAAACTCTCGTCTTCAATGAAATGTCATCGAGAATATTTTTCCCGAATCCGAATAAGCCCTTTCCTTTTTCAGCATTGAAATACAAATTTGCGCTTGCCTGTAACGGCTTATCCCAGGAAAGAAATAATCTCGATTTAAGTTTTCTCCTGCTCCGGTAGTTGCAACTAAGTATCCGTTATCAGAAGTTGAACTCTTTCCCGTTGCAATTGAATATGTAAAATTAAATTTTCCGTTAAACCAATCGCCGATTCTTTTTTTGTACTCTATTTCAACTCCTCTTAACCGTGCGTAATCCTGATTGAAATAAGTTATAAATGTCTGTCCTAGCAGTCTTCCGCTGTTGATCAATATGCTTTTCGTTGCGACATAATCATAAATGTTTTTGTAGTATGCAGTAACCGTAAAGACATCATCATTGGTAAATTGATTTCTTATCCCCAGCTCATAAGCTACAGTTGTTTCAGGATTCAGATTCGGGATTTCCGAATTTCTGAAAAGTAGATTGAGCCGCCTGAGGGGTAAGCTTCGCATATACAAACTGAGGTTTCGGTCTTTTTGAAAAATGACCGTATGAAAAGAAAAGCGTCTGGTTGTTTGTAATCGGGTGCGAAATACCCAACCTCGGGGAAAGATTTAATTTGACACGTCTGCCGAATATATTATAAGTATCCTCATAGTAAGCATCTCTTGTCTGTTGCGGAATTGTCACTACATCCGGATTTGCAACAGCATCATCGACATATTTTCCGGGGAGCCAGTAATCCAGTCTCAGCCCGTAATTTAAGATCATCCCTTTGAATGTCAGATTTTGTTGACCATAAATATCTCCGAACGCAGGATACACAGTGTATATATCATTGTTCAATCCCAAAGGCTTGATCCACGGCTGATAAATGTCTATAAGCTGCATATGCTGAAAGCTTGCTTCAACTCCGGCTTTGATCTTGCTGTTGGGGCTGTATAGTTATGAACGTAATCGAACTTGCCTGAATATTCTTCCACATAGTGATCATGCCAGGTGAAAGGATTTCCAACATCGTAAAATCCGTCACCCGGAATCAGTCCCGTATGAGTACTGTCAATGTAATAATATTGAAACGGCGGTCTGGTAACATCAATAGGCTCGGTGTATTCATCCCAGTTAAGTCCGTTTGCATCCACCCTTAGCTGTGTATAAAATTTATTCAGCTTTACTTCATAAAATGTATTAGGACTTGTCGTCTGGCTCCAGTTAATTGTATTGAAAAAGCTATTTTGAGTATAAGTCAGTGCGTTGTCCAGGATCTTCTCAAAATCATACTGATATCCCGGAGACGGCTCAGTGTATTCAAGATTTGTCTGAAGGGAAGAAGAGTTTTGATTGATTGAAACAGACTGATTATAAGAATAGGATAATTTCATTGTAGGATCAAATCTCCATGTGGCTTTGCCGAGCCAGTACCAGTTATTATCCTGACGCGGCGAATATTTTGTTCCTCCGAAAGTGGAAGAATAAACCTGGCTTGCTTTATTGCCGCCTTCATTTACAAAGAATCCGTCCGACAACCCCATAAAGAAACTTCCGAACAGCGTGATCTCACCGGGGGATTTGATGTTGAGCGCTTTGAACAAATATTTTGATATGGGTTCGGGACCGCTGAGATTCATTTCAAGAATATCGGTATTAAAACTTGTACCGGAATTTTTATTCACTCCGAAATTGTCACGTTTGTATGATAAATAAAAGTTTACGTCATTATACTTTCCGTCTTTTGTTCTGACGTTAACCACTCCGCTTGTTGCCTGACCATACTCTGCATTATATCCGCCGGTGATGACTTCGACCTCTTCAAGTGAATTTGAAGAGAGCTGGAGACCGTAACCTGTCCCTGAAAGCGGATCCTGAACAGATACTCCGTCAACCAGATAAGAATTTTCATAATTTCTGCCGCCTCTTATATGTATTTCATTATCATCCTGAACTACGCCTGCCTGCTGCGTTATTATGTCGGTTACATTTGACACGATCGATTTGCTAATATCGTCACTTGTAACTATATGACTGCTGCTGGTCTGCTCGATATCCATCAAAGGTCTGTCGCCGACTACTTCGATTTCCTGATCAACAGAAAATGAACTTGCTTTCAAAACAACATTTAATGTTTTATCTCTCGTCCTCTTTAACATTTATATCTGTGTATTCAACAGTTCTGAATCCTTCAACTTCTACGCGAAGAGTGTAAATTCCGGGTGAGACGTTTTCTATACTGTATTTTCCCTCATAGTCTGTAACTGCGCCTAAGTAAGTTCCGACAAGTTTTAGAATAACGCCGTCCAGCGGGATCTTAGCGGAGTCTGAAACAACCCCGGAAATAGAGCCGAATTTCTCCTGAGAGAATAATTGTGATGAAATGAAAACTAAAAATAAGATCAGTATTTTTTTTCTCATTATAATTTCTTTAAAGCTTTAACATTAAAAATTAATTATATCCAAATTCATCAATAAATATTTTTCTAAACAATTCTGCAGAAGCATTCGGATCCCTGTTCATATAATAAATTGGCAAAGCGAAATAAATAAGTTTTGTGTTCGGAGAAGGAACATCTTTTATTGCAACATTGATCGTATCAAAACACCCTGAATTGACATACAGCTTATACAGAATGCTTGCTCCGGGAGAAACGTATAAACCCCTGACACCAAAAATGAAGGAGCTCGAGCCTATTGTAGGATAGGTAGCATCAACTGTTGTCAAATTAGAATTTGACGGCTGATAAAAAGGAATTGAACAGCTTGTAACACTGTCAACCGGAGCAAAGTTAATCAAGTCACTGGGTATAGCTACATTAACTCCCTGAAATCCCGATGCAAAAAATACCTTGCCGCCGCTCTGTATGTAAAAAGGAAGCGACTGCTCGGCTAAACTGAAGTTTGCCGCATTGGCAGATGAATTATTTCCGGCTGTCCAGAATACAATATCATAAAGATTCAATGTCCTTATGAACATTGGATTAATTATTTTGGGGATCAGCGCACCGTTGTTGGATTTAATATCGAGTATATCATAATGGATCGTGTCAAAAGCATTTGCAAAATATGGAGTTGCAAAAGTCAGATCCGACGTAGGAATATCCCTAAGCATTAAAATCTTGGACGTAACCGGCCTGACATACCATGTGGAAGCGGTATCCGGCATCCTGACTGTCTGACTAAGTGCTCCTGCATTATCCTCTGCTCTTAAATACAAAACATTATTTGAATTCAGTACGAGTCCGCTGTCTTAAGTGAGCGTTAATAAATTTACGGTCCCGGGAATTCTCCTGAAATGGTTGGTATCATTTAAAGACCAATGATAATATCTGATTGTTTCCACCCCGTCCGGATCCGAGCCGGTCCATTTAAACGTAGCGACCGGTAATGTAGAATCGGGAAGTTCAGTGCCGGCATCAAAAGAAACATCTGGCGGTGTATTTAGCACCGGATATAAATTTGTTGCAGGAGTCGGGTCTACAAGACCTTTGTCATCAACGGCAGCAACATAAAATCTGAATGTGCTGTCGTCACCGTTTATAGACAAAATAAATGTGCTGTCATTTTTGGTTGTATAGCCCCAGTTGATCGAGTCAAAAGAAATCCTGAAACCCACTACAAGGCCGTCGGGATCATCTCCCCACCAGTTAATGGTTTTCAATGTTGAACCCGGCGCGATTGTGTCTTCCGTAAAAATCGAAAGATAACTTTCCGGCGGCTGGTTCTCTACGATTCCGCTTGTAGGATCACTGCATGAATACATTAAAGCAAATACGCCTGCAATAAAAATAAATAATAAAAACTTTGCCATAAAAATAATTGAAATGCAGTCAGGAATTTCTTCCTGACTGCTGTATTTTTTCCTATTTAACTAAAACCATTCTCTTAGTGCTTACAAACTTCTGTCCAGCAGTTCCTTCCGCTTCTAGTTTATAAAAATAAATACCGCTTGCTAAATTAGTCCCGTCGAATCTTACCGAATAGCTTCCCGAAGTCACAAAACTGTTTACCAGTGTCCTTACTTCTCTTCCAAGTATGTCAAAAACTTTTAGAGTTACATTTCCCGAAACAGGAATATTATAATTGATGACTGTCGAAGGATTAAACGGGTTCGGATAGTTTTGATTCAGCTCATAGCTGTTCACCAGTTCAGTGCTGCCTGAAATTCCAACAGGTGTAACAGTTCCGAAATCGTTATTTCTTCTCGGAGTAAGTTTATAATTGCTGAATGAGAAATACAATATACCTTCAACATAAGATATTATGTCATTCTTTGTAAGCAGAATGTGAGGCGGTACGCTTCCCAGACCATCCCAGTTATTTGAAAAATCATGATTGCCATCCTGTAACTCTATTCTTGCGTCTATGTTGGAACCGTCAGAAACCAGTATCTCTCCGAAATTTCTCCTGAACACTGTGTCAATTAACGGTTCGGTAGTTGTACATGAAATACCTGTCGCTGCATTGATGCAATCTATTTTTACGGGGACATTATATCTTATGTACACACTTTCCCATAACTCAACGCCGATAGTTCCGTCCTGAGCAGAATTAGGAATCTCAGCAGTTGAGAGTATTTCAGGTGTCGGCAGCGGATTTCCTGTGGAAAGAAGGACGATGTCATTTGGAGACGCTATGTTAATTCTTGTAACGCTGAAATTTTCTTCTACTGTTCCCTTAACCCTTACCTTGTCACCTTTATGCAATGCATCGGTCGGTCCGCCCGCAACCCAGATTCCGCTGTACGCACCCTGTCCGTTTTGTATATAGACTCTTCTGGGTGCCGTTTGATTTCCTGCAGAACTTGTATATGAAAAGGTTGGAATATCTGAAGTGTCGCAGGTAACAATTCCTTCAACACCCCTGACATCATAACCTTCATAAGCCGAACGACCACCGTTGTTTGGACAATATTGAACGTCCTGAACATTCATCGAGTCGTTAGTTCTTACAATATAAAATAATTTTGACCTGGAAGTATCGGAAGGTAAGAGCTTTACTCCGCCTTGATCGTCTTCGGCACGAATGAAGTATTCAACTAAGGTTCCGAGAGGTGCCGGCGGCATTTTTGACGAATAAATATTGCCAACAACCAAAGGCATATTCTTGCTTGCATAGCTGCCTCCATTAAATCTCCAGTAAACATTCATATTCATTATGGACGTTACTGACAATCCCGGATCGGTTGCAGTTACACTGACAGCAACGCTGTCTGCCGGAGTTGGAACACCCGGACTTCTTAACGGGCTTGATAATATTGGCGGCGAATTGCCCAGAACCAGATCATTGGGATATATAGGTACAATTACATAAGGCAGCTGGTTACCGAATGCTCCTTCATTGTTAGCATTAATGATAACTCCCCGGATCGATGCAACAAATGTTCCCGGAGCCGGAGCTGTCCATGGTCTTAAAGTATCTCCCGAAGGTGATGCAGAAAACCAATTTGAAAAATCTCTCATATACATCCTGTTTCCGTTGTCATCTATAATACTGAAAGGTTGTCTGTTACCTATTGGAGCAGCAGTAGTCACATTTCTGATTTCCACATACATACCTTCATATTTTTCTCCCTGAATATAATTGATTGTTCCGCCGTTAGGATAATCTCCGATCGCAAAATCAGTTATGCTTACTTGTTTCGGATCAGGTCTTTTAGGTGAACTTCCCAATATTGAAATTGTGTAACCGATGGCAGTATCAAGTGCCAGCTGCGTCAATGAATTGGAATAATTGCTTCCGTTGGTAGCTCCAAATTCCTGAACAACACCCTTGACTCTGATTACTGCACCGGTATCAAGCAAGTCAAGCGCAGTCTGAGGACCTCTGGAACCCTGACGAATTACAATTCCGCCAAACAAGCCGTTTGCAGTATCCTGCGCATAACAAGTCCAGCTGGTTGTTCCTCGCAACATTGTTCTGTTGTCACCATTTGCAGGTGAAACCCTCGGTGGTGCAACGACTCTTGCGACTATCGAAACCGAATCTCCTTCAAGATCCGATTTATCTCTTCCCAAAGCAAGAGAATCATCCGGTTTGAATTGAATTTGTTGTAAGGTTACATTGGTAAAACCCGCACCCATAATGTTGAATCCTAATGCGTAAAGAATATACGCCGATATTATTACAATAGGTAAATGTTTTAGCTTTTCCATGATTAATATTTTTTTAGTTTTATTAAATCTAGTTTGTATTATTATTTTATGTTTTTTTGGAAAGTTAATCTTTATTTTTGATAATCAAAATAACTAAATATACTTTATCATTTGATAATAACAAATTTACCTTTCTTGATTTCTCCGGAATTCAGGTCCTTCACGGTAAAGAGGTAAAGTCCCGTTGCAATAGCCTGTTCACTGTCAGTGATGAGATCCCATGCATGCTCACCGCCTGCAAAAACCTGTGTCCCGTCCGAATATGTATTGAACCATTCGATATCATTTCCGTTATAAGTCTCGGCATTATGTTCAAACTGATCAACCAGATCACCTGATAATGACCAGACTGAAATTTGGCATTTGGAAGGCAAATTATAAAAATAGATCTTACGTGTTGTTTCTTTCTTGTTCCCTGTCCCGTCCCACACCGCGCTTCCGTAATATGGATTTGGATAAACTCCCACTTCGGCATTGGGATCATTATTAGCCGGAGTTCCTACTATTACTCTCTGAACATTACTCAATATTGAGCTTTCGAGTGAACCGAGATTCTGTGTCACATCGCCTTTGTCAAATGCAGTTACCGAATAGACATATTGAAATCCGTTAAGCTGGTTGGGAAAATCAAATTTATAATAGTATGGAGTTGTATCGCCTTCGAAATATTTAGGTGACTGGAGCTTAATAAAATTAAATCCGGTATTGTTGCTTACGTTATTGTGAGCGCTATCAAAAGTCCCGACCAGTTTCAGAAGACTTGTTAAGTCCTGGTTTAATGTCAGATCCGCTCCCGGGTTAGTTCTGTAAACGTTATAGCCTTCAAAATCCTCTATATTAGAAATGGGATCAATAGATCTTTCCGAATTTGCAGCCCAGTACAAACTTACATTTTTATCACCGACTTCTGTTTTTACTATTGGAATATCAGGAGGAGAAGGAAGCTTATATCCGTTATCATATGCACTTTGAGCCCAGCCTGCCGAGACGTTTAAATTGTTTCTTTGATATGATGAGTCCCAGGTCGTCGGGTCTGTACCTGATTTTTTAGCGCAGACAACCGCAAAGACAGCATTAATTGTATCCTGTAAGTATCGTAAGGAAAATTTATCCCCGTTTTGCTTATGTACCGGTCCGTATGAAACCAAAGTGGAACGGTTGCTTGGAGTATGTCTTAGAACGTCAAGCCTTGAGGGTATAACTGAAGGATTATTTATGGAATCGTTAGGGTTGGTTTTTAAATAACCCTCCATCTTTTGATATTTCCCGGCGCCATCGGGAGACGTGTTGTTATCAACTGTCGGTGAAAAATACAAAGGATCAGTAGTGTTTCTGAATTGCCAGATAGTAAAATGAGTTTTCGAATTAACATTCTCAAGTGTCGGTTTCGGACTTATCCCCAAAAACTTAAAAGCTACATAAGTATCAGTAAATCCCGGATCACCGTTGTAATCATATTCGTAAGCCATTCTGTAAGTACTGTCGTAGCCGTCAGCTCCTTTGCTGTAAAATGCCGAACCGACCGGAAGCGTAATGTTTGTATTTCTTACAACACCGTCGCACCATAGCCCTACATATATGCTGTCAATCGGCAAAGTATCGTCCCTGTACCCGATGTTCAAAATTTTGAAATTTAATATTACCCAGTTATTTGCAAAATTAAAATTATAACAATATGTTTCCAGGAGAACTTTAAAACCCATCGGGATATGATTTTGAATCACTGTTCCGTTTGCTGTTAGATTTGTATCAAAGAATTCACATACGAAATCCTGATGAGAAATTGCATCAGGTCTGTAATTAGGAGATGTCTGAAGCGAAGATCTTTCCGTTATGACTGAATTAGGTGCGTTTGTAAATTCAAATCCCTCAGTCCTGTTGGCCGTGGAAACATCAACTGCGGCTGTTGAAACTCTTATGTTTCCGTCTTTTACTCCTCCTATCCAAATTCCCCCGATAAATAGGTTTTCAATACCTGAACTTTTTGGATACTGACAGGAAGGCTGGTTGGGAAAATTGGAAAAACCGTTTCCGATAGTTCCGTAATTTGTAACAGTTAATGCAATATTTCCTACATTAGTATACTTATTATTTACATCATCCTGAATATCGAGAGGGTTGTGGTATGCAGTCGTAATAACCAACAAAATTATAGCGGAAACAGCAAAAGAAATTTTTGAAATAATATTATAAGTTAATGTTTTAAACAGTTTTGGTATGTTTGGGGTCATGAATTGGAATAAACAAATAAATTTATATTTGGTTTCAAATTAAGATTTTTAAAAGCTAAAGTAAAGATAAAGAATTGATATATTATAGGAAAAAAGTATATAAAAATATTTGTTATTTACTGATCTTATTTTTTAAAATTCCGGATCATGTTTTTTATAATACTCCACAATTACTTTTGCAGGTATAATGTAAAATGATTTGCTGTTTACCCTGTCATATCCGCTGTTATTCATCATGACAGATAGTGAATCATAGCTATCCTTATCCAAAGCACTGTAGTCAAGTATCATCCAGACTTTATCCAGATCATTTCTCTTTTTCAGAGAATCAATTTGCATGATCAGGTTCCATCCCAGTATTTCCGGAAGGTTAAGTTTCGATTCGTTATGTCCGATGTAATAATTGAAAGCCCATCCCATAAAATGAGGCTCAACAATGATCTTATCATTTTGGTTAAAATTATTTTCAACGTAAGATATTATTTTTCTGTAGTCATTATTTTTGAATTTGTTGCTGTAGTTAATATACGTTCCGTAACAACTAACACTTATCAGCAAAACTATTGCCATGACAGCAGCTGTTCTCTTGAGAAACTTAAATGAAAAACACACAAGAAGAATGAAGAGATAGGGAAGCAGAATACTCAGATATCTCGAAAGTACGATGCTCTGATAATGTGAAATAATTAATGCTATGAGAAAAGGCAAAAGAAAAAAGAATAATATTGAATTTGATTTGACGGTGAATAAGGATTTTGAATTAATGGTTCTGAGTAAAAAATAAAATATGAACCCGATAATACATAAGCCAAAAAACATTGAGAAATAATATATCCCCTTACTTTCGAAATCAATATACGTACTCAGGAATGCATCCCTGAAATAATCCACGCCGTTTTTCCCCACCTGCAGGAGTGTCTGCATTGTGCGCCATGGTTGTCCTTTTGATGTTTGATCAAACAGTACTCCGTACCATGGAACATAAAGCAGATTTATTATAAAGAAATAAATATAGAATAATTTTATTGTAGCGGATCCGATTTTCTTATTGTAAAAATATACCGTGACAAGAAACAGCTGTGTAAATAATATGAAGAATGAAAAATAATGAGTGTATAACGCGAGTATAGTATATATTACATATAGTGTTCCGTATTTTTTTGAATCTGAATTTATGAATACTAAAAAATAATATACTGATCCCAGGCACAGAAATAAATTTAGACTAAGCATCCTTACCTCCTGAGAATAAAAAATGTTCAAAGGAGAAAAAGCATAAAGAAGCAGTACTAAAACAATCTGCAGCTTACCGGACAGGAATATTTGTGATATCCTGAAAACAAAATAGAGACTCAATATTCCGAATAAGACGCTTAACAGACGCATCGAAAAGATACTGTCCGAAAATAAATTTGTCCAGTATTTTAACAGTAGGTAATACAGAGGTGGGTGAATATCACCTGCGGTTTCAATTATTACACCACTGATATTTTGTTGGGAGATCTTCCAGGAATATACTTCATCAAACCATAAATTCTTTTGTTCGATATTGTAAAGCCGGAGGACAACGGCAATTATTACTATGACAAAGATTACTGATTTGGTTTTCAATGGAAATAATTTTATTCTCCTGATAGCTGAACGGCTATCCTCCGGGTTCTTTTCCGGTTGTCAAAATCTATCAGAACTATCTGCTGCCAGGTTCCCAATAGCAGCTCGCCTTTAGTAAAAGGAACATTGAATGATGTACCGAATATTGCAGACCTAATGTGCGAATGTCCGTTGTTGTCGCCCCACGTGTCGTTATGATGGTACCGGGAATAAGACGGGATAAGTTTTTCTAAAACCTTCGGTATGTCTTTTATTAACCCGGGTTCAAATTCAAGAGTTGTTACGGAGGCAGTCGAACCGGATATAAAGACCAGACAGTTTCCCTCGTTCAGTTTGCTTGCTTTTAATATCTTCTGAACCTCATCTGTAATATTCTTAATATCACAATTGCCTGATGTTGAAACAGTTATTTCTTTAGTTAAAATTTTCATCCGGAAATAATAATATTAATCCCCTTTAAAACAAGGTTTGAATCTGTTTCATCGAATAATTTCGTTTTACTCTTCATTAATTTCGAATATCCTCCGGTTGCTATGACATACAAATTTTTATATTTTTTTTTCGAGCCGGTTATGAATCTTTCAGCTGAGAAAAGACTCTGAAACAAAACGCCTGCTCTGATATTATCGGCAGTGTTATTGTTTATCAATTTTTTCGGAAAAGATAATTTGACATCGGGCAAAGTAGTCTTTTCAACCAGTGATTTTAATGAAGTCATGATCCCGGGTGAGATCATTCCCCCTATTAAGACCCGATGGGAAAGCATTGTGTAAGTAATTGCAGTTCCAAAATCAATGATCAGGATATTATTCCTGTTCTTATGCAATGAGACTGCCCCTGCGGCTGAACATATTCTGTCGTTTCCCAGTCCGTCTGAGTAATTAATCTCAAACGCCAAAGAAAGGTTTCTGTTAATAAAAATTGGTTTCTTCCCGAAATTCTTTTCAAAAAAAAAGTTCAAATATTTTGGATCTGTATCTTTTAAAGCACATATTCCGATTTTATCCGGGGATATGTTTAACTTTGAATCCATAAATGTTCTTCGAAAATCAGTTTCAAAATTGTTTTTATCATATGAACTTCTGTTTAACAGCTTGATCCTGGAACTACCCGGATTTCCTGTTCCAATCTTTATTGCAGAATTTCCAATATCAATTAATAAATTATTCATTCTAAAAAAAATGCGTAAAAGAAATACTCCTTTACGCAAATAAAATTATTAGTTTTGATCTTTTAATTAAAAGGGAATTTCATCCCTACTGTAAAAATAAAACAAGATATGTTACCCGGATCGTTGATTATCAGTTTATATTTACCATCGAACAACAAATTAAACGAAGTTCCAAGGTCAGTAAGTTCTACGCCTCCGCCCATAATAATACTCAGCTTTGTGAAGTCATCTGTAGTTGAATTATAAAAATTTATTCCCAATCCTCCGTCCAGATACGGGATCAAAACCTTCTGAGATAAATAGAATCTTGCCAAACCTGCCAATTCAAAGTTTGACTTATTTTCTGCATTCCAGTAATTTGCCTGCGGCACAAATGAAATGTCACGTGCTTTGAGCTCTGCAAATGCCCCAAGTGCAAATGCTACGCTTCCCTCGATCGAGCCGACTCCGAGGTTGAAGCCTACACTTGCTCCTGATGAAGGGAGAGCATTGAGTCTCAGGGGAGATTTTTTATTAAAATCGCTTAGCTTGTAAGATTGTTTGGTGCCGGTTAAATATTGTGAGTAAGATACGTTGGAGATCAAAAAAGTCGTAATCGAAAGAATCACAAATAAATTTTTCAATTAATATTATTTTGTTTTAGGAAGTAATTTTAAAATTCAATTAACATTGGAAATCTCCAGTTTCTTAATTTCATCCCTAAGCTGAGCAGCTCTTTCATAATCTTCTTTCGTAATAGCTTCTTCGAGCTCGCCTTTCAACTGGATGATCTTTTTTTCTTTTGTTGAAAGATTTTTTGTCTCAACCGGCTTTGACTTTATATTTTCGGGACTTAATTCTGATTGCGGATCATCAAATTCTCCCAAATCCTGTTTAGGCAAAACCTGTTCATCGTAATCGGGAACAAAGCCTACCTCATCCATGATTTCTGTATTAACATATATGGGAGCGGAAAATTTTAATGCAATTGCAATCGCATCTGAAGGTCTCGCATCAAGCTCTTCAATTGTTGGTGAGTCGAATTTTATTTTTGCATAAAAAGTAGAGTCTCTCAGCTCATTTATTATTATATAATTAATTGAATATCCGAATGTCTCTATTACTTCTTTTAAAAGATCATGTGTCAGTGGTCTTGGCGGTTTAATACCTTCGAGTTCCAGGGCAATTGACTGAGCTTCATATTGACCTATTATTATCGGCAGCCTTCTGTTTCCGGCAACCTCTTTTAATATTATTGCATATCCGCCCCCGCTAATGGAGGGAGTTAATGAAAGTCCGAATATATCAACCTGTATGTTATCCTGGGAATTTTCCATTTGGGTGTTTTAAAACTTTTTTTATTTACTTTTAAGCTAATTCAAATGTTTCACATAAACAATATAATTTATTCACTCAACAAATTAAATTCTACTTCGATAAAACTTTTTTAAATTCTTCCGTCAAAGCCGGTACAACTTCAAACACATCTCCGACAATGCCATAATTCGCTATTTGAAATATGGGAGCATCCTTGTCTTTATTAATTGCAACAATGCATTTAGAAGATGACATTCCTGCCAGGTGTTGAATTGCCCCGCTGATTCCGCATGCAATATATAAGCTCGGAGAAACAGTTTTTCCGGTCTGGCCGACCTGCTCCGAATGTGGTCTCCAGCCCGCATCCACAACAGCTCTTGAAGCACCCGTGGCCCCACCTATTGATGATGCTAACTCTTCAATCAAATGAAAATTTTCGGGTCCTCTTAATCCTCTCCCGCCAGAAACAATTCTGTCTGCTTCGGCAACGTCTAATTTCTCATTACTTACAATTATTTCTTTTACTACGGAAGAAAAATCCTGGTCTGCAATATTAAGATTATTTACGTCTACTTTTTCTGTTTCGATATTATTGTTTTCCGTTTTATGAGGTTTGAATACATTAGGTCGCAGTGTGATAACAATCTTTTCCGAATTTGACTTTATTTCTATAATGCTTTTTCCCGCATATACCGGTCTTGATGCTTCGATATTTCCGTCATTAAGTTTTATATCAATGCAATCGTTAAATACTGCCGAATCGGTTCTTATTGCAATTCTGCCTGCGAGATCCTTCCCTAACGATGTTGCCGACAATAAAATAATATTTGCATTTTGAGATTTGGCAATTTCACTTATAACTTTTGAGTAAGAGGAGGGGGAGTATATGAATCCCGACAGAGAGCTTTTCCCGTTCAGTTCATTCAAATCTGCTATCAGCAGCTTCTTTGCGCCATAGTTCGCCAGGCTTTGTGCTTCCTCCTCCAGGCCAGAACCTATTGTCAAAACAACCAATTCGGAATCGGAATCTGCTGCAATTTTATGGGCTTCTGTAATTACCTCATAGGCGGAGTTTTTGAATTTCCCGTCTTTGGATTCAATATAAGCCAAAATTTTATTTTTCATAATACTGGTTTTTCGGAATTAAAGATAAAACTTTCTAAATCACCTTTGCTTCTTCCCTGAGCAATCTTACCAATTCTGAGACATCATCTTTGCCATTGCTAAAAATCTTTCCGCTTGTTTTCGCCTGAGGCAATTTCATTTCAATGATCTCGATCTTGTTCCCGTCATAGCCGGCCGGTATTTCCTCAATAGGCTTTGATTTTGCCGCCATGATACTTTTCAGATTCGGATAACGGGGCTCGTTAATTCCTTTCTGAACGCCGATTATGGCAGGCATTGCAGATTCAATTATTTCTTTTCCCCCTTCAACTTCTCTTTCCGCAATTACTTTACTGCCATCGATATCCAATTTAACGACAACACTTATGCACGGAAGATCCGTTAATTCAGCAACCATTGCCGGAATAAGCAGTCCGTCGAAATCAATTGATTGCTTGCCAAATAATATGATATCAGCACTCTGGCTTTTCAAATATTCAGCGAGATTCTTTGCAACCGTATAGCTGTCAAATTCAGCTGAGGCAGATTTTATGAATACGCCTTTGTCAGTTCCCATCTGGAACGATTTTTTTATTGCATCTTTTGCCCTATCTGTTCCAAATGAGACAGCAGTTACATCACCTCCGTTTTTTTCCTTTAATCTCAGCGCTTCTTCTACTGCAAATTCGTCATAGGGATTTAAAATAAAACTCACGCCTGCTTCATCGATCGATCTTTTTGTATCCGATACTTTTACTTTTGTAGTGCTGTCAGGAACTAACGACACGCAGACAATAATTCTCATTAATTATAAAAATTTTTGATTTTGATTAAGACTAGTTTTTATTTTTAAAAAATAATTTTATTAATTTCTAAAATCAATTTATAATTTATTACAAAAATTGCCTGATGAACACATCCTTTTAAAATGAAAAAATTTTAATAAGATAATTATTAATTCGATTCAAAATAAAACTCTTAATAGATGTTTTTAAAACAGACAGAAGATTTTTCTTTGCCAAGCTCATATCTTTCTTTTGGTCTTTTAAAAGAAAGCGGACTTCAAATACTTGATCAGTTTCAGAGTACATTTTGGACGGATGTGCCTGATGAAGCTAAATCTTGCTACTATCACGATAGTTAATAAGGCGGGCTATCTTTCTGCGGCTGGAAAGAACATCTTCCATAATGAGCAGATTTGTCTATTGACAGTACACGGCTAAACCCTGTGATGATCAGCTTTCCATTTTGTTACTGACTTTTTTATATCATCTGAACTTAAATTATCAGACACAGCTTTCCCGGCGAGTCCTGGGAATTCGTGGTCATCTGCAAATCTTAATGCAAGTATCTGTGACATTCGAAGGTTTGAATCCAATAATTTCCCTGTCAAAACAAAATGTCTTAAATTTTCTTCAGCCCTTATTGCTCTGTCCTGAGCTCTCAAAGCGAAGACCCTTAAATAGAAAAAAAGGGATATCAGTGAAACTGAAGTAAACAAGAACATGATACTTCCTACAATGTTGCCTCTATACTTTAAGGCGTAAATTACCGAATACAATGACAAAGCAAGGAGCAATACAATTATGGAAAATGTTATGAAGTGAAAACCTATGACATATTGTTTGTGATTTGAATAATTTTGTTCTTTCATTTTGGAAGAATTTTATTTGAATAAATTAAAAATAATTGTTACATAGTTTTTCAAAGCTTTGCCTAACTAATCTTTAAGAAATACTTTATTAAAAAGATTTGTAGCAGAAGGATAATAAGTCCAGGCAGCACTGGCCGGCAGATACTCGCCGTTAAAAAATTCAAATTCTATAAAACCTGTTCTGACATCTTTTACTCTTAATGAAACCAGGTTCCAGCCTGTCTCAAAGTTTGCGTTGTAAGCCAATATAGTTGTATCCATATTCTGCACTTCAATGCTTCTTCCTGTAATTGACAAATTTCTGTCACAATAAAATGCGGACACAACTACATATCCCGGAAACAATTCATTAGTTGAAATATGATTATCCCTAATAACAAACCCTGAAATTCTGTCCAAAGAATCATACACATCTAAACTCAGGCTGCCAACATTTGCGTCAATATCTGATATAACTGTCGTACCGCCGGTAGAAGTCAGGAACTGTTGTACATTAGACAAATATTGTGGGGGCGGAACTGTTAAATCAAAATTCATAACGTAGTTATTTCCAATTGTATCTGAATTAATCAAATACACCGCTGAATTTTTTTTAACAACTGCTTTTAGAACTTTTGCAAAAGCCGGCAGCCCGCTGACTGGTCCGCTTACTGATGTTATAAGATTATTACTTGTATTGTTCGAAACAGGGTCATCATTATTGCAGGAAAAAATTACTAATGATGATAAAATTATCGAGAAGATTTTTAACCAGTGTTTCATTGTTCGAAATATTTTTAAGAAACATTTAAAAGAAAATTCCCTTAACAAAATTCTAAAATATCAATTTTTTTTATTCAAGTAAACTAACATTTAGATACATTGCATAATAATAAATGCAGAAGGAAAGTTCACAGGAATTGATCTTTGTTTCATAAATGAGGAAATGGAAACGTTAAATCTTTATGCAGGGAATTGAATACCACATCAATTTGCTAATAAAAAAAGCCGGTAGCCAAAAAGTAACTGCCGGCAAATTTGGAGTCGTAAAATTATCTTAGATAGATCAATTAGAATTAGAGGCTTGCTGTTTATCTATCTTTGCTTTTTGATCCTGATAAGATTTCTTGTCATAGATCGCTATTGCTTTGTCAATACTTTCTTTTGCTTTGTCAATATCCTTTAACTGGAAATATAATTCTGACATGATATAGTATGCACTTGCTTCGTTCACGGTTCCCCCTACATACACAATACAATCAGTTAAGGTTTTTATCCCGTCATTTCTTTCAGCGTCGGTAGCTTTTTCATTCTTCATGACCTTATATCCTTTTTCCAAAAGCAATCCTCCGTAACTTTGTACCAGGTCAAAATCATTCTTTCCGTATTTTGCAAAAGCATCATTGTAAAACTGATCGGCTGTAGCATAGTCATCCTTTTCCGCATAGTAATTTCCTAAATTAATATAACCGTCTTTTGCTTTTTCACTCGAGGGATATTCTATTAATAATGCCTTCAATGCTGTAGGATCTTCATTCAGATATGCCAGCATAAACTTTGCATCGTCAGTGTATCCCTTTTCATTATTAGGATCCAGTGAGATTGTCTTTTCAAGATAAACCTTTATATCTCCTTCCATTCCGTTGGATGTCATTTTATCAGCCATCAAATAATTTGCAACTGGATCATCGGCATTTTCATCGAGCATTTTTTTTATTGCACCGTAAGTATTGTTTCCGTTATTGTAATCCTGCATCTTTGTCATGAATTGTTCAGCCGGATAAAAACCGTAAATCCTGTCGATCTCAGTTCCGTCGGCGTTTGCAAATACTATTGTAGGGTACCCCTTTACGCCGTATTTCTTTGCAAGGTCCGGACCTTCACCTTTTTCAGCATCTATCTTCCAGTTTATCTGATGCTCGTTTGCATATGCTGAAACCTCAGAATTTGTATAAACTTTCCTGTCTGTTTCAACGCACCACTTACACCAGTCGGTGATGAAATCAATCATTACAATTTTGTTTTGCTGCTGGGCGAGATTTAGTATGTCCTGATAAGTTCCCTGAGAAAAACTTACGTCTTCGGCTACAGATACTTTTGTAATAAAAAGTATAAAAACAATTATAAAACTTTTCAATATGGATTTCATTTTTCTGTCTCCTGATTTTAAATTTATTGAAACTTAGTTATATAGAATTTTATCTTCAATGTCATTTTGGTTGAGTTAGGTGAGTAAGGTAAGTTTGGTAAGTAAGGTGAGTTAGTGAGTAAATTGAAAACTTATTTAACGTACCCCACTCACCATACTTACCTCACTAACCTCATATAACCTTACTTCCCAAACTGCTCTTCTTCAGTAGAGCCGGTCAGCGCAGTCGTGGCAGAATTTCCCGATGTAATGGTCAATTGTACTTCATCGAAATAACCGGTTCCCACAAATGCTCTGATGTTTCACAGCTTTGAATCCAAATTCTTTTTCCAAGCTCAAACTCAAGCTCCTGAAGTTTTGTGAATGCTGTCATTCCTAAATCCCTGTAACCGAGTGCAAGTTCAAACATCGCAGCATTCAAAACATGGAATCCCGCAAAGTGATGAACTGATATTTATAACCAAGCTCGCCGAGCTTATTCTGAAATCCGGCAATTTGTTTATCATTCAAATTTCTTTTCCAGTTAAAAGAAGGGGAGCAATTATATGCAAGCATCTTTCCGGGATATTTTTCATGTATTGCATCTGCAAATTCTTTAGCTTCTGCAATGTCAGGATTTGCAGTCTCACACCATATAAGATCAGCAAAAGGAGCATAAGCTATACCTCTGGCAATGGCGCATTCAAGACCTCCGTTGATTTTAAAGAATCCTTCCATGTTCTTTCGCCGTGAATGAACCTTTGATCTCTTTCGTCGATATCATTTGTTAAAAGATTTGCACTGTTTGCATCGGTACGTGCAATAAGAATAGCCGGAACTCCCATTATATCGGAAGCAAGTCTTGCGGAAATTAATGTATTTATAAATTCTCTTGTCGAAACAAAAACCTTTCCTCCAAGGTGTCCGCATTTTTTCGCAGAGCTCAGCTGATCTTCAAAGTGAACACCCGCAGCTCCTGCTTCAATCATTGCCTTCATTAATTCAAATACATTCAAAGGTCCCCCGAAGCCTGCTTCAGCGTCAGCCACAATTGGAGCGTACCAGTATATATCATCTTTTCCCTCAAGATGTGAAATCTGATCGGCTCTCATAAATGCATTATTAATTCTTTTGACAACTGCAGGGACGCTGTCCGCCGGGTATAGGCTCTGGTCAGGATAAGTCTGACGCGCATTATTGGCATCCGCCGCAACCTGCCACCCGCTCAGATAAATTGATTTCAATCCCGCCTGAACCTGCTGGACTGCCTGGTTCCCTGTCAATGCGCCGAGAGCTCTTACAAACGGCTCAGTGTGAAGCAAATTCCATAGCCGCTCCGCGCCGTTTTTCGCAATTGTATATTCAATCTGCATCGAACCACGCAGCTTATATACTTCTTCTGCAGAATATGGTCGTTCAATGCCTTTCCATCTTTCATCCGTTTCCCATGACTTTAGGATTTCATTGATTTGTTCTTCTCTTGTTGTCATAAAATATTATTTAGTTTTTAAAATGTTTTATTAAATTATTTAATCATTAAGGCAAATAAGAGAATATCAGTGAAAACTAATCATTAAATGTCCCGAGCTAATCGGTAATCGCATTATGTTCAATAGTTGCCAGTGTCAGAAACTCTTAAATCTTATTTCCCTGTTCATTAAGTTAATCTTTCCTGCATCCTTACCAGTTTTTCTTCACCTTAATTTTTTAATGTTACTCTCTTCCTTTGCGAATTCATGATACATCTCCAATGTTACTTTTCTTCCGTCCGCCAGCTTTCCGTTTTCATGATGTATCCATTGCCAGATCTGAGCACGTGATATTTCCGCTGTCGCTGCATCTTCCATTAAGTTATAAATCGGAACACATCCGTTTCCGTTCAGCCATGCTTCGAGATATTGAATGGCAACGTTTATATTATGGCGTAAACCTTCTTCTGTTATTTCTCCTTCCGGAACTTCAAGCAGATCTTTTGCAGTAACATTTACATCTTCTCTTTTATTGTTTATCTGATTTGCTTCCGGCATGATTCTGTCGAAAACTTCTTTTGCAATAGGAATCAATCCCGGATGAGCAACCCATGTTCCGTCATGTCCGTCACCTGCTTCACGTTCTTTATCAGCTTTAACTTTTGCAAGAGCTTCTTCATTTGCCTTAACATCATTCTTTATTGGGATCTGAGCAGCCATTCCGCCCATTGCATGAATGCCTCTTCTGTGACATGTTTTAATTACAAGCTGTGAATATGAACGGAGAAAATGAGTTGTCATAGTTACGCGACTTCTGTCAGGCAAAACAAACTCATTAAAATTGCTGAATTTTTTTATAAAGCTGAAAATATAATCCCATCTTCCGCAGTTAAGACCAGCCGAATGTTCGCGAAGCTCGTAAAGTATTTCATCCATCTCAAATGCAGCAAGTATTGTTTCTATCAGGACTGTTGCGCGGATTGTTCCTCGGGGAATTTTCAAGCTCATCCTGAGCCATATTGAAAATATCATTCCATAATCTTGCTTCGTGATAATTTTCCAACTTAGGCAAATAAAAATACGGACCGCTTCCTTTGGCAATTAATCTTTTTGCATTATGAAAAAAGTATAATCCGAAATCAAATATAGAAGCTGAGAAAGGCTCACCGTCAAGCAAAACATTTTTCTCTTCAAGATGCCATCCGCGCGGACGAACCATCAGAGTTGCAGTTTTATCATTTAATTTATATTGTTTTCCATCCGGATTTGTAAAAGAAATTGTTCCGTCAATTGCATCCCGCAAATTAATCTGACCTTCAATATTATTTTTAAAAGTAGGGGAGTTTGAATCTTCGAAGTCAGCCATAAAAACATTAGCCCCGGAATTCAATGCATTGATGATCATTTTCCTGTCAACGGGTCCTGTAATCTCCACGCGTCTGTCCTTCAGGTCTTCAGGTATTGCGGCAACTTTCCATTCTGTATTTCTTATCTCTTTTGTCTCTTCCGGAAAATCAGGAAATTTGCCGGCATCTATTTGTCTCTGGATCTCTGTTCGTTTTCGAAGCAGTTCTTTTCTTCGTGGACGAAATTCTCTTTCGAGTTTAGAAATGAAATTAAATGCATCATCGGAAAGGATGTCTTTATAATTTTCTTTAAGCTTTCCCTTTACCTGAAGATTATTTTGCATTCATTATTTTAAATGTTTTTGAAATTAAATTGCTTTTTTGGGGTGAGTGATTTTTAAATATAAGAAACAGGATCCGATTTCCTGATGACATCTAAAAAACTATTCGATTGAATGTATGCAATATACAATTCTTTATAAGAATTATCACCTGTAAAAGAATAAGATTTGATAAAATTAATTTTACAGGACTGTCCTGAAAATGTA
The DNA here is from genome assembly GCA_963836395.1 of uncultured Ignavibacteria bacterium. Taxonomy (GTDB): domain Bacteria; phylum Bacteroidota; class Ignavibacteria; order Tepidaquicellales; family Tepidaquicellaceae; genus JAGPCH01. Next base: position 596,357 of record CAWIJF010000008.1, on the reverse strand, counting down.
TTAACAATAAGAATGTATTTTGCTAAATTATGTCAAATGAAAATTCTTTTAACCGGAGGAAGCGGACTGCTCGGTCAATATCTTAATATAGAGCTTTCAAGAGATAATGAACTGCTTTCCCTTTATAATTCGAATGAGGGGAATTGTAAAAATTATAATTCTGTCAAAATTTCTCTTACAGAAACAAAAAAGCTTAATGAAATTTTTTATTCGTTCGGTCCTGATATAGTCATTCATACTGCAGCAATATCAAGACCGGAGCTTTGTGATGAGCTTCCTGAGAAAGTTGTATATGATATTAATGTTAACTCTGCAAAAGTACTAGCGATGCTTTGTGAAAGATCCGGTGCGAAAATAATTTATACATCGACTGATCTGGTTTATGACGGGGATAAAGGTCAGATGCTTAGTGAAGATTCCTATGTAAATCCTGTCTCACTTTATGCGCAGACAAAATTGCAAAGTGAGAACGAAATAAAAAATATCCTCGATAATTATGTCATACTGCGAACTTCGCTTTTGTATGGAATGGGCATGAATCATTCGGTCAATAATTTTCACAACATGTTTTATAATTTCAGAAACAATAAGACGGTGAAATTATTTTATGACCAGTTCAGAACGCCCCTGTCGTTATCTGATGCAGCAAGGCTGATGTTTGAGCTGATTAAGACCGGTGAAAAAAAGATTACAATTAATTTCGGAGGCAGGCAAAGAGTATCGAGAGTTGAACTGGGGGAAATGCTTTGTGAGATCGGAAAATTTGACAAATCATTAATTGAGAAAATATCCATGTATGATGTGGAGAAACTTCATAAGGTAGCAGATGTTTCAATGAATACAGAAAAACTTAATTCGCTGGGCCTGAAGCAAAAGTCAATTGAAGAATCAATACATGAGATTGTAAACAGCATTTGATCTGAACGATTATTGCATAACATTTAATACATCATAATGATGAAGTATTTATTAATGGCAGTAATATTAATGGACGTTGCATCTGCACAGGACTCCGCCCGGTTTTACAAAGACAGTGAGATCGATCTGCAAAATAACACCGCTTCAGAAAAACTCTTTATAATCAATTCAGATAAAAAGACATCACGGGAAAAAAGCAGAAGTGAAAGAATCGAAAACATTGATTTAAGATTTAACAAATCAAAAGAAAAAGAAGAATACTCATTTGATTTAATGTCGTCTGTAGGCAGCAATATAAGCTTCGGGGGTTTTTGGGAAAATTATGCAGTCATTAATTTCACACCTAATGTATATGTGCAGCCGGTAAGTTTCATCAGCATTTACGCTGATCATAATGTAAATTGTCTTATCCCTGTAAATGAAATCAAAGAATATTCAAAGATAATTGCTTTACAGAGTCTTTCGATTTTAGCAGTTGATAATTCGATAAAATTATTATTCCCTTCTGCTCAGTGGGTACCACAAATTATATCTTTCGCCGCAAAAAATCTTTTGATCAATTTTATAATCAAACCCTCAATAGAAAGAAGCTTAAATTCCGTTACCCCGTTACTGGAATATGAAAATTATTATTATTCGGTAAGTATAACGTTTTAATAAATAATAAATAATAAATAATAAAAATAAAATAATTAACATTGAACATTGAACATTGTTAATTGACAGACGGGTCTTCCGGAAATGTTGCGATAATAGAATATTGTCTTCCCATTGTTTTCAAAATATTTCCCCAAAATCTTTCGGAGTCATCGGGAAAAATATTTTCCATTGTCGGAGTATTGAGATACCAGGAACTGATTTTTAATTCTTCATTTAAGCTGGTCTGGACTCCATCCGGCATATCCGAGAAAAAACTTAAAATCATCAGGATTTAAATCTCCATTTGCGACAAGTATTTTCAGCATTTCGAAATTTCCGCCCCAATATATTCCTTCAGCAATCTCAAATCCTCCTTCTATGATGTTATTTGCTTTGTGAATAAATTAAGTCGAATTTTGCTGGACAGGTCCTCCGAGAAAAACTTTAGCATCGAATTCGGGAAAGTCTTCGACCACTTGATGCAGTTTGTATTCGGTTGGTTTATTAATTATGAACCCTACCGAACCCTCTTCGTTATGTTCAGTCAAAAATATTACCGAGCGTTTAAAAACGTCATTAAGAAACGGAGCGGAAATTAAAAGCTTTCCTTTTGAAAGCTCTGTGTTCTGAGTTCATTAATTAAAATTATTTCAACAAAATCATCTTCTTTGTCTGTCTAAAACTTTCTGCAGTAAGTTTATAAAAATAAATCCCGCTCGCAAGATTATTTGCAAAGAATGGAATAGAGTTTGTTCCGCCTTCGACTCTGCCGCTGATCAATGTTGCAACATTTCTTCCGGTTATATCAAAAACCTCAAGTGTAATGTTCTGAGCTTTCGGAAGTGAAAATCTTATTAATGTGGAAGGATTAAACGGGTTAGGATAATTCTGCTCAAGCTTGTAATCTAACATTTTCCGAGATTGAACTTTTAATTGTCATTAAATCTATCGAGCTGACTCTTGAATTTGTTTCTACTTCAGCCAGTCCTGCTACAGATTGGTTTGTTACCATTCCCGTAAAACTCTTGACGACAATCTTTACGCTGTCAATGGTTGTGATTGGATTTATCTGAACAGTCTGCCCATCGGTACTTAGCTCGCCCGTAGACTGGAATATGCATTACCTCTGCATTATTATAATACAAAAATAACTCACAATCAGTAACATGAATGTTTGTGCCGTTAGCGGGATTCGGAATTATGTCATACAAAATAAATCTCCTCACATCAATCGGAATCTCCCATTTCATTACTACAAATTCATTTGTATTCCCGTTTGCAATCCAGTTAACTTTCTGATCAAGATTTCTTGCTTTCCTGTCAACAACATTTATTCCGTTATAACTTACCCCGCCTGAATTTCTAAAACTGCTTTCTCTGACATCAGCTGAAGTCGAAAGATTTGTAAAAGAACCCTCTGTCAAATTCGGTGGAACAGTAATCAATGTATGACCTGCATGACAGCCAACGCATTTTGTTCCCGAGCCGTTGTTGCCGAAATTCATTCCGGAACGTGAGCAATGTTTCCTTTCCTGTTTACCAAGACATTTCCCGAGCTGTCCATAATCTGTTCGAACAAGGATATATTTGCCGGAATGTCGCCTTGGCAATTTTTCCGTCTCTGTCAAGATTAATTTCCCTGAACAAGATAGGCTGGTCCAGACCGTTCTCATCCTCTCTCTGAAAATTAAAAAAGAATCTGAACTTTGCATTCTTCTTAATTGGCGGCGCATCATCTATCGGTTCATCGACGGGTGCATTTGAATAAACATTTAGACAATCAAATCGAAATAACCCTCCCTGGTAAAATGTATTGGGATTTGTTGTAGGAGGCACCAAATTTGTATCATAAGCATGTAAGATAAGAAACGAGCGGCGGAGTTGGTCTTGGCACAAATATCTCAGCATTTAATTCAAGAGTTCCGGGCAAATCAATCACCTGAGTTAAGCCTCCGCCGTTTATGTTACATGTATAAATGCCGTAATCCTGCTGAATGACATTTGTTGCATATGAAAAGAAAATCCTTCCGTCTGGAAGCGGCACGGGATCAGTTGCATATGGCGGCTGCTTGTTCCGTAAGATGGCGGATTTTGTACATATAAAGGAGTTGTGCTGTCCACTCCTATCACAGTATGAGCTTCTGAAAAACTTTTATCGTAATACCTTATTCCCGGACTTCCGCTTGTGTTGAAAACATCGGCAGACTAGGAATAAATAAGCTTATCATTTTACCGTCGGGCATTATTCTTGCCTCTGTATGAAAAAAAACTTTTCCTGGTTCTCGAATCAGTTCCGTATTGCTTTAAGCCGTCTCCGTCGGGATTTACTAAATTAGCCTGCCAGATATTTCCTATGTCTGTAGTTAATGCAAGCGAATCATCACTTGTTAATCCGGAAGCAGTAAAATCACTCGGTCTGTCAATATTTACCCACCATCTTGAATATAAAATCTTGCCTGATACGGGGTCTATCGACGGCTTTTCTCCGCCGTTTCTTTCTGTAGTTATTCTGAATAGATTTACTCCTGTTGTATCTATAATATATAAATTTGTTGTGTTGACTCCGCCGATTTCAGACAAGTGAAGGAAATCTTGTTGATGCAAAAATTATTTTCCCGTCCGGAAATAAACCGGATCAATGTCATCATACGTTACGAATTTATATGCGGCATTTCCGAACTGGCTGAGAGGTAATATTTCTGTCTGTGAATAGTAATCTTTTTTAAATATTGTACCGCTTTTATTAATTTCATAAATTCTCCAGCTGCTGTCGCTGTTTTCAATACCCGGCAAAAACAATCTTCTGACCGTTCCAGTGGACACAAGGCTGCTGTACATCAATCAAACTTATTCCGTCTAAAATTCATTGTGCTGTCAATAAGAGTTGATATATTTCCCAGTGAATCCCTTACCATTAGTTTTCCGCCTACAACTTTAAATCTTGAAAATGCTCCCATTCCGGGAAGCAGTCCGGACTGGGGAAAAAATATATTTCCGTTTGATTCAAGATTTCTTGATACAAAGACTATCGGATATATTGAAAGTCTGAGAATTTGAAATATCAGGAACTAATAAAGTAATCGAAATAGTTAGCAATAGCATTTTTAGTATGGATCTTTTCATTATATATTTATTTTAGTTAACTTAATTAATTTAATGGTTTAATTAAATAATAATTTTGAGTAGGGTATTGTTCCAAACGTCGTGCAGAAAAGAAATCATATTAAATATTTTAGCGGAAATGTAAAGATTCCATCTCTCAGAGAGATGGAATCTTTACATTCCGTGAATATCATATCTTTCAAAAATTTCTGCCAATAAAAAAATTACAATTGATAATAGAAATTATATTTAATTAAGTTTCGTATACAAAAGATCAATTCAAAAATAATAATTTAACCAAATCAAAAAATTAAAATGAAAAAATTATTTTATTTTTTAAGCTTAGCAATAGCTTTTTTATTTTTATCAAAGAATATCAGCTTTGCGGACGGCTTTAACAGTATTCATACATCTGACGGAGTCTATGTTATTGCAGCCGGAGATCAGGGAAAAATATTCCGTTCGGTTAACGGCGGAAATACCTGGGCAAGATACACCGAACCGTCAGTAAATTTTAAAAGTGTTTTTACATTAGGAACCAATGTATGGATTACTGCAGATAATGGAAAAGTTTATAAATCTACAACTTCTTCCAATACTTAATTTCGTTATAACAGCGGAGTTACAACTTCAATCAACTCCATTTGTTTTGTTGACGCAAATAACGGTTTTATTTGCGGAGATAACGGAGTAGTTATGAAATCAATAAATGGAGGTTTGACCTGGACACCTATCAATACGGGAATAAACCTAAATTTTAATTCAATATCATTTAAAGATTCTCAAAACGGCGTTGTCGTAGGGGATAATGGAATTTCTTTATATGACAGATAACGGAGGTTCAAGCTGGACTCCAAACAAATATCAACTATCCCAGAAATTTACTTGAGTGTAAAATATTTTTCAGACGGACTTGCATTTGCAGGGGAATGGGGAACATTGTTTGTAAAACCTGACGGTCAGTCCTTGTCACAGGTTGCTACAAGAATTAATACAGATATTAGAGGAGTTACAGGCTCATCTATAAATGATATTCATGTTTGCGGAGGCGGCGGTTTTATCAGAAACAATAAAAATAACAACTCTAAGTTTTTAAACTTTGAAAAAAATCCGATGCTTGCCAATTTAGTTGAGCATTGTATATGCAGGCGATGCCGGTTTTGCATGCAGCAGTCTTAACAATATAATTATCAGAACAACTAACGGCGGTACATCATGGGATCTTCCTCCTGGAGCTTCTGTTTCTTACAGCTGGGATGCGAAACCCGGAGCAAGCGGAAATTTTCTTGGAAATAACTTATGCGTTACATCCAACAGACAGAAATACAGTTTTTATTGCATTCGGAAATCAGGTTTACAGAAGCAGATCAAAAGGGGATTCATGGTCATCAATAGGAAATCCAATTCCTTCCGGAAGCACCCCTCACTCCTTTTTTGTGAGTCCGCTTAGATACAAATATTTGGCTGGTTGCAACCGAAAGTCATCTCCGGACAGAGTTTACAGAACAACTAACTACGGAACTTCATGGACACAAGTGATAGCAATGAATTTCAGCAGTTACGGACAGCCGCTTGAGATGGATCAGAATAATCCGCATGTGTTTTACTTTGCACCTGATAACGGAGGATTTTATAAGTCAACTGACGACGGCGCGACATTCTCTGAAATCAGCGGTAACTATCCTTTCAGAAGTCCTTGTGATTTACTCGTTATGTGGGACAGCTCAAATGTTATTTTCTTAGCCGACGGTATCACGGGAAGCGGACAAGCGACATTATTCAAATCTGTAAACGGTGGAGTAAACTGGACATTGGTTCATACCAATACTTCTTCCAGTGAAATTCCGTCAATGTGCAATACGGTTTTTGACCAGAGCACGTTCTGGACAACGGAATGGAGCGGTTCTAATATATATAAAACTACAAATTACGGAGATAACTTTTCAGTTCATCATTCAAACAGTTTCTCAGGATGGGGCTCGGATATATGTCACGAAGATCCTACGTTAATGATTACCGGAAGCTGGAGCAACAGGGCTACATTATCAATAAATTCAGGTGATACCTGGACGGATATCAGCTCAGGTCTAAACGGACACGGCGGCGGAATAATGATTCCGGACAGAGGTTACATTTTGGCTCATCAGGGCTCCAATATTTATAAATTAAATGTTGTGTACACATTTATTGTTGGAGTAAATGAAAATACTATTTCTTCAATCCCAAAAAACTTTGAGCTTTCACAAAATTATCCTAATCCGTTTAACCCAAGCACGAAGATTGTTTACAGTCTTCCAAAGTCGGGTAATGTTATTTTAAAAGTTTATAATGAACTTGGAAAAGAAGTCAATACATTAGTCAATTCATTCAGAAATGCAGGCACGTATGAAATTAATTTTAACGCTTCCGAACTTACTTCGGGAATTTATTTCTACAGATTGGAATCAAACGGTATTGTTGATACAAAAAAGATGTTACTTGTAAAATAGTAATATATTTCATAACTCAATCATAATCCTGTTCTTAGGGTTTATGTTTGGAATTGTCAAAGCTAAAGTTCAGACTGACATTTTTGGTCTGAACTTTTTTATTCTAACAATTTATTTAGCATTGGTACAAAAAAACTTAATTGTATTTACCATCTTAATAATTTAAGTTTATACATTCAAAAATCAAACACACACCAAAATGAAAAGTAAATTCAAATTTTCATTACTCTTCTCATTTGTAATTCTCTTAACTTCCAATTTAGTTTTTGCACAGGGCTTTAACAGCATAACAACCCCCGACGGAGTTAATGTAATTGCAGTAGGAGATGCAGGAAAAATATTCCGCTCAGAAAACGGCGGAAACTCATGGTCGAGCTATACTTTGTCGGCTGTAAATTTTAAAAATGTATTTTCATTTAACAATACTGTTTGGATAGCAGGGAATGACGGTAAAATATATAAAACACTTAAGACCAATTCCCCCATAAATAGTTATAATGTCGGCACTACAAATTCGATAAACTCAGTTTGTTTCTTAGATGATAATAATGGATATCTTTGTGGTGACGGCGGCATTGTCTATATGACTGTTGACGGCGGAGTTACGTGGGTTCAAAGAAATTCCGGAATATCAACAGCCAATCTAAACTCAATAAGCTTTCTTGACCAGAACAACGGAATTGTTGTAGGAGAAAACGGAACAGTCTTTATTACTATTGACGGCGGTGCAAACTGGACTCCTGAAAACGTTGGGACGACAAGGAATTTATTAAGGACAAAATATTTTACAGACGGAATTACGGTAACAGGAGAATACGGAACTCTTATATTGAAACCAAATGCTTCTTCATGGACACCGGTTAATACGAGGATAGTCACCGATGTTAACGGCGTTACCGGTTCAGATATGAGTAATGTCCATATATGCGGCGGCGGCGGTTTTATCAGAAATAACACAAACGGCGATTCACGATTTTACAGCTTCGAAGCAAATCCGATGATAGCAAACCTGGTTGACATATTTTATTATAATGCAAACATAGGTTTTGCAGTAAGCAGTTTGAATACAGCTGTTATAAGAACAACAAACGCCGGAGCGACCTGGACATTGACTGCGGGCGCATCTCTATCTTACCAGTGGCAGCTTAAACTAAGTGCGGGAAGCGGAATCGGAAACAATCTTTGTCAGCATCCTACTGACAGAAATTCTGTATTTGTAGTTTACGGAAGTACAGTCTATGTCAGCAGAAATAAAGGGGAAACGTGGACAAACATCGCTTCAGTCACAGGCGGAGGAAGCGCGCATTCATTCTATGTAAGTCCGCTCGATACTAATATATGGATGGTCGCAATTACGGGAAGTACCGACAAAGTAATGAGATCAACCAATTACGGTTCAACATGGACAACCATTATTTCACGAAACTTCAGCAATTACGGACAGCCGCTTGAAATGGATCAGAATAATCCGAGCACTTATTATTTTGCGCCTGACAACGGAGGATTCTACCGTTCAACAGATAACGGAGTATCCTTTACAGAAATAAGCAATAATTATCCTTTCAGAAGTCCGTGTGACATTTTAGTAATGTGGGACAGTTCAAATGTTGTTTTTGTGGGCGACGGAGTTACAGGCAGCGGAAATGCAATCATTTTTAAATCTACGAATGGCGGAGTCAACTGGACAAGTGTAAGAACAGTAAGTTCAAGTGAATCTCCTTCAATGTGCAATAGTGTATTTGAACAGGATGAAGTTTATGCTACTGAATGGTCGGGTTCGAACTGGTATGAAAGTCATGATTACGGCTCAACATGGACAGTCGGATTCAGCACGGGTTTCAGCGGTTGGGGCTCGGGAGTTTGCTTTGAAGACCCTAATGTTATATTAATCGGAAATTACGGTTCATCATCAGCTTTTACTTATAACGGCAGCAACTATTCAACAATAAGCGGACTTGGCGGAGCAGGAGCAGGAATTTTATTACCGGAAAAAAATACAATCCTGAATATGCAGACGAGTGCTCTTTACAAACTCAGAGTATCATATTCTGTGATTACTACCGTAAATGAAAACATTATTTCGTCTGTTGTCCCAAGTAACTATGAGTTAAGTCAGAACTATCCGAATCCGTTTAATCCGTCGACAAAAATAAAATACGGATTGCCAAATTCGGAAAATGTTTCTTTGAAAGTTTATGACCAGCTTGGAAGAGAAGTCGCAGTTCTTGCCGATGGTTTTAAGAATGCAGGAACTTATGAAATTAATTTTGATGCAACTAATCTTACCTCGGGAATTTATTTCTATAAACTTGTTACAGGTTCGGTATCGATGACAAAAAAGATGCTGCTTGTGAAATAGTATTAGGTATTAAGCATTAAGTATTAAGTATTAGGTAAGAGCCGGTGGAATAAGATTCTGCCGGCTCTTTTATTTTTAAGAAAATTTCTGTTAAAGCATTGTCAAATTAGAATTGTTATTAAGCTTAAATTTGAATAAATTTGCATAACTTAAAAATAAATATAAGTATTTCGAATTAATGAAAAAACTAACCAAGAGTCAAAAGGAATCAAACTACAAGCTAACACAACAGATAACAGCGAAGAAAAACCAGGTTAAGAAACGGGATCCGTTCAAGGAAAGGGGAGTGAAAGACTACATTGATATATTTGATGCAAGACTCCTTACAAGATTTCTTAATGAACAGGGAAAATTGCTTCCGGCGAGAATCACGGGCGCCACTGCAAAGATGCAAAGAAAGCTGACTACAGCTATCAAACGCGCCAGACATCTTGCTATCATTCCATTTGTAAGTGAAGGAACAAGATACTAAAATCATTCAGATAAAAAGTTTTTTAAAACTCTTATGTTGATTTTTCCATAAGAGTTTTTTTTATTTAACGAAATCATATTATGAAACTGGACAAGACAAGAAACATTTTATTGATCGCATTGCTGTTCTCTTCTGGAATTGCTTGCTCAAAGCAGCCTGACAGCTCATTAGTAATAGGGGATTTTAAGATAAGCAAGATAACGGATGCCGATACATTCCGCTTTGAAAATCTTGATAATTCAACTCGACTCCTCGGTATAGATGCAGAGGAAACCTTTAAATCAGCTGATGCGGAACAAAAGACCAATGAGATTGCACAGCACTGGGATGAGTTTTATAAAATGGAAAGAGGTGACAGTAAAATGCCTGTAAAAGCTGATTCGCCTTTCGGGTATGAAGCCTGGAAATGGACTGAAGAATTTTTTAAGGATGTTGATTATGTAAGACTGGAAAAGGAAGCTGATGACAGAAGTCTCGATATTTACGGAAGATATCTTGTTTATGCCATAGCAATAATGAAGGACGGAACGGAAATAAATTATAACGTTGAATGTGTGAGACTGGGATACAGTCCTTACTTCAACAAATACGGGAACAGCTTAAGATTCAATAACGAATTTGTAGAGGCTCAGAACTATGCAAAGGAAAATAAACTGGGAATCTGGGATCCTGAAAAGAAGCATTATCCTGACTATGAAGAACGGATTATATGGTGGGATACAAGAGCAAAGCAGCTTGAAGATTATGAAAGCAAACATTCGGCTGATGAAAATTATTTTAATCTAGCAAGTGACAATGACTATAAAAGACTAAGTGATTATGTCGGGAAGGAAATTACTGTGTTTGGGAATATCGGAAATGTAATGACGAAGAAGCTTCCATACCTTCTCCGCATTCCGCACACCAAAGATGACAATTTTGATATAGTCGTTTATGAAGAAAATTCGGATTTTTTAAAGGAACTTGATATTGATACCAAACAATTTTACTACACATATACAAAGGGTGTGCTCGAGACATATGACGGAAATTACAGGATAGTTCTCCGTAATAAAGACCAGTTTTGGATGGAATAATGTTTTGTATTACAGTGAATGAAAAGTAAAGTATGGTCAAACTTTCTTCAGGACAATCAGAGTTATATCGTCATACTGTGCAGTATCTTTTGTAAATTCAATGATTGAATCTTTTATGCTGTCTAAGATTTTTTCCGAAGATTCATTTTGATTCCCGGTTAATATTTCAATCAGCTTATTCTCTCCGAACTCATCACCCTTTTTGTTCATTGCTTCGGTAACGCCGTCAGTATAAAAAACAATTATATCAGTTTTGTCAAGCTTTACTTTGCCTACTTCATAATTTATCCCGGTGTCTAATATTCCTATCATGAATCCGCCTTCGGTCAATTGAAGTATGTCATTGTTTTTCAAAAGCAACGGTGGATTATGACCGGCATTTATATATTCAAATGTATCATTCTCGGCATCCAGTATTCCCCAGAAAAATGTTATGAATTTTTCCGGTGACGTATTTTCATAGATCAGTTCGTTAATTTTTTCCGTGACCTTTGAAATATCAAAAGATTCATCTTCATACAGTTTCAGATATGAATGAACAGATGACTGAATATTAGCCATCAGCAGGGACGCAGGAGTGCCTTTGCCGGAAACGTCACCAATGGCAATGGCGTATTTTGTACCTGTTAATTTTATCACGTCGTAATAATCTCCTCCGACCTGTAATGCAGGTAAATTTACTCCTGAGACATCGTAATTCTTTATTTCCGGGATTTCACTGGGAAGAAGCGCAAGCTGGATTTCTCTTGCTATCTTAAGTTCATTTTCTATTTTTTGCTTATCAAGGTATTCTCTGAACAATTCGGAATTTTGTATTGATATCAGAGACAGGTTAACGATTGATTCCAGAAATTCAATATCCGCATCTGTAAAAGAAGTATTGTTTAATTTTTTGCCAAGACAGATTATATTGTCAACTTCATTTTTAATTATAGTCGGAATAAGCAGTTCAAACCCCTTTCCGGATAAATATTTTATGAAGGGAATTTCCGAATCGCTCTTTAACTTAATGGTGTTTTTAAAAACTTCCGCAATTTTGCCTTTTGGAAGCAATTCTTTTAAATTGAATTCCGACAGCTTCAGGTTTTTGCTGTCTTTGGTAACACTAAATTCCCCGCTTTTTTCACGCGAAATAATTACAAAATCTTTTATTCCGAAATTGCCGAGCAATGAATAGCTTAGAAGCTTGATGATATTCTCTTTGTTTACAAAATTTGAATTAAATTCTTTTCCAAGCTCAAAGAGTGAATTAAGCTGACGTATCTTGTTATTAAGATTAAAATTAAGATTGCTGACCTCTGTGAATTTGATTGTGTTTTCAATGGCTGATGAAGAGATATTCAGCATTGTTTCAATAAAAATAATTTCGCTGTTGGACAACCCGGAATTATTTAGTTTTTTGCCCAGGCAAAGCAGCCCGAGAAATTTATTCTGAAAATATATCTTAAAAAAATAATACAGCCCGGACTTACTAATAAACTCGTTCTTATCTTCAATCTCATCAAAACTAAAAACCGGGACCTTCGGAAAAGTTACTTCAACCTGTGTCCCTATAAATCCTTTCTCAATTCCTTTTGCAGTCTCAATTGAGTAAATGTTGTCGCTGTTACCATTCTCCGCTTTAAGCAGTATCATTCCTTTTGCAATAAGCATTTTGCCCATTGTACTCAGAAGGATATTATTAAGTATATATTTGAGATCAAGTTTGCTGCTGATCAGCTGGGAGAATTCGATGAGAGAGTTAAGCTCGAGTTGTTTCTGCGCGGGATTGAAATTATCCATTTATTTGAAGAGGTATATTATTAACTCTGCAGGGACTTTATAAGAGTCAGGTAATTGTAGTCGGAATTTTTGTGAACGAATTCAATCTTGCTCATGAATTTTTTCATAATAGGAACTCCGAGACCACCGACTTTGAATTCATTGAAATAATCCTGCATATCCGGATTGTGTAAATTATTCGGATCGAATCCTTTGCCTTTGTATTTCATTACTATTTTAAATTGTGAATCGGAGAATGATGTAGCGACTTCTATATTTTCTTTCTCATCATACTTATGTGCATGTTTAATGATGTTCGTGCATGCTTCATCAACTGATAAAATTATCTGGTTAATCGTGCTTTCATCAAATCCAAGCGCTATCGCCTTAGCTTCAATAAACTTTCTGACCAGGGCAAGGTTCTTGGTTGAACTGGAAAACATTATTTTATTGGGAGTGTTCATGCGCTTCTCAATTATCTGAATTTTTCTATGGCAGATTTCTCTTCTTTATATATCTCGAACAAGATTGGAAATCCCAGCATATCGAAGATATTATAAATTTTGTCACTCATCTCGCAAAGTTTGATATCTCCGGAATTATTCCTTGCCGTTTCAATATATGCCATGAAGACACCTAACCCGGCACTGCTGATGTATGAGAGCTTATCGAAGTTAACTACAATTTTATAATTTTCTTTTGAAATTATTTCCTCGAACTGCTTTTCTAATTCCACAGAAGTATGAGCATCAAGGAATCCATTCAAATTGAGAACTGTGATGTTACCCTGTTGCTTTGTATTAATAGAAAATTCTTCCATTGCAAATGATTTTAGTTTGAGACGAAAATCCTAAAAATTAACTTCAAAATAAATGGTATTATTTTAATAATTTGAAAAAAAATATTTCCGGAATTAGGATGGTATATTATGAAACCGACTTTGTAACGGTTATTTCATAGATTATAATTCGTAATTAAATTATATTTGTTACGCAAATGAAAAAACTTGTTACCCTATTCAACACAAGAGAAAAGACTGTCATAGGTATTTTATCCGGAACATCTGTAGATGCTGTTGATGTTGTTTTGATTAAAATTTCGGGGAAAGGTGATCACTACAGTAATAAAATTAATTGATTTTGTGTCATATCCGATCAGTGCAAGGCTGAAAGAATTCATTCTAAAATGTTCTTCCGAATCGGAAAGTAAAGTTAAGGAAATTTGTAAATTAAATTTTATTGTTGGCAGTTTGTTTGCAGGCTCTGTAAAAAAAATTATTTCTAAGAATAATCTCTCTTCAAATAGATATTGATTTGATTGGTTCACACGGGCAGACCATTTATCATTTTCCAGTTAAAGAAAAGCTTTTCGGATTTAATTCCAAGTCAACATTACAGGTCGGGGATCCTTCGGTGATTGCCAATCAAACCGGAATCATAACCATTGGTGATTTTAGAACTGCAGATGTAGCAGTAAACGGAGACGGTGCGCCTTTGGCTCCTTATCTGGATTATATTCTATTTAATAGTAAAATCAGCAACAGGGTCCTGTTAAATATCGGCGGAATTTCCAATGCAACTTATCTGAAAAAATTATGCAAGCAAAATGAAGTTGTTGCATTTGATACAGGTCCCGGAAATATGATCATTGATTTTCTTATGGGAAAATTTTTTAGCAAGAAATTTGATAAGGATGGGAAGAATGCATCAGCCGGTAAAGTAAACGATGAATTATTCAAGTACATATGCTCCAAAGATAAATATTATAAGAGAAAACCTCCGAAGTCTACAGGAAGAGAATACTATGTCGGGAATTCATAAATAGCATTCTTGACAAGTTCAAAAAAGTCAGTCCAAAGGATATCGTAGCTACATTTACAAAGTTCACTGCTTATTCAATTTATACCGGACTTAAAATCTATCCTGTTGATGAAATGTTCATTAGCGGCGGCGGCGCCAGGAATACCACCATAGTTGATTACCTGAGAAAATATTTCAAAGGTGTTAAAATAGAAATTCTAAATGAAAAGGGAATCAACGAAGATAACAAGGAAGCAGTATTGTTTGCAGTTCTTGCGAATGAACTTGTCAGCGGAAATAAAACAAATCTGACCTCCGTTTCAGGCGGAAGTAAAAATGTTTTTCTGGGTAAAATTTGTTTAGCTTGATTTAAATTATGAATGAAAAAGTTGCTATTATTACCGGAGGAACCGGGGCATTGGGAAGAAAATTGCGGAAAAGTTTGCAGATGAAGGAATAAGAGTTTATGTTCCCGTCCGTTCAATTGAAGAGTTCAACAAAGTCTTTGATTCCTCACAGGAAGAGACATCGGCATATTTCAGGATGAGAAAGATTTTTGGTTTTGAATGCAATGCAACTGAGGAAAATTCCGTAATTGAATTTGTAAATAATGTCTTGGTTCAGGAAAAGGGAAATATCGATTACCTGATTAATACTGTTGGAGGTATCAGCTCTTCTGCAAAACATAATTGACCTTTCGGTAAAGATGTTTGGATGAAATGATCGATCTGAATTTCAGATCTGTGTTTTATTTTACAAGAGAAGTTTTGAGAGTAATGAAAAAAAAGTCATTATGGCAGAATTATTTCTATCGGAGCGATTGCAGCATTGGAGACGACACCGGGGAGATTTGCATATTCATTTTCAAAAGCCGGTGTGATTAATTTGATGAATACTATCAGTGAGGAAATGAAGGATCATGAATATCAGATGCAATACAATTATTCCAAGTATTATAGATACTCCTGCTAACCGTGAATGGGGAACACCTGATGAGATTGAGAAATGGGTGAAGACGGAAGATGTTGCAAAGATAATTTATGATTTTGTTTCAGATGAATATTCAGGAGTAAGAAACAGTAACATAAAAGTTTACGGATCATATTAAATTCGTAAAAATAATTTAAACAGAAGAAAAAATAATCGGATGAAAATTGTTGTAACCGGAGGCGCCGGATTTTTAGGATATCATATCTCGCAGAAAGATAAACCGCATAACGGATTTCAAAGATTGTGTTTTTTTTGATATTGCTCAGTTTGAAAAAGATGAATATGATAAGGAAATAAAATGCATTTATGGAGATGTTCGTGATAAGAAACAAATGGATGAAATGATGAAAGGAGCTGATGTGGTGATTCACTGTGCAGCAGCACTTCCTCTGTGGAAGAAGAAAGATATTTATGAAACCAATATTGACGGGACAAGAAATGTTCTGGATAGTTCGTTAAAGAACAAGGTTAACAGGGTAATTCATATTTCATCCACTGCGGTATATGGTGTTCCGGATGTTCACCCTTTGTTTGAAACTCATCCGAGACACGGAGTAGGACCTTATGGTGAGAGTAAGGTGAAGGCTGAAGAGATTTGTGAAGAGTACAGGAAGAAAGGGCTGCCTGTTTGTATTCTCAGGCCAAAGAGTTTTATCGGGACTGCACGGCTTGGTGTATTTCAGATTTGTATGACTGGGTTGAATCCGGTGTGAAAATTCCGATCATCGGAAACGGTAAAAACCGGTATCAGCTTTTTGAAGTTGAAGATCTCGTGGATGCAATTTTACTTGCGTCTACATTCCCGCTTGAAAAAATAAACGATACATTTAATGTGGGTGCGAAAGAATTCAAAACAGTAAATGAAGATGTCGGTGCAATGTGTGAGTATGCAGGGACAGGAGCAAGGGTGATGTCAACACCGGCCGGAGTTGTCAAACCGGTTTTAAGATTTTTTGAATTGCTTAATGTCTCTCCTTTATATAAATGGATTTACGGAACAGCGGACACCGACTCATTTGTATCCATTGAAAAAGCACAAAGCAAGCTCAATTGGGATCCGAAATATTCAAATTCCCAGGCATTGATCAGATCATATCAATGGTACCTGGACAATAAACACACTATCCAGCAGGGCACAGGTGTTACCCATAGAATTGCCTGGAAACAGGGTGTTCTTGGCATTCTTTAAAAAGTTTTTGTAAAATAATATTTAATATAAAAATATGAGGAAATTTATTTTAGACATCAATCCGGCAACGGGTGAGATAATTGAAAAGATAAAATGTTCATCTTCGGGTGAGATTGCATCAGGCGTAAAGCTTGCCAGAAAAGCTTTTAAGATATGGAGTAAAGTACCGCTGAAGAAAAGGATTGCATTATTTAAAAACATTGCAAGAGACTTACATAAAGAAAAAAAAGAAATTGGCAGGCTGATTACTGAAGAGATGGGAAAAATTTATAAGTCAGCAGTCGGAGAATGTGAAGGAACTGCATATGCTATTGAGGAAAATATCAAACTGGCTGAGAATCAGCTGCTACTGAAGTATTCAAAGAAGGAAATCTCACAACGGAGGTTCACAGAATTCCCTTGGGTGCAGTAGCTGTGATAACACCCTGGAATTTTCCGGTTGGAATGCCGGAATCATTGCTGACTCCCGCGATTTTAATGGGTAATACAGTTATATTTAAACCTTCTGAAAATACTCCTATGACCGGAAAAGCGTTATATGAAATTTATAACAGGTATCTTCCTAAGGGTGTAATAAATCTGCTGCAGGGAGCTGAAGAGGTTGGTGAAACCGTGATCAACTCCGATATTGATATGGTTGCATTTGTCGGGTCACAGGCTGTCGGCAAAAAAATAATGGAAGCCTGTTCCAGGAAATTAAATCGTCTTGTGCTGGAGTTTGGAGGAAAAGATCCGATGATTATTTTGAAAGATGCGGATTTGAGAAAAGCAGTTCCCTATGCTGTTCACGGCTCACTGCGAAATTCCGGTCAGGTGTGTGTATCTGTGGAAAGAATTTATGTAGAAGATAAGATTGTCGCTCAGTTTGAAAAACTGGTTTTGCAGGAAGTAAAGAAATACAAAGTGGGCGGGGGTTTTGATGATGTTGATATGGGACCGATGGTAAGTGATACACAAAGAAATCATGTCTTGAATCAAATAGAAGAGGCAAAGAAAAAAGGTGCCAAAGTTATTTTTGGAGGGGAAAAGGTTGAACGTGATGGTTTTTTTATTCAGCCGACGGTTATTACGAATTTGTCAGAAAAACATGATATCATGACTTCGGAAACATTCGGACCTGTTATTTGTATCCAAAAAGTCAAAAATGCGGAAGAGGCAATAGAAAAAGCTAACAATACAACTTTTGGATTGGGTGCGACCGTTTGGACAAAGAACCTTCAAAAAGGAAGACAAATTGCCGAGAGAATTGAATCAGGAATGATTGGAGTAAATCAGGGAATCGGTGGCGTTTCGGGAACTCCCTGGGTCGGTATAAAACAAAGCGGTTTCGGGTTTCTTGGTTCTGTAGAGGGTATGAGACAATTTACTTTGCCAAAGAAATTTCTTATAAAAAATAAAAAAAAGTCTTTAAGAATTCAATATTGCCTCGGCTATTGTGGTAGAGGCATTTTCAATCAAGCCAAATTCTGTATTGAAATCCGTTTTTAGTTTATCCCATTCTTTACCAAGCCGGGTTTGGTTAGGAATTAATTCGTTATCGATAATTTCTTCTCCTTCCGCAAAATTCAGTTCACATGCGAAAAGTTTCCCGGGATTTTTATAATCGTATACCGGCGGTCCGAATCGTCTGCAAATAACCGGACGCGCTTCGTAAATCATACATGCACCGTCTTCATTCAATGCCGGGCACGGAAATTTCGGACTAATGTAATAATCAGCTTTGGCAATTTCCTTTGAACTATTGTTTTCAATATATTCAGAGGCTCTTTCTTTTAAAGAAGATTTAAACTGAGGCGATTGCGTGTTCAGAAATTTTTTAATAATGTATGAGTCAGCCATTGTAACTCTAAAAATCTGGTGACAGCACTGATAGCATCCTTTTTTACACTTAATCTTGTCACCGTATTTTGCAATGTTCCTTGCAAACTCCTTTTGAATCAGGTGTGATATGTCAATAAACTTATCGTAATAGTTTTCACCTTTATGCATTATTTCATAATCGTTATTTGAATAAAATAAAAAATAACTGCAGCATAATAAATTCAATACTACAGTCATTGGGGAATACTAATTCTTTAAGTGAGCTAAAACTGAAACGGAACGGTAAATTTTAAATTATAACTTCTTCCCGGGGCTAAAGCATAATATCTGTATCTGCTCAAAGGGTCAGTGTATTTCAGGTCACCGATATTTGAAACTGAAAAGTCAACAGAAGCAATGGCTTTGGATAAAACGAAATTAAAACCTAAACCTGCACCAAAGAGTGTATATCCGTCGATTGGAGCTTCCAGAGGATAAACATCATTTTCGGCAGAAACTATTTTTGCAGAAAAGTTAATGTACGGATTATAAATCGAACCAAAGTTGGATTCCTGAAATTTTAATGAAATAATATTTTTGGCGGGAGGAGTAAATGGCAATGGATCATCGGTTGCATCATTATTTGTTTTAACGTAATCTCCAAGGAAACTTATTATAGCCCAATTAACCGGTTGGACCTGAATATTATATTCATATCCGATAAAGCTGCTTGATGCCTGATTGATGTCATAAATCGGAAATCCGCTGGCAGAATCAGTTTCACTGGTAGGTGCAGGATAAATAAAATTATTTACCTGGTTCCGGTAAAAAGAAATCTCGGCATTTATATATTCAGATCTAATACGAGTACCTAAATCAAGATTTAAGGAACGCTCAGGATCAGGATTTAAAGCCGAATCCTGTGTTATTAAGCCAACGTCATATCTGCCCGTTCCTTCATGCACTCCGTCTGCATATAAATCAAATTCAGACGGCGGTCTCCAGCCGCTTCCGACATTAGCAAAAATATCTAAATTCCCAATAGGCTTATAGACTAAACCTGCCGAACCGGAAAAGGAATTGAAATTTAGATTATTCGCAGGAATAATATTTGTAGGATTACCATCTTCATCTGTTTCAAATATAGTTTCTTTTATGTTTTCATTTTTTGTGTCGAATCTAGCTCCCAGTGATGCTGTAAAATGTTTCTTCTCCATTTTTTCCATTAAATACACTCCGAAATCATTTGCTTCATAATTAGGAATTAACTTCTCTTCACCAAGAGTTTGATTGTTCTGTGCACCAAAAGATAAACCGACTGCTCCGTTTATTTCTTTTGTTAAGTTATGATCAAGTTTGACATCTGCTATAAAAGTTTTTAAGAAAAGATTAAGTGATGGAACATTCTCGTTTTTATCTTCTATACTTTCAAATTCTTTTCTGCTGTGCGTTTCATAGGACAAAATAGGCTCCAGCTGAAGATTTTTAGAAAAATAAAAATTACCTGTTGCCTCGTAGTGATTTGTTAAAAGCTTTTGGTTTGGCGTTGCATTTGGGTCTTCACCTGGATCGTCATGCAGCTGTAATTCCCTGTTAAAATTCTGGAACTCGGCATTTATTATTCCAAACGAACCTTTATAGCCAAATTTTGCTCCTCCTTCAAATTCTTTACTATTGCTGTTGGATAATTCTCCGCCCTGAATAGTACTTTTGCCTTCGGGAGTATTAATTGTAAGCTCCCCGCCAGGAGTTTTAATATTCCCTGCTCCTCTGTATCCTGCAAATCCCTTGATGCCAAAAATTTCATTTCCGTATCCCAGCATCAAATTCCCGGTACCCTCACTGTTCATCGAAAATCCGTTCAGGTCCATATTCCCATATGTTATCGGTTTATTTTTTGACGAGAACTGTATTGGTTTTGAAATAATATTTATGACACCTCCGATCCCATCCGCACCGTACATAAGGCTTGCCGGTCCTCTGAGAATTTCAATTCTGTCAAGATCGAAGAGACTAATTTCAGGGGCATGCTCATCGCCCCATTGCTGAGATTCATGCTTTACGCCGTCCTGAACTATCAAAACACTTTGAGAAGTCAATCCTCGTATAATCGGTTTTCCGATGGAGTTTCCGGTCGAAAAATTATTTATGCCTGGTATATTTTGGATTGTTGATGCAATGTTTTCACCTCTTATCCGGCTCAATGTTCTCGCTGAAATTGAAGTGACAGAAAAAGTTGAATTTGAAATATCTACAGGGCTAAACGAACCTGTAACATCTATTGTCGGAGTTTCAAATAAACTTTTTACAAGTATAATATCAAACCTCACCTCATTAGAATCTAAATTAATTTTTACTGTTTTGTTAGAATAACCGTCACGAGTAATATAAATATGATATTCACCAAATGGAACGGAATTAAAGCTATATTTTCCTTTTGAGTCACTGGTGGTTTGAATGGATAATTCCTGTAATGTCAGGTTTGCAAAAGGTACCGTTTTTTCGTCAATCGTATAAATTGTTCCTGACAAGTTAGAAGTTTGAGAATATACATTCAATGATCCTAATATAAAAATCGATAGGAATACAAATTTCAAATTTTTCATTTGGATTATTTATGATTAATTAATTTCAAAAACTGCATACTTTATTTTTTTTGACTTTGGACAGTTTCCTGTTCATGTAATGACTTAATCCAATAAGTATTGCGCCTGCAGGGGCTATTACCAGATAAAGCAAACCATTGTTGCTGATTTCAAAGTGATTATGATCATGAAAAAAGAATTGACCAATTAGAATTATAAGTAATCCGGATACAAAAGTAATTAACGGGTAAAGCTTTCTGTGGTGGTTAAAATACCCGTGTGTAAATGTGAATATTCCGATAATGATGCTTGAGCCGATAAATAAATACTCCACAATCGGGTTTGCAATAAATTGAAATCCGTACAGAGTAAGAAAAATAATTATGAAGGGCATTGCTGCGCAATGAATTGCGCATAAAGTTGATGCTACAAAACCGATGGAGTCCAATTTTAAAACTAAATTATGTCTGAGTGTTTTAATCATATTAAATGCAAATCGTTTGCAAGTTATATGTTTTAGAACATATTTGCAATTGAAAAATAAAGAAATTTGTTGTTCTTTCCTGATTGGATTACAAAGTTCTTTTAAAACCTACATTAAACTACAATCTGTGCTTGGATTTGGAAATATTATTGACTAAATTATTTCAGCTAACTATGGATTCCGTTAAAGAAAATATTTTAAAAACTTTACTATATTACGATATATTCAGTCATCCCTTAAGCTCGGATGAAATATTTTCACTGCTACCCCAAAATACATTAAGCAAATCAACTGTTAATAAGATCCTCCGGGAATATTCACAAAGTAATTCACAGATATTTTCAAAAGACAATTATTATTTCGTCGGAAAAAATGAACACTATGTTGAATTACGACAAAGAAGGGAAGCTTTTTCAAAAGAAGGATGGAAAACAGCAAGACTGGTCACTCATATTATTAAAAGATTTCCGTTTGTCAGGGCAGTATTTATTACGGGAACATTATCGAAGAACAGCTCCCTTCCTGAAAGTGATCTTGATTTTATGGTCGTTACCAAAAACAACAGACTTTGGATCTGCAGGACTTTACTTATGCTTTTTAAAAAAATATTTCTGTTTAACAGCTACAAATATTTTTGTATAAATTATTTTATCTCGGAAGAATCACCTGGAGATCGACGAAAAAAATATATTTACTGCAACGGAGATAGTTTATATCAAATCAACATTCAATTCAGGACTTATGAATAAATTTCTCGAATATAACTTATGGTTAAAAAAATATTTTCCGAACTATATCCTTGGTGACCCATATTTTAATTCATCAGGATTCAGAGTTAATAACAGAAAAAGCTATATTCAAAGGATTCTTGAGATATTCTTTACAGGAAAGTTTGGTGACCGGGTCGATTATTTATTTAGAACAATAACAATCAGACACTGGGAGACAAAATATGCTCACTTAAACGGCATGGAAAGAGACCATATGTTCAAGTCAACTGAGAGTGTGTCCAAGACTCATCCCGGTAATATGCAAAGAGTTATCTTACAAAGTTATAAAGAGCGACTGAAAAATTTTAATTTGGATTATTATGAATAAAATTCTTCTTGCAAATTCATATTTTCTTAAACAAGACCCGAAAGAATACAAAGCGATGAACCTTTATGCCCCACTTGGAACACTATATGCAGCTTCATATTTGGAAAAAAAAGGATACATAGTCTCCATATTTGATACTATGCTTGCTGATTCTGAATTTGATCTGATAAAGGCAATTAAATTATTTCAGCCGGATATATTTGTAATTTATGATGATGGATTTAATTATCTGACAAAAATGTGCCTAACAAGAATGAGGGAAGCTGCGTTTAATATGAGTAAAATTGCAAATGAGAACGGATGTAAAATTATTGTTTCAAGCTCGGATGCTTCTGACCATCCGGAAAAATATTTATTTCGAAAAGCTGATTACATTATTTGCGGGGAAGGTGAAATCACACTCGGGGAAATTATTGACCGGCTTAACAATTCTTCTGAAATGGATTTAAACGATATAAATGGATTAGCATTTATTAAAAATAATGAAATAATAAAAACAGGTAAAAGAAATGTATTAAAGGATCTTGATTTGCTGCCCTATCCGGATTGGAAGCTGAT
The DNA here is from genome assembly GCA_963836395.1 of uncultured Ignavibacteria bacterium. Classification (GTDB taxonomy): domain Bacteria; phylum Bacteroidota; class Ignavibacteria; order Tepidaquicellales; family Tepidaquicellaceae; genus JAGPCH01. The sequence continues at coordinate 573,038 of CAWIJF010000008.1, read as the reverse complement.
AGATGTGGAAAGATATAGGGAACTATGGTATAAACATCACGGATATTTTTCAATGAATATAGTGACAACGAGAGGTTGCCCTTATCACTGCAACTGGTGTGCAAAACCGATCTACGGACAGGTTTATAATTCCAGAAGTCCGTTGAATGTTGTCTCTGAAATGAAATTGCTTAAAGGGGAATATTCTCCTGATCATATTTGGTTTTGTGATGATATATTCGGATTGAAACCTAACTGGATAACGGATTTTGATGAAGTTGTAAATAAAGAAAAATGCAAAAATAAAGTTCAAATGTTTATCGAGAGTCGATCTACTTTTAAAAGAAGATAACATAAAACATCTTGCCTCTGCCGGATGTGATTCGGTATGGGTTGGTGCGGAATCCGGATCGCAAAAAATACTCGATGCTATGGATAAAGGAACAACAATTGAACAAATCTACGAATCAAGAAAGCTTCTTCAAAAAAATAACATCAAGACTTGCTTTTTTTTGCAGTTCGGATATTCAGGTGAAACTGCCGGGGATATTTCCCTGACTTTAAAAATGCTAAGGGATCTGATGCCGGATAATATCGGGATTTCTGTTTCTTACCCTTTACCCGGCACAAAATTTTACGAAAGAGTTTTATCTCAAATGAATCACAAACAAAACTGGGAAAAGTCGGATGATTTTGAAATGATGTTTGATGGTGAATATACAAGTAAATATTACAGAATTCTTCATACAAAAGTTCATAAGGAATTTCGCGCAAGGCAAATTTTAAAAAGTCCCTTACAAAAGTTTAAATCACTTTGGAAGCTTCCTTATTACTTGTTCGGCTGGTATCTGGAGCTCTATTGTTTTGAAAATATTTGAAATAACTGAGAAAAAGGATAATAATTTCACTGAGCTTACCGGAAGCATTGAATTGAATTTTGGAAAAGTATTTAACCCATACAAAGGATTCATTTAATAAAATTGCAGGTTCTTTTGACGAAGATGATAAGTCAAATGAAATACTTCAGTGGATGCGGAATGCAGTTTATGAAATATATCTCTCTTATTTTGAAAAAGGGCAAAAGGTTATTGAATTAAATGCCGGTACAGGAATTGACGCACTCTTTCTGGCTTCACAGGGAATTAGGGTATTTGCAACTGATATTTCCGATGAAATGATCTCAAGGCTTACTGACAAAGTTGAAAAAAGGAATTTACAAAATATGATAACAGCTGAAAATTATTCTTTTGAAGAAATTCATCGTATTGAGGAAAAACATTTTGACGGAGCCATTTCAAATTTCGGGGGTTTGAATTGCACAAATAATTTTGACAAACTTATCAGATTCTCTGGCTTTAAGAATAAAACCTGGAGGAAAATTTATAGCATCAGTAATGAATTCATTTTGCCCGTGGGAAATGTTCTATTTTTTGTTGAAGCTTGATCCTAAAAATGCTTTCAGAAGATTCCATAAGGACGGTATTATGGCTAACCTTAGCGAATTCAAAATTAAGACGTTTTATTTTACTCCAAATGAATTTGCTGCTCAATTCAGCAAGTATTTTGAAATTGAAAAAGTATTTTCTCTTGGACTGTTCACACCTCCTCCTTATTTGAAGGGAATTTATAACAAGACCAAATCAATGGTCAATGCATTAATGAAACTTGATAATTTACTTAAAGCAAAGTTTCCGTTTAATAAAGCCGGAGATCATTTTGTAATTGTCCTTAAACGGAACAATATTTTAGTTGAAGAATGAGCTTATTGGAAAATAAAATAATACATGCTTCGGTTTTTTTTGTAATAGCATCTTTGTTCCTTATCTTCATTTTTCTACCTTCACTTAAGAAAATCAATACAGATTTTCCGAATTATTACGTTTCGGCAAATATGCTTCTCGACGGAAAGGATATGGTGACTGCTTATGACAATGTTAAATTCAACAAAGAGGTGCTTTTATACGGAATTGAAAATCAATTTGCATCTTTCGTCCCGTATCCTCCGGTAAATGCTCTGATATTACTTCCTTTTGCAAGGTTAAATCCATTAACTGCTAAATCGTTCTGGAATATATTAAATTTATTCTTTTTCCTGCTTTGTATATACTTCATTTCCAAAATTACCGGACTTAATTTTTTCCTTACAGGAATACTGTTTTTCATATCGGGATATGCATTTGTAAATAATTTTTTCTTTGGGCAAATGTATTTATTAATTTTACTTCTCTTTTCTTCATCGATTTTTTGTCTGCTGAAGGACAGAGAGATGTTCGCTGCGCTTCTTTTTTCGCTTAGTGTTGTAATAAAGTTTTATACAATATTTTTTTTGATTTTATTTCTATGCAAAAAAAGATTTAAGCTGGTTTTTTCTTCCGTCATATTAATCCTGCTATTAAACTTCATAATTATTCTGATAACCGGTTGGGATATTAATTTATTTTATTATTCCGAAATATTGCCAAGAATAAGTGATGGGTGGGTCGGAACGGTTTATGCAGCCGAATTCCAGTCGGTTTTATCCTTGCTTCATTCCTGGTTTTATTTTGAGCCTTCCCTAAATCCGAACCCGATTGTTGATAGTCCCCAGCTGTATTTTATATTTAAATATTTGTTTTATTTTGGGATCTTAATTTCTTCTGTATTTGTAGTCTTGAATTCAAACAAGAATGCTTTGCTCATGCAGGTATCAATGTTTTGCTTTATTTGCATGCTCCTGCTGCCGGTTAATGCTTCTTATCAATATATAATTCTAATTCCTGCAATTGCTATAATGATTAAATATTATTTAGTTGAGAAGAAATATCTTTTAATCGTAATTACAGTAATATTATTTTTTATGATGAACAGTCCTGTTGCAGTTTTATTAATTAATGTTACTAAAAATCAGCCCTGCTTTTTTCTCGGATACATTAAATTATTCATCCTTATATATTTCTGGATTACTAATTTAATTATTTTAAAGAGTATTGGATTTGACAAAACATCACTGAACTCAACATTAAGATATTCGTTTGTTTATGTTATATTAGTATTGATATTTTCAAAAATGGCCCTTGCTTTAAATAATGAAAAAGATGACGGAAGTAAAAACATCCTTGTTAGCCGCGGGTATCTTTTATCAACCCCGGCTGCATTAGGGGGTAGTCTAATATTTACTGAATCACGGAATGATAAATTTATTTTGAATTCAAATTTTGGTTTGAAGTATGACAAAGAAAACATTTTTGATCCGGTATTTATTAATAACAATGAAATTGTTTATTCGACATTTGTCGAAAAGCAAAAATATTTCAAAAAGTTATTTGTAAACTCTTTAAGAGACACGATGATTCCTGATTTTAATTATGGCTTACACAACAAATACTCGAAAGATAAAACTCTAATGTGTTTCTCAAATGACGGACAAATATTTTTACGAAATGTTACTAGAAATGAAACTACACAGTTGACTTCCGGAAATTCATTTAACGTCATGCCTGTATTTGCAGAAAATGATTCTAAAATAATTTTTTGTTCCGATAGAAGAAGGGGAGTAGGGTTTACAACATTATATGAAATAAAAATAGAAAACTAATATGATGTCTATTTCTATAATGAAACTGGCGGATGAATATTTTGGAAAAGTGGCAGTATTCATTCTCATGGTCTTTAACAAATTAAGCCGAAAGAAGAATGAGGGATTCAATGTTTTTAAAAATATTTTATTTATAAAATTCTGGGGACTCGGAAGCATTGTATTAACGATACCGGCATTGAACAAGGTCAAATCTGCATATCCGGATTCTAAAATATATTTCCTTACTCTTCAAAATAATATGCAGATATGCAATGAGACAGACATAATTGATGAAACAGTAACAATAAACATTTCAAATATCTTTAGCTTTATTCATGACTTTATAAAAAAAATATTATATTTAAGAAAAACCAACTTCCAAATAGTTTTTGATTTTGAATTCTATACATATTTTTCTGCAATAATAACCGCTCTTATAAAATCCGGTTTCAGTATTGGCTTTGATAACTTAAAAAGTAACCGTAAAGAATTATTTTCAAAGACAATTTTATTTAATGACGGGATACACGCAAAGGATAATTTCATAAATTTGGTTGATGTTGATAAATATGTAAATATTATTCCAGAAAATGCTAATTTCTTTAATGCATGGGGCGGGATCAATAATAGAAACGGGGATTTTAAAATAATCATAAATCCCAATGTTAGCAGGCTGGCTTATGAAAGAAGACTTCCCGGGGAAATGTTTATAGAATTAATTAACCATATCACAAAAAATTATTCATGCAAGGTTTACATGACAGGTTCAGAAACTGATGTTAATCATACGGAAAGCATTTATCAGCGGTTGGACAATAAATCCAAAATTGATAATTTATGCGGGAAGACTTCGGTAAAAAAATTAATTGAATTGATAAAATTATCCGATTGTGTAATAACCTGTGATAGCGGCCCTTTGCATATAGCATCAGCATACAATATTCCGGTGATAAGCTTTTTCGGACCGGAATCACCGCAAAGATACGGTCCGCTCAGCAGCAAAAGTTTGATTTTCTATAAGAATCTAAAATGCAGTCCATGCATGAGCATTAATAATTCAAAAACGGTAAACTGCATATATGATTCACCTAAGTGCATGGAGCAGTTTGATGCCGAAGATGTATTAAGAAAAATTGATTTGTTCTTAAATAGTCTTTTTATATTAAATAAAAATGTGACGGAGGAAATACCATCCTTTGATTTAAAGCATCGTGTCCCGGAGTGAGCTTATCTTTAAATAATGATTTAGAAATTTCATAAAAAATTTTAATTGATAACAATAAAATGATAATATTGCTGAATCCAAAGAGTGCAAGGTTTGGGTTTCGTGTTCCAAACAGCTTGCTATATCTCGGTGCTTTTCTCGAGGGCAGATACGAATATGAAATTGCAGATGAAAATCTTGATAGCGATGTTGAGAATACCTTAATAAAATTAATCAGAGAAAGGAATGCAGGGTATCTTGGGATTACAGTGATGCCCGGTCCTCAACTGCAGAGGGCTGTTCCAATCAGCAAAAGAATTAAATCATTATTTCCGGACATCAAAATATTATGGGGAGGATATTTCCCGTCACTTCACAGAAAAACAGTTTTAAATTCTGATTATGTCGACGTTACATTCCGTGGTCACGCGGAAATATCGCTTCCGGAATATTTAGACAGCATGGAAAATAGGACCGGGGCAAAACCACTAAGTGAAATAAAAGGAATATCATATAAATCAAACGGGAAAATTTTTTCTAATCCTGACATAGATAACATTGATCCGGATTTGATTCCTCTGCTTCCTTACAATAAAGTCGATATGGACAGGTATTTAAATCTGGGCAAAACATACCTGGGGAAAAGAACCATAGCTTATATTTCCAGCATCGGATGCCCTTTTACCTGCGGTTTCTGTGCTATTGCGGGGATTTATAAAGGCAGATGGAAAGGAAGAAGTGCGGATTTAGTAGCAGAGGATCTCCGATATCTGCATGAGAAATATAGTGTAGATGCTGTAGAATTTCATGATGATAATATGTTTGTTTCTGAAAAAAGGATTTATGCCATTGCCGAAAAAATAAAGGACATGAAGCTCGGCTGGTGGGGTGAAGCTCGTCCGGATACAATGATGAAATATTCCGATGAAACGTTGGGGCTTATGCAAAGCTCAGGCGTTAAAATGATTTTTTACGGAGCAGAGTCAAGTTCGGAAGATACTTTGAAGCTTATGAATAAAGGCGGAACGCAGACTCCCGATACTGTTTTAAAATTAGCTGAGCGTCTTAAGAAATTTAAAATTGTGCCCGAATTCTCATTTGTTCTGGGAAGCCCATCTGATGATGTTGACAAGAGCATTGACAGTGATATAAAATATATTCGCAAGCTTAAGCAAATCAATTCAAATGCTGAAATAATTATTTATATCTATTCACCGGTTAATTATGAAGATTCTGAAATTACTCTCGCCTCGAAGATGAAAGGGTTCAGTTATCCGGATTCGCTTGAGGAATGGACTTCAGGCAACTGGAGAAATTTCGATTTAAGAAAAGAAACATTAACTCCCTGGCTGAAGCCTCATCATATAAAAAAAATCAGAAACTTCGACAAAATATTGAATGCTTACTATCCTACGGCAAGTGATCTCAAGATTGTCGGATGGAGAAAAAAATTACTGAATGTACTCGGGGGCTGGAGATATTCAAGGTCTTTTTATTTTGCGCCTTATGAAGTTCGTCTTGCACTGAAGTTATTGAGATACCGTCAGCCGGAAACTGAGGGATTTTCTTTTCAAAGTTAGAATTGTCATTATTAAAGCATCCTGATGAACTTCATTAATAAAATTTCTCGCAGACTGAAAAAGAAGAGATCACCGCGATTACTTTCTTCCACCGAGGCATACAAATTATGGTCGACATTTTATGACAACCAGCCGGACAATGTTGTTCTGTACCTTGAAGAAAAATTATTTAGTGAGATGATTTCACTGATGAAACTTGACAATAAAAACATACTTGATATTGGCTGCGGAACCGGGAGACACTGGGAAAGACTATTGAGCTGCAATCCGTCAATGCTGTTGGGGGTTGACACATCAACGGAAATGTTAGAGAAACTTAAAGAAAAATTCCCGCTTGCCGAAGTCTTTGTCCCCGAAAATTACTCGTTGAAGAATTTAGAAGACGGATCTTTCGACTTAATAATTTCTACATTAACTATCGGTCATATTAAAGAGATTGGGAAATATTTTGAAGAATGGGACAGGGTATTGAAGTCAAATTGTGAAATAATAATCACCGACTTTCATCCGGATGCCTCTTCTGTAGGAATGAAAAGAACATTCATATACAATGAAGAAGTAATTGAGGCTGAAAATAATCTTTATACTGTTGCCTATTTAAATACTCTGTTTGACAGGCTAAACTGGGAAATAATTTCTGTAAATGAAAAAAGAATTGATGATGAAGTTAGACATCTGTTTGAAAAACAAAATCATATTGATTCATTTAATAAATACCATGGAACACCGTTGATACTCGGCTTGCATCTAATCAAAAGATGATTTTAAAGAATCTGAATATAGTAGGGGAAGCAAATGGAACCAAGGACATAAAGGTTGAAGAAGGGATCATTACAAATATCCGGGATTCAGGTCATCCGGATTATTCAAATGACAAAATGGAAATAAATTTTAATGACAGCATTATCTTTCCGGGTTTAATCAATTCACACGACCACCTTGAGTTTAATTTATATCCACAGCTAGGGCACAATGTTTATCAGGATTACGTTGAGTGGGGAAGCGATATTCATTTTAGAGATAAAGAAATTATCAGGTCAATCGAATCAATTCCATCCGGCTTGAGAATCAGATATGGAATAATTAAGAATCTCCTTTGCGGAGTTACTTCTGTTGCACATCACGGGGCCGCTTCGGGAATTCCGGATGATTCCCCAATTTCTATTATTAAAGATCTTACATCCGTTCATTCCGTTAGAATAGGTGGAAAATGGAAGCTGAAATTGAATTGGATAAAAAATCTTGAACCATATGTCATCCATATCGGTGAAGGGTTGAATTTGGAATCTCATGAAGAAATTAATGAGTTGATACGGTGGAATTTATTCAAAAGAAGAATGATCGGAATACATGGAATTACCATGACAGGAAAGCAAAGTGAAAATTTTGATGCACTTGTATGGTGTCCGGTTTCGAATTTGTTTCTTTTCAATAAAACAGCAGATATATTAAATTTAAAGAGGAATACAAAAATATTGTTCGGAACAGACTCTACTTTAACAGCGGGATGGAACATCTGGGAGCATATTAGGAAAGCAAGGGAACTTGGGTTAATGAATGATGAAGAGTTATTTTCATCTGTATCAAACAAAGCAGCAGAAATTTGGGATTTAGAAGGCTATGGTATAATTTCAAAATATAAAAGGGCTGATCTTGTAATTTCTAAGAAAAAACATGCCAATTCTCTGGAATCATTTTTTCGGAATGACCCTGAGGATATTCTTTTGATCCTGAAAAACGGAAAACTAATTTTATATGATGAATCAATTAAAGAACAGATTTTACTTCAAATGAAGCAATTAAGAGATTTCGTTGAAGTAAACCTGAACGGAAAAATGAAATTTGTTAAGTATCCGGTTATGTCAATCATTAGTGAATTAAATGAGTATGGACATAGTCTTTCCATCCCGGTTATACAGCAGATTTAGAATTGACATATGAAAATTTTTAGTAATTAGATTAATGAAAAAATTGATATCTGGAAAAGAGTTAAGGATTGTTATTCAGAATTTTAAAATCTAATTTTATGTAACTAATATACAATCAAGACTAACTTATAGCGGGAGTGGTGGAACTGGCAGACACACCATCTTGAGGGGGTGGCGCTCACAAGGCATGCGGGTTCAAGTCCCGCCTCCCGCACATCAATTCGAGTAATGCCGGAAGTGATTATTATAGTGATTATTAGCACTGAATTTGGCTGGGGTAATAAAAGATTTGTATTGGTAATTTGATTTATTTTTCTTAATATACAAGGAATTTCCAGTCAAAAACCTAACACATTTTAATATACATAAACCATTTATTGAATTTTGAAAAACAAGATTTCTCTACTGTTAATTTTATCTCTTTTGATATTAACATCTTTAGTAAACGCACAGATTCTTCTAAACGAAAATTTTGACTATCCGTTAGGTGATTCTATCGGGGCGCATGGATGGACGACTTTCAACGGCGGTTCAACTAATGTTTTAACTGTTACATCCCCAGGTTTGACTTTTACCGGTTATCCTTTATCTAATATAGGATTATCAACAACACTCAATGCATTTGGACAGGATGCATACAAGAATTTATCCATTCCTGTTGACAGTACTAATGCGAACGGAACCTCATTATATCTTTCCTTTATGGCGAATGTAACTTCTGCACAGAACGGTGATTTTTTTATAGGTTTTATGCCTCTGGACTCGGTTTTTATCTTTTCAGGAAGAGTAAATGCAAGATTTCGAAATGGAAATTTAAATTTTGGGATAACCAAAGGTGCTCCTGCAAGTGATACAAATGTAGCCGGAATTTGGACTACAGGTAATTATAGTCTGGGGACTACTTATTTAATTATTTTAAAATATACATTTGTTTCAGGTGCTCGAAATAATCTTTTAAGCTTATTTGTTCTCACATCCGGATTACCAAGTTCTGAGCCGTCTCCTACGGTTGGTCCTCTGACGTTTCCTTCTGCTGATCCGGCAAATTTAGGAAGGGTTGCGATCAGACAAGGAGGTTCAACAATAGCACCGGTATTAATTCTTGATGGGATAAGAGTTGCCCGCACCTGGACAAAAATAAATTCTGTGTCTGTTGAAAATATATCCTCTACTACTCAAGATTTTTTCTTAACTCAAAATTATCCGAATCCATTTAACCCCGAGACAAAAATTGAGTTTTCAATTCCGGGGAGAGGCTTTGTTAATTTGACCGTTTTCAATTCTTTGGGTGAAGAAGTCAGAAGTTTGGTAAATGAAAATCTAAATTCAGGATCTTACAGAATTAACTTTAACGGCAGCGATTTAAATTCAGGGGTTTATTTCTACAGGATTAGTTATTCAAATGAAGATCAGAAATTCTCGGAGACTAAAAAGATAATACTAGTAAAATAAAACAAATTCATTAATTTAATAAAACAAACCATCTCATGAAATTAATTCACTACAAACCCCAAAATGTTTCGCAATTTTTTAAAATTGTATTTTTATTATTGTTAACATTGATTTTGAATTCATCAGTAAAGAGTAATATTGTTACAATTACTGTTGCAAGTAATTTCTTTAGTCCTAATAATGTAAATGTAAGTGTAGGGGATTCCGTTAAATGGCAATGGATTGACGGAAGCCATACTACAACATGCGATGGAGTATTTCCGGGAACTTCACTTCCGTCGGGCGCGGCTACATGGGACCAGCCAATCAATGATATTATGCAAACGTATATTTATGTGGTAACAGTACCCGGAACATATAATTATGTTTGCCAGCCTCATTTTTTATCCGGCATGGTTGGCTCATTTCAGGCGACTGCAAGCAGCACAATTTTATTAACCGAAAATTTTGACTATCCTGCCGGGGACTCACTCGGTGATCATGGGTGGGTGTCTTACAGCGGTGGCAGCACAAATGTTCTTTCAGTTACTGCTCCCGGTCTGGTTTATTCGGGATATCCTTTATCCAATATTGGAAATGCAACTACTGTTCTAAATACCGGACAGGATGCTTATAAAGAATTTGCAGCACAAACAAGCGGTTCATTCTATGTCGCATTTATGGTAAATGTATCAGCTGTTCAGGCAACCGGAGATTACTTTTTTGGATTATTGCCCTCTACTAATACACAGAACTACACTGCAAGATTTTTTGCAAGAGACAGTGCAGGTTTCAGATTTGGAATGGCAAAAGCCAGTTTAAGTTCGGGGGCTACTGTCTATACATCCGGCACTTATACGCTGGGCACGGAATATTTAGTGGTAATAAAGTATACTATCGTTTCACCGGGAACTATGGATGATATTATGATAGCATATATTTTTGATAACGGAGTACCTGCCACCGAACCTACTTCACCGACAATTGGTCCCCCTTCATCAACTCTTACCGACAATGTTGACATAGCAAGAGTAGCTTTGAGACAGGGCAGCACTGCAAGTTCTCCAACGTGCAGAGTTGACGGGATACTGGTTACCACATCATGGTCGGATCTGGTAACAACCTTAGTAAGCAATACTTCTGAAGTACCTGAGAATTTTAATTTATATCAGAACTATCCGAATCCGTTTAATCCAAGCACGACTATTAAATTCAGTATCCCGGAAAGGGGCTTTGCGAATTTGACCGTCTATAATTCAATAGGTGAAGAAGTTCAAAGTTTAGTAAATAATACATTGCATGAAGGACAATACAGTGTTGATTTTAACGGAAGCAATCTGAATTCCGGAGTTTATTTCTATAAGCTGACTTATTCAAACGGCGAAGGAAACAGTTTTGTCAGTACAAAGAAATTGGTCTTAATAAAATAGAAAAGGTATTAGTCAATAAATTAAAACTTACATTACTATGAATACCCACAATAGTAATTCAAAATGCAGAAATTATTTTTTTTCAATGAGTTTCTCATTACTGTTTTTGATTTATTTTTGTAATGCAGCAAATTCATCGGTAATTAATATAACTGTTGGTGATTATGCATTCTCTCCTTCCGGTGTAACCGTGGCAGTAGGGGATACAATTCATTGGATCTGGAAAGGACCGGGAACCCGCACATCTACATGTGACGGAATATACCCCCATACAAGTCTTCCAAACGGAGCAGTATCCTGGGATGTTACTTTCAGCAGTAGTACTCCTTTCTTTGATTATGTTATTCCTAAAATCGGTATATATAACTATGTTTCCAAAATTGATCCTTTGGAAATGTCCGGTTCAATAACGGCAGAATCCACTTTGCCTGTCGAACTTACGGATTTTGTGGCGACGACTATAAAGAACGAAGTTATACTGGACTGGTCCACAACAGGTGAAATAAATAATGACAAGTTCGAAGTTCAAAGAATTGATGTAACCAACTTTACCGATTTTGATCCTAATAAAATAGAATTCACTACTGTTGGTGTTTTAAGAGGGAACGGAACTTCCAATCAGGCTCATCATTACAGATTTATCGATAAAAACCTGGAAACCGGGAAGTATTTATACAGATTAAAGCAACTTGACTATAATAGCAATTACATTTATCATTTGCTGCGGGATGAAATTATTATCGGCTTACCGGATAAGTTTACCGTTGAACAGAATTATCCAAATCCTTTTAATCCTTCTACCAAAATTAATTACGAACTGCCGGAGTCCGGCAATGTGAAAGTGTCCGTATTTGACAGTGAAGGTAAGGAAGTATTAAAACTGGTCAACGAATATCAAAGTGCGGGTTATAAGACTTTGCAGTTCAACGGGGCAAATCTCAGCAGCGGTGTGTATTTTTATACGGTAATATTAAACAGCGGACAAGACAAAAGATCAGTAACTAAAAAAATGGTATTGGCAAAGTAGCGTAATTAACGTTTACATTATAAAATGAAAGCCGTTGAATCTTGGACGGCTTTTTTTTACACAATCAATAGGTCTTAACAAATTTAATACAATAAAAAAAAAGGTCTCAATGAAATACTTCATTGAGACTTTTTGCGGAAGGGGAGAGATTCGAACTCTCGGTACAGTTTAACCCGTACGACGGTTTAGCAAACCGTTGGTTTCAGCCACTCACCCACCCTTCCGGAATAAGCTGAAAAAAATTCTAAGTAATATATTACTTTAGACTTTTGATTTCAAGATAAGAATAAATTACTTTATTGAAATTATATCATTGTAAATTACAAATATCATAACATGCCAAGAGTAAAGCAAAACCCACATTCTGTAATATTACCTGAACTTTGTAGGGAACAGGTTTTCTAACAATTCCTTCGTATACAAGCATCATGAAATGTCCCCCGTCAAGTGCTGGAAAGGGAAGGATATTTATTACAGCCAATGATATTGATAATAAAGCCAGGAATCCGAGAAATGTAAATATTCCTCCTTCTGCTGACTGAGCAGATGCCTGTGCAATTTTAATCGGTCCTCCTATAGCTTTTTTAAAAGGAACATCACCTCTGAATATCTTGGCGAAAATTTTAAAGAACAATTCAATTCCGTAATGATACATATCATATCCGGCTTTTGGAATAGCTGAAATCACATTGTATTTAATTTCTTTTGTTGGTCCGAAATACTTTGAGTTATCGCAATACCTATTGTGGAATCTGCAGTGGGCGTTATGCTGCAATTCATTTCGGCATTGAATCTCGGGTCCACTTTATATTAATCTGTCCTTGTTTGCATTTTCTCTGATTAAATCCAGTATATCTGCATGAGGATCTGAGATCTCTATACCATTTACTTCCGTAATTATATCACCTTTTTGAATTCCGCACTGCTCTGCAGGCATCCCGGATATCACCTCGATTACCTCCGGACTGCATCCCTTCAGGGAGTATTCCGAAACTTTTCTCCGTAAGATCACCGATCTTTTCTTTTGGAATGTTCATGACAATAGCATTTTTTCCGTTCCGTTTACAACAAAGTTCATGACTACCCAAGTTTTCAAACTGGATTCTCGCATAGAACATCTTCCCAGGAATTTACGGATTATTGTTTATTGAAATTATCTTATCTCCGATTTGCAGATCCGAATTCATTTGACGGACTGTTTTGTGAAATGTATCCTATGGTTGTTGTATCCATTATATGTTTTCCTTTGGCTAAAGTAAGGAAATAAAATATTAAAAATGCCAGAAGAAAATTCATTATTACTCCTGCTGTTATGACAATCATCCGTTTCCAAACCGGTTTTGCCCTGTATTCCCAGGGCATTGGCTCTTTGTTAATAAATTCTTTGTCCATGCTTTCATCGATCATTCCCGCTACTTTTACATATCCACCGATCGGAAATGCGCAGATTCTGTAATCAGTATTATCTCCAAGCTCAACTTCCTCATTCAGTTTTCCAAATGTAAATCCATTTATTTTATTATATCCGAATAACCTGTATCCGATTCCAAGTGCAAATACTTCCGCTCTCATTCCTGTAAGTCTTGCAGCAATAAAATGTCCGAACTCATGTATGAAAACGAGTATTCCGATTACAATTAAAAAGTAAAATATTGTGTTAAAAAATTCCATTTGATTTTATGTAAGTTCTTGATTTAGTTTTGTAAAGTTAAAATTATTATATAAAATTTAGAAGTTAAAAATTAAACCTGATGACCGATATTTTTCAAGAATATTATATTTTGTTCTGAAGATTTTGATTCCTTGTTAATTGAATCGATATCAATGATATCCTCAACGTGAAATTCTGAAATATTGTTATGTTTGCTTATGCTGATCTTCGATAATGTCAGGTATTTCCAGAAATTTTATTCTTCCATTCAAAAATAATTCCACTGCAATTTCATTTGCTGCATTCATAACAACGGATACAGCTGCCTTCGTGTTTGCAAAACATCATAGGCAATTTTGAGGCATTTGAATTTGATTAGATCCGGTTTTTCAAATCTCAAGTAGTTGTATTTCCTGAAATCAATTTTCTGGATAGTCTGAATTTATTCTTGTCAGGATAAGTAATGAGCATACTGGATGGGAATTTTCATATCCGGAATTCCAAGCTGAGCTTTTATCGAGCCGTCTTTAAATTCAACCATAGAATGAATAATTGATTCCGGATGAATTAACACTTCAATGTTCTTCTGCATCAATATTAAAAAGCCATTTTGCTTCAATCACTTCAAGACCTTTATTCATCATTGTAGCAGAATCAATTGTAATCTTGTTTCCCATTTTCCAATTTGGATGATTCAGTGCTTCTTTAATTGTAGTATTTTTTATTTCGTCAATTGATTTATTCAGAAAAGGACCTCCGGAGGCGGTTAGAATTATTCTGGAAACGGATTCTGTATTTTCCCCTATTAAGCATTGAAGAATTGCGGAATGCTCACTGTCTATTGGTATGAGTTTGACTATATATTGATTTGCAAGGTCGGTTACTAATTTTCCTGCTATGACTAGTGTTTCCTTATTTGCCAGGGCAATATCCTTCCCGGACTCTAATTGCTTCAATGGTTGGCTCCAGTCCTGAAAAGCCAACCAGGGCATTTATCAAAAAATCATATTCGCTGCGAGCGGCAATTTCCATCAGTCCTTCTTTTCCGAAAGCACTTCAAGATTTGGAAAGTCATGTGTAGATTTAAAATCCAGAAATGCATTCATATCCTGAATAACAACAGATGCTGGTGAATATTTTCTAACCTGTCGGGCTAATTCATCGATTCTCGTATTTGTTGTTAAATACAAAATTTCAATTTCTCATCCATTACTGTTTAGATTATCTATTACATTAAGGGAATTACAACCAATCGAACCTGTTGAGCCGAAATATAGAAACCTTTTTAGAAAAATTTTCCAAGTAACGAAAATATTAAAATGAAAAAACCCAGGAAATAAAAAATCCTTGAGTTTTATTAAAAATATGTAAAAGATATTTAATTTATATATTTATTAATTATCTTGAGGAAAGTTTCCTTGTCTCTTCCTCCGATTATTGTTTCGGCTATCTTGCCATTCTTATCAATTATGAATGTGGTAGGAATTGCTTCGATAACAGTACCGGTAGCTTCACCGAATGCATCAACGATTTCCTGGTTCCCGTCTAGATATGGTATAAGAAACCGGATTTGTCTTTAAGAAATCTTCAACTTTTTTACTATCCGTCCTGCTGAAAAACATTCATACCGAGCATTTTGAAATTCTTACCTTCCATCTCTTCTGAAATTTTTGAAAGGTCGGGCATTTCCTTTATACATGGACCGCACCATGTTGCCCAAAGATTTACGAGCACAACATTTCCCTTTAGTTCATTGAGCGACATTTCCTTTCCGGCTTCATTCCAGATAAAATTCGGTGCAACTGTCTTCCCGCTTTGTTTCTCAACTTTATCTATTTTGTAAAGGTGAAGGTTAGATGATGTATTTTTATTTTCCTTAACTTCGGAATTCTGGCTTTCTGTTAAAGCTTCCTTTTTTTCGTTTTGTTTTGCTGAACTGTTTTGCTCAATACTTTCTTTATTACAGGAACTTATAAATACTACCGAAATACATATTACGATAATTGTTTTTATGTTTTTCATAATAAATTTTATTTAAGAAAAATTATTTGTAGTTGGTCAATGTTGATACTATTTCCTGAGGCTCCATCTGAGCTACGGATGCACAAATTACATTATCTTTAAACCAAATAACAACGGTTCTTTTTTGGTCCTTTGAGCAGGGAAACCAGTTAGTTCCTTCATTTACTGTTTCTTTGAACTTATCGCAAAGAATTATCTTATCTTTATTGGTCATAACGTCCTTCTTGCTTGCTTGTAAAGTATATATATAAATATTACCCTTCTTATGAATAATATGAGCAACTTTTTCACCGTTAATCTCATTACAAACTCCTCCTATTAATATAGCATCTTTGACATCAGGAACAAAAACCTTAAAATCTAAATATTTATTCATGGAGTCAGTTAATTCTTTTGCATTACTCGATCTATGTTGTGGCTTAATTTGACCGGATTGTATTTTATCAAATACATTTCTAGAAACAGAAACCAGATCATTCTCAAGAAGCTCGGGATTCGAATTCAGGGAATAATCCAGTAAAAATGCTAATGCAATTAATAAAACAAATGCAAATGAAGAGTAGATTAAATATTTTCTGAGATTTGATTTCCGGGTATTTATTTGATGCGTTAAAATGTCAGAGGTTGCAGCCTGAATTGATTTTGGTTTCGATGCTTTATCAATGTATCTGTCTATTTCCTGGCCTATATTCTTGTAAATATAAATAGGAGTTTCAATTCTCTTTAATCGCTGCTTTAGTGTTTCTTTTGCCAGTTTCTCAAAGATATAACGGTTGTATGCATTATTATCATTGTTGATTAACTTTTGTATATCTTCCTTTTCAATCTCACTTTAATTCGTTATCTATATAAGCTGTTATTTTTTCGTATTGCATATTAGTGTTTTTATCGGATCCGGACAAATTCATGGGATCATTATCGGATTTGTTAAATGAAGAATCAGGCATTAGATCTGAGTTTGTAAAAAGTTTAAGTATAGAATTAATTTTTTATTTATTTTATTAGATTATTTTCTACATCATATCCTCGCTTTTTTGCATAGTCATAAAGCTTTTGCTGTAACATTTTTCTTCCTCTGTGCAATCGGCTTCTAACTGTTCCAATCGGGCACTGAACAAAATCTGCTATCTCCTCATAGCTTAATCCTTCAAGATCACATAAAATTACAACTGTTTTGAAATCATCTTGCAGGGAATTTAAAGCATTTGTCAAATCGTCATCAAGAAGATTGGAAAATACTTTTTGCTGAAGGTCTGTGCTGTCTATTTTCTCTGATCGAATAGTATCAAAAAAATTTTCAATTTCACCGTAATCAACTTTGCCGGGTTCTTTTTGGTTCTTCCTGTATTTGTTAATGAACAAATTTTTCATGATTCGGAACAGCCATGCCTTACAATTAGTTCCTCTTTCAAACTTATCAAAAAATCTAAATGCTCTGAGAGAAGTTTCCTGCAAAAGATCATCTGCATCCAACTGATTGCCTGGTCATTTTGTAAGCATAGTTGTGTAAGCAAGATTCATGTGTGGCATGGCTTCAGCATCAAAATCAGCTTTTCGTTTTGTTAATTGCTTCTTCAGAAATATTTTCAACTTCTTCAGTACTTCATCAGCGAATTCATTTTCTATGTTAGGTTCCTCTTCCTTAATTCCAACCTGAGCTTTCTTCAAGTTAACGGATTTAATATTTTCCGAAGTTGAGTTCATTAATAGATTTATGGGGTAAACTACTTATTAAAATTTTCTAATTCAATGATAGAAATACTTTTAAAATATACTACTTTAGCTATCCGAGTATTGTTCACTGAATTTCCAGAAATAAACTTGTTGTGAGGGTAACTTTAAGTAACAAAATTTTAATGCAAAGAGAAAGAAATTTTTAGGTGACTAAAATTAAGACTTAGTTTAAGGGCGAGTAACGGGGCTCGAACCCGTGACATTCAGAGCCACAATCTGACGCTCTACCTACTGAGCTATACCCGCCATAATACTTATGTAAATCTAATTCAATAGAACTTTTATTTCAATTCATATATAAATTAATTTGTAATATTTGGCGGTAATATTTTTTATATTACGAAATTTTTTTTACCCTTAATTTTCAAAAAAAAGGAGAAATTAATCTCATGCTATCATTACTTTGGAGTGCCATAATAGGATTAATAGCAGGTGCACTGGCAAAATTAATCATGCCCGGGAAAGATCCCGGCGGTATATTGGTTACAATGCTGATAGGAATTTCGGGAGCTTTAATTTTCACTTTTCTTGGAAGATTGATTGGCTGGTATTCCGAAAGTGAGTCGGCGGGATTTATAGCTTCAATTTTGGGAGCAATTGTATTATTGGTAATTTACAGATTAATAAAAGGACGAGGTGCAGCAAAAGCTGTAAAGGATTAAAAATATTTAACATAAAATTCTAAAAAATTTTTAAAAGCTGAGGTTACAATGGCAATCCAGGATAAATACAGCACTGTATTTGAAATGATCAATAATTCCGGAGGCAGGGATGTTTCAGCTTCTGAAGAAGGCGGCGTGTTCCTAATTCTGTTTCTTGACCTTGTAAAGAATGGAAATTGGATTAAGTGAGTATGTAACAGTTTCCAGCCCTTCCGGCGGATCTTTATAATTTGACAAAATGCTCCGAAGATTTTCGTTCATCCTGAAAACTTCCATATAACCTATATATAAGAAATCAACGTTACTCTTTATTATATCTTTCTGAAAATCATCATAGCTGTCTGCATAGGGAAATGCCTCAAAGTTCATGCCGAGATAGTAAGCAATATGAGGTTTCCTTGCCATTACTGTTTTTCCTGAAAAATTTTCTTTATGATTTGTATCATTCCATTTCTTGATCTCCAGTATCTCATAGGGTACATCATTTATGTATCTGGCGATGTCTTTATAGGATTCCACAAAATTAATTATTATCAAAGTAATTACAACAGCTGTGAATAATTTCAGCTTTCCAAAGCTAACATTTATTTTCTGCATAAAACCATAATAGAATATTTTTACAAGCAGAAAATAATAAAATGTTAACAGGGGAAATGAAAACCTTTCGGAATAAAACGCAAATAAGATCTGAATGTAAAAAACTACGCTCGCAACAAAAAAATACTTTTGTTGTATTTTTTGAGATTTGTAGTTGACTAAAAAAATAACCAGACCAATCGCAACCAATGCCCCCAGGTAAACGGACAACAATGTGTATAAATCCTTTGGGAAATAGAAAAGGAAATTTTCTATGAAAATTCTGTAAAAAAAATGTCCGAAATCTTTAGATACAACGTCAAAAGCGGATGAGAAAGAATCCTGATATTTTGCCGTCCATTCTTCATTCGGCATTCCCTCCGGTCGATATACTGTGTATGCTGTATTAAGATAGTTGAGATTATAAAAGAATATTCCGGTTTTTTGAAAGCAAATGATTCCCCATGTTGATACCATTGCTGTGACCGGAATAAAAAATGCTAAAAACGGCTTAATGATATACCCTGCATTTAACTGTTTTTCTGATTTATACTGTTTGAATACGGTTACGATAAATATCACAATAATCAGAATGAATAATGATATTCCTGTATACCTTGTCAGATAGGCCAAACCTGACAAGCATCCTGCAATAAGAAAATTTTTATTATTTAATTCCGGGTCTCTTAGGATGTAGTACAATGAAGAAATATAAAAAACAAGAAACAACATGTCCGTTCCGGCTTCAAACGAATAATCGAGGAAATATACATTTACCATGACGAAAAGCATTGTAAACAAAGCTTCCTTTTTATTGGATATTGATGCAATTAATTTGGCTATGAAAATAAGTGAGAGGCTTGCAAAGAGCACATTTAAAAATTTGCCTGCGGAAAAAAAATCTTGACCAAATAAGAATCCGCCTGCAGCCAGAACGATCTGGTATACGGGACCCCTGTACTGATCGATAATTAAATTTCCTTCCAGTATTCCTTTTGCCTGGTTTACATATGACCAGTAAAAATCGGTTTCCAGACCGAAACCTCCGATCGGCCGGTTTGTCATCGCTACAAAACCCATGATCAAAAAATACAGGGACGGAATAATGTATTGAGAGTGTTTTAAATTAAGGAATTTCTCTGTCAGCGAAACTTCTTCAGGTTCTGTTTTGGCTTTATTTCTTTTGGTGCGAGCTTTTGATTTTGGCTTCAATATTTCTTATTAACTTCTTGTTTAGTCTCACATTAAATTCAAATACTAAAGCAACAAAATACATTTTATTGATCAATTATTATATTGAAAATAATTTTCCGCAGGGTTCCTTTGGAGCTGTATACAGAGCGATTCTGTTACGAAAATAGAAAAACTCAACAACCTGTTTTTAGCTGATTGTTGAGTTTTTATTAATAATTGTTACCGGATAAGTGTCATCTTCTTTGTCACGGTGTATCCATTTGTTTCCAGCCTGTAGAAATAAACGCCCGAAGACAGATTATCACCGTTGAAAGAAAGACTATAATTTCCGGCGGTCTTAAATTCATTAACTAATGATTTGATGATTCTGCCGGTAACATCAAAAATACTTAAGCTGACGAATCCATCTTTGGGGATGCTGAAATGTATCTCTGTTGAAGGATTGAAGGGGTTAGGATAGTTTCCCGCCTCTGCATTATCACCTGGTTCAAATGTCTTTGAGCCGGACAAATCCTTAACCATTGCGAAAAGATTGTTGCGGTAGTTATATACTATCACAAGATTTTCTACCTGCGATGTAATTGATGTGTGATCCCCGTTACTTATTTCATCCTGTATCTCAGTAGTATTAACACATATACCGGATTCGTCAGTTAAGTTAAACTTTTTTAAAAATAATTTATTGGATTGGGGTATTACCCACGTCAGAAAGACTGTATTCTGATAAATGTGAATTCCATTTTTGTTTTTTTCCGATGGAAGATTTCTGATCAATGATTTGCTTGTATTATTACATGAAATATCTATTCCATTTTTGCCTCCCCAGTCTATTACCCCGTTCGTATTAATTTTGATTGAATATATACCATTGTTTTTATTCCGCTCATCATTCCATATTATTACGTAACTCTGATCGTTATCACTTTTTATTATTGGATGTGTCTGTAATCCCGGGGCATCAATTTTTTTAATCCATTCATTATCAAGCAACGAGTTTAGTTTTAATATTTGAATGTAACTGCCAGACTCGTTTGTTTCATTTTCTGCAAGAAGAATAACGGAATTTTCACCGGCAGAAATGATCTGATGACTGTAGAATATTTCCTTTGTAACAACGGGACTTTTCATATTGTCGGTTATACTGACTGAATTCTTCCGGGTCGAATTATCTTCACTCACTGAAATAAACTTGCCGTCACTTCCATATTCTGTATAGTTGCCATTCAGATCGAGAACATTCGCATATATTTCAAAAGAATAGTTCCCGTTTTTTATTGAATTTCTTGAATCAAGCCAGGCAATATACATATTGTTATTTTCATCGCAGGCAATCGAAGGTTTCCTTTGGTCATATTGAAAATCACAAACTACTACTTCATTCCCCCCGTTCAAGAGTTTGTCTCCGTTCATATCGATTTTCTGTAAAAGAATATTGAACTCACCGTCTCTGAAATTTTCCCATACAACGGCAATTTCGCCATTGGATGTCAGAACGGCTTCAGGACTGTAACTATAACTGCCGGGCTTTGAAGACAGACTGACCGGCCGGTGGATCATTTTGCCGGCAGAATTTATTTTCTGAACATACACATCTTCATGTGAAAAAAATTGCTTTCGGTAAATAATCACTGCTCCGCCGTCATTGTCAGAAAAGATCTGAGGGTAATCTGAATCCGAAGTAAATCCTGAACCAAGGTTATTGTCAAGCATTACTCCTGATTCGATCCAGTCAGCTAAACCATCTAAACTGATTTTTTGAACATATACCGAGCCGTTATTCCTGCTGTCAAGCCAGCATATAATAGTGCCGTCTGCTTTATGGTATTTTACCGACGCTACCGATGAAAAAATGTCCCGGTTTCCGGGTTCCGTACAAACCGGTATTTTTCTGTCTGATGGGTAAGACTCAGAAACGAATAATGCTATTACCATTATTGATGAAATGATAAATTGTAAGCTTTTCATAATTAAGATTCTCTTTAGTTTTTGAAATATTTTTTTTTAGTTTTCCATTTTGTTTCTGATTCAGGTTTCATAAATTGAAGTTGCCGCTTCTTGTCAATTCATAAAAATGATATGACAATGCAAACTCAAATTTCTGCAGGAGCTCTTATTTTATTTTTTGAAATAATTTTATTCACTTAATTACCTTTTTAAAAACTTAGGCAAAGCTATTCAAAAAGTACTGCTATGTCAAATGGTAAAAATTGCGATTTGTGAAAGTAAAAAATAAGAACGGCGCAGAATACTGTAAACAGCGGATTTACAGATGTGTTTAATTTATTATGATTTTGTTTTGTACAAAATGTTCACCGATAAATTCAAAAGATGATTGAACATTTCAATAAATTTAGCGAGGAAGAGCTGATTAAATTTGAAAAATTCGTTTGTTCTCCTTACTTCAATACTCAAAAGAATTTAATTAAGCTTTACGAATATCTCATATCCAAATACCCCCGGATCACTAAAGAAGACATCAGTAAAAAAAATCTTTCTCTCATTATCTATCCCGGAAAAAAATTCAGTGATGTAAAAATCAGAAAGCTAATTTCGGATTTTACCATTCTTGTGGAAAAATTTCTAACCCAGCTGGAAATTGAAAATACGCCAGTCGCCAATAGGATTTTGCTTCTATCGTCATTGAGAAAAAGAGGAATGAGGAGGAGGTTCGAGATGAATTTCAGGGATGTTTTTAATCAGCAGAAGAAGGAATTTTCAAAGGACAATATATACTACAGAAATCAGGTTAACCTTCAGACAGAATATTATTATTTTAATTTTGGCAACATCAGAACCGATTTTGCAAATTGTCTTCAGGAAAAATCAGATAATCTGGACTATTATTTTATTTTTAATAAGCTTCATAACTTTCATGAAATGATTCATAACGAAGGCATTAAAAATAAAAATAATTTCTACGATAAAAGATTTCTTAAGGAGATCGTTACTGCCATAGAAGCGAACCGGGAAGTTATCTACAAAAAGCATCCGAATATTTTCATTATTTACAATGTTCTGATGATGTTCGATACACTTGACGACAAGTATCTTTATGAATTGCTTGATTACCTGAAATTGAACGGGAAGAAATTTACAAAAAACAGCCTGAGTTATTATTATCAGTATGCTTCCCAGTATTATATTCAAAAAGTAAACAGCGGGCAAATAAATTACAGACATGATATTTTCAAAATATACGAGATAATGATGGATAAGAATTTATTTGTCATAGATAATATTATCACCGACCTTGAGTTTAACAGCGTTGTAAATATTTCACTTGCAGTAAAAAAATATGAATGGCTTGCAAACTTCATTGAAAAATATAAAGGATATATCGATCCCGATTTCGCCAAAGATGCTTATAACCTCGCCAGGTCAAAATTGTATTTTCACACAAAGGAATATGAAAAAATATTTCAACACCTGAATGAAATCGAGTTGAAAGATTCCACTTATTATATGAACTCCAAATTTCTTTTGGCAAAAGTATATTTTGAAATGAAGAATTTTGTAGGGCTGAGATATATTGTAGAAAACCTTCGTCAGTATATAAGAATAAAGGAAACTCTGGGAATTGAGCAAAATACTTTGATAAGAGTCTTTATCAAATATATTACGGAATTGACAAAGTTATATGAGAGCAGCTCTGCGGAAAGAAGATCTTTAAAAGTAATAATGAAAAAAGAACTCGATAATGAGAAAAATCTTGTTCCGACTTTGGATTGGTTTTATGAAAAGATTGCTGAAATCTGAGATTGGATGTAATTCAAAATAATTGTTTAACACAATTTATTTTTTTGGACTTAACGGACGAATTTCAACTTCGTTCATCAATGCTCTTTCGGGCAGCTCAACTGCGAGCAGGCAGGATTTCGCAACATCTTCAGGTGAAAGTATTGAATCTCTTTTTGAGCTGAGAACTGCGCTTGGATGATCGAAAAAATTTGTATCAACGGACCCCGGACATATTGTTACAACCCTTATATTATCATTCCTTACTTCTGCCATCAAAGAGCGTGAAAGCCCCATAACTGCATGTTTTGTTGCGCTATATATAGAAGCTGTTGCTATTCCGTTCTTTCCGGAAATAGAAGAAATGTTTATTATTATTCCGTTTTTTCTTTCGAGCATTGTTTTTAAAGCATACCTGTTGCAAAGATAAAGTCCTCTTACATTTACCGCAAACATTTCATCGAAGTCTTTTGTCTTTGAATCAGCTAAGATTTGCGAACCTGCCGAACCCGGCATTGCAAATCAGCACATCGACCTTTTTAAATTTCTTAATTACAATATCAAAAAGATCTTTTAACATCATTTTCTTTTGACACATCGGTTTTGATGAAATGATAATTTTTATTTTTGATCGGATTGATATTGGTGCGTGATGCATTGATCACAGTATAATTTTTCTTAAGGAAATAGCTTTGCGCAGGCAAGTCCGATCCCTTTTGATGCACCGGTAATAACTGCTGTTTTATTCATTTATATTTGTTAAAAAAAGCGGCATTTGAATTGCCGCTTTAAATAATTTATTTGTACGCCCGACTGGAATCGAACCAGTAACCTACAGCTTAGAAGGCTGTTGCTCTATCCGATTGAGCTACGGGCGCAACTATGATTTCTTTAACTTTGATTTAATGATTAAATGAATTTTTTGATTATGACTCAATGATTTTTGATCAATAGTTAGTAATTCTAATAAGACACATGAAACAATTCAAACATTAAAACAAACTCACCTCACTCACCTCACCTTACTCATCTTACTCGAATCAACAAAGTCAGCAAAATTAACTAACATCAAACCAACTCTTTCAATCATAAATCAAAGCCAAAGAGTACTCCGAAATAAAAATTCCATTCCTTTCCGTAAGTGACGTAGCTGCTCCTGATAGATATTTGTGAATTCATCAAACCCGTAAGCTGCATCGAAGAATATGCTTGTCGGGAATACATAAAATGAAAATGCCTGAAGTCGCAGCTGAGCTCCGATATCTGTTTTGAACTGATTCAGCTTTGTGCTAGCTTCCATTCCATGCATTTCCGTAATCACCATAAACGGAAAAATAAAGTTTATCCAGATACAAAGGCGAAATCCTCGTGTCGATATGCGAAAATACCGGAAGCCTGTAAGTCAGATTTGCAACGGCAACTCTTCCTCCTCCAAGCGAATAAAACGGATATCCCTTCATTCCCGGAAGTCCGGTCGCATAAAAATTATAAAAATCTTCTACCGGAGGACCGAAGATCGTTGCTCCGGTCAGCTTTAATGATATTGAATGTATGTTGTTAAATAATCCGATACTTTCCAGTCCATGACGCCGGAAAGCTTATTCAGGTTATTTGTCTGATAAATGTTGTAATGGTTCCGTTGATCATTCACTTCGTAATCGACGGATTTATCTCACTGATTTCATAATCATATCTTACTTCAACTTCCCTCCCGATGGGATTTATGTCTGAATTTTTGCTCGGGATAAGTATATTCATAATTATATGTCAAGAGAAATATCACTTGCTTTAAAATATGTTTCTCTGGATGACCTGATCGGAATTCCGCTTTGAGGCAATGCAAACGGCATCATGATCATAATGCATAATTTGAATATGAGTATCCTAAGTTCATATTGTGATTTATATTTATGATATTAAACGCCATACCAAAATCAAATGAGAGCAGATCATAAGTGATACCGACATTTGATTGTATCAGTGCCGGGAATCCGATGTTCACGATCCGAATTTCTTGTTATGTTATATCCTGCAAGAGTAAATCTTAGGTTCGAAATTCAACTTCTTTGTAAAAAAATCCTTGAAAAACGGAAATCCGTTGTTGTATTCAAACTGAAGAAACAAATCTCTTTCACCTTTGATGTTAATTGATGCTCCGCCGAAAATCGAAAACCTGTTCAGTACTTCATTTGAAAAGAAATACAATCCGGGTTTTATCGCTTCAAAGAAACTGTATTTATTTTGCTCTTTGATATGTATCAAATCTTATAACAGGAACAAAAGATAGAGCATGTAAATAAACTTCTTGTATGGTTTGCCTTTTAATTTCGGAACATTCTTATCATTGAAGTTTTTGAGTTTTATCCAGTCAAATTCGCTTCCTGCCTGCAGAGTATCCTATGATGAATATTTGCTTATTAATTTTGTCAGGTCTTTTATATGAGCCGAGTTCTGAAGGATCTTTTTCCTGAAAATTCTTTAAGAAAGCTATCTTATATCCTGTTGATTTATATGTCGCAAATGCAATATTTCCGCGAGCTGTCCACTGAAGGCATAAATGCTCCGCCAAGGACATTTGTTATTTGTTTGATATCTCTTTGTATTCCAATATCTATAGAATAAATATTAAATATTCCTGTCTTGTTCGGAGGCGAAATATAATTTTCTTTCCGTCTTTGGAATAAACGGGGTTTCTGTAATCAATTCCTTTTTCATTCAAGAATGAATTCAATATCTTTGATTTTCAATTCTATCTCGGCTATCTTCCTTGATTCTTCAAATGCAAAATCGAAAATTATTTTTTTGCCGTCCGGAGTAAACTTTGGATTGTATACCTGTTCACCGTTATTAAACGCGGTCAGGCGATCGATGTTTTTTCCGTTTGCGTCGGCAATCTCAAGATTAAGAGTTCCGTCTTTATTTACAACATAGCATATCATTTTTCCATCGGGAGAATAGGAAGGGTGAATAAGCTCTCTTATTTTCGGTCAGCTGCTTCTCTTCTTTGGATTTCAGATCATATACATAAATGTCAAAAACTGTTGAATGATGTATAGTCGGAGGAGAATTTCTTTTTGCGATAGATTATTTTCTTACCGTCAGGAGACCATGAGTAATTTGTTGAGGCAGGAGCAGTGAAACATTCTCACTTTTCTTTTTTGCGATGTCATAAATAAATAAGCCCGTCGATCCGTAATCAAAATCCTGATTGGATAAGATATGAAATCTTTTTTCCGTCGGGAGAAAACTGCGGATAATAATTTGCAAATCCTTTTCTCTCAATTAATTCTCCTTCTATCTTATCTTTTTTAACATCAACAAGCCTTTCATCATAATCCTTTTTCAAGATAATCTTTCCATTGATAGTACAATTGCTTTCCGTCTATTCCGATTGCATCTTTGATCGCTTTGTCCATGCTGAAATTTGTAAAGTCTCCGAGATTTTCCGAAATCAATTCTAAGCTTATCTTCACCGTATTTCATCGCAATGTATCTTGTCAGTGCATAACCTAGATTGTAAATTGATTCAGCTTTCAGGCTTGTAATGGATGAGAACTGTCCCATCTCACCCCATGAAAGCATATTACCGTCTTCCGAATAGCTTCTCAAAATCATATCCCTGTGCGAATCCCAGTATTCATAAGCAAGCTGTTGCCGCTGATACTGGGCTGTACCTTCTGCATACCATGCAGGAACACCGACTCCTGAGAAAGGATAAGAGACAATAACATTTGGGTAACCGTACAAGAACATCCGGGCGAATCTTCATTTTCATATCCCAGCCATTGAAGATAAATTGCGGAACCTTTCTGCCGTATTTCATTGATGACTGTATCTGAATAGCATGTGTAAATTCATGTGTAACCACATTTCGAAGCCAGTTATGTGTTCCTCTCAGATCATAATCCAGTGCAGTTGCATATATCTCAATCCTGTCTCCGAAATAATCGGTCGCTCCATTGGCAATGTCTGAGACATCATTTACAATAAAACTTACTCTTTCGATCTGGTCTCGTATTTATATAAGTGAAGTTATTGGTCCGTAAACTTCTTCTGCTATCTTTGCAATTGTATTTGCGGTTCTCTCTGTCCCTGTATGGTAGTGAACATAAAAATGTTTTGTTTCGATTGTATACCAGTCCAGTTCAGGATGAGGATCAAACTGTGAGAAAATATTTTTCGAAGGAACTAATAATGCTGCTACAGTTATAAGACAAAAATAAAGGACTTTAATATTAAACATTGAATATTAATTTGTTAATAATTATAATTGAATTAAAAATAGATATATAAATTGAACAGGGGTTAAATTCGGTAAGAAATAGTCAAATATATTTAGAAGTTTTATTTATTAATTTAAACTTAAGCCTATAAAATTATCTACATTTTTAAAATTTAATATTTATTTTTAATTGTTGAAATTTAATCCATTCATAAGGCTTAAATCAGGTTTACAACCATCAACATTAGTTATAATAATAATAATTCTATTCGCTATTAGCAATGTCTCTTTTTCTCAAGGCAGAAGAGACAACAGGGTAATGTTATTAATTATAACAAGTCAATACCGAAGATACGTACTCAGATAAACCCAGATAGATTCATTTGCTGACTATTGACTCAACGAGACTTCAGCCGGTTGATTCAACAGCACGAATAAAATATTTTAAGTATGTTCCGGAATATTCATTACGGAACAAGTCTTTCAAAAAAATCATCACCTCTTCTTCTTGGAAATTCTTCTAACATTAAGTATGATAGTTAATTTCGATTCATTCAGGAAATGTAGTAATCAGTGAAAAATTTGAAGATACCGACATAAGAGCCCCGCTTGTAATTCCCTTAACGAGTATTTATCCGAACTGTCCGCAGATTAATCAGCAGAAAATCTTCAGTGATATTGTTTCAGAAAAATTTCAGGGGAATACACAGGATGATCTCAGTAAACTCTTTGAAAAGTTTACCGACATAACAATTCCTCTTGCCGTTTAAATCCGAAAGTATATTTGGACCTCCCACTTTCAATCTGAAAATAAACGGAGCGGTTGATATTACAGCTTCCTATCAAAATTCAACCAGTGACCAGACTATTATTTCCGGTCTCAGTAATTCGAATAACAGCATTAATTTTAAACAGGAAGTTCAGCTGACCGCAAAAGGAAAGTCGGTGATAAGCTTCTGATAGATGCGGATTATAATACTCAAGGTTTATTTGATTTTGAAAATCAGCTCAAGATAAAATATGAAGGTTATGCCGATGAAGTCATAAAAAAAATTGAGGGAGGAAATGTATCTCTTGAAACAAACTCAGGATTGATAGGTTCATCACAGGCTCTGTTCGGAGTCATAGGTGATTTTCAGCTTGGGTGCATTGTCCTTATCAGCAGTTGTTTCGCAAAAGAAAAGTAAAACTGAAGTAAAGGATTACAGCGGCGGCGCGCAGGAACAGAACTTTGAACTGAAGGTCTGGGATTATTCTGACAATCATTATTTCCTTGATACAATTTATAAAGCAAGTTTCCTGGATTTTTTTAACAATAAACAATATCATCCCGAACCGACAGTCTTCAATGTGACGATCAGTCATTTGAAGTATGGGTTCAAACGGATGTTACTACTATTGGATACAGAAAAGCCGCTCTTCATGTTGATTTGCCTCCGTTGCCCCAGACAGGATATGACAGTTCATACAAAAAATTCACAACGGTGGCAGGTAAGAGTGATTTTGGAGTTGTAAGGAAGCTTGACTCCAAGTGAATATACATTGAACAAGTATGCCGGATTTGTTTCTCTGAAAATTAGTCTGCCTGATAATTATTTTGTAGGTGTAGCATATAAGGTGATAAGAACGGGGCAACAGTTCGGGACGATCAGTACGGATCCCGGAGTCAATGCCGCAGGACACTCTTGTATTGAAAATGGTCAAGGTGCAAAACCTTGTCCCGACTGATACATTAGCATGGGCATTAAAAATGAAAAATATTTACCGGCTTGCCTGTATCAAGAATAGTAAAAGAAGGATTTGAATTTGATATAGATTATCTTAATAACGGAGTCTATCAGCCGACTCTACCGATTCCCACAATAACCCAAAATCTGATCACTATTATGGGATTGGATAAATACACAAACGGCAGGTCGGGAGGTCCTGATAATAAGTTTGACTTTATTATCGGGACAACGATCGATCCGGAAAACGGGTTTATAATTTTTCCAACGTTAGAGCCGTTCTTATCTAATCTGTCTAACTATAATGTAAACGGAGAAAGTATTGATACCAGCTATTGGTATCCGCAGATATATACACAGGTAAAAGATGATTCCAAGAGAATTCCAAATGCCAATAACTATGCATTCATAGGGAAAGCCCGAGGAGAAGCGGGAATCAGCAATACGATCAATCTGGGATTTAACATAGTTCAGGGTAGTGTAGTAGTAAAAGTTGGCGAACTGGTTCTGGCTTTAAACAATGATTATACAGTTGATTATTCAACCGGGACAGTTGTCATAAGAAATGCTTCCGCGCTTCTTTCAAAAGATCTGAAAATCTCTTACGAGACTAATGATTTATTTACGCTTGCTTCAAAAACGTTTTTGGGATTAAGGGGAGATTATAAAATTTCCGATAAGAGCTCCGTTGGTTTTACATTTGTAAATTTAAGACAGGAGACTCTAAACGATAAGGTAAGGATAGGGGAAGAGCCGACGAACAATTCAATGTTCGGGATTGATTTTACCACCGAATTCCAGTCCAAGTTTTTAACAAATCTTGTGAACTATCTTCCCGGATTTAATTCCAAAGAACCGTCGGTTATTTCTCTGAGAGGTGAGCTGGCTGCGATCAATCCCGATCCGAATACTTTAAAGAGTGATATTCCCGATGATAACAATGAAGCTGTTGCATACATTGACGATATGGAAGGAGCTAAAAAAGTAATTTCTCTCGGCGGCACTTATAATTCATGGACGATGGCATCGGTCCCGCTTGATAACAGCATTGGACCCATGGACAGCCTGAAACTGAAAAATGCAAAGAGAGGGAAGCTTAAATGGTATAATATTGCAAACAGTGAATTACTTACTAATATATATCCCCTTAAAGACGTCCAAACTACTCAGAACAATATTACTCCTTTTTATATAACTTTGGATCCGACGAGAAGAGGGACATACAATTACAACGGAAAGTTTGACACAATTCCAAATAAAGCTACGACCTGGAATGGTGTAATGAAGTACCTTAATACCACAAGCAATGATCTGGTCAATGAAAATATAAACTTCATTGAGTTCAGTATGAGGATCGATAATTTAAATGACAGCACGATGTCAGGCAAATTGGTTTTTGATCTGGGAAATATTTCTCAGGATGCAATACCAAATGATTCTTTGAATACCGAGGATTATTTGAAAAACGGTGAGCTGCGGGCGCAGGATGATATCGGATTGGACTATTTAACAGATGCTCAGGAGCTTGCTGCATACAACCAGCTGAACGGGACAAACCTTGATTCAAATCAGCTGAAGGACGCTGCTCTTGATAACAATAATCCCAACGGCATATTTAATGTGGAGACAATAAACGGAACTCAAAATAATCTTAACTTTGAAGGAGGAAGAAGACCTGATACTGAAGACCTTAACAGGACAAACAGCGTTAGAAATCCAAATGCTTATTTTCAATTTGAAATAAGTCTGGATACAAATAATAATCCTTATATTGTTGGTACAGGAAAGAACGGCTGGCATCAATATAAAATACCTTTGTCAGAATATACAAATAATTACGGTAACGCAGTGTTTACGAATATTCAATATGCCAGAATGTGGATTACCGGCATAAAGGATACCGTCAGATTAAATATGTATGAAATAAATCTTACCGGAAACCAATGGGTAAAACCAAATAAGACTGATACGACATACAATATCACCGTTGTTAGCATTGAAGAAAATCCTCAGATATATCAAAGTCCTGTTCCGGGAGATGCTTTGAGACAAACCATAAGAGGGCAAAACAACATAAACACAAAGTCAAATGAGCAATCTCTTTCGATGGAAGTGTTTAATCTCACCAATGGCGTAAAGAAAACCGCAAGAAAAGATTTCAGCACGACTCCGCTTGATCTTTTTAATTACAGGACAATGAAATTATTTGTAAACGGAGATCCGTCTTTTAATTATACAAATGAATTTATATACGATGCGACAATGGTGGTAAGATTTGGAAATGATTCGAATAACTATTATGAATACAGAGCCCCGATACATCCTGATGTCAGACCCGGTCAGCCCTGGAATTCACTGAACAATGTTACTATAGATTTTGCGGATTTGACTAAAATAAAACTGAACCGGGACAGCTCAAATGTTCCGGTACAGGAACCTGTTGAAAACGGACCGCCGGGAGCAACATACAAAATTTTTGGAAATCCTGACTTGCAGGCGATCAGAGAAATAATTCTCGGAGTCGAAAAAAACAGGGGAGGATTGAATAATTCCGTTTCCGGAAGCGTTTGGTTTAATGAACTGCGGCTCGTAAATGTAATTGATGATGACGGGGTTGCTTATAATGTAAATGCAAACGTTCAGCTTGCCGATCTGCTGAATTTCAGCTTCGGGCTTTCCGAGATAGATCCATTTTTCCATTCGATCGATTCAAGGATTGGGACGAGAACTACTGGTGTGTCATGGGATTTTAGTGCAACTCTCAATGTGCACAGCTTATTCAATAATTTTTTCGCGTCGGCTTTTTCGGAGGAATGGAGTAATTTCATTACGCTGCCGCTGACATTCAGACACTCTGAAACAAAAGTTAATCCGCTGTATTATCCCGGTACTGATATTGAGCTTCAACAGGCAGCCGAGGAAGTATATAATAAAGTTCTTGAAGAAACAGGAAGTATTGCACTTGCTACTACTGCGAGCAATAATCTTAAGCAGGAAGCTCAGACACTTGGCGTGAGAAACAGCATCGGCATCAGCAGTATTGCATTTAATCTTCCGAGCAATAACTATTTTGTAAAAAATATTTTCAACCAGCTTAGATTCAATTTTAATGCGGACTACGGAAATTACAGGGACCTGACTTATGAAAGTAAGACCGATTCAAGATTTAACGGAGGAGTAAGCTTTGCGACAGATTTTGGTTTGACAAATCTTCTGAATTTAAACATCGGCAATCTTATAAACTTGGGTGAAAAGTATCAGAATGCAAAAATGTATTTCTTCCTGCCATTCATTCCGCTTGCGCCTTTATTCTCAACTAATTTTTCTGCCGCGACTGATTTCAACAAATATGATGCCGAATCCAAGCAAAGAAGATATTTTAATAACAACCTTTCTTCCAGAGACTTTACAGCTAACCGCGGCTTCAGATTTGACTGGAAGTTTATTGAAAACTGGATCTTAGATATAGGAGGTAATTATGATTTCAGAGTTGGCAGTGACCTGACACCTCTTGATGTTTACAATGACAGCTTGGGCACACCGATTTTTAATGACATTTTCTTTAATAACGGACTGGTAAATTTCGGGGAAGACCTTAACTATGTCCAGAATATCACAATCAATCCTAGGCTAGACCTGCCTTTTGTAGATCGCTTCCTGACTTTTAACGGAAATTATAATGTCCAGTACGGATGGATCAACCCAAATCAGAATGTCAATATAGGATATTCAACCGGCTACAGAAATTCCATTACGAGCGGGGCAAATCTTAAACTGAAGGAGATTTTTTCATTGTTCAAGGGTTCGGAAAGCGGTAAACTCAGGGCAAACGGATCTTCAAAAGATTCTACAAATCAGGATAACGATAAGAGCCAGAGTATTGCCGATATTCTGAATTTATTTTCCACATTAATTCCGTCTGATATTAATATTACATTTTCACAGAATAATGAGGTGGCTAACGGGGGTGTAACCGGTCATCCGGGATTTGGCAACTTCTGGTTTTATCCGACTACTAAGGAAAATTATGGTCCGTCAAGACTTTATCAGCTGGGATTCAGCCTTTATGCAGGGGTGCGTACGCCAGATCTCAACCAGATAAATGACAGATATTCACAATCCAATGAATTATCATTTACGACAACGATAAATCCCATTTTCCCGGAAGCTGTTTCAATGAATCTGAACTTCAGAACCAGTTGGGGTTTTACAAATAATCAAATTTATTCTTCCAATTCCTTGGGAGAAATCGGAAATCCTACGAGCAAGACCAGCGCAATAACTTTGGGCAACTCAATGTTCTTTGCCGGGAGTGTTGAAAAATTTAATCCTTATTATGATCCGAATGATGCAATTGTGAGCAGAACAAATTTAACCAACGCATTCAAAGAGCAAATCGGATCTATCCCTTTTCCCAATTGGACCTTGACCGTTTCAGGACTGGAGAGGTTCCCGTTCTTCGGTCAGTTTGCAAATTCAGTTACTTTAGATAACAGTTTTGTGTCGGAATACAGAGAGAGCCGGGTAGTTGATATCAATAATATAGATATTCCGAATGCTCAGTCAGTAACACAGTCATTCAGTCCGCTCGTTGGTATGAATTTTAATTTTAAGGAATTGTTGGGGGGAAATCTGACTTCATCATTCAGATTAAATACAAGCACTTCCAATGTTTTAAATCCTATCGGAGCGTCCGTACAGACAATTGAAACAGATGAATGGAGCATGAATGCCAACTTTGCAAAATCCGGCTTTAGTATTCCTTTGTTCGGTCTGGCTTTGCAGAATGACATATCATTTGCTCTTACATTTTCTCAAACAACAAACAAACCGATAAATTATGAATTCGGGTCCGGGTTCAAAGTTCCGGCAAGCGGGAACGGCTCCGTAGTCACCAGTATTAATCCGTCAATACAATATTCATTAAGTTCCAAGGTAACAATGCAGTTCTTTTATAAATACATTAAGACAAAGCCGACTGCGGAAGGTACCGTCACGACAGTTCCGAGAACAACAAATGAAGGCGGTTTAAATATCAGGATTGCAATTCAGTAATTCGAAAGATTCATTTTAATTCAATTTTTATTTCTCCGTCAATCAGCTTATTTCGTATCTCGTCTAATTTTTCCTTTGTTTCCGTCGGAATAAGTTTCTTGTTCATGTCATCATATACATAGCTTACCCCGTTGTCTTTTAATCCAAATGTTCTTATCCCGCTCTTGAATTTATTCTCCTTAAATTCATTTATCGTCTGATAAACTGCCTCATCCACCTGCTTGACCATACTCGAAAGGACAAATCCGGGTGCTTCATTTTCCTGATTCATATCCACTCCGATTGCAAGCTGATTCTTTTCTCTTGCGGCTTCAAATAGTCCAAGCCCTGATAAACCGGATGCGTGATAAATAATATCCGCACCGCCGGCATACTGACTCAAAGCAATTTCCTTTGCCTTACCGGGATTTTTGAATCCGTCGGGAGAGACACTTACGTATGCGGACAGAACTTCACAATCCGGATTTGCATAATTGACACCCTGCTTGTACCCGCTTTCGAATTTCCTTATCAGCGATGATTCCATTCCTCCGATGAAAGCCTACCTTATTTGTTTTCGTAGTAAGACCTGCCAGCGCGCCCACCAGGAAGGACCTTCTTCTTCTTTGAATTCAATTGCCTCAATATTGTCCGGGATTGTTTTTGAATGGTCAATCGAATAATCAATACAGGCAAATTTTTTATCGGGAAATTCTTTTGCAATATTATTAATGTCCTCCGTAAAAATAAATCCCACGCCGAAAATCAAGCCTATGTCTTTTTTGGCGGCAAGCTTTCTCAAAGCTGATTCCCTGTCTGCACCGTCTCCCGGATCTATTACCTCAAATTCAATACCTAATTTTTCCTTAGCCCTGACCAGTCCGTTGTATGCAGCGTCATTAAAAGATTTATCTCCTCTTCCTCCGATATCAAATACAAGACCTACCTTCAACGGAGCCGAACTTTCTTTGCCTGTGGTTTTAGTCTCTTCTTTGCCACAGCGAATTAAATGCAGAGAAGTAATGTGAACAGGAATAATCTGTAAAACGAATTTTTCATTTATTTCCGGAATTTAATTTTGAAATATCTAAATTGGAGAGATTTTTCCTTTTGAGATTCTACGACTAACAACATGATGAAGTCGGCATCTTGCTTCATAGTGATTTTTTGCTCCCACAAGAATCTGTTCATTACTGTCCGTATTTCTCTGGGTTCTGTTTGCCGGGGCTCCGCAGACAACACAAACAGCCAGAGTCTTTGTAATATATTCTGCAATCGACAAGAGCTGCGGCATCGGCTCAAACGGCAGCGCCCTGTAATCCTGATCCAGCCCGGCTACAATTACCCTCTTACCGCCGTCTGCAAGATTCTGACACACCGAAACTAAATTATTATCAAAGAACTGTGCTTCATCAATGCCTATTACTTCAACATCAAAACTTTTTTCCAGATACTTCATCTGCATCTTCAACGACTTCCGAAGGATATGATTGTTCATTATGAGATACTATTTCAAATTCACTGTAACTGTATCAATCTTCGGCTTAAATACCTTTACTCTTTGTCTCGCAATTTCGGCGCGGCGGATCCTTCGTATAAGCTCTTCAGTCTTTCCTGAGAACATGCTTCCGCAAATAACTTCAATATGACCTGTTTTTTTATGTGTCCTGATCTGTAAATTTTCATTCATTGATATTCAAATAATTACTTTAAAGAATTTTTATTGAAGAGTTCGGGAATAAGCCCGGAAAGTTTTCTTATTTTGAAATCGTTTTTTGATTTAACCATGATACATCAATGTCCTCGCCAGAATTCACTCATAAACTGCCGGCATGCACCGCATGGATAAATATAATCATCTTTTGCTCGACGAAATGGCAACTGCCTTAAATTTATTCTCACCTTCGGAAATAGCTTTTGTAAATGCAACCCGCTCTGCGCAAATGCAAAGTGAATACGATGCACATTCAATATTGGCACCGGTATAAATCTTATTGTTGGATGTAAGTAAGGCAGCTCCTACCGAAAATCCGGAATAAGGCGAATAAGAAAATTTTTTTGCTTTTATGGAATGCTCTATTAACTCCGGTATATTTTAGAATGCAATTTAATTAAAATCTTATTATTGATAATATATTCATTTCTAAGTATATTAAAAACAAATTTTTTTTTCAGAGAAAGCATATTAATGAATTGTTCAGCTGCCTTTGAGCTTGCCTCAGACTTGTTTGATACTGCAGCAGTTCAGTTAAACTCATTTTATAAAGAGCAAGGCTAATGAAGCGAAGAGCGATCTTCCGTGTTTTTCGATAAATACGTTGGTATTCCGGTAATAATCTCTTTTAGCTATTCTTACAAAAAGAAAGAAGCGTCTTCCGATTGAGAATATTAAGAAAATACTGATTATTAAATTGGCAGCCATCGGTGATTCGATCCTATTGATTCCTACTCTCAGAACGTTAAAAAAAACTTTTCCGGATGCAGAAATCACATTTATTTGCTCACAGATAAATATATTCCGTTATAAGAAAAATACCTTATGTAGACAAAATAATTGATTGCAATGTACATTCTTTCTTAAGAAATCCCCTTTTATTTTTTAAATTCATTTCGGGAATTGAGAAAGGAAAAATATGAATTGGTAATTGATGTCGGTCAGTGGGAAAGAATTAATGCAATTATGACAATGTTTGCCAGGGCAGATTATACTATCGGATTTAAAACTGATGGACAGCATAAACATTTCGGATATGACAGTATCGTGTCCACATTCTAAGTAATAAACATGAACTTGAAAACTTTCTTGGATTTGCTTGTTCCCATCGGGATTAACATCACGGATGAGGATAAAAAATTAGAATACTTTTTAAATGCAGAAGATTATAATTTTGCAAATAATTTTTGGAAAAAGAATGACTTGAAGGTAAAACAGTAATTTGCCTTCATCCGGGATGCGGTGAAAACGGCAAGCCAAGGGAATGGGATGTCCGGAATTATATTGACCTTGGCAACAGGCTTGTTGAATATGATGATAATATCAGAATTCTTATCACAGGTGCAACTCATGAAGCGCAGAGATGTGATGAGATTTCAAAAGGAATCGAGAAAAATGTAATCAATACCGCCGGTCAGTTTCCTCTGGATAATGTTGTTGCGCTGGTTCAGAAAGCCAAGCTGATCGTTTGCAGTAATACTGGAATGCTTCATATCGCTTCCTGTGTAGGAACTAAAACAATGGGCTTGCACGGACCCACTAAT
The DNA here is from genome assembly GCA_963836395.1 of uncultured Ignavibacteria bacterium. GTDB lineage: Bacteria > Bacteroidota > Ignavibacteria > Tepidaquicellales > Tepidaquicellaceae > JAGPCH01. The sequence continues at coordinate 535,088 of CAWIJF010000008.1, read as the reverse complement.
CCGGCTAAGTGGGGCTCATATAATAAAAACGCCGTTCTCATTCAAAGTGATAAATTTTGCAGTCCGTGTCTTTATCTCGGACATGATTACGGCTGCCAGGTGCCTCAATGCATGGCTCATATTTCAGTTGATGATGTATTTATTTACATCAGAAAGTCATTAAACCCGGAACTGTTTAGTAAGCTCAAAATTAATAGAAAATTAATAAGTATCTTAAAAATAAAATAAATATATTATGACAAAAACAAGTTTTCCAACTTTTGATTTAATCGAATCTTACGGACACGAACAGGTGGTATATTGCTCTAATAAAGAATTAGGATTAAAAGCTATAATCGGAATTCATAATACTACTTTAGGTCCGGCTTTGGGCGGAACAAGAATGTGGAATTATGCCAGCGATGAAGAAGCATTGATTGATGTATTGAGATTATCAAGAGGAATGACATACAAAGCGGCAGTGGCAGGCTTAAATCTCGGAGGAGGTAAAGCAGTAATAATTGGTGATTCGAGAACCCAAAAGACTGAAGCATTATTCAGGGCGTTTGGAAGATTTGTTGAAGGTCTTTCCGGAAGATATATCACTGCGGAGGATGTCGGCACGAGCATTAAGGATATGGAATATATCATGATGGAAACAAGACATGTAACGGGAATTCCGATTGAAGTCGGAGGCAGCGGTGATCCGTCACCTGTAACGGCTTACGGAACTTATGTAGGAATTAAAGCGTGTGTGAATGAAGTATTCGGAAGTGATTCGTTGAAAGAAAAAAAAATAATTATTCAGGGAGCCGGAGGAAATGTAGGAAAACATCTATGCAAATATTTATTTGAAGAAGGAGCAAAATTATTTGTTAATGATCTTTATGAAGATAAGCTAAAACATCTGGTGGAAAAGTATAAAGCAAAAATAATTTCAGATGATGAAGTATTTACGACGGAGGCAGATGTATTGTCTCCGGCTGCTTTGGGAGGTATAATAAATGATGAAACAATTCCAAAGCTTAAGGTAAAAATTGTTGCAGGCGCTGCAAACAATCAGCTCGATGATGAAGAGAAGCACGGAAAAATGCTTAAAGACAAAGGAATATTATATGCTCCTGATTATGTAATTAATGCAGGAGGATTGATCAATGTTTATAATGAACTTGAAGGATATAACAGGGAGAGAGCTTTAAAACAGGCATCAGGTATTTATGATATATTAAAAAGAATAATTGAAATTTCGAAAAAAGAAAATGTTCCTACTGAAGATGCATCCAGAAAAATTGCGGAGGAAAGAATCAATGCCGTCTCAAATGCAAAAAGAATCAGGATTTACAGGGACAAGAAGCTTATTTAAATCAAGAAATCTATAGTATTATACCAAATCTAAAATATGGAAACTGTAATCTGGGTAATTGCTATATTGGCTGTGATTGTGGTGATGATAATTTATGTCATCACTTCTGTCGGCAAATACAGTAATTCTTTTATCGGAAAATATTTTAAGAATAAGAAGATACCGAAAACAAGATCTAAAGAGGATAAACTTAGAAGTATTAATTTTTATTACCGATTATTGGTCTTACCAGTGCATATTTCTTTACATTTCCGTTATCCTTTTCAAATCTATCATCTTTATGCATTCCAGGTTATAAGGACATTTTTTATTCCAGCATGGTGCGCATTCCAAACCTTCAGGTATCAGTTTTTCACCTCTGTCCAAACAGATCTATTTCACTCCAGCAGGATAATCCAAACCAGGCAATTACATATTTCTTTAGAGCAATGGCCAGGTGCATTCCAAAGCTGTCTCCTGTAATTACAATATCACATATGCTCATGAAGCATGCTCCGTTGCGAATGCCTGAATTTGTCGGAGTATATATTATTTCCTTTTGAATATCTTTTGGCAGGCTTTCATATATTTTCAGATTTCTTTCCGTGTCTTCATTTCCACCAAGCAGTAGTATTTTAAAGTCATCATATTTTCCGAGAATGTTTATCAACTCTATATGCTGCTCAATGGTCATTTTCTTATTCGGGAAAAAATTCGAGCAACCTGTATTGAATCCCGACATAGATCTTATTCCTGTCGTATCTGATCTGCTCTTTATAATCGTCTAATAAACTTAAGTTCTCATTTTCACTGAAGTTGAAAACATATTCACTTCTGTTGTATTTTAGTGCGAATGTTTCATGAATAATCTCGACTCCCTGATTTTCTATTTTTCCGGAATTTCAATTCATCATCAATACCCATTATGATAATTATACATTGCTTCCTTATTAGCCGGAATAATTTTCCCGTCTTTGTTCAGCAGAAATCCGAATTTTTCGTCTGCGTTAATTTCATTTGCAAATGCACAGGCATATAGTTGATTTATCGGAATTCAGCAATACATCAAATTCAATATTCTTCAGTATCATTCTGTCTTCATCATTCCATGGATAGATGTGATCCATGTATTGATTATTAAGCAAGTATTGATTTGGCAGGTTTCATTGTGATCCAGTATATTGTGCTTTCGGGATACTTTATCTTTCAAAGAGGGGAGTATCGAAGTATTGAGCAGTACGTTTCCAAGAGCATCAAGTGAAATGATCAATATTTTCTTTCCGGTTCTTGTTTCACTTTTTTCCAGCTGGCAGCCGTTTTCAAGACAGTTCTTATACGATATGCACGGCTTATATCCGGTAAATTTTTTGCATCGCCGGTAGATTTAGCTCTTCAAAATCCATAGACCTTAATTCAGACTTTTAAATTATTCCTGTATCAGTTTTACAATTTTATTAAAATCTTTTCCTCTGTTAACAAAATCAAGCTTCTCCGTTTTCTATTATCAGACAATTTCCCAGATCTTATAATTGTTGTATCCATTCTTCATAACTTTCGTTCAGCTTCTCAAGATATCCTGTGATCAATATTCTTTTCAAATTCCCTGCCCCTTAACTTTATTTGTTTTACTAATTTAGGAAGACTCGAGCGGAGATAAATTAACAGATCCGGCGGTTTTAAGAAATACGTCATTTCCTTGAACAGTTTCTGTAATTGTCGTAATCCCTTCTTTTCATCTTACCAAGCTTATAAAGATTCTTAGCGAAAATCTCAACATCTTCATAAATGCTTCTGTCCTGTATGACCGAATCTTCTTTTTCAAGATCTCTTTATGTGTTTTGAATCTGTGAGACAGAAAATATACCTGCAGATTAAAAGACCATCTGTTCATGTCAGCATAAAAATCATTTAAGATACGGATTGTCATTTACCTTTTCGATAGTATGGTTTCCAGTTCAATTCTTTCTGCTATCAGATTTGTAAGTGATGACTTCCCTGAGCCGATGTTCCCGGCAATCGAAACAAATACTTTTTTGTCTTCATTAAATTTATAAAAAAACCGTCAATTGAAATTTTTGACGGTTAATATTAAATTATTTTTGAAACTGACGGGGTTAAGAAACTGATTCTTCTTCGCGTTCGACTTGCATGGTTGCTGCCCCGTTGGTAGCCGGTTCATGTGACCTTATCCGACATTGTAGACTTCCAGCACTTTGCTGATTTTTTTCTTTTCTTTTATCTTTGTTGCTGCCTTACCGGTTAGTCCTCTCAGGTAATAAAGCTTTGCCCTTCTTACACTGCCAAGCTTTATGATTTCTATCTTGGCTATCCTAGGCGAGTTGACAGGGAATATTCTTTCAACTCCGACACCGTTTGAAATCTTCCTGACTCTGAATGTCCTGCTTATTCCGCCGCCTTTTATTCCCATCACTATTCCTTTGAATATCTGAATTCTCTCCTTGTCTCCTTCGTAACATTGACCGATACACCTATGGTATCACCGACGTGAAACACTGGAATATCATTTCTGATTTGTCCCGCAGTTACTAAATTTATTTTTTTATCCATGATGATTCCCTCCTCTCCTGTGTATTTTTAATTCTTATTTAATTTTGAAATTCTTTTATATTTTGCTTTTGCTTTTTTTTCTCTCCAGTGATTTATTTCCTTGTGATTTCCTGACAATAAAACATTCGGCACTTTCAGCTTCTCGTAAACTTCAGGTCTTGTATATTGCGGATAATCAAAACCTGTTTCGGTCTGAAAGGAATCGGTGATCGCCGATTCACCGTCTCCCAGAACTCCGGGTATCAATCTCGAAACGGAATCAATAAAAACATTCGCGGCAATGTCTCCGCACGACAATACGTAATCACCGATAGAAATCTCTCTTGTAACAAGTTTCTTAATGACTCTCTCGTCTACTCCCTTGTAATGACCGCATATCAATATCAGGTTTTTCATCAGGGAAAAATCATTCGCAGACTTTTGTGTAAACCTGATTCCCTGCGGCGAAAAAAAAATCACCTCATCATAGTCTGTTTTCTTCTTCAGCTCTTTCACGCATCTGAAAATCGGCTCGGGTTTCAGTATCATCCCTGCCCCGCCACCGTAAGGAAGATCATCTATCTGCTTATACCTGCCTTCAGCGTAATCGCGGAGCTTATGGATATATACCTCGACTAAGCCTTTGCTGATTGCTCTTGAGATTAATCCGTTTTGTAAAGAACATTCTAAGATCTTTTCATTGGCGCTGACTATATCAAATCTCATGTTAATGTATTTTCATTCTAAGAATCCTTCAATCAGGTCAACATCAATTCTTTTATTATCTATATCAATATTTTTTACAAACTCTTTTCTGAGTGGAATCAGAATTTGTTTACCGTTATATGTAACACTGAAGAGATCATCATTACCGTAATTAACAACCGAAACTATCTTTCCAATTAAATTTCCCTTATCAAAAATTTCCGAACCGACAATTTCATAGAAATAATAATTTCCTTCTTCAAACTTGATCCTCTTATTCTCATTTATCATCACTATCTTGTTGACCAGGTCACCGGACTCCTCAATGGTGTCAAAACCATCAAACTTAACATTGATATATTTATCAAAAACTTTGCAATCAGAAATTTCAAATTCGTATTTGCCGTCCGGACCGTTAGCAATAAATCTCTCAGCGTCCTCATCATATAAGCAGACCTTTTTCAGACCTTCGAATCTCGCGGGAAAATCAGTCAGAGCAATAACTTTTAGATTTCCTTTGATCCCGATTGTCTTAACGATCTTACCGATCGCTATAAATTTTTTAATATCAGGCAAGAATATTGTTTCAGTTTTCCTTCTTTATCTTATCGGGTATTTCCAGGAAAGCTCTTATACTGTTCTTAGCAGCCACTGCAGAAAGCAATATCCGCATTGCCTTTGCCGTCCTTCCTGATCTTCCGATGACTTTTCCTGTTTCACCGTCTTCAACCTGAAGAATAAACTTGACCGAGTTATCTTCCTGTTTTATTTCTTCAACCTTTACTGCTTCAGGTTTATCTACAAGATGTTTAGCAATAAATTCAATAAATTCTTTCATTTGAAAAGCTCCTCACCTTAAATTAAGAAGTATTGAATTGGAATATGTTAGAGTAACTTTTATTCTGCTTTTGCCGGTTCTTCGCTTTTTGCAGCATCAGGGGTTTCCTTTTTTTCAACCTTCGCTGCTTTCTTTATAGTCTTTCTTCTTGCTTTTTTCTCCCGTGCCTTGATCAGCTTTGAATCTTTTTGAGATAAAAATTTTTGAACTTCAGATTCTATTGTTTCCGCTCCGGTTCCTTTTTTCTCGAGTCTCAATTGTAACATCAATCCTTCGCTTTTCAATATGCTCCTAACCGTGTCTGTCGGTTGTGCACCAACATTAAGCCAGTATTTTATTCTGTTTTGGTCTAATGTTACCTGCATGGGATCCAGATTTGGATTGTAAGTTCCTACAGCTTCAATAAACCTTCCGTCTCTCGGAAAACGGGAATCCGCAGCTACAATTTTATACATCGGGTAATGTCTCTTACCCATTCTTCTTAATCTCAATTTTACCAAATTTTATATTGCTCCTTAGATTTTATTTTTATTGTTTTTTGAATTTAGTATTTAAAACTATGCTTTGAATTCGTTCATTAAGTTTGCCGGTAATTTCATTCTTTTCATTAATCCTCTTCCTTTGTCTTTATTAAACTGTTTCATCATCTTTTGCATGTCTTCAAATTGCTTTATGACTCTGTTTACCTGCTGAATCGGATTACCGCTTCCGTCAGCTATCCTTCTTCTTCTCGAACCGTTCAGTAAATTCGGATTCTCCCGCTCTTTATTTGTCATTGAAAAAATAACTGATTCAATCTTTGATAATACCGAATCATCTACTTCCTGATTCTTCAACATTTTGTTTGCTCCGGGAATCATTGCAAGCAATCCCGAAAGTGAACCCATTTTTTTTATCTGAGTAAGATATGACAAGAAGTCATTGTAATCAAATTTATTTCTTCGAAGCTTTTCTTCTATCTTTCCGGTATCGGAAATGTCAAATTCCGTCTGCGCTTTCTCGACAAAAGAAACAATGTCACCCATTCCGAGAATGCGTGACGCCATTCTGTCGGGATGGAACTGTTCTATCGCATCGAGCTTTTCTCCGATTCCGGAAAACTTGATCGGAACATTTACAATTGCTTTGATGGATAATGCCGCACCGCCTCTTGTATCACCGTCTAATTTCGTAAGAACAACTCCGTCATAATCTAATTTATCGTGAAATGTCTTTGCCGTATTCACCGCATCCTGTCCTGTCATCGAATCAACTACAAATAAAATTTCTTCCGGCTTAAGTTCTTTCTTGATTCCCGAAACTTCATTCATCATTTCTTCATCAATGGCAAGCCGTCCGGCTGTATCTATTATTAATGTATCTCTTGCATTTTGCTTTGCATATTCAATTGCCGCATTTGATATTTTCAGCGGGTCTTTTTCATTGTCATCCGAATAAACAGGAATACCAACCTGCTTTCCTAAAATTCTAAGCTGCTCTATAGCAGCCGGTCTGTAAACATCACAAGCCGCAAGAACAGGATTTCTTCCTTTTGTTTTTAAATACTTTGCAAGCTTTGCTGAGAATGTTGTCTTACCCGAACCCTGCAAACCCACAAGCATTATTATTGAAGGAATTCTGTCTGAAAATTTTAACTCGGCTTTTTCCGAACCCATTAGCTTAATAAGCTCGTCATTAATTATCTTCACAATTAACTGACCGGGAGTAATGCTTGTAAGAACCTGCTGTCCGAGCGATCTTTCCTTTACGTCATTAATAAATTTCGTAACGACTTTATAATTTACATCAGCATCGAACAAGACTCTCCGAATTTCACGCAGAGATTCGTCAACATTGCTTTCAGAGATCTTTCCCTGCCCGCGTATTTTTTTTAAAACACCTTCGAGCTTATTTGTTAAGTCGTCTAACATTACAGGTTATTATCGAAATGTCCGTTTTTGAACGGATTAAAATACCAATACTATCGAATTTTATCAAGGAAGTTATTAAATGGAATGAGGGAACGAAAGACGTAAGATGCGAGACGCAAGACGTGAAACAGTTTGTAAGAGGTTCCGGATTTTCCAGGACTCACCGCCGTCGGTAAATTAACAAAAGGGCTCACTTTCAATTTGAGTTAGTACGGATTAATTTCGTATTAACTAGGATTTGCCGTAGAATTATGAACTTCTAACCGAAAGAGCCCTTATGGAGCAAATTACAAAAAAAGAAATTTACAAACACTACATTGCTTTGGACTGGTCGCTCTTGAATTCGCTCTCATTCGTGAAATTTCGTGACAAACTTTTTACTAACTCAAAACTCAACATCACCGCCATTGTTGTCATCCCTGTCTCCTTTTTTCTGCTGCTGTTTAGAGTCTGTGCTGCCGATATTGTACGTCAGTGTAAGAAATACAGATCTTGTTTCATTTTTCCTGTAGTTGTTTTGATTGTAACCTAAGTTAGCGATATCAATATTAAATTTAGTCGTATTAAAAATGTCCGTAGCCCGTGCGCTTAAGCTGAATTTATTTCCGATAATATCTTTTTTTAATCCGATGTCGAATGACGAAAACGGTTTTATGTCTCCGAGAATGATCGGTCTCAATCCCTGATAATTGTATGACAATTGTAAATCAATGTCATACCAAACATCTAAATTTGCGTTAAGCTTTGCTGTCCATGTATCTCCGCTGTTGTTGAGATCGGGCTGTACGTCGGTGCCGTTGATCTGTGTCCTTGAATAATTAAAGCTTCCGTTAAAACTAATATTCTTTCCGGCTTGAAGTGTCGCAATCAGTTCAGCTCCGTAAGTCTTTGAATCCGCAACATTCAAAAAAGTAGTAAGCGTTGTATTGGAATCAATGATTGTACGGAATCTCGTAATGGAATTATAAGTGTTCTTATAAAATATAGATGGGTTTATCGACACTCCTCCGAAAAATTTCAGATAAGTAATTTGATAAGAGTTTGTATATTCGGGCTGAAGGTCCGGATTGCCCTTTCTTAGATTCAGGGGATCTGAATAGTTTGTAAAAGGATTTAAGAAACGGGGACGCGGTCTGTTTATTCTTCTTGTATAACTTGCCTGTAAATTATCGAATGCAGAAATTTCATAAGTTAAGTTTACACTCGGGAAAATATCAAAACTATTGTTGCCGTATTTCTGCGTTGTATTTGGAAGCTCAAAATCGGTTACAGAGTATTCTCCTCTTGCCCCAAGCTGATAATTAAGTTTCCCGACAAGATTACTGTAAAGAAAATATCCTGCATAGATATTTTCATCATAAAGAAAATGATTTGTCTGGTTAACATTATTTATGTACGAGTTTTGTTCGTAGTCAAAAATTTCCGATAGGAAATCATTATCAAGTTTCCGGAAAAGTCCTTTTACCCCGAATTCAATTGTCTTATTGGAAAAATTTCCATTCCCTCTTTTCGAAAAAGAATTCTCTAATGAATTATTCTTCCCGGATTCAAGCGGCTGAACGTAATCAAGCTGAATGGCAGTTAGATAATTTTTGTCATTACTGTTTGTCCTCAGCAAACGCGGAGTATTGTTGACCGGGACAAAATTTATATCATATTGCTGTCTTGATGTATTCTCCTGATCCTGTTCATTATTCATTGAATAAGACGCTTCACCGGTTAGCTTATGTTTGGGATTGCTGAGAATCCCGGCATAGTTTAGTGTGAAATCCCAGGTATTGTCAGCATCGCCTTCGAAGGAATTCGCTGAGTATCTTGAAGTTAATATCCCGGCGTCGTCAAGATATTGTATATTTGCCAGCTGGTTTCTGTCCCTGTTTCTGTAATTGTAGATCGCTGAAATTCCAAGTGTATTTTTAGGATCAATATAAAAATCAACACCGGTTTTAATGATATGAGCTATGGTTTTTACATCTGTATTGTTCGTTTGATTTATATACCGGGGATTTGCCGGCATAGTTTTTTCCAGCTTGCTTGCGCCTTCAACATCAAGATTAAAATTTCTGTAGCTGTAATTTGTGTAAAGATTAATTTTCTTATCCCTCATACTGAGATTTATTACACCGTTATATTTGTCGTTATTCCCTGCGCCGAGAGAGAAGATTCCTTCATATCCCGAATAACTTACCGCGCCTTTTTTAAGAACGATATTTAAAATTCCGCCTTCACCTTCGGCTTCATATTTTGCGGAAGGATTTGTTACAAGCTCGATACTTTCGATAGAGCTTCCAGGCAGTTGCTCCAATATCAGTGAAGGATTCTGCCGGATAGATTTTCCGTCAATTTGTATCTGAATGTTCTCGCTGCCTCTCAAACTGATGTTGCCTTCTTCATCAACAGTTACAGACGGAATTTTTCTCAGCATGTCTGTTGCTGAGCCGCCCTTGTCAACAATGTCATTTTCTACATTAAATACTTTTTTCTCTCCCTGAAATTCTATCATACTTTTCTCTGCAGTGATCTCAATTTCATCAGTGGTGGAAATTCCGGACTGGAGTTGTATTGTCTCAAGAATCAAATCTTTATTATCTTCATTTAGCAAAATGCCTTTGACCAGTGCCGTACTATAACTGATCATACTTACTTTTAAATTATATTTCCCGAATGTAACATCATTAAAAGAAAATGAGCCCCTTGAATCGGTTTCCGTTCCGGCTGCAACGGAAGAATCCTTCAGGCTGAAAAGCTGAACTACTGCTCCTTCAAGAGGTGAATTTGATTCTCTGTCCAAAACGATACCGGAAATATTTCCTTTCCCGCCGGGTTTTTGATTCTGTGAATAAGAGTCAATGTAAATGAAGAGTGATAGGAATAAGAAAATATGTTTCATTAAATATTGAATAGGGTTTGATAGTTTAGAATTTTATTATGAATGTACGGCAGTTGATACAATGCAGTTTAACCTAACCGTGAATTTTGCAAAATCATTTCATTATCTGTCCGAATGAAATATCATAGCCGTCCGGGTCGCTTATTCCAAATTCCTTTACTCCGTAAGGTTGCAGGCAAAGCTCATAATCTATTTTTGCCCCGCCGGATTTGAATTCTTCAAAGAGTGATTCGGCATCATCAACCCAGAAATATGCATTTGGAGTTTTCTCAACCAGCTTCCAGAACGGGACGATCTTATCTTCCGAACATTGTGCTAACATTAAATAATATCCGTCACGGGTCAATATGCAAAAACAGGCGGGTTCTCCGTAAAAGCTGTCAATTTCAAATCCGCATTTTTTTTTATACCAGTTAGCTGAATAAATTACATCTTTAACCAATAATACAGGTGAAGAAGAAATAATTTTTGCTTTCATTATTTTCTCTGATGTTAAATTTTACAAATGATTAAGTTCGAAAACCCGGTTTAATAAATTTTGCATTAAATTTAGATTATGTCTTTTTTAACTTTACCAAAAATAAATTCAAACTCTATGAAAAAATTTGGGCTTTATTCGATGATAATTTTGTGTCTTGCTGTTTATATACTGTCGGCAAATTCACAGTCATTTGACGGTGATACGGAAAGTTATATCGATAATTTACTAAGCTCAACCTATCCGGATAATGAACCCGGCATTACTGTATTGATTGCAAAAGACGGGAAGGTCCTGTATAAAAAAGCTTTTGGTTTGGCGGACATTGAATCAAATACTCCGCTGAGCGTTGACAATGTTTTCCCAATCGGAAGTATGACAAAACAATTCACTGCAGTAGCTGTTCTTCAGCTTGTTAACGAAGGTAAAATAAATTTAAATGATGACATAAAGAAATATCTGCCTGATTACAATTCACATAATAAGATTATCACCATAGAAAATTTACTTACTCATACAAGCGGGATTCTGGGATTCGGCAATGCTGAACAGAAGTTTACTTCGAAAGAAGACATCATAGACGCAATCCAGAATGACGAGCTTTTATTTGAACCCGGCAGTAATTTCAGATACTCAAATTCTGCATTCTACCTTCTCGGTCTGATTATTGAAAAAGCTAGTGGTCTTACTTACCAGGAATATGTTCAAAAAAACATATTCGATCCCTTACAGATGAAGCATAGCTATTTTGATACGGATGAAAACGATATTCCGATGCTTGCAAATGGAAATGGGATCAGACGGAGCAAAGATGACAGGATAGCAACTTTTCATCACTGGGCATGGCCTTATTCAGCAGGAAATATTCTAAGTACGACTGAAGATCTGCTTCTGTGGAACGAAGGACTTAACGGAGATAAAATTGTTCCTCAATCACTGCTTGAGAAAGCTTTTACATCATATGTACTAAATAACGGTGCTAAGACGAACTACGGCTACGGATGGAATGTAATTCCGCATGAAGGATATACCGAGATTGAACACGGCGGGTCTACAAACGGATCTTTTTCTGAAGGTATCAGAATCCCGGAAAAAGATCTTTACATTGTTGCACTTTCAAACAACCGCAGCAAATCAGCCATAAATATATCCAAAGAGATCCTTGCAAGATTAATGGATAACGGTAATAAAAAAGAAATTACTCCCGACCGAAAAGAGATAACTCTATCAGTTGATGCAATAGAAAGACTTGTAGGTGAATATGAAATGCAGCCGGGTTTTAATCTTAAAATATTTATCGAAAACGGAAATCCTTATATTCAGGCAACGGGTCAGGCAAAGATGCAGCTATATCCCGAAAGTGACACTAAATTTTTTGTGAAGGTTGTCGATGCACAGCTTGAGTTTATTCCCGATGCTGACGGAACAGTGAACAAGCTAATCCTGACTCAGGGGCAAAAGTATGAATGCAAAAGAGTTAAATAGTAAATAGTAAATAGTAAATAGTAAATAGTAAATTATAAATAGTAAATAGTAAATAGTAAATTATAAATAGATATGGTGTAGACAAAAATCAATTTATAAAATGCCTGCTTCTCAGGAATTTTAAAATTTATAAAGCTAGCGTTATCTTGTGAAAAGCAATACTGTCTTTCCTGAAGAGATGAGCATTAGCTTGTTTTCTGATATTTTATATGAATCAATAGTCTGTAATGCATCAATAAATTTACTCTCACCGTCTCCTTTACATGACATTTTAGTTGTTACAAATTTTGAAAATGAAATATAATTTCCGTTAATTGTCGATGCTCCGTTTATTCTGTTGCATCCTGTGCTGCCGGTAAATTTATTATCTGCTTCACGGATATCAATAAACGGGAAGCCTCTAAAAAAATCAATCGAATCTAATTTCTTGTCGTTTAATTCAGTGAGATTCCAACTTCCGTTAATTGAGCCGGCGGATGAATCCCGGGTTTTATCAGCAGCAGCTTCAGGGTCTTTCATTTTGCCCGGTTTAAGAATGAATTTGTCAGCAAGGATACCCTGAATTTTGTTGCCATAGGCATCGAGCATAATTAAATTGCTTCCGGAAATTTCCAGATGTTGTACGACTCCATCCTTCATCGTCAGATCAATTTTATTTGTATCTTTCATTTTCCAGCTGCCGGTTGATTCTACCGGCGGCAGGTTTTTTCCGATGTAGACCACTATTTCGTTGTAAGTTGAATCTGTGTTTAACGTTACCTGGTAATTCACGCCTTCGCAGTCTGCACAAGGAAGTATTCCTGTATATGTCCCGTCATGCCTGATTGCAGCAGCCTGCTTTTCATTTTGGTCTCCGCATCCGAAAAAAACAATGAGACAAAGTAATAATGTTTTGAATATTTTCATCTTGATGTAGTTTAAATTTATCCAAGATAATTTTTTCAATCTAAATATACCATAAACATATTTCTCTTGAGAGATTTCTATTTTTAGTAATCATCATCATTTATGAAAAAGTAGGTTATAATATAAATTCATATCAATTAACTTTGTAAAAGCTTATGAGTCATTGAAAATAAAATTCAAATGTAAACTTACAGAGGTACTGCGGATATTTGTGTTTGTTAATTTAACATTATCAATTTATATCGCTGGCTGTTCATCATCAAATTCTGAAGACAGCTCAGACGAAAGCCAAATTGAAACTAAAGAGGAAAGTTCTGACAAAAGTGAGGCAGAGTCTGCGGCTGTATTCAATACCGCAAGGGAAGAACAGGAAAACAAGATGTATTCACCCGATTCGGATTCCACTTATCTTTACTGGCTTAACAATGAATTGCTGACCTTGAAAGGCTCTACGAAGTGTAATATTTTTGCTTTAAATGTATTGTACAGATCAGGTTATAAAACTCCGGACGGAAATGCTTTATCAAATGATTTATTTGATACTTTAAAGTTCAATGATATTTTGCCGGTCTTGAGCGTCAGTGATCTTTCAAAAGCGGAACCGGCAGATCTGATAGTATGGAGAAATCATGTCATGATCTTTGAGTCACAACTTAAATTGTATGATGATCTTTATGCAGTCGGATGGTGGGCCGGGACACAGTACGAAGATAATAATGAAAATATCAGAAATAATGTCTGCCATGGCAAATATAAGATAGACGGGGAATTCATAGTTCGCAGACCGGTGAAAAAATAAATACGAAAAATGTTAAGGCGGAATTATTCTTTTAACGACTTCAATAATGTACTCAAAAAATCAACTTGAATTTTCAGGCTATCAATGGTTTTATCGTTCATTAAGACAAAATCAGACATATGACATTTTTTTCTTTTCATCGATCTGGAATTTCATCATGTGATTGATCTCATTCCTGCGTTGCTTCATCTCTTAAGCATCAGTCTGTCCATTCTGTTTTTTTTATTTGAATATACCGTAATATGTAATCAAGGTCTTTATTGAATCCGCTTTCAAAGAATAAGAGCGGATTCAATAATTACGATATCAAACTTACTTTTTTTAACTTCCTTTTTAAGATAGTTTATCAATACAACCGGATGGACGATCTTATTGATCGCTTCAGATAATTTTTTTTACTTTCAGAAAATTTTTCCTTTAAGCTTTGGAAGGTTTATTTTACCTTTATAATTTAATATTTCCTTCCCGAATAGATTTTACAATTTTACTCAACCAATTTCTTATCGGTGCTAGTACAGATTCTTTGCAATTAGATCCGAATAATAAACTTTGAAACCTCTTCTTGCAAGCATTTTGCATACTTCCGTTTTACCCGAGCCGATTCCGCCTGTTACTCCGATCAAAATCTTGCCTCTTTTTTTCATTAATTACATTTTTTTTCAAAGTAAATAAATTATTTTGCGTATGCAATCGATCTTCTTTCTCTTATCACATTTACCTTTATCTGTCCCGGATATTCCATTTCTTCCTGTATCTTATGCGCAATATCCGATGCCAGCTGGTCCTGTGAAATATCATTTATCCTGTCCTGCTCGACTATTACTCTTACTTCTCTTCCTGCCTGTATTGCATAAGTCTTTGCGACTCCTTCAAATGATTTTGCAATTGTCTTCCAGTTTTTCAAGTCTCTTTGAATATGCTTCAACTGATTCCCTCCTTGCTCCGGGTCTTGCACCGCTTATTGCATCGGCTGCCTGCACCAGTATAGATATCGGGATGCTCCATCGGCATTTCATCGTGATGTGCTCCTATCGCATTGCATATTATAGCATGCTCTTTGCATCTCTTTCGCAACTTCATAACCGAGTATTGCATGAGGACCTTCTATATTCCTGTCAATTGTTTTTCCCATGTCGTGAAGAAGCCCGGCTCTCTTTGCCATTTGCGCATCCAGTCCGAGTTCAGCCGCCATTATCCCGGCAAGATGTCCGACTTCTATCGAATGATTCAGAACATTCTGTCCGTAGCTTGAACGGAATTTCATTCTGCCGATCAGAGTAATTATGTCCCTGTGCACTCCCTGAATCCCCATTTCAATTAAAGTGTTTTCTCTCCGACTCTTATCAACTCTTCCACTAATTCTTTCTGAACTTTCTCAACTACTTCCTCTATTCTTGCCGGATGGATTCTTCCGTCTGCTATAATCCTTTCCATTGCTACTCTTGCAACTTCCCTTCTGAAAGGATCGAATCCTGAAATAATAATTGCTTCAGGTGTATCATCCACAATTATATCCACTCCTGTCACAGCTTCAAAGGCACGTATGTTTCTTCCCTCTTTTCCTATGATTCTGCCTTTAAGTTCATCTGAATTTATCTGCAAGCACGCTGACCGTTGTTTCAACGGAATGATCCGATGCTGTTCTTTGTATTGACTGTATTACAATGTTCTTTGAAATTCTGTTGGATTCTTGTTTTGTTTCCTCCCTTATTTCCTGTATCTTCTGTGCAGCTTCAAGTTTTGCTTCGTTGATCAGATTCTCAAACAATACTTTTTTTGCTTCTTCCTCACTAAGACCGGAAATTCTCTGAAGCTTTTGCTTTTGCTCCTCAACAATTTCCGAATATTGAGAGATCATTTTTTCTGCTTCTTTGCTCTTTAATTGTTACTTCCTTTAATTTATCGTCAAACTCTTCCGCAATTTAATGAAATTTGAGCTCCGTGTTTTTTAATTCCGATTTGGTTTTTTCGATTAAATCCCTTCTCAGTCTTTAATTTTTTTTCGTCTTCGACAACTTCCTTTTCCCGTTCCTTTACATCTTCATCAAATTTCTGCTTTCTCCTGTAAAACTCATCTTTTACTTCAAGCAGTTTTTCTTTTTTGAGATTTTGAGATGACTTTTCGGAATCCGCTATTATTTCTTTGGCTCTCTTCTCTGAAATTTCTATTTTTTCTTTGGACTTTGCTTCTGCATCGGATATTATTTTTTTTGCAACAGTTTTCAGAGCCCTCTATTTTTATTTTATTGGCTCTTGAATTTAAATACCACCCGAGAAAAAATGTCAAAAGACAAATTGCTACAAGCATTGGCAACAAAATGTATAATTCTAAATCCATAATTCTTTATCCTTCCGTACCAAATGATTATTTTTTTATATAAATATTAATTTTAAAATATCTTAAAACCTGAATTATTTATTTTTACTTCTCAAAATAAAAAAACCGCATCAGACGTGTTAATAGCACAAAGGTTACAAAAAAACCTTTTCTATATAACGGTGGGTGGTGCCAGAATGTCTCTTGCTTCCTCTGATTACTATTGATGCTTATTCAGCTTCAGTAAAGTTTCCGATGAATCGGAATGAGGCCTGTAATTAACATTAATCCTGAGCTTTCCTCCCATATAGCTAAACCTGTTGGTTTTTTATAATGTTTGACTATTGTCTGTGCGGTTTTTATTAAAACCCGGACTCTTTATTTAAAGAACGAAATTAAAATTTTAATTCACAGATTTTCATCTATTAATTCGGAAATGGATTTTAACCTGGTATCAAATTCTTCCAGCAGGTTTGAATAATCTCTTTCCAAATCAATTTTTGAATCCTTTTCTTTGAAATACTCTTCGGCAACATTTAGCGCCGATACCACGGCAATTGTTTCCTCAGACTGATTGGGTGATTCGCTGTTGATCCGGTTCATTATTCCGTCTACATAATCGGAAATTCTTTCAACCTTCTCTGCATTCTCACCCTGCAGATTGTACTCACTATTGAAAATCTTAACCCGGATATCCTTTTGATTCATTTGTCCAATAGTTGTTTATATTACACTGTGAATTTTGAAAATTTTAAAAAAGTCAAACATTGCCCGCTCCTAATATCTTTCTTCGCTGTCGTATTGTTCAAGATGAGTGTCAATTCTCGTAATCAATTCCTGTATCCTTGATTTTACTATGTCCTTATCCTTAACGGATATCTTGTTTGTAGCCGAATTTAAAACCATATTTTTTAAATCCGATATTTCCTTGTCTTTGTTTAATAACTCTGTGTTAATTTTTGTATGCTGCAATTTTAGTTCTGATATTTTTAAGTTTAAGTTCTTTATATTCTCCTTTAGTAAAATGTTTTCATTTTTTAGATCCTTAAGTTTTGAAATTAATAGTTTAACTCTTGATAAAAGATCATCAATTGTAATTCTTAACAAATTTTTCTGATCTTTAAAAAAATCCTTATTTATTTCGCTTGCTTTATTGCTCATTTGAAAAAGTTTCTTTTAAGAAACATTATGCTCTAAGTGTTGCACCTAAATTTGATTCCAGATTTTTTACTATTTTGTTAACTACTTTATTTATTTCCTCATCAGTCAGGGTTTTTTCGGCCGATAAAAATTCAAGAGTCAACGCAAGGCTTCTTTTGTCTTTTCCTATCTTTTCATCTTCATAAATATCAAACAGGTCTATGGATTTTAAGCCTTTGCCTGCGCTTTTTTTTATCGAATCGCTTAGTTTTTCATAACCTATCTTATTGTCGATCACTATTGCAAGATCCCGTTTAATAGAAGGATATCTGGAAATTTCCCTGTAATACCTGACATTTCCCAGTTTGTCTGCGATCCTGTCGACATTAATTTCGGCAAAATAAACTTCAAATTCAATATCTAACTCCTTTTTTAAAGAACTGTCTGCATAATAAATATTACCGATTACTTCATCGTTCGCCAGTATATCTATTTTTGATTTTTCGTTAGCATTGTCAATATTGTAAAATAATCTATAATTTTCAAGATTTAATTTAGACAGAAACATTTCAGCTTCTCCTTTTAAGTCAAATATGTCAAATTCTTTTTCGCCTCCGTAAATCAGTCCGGAATCCCTTTTTCCGGATAATGCAATTATCAGACGCGTTTCTTCATTGAATTTATCACCTTCATCCGTAAATGTCTTTCCGATCTCAAATAGCTTTAATGAAATATCTTTCCCTGAATTATTATAGTTGCTTTCCATCACCTTTAGCATGCCGAAAATTAAATTTGTTCTTAATGAATTCATTTCACTTGAAATGGAATTTTTCAGTTTTACAATTTTACCTGATTCAGACCTGATCTGATTTTCTTCAATCAACGGACTTGTCATTATCTGGTTAAACCCTCTTCCGACAAAGTGATTTGTTATTTCCCTCCTTAAAATTGTCACCGGAATCTTTAGTGTTACCCGACAGCTGACACTGATATTAAAGTTTGTATCGCCTTCCAGATTGTCATAACCGTTCATTCTTGCGATCTCTTCTATCAAATCAATCTCTCTTTCAATGTCCAGCCTCCGGAATTCCGGAATTTCAAAAATCAATATATCTTTCTCTTTGCCTGAAAATTTTATTTCAATCTTCTCAAGAAGCCTTATTATCTCTTCTTCCCTAAATTCCTTTCCGATAATCTGATTTGCCTTCTCCAGTCTTAAACCGGTTTTAACCCTGTCAAAGGGTTTCGGGATATACGTCATACAATTTTGCGGAAACTTCACCTCCTGCCAGTTCCTGAATCAGCTGCGTTGCCCTTAGTGAAGAATATTCCACCATATTGATATCCACTCCTCTTTCAAATCTGTAAGATGCGTCAGTCTGCAGACCGAGCCGCCTTGAATTTTTCCTTATGGAGACAGGATCAAAATATGCCGATTCGAGAAAGATGTTTTTTGTATCTGCCGTAACTTCAGAAAACTCACCTCCCATTATTCCTGCAATTCCCGAATATCCTTCGGAATCACATATCATCAGTGAATCAGAATTCAATTTTCTTTCCTTTGAATCAAGAGTAATAAACTTATCACCGTCCTTTGCGGTTTTCACAATAATTTCTTTGCCCCGGATCTTATCATAATCGAATGCATGAAGCGGCTGGCCTGTCTCGAACATTACAAAATTAGTAATGTCAACTATGTTATTTCGCGGTCTCAGACCGACTGAAGTCAGTCTTTTCTTAAGCCATTCAGGAGATTCTTTTATCCAGACATTCTGAATTACTCTTCCTGTAAACCTTTGGCATAATTCCGGATTTTTAATTGTAATTTTGATTAAGTCTGATGTTGGGGTTTGCGATTCGGTAAATTTTGTCTCCGGCAGTGAAATGTTTTTGTCATAAATTGCTGCTACTTCTCTCGCAACTCCAATTTGTGAATTCAAATCTCCTCTGTTGGGTGTGATTCCAATTTCAAAAAGAACGTCATTGGCGTTTGAATATTCCGAAAAGCTTTCTCCAGGCTTTGCGTCCGTATTCAGGACAAGTATGCCGTCATGATTATCTGAAATGTTCAATTCATGTTCAGAGCATATCATGCCTTCTGAAAGTTCTCCCCGGATCTTTGATTTCTTTATTTCAAATCCTCCGTTCGGGATCACGGCGCCCGTCAAAGCGACACAAACTTTTTGTCCTTTCTCCACATTCGGAGCTCCGCATACAATGCTCAATATCTGATTTCCAATATCTACCTTGCACAGGCTCAGTTTGTCCGCATTGGGATGAGAATGCTTTTCAACAACTTCTCCAACTACAAATTTATCAAAAATGCTGCCCTCACGTTTTTCGGATTCGATATCAAGTCCGGAAGAAACCATTTTATCATATAAGGATTCAATTGAATCAACTTTAAGATCGGGAATATATTCCCTGAGCCAGTTTAAACTAATTTTCATAAGCCATAAATATACTCAATTGTATTTGCACATTAAATATATTTTTATTCGGAAGCTGAATTTCCTCACTACTGTCCAAAACATTTTTAAAAAGGGTCAAATAATAATGATACTAGAAATTAATCGATACTTTTTGATTACATTTTTAAAACAACCCGCCTGTGAGAAATTTCCGGCAATTTCTCACCGCGAGAGATTTTTCCTTTGCCAAGCTTTCTTTTTGGTCTTTCAAAAAAAAGCGGATGATATCAAAAGATGACTGTTCAAACAAGAATTGTTTTGGACGGATGTGGAATTTCCTTGAATTTCCTGATAATCAAAACAATGTGATCATTTAACAATGCCTCATCCGTTTGTTTTAAGACTGAATCCAAAAAGACATTTACATTTTAACATCTTACTTTTGACTTCATTTCCTTTATTTCATTATAACCGTAAGCATCAAGCTTATAGTAGTATTTATATACACGTAATTCTTCGTTACTTATCTGAGACTTATAAACATGATTGCCTGCATTCAGTTCTTTGTTAATCAGATAAAGTATGTCATTCTTCCGGGAATCCATTAATACCAGTTTTGCACTTGCCGGTTTAGGTAAATAAAATTGTATTTCCACAAAAGAACTTGAAGCTTCACAGGAATTATCAAATAGTTTAAATCTTGTCATCGGCGCTTCAATAGTTTCGCCCGACGCAAGATGGAAAAAAGTCGTTTCTGTTTTTCCCGACTGCATGACCGATCTGTAATTGTGATTCTTGTGGCTGCCGTTTGATGATCTTATTGAGTTCATTCTTGATTACTCCTTTTCCGGAGGTTCGGAATTAAGTCTTTAATTATTTATTTTAAAATGGCGAACAATAAATGCTGTACAAATATCTCTAATATAGGAATAAAATAGGATGGGGGTGTTTACTCTTAATGAATAGGGGAATTACATTATTTGATGGATGAGAGCCATGGATAGTTACAATTTAACTATAGAGACAGATTATACCTGTTAACCGTGTATGACCTCCGAATAATCCTGAGATCAACAAGTAATGTGCAAAGAAAATAAAAAAATGAGTCTGACTTAATTTCAAATTAATATAATGTAAGACTTAAAATAAATTAATCTAACTTCCCAAATTCGACCTCGAACATCTTTCGCTTAAAAAATGACTACCGTAACTCAGGTCTTAAGCCGATAGAACACGGATCTGAATTTACTATAGTCTCTTCAAATTCAATTATAGTACTATTGTTTATGCTGACATACTTCGTCCTGGACAGGATTAACATATATTATCTTAGCAATTAGATTAAAACTGGTTTAGTAAAAGACATGTAGCAAATATCAAAATTTTCATGATCGAATATTTTCAAGGTTGTTCTATGAATCGTAAGTATGAACTTGAACAAAAAACCGCGCGGTTTACCGGGCCGGTTTTTTGTTTGAATATGAAATACAAATTGCCACAGTGTCGGCATTACGGGACAGCTGTTATTCTATGGAGGGGTCATCCTACCCACAAAATTAGAGGCATTTTTCTCAGCAATATTCAAATCAAATATATCTACAAAATTATTGCCGTCAATATCACCGCTTACATAACCGGAAGCAAAATTATATGCCTGATTGTCAACCATTGATAAATCGATTGCATTTATTACTCCGTCCTGATTTACGTCACCGCTGTAAATGCAGTATCTGGATCCTTTATGGATGAGATTATTTCCGTATGCCTGTGAATTTGAAATTGTAAAGTCGTAAGCAGAAACGTCCCCGGACGCAAAATTCTGTCCTCCCGGCTTGCTCCAGGTTTCCAGGCCGTTCCTGTGTTTGATTGAAATGTAATATGTTCCTGAAGAAACATTGTAATACCTGAAATTTCCCGTGAAGTTAACAGAGTCAACAACCGATTGTGAAGAATCCACTATATTGTATGGCGAATTGATTCTTCTTAAGTAAGCTTTGACAGTATCCTTCTTATTCAATTTACCGGTTTGCGTATTATAAAACCCCTCTGTAGCAAGTTTGATATTCAGAGTAAGATTAACTTCATCTCTGAAAGCTCTGTATGTAAATATGCCAGGAGGAAGATCCATTTGCAAAGCTATACTCCCTGCGGGTGTTAACTCTGTTATTGTGGGGTTCGCAGCGCCCCAGCATATCAGCGTATTTCCGTTCCGAAGCCTTTGCACTGATCCCATTGCAAATCCATATATGCCCGGGTTGTACTGCCAGACCAATGTGGCAGTCTTGGTAGTTTCATTCAATTTATATTCAACGGCTCTGGAATGAGGAGCTGTGTGGTAATTGCCATTATCAAATAGCGTGATGTTTCCGTTTGAGATTCGTCTGATATGGTGCTGGTAGCTGAATCTTTCCGGATCATTAGTAAAAGTAAACTGATTGTGTACTCCGCCCAGACGCCAGATAATTTCACCCGTTGTCCGGTTTATTTTTGTTATCTCGCTTAGATGTCTTGAGGAGATCAGCAGGTTTCCGTCATTGTCAAGATCGATCGCGTTTCCGTGAACATAATCAATGTTCGCTGCCAATAAGTTTTCGTGTGTTGCATCTGTAATTGCGAAGTGGTCCCAGCTTCTCCATTGGAAAACAACGTTCTTATTTTCATCAAGCTCCTGTAGGATTAATCCCGTTACTATTGCATTTGGATTACCGCCGGGTACTATCTGGCTCATATCAACCGGCTCAGGATCATAACTAATCATTAAAGCATGACCGTTATTGAGGATCTGCAATTCATGATGATCAGTGTCATACCCGTTTCCGCATTCGAGGCTGTCAACTATATTGTGCTGATTATCTTCTTCATAAAACTTCCCGTTGGTATTGTATGTCATCAACCCGTTCGGCTGTCTCTTGTAATCGATTGCCCAGATATTTACTTCCCTGAAGTAAGAAAGATTTCCGGTGTTATCTGCAATCAAAAGGTATGGAGTATATGGAATGACGGAAAACGGAAAGTTACTTATGAATAAATTCCCCGGGCTGGGATTATTGGAAATATTTACAGTGAGAGAGGGTAAATTTAATGAATCTGATAAATCCTGTGGTTCATTATAGTTTGTATTTCCGGATTCTTCCATTATACTTTTTTTATAATCCCGGTGAAGCTTGCTCATCTGAGTCAGGAAGCTATACCTTAAACTTTTATTTAGAGAATTAGAAGTTTTTACACGGTTCAATTTTACCTCAACCGTTTCGTTAAATTCAAATGGCTGGTTCGGCTTGAAAATTAATTTTTTCTTATCTGCCGTAAGGATGATTTCGCCATTGTGAATTCCGCTCAGACTGCCTGTCACGCTTAGTATCGAATTCAGATCAGTACTGGCTAATGCTTCATCAAACCCAATAATAATATTATTATTAATGCTGACATACTTTGCATTCCGAACAGGTTCGACATAAACAACTTTTGCATTTAAATCAAAAATAAATAATAAAAAAATTGAAACAAGCAAAGTTTTCATAGCTTCTGTTTTTTTAATATTAAAATAGTGGGGTGTATAAATATAGCGGAACGATATTAATAATTGTATTCAGAAAATGTCCACAGTTAATAATTAACAATTAATAATTAACTGTTAACTGTTACGGAGGTGTCATCTTGGCTATAAGAAGAAAGGCATTATTCTCTACTATGGCCAGGTCCGCTGCATCAACAACATTATTCCCGTCAAAATCTGTATTTAAATATCCGGTTTCAAAATTAAATGTTCCATTATCCGCCAACCCCAGATCCAAAACATCTACGACTCCGTCCTGATTTGCATCACCTCCATAAATGCAATACTTTGAGCCTTTAAGCACAAGATTATTTCCAAATGCTTTTGTATCGGATTCGGTAAAATTATAATATTCAGTGTTTCCCAGTCCTCTCTGTAAAAATTCGCCCCCGCTTTTGCTCCATGTTTCAATGCTGTTTCTGTGCTTAACGGAAATATAGTATGTACCGGACGAAGCATTGTAGAATCTAAAGTTCCCGTTAAAGTTTATCGAATCCAAAACAGACTTTGCAGAATCCACGATAACATATGGAGAATCAATTTTTCTCAGATATGACACGACAGTATCCGCCATATTCAACCTGTCGTTTTCTGTATTATAAAATCCTTCGAGCACAATTTTGTTTAGTAAAGTAATGGCGGTTTCATCTCTGAAGGTTCTGTATGTGTACACAAAAAAAGGCAGATTCATTTCCAATGCTATGTTTCCTGCCGGAGTTACTTCAGTCATCGTCGTAAATGATATGCCCCAGGAAATAAGAGTATTTCCGTTTAGAAGCCTTTGTGCTGATCCCATCGCACTTCCATATATATCATAGGGAGTATGTCTGTACTGCCATACCAGGGTGGCAGTCTTCTTCACTTCATCTAATTGATATTCCACCGCTCTCGAAAACTGAGGAGAGTGAAAATTACCGTTATCATAGAGAGTAATGTTTCCGTTTGGGATTCGTCTTATATAATGCTGATAGCTGAATCCGATAGCATCATTAATGAAAGTAAATTCGTTGTGTATGCCGCCCATACGCCAGATGATATCTCCTGTTTCCCGGCTGATCTTTGTAATCTCACTGAGATGTCTTGAAGAAATCATCAGCGCGCCATCGTTGTCAATTTCTATTGCATTTGTATGAACATAATCAACTATTGCCGCCGTCAGGTTTTCATGTGTTGCATCCGTAATTGCGAAATGGTCCCAGCTTCGCCACTGAAACACAACATTTTTATCTGCGTCTATTTCCTGAATTATTATTCCGTAAACTGTTGCGTTAGGATTGCCTCCCGGAACAACCTGACTCATATCTACTATCTCAGGGTCATAGCTGATCAAAAAGGCATGGCCGTTTTCATCTATTCGCAGTTCATGATTGTCCGTTGTATATCCGTTTCCGCATTCGAAGCTGTCAACTAAATTGTGCTGAAAGTCATCCGCATAATACTTTGTTCCTGTATAATATGTAAGCAGGTCATTCGGTTGTTTCCTAAAATCGGTTGTTCTTGTATTCACTGGTTTTGAATATGTTATTGTTCCTCTGTTATCTGCCGTTATCAGAAATTTATCATAGGGATTAACAGAGAATATAAAATTGCTCAAATACAGATCTCCGCCTGACGGATTATTGAATGCTGTAACAATGAGCTGCGGTAGAACAGCGAAATCTTTTGAATTTGAAAAATTGTTTTGAGGCAAATAATTTAATTCATTCTCCATGATCCCGGTGAAGTCCGTTTCCGGTTTACTGAACTGAGTCTGAAAAGTGTAGGATAGTTTGTTATCCGAAGCTGATGAGGTCTTAAGCCCATTCAATATGACCTCTACCTGTTCGCCGAATGCAAATTGCTTATCCGGTTTAAATATTAATTTTTTCCCATCGGACGCAAGAATGATCTCGCCTGAATGGATTCCGCTTTTATTGCCAATAACACTTATGAGAGAACTAAGATTTGAACTTTCTATCTTTCCGTCAAAGCCAATAATGATGTTGTTAAGTATGCTTACATATTTCGCATTGTGAACTGGTTCTAAATAAATTACTTTTGCATTTGATACTGATATGAAAAATAATAAAATCCCTGTTATTGATATTATTGTTTTCATAGCTTGATTCCCCCCATTTCTCAAAAGGTATATTGTAAAAAAATAAAAATAAAGTTATTTCTCTTTGCAAATCATAGCTGAGATTAAGTCAAACAAAAGTCTTGATACTTACAGATTACGGAGGTGTCTGTTTGCTTATAAAATTATAAGAGTTATTTTCAACTATAACCAGATCCAGAGCATTAACAACATTATTTCCGTCAATATCACTGCTGACATATCCAGTGGCAAAATTATATGTGTCATTGTCAGTTGAGCTCAGATCAATTCCGTCGATACTTCCGTTCTGATTTACGTCACCGCTGAATATGCAGTACTTTGATCCTTTAAGGACCAGATTATTTCCGTATGCCTGCGAATACGAACTTGTAAAATCATAAAGATAAACTCCTCCCGATTCAAAAGACTCCCCTCCGTCTTTACTCCATGTTTCCAGACCGTTTCTGTGCCTGACTGTTATATAATAAGATCCGGTATTGTTATTATAAAATCTGAAATTCCCCGTGAAGTTTACTGAATCAACAACCGATTGTGAAGAATCAACTATATCATAAGGTGAATTTGTATTTCTTAAATATACCCTGACCGTATCATTCCTATTCAGTTTATCGGATTGAGTATTATAAAAGCCTTCTATAGCAAGTTTTACATTTAAAGAAAGATTAACTTCGTCTTTAAAAACTCTATACGAGAATACATTTTGTGGAAGATTCATTTCCAAAGCTACGCTACCTGCAGACGTAACTTCTGTCATTGTGATATTTGCTCCTCCCCAGCATATCAAAGTATTTCCATTGTGGAGTCTTTGAGTTGAACCCATAAAAGAGCTGTAAATGTCCGGAGTATTTCTGTACTGCCATACTAAAGTAGCGATTTTGTTTACTTCGTCCAAATGATATTCTAAAGCTCTTGAAAAAGGAGGAGTACGATAATTTCCATTATCAAACAAAGTAATATTTCCGTTTGAGATTCTTCTTATGTGATGCTGATAATGGAAAGGGATCGTATCATTTACAAACGTGAACTGATTGTTTACTCCTCCCATTCGCCATATCATCTCTCCGGTTGTCCGGTTAATCTTTGTTATTTCATTCAAATGTCTTGAAGAGATCAGAAGATTACCGTCGTTATCAAGCTCTATTGCGTTTCCGTGAACATAATCAACGATCGGTAAAGTCAGATTTACGTAGATTGCATCAATAATATTATAATGATCCCAGCTTCTCCATTGAAACACTACGTTTTTATTTTCATCTATTTCCTGAATTATTAAACCGGTTACTATTGCATTAGGATTTCCTCCGGGGACGATTACACTCATATCTACAGGTTGTTGGTCATAGCTCATTACAAGTGCATGTCCATTATTTAATACTCTTAATTCGTGACCGTTTGTAGGATATCCGTTTCCGCAAAAGAAACTGTCCACTCTATTATACTGAGAATCTTCTGCATAATATTTACGAGCTAAACTTGAATAATATGTTAATAATCCGTTTGGTTGTCTGCTGTAATCCTGCACAATTTGGGGGGATTCACTTGTATAGTAAGGGGAGCCGTCATTATTTGCTATAATAATATGAGGTGTATAAGATGAAAATGCAGAATTATTTAAAAGTAAATTTCCGGGAGTAGGATTATTGGAAATTGTTACAGTGAGTTGTGGCAAAGCAGAATAATCAGTGGAGTACATAAAATTATTTTCAGCCGCATACTGAAATTCATCCGACATAATTTTACTTTGATCTATTTCCGGTTTACTGACCTGAGTTTGAAAAGTGTAAGTTAATTTGTTATTTGAAGTTGACGAAGTTTTAAGTCGGTTTATTTGTACTTTTACCTGTTCATTAAATGTAAATGGCTGATGGGGTTTAAATATTAATTTTTTACTATCTGCTGTAAGGATGATTTCACCCGTGTGAATTCCACTTAAAGAGCCCTTTACGATTATAAGTGAACTTAGGTTTGTACTTATTATCTTTTCATCAAAACCTATAATTATATTATTGTTTGTACTTACATACTTCGCATTTCGAACAGGTTCAACATATACTATTTTTGCATTTAAATCTAAAACAAAAAATAATAACGCTATAGAAAGTATTGTAATTTTCATAATTTAATTTCCCTTTTTTTAAATCTATTATGTAACTAAATAAAAATCCAGTTACTTTTCCCGGGAAATACAACCTGGTTATCCCTATAAAACACAATTTAACGGATATGAAAATCCAAACGATCTAAGTTATAAAAGAACTCTTGACTGCTTAACTTACGGAGGCGTCATCTTACTTATAAAATTATTGGAATTGTTTTCAACTGTCACTAAATCCAGGACATCAACAACATTATTGCCATCAACATCACTGTTTATATAACCGCTTACAAAATTAGATGCATCATTGTCAACAAGGCTTAGATCCGTTGCATCAATGCTGCCGTTCTGATTTACGTCCCCGCTGTAAATACAATACTTTGATCCTTTATGCACAAGATTATTTCCGTATGCCTGCGATGCTGAATTTGTAAAGTCGTAATCGTGAACTCCGCCGGAAGTAAAAGCCTCTCCTCCGGATCTGCTCCATGTCTCAATCCCGTTTCTGTGCCGGATGGAAATGTAATATGTTCCCGAAGACACATTGTAAAATCTGAAATTGCCGTTGAAGTTTACCGAGTCAACAACCGATTTTGCCGAATCGATAATATTGTACGGTGAATAATTATTCCGTATATAAGCTCTTACAGTATCTTTGATGTTCAGCGTGTTGGTCTGAGTGTTGTAAAATCCTTCAATTACAATTTTTGAATTCAAAGTCAGATTAGCTTCGTCTCTGAAAGCCCGGTAGCTTACAACGCCCGGAGGCAGAGACATTTCAAGCGCAATATTGCCTGCGGGAGTAACTTCAGTGAAATTAGGTGAAGTCGATCCCCAACATATAAGTGTATTACCATTTTGAAGCCTTTGAACCGATCCCTGTGATGAACCGTAAATGATCGGGTTGTTTATATACTTCCACACTAATGTAGCAGTCTTGTTTACTTCATCCAGATTATATTCAAGTGCTCTTGAATACGAGGGCGTGCGAAAATTTCCGTTGTCGAACATGGTAACGTTTCCGTTTGCGATGCGCCTTATGTTATGTTGATAGTAAAACGGTGTCGTATCATTAATTAAAGTGAACTGGTTATGAACTCCGCCAAACCGCCAGATTATGTCGCCTGTTGTCCGGTTTATTTTTGTAATTTCATTTAAATGTCTCGAAGATAGCATCAGGTTGCCGTCATTATCATACTCCAATCCGTTACCGTGAACATAGTCAATTATCGCTGCCGTCAGGTTTAAATAGATGGCATCAACAATTGAAAAATAATCCCAGCTTCGCCACTGAAATACAACGTTTTTGTTTTCATCTATTTCCTGAATTATTAATCCTAATACAGTTGCATTCGGATTACCTCCCGGGACAATCAGACTCATGTCAACAGGTTCAGGATCATAGCTCATTACAAGAGCGTGTCCGTTATTCAGAATAGTTAAATCATGCGGATCAGTCGAGTATCCGTTTCCGCAATAAAAGCTGTCAACCACATTGTACTGAGAATCTTCTGCAAAATATTTTCCGCGCGATGATAGATAATACACAATTGTTCCGTTTGGCTGCCGGTTAAAATTTAAAGTATTTGAATTCATTTCTCTTGAATAGTACAGACTTCCGTCATTCTCTGCAATCAGGATATGAGAAGAATATGATGAGGTTAGGCTGTTTGTCAAAAATAAATGTCCCGGTGAAGGATTGTTGGAAACAGTTACTGTAAGCTGAGGTAATCCTCCTGAATTATCCGCGAAAGGAAAATTGTTATTCGTTAAATCTTCAGTCTCGTCCGATATGAATTTTCTGAAATCACCTTCAGGCCTGCTGCTCTGAGTCTGAAAAGTGAATGACAGCTTATTGTCCGAATGAAATGAAGTCTTAAGCCCGCTCAGCTTTACTTCTACCTGTTCGCAAAATGCAAACGGCTCATTTGGTTTGAATATTAATTTCATTCCGTCTTTGGTGATGATGATTTCCCCGGCGTGACTTCCGCTTAACGTGCCTGTCACGTTTATTAGCGAACTCACGTTTGAGCTTACTATCATTTCATCAAAGCCGATGATGATATTATTATTGATGCTGACATACGCAGCATCACGCACCGGCTGCACATAAACTATCCTTGCATTCAAATCAAAAATAAATAAAAATAATAAAGCATAAAGAATTAAAGTTTTCATAACTCCCTTTTTAATTTAAAAAAATGGTGCCAGGTTAAAGAATGTAGAAATATTGGGGTGAAAAAATTTTGGAAAGTGTTGACGACAAATTACAAAAAAAAAATTTAAGAAACAAAGTTCTTAATAATTTCCGATTTGTTTAAAAAAAAAATACAGATGCTATTGGTTTTTAGACAAGACGACATTAAATAAAGAGGTAAGTATTTAAAAAGGAGTTAGTGAATAAATATTTTAAATAAAAGTCCGGATCTGTCTTGAAAAAGTATCTTTTTAATGTAGCCGCAACCTTTACGGTTTTTGTTTTGACAAGATATTTTACAGGCTAGCATTGCGGCTACATTTTATTTATCCTTCTTAGAACAGACCCGGCTTATACTCTACGGTCTTATCGCGCTGATATAGTTGGATGCATTGTTATCCACCATAGCCAGGTCACGCGAATCAACAACTTGATCTCCGTTTAGATCAGTGACAATATTTCCGGATGCAAAATTAAACACATTATTATCAACCTGTCCAACATCCAGAGCGTTTATATTTCCATCCTGATTTACATCTCCCGAATATACCGACCATACGCTTCCGGTTTGTATCATATTATTCCCATAGGCTTTAGACTGGCTTGTGGTAAAATCATAATAAGTAGTGCCATTAGGAGAAATAGTCACGGGATTTGCTGACCATGTCTCAATTGAGTTCCTGTGTTTTATGACAAGGTAAAAAGAACCTGAAAGTAAATTATTGACAGTTGTTGTTAATGTATAGATCGGCGGAATAATAAATTGGTGCGTTGAAATTCCTGCTGCAGTTTTTATGATGTCATACGGAGCGACAGCTCTTCTTAACTGAATTATAGTTGCATCAGAGTTTGGAAACATTCCCTCTGACCGCCAGTTGATTTGTATATCCTTGGATGCTTCTACCTGAGTTACTGTTGTATTGGTAATGACGGGTTCATTATAATCAAAAAAGATATAAGCCGTATTCTCAATTTCATCACCGATAACTAAATTGTTTTTGGGTTTTACCCGGTATTTAATAAAGCCGTGACTAAGCGGTTCGTTGGTATTCATATCCGGAAGCAAAATATTATCGAATGTCCATCGTAAACTTCCGTTTCCTGAAACTGATAATGAATAATCGTGACTTGCAGATAATACTTCAATTGTAGAAGCATTCAGATTCGGACTAAGTGTATCCATCACTACAACTGTATAAGCTTCATAAGTTCCGGTATTCTGAAATCTGATCGTATATGTCAGCGGAGCTTCATCTGAAACCTGTTGAGGAGTTATCCCTCCGGAAGGACTTACACTTTTATCATTCGGGTCAAAAGAACCAACAACGGTTTGTATCAATGTTTCTGCATTATCGATCGGAGTTAAATCAATTGCTGACGAAATTATTTTTGCATCAGATGACAGAATGCTTCCCAATGATACAGTTGAAGGAAGATTGTATCCGACATAAATATTTTCTTTCTGAAATGGGGCTAAATTTACATAATCCCATTCTAATTTATGATTTACAAGATCTACTCTCGAAGGAAGAGGATATGTCATAGAAGGCGAGTAAGTCAGTCCGGCATCATAATTAATTTTTACAAAACCTGATTGTACTGTTGTTCCAATATTTTCATATGTAAAAGCATGCGACAAATTAAATCCCGGTCTTGCTCTGGAAATATCAGTCAATGTTATTCTCAGGTCGTTCATTCCCGGGGAAGGATGTAATCCGAAATTATTATTAATATCATTATTACCATAGGTTGTAAAATTTGCATTTTGCAAAGCAGGATTTACAGAATAATATAGAGGGGGACTTGGAATATTAAAATTAAAATTTCCCAGTCCGCAAAAATGGCTGTAATCACCTGTTGAGACAGAAGCATCCGTAAAATTACCCGGGTTGAAAGAAATTATTTCACCGGGATAAGGCGGCTCTCCGACATCCGGGTTACCATTATTGTTATAATCAATGAAAACTTTTCCTGTAATAATATTCGTATTGTTACCAATTTTAGCTATAAATAAATTCTGTGAATTACCCGAACCGTTTAAAACAATATTTCCAATATTTACATCTGTTCCAAATCCTCCGGTGAGATATGAATTACCAAATTCACCGGTTGAAATTCCGTATATAGCAGCATAACTATTTTGTGAATATACTTTTGATACTGATATGACTGTACCTGAATTATCATATCTGACAACAAATGAACCACTTCCTGTAAATGTAAATCCATCAAAAGATATTATGCCATTAAATCCTCCATAAACATAAGTATTTCCGGAAGCATCAGTCTCCATATTATTTCCATAAGTTGATCCAATGTTCATTCTTCCTTCATGCTTTATCCATTCAATCCCGCCGGAACTGTTATACTTTGCAATAAAAAAACTGCTCATTGCACCTGAAATACTGCTTGATCCAAAAGTAACATTTCCGTTATAGATTCCGCTGATATATAGATTTCCTGCAGCATCTGTACTGATTCCTCTTCCATAGCAATCACCGGATCCATCAGTAGAAATTCCTGAAAGTATTGTTCCGGAAGAATTGTATTTTATTATAAAGGTTGAATACCCGTTAGAGGTATTTGAAAGAGAAATATTCCCAAATTGAATTGTCGTATTGAAATGACCTGTAATTAAAACATTCCCTGATGCATCTGTTGCAATTCCGGTTCCTTCATCACTGTATATACTTCCTCCGCTTCTAACCCATTGAAATGATCCCGAAGAATTATATTTAGCTATATAAACATCACTGCCTCCAACGCTATTCAATGATGTGGAGCCGACAGTTGCAGTTCCATAAAATGTTCCCGAAACATAGCAATTTCCTGAATTATCAACTGAGATTTTTTGCATATTGTAATAATAAAAAAATGGGTCGGAATCGAGAATTGTTCCTTGATCAATATCTTCAGTCCACTGAATTATTCCGTTTGAATTATACTTAGTTAATATAAAACTTCTGGCAACATTTCCTAAAACATAAATATCTCCGTTAGAACTGCAGGCAATACTATATGCTTTATCCCTATTCATACCACCGAAGCTTTGAGCCCATTGTATAACACCCGATGAATTATGTTTTGCTACATAAATATCAGTGCTTCCTGAATTACCGGTCAAAGTTATACCGTCGAAATTTACTGTTCCGTTGAAGTCACCGGTTGAATATACATTTCCCGAAGCATCGACATCAACTGCATATCCGGTAATGCCGGAAAAATTGGATGACCCGTATCCTTTCGCCCATTCGAAATTTTGTGAATAACAAATATTTACAGTCAGTAATAAGCTGACTATTAAAATTTTGATTCTTGTTTTCATTTTTGTTTTTTGTTTAAGTTAGTTAATTAAAATTTTCTGTTTCAACTTACCAGTAATCCGGTCTCATTCCAAAGAAACTTTTTTCCGGTTTCCTCAATAATCTGGTTCGATAATTTTATGAATTCCTTAATTCGGGTCTAAAAATGAGGTATTCGGGATTTAATTTACTCATAAAATGTCTGCACATATAAAGAAAAGCCCTGACAGTTTGTTAAGACTGCCAGGGCATAAGTTTTTACGGAGGTGTTATTTTACTCACAAAATTAAACGCATTATTATCTACTATTGCTAAATCGTTTGCGTCATCGATATTATCGCCATTGACATCTGTATTTACATATCCCGCGACAAAATTAAACACATCGTTGTCAACCTGAGAAACATCTACAACATCTATATTTCCATCCTGATTAACGTCTCCGCTGTAAGTGCACCACTTGCCAAATTTTAAAACCAGATTATTTCCATATGCCTTCGATGATGAAGTTGTGAAATCGTACGAAGTCATATCACCGGCAGTAAATGCAACAGGATTCTTTGACCAGGTCTCGATGCTGTTTCTATGAGTCACCGCGATATAGTAATTCCCGGACGATGCATTGGTAAAGAAACATGCTCCTGAAAGAGTTAAAGAATCAATTTCTACGCTTGCAGTATCAACTACCTGATATGGAGAAACAGATGAACGCAAAAAGATTTTGGATTTGTCTTTTATGTTGGATCTTGTTGTATTGATGGACGCCGCCTGGAGAAATCCTTCCGGAATAACCGTAATACCAAGCGAAGTTCCGCTTGCATACTCACTGCTCATATAAAATCTGTTTCCACCGTCTATTTTATTACTGGCTACGTCATACTGTATTACATCAAGACTTTGTCCGGATACTTTGATCGTATCAGTTGGAATGATCTTTACACCCATATCGTAAGTTGAATTTGAGTCAAGCAGCAGGTTTGTAATATAAGCGCCATTGCTTAGGACTCTTAAAGTGGAATCAGATTGTTCCTGAACGTTGTTTCCTTGCTTTCCGCCGGCTGCCCAAATCTGATACAGCGGACCGCTTAATTTTATTTTTACACTTGTATTTGAGAACAACACACCGTTCGTATCATCCTGAAAGCTGAATTTTTTTATTCGTGGAAGTGGATGAACGTTGCCTACATTGAAGCTTCTTGTAAAATCAATGGGACCCAGAAAAACTACCTCAACATTCTTCCAGGCAATTTGATTGTTATTCTTTACATTATCATAAAGAGCGCCGTTAACTTCCGGAAATGTCATTCCGTAAGGGTCATTTTTTTTAGTCTCGATTCGAGCCAGTAAGCAGAAATGTGATTTTGTATAACCCCCTATGGTCGAATAATTGTTCGGGTTTGGTGGGGACCAATTGAAATTCAGAATGACTTCTCCATTTGCCGGAATGTTCGGTATTTTCTGCGTTCCGATCAATGCACCCATGGCAAAACCACCGCTATTGTATTGCGAGCCGTCCCATGGAGTCGGCCATGACAGTGCGGTCGAAGCTTTAGCCCACTGCAGTGTTACAACAGCATCATTACATGAATTGTAATCTAAATTTTTATTTCGGATTCTTACTCTAACGGTGTTGTTAAAACCGGTGATTGGATTACCATGTGAACTACAACTACCCGGACTGGGTGGAGCGCAAACCCAAATGTCGTTGCTAGCCCACATTACACTGCCGCTCTGATTATTTGGCTCATAACCAAGGTCTAAATTCGAATCTTTTATATACAAACTATCCGGTGTGCTGCAGCCGCACACGACCGACCCTTTATATACATCAACATCTCCCGGTGTATCTTTATCTTGTGTTCCGAATGAACCATTCACGTCAATGAAATGACTATAGTCCAGATAATTGCCTGAACCATAAGTTTTATCGGTAAACTGAAGTCCATAAATTATTCCCGGCGAAGTAAACAAATAATCGCCGGTTCCAACAATAACAGAATCGCACCCTATAAATACATTGTGTGTACTGTCAGCATAGCTAAATTGGTAGGCCGCTCCTCCGCATGAATTTGTAAAACTTCCATAAACGCCTATCTTATGCCATTTATAATTATTGTTGACATAAAAGCCGGTTGAACTTCGCGGATATTCGAGAATTCTGGATTCATGAGCCACAGAAGTATTTGCAAACATTGATCTTTCCGCTACCAGCATTCTTCCGTTATCTGCAAATTCAATATCGGAAACGGGATTTGAGTAATTTTGTCCGGTAAGATATGGAAGAGTAATCTCAAGTCGTTCAATTGAATTATTAATGAACTCTCCGTTATAGTCTAATGCAATTGACCATATTTCATTTTTTGGGTTTGAAAGGTATGAATTTGTTACCCATCGGCTGAAATATACTCTGACATCTGCAGAGCTGCTGCCATATACGCCAATTCCCCAAATCTTTTCACCCAATACCGGAAAACCGTTTGAAGGGACATCAACTGTGAATGGATCGAATGCACTTCCGACGACGGCATTACCGCCTGCATCCTTAATTCTGTATATCTTTCCGTCTTCCATATTAGTCGCAAACAATTGCTTGTGCCATTTGTCATAGCAAATGTTTCCCATTTCCGGACCTGTGTTGGGTATAGAATTTGACCCAAAGGTAGGTGGACCGGGCGTCGTATTATCCCGGACGACATAATCACTAACATTCCATGTACTTCCATTGATCTTATATATAAGTGCCGGTCCTTGAGGATGCAGATTCCCCCAGTATATGTTTGTTGTCGATACATAAATATTTGGAGGATTGTTGTCGTCAATCGCTATTCCGAAAACTTCACCCATCCGGCTGTGAGTCCAGTCCGCATGAGCATATGAATTTGGATTCCAATAATGACCGCCGGTGCTAAAGTTTGGACGATTGTTTAAATCTATTACTTTTACACAATTGTAGTTTGAATTGCCGCCGTCATGTGACGTTACAACGCTTTGACCGATTTTTAGCGGCTGTGAATAAACAAATTGACAGGCTGTTAAAATCAATGTAACAACAATCAATTTAATTGTATTCGAGAATGAATTCTTTGATAAGTTTTTCATTTGGCTTTTCATTTTAGTTTTTGTTTTAAAGTTTTATTAAATTAGTTATTTAATTAAAAACATTTTCTTCACCACCGAAAAAGAACCGGCAGTAATTTTATAGAAGTATACACCGCTGGCAAAATTGCTTCCGTCGAATTTGTATTCATAATAACCTGCCTGGAGCTGTTCATTTACCAATGTAGCAATTGCTCTTCCCGTTAAATCATAAACAATAAGCTTTACATCCGATGTTTGACCGTTGACATTTGCAGGGATGCCAAATTTTATCGTTGTGCTGGGGTTAAATGGATTCGGATAGTTCTGTGAAAGTGAATACTCAGTCGGAAGTTCTGTAATGTTTTCTGTTGTTTCTGTTGATTCAATTGTCGAATTATCTGCATCAGCTATGCCGCTTTCTGAATTTGCCAGCTCAACATTTTTATTATCTGCGAAAGTAAATATCTTTGTTCTGAATTTATCTTCTGATAATTTCAGACCAATCTGTTCGTCCGCAAAAGTTTCAGCTGATGTCTGAAGTCTCATCTTAGCCACGAGCATTCCCGGTTTTTGATTTGGGATTAAAGGCAGATTACTCTTATCAGAGCCCGGCGAATTTACTGCTAATCTAAGCTGGTTGCCGGAAACTGAAGGATTTCTCGGTCTCATTGCTTCCGGCAAATCCGAACTTACAATAGAGTAAATCAGATTTCCCCCGTTGGCAATCTTCGGATTAAACTCGAAGAAATACTGTCCGAGGGAATATCTGTGTTCTTCCCGTTTTGAATCTGAGGTCATTACATAAATGTCAAACTCAAGTGTGTTTTTTGAAGTATAGTTTAAGTTTATAATATTAAGCTTATAGCTTAAGCCGTCAGCAAAGCTGACGTTAGATAAAAAAATTATTCCGATGATTAAATTTATTATTGTTTTCATTTTAGTTTTTTGTTTTAAGTTTTTATAATTAGTGTTTTTAAAAAAATTTTTAATTTTACATTTTCAATTCTAAATTTTATTTGATGCCGTCCTGATAATGAACCGAATTCATTCCGGACGGCACCTCCGCAATTTTAATTTATCCGGTATATTATGATTTGATTTTTCCATGATTATTGTCTGTTAATTTTTTGATTTCAAAATTATTTTTTAAATTCTTTTATTCTTTTACCGCTTTCCCAAAATACTATTCCAATATCTTCAAAGGAAAGTTGAGCCATCCCGTCAAAGGGATGGCTGTTGTTTGAAGAAGCTGTTGCGGAAGTATTTTCTGAAGTTGTTTTGTCAGTGTCGGCGAGATCTTTCATATTTGAAACTCTTTGTTTATTCTTTAAAAAATTTATCCTGGTGTTAAAATTTTGTTTGAATTTCTTTTTCAGTGACTGACCTTTTCTGAATTTGCAGACCCTGACATAAGTTTCTTCCATCTCATGAAGGTCATCTTCAAGTCCGGATCTTTCTGACTGTTCTGAAAAATTATTTTTATTTTCATTATTCATAATTCTATTCTGAATTTTATCTTTCTTTTTTGACTTCGTTATTGTTTAGCAGCTGGTTTATATGTATAGCTCATTTGTTTTGTGTCAGCTTCACCATAGGCTTCAAGTTTGTAATAATATCTGTGAATGAGCAGCTCCACATTTTCGATGTCGGTTTTCAAAATATGTTTTCCCGGTTTGAGTTCTTTATTGAGAAGATACATTGAATCGTTAAAGTCGGAGTCAATCAATATGAGTCTGGCAGCAGCCGGTTCAGGTAAATAGAATTCAATTATGACATACTTATTAGAGCCGTCAGTATAGTTTTGCAATAATTTAAATCTGCCGGAAGATTTTTCAATCGTCGCTCCGGAGGAAAGATGATAAAATGTAGATCTCGAATTTTTATTTTTCCTTTTTATGCTGTAGTGATGTTTCCTCACCGTCCTGTGAAATTTCCTTAACTGTTCCATCTCATTACTCCTTTCTTTCCGCATCATGCGGATTTTTAAATTAATTTTTTTTTGATCTTACATCTCGGGTTTCATTTTACTGTATATTTCTTTCGAGCCTCTTATTAAAGAGTATCCCGATTTCGTTGTTTCTTTGGAAAGTTGAAAAACTGATGACTCTTCGGAGAATATTGTTCCTGCTTTGTAAGCCGTCGTATTTGATCCGGTATTATTCCCCATGCTGAATACCGTTAGCAGGATATTGATTATGTTTGCAATCAGGAAAAACTTTATTGCCGGAATTTCTTTTATTAGGTTTTTCATTTTTGTTTTTGTTTAATGTTTTTTAAAATGATTTAGAACTACTTTGAATATCTGTTGCAAAGATATCCTGAACCTGCATTCCGTCAAAAGAAACTTTCCGCTTCTTTCCTCATAAGTTCAATTGAGAAATCCAATGAATTCTTTAATTGGAGTCCGGAAATGAGGTATTTATGAGTTTGTTTTCCTCATAAAAAAGGGTATTTTTTTGACATGAAAGACACGAGATTAATTAAGCTGATAAGAGCTTTCAGCAGGGAAGAGATCAAATCATTCGGCAAGTATATCGAATCGCCGTTCCTAAAACCTTCGAGAAATACAACTTCACTTTTTGAATACATAATTAAATATTATCCGGATCTTAATTCACCCAAGCTGGATAAAGAAACAGCCTATAAGAAAGTATATCCCGGAGAGGAGTACAGCGAAAAGAAAATTCAGAATGTAATTTTTGAGCTGACGGGTGCTGCTGAGGATTTTATTGCTCACAATACTTTCATGGAGGATGAAGTTGAATATTTATTGAACTTGAGCAAAGCATATCTGCGTAAGAATCTGTCTTCAGAATCCAATCGCGTAAATAAGCTGATTGAAAAAAGGTTAACTCCGGGCTTCTCCCCATCCAAAGATTACTTCTCAAAATTCAGAAGGCTTAATCATATTAAAAGCAATTACTATTCAGAGATCAATGATTACGAAAATCTTATTGACTGCGAAATGCAGTATTTCGAAGCGTCTGCAACACAGTTCTTTATTGATTTGACGATGTTTCTTACTTCCGTAAAGCCTATCAATAATACCCACGGAAAGAAAATACAAAATGTATTCATCCAGGCTGTTCTCAATAACTTTGACATTGAAAAACTGATGAAGGCGTCAGCTAAAGAATTTGACGAAGAAAAATATCTGGTAACTCTCCATTATTACTGGCTGAAATCCACACAGGAATTTGAAAATGAAGATCACTACTTCCGTCTGAAAAAATATTTTCATAAAATGCTGCCTAAGCTTAACAGGGAAGAAAAGCATTTGATCTACAGCCATTTTGCGAACTATTGTGTTCAGAAAGTATTAAGCGGGAAAAAAGAATTCAGGAGTGAAGGTCTGGAAGTTTATAAAAGTATGCTTGAAAATGACGGGTATTCATTTTCGGAAAATGAATACATGCAGGTGCTGATTTACAGAAACATTATTTACTACTGTGAGATGCTTGGCGAAACTGTCTGGTTCAAGGAGTTCATAGAAAAATATTCTGACCTCCTGAGCCCGGGCGACAGGGACAATTTCCGGAATTATGCTTTTGCAAAATATTATTTCATGAAAAAAGATTTTAACAGCTCGCTTTCGAGCGTTTCAAAAATGAATCATGAGTTCTTTCTTCTCAAAACTGACATAAAAAATATTCTGCTTCAAATATACTATGAGCTCGATCATATCGAATCGGCATTCTCACTTTGTGATTCCTATAAGCATTTTCTATCAACTACAAAAGAAATCTCAGAATCACATAAGCCGAGATTCAATAATTTCCTCAAATACTATTTCGAACTCCTTAAAATAAAATGTAAACAAAGTAAGGAATCTGCTTCCTATATAAGATCAAAAATTGAATCCGAAGATAAGATAGTAAGCAAAATATGGCTTCTCAAAAAAGCCGGTGAACTGATTTAATACTGATATGTTCTCAAAATAAATGCTCACCATAAATCTTTTAATCAGATTTCTCAGGGAGGTGTTATTATACCTACAAAATTGAAAGCGTTGTTATCAGCTAACACAAGGTCAAGAACATCAGTTAAATTATCACCGTTAATGTCCGTATTTACATAACCCGAAACAAAATTAAAAGCATCATTATCAACCTGACTAATGTCCTGCCCATCAACACTCCCGTCCTGATTTACGTCTCCTCCGTAAAAAACAAATTTTCCGGCAACAGAAGTCATGTTATTTCCATACGCTTTACTGATACTATCAGTATAATTATAAAACTTGCTGCATTCATTAATCTGCTGGCTAAATTTACTCCAGGTCTCGATGTGATTTCGATGTTTCACTGCAAAATAATAGTTTGAATCGGACGAAACATTCAGAAATCTGAAAACACCAAATCCTGTAGCATCTAAGACTGATTTTGCACTGTCAATAATTACATATGGAGAATTTAATTTTCTTAAAATTACTCCTGCAGTATCCGGAATCATGCTGGTCCCGTTAAAAAATCCTTCGAGATATGCTTTGATCGAAACATTCGCACTTGTTCTCGGGGAAATATCCAGCCTTAAATTCTTTGATGAATCGCTGAAATCTTTCCAGACAGTGCTTGTGTCGGGAGATGAAAAGAAAAATATTTTTGACCTGACCGGAGTCTCGTTCTGATATGACATCTTGATATTCGTTGTTGATACCTGTCTTATGCCCACATAGAATCTGCTGTTACCAGATATATTAACCGGAGTTGCAAGCTTATGCGTTACTGATTGTGGTGCACCGGTTCCGCTTGGAGACATTAAAGTTGAGGAAGAATAAACTAAAGTTCCCGGCTTTCCGCTTCCGTTGTCAGTATAAATAACAATTTTATAAGGCTGGCTTCCCTGACCGTTTGCATTAAAGAAACTGTGATCTACTGCATAGACAGGAAAGACTGATGAACTGTAATTATTGAATCGTGCTACTAAATTTCCGGTTCTTCCGTCGAGGCCTGTTCCTCCGTGGTCTGTCAGGCAGGGGTCGGCATAGTTATAGACATTACATGTGCTGTACTGGCAATATTCTTTTGCGCTGTAAAAATCCTGAAGACTCTTGCCGGGCAATGCTTCTACGATAATCCTGTTTGTTGCAAGACGAATTTCATTAACGTCAGATAATGTAAGACAGGTAAGAGGATGGAAAATCAAAGTATCAAATGTATTCGGATTTGAGATTGTATAAAAAACAGAATCTTTCAGAACAAAGGGGGTATCAATATTCTGCACTCTTATTTTAAGAAAGATATCATAAGCACCGGGAAAATTTTTCTTTAACCTGATTCCCAGAGTATCCGGGCAACCAAAGGGACTGGGTATTGTTCCCAAAGCATATAACTCGGTCACCTCAACTGAGTCAATGTTGCTTAGATTGTTATCATTCCCGAAGTAATTAAAACTAAACACCTGTAAACTTTTTGATAAAAGAATACAAAGAACAACAATAAAAAATATTCCAAAAAAAATAAATTTTTTCATTCTAAAATATTTTGAATTAGTAAATATATTTAAAGATTACTCTGTATTTCCAGTGTGATAGGTTTTTGAAAATTCATTCGGGCAGGTGATTATGTTCTTCCTCTTTCATCAATATAATTTTTAAAAAAATTACAATTACAATATGGATTTCCTGTTAAAATAAAAACCCAAATGGATATTTTCATTTGGGTTAAAAATACTATTCAAATCTATATGTAAGACTAACTGATGTTACTCACCGGGTTTCATAGGTTCTTTCTTAAAAGTCTCAGTAGGTTCGCTGTTACTGCTCCTTTTATATTCCCTGCTTGAATTATCGCTTGCACTGTAGTCATATGATTTTGGTGCAATATATGCTCCGGAGTAATAATTTGAACTTCTTTTCTTCCTTGAGCTGTGTCTCTTTGATTTCTTCTTTTTTCCGGAGTACTTCTTCTTTGAAGTTTTTTTCTTTGAGGTTTTCTTCCCTGAAGACTTTTTCTTAGAAGATTTTTTTCCTGAAGATTTCTTTTTTGTACTTCTTTTCCTGCTTGATTTCCTTTTTGATTTTTTCTTAGGACTCTTTTTCTTACTTGTGTGGACTGTTGCGCTTTCGGAATTCGCTCTTAAACCGGATAAATCACTAACTGCACCACCGAAAGTAAAAACAAATAAAAAAGACATTACAATTAATGTTCTTTTTGACATGCCTGTCTTTCTCCTTCTTTATATTTTTGAATGGGTCAAATTATAACATTTAACTTTAAATAACAATACTTTTTTTCTACTTTTTTCAGACACTTACGATTCTTATTTTTGCAATACCTGAAAAATGAAACAAGAAAATAAAAATAAAACAATTGTTGTAGCCATGAGCGGAGGAGTTGACTCGTCCGTTGCGGCAGCTTTACTGAAAGAAGAGGGATATACTCTCATCGGGATTACTATGAAGACCTGGGGATATGACGATATTCCCGAGAAGGATTCGGGCTGTTGCTCTCTTGAGACGATATATTCGGCGAGAAACGTTGCTCACAATCTGGGCTTCAATCATTACACTCTCGACTTTACGGAAAAATTTAATGACGTTGTCATAAGCAATTTCATCTCGGAATATCTCA
This sequence comes from uncultured Ignavibacteria bacterium, assembly GCA_963836395.1. GTDB lineage: Bacteria > Bacteroidota > Ignavibacteria > Tepidaquicellales > Tepidaquicellaceae > JAGPCH01. The sequence continues at coordinate 492,443 of CAWIJF010000008.1, read as the reverse complement.
AAGGCAATACTCCGAATCCATGTGTCCTTTGTAATAAATCAATTAAATGGGGAGCCTTGCTTGAGAAAGCTGAGTCACTCGGTGCGGATTTTATTGCAACCGGACATTATGCAAAAGTAAATTACGATCCGGATGATAAGAGATATTTTGTTTCCGAAGCTGATGATAAAAGCAAGGACCAGTCTTATGCATTATGGAGAGTATCACAGTATGCATTGAGCAAAACCATATTTCCGCTCGGTGAATATGAAAAACCTTTGATAAGGAAAATCGCAAATGACCTTGGACTGAAACCGGCTAATACTCCGGATTCGCAGGAGATATGTTTTGTGCCCAATAATAATTACCGTGAACTCATTGAGATCCGGATGCCCGGCATAAACGAAAAATTATCCGGAGGGGATGTTGTGTATAAAGATAAGAAGATTGGCTCTCATAAAGGTTATCCATATTATACAATTGGTCAGAGAAGGGGACTGAATGTTTCTATCGGGAAAAGATTGTATGTCTCTAAAATTGATCCGGAAAATAATACGGTTTATGTTGATGAAGAAGATAATCTTTACAACTCGGAATTCACTTTGAAGGAAATCAATCTCATGCCAACGGATAAGTTAACGAAGCCCGTAAAAGCAAATGTCAAAATAAGGTATAATGACGACGGGCACCCGGCGACGCTTGAACAAATTGACAATGATCATATAAAGGTAAAATTCGATGAGCCTCAAAAAGCAATCACGACCGGACAATCTGCAGTATTTTATACCGGCAAAAATGTCCTCGGTGGCGGAATAATAGAATCAATTCAGTATTAGATAATAAATCAAAAATCTAAAATCAAAAATCTAAATCTAAATCAAAAATCTAAAATCAAAAGATCTTTTTATAGAGCTAAAAAGAAAATCTAAGGAAAATCTCAAGACGGTAATTTTTCCGGAGTCTTATGATAAAAGGATACTGGAAGCTGTCAAAAAAATCCTTAAACAGAAAATAGCTAAGGTAATCTTAATTGAGTCCGGGAAGAATCTCCAATCAAAGATCACTCCGCACAGGGATCTGACAATAATTGATCTGGATTTTGGAACTCAGTTTCTGGATGAGTATCATTCGCTGAAAATAAAAAAGAAGCCCGAATATCTGATCAGCGAATCTGCAAAAGATCTGAAAGATCCGCTGACATTTTCGTGCATGCTGTTGAGGAATAATTTCGCAGACGGGATAATTGCCGGCAGTGTTTATTCAACGATGGATGTAATTCGAAATGCAATATCAATAATCGGATTATCAAAAAACAACAATATAGTTTCATCTTTCTTCCTTTTTACATTTCCGAAGAATCATGTTTACAAAGATAAGATTTTTGCTTATGCCGACTGCGGTGTTGTTCCCGTTCCTACAGCTGAACAGTTATCACAGATCGCAATTGAAACTTCACGCAATTTTAAGAAGCTTACCGGCCTGAAGCCGAGAGTTGCTTTTTTGTCATTTTCAACTAAAGGCAGTGCAAAAGACGATTCAATATGTAAGATTATCAATGCATATGAATTAACAAAAAAGAAGAGTCCCGGACTTATATGTGACGGTGAGCTGCAGTTTGATTCAGCATTCATTCCGGCTGTTGCCAAAAGAAAAAACCCGGACGGAAAAATTAAAGGTGATGCAAATGTATTTATCTTTCCCGATTTGAACTCAGGAAACATTGCTTACAAAATAACTGAAAGGATCGGCGGCGCTTTCGCAACGGGACCTGTACTTCAGGGACTTGCAAAACCGGTAATGGATCTCTCACGCGGCTGTAATGCAAATGATATTATCAATATGACCAAAGTAATTACTAATTTATAAATAATGAATAATGAGTATTTAGAAATTATCATGAAGAGGACTTTTCACGAGCTTGCTGCAGAGAGTAAAAAGAAAATAGAGGAATGCACTATTGAAGATGTCTTGAAAATGATAAAAGACGGAGAAGATTTTGTTCTAATTGACACAAGGGAAGATAATGAATTTAACAAGTCCCATATCAAAGGAGCAATACATATCGGCAGAGGAATACTGGAAAGGGATATTCATCTTCACATAGATGATCATGATAAGAAACTTGTACTTTATTGCGGAGGAGGTTTCCGGTCAGCCCTGGCAGCCGAGTCTCTTCAGAAAATGGGATACACAAATGTGATCTCAATGGAAGGCGGCATCAGGGAGTGGAAGAAAAAAGGAGGCGACGTCATAAACAGCTGATGATCCTGCCATTCACGAAATTCAAAAATCTAAAATCAAAAATCCAAAATCGTATCAGATCTTCTTATCCGTCCTGTTAAGAAAGTCTCTTATCAACTGGTCATTTGTTTCGGTGAGTTCTTTAGGCGTGCCGTGAAAGTATATTTTCCCGTCATGCATCATTGCAACAGAGTCTGCAACATCATAAACACTGAATATGTCATGAGTTACGACTACGGAAGTTACTTTTAGTTTTTCGGAAAGATTTCTTATGAGGTCATCGATCTGATCGCTCATTACCGGATCAAGACCTGTAGTAGGTTCATCGTAAAGAATATATTCCGGATCTGTTGAGAGTGAACGTGCGAGTGAAACTCTTTTCTTCATCCCGCCCGATAGATCAGAAGGTTTCATCTTTTGCGTATCGGGTAATCCGACTAGCTCGAGTTTTTGGGCAACAATATCTTTGATCTGAGCCTGAGAAAGATTTGTATTCTCTTTTAAAGCCAGACCGATATTTTCTTCCACGTTCATCGAGTCAAACAAAGCCGCACCCTGAAAAAGAAATCCGAACTTCTTTCGTAATTCATAAATTTCCTTCTCTTTCATCTTTGTGATATTATGTCCTTCAATGAATATTTCACCTGAATCCGGTTTCAGCAGTCCGATAATATGTTTTAACAAAACAGACTTTCCGCATCCGCTTCTGCCGATTACTACTAGTGTTATGCCTTTGTCTATTGTGAGATTTACACCTCTTAAAACTTCATTGTCACCAAAACTTTTTTTGAGATCTTTTATTTCTATCATTTAAAAAAAATTAATTGAATGCAAAATTACCTTTAATCATTAAGAAAAGAAAGGAAACTGAATCCATTTTTTTTTTATCTGCCGAAGACCGGAATCAGATTATCAGTTTAGGTTAAATTCTTACATTGAAACTCTTTATGAGAATACTTTTATTTAGTAAAATTTTTAAAAATCAAATTTGGGAGTAACAACAATGAAAAAATTATTTACAGTTTTTTCAATATTCATTCTTCTATATGGATTTAACCCAAATAAATCCTACTCAGAACAAAATAATGTTTTGCTTGAATACTGTACCGGGACGTGGTGTCAGTGGTGTCCCTGCGGTCATGAGATCATTCATGACATATTGCTTAACTATCCTAACACCGTTGTCCTTGGATATCACGGAGCAGGCAGCGACCCCTGGCTTGCTTATTCACTTGGTGTCATTAATACATTCGGATTCAGTTCTTATCCGACGGGAGTCATAGGAAGGAAGACAGGCATTGTAGACAGAAATGCCTGGAACAATGAAGCGGTTTTACAGACTCTGTTGATTCAGCCGAATGTTAATATTACAATTTCAAATAAGAGCTATAATGCCGTAACGAGAACAGTCACTGCAACTGTTGAAATTACAGCATTAGCCAACATTACCGGCGATTATTATGTCAACTATGTCCTGACTGAAAACAATCTGATCTATTCACAGACCGGAAACTCTTCCTGTACCGGGAGCTCTAATTATGTTCATGGTCATGTTGTCAAAAGTATGATGAACGGCGATCTCGGTGAGCTTATACATTCAGGAAGCTGGACATCAGGCGAAATGGTTACAAGGAATATCAATTATGTCGTGCCCAGCAGTCCGCAGGTTTCTGTGCCGGATAATTGTGAGTTAAACATATTTGTTTACAAACAGGGCACAAGCATTCACACTAATTCAAATGTGCAGCAGGCGATGAAGACCTCGCTTACCGGAGCAACGGGAATCGTAAACCACAACACTGTTCCGGAGTCTTACAGTCTGTCACAGAATTATCCGAACCCTTTTAATCCGAGTACAAATTTCAGCTTCTCAATTCCGGGTACTGAAAAAGTCAGCCTGAAGATTTATGATGTACTTGGAAATGAAGTTGAGACAGTCGTAAATGACGTCCTCAGTGCGGGAACATACAGCGTGGAACTTAACGCCTCAAACTATTCCAGCGGAATTTATTTCTATACCCTGTCAACAGGCAATTTCAGGGAAACAAAAAAAATGAACTTAATTAAATAATCTTTTAGTAACCTCATTACTTGCAAAAAGCGGATCATAAGTTCCGCTTTTTTTATTTGAACAAATCATAAGAGTAACATACCTATGAAAAAATTAATATTAATAATAATTATTTTTTCAGCTGTTGAAAATGTTTTGAGCCAGTCTCCGTTTATTAATTGGATTACAGTTGGTGGAAATAACAACAGGGATGGGTACAGTTCTGAATTTTTTGACGGACTGAGTTTTAATCAGACTTACAACGCGCCTTCTTCAATCTGGGGAATGCCAATTTTCTGTTATGGTGATAAATTTGTTACAAGCAGATATACGTCATTGAGTCCGCTGAGAGCATTAGTCGTTGCTTTTAATTTTAATAATACAGATCCGGCTTGGACTTACGGAGTTAATTCAGGTGTAAATATTATAATGGGTTTTAATGATGATAAGGTCTATGTGCGAGACTTTCAGCAAAACGGAAACGATACGATCTTCGCACTTAATGCTTCGGACGGATCGTTAGTCTGGAAATCAAACTTTACTGTAGAGAGGGGAATAATATGGACAGCTGTATTTACCTCAAATGGGGATCTGATCTTGCCCGGATCCGGCACAAAAAGAATAATGAAGATAAATCATCTTAACGGAGATACAGTCTGGTCAAACAACCGCATCATTCCAAACACCGGTGCTGAGACAATGTGTATTAATGGAAATACTTTGTATGCATGGCAGGGTGGAATTACAACTCCGAAAACCATTTTGGCAATAGATGTGAATACGGGAGTTACAAAATATTCTTCACCGTCATTACCGGGAGATGGTGATCAGGAAATTCCTTTTACTGTTTCTAAAACCGGAGTTGTATATTGCATCAGAGACGGCGGATTAATGTATGCGGTTAAAGACAACGGCTCAAGTCTGGATATACTCTGGTCAAAAGATATTTCACAGCCAGTTGGAACATATACACAGATAGCAGTTGGAAGAGACAGCTCGGTGTATATTCCCAACGGGAAAAAAATATTTAAATTGAATCATATGACAGGAGCTGCAATTGATTCATCGATTGATTTGGTAAGTTCGGGAACAATAAATCCAAGATTTGCAATCAGTATATCGGGAAATGTATATATCGGAAACGGTGCTTCTGAACCTTCACAAGGAAAATTCTTTGTTTTTAATTCAACACTTCAAAATCTGTTAACTGAAATACCCATTCCATACAATTATTATTGCGGACCGGCATTAGGGGGATCAATATTCAATCCGCATTTTTTATTTACCGGAGCCGGAACTGTAATTAAAGCAAAGTATGACATCATTGACGGCATAAATTCCATTTCTTCTAATATTTCAGATAAATTTAATTTATCGCAAAATTATCCCAACCCGTTCAATCCTAAGACAATTATCAATTATCAATGTGCAATGTTCAGTTTTGTTTCTTTGAAAGTTTATGATGTACTCGGAAATGAAATCAGAACTTTGGTAAATGAGAATAAGGCTCCGGGCGATTACAAAGTTGAGTTTGACGGATCAGGATATTCAAGCGGGATTTATTTTTACAGATTAAATGTGACAGGACCAGACTATCATTTTACAAAAACATTAAAGATGAATTTGCTTAAATAGAATTTAATCTTGATTCTTTTAAAAATAATATTTAAAATAATAATAAAAAAATTTTTACTAATCAAATAAATTGGAGAAACAATGAAACGGAAAAATTTACAATTTGCTTCAGCTTTATTAGCGTGGTTATTATTACTTACCGGTTATACCTACTCACAATGGACAATAGCAGGAGCTGTGACAGGAGTAGGGACATTCCCAAGCATATCTGTAGCTGATCAGAATACGGTATGGATCGCAGGCGGAACTGCGCCAACTCCCGCTGTATTCAGAACGACCAACGGGGGAACCACATGGACAACGATTCCAACAACGGGTATTTCACTTGAGCTTTATTGTGTGTGGGGAATTGACTCGAGCACTGCATACGTAGGTGACGGAGGAGCCTCCGGAGGATTGGGTGGAAATGCCAAATTTTATAAAACCACTAATTCGGGAGCCACATGGACTACGGTCGGATCTACAGGCGGCACTGGTGGTTTCTTTAACGGAGTTGTTTTCTCCAGAACAATGCCGAGTTTCGGAATTGCTGAGAGCGACCCTCCGGCGGGAGTAGGCACTCCTTATTATGTTTCGATCACTACTGATGGCGGAGCTAACTGGACAGTTACAAATCCTCCCGGTGTTCCCGGTGCTGCCTCAGCGCAAAATTCTTTGGTTGTAATCGATAATTTATTTTACGGATACGGATTAAATGCCGCTCCGGGACGGGTTTATATGACTTCCGACGGCGGGACAACGTGGAATACAAGAACTCTGGGAATTGCAAGTACAAACGGATTTACATCCGGATTTGCGATGAGCGATAATAAACTGAACGGAATCGCTGCGCTTGAAGCATCGCTGCCAAATATTTCCAGAACAACTGACGGAGGAGTTACATGGTCTCCCGTAAATGTTGGGACAGGATTCACAGGATACTGCACCTGTAAGTGGATCGAAGGTACAAACACATGTTATATCTCAGCTGCTGTCGGTGCGACAGGCGTAGTGAAGAAAAGCACAGATGCCGGATTAACCTGGACTACAATGTCAACTTCTGGTTTAACTGCCATTACATATATGGACTTTGTCAGAGTGGGAACAACAGTTTATGGATATGCCGTAACCGGCAACGGAGCGGTATTGAAAGTAACCGACGTTGTAACCGGAGTTACTCCTGTTAATAGTTCTGTTCCCTCAGAATTTTCTTTAAGCCAGAATTATCCGAATCCATTTAACCCGACGACGACAATCAACTTTTCGATTCCTTCAGCTTCTAATGTAAGCATAAAAATTTATGATGCATTAGGCAAAGAAGTTGAAACACTGGTTAACGAATTCAAGCCTGCCGGAAATTATTCAGCTACATTCACTGCGACAAATGGCTTAACATCCGGTGTTTATTATTACAAGATCACAGCGGGCAATTTTTCTAATACTAAAAAATTAATGTTAGTTAAGTAAAATTAAGGAAGTTCTTATCATTACAAAGCCTGTCTTATTTTTTCAGACGGGCTTTTTATTTATCAACTAAAAAGTCAGTGATCTTAAAATAAACAATAAACAGAATTTAAATCTTGATTCTTATGATATTCAAAACTAAATTAAAACCGAACTAAAAATCCTAAATTATTTTATTAATTTAACAATATGAAAATGAAAACATTAATCACAACTTTAGTTTTTTTTACTTTTATCTTTACAATTTCATCTGTGAACGTAATGGCTGATTATCCCAAGGGAGCTCCTTTTATTACCGGGCAATCAGATTCGATAAGTGCGCCGGATGCGTTCGGCTACAGATGGAAAGACAATTCTGAACCTGGCATTGTCTATAATTTTGTTGATACCACATCAGGAGTGTGGACAAGAGTCACAGGATTGGGCGACGATAATTTTGTCGGACCATTTAATATCGGCTTTCCTTTCAGATATTATTATTACAATGTATCACAATTCTGGATTGGTTCTAACGGGTACATTGCATTCAATCCTGCAAATTTAGCTTCTCCGTTTCCGTTTATCCCAAGCAACACACTGCCGAATGATTACATAGCGCCTTTTGCAGCGGACATGAACTTTTTGGGAGCGGGTAATATTGGAAAATGTTATTACAGAAGTACACCTGATTCTTTGATCGTATCGTGGTATGATGTTCCTTTCTGGCAATCTCCATCTCCTACATGGATTGGGGCAAATACTTTTCAGGTTATTTTATCAAGACTCGACAGTTCTATCACCTTCCAGTATAAAACACAAACCGGTTTAACAAGCAACAACAGTATTGGAATCGGTATTGAAAATAATACGGGGCTGATCGGATTGGCGTATGCATTTGGCATTTATCCTGCGGTGAATAAAGCTGTAAAATTTATTTATCCAAATCCTGTAACTTTCATGGTGACCGACGTTGGAGTTGAATGGGTAAACAATCCTTCAACCGGCGGAATTTTTAAAGTTGTGGGAGATTCCGTGGTAATTAACGGCAGCATTGCAAATACAGGTAATCAGAATGTCGGGACATTTAATACAATATCACAGGTCAGAAATTCTTCAAATGTGATCTTGCTTTCGGATACAATCGTTACGGGACCGCTGGCAGCAGGAGCAAGCGCAAATATTACTTTTAACAATAAATTTGTACCCCCGGCGTCGGGAGCTTACAGAGTTACATTTACAACTACACTTACCGGAGATCAGGTTACTTCCAATAATACTAAAACTCTGGAGCTTCAGGTTATTGACCGGTCAGGTACCGTTCCCCAGGTTCTGAAATATGACGATGGCATATCCGAGAATTCGATCTCGTGGACCGGCGGTACGGGTGCGGTTGTAAATTATTTCATTCCGCCTTCATATCCGGCAAGCATAACAACGATCTCATATTTTATTGCGACCACAGGTCCGGGATTTTTTGCAACGATATATGATGACGACGGAACAAACGGTTTACCCGGAACACAATTATTTACTTCAACAATCTCAAATCCAACCGCAAATGTTTTTACAAATGTACCGGTAACGGGTGTTAATATTACTTCCGGAGGATTCTACGTCGCATGGGAAATGAACGGAGCAGGAATCGCAATTGGCACAGATATGACTCCCCCAATTGCAAACAGATCTTACGAAGGATTTGGCGGATTCTTCGGAAATTTCAGAAATGCTGAGACAGATGACCCGATGATCAGAGCAACAGCACTGATGCCTAACTTAGTTGGGATAACACAAATATCCACGGAAGTACCGGATGTTTATTCTTTGTCACAGAACTATCCGAACCCGTTTAATCCGTCGACTAAAATTAATTTTTCAATTCCGGGTATCGTCTGATGTTTCGCTCAAAGTATATGATGTTCTCGGAAAAGAAGTTGCGACTTTGGTGAATCAATTTTTGACACGCGGGAAATTATTCGGCTACATTTCACTGCTGCAAACGGCTTAACATCAGGAATATATTTCTATACAATTACAGCAGGAAACTTTACGGATACAAAAAAATTAGTGTTAGTAAAGTAAACATTTATTAAAATAGTTTTCGAAAAAATATACCTGGCATTGTTAACACAATGTCAGGTTTTTTTTATACGCACAAAAAAGAAATAACATCTCTTAACATTCAAAGCTGTCCAACATTTTCAAAAAGTACAATAATAATGATAATGGAAATTAATCGATACTTTTGGTTACATTCATAAAACAGACCCGCCTGTGAGAGCTTTCCTTTTGATCTTTCAAAAGAAAAGCGGAGCTAATTGAATATAAACTTTTGAAAAGAACGATTTGGACGGATGTGATTTATAATTGAAAATTGATACAGTTTGTTTATTGACATTTAAAATTATTAACCATAGTTTTCACAAATAAAAAATTCAATGTTGTTTCTGCTCGAAATACTTTTCCGCAATAGTTTTTTCAAAAAGACTTCGTGGTGTTTCCAGAATTTTCTTACCATGGAGTTTTACAGAAAGATCTGCAATAACTGGTACTGGAGCAATATTTACAATTCAAGACACAGCATTCTGAAACAGTCGCTAATACTGCTCGTCTCATTTGTCTCTGTCTTGTTCTTTTCTTTTTTCTATATGCCAACTGACCCGGCAAATACAAATAAATTTTCGTATTCACTCAGAATGGTAAATTTCATTTCAAATACGAGGATCAATCTCCGGAATATTTTTAACAGCATTTCAAATAAGATCATCCGACTGTCAACTTCAATAATAAATATTACTAAAGTTACAGCTAACTCCCCGGATATACTGAATCTGAATTCATCTCTTCTGATTTAGACCTTCAGTAAATTCCTGCTTAAAGCATAGAAGTCTGTCTTCACAGGATCATTCAAACTAAGGTTTTGCTCAAAATTGGTTAACACTAAAATAGATTTAGACTATGCTTATAGCTATTGCAAAGAGATTGCTATAAGCCATTATGAAAATTTCCCGGTTGGTTCTTTTTTAATTCCGGCAAAAAAAAGAAACTTTATTTACAGCGTATATGCCTTTGCAAGGTATGCCGATGATATTGCGGATTCAGATAAGCTTTCATCAGGTGAGAAGGTTAGTAAGCTAAACGAATTGAATAATGAATTGAATAAGATAGAAACCGGTAAAGAAAATATGTTAATTCCAGATACGGAAAATGTTTTTATTGCACTTTCAAATACGATCAGAGAATTTAAGATCCCGGTAATGGAGTTCAGGAATTTACTTGCTGCATTCATTCAGGATTCGGTAAGACAAAGATATGATTCATTCGATGAGTTAATAGAATACTCGGGTTTATCAGCCAATCCGATCGGACACCTGGTGCTTTATATTTTTGATTTCAGCCCGGAAAAAGATGCAATGGTTTTCAACGATTCGGACAGTATATGCACAGCGTTACAGCTTACAAATTTCTGGCAGGATGTTTCGGAGGATATTAAAATTAACAGGATATATATTCCGTCCGAGACGATGAAAGATTTTAATTACAATGAAGAAATGCTTTTTGAAAAGAATGAGAATGATGATTTCCGGAAAATGATGAAGTATCTTGCCGGCAGAACAAAGCTGCTTTTTGAGGACGGAAAAAAAATAACAGGCAAACTGAAAGGAAGACTTAAGCTGGAACTGAAAGGAACCATTGAAGGTGGCCTGGAAATTTTAAGCAAGCTGGAAGAAATTAATTATAACGTTTTGAGCAGGAGGGTAGTCATAAATAATTTCGATAAAATAAAACTATTCGGGAAAATAATATTAAAATGAGTACTGTCCTGGACGAACTCGAAATTGCAACTGAAGGAAAAGAGATAACGAAACAAAGTAGGTCTAATTTTTTATACTCTTTCTCTCTTTTGCCTAAAGAAAAGAACGATGCGATAAATACGGTCTATGCATTCTGCAGAACAACAGATGATATTGTGGATAATGACAGAGAGACTCCTGAAGAAAAGTATTCAAACATTGAAGAATGGAGAATGGAACTTGAAAAAGCTCTGACAAACGGTGAATCGAAGTACACACTGCTCAACAATTTGAGTAAGATCATCAGAAAATTCGATATTCCCTTTGAGCCATTTTTTGATCTGATTAACGGAATGGAAATGGATATCACCAAAAACAGATACAATAATTTTGAGGAACTGGTTGATTATTGTTATAAGGTTGCATCATCGGTCGGATTAATGTGTATAGAGATCTTCGGTTATAATAATCCCAGGACGAAAAGCTTTGCAATCAATCTGGGAATTGCCCTGCAGATCACTAATATCATCCGCGACATAAGATCAGATGCAGTGAGAGGCAGAATTTATATTCCGACGGAAGATCTGAGAAGATTTAATTACAGTGAGCAGGACCTTCTCGAAAATAAATACGACAGTAATTTTATCAGCCTGATGGAATATGAGTGTGAAAGAGCGAGGTTTTTTTATAATGAAGCTAATAAATATCTTACTGATGAGGATAAAGGTCTTATGTTTTCTGCGAGAATAATGGAGCACATATATTTCAGAGTACTGGAGAAAATAGAAAAGAAAAACTATAATGTATTTGATAAGAAGATCAGAGTCTCAAAACTGAAAAAAATTTATATAACGGCGGGAGTATTTATGTAAATATAAATTATTGTACGGCTTTAATGAAAATAAATTAGCATTGAATGGGAAATGACTTCGGAAAAATCTGTAACTGTAATCGGCGGAGGATCGCGGGATTATCTGCCGCAGTGTTTTTAAGGGAAAAAGATTTTGAAGTTACGCTGATAGAAGCATCCCCGAAATTAGGCGGAAGAGCTTACAGTTTTTTTGATAAAGAAAGAAATCAGTTCTTTGACAATGGTCAGCACATACTGGCCGGCTGGTATAAAAATACTCTTGATTATTTGAAGATCATAGGAAGCTACGACAAGCTGAATTTTCAGAAAGAGCTTGAGGTTGATTTCATTAATACAGACAAGAAAGTTTTTAAATTGAAATGTCCCGATTCTCCGTCTCCGATGAATCTGATAAAAGGGCTGCTGAGATTCGGCGCACTGGGTCTGAAAGATAAATTTGCTTTGAAGAACATTAAAAAACTGCTCAGAGATGGTAATGCTTTTGAAAGTAAATTTGTCAATGCAAGGGAATTACTAAACGGAATCAAACAGACTCAGGGTCTGATAAAATACTTCTGGGAACCATTTATTCTTGCTGTGTTTAATTCAAGACCTGAAAATGTAAACACTAAAATATTTTTAAATGTACTGCGAACCGGCTTCAATGAAAAAGATAATTCTATGCTTTAATACCTGATGTAAATCTCAATGAGCTGTTGGTTGATGACGCTGTAGCATATTTTGAAAAGAATGAAGTGAAGTTGTTATTGGATAACAGGGTAACGGATATTGAAGTGAATATTGAAGAAAAGAGGATCAGACATATTGGGACTGAAGACGGGCAAAAAGTATATTCGGATTTTTATGTTTCTGCAGTTCCGTTCTTTGCATTTAAGAAAATGTTCGATGAAAAAATTTATTATGACAATAATTTTAAATCGGAATTATTGAAAGCCGTCAAGTATAGTGTCTGTTCATTTGTTTTTTGAGGGAGGGATCCCCGAGGAGGCGATTCCAAACAATTCTTTCGGCATGACAGGATTGATCGGCACAATCGTTCAATGGATTTTCAAAAGAAGCGATGATCATTTAAGCCTTGTCATTAGCGGGTCAGATAATCTTCAGATAACCGATATGAGTCATGAAGATATCTTTGAAATATGCGTGAAGGATCTGAAAAAAACAATATTAAACTTTGACAAATTAAAAATTTCAGATTATAAAGTGATCAAAGAAAAAGAGAGCGACTTTCATTCCGGACTATTCCAGCAACGGATTCAGACCCGACCAAAAGACGAGTATGAAAATTTCTTTATAGCAGGAGACTGGACTGATACAGGATTGCCGGCGACGATTGAAAGCGCGGTAACATCAGCTAAGAAATGCACTGAATTAATTAAGAATTAAGAATTAAGAATTAGGAATTAGGAATTAATAATTGTTGAAATAAAAATTTTAATACACAATAAACTATACTTTAAAAATAAAAATTATTATTAATTAAAAAAATAAAACTGCCATGGAAACCAAAACAATCAATCCGGAAGTAATTCCCGTTTTAAACGGAAAAAGAAAGAGCAAACGGACAGGGAGCAAATGATTCAGCAAATGCTGCTTGAAGAAAAGAAGCGTCTTGAAGCGGAATACGGCATCGAGGATAAGAAGATCAATCATTTCAAAAAACCTTTTGAGAAAATGTTTACAAAAGACCAGAGAGAAAACACAACCATTCTTTTCGGAGGACTGACATGGAAGCACGAGAAACTCATCAAAGGAGCGCTGGAAGGAATCGGTTACAAAATGGATTACATTCCGACTCCGGATAAGAAAGCATTCCAGCTTGGAAAGGAATACGGAAATAACGGTCAGTGCAATCCGACCTACTTTACGGTCGGAAATCTTGTCCAGTATCTTCAGTCACTCGAAGCCAAAGGAATGACAAAAGAGGAGATCATAGACAATCATGTATTTTTTACGGCAGGCGCATGCGGTCCCTGCAGATTCGGAATGTATGAAGCCGAGTACAGGCTGGCATTGCGCAATTCGGGATTCGACGGATTCAGGGTTTTATTATTCCAGCAGACAGCAGGGCTGTCACAGGAAGAAGCAGAAGCAGGTCTTGAGATGAATCTGGATTTTTTTCTGGGAATAATTAATGCAATGATGCTTGGGGATATCATCAACGAGATTGGGTATGCTATCAGACCGTTTGAAGTGAATGAAGGAGAGACCAATAAAGTAATGGGGGAAGTTATCGACCTGTTTTATGAAAGACTAAAGAGCAAAAGATATTTTGATTTCAATTCGAGAATAGGGAAGCTGATCCAGAAAATGCCGGCTTCGGAATATGTGACAAAGTTTGTTGACCAGATACTCGGCGATTATTACCTGGAAACGACAAAGGAGGCGCGAAAGAAATTTGAATGCATCAAAGTTGACAGAACAAAAATGAAACCCATTGTGAAGATCACGGGTGAGTTCTGGGCACAAACGACCGAAGGTGACGGAAACTTCAACATGTTCCCGTTCCTGGAAAAAGAAGGAGCGCAGGTTCTCGTCGAGCCGATAGCGACATGGATAATGTATATGCTTCACCAGGCGAAGTCGGTCAATGAAGATCAAAAGGGAATTAATATTTATAAAGATGCTGACCAAAAAGAGACACTGATGGACAAATTCAAGCTGCTTAAAGAATACAAATCCTCCAAAGCAATAATTACCATTGCAGAAAAAATATTTGACAGAGAATACAACCGCTACAGAAATGCTTTCGGAAATCTTCCTCACGAACTTGTTGATCAGAAAGTTCTGAAAGATCTTGCTCATGATTTTTATCACTCGAGAGTGGAAGGCGGGGAGGGTCATCTTGAAGTCGGAAAGAGCATTTATTATACGATTAATGATCTTAGTCATATGATACTTTCTCTGAAGCCTTTCGGGTGTATGCCCTCGACACAGTCTGACGGAGTTCAGTCTGCAGTGACAAGCCATTATAAAGACATGATTTTCCTTCCGATTGAAACATCCGGAGAAGGAGATGTGAATGCGCATTCGAGAGTTCAGATGGCGCTTGGTGAAGCAAAGGCAAAAGCCAAGATCGAATTTAAGGAATGTCTTGAAAAAACAGGATATTCACTTGATGAAATAAAAGCTTATGTTGAAACACATTCTGAATTGCAAAGTCCTTTCTATCATGTTACTCACAGAAAAGGAATTATCGGGACAGGAGCGAATTTTATTCTTGATGTAGGTGAGATGATGAAGAAGGAAGGGATAAAGAGTGTTAGGAGTTGAGTTGAGGAGTCGTGGAGTGAATGTATGTATGCGTGAGTATGAATGCAGGAAGTTCGGAAAAAAATTTAAGATTATTAGATAGTAATATAGTTTAACCTTTAAAAAACTATTTTCCTAACTAAACAAAATAAATCTTATGAAAAAGCTAAAATACATATTTGTTTTTTTAACTTTAGGATTCTTTCTTAATAATCTGACAGCACAGACTTATAATGTACCGGAAATACTTTATTATAAATTTAACACCGGAACGACAACCACTCCAAACTATGCAGTACCCGGACAGGGATTTGCAAATGCAGATCTTGTAAATATGACAATGGGTCCGGGAGGACAATTTGATAATGCACTTGTAGGTAATGCCGGCACACGGGACAAATACCTACTTAGGCACAGGCTGGAATATGAATGTTGGAACATCGGACTGGACAATTTCACTTTGGATAAATAATTTTCCGGCTGTTACCGGGACATCATATTTATTTGGCAATGATATCACGACAAGCTTCAGATGTTTTACAAACGGTGCAGCTGGTGCGGGAAATATTACATTAAGGGGCAACGGAATAACCAATGTAAATGTAACGGGAGTTTTACCCGGACCTTCGGTAGTTCATTTTGTATATGATTCGAGTGTGCCCGAAGTCAGAACTTATGTAAACGGCGTTTTTCAAAGCTCTGTACCACAGGCAGCATTTAATTTTAATGCTACAGTTCCATTTAAAGTAGGAAGTTACGGAACGGCTACAAGTATTCCGGTTGGTGCGCTCATAGATGAATTCAGATTTTACAACAGGGCTTTAGGAGCTAGCAGAAATTGCCGGCACATGGGATCAGACATTGCCGACAGGCGGCGGTGCAGTTAATAACCCTGACAGAGTTTGTGATCTTGGACTGATTCCGCTTTATCCAGGCGGAGCATTAGGCGGACATGCATCAGCGACACTGGGTGATACATTATACATCGCCGGGGGATCTGCAAATGCCGGTACTGTTACTAATCCGCCCGCGAGCACTTTGGTTACAAGATATTCTATTAGCTCTAATCAATGGAGCTTGGGAAGACCTTTGCCGACGCCAAAAGCAGGCGGAGATCTCGTAAAGTGCGGAAACAATCTCTATTATATCGGAGGCGGACCTGTAACACTTACAGGAGCATCAGATCTTCTTGCATACAGATATTCTCCGGATTCAGGCTGGACATCAATTGCAAACATCCCGACAGCTGTAACGGGAAATGTTGCAGAAGCCTGGGGTGACAGTGTGGTATACTGCATAATGGGAGGTTGGACAACATATTACAGAGGAATTCAGATATACAGACCGGCTCTTGATCAATGGTCGAGAGCTAATGATTCATTGCCTGCAACATTCGGAAGGCGAAGCTTTGCAGGAGGTTTACAGGACAATAAGATCTTTGTCGGAGCCGGATATTCAGGAACGTTCAGAAAAGATTTCTGGATTGGCACGATAGGCAGCGATGCAAATACAATTGCATGGGAACAAAAGACAGACGTTCCTGTCAGAGGAACGGGAAATTCCAGACCGGGAGGTACGGCAGTTAACAACAGATTTTATGTCGTTGCGGGTGAAACAACTCCTTCACCTCCTCAGCAGGATTCAATTTATATATGGAGTATTACAGATTCAATGTGGCTTCCGCAAATAATTACAGGAAGAGGTTCACAGACTGCATCGAATTACTGGGGAGTTATTTCTTCAAGCATTGTAAATAACAGTGTAAAGATATGGATACCGGGAGGATTTTATCCTGCAACAGTGACAACAACAGAATTGCTGGCACTGACTGATACTTTAGGATGTCTCATTACAGGAACAGGCAGTAACACCAGCTCAATAGTCCCCGACAATTTCAGACTGGATCAGAATTATCCAAATCCGTTTAATCCTGTTACAAGAATAAGATATTATGTACCGGCTGTAAGTAATGTCAGGATCATATTGTATGATGTACTCGGAAAAGAAATTCTTAAAATGGTTAATGAAGTAAAACAACCCGGAGAATTCATTTATGATTTTAACGGAGCGAATCTTTCGAGCGGGGTTTACTTTTACAGACTGGATGCAGGTGAATTTACTGATACTAAGAGGATGATACTTTTAAAGTAACGAGTGTGTAGAGTGTATAGAGTGTGTGGAGTGTGTGAAGTTCGGTACTTTTTTATATTTAAATCTCTGTTTGTCATTCCCGAATGCTTTTGTCGGGAATCCAATCAGAGACATTGAATAAATTGAAAGGTCGTTGGTGGATGGAGAAACACCACGAGGGAAATAAATGCTTTTGTCGGGAATCCAATCAGAGACATTGAATAAATTGAAAATGTTGTTGGTGGATGGAGCAACACCAACGACGGCGAGAAATATAGATTAAAAACTTTGTGTCTTATTGTCTTAATGGTAAAATAAAAGAAAGAAAATAAAAAAATACAAATCAAATGAATTCAAAAAGAAATCTATACATCGGCTTTGATGTCGGCTCGACAACTGTAAAAGCAGTTGTCATAGACATTGACAAAGACGAGATCATCTGGTCTGATTATCAGCGACATGATACCAAGCAGCCTGAAAAATCGCTTGAGCTTCTGAAAAAATTAGGTGAGGAATGTGATATTACCGATCCTTCACAAGTTAGATGTTTCATTACCGGTTCGGGCGGCGGAAATATAGGAAAGCACATCGGGGCAAAGTTTGTACAGGAAGTGAATGCTGTTTCACTTGCTGTAGAAAAACTTTATCCCGCAACTCATTCTGTCATCGAGCTCGGCGGTCAGGATGCGAAGATAATTATCTTTAAACCTGATCCCGAAACAGGCAAGAAGAAAAAGATCCCTTCAATGAATGACAAGTGTGCAGGAGGAACAGGCGCTGTCATTGACAAGATAAATGCGAAGCTGAAAATCCCTGCAGATCAACTTTGCAACATGGGATATTATGATTTGCGATTGCATCCTGTCGCAGGGAAGTGCGGAGTGTTTGCTGAGACTGATATCAACGGGCTTCAAAAATCCGGAGTGCCGGCAGATCAGCTGATGGCATCATTATTTGAATCAATCATTCAGCAGAATATTTCAGTTCTGACAAGAGGTCATACATTAATGCCGGAGGTCTTATTGCTGGGCGGACCTAATTGTTATATAAAAGGAATGAAGGACTGCTGGAAGTATAACATTCCGAAAATCTGGGAAGAAAGAAAAGTTAAATTACCTGAAGGCGTTGCTCCTGAAGATCTGATCAAAGTGCCGGAGAATGCGCAATACTTTGCAGCAATCGGTGCAATTGAATTCGGAAAGGATGAAGAAGATCATATCGGAGTTTATAAAGGATGGAAAGATCTTGAGCATTATATTTTAGTCGGAAGGGAAGAAGAAAAGAAAAAGCTAAGCGGCGGAAATACGACAGGGCTTTCGAAGAATGATGAAGAGCTTAATGCATTTCAGGGAAAAATATAAAGTTGAAAAATTTATTCCGGCTACTTTCAAACCGGGTGAAGTTGTACAAGGCTTTATTGGAATTGACGGAGGTTCGACTTCCACTAAAGCCGCGCTGGTTTCACTGGATAAAGAAATTTTAGTAAAAGCATATCAGCTTTCAAAAGGAAATCCGATCGAGGATACAATTGAGATTCTCGGAAAGATAAAGGAACAGGTTGAAGAACAGGGAGCAACACTTGAAGTTCTCGGAGTCGGAACAACAGGTTATGCAAAAGATATTCTGAAAGATGTTCTTCATGCTGATGTTGCATTGGTTGAAACAGTAGCTCACACGCAGGCAGGACTTCATTTCTATCCTGATACTGATGTGATATGCGATGTCGGCGGTCAGGATATTAAGATCATTATTCTAAATCAGGGAAGAGTAGTTGATTTCAAATTGAACACACAGTGTTCTGCCGGCAACGGATATTTTCTGCAATCAACAGCACAGGGATTCGGATATACTGTTGAGGAGTTTGCAGACAAGGCGTTTGAAGCAAAGACATTTCCAAAGTTCGGATACGGATGCGCAGTTTTCATGCAGTCTGACATTGTAGATTTTCAGAGGCAGGGATGGAAAGCAGAAGAGATAATGGCAGGGCTTGCAAATGTTCTTCCGAAAAATATCTGGCTGTATGTTTCACAGATCCCGAATCTTGCAAAGCTCGGTTCGTACATTTGTTCTGCAGGGAGGTACTCAGCATAATTTAGCTGCAGTAAAGACACAGGTTGATTTCATCGAAGAAAGATTTAAAGGAAGCGGTATCGAACCGAAAGTTTTTGTACATAAGCATACAGGCGAAGCCGGAGCGATTGGCTGCGGAATTGAAGCAGCAAGGCTGTATCATAACGGAAAGAGAACGGAATTTATAGGCATGGACAGAGTTGCAAAAATCATTTTCAAAACCACGCGGGAAGAATCAACAAGATGTTTCTTTTGCAAGAATAAATGTCTGAGGACATTCATTGATGTAAAAACTGATATGATACCTGATGAAAAACTTGAAGAGGAAAGAAAGAAATTTATTGAACTAAAAGTTATCGAACCAGAGAAGGTTGTCAATCCAAAATCAAAAGTTGCAATGGAAGACGGAACGCAGACGGCTGATTATTGCAACCTGTGAAAAGGGTACGGTTGAAGACATTGCTGATATGAGGGGAATCAAGCAGGGACTCGATGACATTAAAAAGGTAAATCCGAATCATGATAGAGGAAGCTGCAAAGAATGCATGGATAACTTACAAACCTCAGGTTGTATTGAATGAAATTAAAGAACCGAAAGGTTTATTTGTCAGCAAAAAAGAAAAAGAGGAATATGCAAAGATTGCCGAACTTAGAGAAAAGCGAAAGAAAATTGTAATCGGAATTCCGAGAGTTTTGAATATGTATCAGCATACGCCTTTCTTTACTGCATATCTTGAAGCGCTTGGAATAATGCCCGGCAATTTTGTTTACTCTGAATTTACTTCTGAGGAAATGTATAAAGCCGGAGCAAAGCGCGGAAGCATTGATCCTTGTTTCCCGTCGAAAGTTGCAATACCTCATATTCATAATCTTGCTTGTATGTTCAGAATAAGAAAAAGAAAATTGATTTTCTTTTTTCGCCGATAGTGGATAATATGCCTTCAGACCTTGAATTTGCACAGGCTCACAATGCATGTCCGACGATTACGGCAACCATTGAAGCGGCAAAAGCGGCATTTACCAAAGAAGGTGATTTGTTCAAGGAATTTGGAGTGGAATACCTGTGTCCGTTTGTCCAGTTGTTCAATGAGCAATTAACGGTAAAACAGATGTATGATTGCTTTAAAGATATACTGGGAATCAGCGAAGATGAAAACAGGAAAGCAGTTAAGGAAGGATACAATGCATATTATAAATTTGTGAACGGACTGAAAGACGAATCAAAGGCGGTTCTGGACATGCTTGAAAAAGAAAACAGAATCGGAATTGTGATACTCGCCAGACCATATCATAATGATCCGGGAATCAATCATGAAATTCTTGAAGAGTTCCAGAAGCTTGGGTATCCTGTTTTTTACCAGGACACATTACCGACGGATAAAGAAACTCTCGGCAGATTATTCGGTGATGAAATAAGAGCAGGCATCGATCAAGTCACCGTTCGACATAGAAGATGTGTGGAAAAATTCCTATTCCGAAAATACTTCAAGAAAAGTATGGGCTGCAAAATATACAGCCCGCCATCCGAATCTTGTAGCGCTTGAACTGTCCTCATTCAAATGCGGTCATGATGCTCCGATATATACTGTGATCCAGGAGATAGTTGAAAATTCAGGAACGCCGTATTTTTCTTTTAAGGACATTGATGAAAACAAACCCACGGGTTCGATAAGGATAAGAGTCGAGACGATAAGATATTTCCTGAAAAGATACAGGGAAGACATGATAGCAAAGACAAAAACCAAAATGTCCATTGAAGAGAAGCTGAAGGAATTCGAAGATAAGATCAGAAGTAATTTTGAGCTTCAGGAAAGATTAAAGCGTAATCAGCATAAAGAGTCATTTGATATTTCTTCAGATAAAAAACCTGCAACGATCATACCGCTGGAAGAAATAAAAATAAGAAGCAGGGAAATGGAAACAGTCTGAATGCGGTTTTAAAATTTTGTCAGATAGGAATAAGGCAATAATCTTTGACTCAAAATGATTATTGCCTTTCTTGTATATCTTTGATAGTTTCCATAAACATTTCAAAAGAAAAACAGGAGTCTGATAGAATTTGGTTTTAAACATAGAATATTCACGAAAGATAATAACTCCTGAAATTCCCGGCTACTATTATTCCAGAGAGCGGTTAATTGAAAAAGTTCTGTCCTATAAATCGAAAAGGCTCATATTGATCACCGCTCCGGCGGGCTACGGAAAGACTTCGGTTTCGGTTGAGTTCTTTCATAAGCTGAAAAAAGAATTGAAATTGTGGATCAGTCTGAGCCCCTATGACAACTCCATAGAAAACTTTTTCCTTCTTCTGGCTCTTGCCTTTGAGAACAACCTTCGTAATTCCAGCTTCGGAACAAAATTAAAAAATGTTTTATCCAGGTCACAGAATGTATCTCAGGATGAGAAAATTAATAATGTCATATCATCCTTCTCTAACGTCTCTTCATTTATATTTAAAGAAAAGAAAAAAACAGCTTTTCATTTTTCTTGACGACTTCCATAATATAGATGAAAGCGATGAAGTATGCACTGCATTGAATTATTTTCTGGAATATCTTCCTTCCAATGTCAATCTGGTTTTCATTTCCAGAAGAGATCCAAAAAAAATAAATTACCCGAAATTCCTGGCAAAAAACTGGATGGGAAGAATAACTACAAGCGATCTGATCTTTAATAATTCCGACATAGATAATTTCATAAAGCTAAATAAAAGAAAAACAGATCACCTTGACAAAAAGCTGCTGGAGGAATTTTTAAAGACAACCGAAGGATGGGTAACCGCGATCCAGCTTCTGATGATGACAAAAAATTTTCAGATAATAAAAAAAGAAGACATAGAACAAAGCCAGAATGATATTTTTGAATACTTTACAAATGAAATTTATGACTCCTGTTCAGAGGGGGAAAAGAACCTGCTTCTTACGCTGTCATATCCTTGAGTCATTCGACAAGCATATTATTGAAAATGTACTGGGAATCGAAAACGGATATGAGATTTTAATCAGCCTTTATGAAAGTAATGTTTTCATCAGCCGGGAAAACGATACTTTCCGGTTCCATGAATTGCTCCGCAAATTTCTAAATAAGATCGCCACCGAGAGCTTTTCTGAAGAAGAAGTGGCTGCCATTTACCGAAGTCTCGGTAATTACTATCTCGGAAGAAAAGAATGGAGAGAAGATTACATCGCGTTGAATTATTTAATTCTCGGAAAAGATTATGCCACGCTTGAAAAATGGATCCAGTTTAATGCGTCAGATAAACTCCTGCTGATTCATTCGAGCGGACTGTTCAACAAACTTGAAGAGATCACTGACAGCGGCTTTAAATCTTCACTTGAATATATACTTCTGAAAGTAAATACTCTTATATATAAAGATAAGGACGTGGATAAGGCATATGATTATCTTCAGAGCGTACTGAGAGCAAAATTTTCCCTGAACATGGATGAAGATATCCTGATACCCGCAGGTAAGATCAAGAGCAGTGATGTGAATTTTTACATTGAGCTGTTGATGCTGATATGCAATTGTGATTTTCTTAAGGAAGGGATTTCCGTAAGCAACGTACTCATATCGGAGCACATCCTGAAATTCAAGCTGAGGATCGATCAGGAAATTCAATTTACTGTGTCGCTGATAAAGTCATACATCGCTTCAGCCGAGAATCTGAAATGTAAAAAACACATATCCCGATTAAAAGAGATATTCATGAAGATCGTGTCTGATCATGAAAAAGGCACCGGTAATCTTGATGAAAACAGCTTTACAGAAAGCGTGTTTTCAATGCTGGTGTTTTTTGACTACGGAGATTACAAGACAGGCAACCAGGTAATTAAATTCATTTTAAACAACATTGACTCCAGGAACTTTGACCTTTCAAACTACAGTCAAACCTGCTTTGCACTATTTGCAAGTTATGATTCAAAAAATTTCGAAAAGATCTTTGCATATCTGAAGAAAAAAAATAAAGAAAAAAATGAGACCATATTTTCAGCATACAGAAATCAGTTTGAATTTCAATGTATCCTCAGAAAATTCTTAAACCATGAGTTTAAGGAAACAATTAAAGAACTTGAGGTCCTGAAAAAAAATACGCACCTGAAGAACTATGTATATTTTATGGATGCGCTCATACTTTACAGCTATAACCTGATCAACCATCCTCATATGGTCAATCATTTATTAAATGATGGAAATTATCATATCTCAAAAACCAGGTCTTTGATTTTACAACTGGAAGCGAGTCTGCTTCTGAATGATGAGAAGGCATATTTCCGTACTTTAGATGAGATTGAAGAAGTAAAAAAGGAAAACTTCACTATATTAAATCAATCGGTTATTTTGTTTTGCGAATGTTACTACTATTCACTGAAAGATAATCTGAAAGAATTTAAGGACAGGTATAAGAAATTCCTGAATCTGTGCATAGAGTTTGATTTTGGGAATTATCTGATTTTCAGGGCGAAGGCAAATAAGCTTAACTATGTCTTCGAGTATGCTTTAAAAAATAATATAGAAAGTGTTTACCTGAAGAATCTTTTTAACAAAGAAAAAATATCCATCAATTCAAAAGTACACCATTCAATCAAACTGGAGATCCAGTATCTTAATAAGAGCAGGATATTTATTAATGGAAATCTACTGCCGGATAATATCTGGTTAAGACCAAAGTCCAAGTCAATATTTTTATACCTGGCTTACAGGGAATTTCATGGAATTGAGACGACAAAGAATACAATAATTGATGACATACTTGTCGGCTCAAGAAGTGTTAATATTGAAGCTATTGTGGATGTTGAAATAAATAAGCTGAGAAAAGCTCTCCAGGTATTTTTGTCGGAAATGTTTTCAGAAAGAATAGACAAGGATGTCATAGTATTAAAGGACAAGAGATATTCATTAACATCGAAGAACATTAATGTTGAGATCAATATTGATGTTGACGAGTTCAAAAAATATTCTTCAGCCAAGGATATCAATGATGCCATTAAAGCATTCGATATGTACAAAACCGATTTTGCAATCGACTCATATAATGTCTGGGCTGAGGATATCCGTGAGAATCTGAAATTTACCTATTCTGAAATTGTTCACCGGCTAATACTCCACTACGAAGGAATTTCGGACAGTGACAAAGTAACCGGTCTTCTCGAAAAGCTGGTAGATCTGGACTACAGCGATGAAGATATAATGATGAAGCTCCTTTCGATCTACAATAAGGAAAAGGATTACAGGAAATTCAAGTTCCTGTACAAGATCTATGAAATGAGACTGAAGAAGGAGTTTAATGTTCAGCCGTCAAAGGAGATGAAGAAATTTTTCAGCGATGTTACATTAAACAACAATGAGCTTACTGAATTAAATCAGCCGGATTCTCATTGAAATATGTTTTGCACAAGGACAGGTCTTCGATGAGTTCCATGGAATTATTTATGCTTTGCTGATCCAGAGCAAAATACTTTCCGGTATATTGTTTATTCATTGATTCAAAGGTCATTACTTTTAGCTGGTCCAAAAATTTCTGAAAGTTCTTGTTGAACTCGTCGAACATTTTTTCCATATATTCATTTCCTGTAATGATCCTGTTGGAGAGAACACTCTTTAAGCCGTTTACATACTTTGCTGTAAAGATCAAATCTTCGAATTCTTTCCTTTTTATTTCCGATGACAGTGCAGATTCGATCAGGAAGGATACTTCAAACACATTTTTTACGCGCTTACCGGAAAACTCATTTATCTTAAATATCAGATCAACGGTCTTATCCGAAAATTTCATTTAAATATTATTTAACAGCTTCTTTACTTGCTCTGCCGTGACAGTTTTTGTATTTCTTCCCGCTGCCGCAGAAGCAGGGATCATTGCGACCGATCTTTTCCGCAACCCTGACCGGCTGCTTCTTTGCATTCGGATCCTGTCCTTCGGAATTATCGCCGCCGCCAATGTAGCCCATTCCGGCCGATGATTCATGATAAGTCCTGAGTCTGGATTGATTCGACTGAACAGGTGTCCTTACATTCTTAGCTTCTTCAGGGGTCTGAGTTGTAAATTTAAATATAAAATTGATTACACTGGCATTCAAAGAATCAAGCATCTCAACGAACAATTTAAACCCGTCGCTTTTGTATTCAAGAAGCGGATCTTTCTGACCGTAAGCTCTGAAGTTGATTCCTTCCTTGAGGTCATCCATTTCTCTCAGATGCTCTTTCCACTTCTCGTCAATTACATTCAGCATGGCAAATCTTTCTATCTGTCCCATAAGGTCTGCGCCGTATCGCTCTTCCTTTCTTTCATAAAAACTCTGGGCTTCTTTTATTATCATGTCAGTCAGTCCCTTTTCGCCAAGCTTCTGAAATTCCTCGGGTGTTATTTGCATTCTTACCAGAAAAGTTCTCTGAACTTCATCCTTCAGACCGTCGATATTTGCTTCTTCATAATATTTCTTTACAATGTCTTCGACTGTCTTGTCAACCATCTCAAATATCTCATCCTTCAGTCTTTCTCCCATCAGAGCCTGTCTTCTCTTTGTATAAATAACTTCTCGCTGCTGATTCATTACATTGTCATATTCAAGAAGGCGCTTACGTATTGCAAAATTATTCTCCTCAACTTTTTTCTGGGCTCTTTCGACAGAACTTGTGATCATTTTATGTTCAATGGCTTCGCCTTCTTTAATTCCGAGCCGCTGCATTACGCTGGCAATTCTTTCGCTGCCGAATAAGCGCATAAGATCGTCTTCAAGCGAAAGATAAAACTTTGACGAGCCGGGATCTCCCTGTCTTCCTGCTCTTCCGCGAAGCTGTCTGTCAATTCTTCTTGATTCGTGACGCTCCGTACCTACAATATGAAGCCCACCTGCTTCAGCTATCCCCGGACCTAATTTAATATCGGTTCCTCTACCCGCCATGTTTGTTGCAATTGTTACTGCGCCCGGAAGACCTGCGTTTTCAACTATATGCGCTTCCCGCGCATGCTGTTTTGCATTCAAGACCTCATGCGGAATTCCTTTCCGTTTCAGCAGTCTCGATATTGTCTCTGAAACTTCAACACTCGTTGTCCCCACAAGAGTGGGTCTTCTTACTTTTCTCATTTCTTCGATTTCATCAATGACCGCATTATATTTTTCTCTTCGTGTTTTATAAATGAAATCATTCATGTCATCACGAACGCATTCTTTGTTGGTAGGAATGACTGTCACATCAAGTTTATAAATATCAAAAAATTCTGCTGACTCGGTCTCTGCAGTTCCTGTCATGCCCGCAAGTTTCTTATAAAGCCTGAAATAGTTCTGCAGCGTGATAGTAGCCAATGTCTGAGTGTCTTTTTCAACGTGAACACCTTCCTTGGCTTCGATAGCCTGATGAAGCCCTTCGGAATATCTTCTGCCGGATAAAATTCTTCCGGTAAATTCATCTACGATCATTACTTTCCCGTCCTGAACTACATATTCAACATCCTTTTCATAGAGACCGTGAGCTTTTAACAATTGCTGAACCGTATGAAGACGGTCGCTTCTTTCAGAATAAATTTTTGTAAGATCGTCTTTCTTTAATTCCTTTTGTTCAGTGGTCATACTTTCATCATTATCAAGCTGAGCAAATTCAGTTCCAAGATCCGGAAGCGTAAAGAAATCCCTTTCTACCGTACTCGGCGCCAGAAACTCCCGTCCCTTTTCGGTCAAATCCGTTACGTGTGACTTTTCATCAATTACAAAATATAATTCATCATCTACAACGTGCATATGCTTGGCGTTGTCTCTTAAGTATTCCGATTCGCTTGCCTGCAACAGTCTTTTGTTCGTGGGCTCGCTCAAAAGCTTCTGAAGCTTCTTATGTTTTGGCAATGCATGATGTGATCTGAGCAAAGCAAGACCTGCTTTAGCTTCGTCTTCCTTTGAAAGATTTCCTTTGGACAGAATCTCTTCGGCTTCACCTGTCAGCTTGTTGACCAGATTCCTTTGGGCATCAACGAGACGTTTTACTCTTACATTAAGTTCGTCGAATTTATGAGTCGGGGCTTCGACAGGACCTGAAATAATCAAAGGTGTTCTCGCTTCATCAATTAATACCGAATCAACTTCATCAACAATTGCATAAAAATGTTCTCGCTGAACAAGGAAATTCTTATCAACTACCATATTATCCCTCAGATAATCAAATCCGAATTCATTGTTTGTTCCGTAAGTAATATCCAGATTGTACATCTCTCTTCTTTTGTTTGAATCCATGTCATTCAGTATTACACCAACCGTTAGACCGAGGTATTTAAAAATTTCTCCCATCCATTCACTGTCTCTTTTTGCAAGATAATCATTTACGGTTATGAGATGAACTCCCCGTCCGGCAAGAGCATTTAGATAAAGCGGAAGCGTTGCGACCAATGTCTTTCCTTCTCCTGTTGCCATTTCGGAAATTTTTCCCTGATGCAGCACAATCCCTCCGATAAGCTGAACATCATATGGGATCATATTCCACCGGATCTTATTTCCGGCTGCATCCCATTCCTTTCCGACAAGTCGCTTACAGGTTTGTTTTACTACTGCAAAAGCTTCAGGAAGAATATCATCGAGAACTGCTGAAGTTATCTCATAGTTTTCTTTTTCCAGCTTTTCGATTTCATCGTAAATGTCCAGTCGGTCATTATGAGGAAGATCTTCTTTAAGTTTTTCCTGAAGTTCGGTTATGCGGTTTTGAGTTTCTTCGGTTTCTGATTTTATTCTTTGTTTGAATTCGTCCGTCTTGGCGCGAAGCTGATCGTCGGATAAACTTTCATATTCTTCATAGTATTTATTGATCTCTTCTACAATTGGAAGAATCGAATTAACATCTTTGTCGTGTTTGGACGGAAATATTTTTTTTAGAAAGTTAAGCATTTATTCCTTTTTACAATTTATTTTAAATGTTCAGCATACAATTTACTATTTTTAAAGCCCAAAAGAAAAACCAAAAGAGATGGGAAGGAGAGCTATGGAGAGCTACCTCTTTATATTATTTACCAGAAAGACGCAAAGGCTCTAAGTTTCATTTTTTTTCTTTGAGACTTCGAGACTTAGTGGTAATATTATGTTCTTTAATATATATTAAGCGGAAGTAGATTTATTAAAAGATATTCAAACATCTTTCCAATATTTATATTTCAATTCCTGATTATTTAGAATATTTTATTGAAAAAAAATTGTAATGCTAATATGCGGAATAGATGAAGCGGGGAGAGGTCCTTTAGCCGGTCCGGTTGTTGCTTCAGCCGTTATTTTTGAAGAGGGTTTTAAAATCAAAAATGTAAATGATTCAAAAGCTCTGTCCGAATCCGAACGGGAGAGGCTTTATTTTAAAATCACGGATCAGTGCATTGAATATCACATAGTAGAAATCGATCATATTGAAATTGATGAAATAAATATTCTGCGTGCGACGATGAAGGCAATGTTTTATGCTTTGAAGAAACTGAAGGTAAAGCCCGACAAATTTCTGATTGATGGAAATTATTTCAAACTTCCCAATAACCACCAGAATAAGCTTAACTACGAAACAATAATTGAAGGCGATGCTAAAATATTCCAGATCTCATGCGCTTCGATTCTCGCAAAGGTAACACGTGACAATATAATGCGGGGCTATCATATAAGATACCCCGAATATAATTTCCACAAGCACAAAGGTTATTCAACACCCGAACATTTTCAGAAGATTAAAGAAAACGGGTTGTGTGAAATTCACCGCAGAAGCTTCTGCATTAAGAACCACTTGAATTATAATCTCTTCGAAGATGAAGTGTGTATATAAAAACCGTCTCGGTGCGAACGGTGAACTGATTGCAAAAAAATATCTTGAAAAAGATAAGCATTTTAAATTCATAAAAAATAATTACAGGTTTGAACGCGCTGAGATTGATCTTATATTTGAAGATGAAATTAAACGCCTGCTCTTATTCATAGAAGTAAAAACCCGTCGAAATAAAAAATACGGAGAACCGGAAGAGTCAGTAACTGTTACAAAACAAAATCAGATAAGAAAAGCTGCGATGGGATTTGTAAGCGAAAACATAAAATATACTGACTACGATCTGCGCATTGACATAATCAGTATATTTTTGAATGAGGGCCGGGTGGATATAAATCATATTGAAAACGCTTTTTAGTATTAGGTATTAGGTATTAGGTATTAGGTATTAGGTGTCTTGTCCTGAAATAGGTTTACAAAATTTAAAAAGTTTTGTTAATCTAAAAGAAGGAGTAAGGCAATGCAATCAAATCAAGAAAGAATAATAAAACGTTACAGTACTGCCTTTAAGCATAAGGTAGTAAATGAAATTGAAAGCGGAAGACTAAGTATCAGCGGTGCTCAGAAGCTGTACTCTATAGGTGGAAGTTTAACTATACAGAAATGGATAAAGAAATTAGGTAAATTGCATTTATTAAATAAAATAGTACGAGTAGAATTGAAAGACGAAATATCCAAACTTAAAGAGTTAGAAAAGCGGAACAAAGAGCTTGAAAGCGCATTAGCCAATGCTCATATAAAGATTGTAACCTATGAGACATTAATAGAGGTAGCGGAGGAAGAGCTGGGCGTAGATATAAAAAAAAATTTAAAATCAGAACAATTGAAATCGGGCGGCAAAAGCTCAAAGGATTCAAAGCGAAAAGGAAATTGAAAAAGATCTGTAAAACCTTAGAAATAAGTCCACAGGGATACTATAAGAGCCGAAGAAAAAAGCAGATAAACCTTTTGCAAGAGGATATATTATTGAAAATGGTTCAGATATCATATTAAACTTCCGATGTTAGGAGGAAAGAAATTGTATAGAATGTTAAAACCTGATTTAAAGAAAATGGGAATGAAGCTTCGAAGAGATAATTTTTTTAATATATTGAGAAAGCAAGGTCTGTTGATATACAAAAAGAAACGCTTTACAAAGACGACCAATTCATTCCATGGATTTAGGATATATGATAACTTTGTATTGGTTCTCCGGAAAATGGAATTTTCAAAATTTGATTTAGGTAGATTTTCATACAGCATTTCTGATTTCAATTCTGTTTTTTCTTGCCTGTTGTAATTTGTTTTCTCTCACTTCGAGCTTTTCTTTTATTATTCCGTTCAAATAATCATTTGGTGTTAAATAATATAATGAACTATGAAGTCTTTTTGTATTATAAAATTCAATATACTCTGCAATTTGTTTTCTTGCATCTTCAAGATTTATCATCGATGATTTTTTCAAACATTCTTCCTGTATAGTTCTATGATAACGTTCAATCTTTCCGTTTGACTGCGGATATGCAATTGAAGTTTTAATGTGCTGCAGTCCTGCAAACTTCAGATACATTGCAAAGTCTTTGCTGATGAACTGCGATCCGTTGTCGGAAATTATTCTGGGATTATTCCCCGGGAATTTTTCCAATGCTTTTTGAATCGTCAGTTCAACATCGTACTCCTGCATGTTCAGTCTTAATTCATGATGTGTTATATATCTGGAATATCCGTCAATTACAGAAATTAAGAATAAAAACGTGCCTTTGTAGTTAACATATTTTATATCTACGTGCCAATGCCGGTGCGGTCCTGAAGGTTGTTCAAAGCCTCTGCCTTTAGAAGACTTCTTTGTCTGGTTCCATTTGTTGAGCAAGCCAGCACGCTTCAGGATTCTGTAGACTGCAGAAGGGCTTACGGCCACAACATCATCATCGATCATCATGTAAGTTAATCTTCTGTAGCCTTCACCTGTATGATTCTTTGCATACAAAATAATTGCTTCTTTTTCCCAGTCAAGCAGCCAGTTCTCTTTGGGCATGATGCCGTTGTGATTATTCGGCATGCCTTCTCTTGAAGTCCATGAATAATATTTACTTGAATTAAGACTTATCAATTTTAATATAATTTTTAATGAAAATTCAGTTTTATTTTTAACTGCCTCAACAAACTCTGTGATCTCATCCCTGATGTCAGGTTCAACCCATTGAGCTCTCAAATTTCCCCATCGATATTTTTTTTTAACTCTATATTCTCCGAAAGAAGCCAGTTTATTGCATCTGCATTCTTTTTTAGCTTTGCTTCCAGAAATTCAATCTTCTTTTCCTGAGCTGAGTTAACACCTCCGGATGATTTTGATTCAAAGATAGAAGCTGCATTCTCGAAGAGTTTTTTCTTCCAGTTATAGATGTCATTGACATGGACGTTGTACTTTTCAGCGACCTGGCTGATAGGTGTATTATTCTCAAGAAGCTCTCTGAGAATAGTAATTTTCTGTTCTGCGGTGTAACGTTTTTTCTCCTGCATTTTGGAATTTCCTTTCTTTAAGTTTACAAATATAAGAATTTAGAAATTCCATTTCCACTTGAAGCATTACAACTTAATAAAAGATTTCACTCCTGTCAGATCAGATGAAGTTTATGTATCGGACATTACCTACATAGATAGCCTTGAAGGGTTTTCATATCTGGCTCTGGTAACAGATTTATATTCACGCAAGATAGTAGGATTTGATATCAGTGATAGTCTAAGTTTTGAAGGAAGTCACCGAGCATTAACAATGGCAATAAAGGATAAAGAATTGTCAGGATCGATACATCATTCGGACCGGGGAATTCAATACTGCAGTAAAACTTATACGCGGAATTATTAAAATCAAAAGGAATATTGATAAGCATGTCCCAAAAAGGAAATCCATACGAGAATGCAGTAGCAGAAAGAGTTAACGGTATATTGAAAGAAGAATTTTTACTTAATAAGATATTTAAAACGAAACAGGACACAATAGAAGCGGTGCAAGAAGCAATTTCATCATACAATGAATTAAGACCTCATATGAGTATTAACTATATGACTCCAAATCAAAAGTATGCAGCATAAAAAGTTATAAACATGTCAATAAAAAAGAAAGAAAAAAGAAGCAAAAAAGAAAGAAAAAATAATAACAGCAAAGACGGAATACTTGAGGTTAGTCAACCGCTGCGCTCTCAAGTATTCCGTCTTTGCTGTAGAGAAAAAACAAGAGCCACTTTTTTGTAAACTTTTTTTAGGACGGGACAAGGTATTAGGTATTAGGTATTAGGTATTAGGTATTAGGTATTAGGTATTAGGTATTAGGTATTAGGTATTAGGTATTAGGTATTAGGTATTAGGTATTAGGTATTAGGTATTTGGTATTAGGTATTAGGTATTAGGTATTAGGTATTAGGTATTAGGTATTAGGTATTAGGTATTAGGTATTTGGTATTAGGTATTAGGTATTAAGTATTATTTGTTTTTTTAAAATTTATTTTAGGTTTAAAAATTACCCAATTACCCAATTACCTAATACCTAATACCTAATACTTAATACCTAGTACCTAGAAAGTGAATGTCATTCCCAATTTAAAAGTATTATATCTTAACGGCGCGGCGCTTGTGAACGGCCAGTTCATTTCGTTTTTCCTCAATTGATAAAATCCATATTCATAAGCATTCTTCAGAATGAAATTAACAAACGTTCCTGCGTCGGGTGTGTTTCTCATGATCTGTTTTGTAAATGCGTTTAATAAAAACAATCCGCTGTATTCTATCGTCGAGCTCATAAGCTGTTTTCCAAAAAGTGATCTAGGGAATATGTCAGCTATCTCATACTTCGGTTGAATGGTGACGCCTTGTGATAATTGTATGTTCAATCCGCCTTCTGTTGCAGAACCAAAACGGAAAGCGTTATCAAAATCATTTAATGCCGAGTAATCATATTGCGATTCACCTCCGCTCACAGTTGCCGGCTGTGTATAATCGAATTTCGACCAAGCAAATGAATTTGAGTTATATTCCGAAATGGAGACTGAACCGAGCTTTATGCCGTATCCCTGTTTATTTCCCAACCCGAAACGCCACATATTATTTTGGACACCCGGATTTACGGATTGTGTATAGTTGTCCGAAGACGCATTGCTGAGGAATATGAATCGGTTTTTATAATTCAGAATATTTTTACCATACGAAGTAACTCCCTGTGAAGTAAAGCCCAGTTTTAATTCAAACAAACCCGCATTGGCGAGACTGAAATTAATTCCGTCGAGCTTTATGTCGGATAAGCCATATGAAAATTCGATTGTCGGCTTGGAGGACATGTTTCTGTATTGGTAATATTTATTTGAATATGATGAACTCTGAGCAGTAAGTATGGTTGGAATAAAAATTAAGAAAGACAGACAAAGAGATAATGTTTTAATCATAATTTTTCTTACTCCTTTCTTTATATTTTTTCAATTTAGACGAAATAATATTGAAAAGGTTTCCCTGATTGAAACAGATGCTGCATGTCAAAATGTAAACCGTGAATGCGTATTTGAGTATTGCGTTCCCAAGTTCCAACTTTAGAACCATTCGTTCCTTAGCCCTAGCTTTAGAACCACTCGTTCCCAAGCCCCAGCTTGGGAACGTTTGTTTCAATTCACATTCATATAACTTTAAGAATTTCATAAAATAATTTATTTTGTGAAGGTTTTTGGAATAGTCAGATTCAATCTTTCACTTTTTGATATGCGAAAAAGCACCGCGCTTGAAATCATAAAGAACTTTTCTCAAGTGGGACATCATCCGATTTGAAGATTTTCTCAGATCGCCCAACTTTAGAACCACTCGTTCCCAAGCCCCAGCTTGGAACGTTTGTTTCAAAAAGTTCTCCCGTAGTGTTAAACTGGATTTTATATTTGATATGCAAGCATTTTGGAAACACAAGCGACGGCTGAAAGAAAGATAACAAAATGGAAATTGATGACCTTAAACAATTCCAAATCCAAAATCCCGAATTCCAAATTCTTTTACTTCCTGACTGATTATCAATTGACAAAGTTATATTATATAGATATTTTTACAACGTTCAAAAGATAAGAGCACAGATTACCTCAGGCATTTGAACAAAATTTAAAATTAATTCTGTCTGTGTTTTTTGTTTCAAATGCTGAAGGAATATTACAGGAGGTCTAAATTGGAAACAGGGAAAGTCAAATGGTTTGATGCAAAGAAGGGTTTCGGATTCATAGTTACAAGCGACGGCAAAGATGTTTTCGTACATTTTTCAAGCATAGCTTCGGATCAGTCATACAAAACTCTTGAAGAAGGAGCGGATGTTGAATTTGATCTGGTAGATGACGAAAAAGGCCACAAAGCCGCAAATGTCAGGGTAAAGGGATAAGCGACTGCTGCAGAAAATTTTGAGTCAAACCCTAATTGAAATCATCAGTTAGGGTTTTTAAATAAAACATAAAACCGAAGTGACCGACAGTAAACACAATATTACGGAAGAAGATCTGGCAAAAATTGAAAACCTCTTCTCTGAGAAATTCAAACAAACCGACAGCTCCATTACAATCAATATTAAGAATGAAAAAATAAACGCTAATATTTGTGTGGAGATTTATCCTGAAGACAGCGGGAAAAGTCTCATCTCGGTTTATACAAACAATACACATCTTCAGCTGCAGGGATGCAGTAATTTGATGGTGAGTGAAATGCTCGAAGAGATATTATTCATATCTGAGACGGAAGCCAGTATTTCCGGTCTGATAGTTTCGAAGCAGGGTGACTGCGCATTGTATTCCAATGTTGACAAAAAAATTCTTAAGTCCGATTTTTCGGAATTAAATTCGGAGAAACTTCTTTCAGCTATTGCCTTATCCATTACGGATACAATAAATTAATCAGCGGGTTTTTATTTCTGTTTCAATTGTCAATGTTTGAAAACTTATATTATTTATAAAAATAACTTCCCCGGTGTTACAGGCAGTTAAGAAAAAAATCAGGGATTCGGTCAGGCAGTTTGCAAAGAATATTTCAAAGGAAGAAAAAAAGAATTTCGGAACTGTAGGGTTTGTATTTTGTGATGATGTTTTTATAAAAGAACATAACAGGAAATATCTCGGTCATGATTACGCAACCGACATAATTACATTTTATGATACAGATGAAGAAGGAAAGACAGAAGGTGAACTGCTGATTTCCGTTGATACAGTAAAAAGTAATTCGCAAAGATTTAAGACCGGTTTTGAAAATGAGCTTATGCGCGTGGTTGTTCACGGGTTGCTGCACTTATGCGGATATGATGATTCGACACCTGCGGAGAAAAAAATTATAAGAAAGAAAGAAAATTATTATTTAAAACATATATTATAACATATTAAAGAATGCACGAAAAAATTATTGAAATAATCGTTTATATACTCAGCGAAATGAAGGACAGCAAGCATATAAATGAGATTGACATAAAGAAATTAAACAATAACGGATATACCGATGCGGAGATCAACACAGCTTTTGTATGGATATTTTCAAAGATGGATGTAGGCGATAAGGTGTTAAGCGATGTTCCTTACAGAACAAAGTCCCACAGGTTTTTTCACAGCGCAGAGCAAAGCATCCTGTCCACTGAAGCAATGGGGTATCTCATACAAATGAAGGAGCTTGGCATATTAGCGGAGCTTGACGAAGAGCTTATAATAGATAAAGTAATTTCAGCCGGCTATCAGAAAGCAGGAGTGGAAGAAATAAAGATGATTATCACGTCTTTGATATTTGACAATGAAGACAGATCCGATTCACTAAACAGGCTGATCATACAGAACAATGAAACTATTCATTAGGGATTTGTAGTTAGCGTATTTTTAAACAATTAATGAAAACATAAATTATAAATGCGAAAATCATTAGTAATAGTCGAGTCACCGTCAAAAGCAAAGACAATAAATAAATATCTCGGAAAAGATTTTGTTGTGGAAGCAACGGTCGGACATATCAAGGACCTTCCGAAAAGCAAAATGAATGTCGATCTTGAAAACGGATATGAAGGGACATTTAAGGTCATTCCCGGAAAGGAAAATGTAATTGATTCCCTTAGGAAAATTGCTTCAGCATCTGATAAAGTATATATAGCGACTGACCCGGACAGGGAAGGGGAAGCTATCGCATCGGATATTGCCGATGAAGTTGTACTCGATAAGAAGAAAATTCACAGAGTGCTGTTCAATGAGATTACGAAATCCGGAATTGAACTGGCAATGAAGAATTCGAGAAAGATAGATGATAATCTTGTTTCTGCCCAGGTAGCAAGAAGCGTGATGGACAGGATACTTGGATACAAGGTAAGTCCGTTCCTGTGGAAAACATTTTATTTCGGATTGTCAGCCGGGAGAGTTCAGTCTGTTGCGCTGAAAATAATATGCGAGCGTGAAGATGAAATTGAAAACTTCAAGCCGAAGGAATACTGGTCTGTTGAAGGATTGTTTGCGAAACCTTCGGGAGCCACATCAAAGCCGTTCAAAGCAAAACTTTATAAAATTAATGATGACATTCTGAAGTTTGACGGAGAAAAACCGTGTATTGAAGACATAGAATCGGCTCATAAAATTTTACAGGAGCTGAAAGATAACAAGTATAAGATCACTGACATTACCGTTAAGGAAGTCAGAAGAAATTCACCTGCGCCTTTTACTACAAGTGTATTACAGCAGACAGCATCTTCGAGACTGGGATTTTCTCCGAAGAAGACGATGATGCTTGCGCAGAAACTTTATGAAGGAATAGAAGGAAATAAGGAAGAAGGTTTTGTCGGACTCATAACTTATATGAGGACAGATTCAACGAGAGTCAGCGATGAAGCGGTCACGTCGGCACGTGAATTCATTGATGCAAATTACGGAAAAGATTATCTGCCGGAAAAGCCGAAAATTTTTAAAACGAAAAAGAAAAACACACAGGACGCTCACGAAGCCATCAGACCTACCGATGTAAACAGAAAGCCGGAAGATATGAAAAAGCTTGGGAAAGAATTGCATGCGCTTTATGATCTGATCTGGAAAAGATTTGTTGCTTCGCAGATGTCACAGGCAGTCCTTGATCAGAAGACTGTCATTATCAAGGCGCTTTCACCGAGAGGAACAAAGAATACATATCTGTTCAAGGCAACAGGCAGTGTAATGAAGTTCAGCGGGTTTCTTAAAGTATATGAAGATGTTAAAAGATGATACTACAGACAAGCCAGAAAACGCAGATCAAGATGATGAGGATTTAACATTAATACCTGCCGATCTGAATGTAGATGATTTTCTGAAAGCTCTGAACCTGACAAAGGATCAGCATTTTACAAGTCCTCCGCCGAGATATACCGAGAGCAGTCTGATCAAGCAGCTTGATAAGCTCGGTATTGGAAGACCGAGTACATTTGCGGCGATAGTTTCAACGGTTATCAACAGGATGTATGTAAATGTTAATGAGAAAAAGCTTTATGCTACGATTCTGGGAAGAACAGTAAACAAAATTCTTTCAAAGCATTTCGAAGATGTGATAAATGTAAATTTCACTGCACAGATGGAAGAAGAGCTTGATACGATCGCAAATGGAAAGAGCACATATAAAAAAGTTCTGGATGACTTTTATCTTCCTTTCAATAAAGATCTGACCGAAGCCGATTCAATTGCAGCTGATATTAAAAAGGGACTTGATAGAACCGACAGACATTACTTGTCCCGAATGCGGAGCTGAAACCGGCGCAAAGATGGATAAAGAAATGGAGCCGTAACGGGCAGTTTCTTTCCTGCGAAAGATTTCCAAAATGCAAAGGCGCATTGCCTCTTGAGCAGCCGAGCGAAAAAGACATTGAAATGGCTAAGGGCGTTATATGTGATAAATGCGGAGCGCCGATGCAGATTAAAGTCGGCAGATACGGAAAATTTTATGGATGCACAAATTATCCGAAATGTGACGGAATAAAACCGATCACGCTCGGGATCACCTGCCCTAAATGCAAGCAGGGAGAGATCCTTCAGAGGAAAACAAAACGAGGAAGCTTCTTTTACGGATGCACGAGATATCCTGAATGCGATTTCATTACTAATGGATTTCCTGTAATTCAGGATTGTACAAAATGCGGTAATAATTATCTTGTAAAAAAATCTACAAAGAAAGACGGAGATTTTCTTGAGTGTCCTGAATGTAAGACAAAGTATGATATTAAAGAGAAGACTGAACAGGAAGAAGCTGCGGTATAGGTGTTGAAAAAAAATTCAGAATAATAAATAACAATATTAATCATGAAGAGAAGAGATTTTATCAAATCAACCGCCGCCGGATGCTGCGGTGCAATCATAGGGGGCAGCATGCTTGAAAAGGCATTAGGAAATAATTCTTTTGATAATAATCTTAATGAAGAAGCATTAAAAACTTTTTTAAGCTTCACTGATCAGGATTTTAAGAAATTAGCTGAGACTTCAATATCTACGGCAAACAGAAACGGTGCATCTTATTCTGATATCAGAATTTGTAAAAACCGGAATCAAAGTATCAGCACTCGAGGAAGAAAGGATACAAAGCATTTCCGACAGTGAGGATCTGGGATTTGGCGTCAGGGTTTTGATAAACGGTACCTGGGGATTCGCTTCAAGTGCTTTTATGAATGAACCGGAAGTTATCAAAGCAACTGAACTGGCATGCGAGATTTCAAAAGCCAATTCAATATTGCAAAGATCCCGGTTGAGCTCGCCCTTACGTAGCTTCTTATATCTGATACTTACAAAACCCCGATTAAAATTAATCCGTTTGATATTTCCATTACCGATAAAATTGACCTTCAGTTGAAATTCAATAAGCTGGCAATGTCATTCGGCGCCGACTATGTTAGATTCATTTATGTGGTTCATAAATGAATGGAAATATTTTGCATCTTCGGAGGGCTCAAACATTACGCAGGACCTTTACAGGATCTGGGCTGAGACCGAGCCGACAGTAATTGACAAAGAAGACGGGAAATTTTGAATCAAGAAAAACTTTATCTGCTCCGATGAGTAAAGGGTATGAATATATTAACTGAATATCCTTTTGAAAGCGAAATCGAAGAGGCAGTTGAGATTGCAAAGATGAAACTCAAAGCTCCGAGTGTAGAGCCGGGAAAAAGAGATTTGATCATACACGGAAATAATTTATTTCTGACAATACATGAATCATGCGGGCATCCGACCGAACTGGACAGAGCGCTTGGATATGAAGCAAATTATGCCGGAACGAGCTTTATGACAACTGATAAACTCGGTAAATTAAAATACGGCTCAGATATAATAAATCTTAATTGCAGACAGGACACAGCAGTTCGGGCTTGCTACGAGAGGTTATGATGATGACGGAGTGAAAACAATTGAATGGCCGATAATTGAGAACGGAATATTTGTGAATTATCAGACAACAAGAGAACAGGCGAAGATTATTAAATCAGACTGATTCATTTGCATGCGCTTATGCAGACAGCTGGTCACATTTCCCGATTCAGAGAATGCCGAATGTTTCATCTACAGCCGTCAAAAGAGAAAAGATCTCTTGATGATCTCATTGCGGATACAGATGATGCAATACTCATAATAGGAGACGGAAGCTGGAGCATAGACATGCAGAGATATAATTTCCAGTTTACAGGTCAGGAGTTCTGGGAAATCAAAAACGGTAAAAAAACCGGAATGCTGAATGATGTTGCTTATCAGGGAAACACTGTTGATTTCTGGAATTCCTGTGATGCGATCTGTGATGAAAGCGAATATTATCTCGGCGGATCTTTGTTTTGCGGAAAAGGGGAGCCGGGACAGATATCCCCGGTAAGTCACGGAGCAGTGCCTTCAAGATTCAGACAGATGAATATTCTAAATACAAAATCTCAAATTTAATTATCATGTTACTTGAAGGAATGAAGCAAAAAAAATAGTTGATAAAATTCT
Organism: uncultured Ignavibacteria bacterium; assembly: GCA_963836395.1. Taxonomy (GTDB): domain Bacteria; phylum Bacteroidota; class Ignavibacteria; order Tepidaquicellales; family Tepidaquicellaceae; genus JAGPCH01. Next base: position 452,291 of record CAWIJF010000008.1, on the reverse strand, counting down.
TTCTTATTCAAAAGCTGATTCTGCTTCAGTTTCTTTATCGGGTAGCAATTCCAATAATTTAAGATTTGCATCTGAACACAGTTTCAACCTGCGGAGCGATCGATTCTATTTCGGCAAATATCACATCCAACTTCGGAAAGAAGATCCGGAAGCGTCAGCAATTACTTCCATTGAAGACGAGTCATGATCGAAAAAGGCGTAAGAAAGTCCGAAGATATTGCAAAGCTTTCTCCCGATAATGATGAGTTCATGCCGCCTCCTGAAAAGCAAACCGGCTATCCTGCAGGTGAACGAATTTTTTGAAGAAACTAATAATGTTTCACCGCAGGATATTTCCGAAAAAGTATCATATACTTTAAATAAGGCAGTTGAAAAAGATCTACATTCAGCCGGATTTTTTGAAAGAAATTCCGGATTCTATGCAGTGGGAAATTCAAACGGTCTTTTTGCTTATCATAAAAATACTTCAGCAGTTTTCTTCAACAATAAGAACAAAAGAAGGAAAAGGCTCAAGCAAAATTGACAGGTCATATGCGGATATTGATCTGCTCGATGTTAAAAAATTTTCGGACAGAGTAATTGACAGGGCTGTTCTGTCCAAAGACCCGCAGAAATATGAACCCGGAAAATATGTTGACGATACTTGATAATGCTGCAGTCTGCTGATATTATAGATAATCTTGCTCGGCTATATGAATAAAAGAAGCGCGGATGAAGGAAGAAGTTTTTTTTCCGATAAAGAAAAAGGAAATAAGATAGGACAGGAGATTGTTGATTCAAAAGTTAATATCTATTCCGATCCTCAAAGTAAATATGCTCCCTCTACACCGTTTTCCGGATGACGGATATCCCGTTTACAAAAGAGAACTGGATAACAAACGGAGTTCTGAATAATTTATATACTAACAGATACTGGGCTAAAAAAACCGACAGCGAATATGTTCCGTATCCGACCAATATCATAATGGAAGGAACTCAACAAATCGGTTGAAGATCTGATCGCTTCAACTGAAAAAGGCATATATGTTACAAGGTTATGGTATATAAGAACTGTTGATCGGAAACAGATCCTGCTTACAGGTCTTACAAGGGACGGTGTCTTTCTCATTGAAAACGGTAAAATAAACCATCCAGTAAATAATTTCAGATTCAATGAATCTCCCGTAAATGTTCTGAATAAATGTACTGGATATGTCAGTTTCTGAAAAAGTTGTCGGAAGCGAGACGGGTGATGCGAAAATTGTAGTGCCGGCTTTAAAGTTTCTGAGTTTAATTTTTCCACTATATCTGACGCGATATAATTTTGAAAAAAACCTTATGAATATTATACGGAGTTTCTGGAATATCTGAGGTCAATGAGAAACTATTCTCCGCACACAGTCACTTCTTATGAAAATGATCTGAGACAATTTTCAGAATACATCCTTAAGTCCGGAGATATGACAAGGAAGGATCTCAAATCCGGAAAAACAGATCTTAATGAAATTGATCTCGCATTTCTTAAATCATTCATTGCTGAATTTTCCGATCCCTTGGCTTACAAAAAAAGATATTCAAAGAAATCCATCTCAAGAAAAATATCCGTATTAAAATCATTCTATAAATTCCTTCTGACAAAGAAATACATTTCGAAGAATTATGCTTCGTCACTGATTTTTCCTAAGGTACCGAAAAAATCTTCCGTCTTTTCTTACAGAAAAAGAAATCGGGAAGCTGCTCGGCGAAAAGCATATTACCGATATCAGCATACTGGATAAAGCAGTAATAGAATTGTTTTACAGCACGGGGATAAGATTGTCCGAACTGATTGATCTTGAAGATCGATAAGATTAATTTCAAAAACAGTACAGTAAAGGTTTTTGGCAAAGGTTCGAAAGAAAGGATTGTTCCGTTTGGTGAGGAAGCTGAGAAAGCAATTAAAAATTATCTGAGTATCAGGGAAATTTGTAATGTTAATAATTCCGATTTTCTTTTCCTCAATAATTCAGGAAAGAAACTTTATCCCGTAAAAGTTAACAGGATGATCAAAAAGAATTTATCGCTTGTTACCGATCTTAAGAAAAAATCTCCGCATGTTCTAAGGCATACATTTGCAACACATCTTCTCGATAACGGGGCTGACATCAGGGCAGTTAAGGATATGCTCGGTCATGAAAGCCTTTCAACAACACAGGTCTATACACACGTTACCCCCGAAAGATTAAAAAAAGTCTACAAGCAGTCTCATCCGAGAGCCTGAGTTCAGAAAATTTGTCCCTTTATATAATCAGCTATGATAATTACGGAAGCTATTATGAATGCCTGAAGTGATCTTCTTTCCGATTTGATCCCGGCTTTAAGATTAAAAACGAGATTGGATTTTATTTCATCGGGAATTTTATTTTTCATAGGAATGAATCTTGAAACAGCTTTTGTATATTGTTTAAAAGTACCGGCAAATTTGTTTGAAAGGAATTCTTCTTCAGCAAGAATTATGCAGTAATACTGAAATAAAAAAAACAGGAAAGCGAATATCTGGAGATAAGGGAACAGGGAGAGGCTCATTATCCCGATACCTGTATAAATTAAAATGTTTCCTACATACAAGGGATTTCTTACAATTGAATAAGGACCCTGTGTTACTAAATAAGTCCCGCCGACACCGGATGTAGTTCTGGTTTCGCTGCCCGCAAGACTCACCGACCATATCCTGATTAACTCACCGCTCAGTGCGATAATAAAGCCAATTATTATGCTTGATAAAGTCGGCTTCATAAAGATTAACATTACCAGTAAGAAAGGCAATGGTATGTAACTTCTGTATTTGAAAAAAAGACTACCGAGCTTTTTCAAGATTTGTTGATTGGTTGATTAGTTAATTGGTTGAATAGTCAATTCGTCCATTTGGTTGAAAAGTAAATAGTTGGTTTAAGGTTTGGATTTATTTGAGAAATCCAAAATCATAAATCCCAAATCCAAAATCGAATTCATCCTCCCATAATGACATCTCTTCTTCTGATTTTAGCTTCCTGTCTTTGCTTAATTTTATTCTTATTTGTTAAACTAATCAATTTATTTTTTATGTCCGAAAAATTCTGATATTCATAATATGTAATATTATTCTTCCAGCAATAGGATGCTAACCTTCCTTTTGCAAAAACAATATCGGCAAATCCGCTGACGCAAAAGTCCGAAACTCCGTCACCGATAAATACAGAGATCTCGTTTTCCAGATCGTTTGTGCCGTTGATCAGGATATTTCTTTTACAGGTTTCACACAGTTTGCAGTATTCATCGGTATAAACATATTCACAGTCTATTGTCTGTTTGCTTTCATTTAAGATCATTTTGCAGCCGTAAACATCAATATCAATATTTTTCCTTTCAAGAATGTATTTGATATAGTAATCCAGTCCGCCGCTGACAACTTTAAACTCATATCCGTTTTCCCGGCAGTAGTCAAGAAAGTCAACAAAGTATTCATCTATTTCTTCCGAATTGAGATACTCATTTAATTTATCGAGAGAAAAATGTTCAGCCAGTTCAAGCTGCCTGCTGTTACATTCTCTTGCATTTATCTCTTGTGAATAGAAAGCAGTGCAGAGATTGTCAAACTCCTGTTTTGCCGTAACGAATTTCCCAATGGAATTCACCCAGACATCATTCTTTGTGATCGTTCCGTCGAAGTCACTGAATATTTTCAGTCTGTAATCTTTCATCTGTCTTAAATTTTGTCTCGACAATTGTAGTTATGCCGGCTTCCTGCATAGTAACTCCGTACAGCCTGTCAACCGATTCCATGGTTCTTTCGTTATGGGTGATCAAAATGAATTGTGTATTCTCTGAAAACTTTCGTATCATCTTGTTGAATCGCGCCAAGTTCGCAACATCCAGCGGAGCATCCACTTCATCGAGAACACAAAACGGAGACGGCTTCACAAGATATATCGCAAACAAAAGAGCAATTGCAGTAAGTGTTTTTTCGCCGCCTGACAGCAGCTCGATCGAAGTCGGTCTTTTGCCACGTGGCTTTGCTATTATTTCTATCTTTGCTTCAAGAGGATCTTCTTCAGTTTTGCCGTTCTCATCCTCTTCATATGTTATTCTCAAATTTGCCTCATCACCCTCGGAAAAAAGCTCCTTAAATATTCGAATGAAGTTTTCCCTTATTTGCTCAAATGTAGAAAGAAATCTCTCCCGTGCTTCTTTGTTTATCCTTTCTATTGTTTTCCTTATGTCTTTTTCCGATTCAAGCAGATCATCTTTTTGCTCAATGAGTTTTTCCAGCTCCTCTTTTTCATTTTCAAAATCCTCAAATAATATCTGCTGATATCCTCCGCCGAGTCTTTTAAGCTTTTCGCTGAGTTCGTCCGCATATTTCTTTGCAGAAATAAAATCAAAGTCTTCGTTAAGAATGTCTTTGTACGCTTCCGGATCGTTCAGGGAAATGTCCTTTTCATATTTCTTTAGAATGTAATCTTTCACCTGATCTGATTTTATCTCATTCTCCTTTATCTTTATCTGGGCATTTATCAGCTTCTGTGATACATTGTCAAAGTCTATTCTCCTCTGTCTTTGTTCGATGTCGATTTTATGCTGAAGCTGTTTCTTTGCATCATATGATTCTTTTTCGGAATTGTATTCTTCTTCGATCTTCGTAATCTCATCTAATAAAATCTTTAATGCTGTTTTGTTTTCGGAAAGTTTTTCTTCAAATTCCTTCAGGCTTACTTCACTGTCTGATATTGTTTCGGTATTACCTGCAAGCTGTTTTTCATTGTGATAAACAGAATTATTCACCCTCGACAGATTCTGCTCTTCATTCTTTAGTTCATTTTTGATCTTGAGGAATTCCAGGTTAAAGTTATTAAAATCCGCTGAGTCGTTTGAAAAAGTCTGTTCGATCAGATTAAATTCCTCCGTGAGAAAAATTAATTCCTTATCGAGATTATACTGGCTGTTCTCGGATTTACTGACTTCTCTTATCAGCGTGTTAATTACTTCATTCAGATCCTTATTATTGTCATTTAATTCCTCATAAGATTTTTCATTATCCGAAACGGACTTCTCCAGCTGATCTTTTTTGAAATCAAGCTTTGCAATTTCCTTTTCGAGCCTGTCACATTCCATCCTGTTCGAATCGTAAGCGGCTTTAAATGTATCAATTAAGATCTCATCAGCTGAATGTTTTACAGTGTCATGCTCGCGTGTGAGCTGCCCCAGAACATCTTCGTATTCTTTCTCCTGCAGCAAAAGCTCATTGATCTTATTCTGTCTTCCTAATTTTACAGACTCTTCGTTTACATCGCCTCCGGCGCGGATAAAGCTATTCGTCACAATATCTCCTCCGAGAGTTATGAACTTGTAATAATTATCCTGAGCCAGCTTCTTTGCCGTATCAGTGTTGTCAACTATTACATATTCATCCAGAATATATTTCATGAGCAGGAGATATTTGTCGGTGCACTTTACAAATCTATCCGCAAAACCGTAAACCCCTTTTGATTTTAAGAAATCGGGTTCATCTTCGCCAAAGTTTATATATCCTGATGTCTTATAATTCAAAACGTCGTTAAGAATAAAGCTGACTTTTCCTTTCTTGCTATCGGACAGACGGCTTATGAGCTTATCAACTCTTGTTGAATCATCAACTATGAGATAATTTGAAACTTCTCCCAGCGCAGTCTCAATTGCTATTTTAAATTTATCCTCAACTTCTATGGCATCCAGTATAGTTAATATGTTTTCTTCTTTGACATCTTTAATCAAGAACCGGACTCCTTCAGCATAGTCTTCATAGTTCTCGGACAGGCTGTTTAAGTGTTCGACCTTATTTTTTATGAATTGCTGTTCTATCTTTTTTACAGAAACTTCCTTCTCCTTTTCTGAGAGAGATTTAAGTAATGATTTTTTCAGCTCCTCTTTTTCCTTCAAAACTTTTGCTGATACTTTCAGCTTATCCGAATACTGTTTCAGTTCTTCTTCAAATTTATTCTTTTCTTTCTGAAGATTCTCAATATGAATAAGATGTTCTGCATTAACATCGGACAATTTTTCCAGTTGTGTCAGGTTATTTTCATAGTTTATTTTATTTTTCTGATATTCGGATTTGTTGTCTGATACTAATTTGTTTACTTCCTTGATCTGTTTCCCCAGGTCAATTAGTTCGTTCTTCTTCTGGTTAATGATCTTTATCGAAGCATCAACTTTCGCTTTCTTTTCATTAAATGACATTTCAGAAATGAAAATTGTATTCGACAGGATTTTTATTTTGTCATTCAGCTCTGATTGTTTTTCGGTATTCTTATTTTGGTTAATCAACAGCTGTTCATTCTCAGTCTTCAATCTTGAAATGTTGTTACTGAGATTTTTGATCTTTTCTTCGAGAACCAGATTCTCTTTCTCCAGAATATTAATTTCATCTTTCTTAGCGGTCATTTTTAAATTTATTTCCTCAAGCCTGTCATCCAGCTCCTGAATCTCGGTTCTGTAATCGTCAAGCACAATGTCATTAATGCCGATCTCTTCCGATAATTTTGCCTTCAGGTTCAGATTACTTTCCTCTTTGCTTTTGATATCATTGATCTCGGATATCAGGCTTTCAAATTCATATTTGCCGACTTTAAGCTCGAGAGATCTTAATTCTTCAGAAACTAATTTTGCTTCTTCATTTCTTTTTGCCTGTCTTTCGAGGGCATTAACATTCCTCTGTTTTTCGCGGATGATATCATTGACTCTAAGCAAAGATTCATGGACTGCATCGAGCCGGTTAAAAGTCAGATCCCGGTTATGCTTATATGACACTACTCCTGCAGCTTCCTCAAAGAGTTTTCTTCTTTCATGTTTAATGTCTGACAGAATGGTTTCAACCATTTTGAGCTCGATCACAGAGTAGGCGTCAGGTCCGATTCCTGTGTCAATGAAAAGCTCTTTGATATCTTTTAATCTTACTCTTGTTCCGTTTAAGTAATATTCAGTGTCGCCGCTTCTGTAGAATCTTCTTGCTATCTGAACTTCCGTATATTCGGTAGGAAGCTTATTCTGATTGTTCTGGATCGTGACTGCTACCTCGGCGACGCTTAAGGGCTTTCTGAATTTTGTCCCGTTGAATACAATATCTTCCCGTTTCCCGCTTCTTAAAATTTTATCTCCCTGTTCTCCAAGCACCCATCTCAATGCATCCACAATATTGGATTTCCCGGAACCGTTGGGTCCGACAATGGCAGACACTCCGCTGTCAAATTCTATTGAAGTTTTATCAGCAAAAGATTTAAACCCGAATATTTCCAGTTTTGAAAGGTACAAATTATTTTTATTGATTTGTCAAGTTGGATACAAGATTTATTGTTTCGGTAACTCCGGTAAAAAATAAAGCATATGAATATATCAGTCCGAAGATAAATAATATGATCACTATTCCGTAAAGATAAACTTTTCCGGTTCTGATATCGAATAGACATTTCGCTCCGATGATCAGCCGGTTTAAATACAGAGCATATAAAATGAAAAATAGCCACATTGAAATTTTAATGTAAGAAGGATTTCCTTCGGACAGCTTGAGAAGTATTGTCCCGATGAACAGAAAGATCAGCATTGGAAGCGATGACCAGACGCAAATTGTATAGATGTTCTTGAAGAAAGATTTTCCTTTTGTATAGAATGAAATAAAATACAGGAAGAATGATGTTAATAATATCGACAACCAATTTAACAAAACAAAAAATAATAACAAATAAAATTTATTATTACTGATCTCGCTGAAGAGCATTTTAAAGGAATCATTCGTAAATATCTTCGCGAGGATCATATCGAAAGAATTATTTTCCCGGTAAAAATATAAAATTGATGAGAAGAAAAGCGACATTCCAATTGATATACTGAAAGTCAGAAGCAGGTTATACCAGGTTGAAATAATCATCTGGTCTTTTACAAGAGTATAAAAGTAAGTTGGCTTATACAGACATCTCACTAAGCCCGATCTGAATTTTTTATCTTTATTGATGAAGTATATTAATATTACTATAACCGTTATCCCGATCAATATAAATGCGTAAGGTAATTCAGGTGTGATATTCCCTTCCTGAATTCTGGGCAGATCTTCGTTCTGCAATATTCTTTTCACGTAATCGGTGGAACGCTTTTGCTCCCGGTTAAAAGTATAGATTCCGTTTGTCATCAAATACGGATTTACATCGAGGGGATAGTTAAGCGGGTTCTCTGAATTCCAGTCTGCATAGGATGAAATAAAATTGCCGAACATTGTCTGTGAAATTTTATCATAACATTCTTTTATGAATTTCATCTGAGCTTCCTGTGAAACCGGGTCACTGAATCCGTTGCTGTTGCTGTTTTCAATATTCAACCCGTAATACGAAACGAAAAGACTGTTATTTTTTCTGTTTGAGGAAGGCGCGGACTTATTTGTTATATCCGAAACAGCGGTTTTTATTTGCTCGTAACTCTTCCCGTAAAAATTTATCCCGACAAAATCCACCTCTTCCGAACAAATGTCGGTGTTGAATGCTCTCGAAGTATAATACTTGAATCTTTTGTTAAGTGAATCAATTAATGAAACGGCGGACTTAACGTAAGACAAAGATGAATTTTTTGATACGTCGAAATCGTTTCCGATTCCCCACGCAAATATACAGGGAGAGTTTCTGTCCCTGTCGATAATGTCAGCCAGACAATTCAACGAGAGACGAACATACTTGTCATTATCCAGATAACTGTCCGCGGTTTCATTTAGCGGAATTTCCTGAAGCAGAAATAATCCAAGCCTGTTGCACATATTTACGATATAAGGATGCGCACATCTGCCCGGCACTCTTATGGAGTTGAACCCCAGTGTCTTGATATTTCGGAGATCTTTTTCCACTTCGGAATATTCAAGCGCCGATGCGAATTTGGGCAGGTCTTCATAGTAATTAATTCCCTTAAGCCTTAGCTCCTTGCCGCTGATGAAAATGAGATTATTTTTCTTTGATAAGTTGGTAAATCCTGTCTCTGTAATATATTCATCGATGACTTTATCATCACCGTCTGAAATTACTGTCTTAAGAACATACAGCTCCGGAGACTCGGGTGTCCAGAGTATGGGATTGGCAATTGTAATGTCATTGTCGGATTTTACCGTATTATTATCTCCGATATCGAATTGTGCTTTACCGCTTTCCGCAACATTTTCACCCGAAGATTTTCTTATTGCTGAAGTCTGAACAAAAAACAGTTTCGACTTCGATGTATCAATATTCTCAAATAAATTTGAAGACCTGATCTCTATTTTATTATTCAGCTTTACAGAAAGCAAGTTATCAATAGTATATTTCACCGTATTTCTTAAAACAAAAAGTTTTGGGACAGCAATCAAATATATATCCCCGGTTATCCCTCCGTATATTTTCGAATAATTTATCTGATCCGACAATGGAAGAGTGTTCTTGTAATTTAATGAGCTGTTTACCTTTACATTAATTTCATTGGCGCTTCCGATTATCCCGTCCTGAAGTGAAACCATTATCGGCGTGTATCCGCCGGTATGATTCGCGATAAAATTGTTATTGATTTTTATTTCAGATTCATAGTTGATGCCCTCGGCTACAAGTATAAAACTGAAATGGCTGACGATATCATCCGGGATATTGAATTGTTTTCTTAGAAAAGAAGTACCGTTAAAGTCATAAGCAACAGGTATGCTGAATTTTCCATAGCTCATTCCTTCATTAAATGAAATTTCCCATTGACCGTTGAGGTCAATCGTTTTCCGTGTGCTGCTTTGAGGAAAAAGTAAAGTATCATTTTTTAAACTTCCGGGAGGTCTTTCAAATACTTTGATTTGTGAATATGAAAATTCTGAAAAAAAAGAAATAAGGATCAAATATAGAAATATACTGAGCTGAATTCTAAGACGGTAAGATATGATCATTAAATGCGTTTAAAATATATGCAAATATAACTATTAATGGAAGGAATTTAAAGTTTAGAATTGAAAGCATACTTTTAAAACCTTTTAACTGCTTCATTTCGGTAAAGTCAGGGCTCCGCTTCGGAAAGGGATAACTGTCATCTGATATGTTAAATCAATTAGATTCACTGAAGGAGATTACGCATTCTGATCTTGCTTTCTTCCGTGTCAATAGCACGTGATTTTTTTTGCAGTCGTTTGATTTTCTCAATTTCATTTAATGATTTTCTTATTTGTTTTATTGACTGGTTTAATTTATATATTTTTATGTTCAGTCTTTCAATATCTCTTTTAAGAAAAATAATTTCCTCTCTTAGTTTCATTATGGTAAATTTGAAATTAAGAATATGATCACCACTAATTTTACAAATGTCATAATAGAAAACTCCGGCAGGCAATGTGACCTGCCGTGTATAATATTATTTGATCAAAATCATTCGTTTCGTTTCTGAGTAGTCGCTGTTCGCTATCCTGTAAAAATAGATTCCACTTGGCAGAGCGCTCCCGTCAAATGTTATTTCGTATCTGCCGCTTTTCTTAAACTCATTTATGAGTGTTTCGATTTCTTTTCCCGTTATGTCATAGATCTTTATGTTTACAAAACCGTCGTTTCGAATTTCAAACAATATGTTTGTAACCGGATTGAAAGGATTAGGGAAATTATCGAACAGTTTGTTAATCAGCCCGGATTCTTTTACTTCCCGCAAGGCTTCTCCGGTCATAGAATATCTCCCTTCCGTTTTCAATATATAGCGGATATTCTTTCCGGAAATGATTTCAGTATCGAATTCAAGTTCAAGTTCATTGTCTTTTGAGATCTCAGCATAATTATCATCTGAATTCGATATTAGTTTGTTTACATCCTTGGATTTTATAGTAGCGGATTTCAAATTCAAATTGTTTGCATAAAATGTATTAAGGTTTTTAACAACAGCAATCTGATTGATCAAAATGTCCTGCTTAATATTTACATCAAATTCGCTTAGATCGGCTTTCTCTAATTTCATGCAAATGATATTGTTGTTATCCCTGCTGTAAAAAGGAAATGCTTTTCCGTCAGAGTTAATTGTCCCCACAATATTATCTTTATTCAACGGACCTCTGAGTAATATGACCACATACCCGCTTCCATCGGGCGTAAATGAAACCTTAAGATTATCATTTTCAGCTAATTCAACTTCTTCATCGTCATTGTAATATAATTTTTCGGAAATATTATACTTGTCATTTTTTATTATTGACGCTTTGGGTGCATTGTTTATATAATTAATGATATCACCGTTTTGGTCAACCGATATTTCTTCACCGGGATTTGTTGAAACCTGTATCAAACTTATTTGATCAATCCTGGTTTGCTCATCTTCTGTTTCATGAATTGTAAATTCTATCTTTTCTTTGGCGGCGAGAAACGGATTCATCATTATATAATTGTCCATAATGTCTTTTAAAGGGTTTTCTTTAGAACCAATCAGAATTGAATTCTCGTCAATCGGATAACCATCCTCTTCGAATCGTATCACCGGACATTGAATAACTGAATTTGAAACCTGAATTACCAGACACTCCCATGGAGTGAAGCCCAGCCCGTTGTCCACTCTGCAGCATAGCTCATACTGATTAGCCCTTGACTCATTGTTAATGTGATCCGGAAAATGTTTGGTAACTCTTGCATAATTTCCTACCTGCTGAAATTCAAAGCTCGGTGTCCCGTTAGTATCCCTCCATTCATAAGTCAGATCCCCGTTACCCTGCTGTAAGTTGCAAACCACATAAGATGTAGGATTTGACGGGGTGAGCGGTGCATTCCATTGCAGCATGGCTTGAATGACCGGTCTTCGCAGATAATAATAAACTACTGTTGCCTCATCCGGACTGCACGGGACCCAGCCCAGGTCCTGTCCGAGAATATTTGTAATCTTGTAGGCAAAAGTTTGGAATCTTGCTTCTGTTGCTGACTGATAAACCTTTGCCGCCCATGTTCTCTGATGATTTGGAAGCGCTCCGTTATATCCCCAGCATAAATTTGTATCGACTTCGGGAATTGAATCTGTAAAATTTCCGTAAAGTGTAAAGTTAACTTTATATTGTTTTACAAAATAAGTTGAGCTCGAAATGGTGTTGCAGGAGCTTGTTCTGTAAAACGTACCCGTAACATTATTGAGATTCAGGACTGCTGTTCCGTTTGTCAGTGATCCGAAGTGACAGTCATCACCGGGCTTATGGATAATAAAGTATCCGTATATATCGGAATATAAATTCGGAAAAGAATAACTTGACACCCTTATTCTGAGCCGTGCAGTCTCATTAAAGCAGAAATTGGGAAAGCTTGTAGGAACGACAGGCATTGAAATCCATTGCCCCGTGTGATTGACACCTGTATACATAAGATGTTCGTTTCCGTTCTGGACTAAATAGACCGAGCAGTCCGCAAGCTCTTCTTCGATAGGATAGGATGTTTCGAACATGAATCTGCATTCAATGCTGTTTACGGGATAGATAAAATGTGAAGGGAAATCAGAACAGCTGTTGGGCTTGTCAATATGGATGGTGTATGAATGACAGATACTATTTGTCAGCATAATAATTAATATCATAAGAATCTTCTTAATTGTTTTCATGGCTGCTTTACAGTTTAGGATTAGTGAATAATTGTTAACTGTCTGTGATTGAAATATTGTCATCACAGGTATTTTGGCCACCGGGTAAAACCAGATTTCATGCAATCTGCTTTTGTGAGGGAATTGTAATTAATTTAGTTTGGTCTTTTCCATTTTGTTTTAAGTTCCGGATTAATAAATTGTATCGGGATTAGAAGGATACTTTTAATTATTATAGTTCGGTGGCCAACACTAACAAAATAATTTTTATAAAGCAGTTTTTTCTAATCCCTTTTTTTTCACCGTCAACATTCATCTCTAAGGTCCTCGGGTCATAATATTCATCATCTATTCTCATTGCAAATTATTGCAATTAAAAGCGCTTGTCAAATGGTAAAAATCCTGATTTGTGAATTTGATTTTTGGAAATATTTGGAATGTTATAGTTGGTCTTGCCTGCATAAATGGAGGGCATTCCAGGAGCATACATTATTTCATTATATTTACTGCATTCTGTCAACCCGCGTGATTTTTGGCAGGGATCCGCTCATGATTTTTTAATTACTGGAACTAGTAAATATCATACGGAAAGTAATGAAAGTGTTTGAAAGTGTCAGAGACAAATTTTGGTATTTCTATTTTCATTCTAAAAATTAAAGTTGAAAAAGTTAAATTTAAGGCAAATATAATGAAAGAACGGACTCCTTCACCTTCCTGTGTAGTGATGACAAATCTGTCGTTGAAAGACTTGGAAAAACAACGTCTTCATTGTCCAATTAAATAACCTAAGTTGCAATATCTGATAAGCTGATAATAGCTTTATTGTAGTGCATAGTTTAATTTTCAATTGTAAAATAAATAAACGTTATCTAACCTCCCAAGCTTATTTTGAAGACAGGGGTGGTTAATAAAAAACTAAATTTACAAAAATGAAACGAATCATTTTTATAGTTTTTTTATCTGCAATCCTGTTAAGTAGTATTTCTTATTCTCAAAACATCAACAAACCAAACATCATCGGTCCTATTGGGCTTATGGGTAACAGCTTTTCCGGAGGATTGTTTTATCAACGAACTGATTTAGTAATACCTTGCCGAGGGTTTTCTATTAATCTCACATTTTATTATAACACAGCTACCACGGCGATAGATCTAGGATATGGCAGCGGGTGGAGTATGACATACTCGATGATTTATCAACGAGACGACAATAAAGTTATTATACGAAGAGGAGACGGAAGAAAAGATGTCTTTACTTTTAATGGGAGCGGATACGTAGCACCTGTTGGAATATTTGATTCACTTGCACAGTATCAGTCCGGAAAGTTTATGTTGAGAACAAAATATGGCATCAATTATTTCTTTGATGATTCTACGCATCAAAGATTAACAAAAATGTCCGACCCGAATAATAATGAACTGATTATTTCTTACACAGGTTCACTTGCAACCAAAATAGTCGACCCTTCAGGAAGAAGCGTGCAGTTAAATTATACAGCAGGTTATTTAACGGATATTACTGACCCGAATACGGTTCCGGCAAGGCACATCACTTTTCAAAATGATTCCGTAGGTAATCCTATAACTATTACAGACCCGTTGGGAAACAGCATACATTATGAATATGATGCAGGGCGTTTCATTACAAAGGTTACTGACCAGGCATCAAATCAGTTTAATATCAGCTATATAAATTTTCTAAATGTTTCCGGTATTACTTCACCTCTGAACAGTATGAACATTGGTTATGATACAGCGACATTGACAACTACGGTTAAACAAATGGTGAACAATGTTTTGCAATCTACATCGTATAATTATGATTCATTAGGCAACCTGCATGATAAAATCGGTAATTGCTGCGGCTTTCACCAGATTTTTCAATATGATGCTATGAAGAATGTCAGTAAGAAAACGGATGCAAACGGAAATGATTGGATTTACGAGCACGATGGAAGGGGCAATACTACTAAGGAAACGGACCCGCTTGGTTTTTTTATTTCTTATGTCTATGAACCTGTTCACAACCGGATTACAAGCATTACTGATAAGCGCCTCAATCCCACTACTTATGAGTATGATGCAAATGGAAATCTTCTTCACGTCAACAAGCCATTGACAGTATCGGAAGATTACACTTATGACACTTATGGAAATATTGAGTCTTATACCGATGGCAGAGGATTTACAACTCATTATGTATACAACACACGCGGAGACAGAACGCTCGTTACATTTCCTGACAATTCAACTAATTCCTATACTTATGATGGGGTTGGCAACAAGAAAAGTTTTACCGATGCTAACAATAACACAACTTCTTACGAATATGATTTGCTTAATCGTTTAACTAAGGAATTGGATGCACTCGGAAATACGCAGTTATATAATTACGATTCCCGAAGTAATTTAATTTCTATAATAGATGCACTTGGGCACACTACTTCTTATGTCTATGATGCTTTGAATCGAAGAAATAGAATTACGACGCCAGCCGGAACTTCTTCTTTTACTTATGATGAAGTTGGAAATATGCTTACAAAAACTGACAATAATGGAAATGTTACCCGTTATTTTTATAATACACAAAATCTTCTTGCCATTGAAACCGATGCCGTAGGGAACTCACGAAATTTTACTTACGACCCGAATGGGAACAGGAGAACAGCAACCGATTATAGCAGTCACCAGACAACTTATGACTATGATAAGCTGAACAGAGTGAAAAAGGTTACCGATGCTCTTTCCAATGTTACTGATTATGGTTATGACCCAAACAGTAACCGCACTATTGTAAGGGATGGGAACGGGCATACTACAGATTATGATTATGATGCGTTGAACCGACTGACAATAACTCATCGGCCAATAGGAAAGACACTTTATGAATATGATAAAAACAATAATAGGACACGGACAACCGATGCAAACCTGCATCCTACAAAGTATCAATATGACAATAGAAACAGGCAAACGATTGTGACCGATGCTTTTGGAGCGAATACAATCTACGCTTATGACCTGGAAGGAAATAACACTGAAATCACAGATAGAAACGGACATAAGACCATTTATACTTATGATGCGCTGAACAGGAGAAAAACAGAAAAGAATCCGGAATTAGAAATAACAACTACAAATTATGATGCTGAAGGAAATATAATTTCGCGCGTTCTCCCTACCGGAAATACAATAACTTATCATTATGATGCTGCGGACAGATTAACACTTACTTCTGACCTTTTCGGACCTGTAAGTTCTTACAGTTACGATGCAAACTCCAACCGCCGTACACAAGCTGATGGTAACGGACATACTACACAATACTTTTATGATGCTTTAAACAGGGTTAAAACTGTAACCGACCCGATGGGACAGTCAACTGAATATACTTATAATCAGAACTCAAGCGTAAAAACTATGAAAGATAGAAACGGACATACTACAATGTATGATTACGATGTTCTTGAGCGAAGAACTTCTACACAATACCCGGCCGGAAATTTTACTTACACTACTTACGATGCGGTTGGCAATACTGCCACTATGAAAGATGATAACATGAATATTACATCTTATGAATATGATGCAAATGACCGTTTGAAAAAAGAAACTTATGCAAATGGAACAACGAAGAGTTATAATTACGACATGGTGGGAAATAGGACTTCAAGATTAGATAACAATGGGAGTGTAACATCTTATAAATATGATGCGATTAACCGATTGACACAAAGAGATTACCCGGGAAGCAACGATGATAATTTCTCTTATGATAATGAATTCAACATTAAAACTGCAAATAACAGTAATGCAAATATCACTTTTGATTATGACGATGCAGACAGGGTAAAACAAGAAAATATGAATGGGAAAACAACTAAATATATATATGACATTCCGGGAAAAAAACGGTTTCTTACTTATCCCGGAGGCAGAAACGTTGAAGAAGATTATGATAATCGCTTTCGGCTCTCTGCTATTGGTGCGGGCATTAACGTAACTTATACTTATGATTTGGGAAACCGCATGCTAAGCCGTGCATATAGCAATGGTGTTGTTGCAACTTATAATTATAATAATAACGATTGGGTGAGCCAACTAAGATATAGAAAGAACTTAGTTACAGTTGCACAATTCGATTATGACTTTGATAAAGAAGGAAACAGATTATTTGCAAAAAAAACACACCGTCTATCTAATTCTGAAAAGTATTCCTATGATAACGATGACCGCTTAACTAATTACAAAGAGGGAACGCTTCTCGGCTTAGATATGCCATTTCCACTCACACAAACAAAATATCGATTATGATCGTGTAGGTAACAGAAGAAACATTGTTCATGATTTGGATACAACTATCTATAGTGCAAACAATGTGAATGAATACACTAATATAACCGACAGCACAATTGTAAACCCTATTTACGATGCAAACGGAAATACTAAAAACGATGGAAGACATTTATACTCTTATGATTTTGAAAACCGGCTCATTTCAGTTGACGGAGGTACAGTTCCAGCATACAAATATGATGCGCTCGGAAGAAGAATACAAAAAGTAACTTCAACAGAAACCATTAATTTTTATTACAACAGCGGTAGATTAATTGAAGACCATAATCGAGCTGATGCTAGTGCAAGCTACTTATGTTTACGGAACAGGGGTAGATGATATTCTTAATATGAAGCGGGGAGGCGCTGATTATTTCTATCACCAGAATTCGCTCAGCTATCTCGCTGCGTTAGAGATAATTCAGGTGCAGTAGTTGAACGGTATGAATATGATGGTTATGGCAATCCGGCAATTTATGATGGAGCTTATGTTCCACGACCTGCAACTGCAATTGGAAATACTTATATGTTTACAGGAAGAGAATATGATGCTCAACAAAAAACTATCGCTACCGTGCAAGATTTTATCAACCGGATTGGGGGAGGTTTGGGCAGTGAGATCCGATTGAGTTTAATGACGGAGATTTGAACATGATATACGTATGTTGTAAACAATCCGATAAATTTAATTGATCCATTTAGAAATGACCCTTATGAGGATTATAAGAAATGCATAAAAGAGTGTGCTAGGATTGCTGAAAAAGATATTAAGAAAGCCTCAAAAATCGCTAGAGTTGCTACGAGTGCGTGTCTAAGCCAGCGCTTTACTCACCGGACCTTAAGGCAAACCGATGAACGATTGCTGAAGCTGCAGCTCTGACAGTCGAACTCGACGCAATTGCGAACGATTTAAAAGAGTGTTCAGATAAATGCCTTAATGTTGCTTGAGATGCTCTGTGTCGTGAATGAGAAGCCGAACTCAAGAAGGAAAAAAAATGAAATTTTACAAATTTTAAATAAAATACATTATGCAAAAATACAAACACATTCAAATAAATAATTTTATCTTTAATATTAAAAAATTGCTATTGCATCTTTGCTGCTGTGCAGTTTTATTTTTAATGTGCTCCCGTTTTGTTTATTCAAACGGAACTGACAATAATCCGGTCGCCCCTGGTCAAGCAAATTGCCCCACTATTTGTGGAGATTGTAGTGCCGGTGCGAACAGTACACTCTATGCTAGCGGTGGTGATAATATTTTCACATCAACAAATCTACTCAGCCTGACCGTTTTGATTCAAGGTTTCTGGAATGGTTCTGTTATGGTTCGGGATACAATCCGATGCGATATTAGAAATGCTTTTTCCCCCTTCAATATAGTAGCTTCCGGGAAGGGTTTCGTTAATGAAAACGGAGAAGTAAGAATTGCATTTCCCTCGGTTTTATTAGGCAGTTATTATCTTGTAATTCATCACAGGAATTCGATCGAAACATGGAGTGCTGTTTCTTTAAAATTTCCGGGAACAACCTCTTACGATTTTACAAGTGCAGCATCACAAGCTTATGGTGGCAATATGATTCAAAAAGGAAATAAGTATTGCATTTACAGCGGTGACTTAAATCAGGATGGTAATGTAAACGGACTGGATATAGCAATTGCAGATAATCAAGCTTTCAATTTTTTAACCGGATATGTAAGCGGGGATGTAAATGGGGACATGATTGTAGACGCGGCAGATTTAAGTATAGTAGAATAATAATGCATTTAATTTTATAAGTAAAGTAACACCCGGATTTGAACCTGAAATTCGAAATTCCATTGAGAGACAGAAACCAAAGAAAGATGTAAAAGAGAATAATCGGAATGATGACAATGATGTAAACAAAAAGAAGTAAAAATATAGAATGAAACAATTGTAAAGTATTTGTCAGATATCAATTGTTGTATTTAATTCGAAATATTTTTTAATTGCTGTGTCAGACTATCTATGACAAGTTCTTTTCATAAATACATTTAAGATTTCTTTTCGAAGCTAAAAATATTTCCCATTCTGCCAAATGGTAAATAATGAGATTTGTGAAATTGATATTTGGAAAAGGTTGAGATACGTTTATTGGATTCCCGACAAAAGATTTCGGGAATGACAGAAATGGAAAATCCAGAATACTCTTCTTTATCCTCTGCAGATTCTCCTTCCTATTGCATGGACTCTCCTGAAGGTGTATCAAGTTATTTACTTCCGAAGCTGATCGGTGTATATATAAAAAAACCTGTTTGTCACAGTCACTGAAAAACACTTTGTGTCTTGAAGTCTTCGCGGTAAAAATTTCTAATGAAAAAAATAATACTTAAAGCCTTTGAGACTTAGAGGTATATAAAGTAAAGCAGAGTTAGAAATTTAATTTAGTTTTACATTTAACCTTTCTCTTAATATCCGTAAATTGCATTTACAAATTCAATTTTTGATTTTATGAAAAAACAATCAAAGGTTTCACTAAACGGAAAAACCACATTCGAAGAATATAAAAAAGAAGTCATTGCAGATTATAAACTAGCAAATGAAAGCAGGCAGGCAAGTCTGCTCGGCAGGAAAGAAGTTCTGACGGGAAAAGCAAAGTTCGGTATATTCGGAGACGGTAAGGAAGTTGCACAGATCGCAATGGCAAAAGTTTTTCAGAACGGCGACTTTCGTTCGGGATATTACAGGGACCAGACTTTTGCTTTTGCAACAGGAATGTCAACTGTCAAAGAATTCTTTGCGCAATTGTATGCAGACACGAATCTAAGGAATGAGCCTGCTTCCGGAGGACGATCAATGAACGGACATTTTGCCAACAGGCTTCTTGATGATAAAGGCGAATGGAAGAATCTTATGGAAACAAAAAATACTTCTGCGGATATTTCTCCAACGGGAAGCCAGATGATCAGGCTTGTCGGTCTTGCCTATGCATCGAAACTTTACAGAGAAAATAATCAGCTTCACAACATGAAATCATTCACAAACAAAGGAAATGAAGTTGCATTCGGAACAATAGGAAATGCAAGCTGTGCCGAAGGAATGTTCTTTGAAGCTTTGAATGCCGCGGCAGTACTGATGATCCCGATGGCGGTTTCTATCTGGGATGACGGATACGGGATTTCCGTTCCGAGCAAATATCAGATTGCGAAGGAAAATATTTCCGAAGTCTTGAAAGGTTTTGAATATGATGAAGAGAAAGGATCAGGGATTTAATATTTACACAGCAAAGGGCTGGGATTATCCGGGGCTTGATTGCGATGTATGAGGAAGGAATAAAAGATTGTCACGTGAAAAACACATTCCGGCAATTTTTCATGTACAGGAAGTTACTCAGCCACAGGGACATTCCACCTCCGGCTCTCATGAAAGATATAAATCAAAGGAAAGGCTTGAATGGGAAAAGGAATACTGCTGTATAGTTCAGATGAGAAAATGGATGCTTGCAAATGCAATATCGACAGATGAAGAGCTTGATGAGATCGAAAAAGAATGCAAAAGATTATGTAAAGAAAATGCAGCTTGAAGCATGGAATGATTATATTACGTCCGATCAAAAAGGAAAATGAGGAAGCAAGAAATTTATTCGGTGAAATTGCAAAGTCCGGAGTAAATGCCGATGAAATAAATAAAATAAGTGAAGATTTAAAAAAATCTCTGGATAATAACAGAAAGTTATTTCGGAAGCAGTGAATGATGTGCTTAGAATTGCAGCCGATGAGAATACTGAAGCAAATCAAAAGCTAAAGAAATGGAGAGAGAATTTTAAAAAGGAAAATAACAGAAGATACGATTCACATCTTTACAGCGAATCAAAAGATTCTGCTATGAATGTTCCGGAAGTAAAACCTGTTTATAATGCAGATGCAAAAGTCCTTGACGGAAGGGAAGTGCTTAAATGCATTTTTTGATATTGCATTTGAAAGAGATCCGAGAATTTTTGCGATCGGTGAAGATCTCGGAAAACTGGGTGATGTGAATCAGGGAATGGCAGGACTTCAGGAAAAATATGGTGAGCTCAGACTGACTGACACCGGAATCCGTGAAGCTAC
This sequence comes from uncultured Ignavibacteria bacterium, assembly GCA_963836395.1. Classification (GTDB taxonomy): domain Bacteria; phylum Bacteroidota; class Ignavibacteria; order Tepidaquicellales; family Tepidaquicellaceae; genus JAGPCH01. The sequence continues at coordinate 431,348 of CAWIJF010000008.1, read as the reverse complement.
TATTGTAGGACAGGGTATCGGCGCAGCTTTGAGAGGACTCAAACCAATCATAGAAATTCAGTATCTTGATTATCTGCTTTATGGACTGCAGATTATAAGTGATGACCTTGCCTGTCTTCAATACAGAACCGTCGGAGGTCAGAAAGCTCCGCTGATAATACGAACACGCGGTCACAGGCTCGAAGGTATCTGGCATTCGGGATCTCCAATGGGAACGATCATAAATTGTTTCCGGGGAATTCACGTTTGCGTTCCGAGAGATATGACAAGAGCTGCAGGATTTTATAATACAATTTTAAAATCAGATGAACCGGCTTTGATCGTTGAAAGATTAAATGCATACAGATTAAAGGAAAAACTGCCGGATAATATGAGTGAGATCTGTGTTCCGCTTGGAGTTCCGGAAATTTTAACTGAAGGAGAAGATATAACGATTGTAACTTACGGCGCATGTGTTGACATTGCCAAAGATGCAATTGAAAAATTAAATAAAGGTAAATGTTTCATGTGAACTCATAGATGTTCAGACATTACTTCCGTTTGATATAAATAAAATAATATTAGAGTCACTTAAAAAAACAAACCGGATTTTGTTTCTTGATGAAGATGTTCCCGGAGGAGCTTCCGCTTTCATGATGCAGAATGTTATAGACAGGGACGGAGGATATAAATATCTTGATTCCCCGCCAAAATGTCTTGTCAGCAAAACCGCATCGACCGGCTTACGGGACTGACGGTGATTATTTTTCAAAGCCGAATGCTGAAGATGTTTTCGAAGCGGTTTATGAGATTATGAATGAATCGGATCCTGCCGGATATCCGATGTTCTATTGAAGCAATTTCTCTATTTTTCCGGGATCTTGTCTTGTATCAAATAAAGACAGTACTTCAATTTCATTGTTTTTAATTCTATAATACAATGTAACCTGTTTTGATAAAACACATTTTCGAATACTGGAATACTCATCATAGGAAGGATATGAATGCGGAAATAAAGTTATATAATGCAATTTGACTTCAAGATTGAGTAAGAATTTATCGGCAGCTGTCTCGGACCACTCATTGGTTAAATAAGAAACTATTTTTTCTTGTATTATTTTTTGCTTCTTTAGAAAACTTTATTTTCTTTTCCATTCATTAAATTCTTTTTTCATATCTTCATAATCAACATATTCGCCATCTTCAAATTGCTTTAGTCCGGTTAAAATAGAATTTTTCTCTTCATTACTCAATGAATCCCATTTTAATTTTTTATCTTCAATAATTTGGTTGACTGCTTCATTAACCAATTCCAGTATATGATTATCTTCAAGATTATCTATTATTGAATGCAAATTTTGTTTAATTTTTATAGCTGTCATTTTTATAATTATTATTTTATTTTAAACTAAAAAAAAAATATAAAACATTAAACATAAATAACAGAATTATTAACAATGAACTCATACAAACAGCCTTACATTGATTTTCTGAATGCTCTCAAACAAGAGATTTCCCTTTATAAAAATGAAGAAGACATCTGGAAACTTGCCGGCTCCATTAGCAATACTCCGGGAAATCTATGCCTGCATCTTTGCGGCAACTTAAACCATTTTTACGGTGCAGTGATAGGAAATACAGGATACATAAGGGACAGAGACCTGGAGTTTTCCAAAAAGAATGTCAGCAGGAAAGATCTGATTGCCGGAATTGAGGAAACAAAGCAAGTGATGGGAAAGGTCTTTGACGGACTGACGCTTGATGATGTAAATAAAATTTATCCGCTAAATCAGTTCGGCGATAATGTTACTTACGGATTTGTATTTTCAAAACTGGCTTCACACTTCGCTTATCATCTCGGTCAGATCAATTATCACAGAAGAATCACAGACGGTTAGCTTTCAACTTTTAGCTCAAACTATCAGCTCACTCTAAAACTTACTTCCAATTATTTTACTATTTAACAAGGTTACCTTTTATTGTCTTATTGTATTAAGTGAAAAGTGATATTCACTTTAAATAAGTTAGTAACCCATAAAATTCCGGCTGGAAGCTAACTAAATAATTAATGCCGGAAAAGAAAAGGAAAATTAAAAAGAAATGAAAAGCAAAATCATTTTTCGCAGCGCGGCTTCGTTGCTTATAGCGCTCGTTGTATTTTCAATGATTGGATTTGCACCTGACAGTAACGCAGACACAGCCAACGGAGTTTTGACGGTAAAGCATAATACTTTAGCAAACGGCAGTGCAGTTGCATTCGGAAGCCAGGGCTATTATGTGGGAACAATCACCGGAGCCAAAACTACTTTTGTGAATATGCCTGCAGGAAGCTATACAATTTCAATCTGTGGCAGCTTCAACGGAGTAAACTATTTTGGCGTAGTGAACCGATTTATATATAACGGAGGTGATCAAAGCACATCAATGAGTCTTCCTACGGGTGTTTGCAACGACCAATAAATCTCCACTCAAAACCTCAACTCTCCGGAAGAACACTGTTAGTCCGGAGAGTTTTTTCAAAATGTTTACCCAACGATTTTAAAATTTTTGATTCCGCCTCAATTAAAAGGAACAAGCTCTTTGTCTTCAGAGGAAGTCTTTCTGGCCTTTCTGAACTCTGAAAATTTTTTGAAAAGAAAAAAGATTATTAAAATTACAATGAAAGCTGTGATGAACGGAATAATGAAAGACAGAATTGACATTACAACTGATAAAACATTTTCGGTTGTTGATACTACAGCATTTGCAACTCCACCGGTAGTAGTAGTGGAAGTAAGTCTTGCGGCGCTTGCGCCAACTTTTACAATTCCCGCAGTTCCTCCTCCGACAATAATGCTTAACGTCCACTGAACCAGTGGGCTTGCATCTGTCAGAAAAGATGCAGTAAGAATTGTTCCGGCAATCATTGCAAGAGGTCCTGAAATAGTATCAAGAGCATTGTCAAGCCAGGGGATATAATATGCGGCGATCTCAACGACCGATGCCGCTGTAAAGGCGGCGAATGCAACCCAGCCGCCCATCCATTCAAAGCCGGGGGATAATTTTATGTAACCGAGAAGTGAGGCAATGTTAGTGACTAGCATCGGAACAAATACCCTGAACCCGCAGCTTGCTGAGAGTCCGATGCCGAGTAATATTCCTAATGCAATGTCCATTGTCTGTTCCTGAGATGAGTCTTAAAAGTATTTGATCTTATTTCGAATTTCTGTAATATTCCTGTCCGTCTTTTAACGATAATGATTTTCCATTTTTGTAATCATCAATTAATTTACCCAATCCATAATGTTCCAGTATCTCTTCCATGATCTTAAATTCATCGATCGGAATTTGTACTGCAATTAATTTATTGCTTTCGTCAATAACATAATGTTTATTTATGTTGATCATGATTTTTTTTGAAATTTAATGAAACAGGATTTAATGTAAAACTTATTTATCTAAGTCCGGCTGAATCTTTTGTCGAGCTCGTCAGTGGTGATCCTGATAACTGTAGGTCTTCCGTGAGGGCATACATAAGGCATCTGCGAAGCAAACAGATTGTCAATGAGTCCGACCATTTCTGTGAATGTCAGCTTGTCACCGGACTTGATCGCACTTCTGCAAGCAAAGGATTTTGCAAGATTGTCACGCTTCTCAAGATTCAGCTTGAGCTCATATTCTTTGAACTGGTCTATCAGTTCCTGAAAAATTTTATTCTCATCACCTATCTTCACATCCGACGGCAATCCGGTCAGCTCAACATTATCATCGTTCATCAGATTAAAATTAAATCCGAGATTCTGCAATTCCTCTTTCAGTGAAGCAGCAATGTGAAAATCAATTTTTGTTAATTTCATTTTGATCGGGATAAGCAGCTGCTGTGAAAATGAAGACTGAGAATTGAGCCATAATAAAGCGCGTTCGTAAAGGACTCTTTCGTGAGCTGCATGCTGGTCAATTATCATCAGTCCGGTTTCCGTCTGACACATGATGTACTTGTACTGATACTGCCAGACATTAAACTTTTCCGATTCAGATTTTTTGGAATGCTCAAAAATATTTTTTTGCTCTTCGTTGCCGGTGGCAGGATGATTTATAGTGCTGTCTTCATCTACAAACTTTGTGGCTTCAAAAATAGAATGTATGTTTGTGCCGCCTTCTTTCTTTGTGAATCCGGCATCAGGCTGTTTGAAAAGATTCCGAAGGTGAAAAACTTTGCGAAGATCTATTCGATTCTTTGTAATGAAAGCTCTCTTCAGAATCCGGGATGCCGAGCTGATTATCAAATCCTACTTCAAAAACTATATCTGAATTTTTCAGAGCCTCTTTGACAGCCCTTCTTACAAAACCGAATGCGGCACTTTCATCTTCGAACTTTACTTCCATCTTTGACGGATGAACATTGACATCCACTTTCTTCGGATCAATGTCAATGAATAAAAAGAAGGACGGATAGTCTCCCTTTCTCTATAAGATCATCGTAGCCGGAATAAACTGCAAAATTGAGAGACTTGCTGACAAAAAATCTTTTGTTAAGATAAAAATACTGGTCCTGTTTTGATTTCTTTGTAAAGTTAGGTTTTGAGATATACCCGCGAATTTTTATGAGCTCATTGCCGTGATTGACCTCAATCAGTGATTCAGCAAATTTATCTGTAAAAATATTCTGCAATCTCTCTTTCAAGCCTGAAGATCTTAAATCGAAGATCTTCATCATCATTATTGATAAACCTAAAGCCGACTTCCGGATTGGAAACTGCAAGCCGTATGAATGTTTCATAAATGTGCCTGAACTCGGTCTGATTTGACTTCAGAAAATTTCTTCTTCCCGGAGTGTTGTAAAACAAATTCTTTACCGTGATTGAAGTCCCTGTTTCGCACCGGAGATTTTCTGGTTCGGCAATCTCACTTCCTTCTACTTTCACGGAAGTGCCGACTTCATCCGATTCAGTTTTTGTCTTAAATTCAGTCTGAGAAACTGATGCAATGGAAGCAAGCGCTTCACCTCTGAATCCAAGTGTCAGAATATTTTCGAGATCTTCATAAGTGTCGATCTTGCTTGTGGAATGCCGCTGAAAGCTGATGACTGCATCTTCTTCTGTCATGCCTGCACCGTTGTCAATTACCTGTATAAAACTTTTGCCAGAGTCTTATGATAACAGTGATATTATTTGCACCGGCATCAATTGAATTTTCGATAAGCTCTTTTACAACCGACTCCGGACGGTTCACAACTTCACCCGCTGCAATTTTATTTGAAAGTGACTGTGGTAATATTTTAATTTTATTATCTGTCATTTTTAAAATAATAAGTGCAACACCTTTAAAAATGTGTTACACTTTACTTAACCTTTTTAAAAACCATTTTTCATAACCATCATTTAATCATTAATCAAAGTTTAGCCATTCAATCATAGTTACTTTTCAAACAACGCTTCGACAAAACTTTCGCTTTCAAATATCTGAAGGTCATCAATCTGTTCACCAACACCAATAAACCTTACGGGAAGTTTCATCTCTTTATTTATTTTCAGAACTATGCCGCCTTTAGCGGTGCCGTCAAGCTTTGTAAGTATTATGCCTGTTAATCCGTCAAGCGCATCCGGAAAATTCTTTTGCCTGATTCAGTCCGTTCTGACCTGTGGTCGAATCAATCACGATAAATATTTCATGCGGAGCTTCGGGAATTACTTTCTGCATCACGCGCTTAATTTTTTTCAGCTCTTCCATAAGATGTGATTTATTATGAAGCCGTCCGGCTGTGTCAATTATCACGACATCAATATTTTTTGTAACAGCAGATTTGATTGTATCGAATGCAACTGAAGCCGGATCGGAAGTGCTTTTGCTTTGTATGATGTCAACCCCTGCGCGCTTTGCCCAGATCTCCAGCTGATCATTTGCAGCTGCTCTGAACGTATCAGCCGAACCGATGAGAACACTCTTTCCGGCTTTCTTAAAATTATATGCAAGCTTACCGATTGAAGTTGTCTTGCCGACTCCGTTCACTCCGACAATCATTATTACAAAAGGTTTCTTATCGGTCTCAAAATCGAAATGCCTTAAATTCGGAAGTCGTATCCGAAAAAACTTTTTTTAGTTCATCATTTATTAAGCTGTTTAATTCATCCTGTCCGACATATTTATCTTTTTGGGTTCTCTCCTTTATATTCCGTATTAAAATTTCTGAAGTATCAAATCCAATGTCCGATGAAATCAGGATCTCTTCCAGCTCCAAAAGAAAATCGTCATCAATGATGCCCCTTGCATTTACGAGCCGGTTAACTTTTCCGAAAAGATTATCTTTGGTCTTATTAAGTCCGGTCTTTAATTTTTTAAATCCTATTTTATCTAGGAATGACATTTGGTATTGAGTATTAGGTATTAAGTATTAAGTTTTTAGTTTTAATATCAAGTATTACTTATTATGTAGAATATTTTATGTTGGAGTTAATGTAATATCTAATGATTATAGCACATCAATCTTCAGCATAATACCTAATACTTCAATACCTAATACTTAAGACCAAACTAAAACATATTCAGAATATTCCTTGCGATTACCATCTTCTGCACTTCAGAAGTTCCTTCGCCGATGGTCATGAGCTTTACGTCCCGGTAAAGTTTTTCTACCGGAAAATCCTTTATAGAATCCGTATCCGCCGTGAATCTGTATTGCTTCATTGGTCGCTCGTGTTGCAACTTCACTTGCATAATATTTCGCCATTGCCGCAGACAGATTTATATCACGTCCCTGATCTTTTGACCATGCAGCTTTGTAAACCAAAAGTCTTGCTGCATCAAGTTCGGTTGCCATATCCGACAGCTTGAACTGAATTCCCTGAAAATCCGACAGTGGCTTTCCGAATTGTTTTCTTTCCTTTGCATATTTTAACGAAGCATCCAGATGCGCCCTGTCCGATTCCTAAGTGACAAAGCGGCAATCGCAATTCTTCCGCCGTCAAGTATCTGCATGCATTGTTTAAATCCTTCTCCTTCTTCGCCGATCAGATTTTCAGCCGGAACTTCGACATTTTCAAATATAAGTTCAGTAGTATCTGAAGCGCGCATGCCGAGCTTGTTTTCTTTTTTTCCGGTCTTAAAACCTTTCCATCCTTTTTCAAGAATGAATGCCGAGATACCGTTTTTATTTTTTGATTTATCCGTTACAGCTGCTACTACAGCAGTCTCACCGACAGTACCGTGAGTAATGAACAATTTACTTCCGTTAAGAATGTAATGACCGTTCTTTCTTTCGGCGAAAGTAGCCATTCCCGCCGCGTCACTGCCGGAAACGTTTTCAGTCAGTCCCCATGCGCCAAGCTTTTTCCCTGTTGTAAGGTCAGGAAGATATTTCTTTTTCAGATCGTCGTTTGCATATTTAAAAATATGATTTGTGCAGAGTCCGTTATGAGCAGCGATAGTCAGTCCGATTGAAGGATCAACTTTAGAAATCTCTTCAACTATAATTGCATATTCAACTGTAGAAAAACCTGCTCCGCCGTATTCTTCCGGAAAAATTATTCCGAGAAATCCGACTTCGCCAAGCTTCTTTGCAATTTCCATTGGAAATTCCTGTGACTCGTCATATTTCATTACATGAGGAGCAATTTCATTTTGAGCAAAATCTCTTGCCAGCTTTTGAACCGCAAGTTCCTGTTCCGATAAATTAAAATCCATTTATTATATTTTATAATTTAGTTTTAAGATTACAAATATACCTATTTATATTTTTTGGTTAAATGTTATTTTTGAACTATGATAAACTATGATTTTTATGATTTGTTTGAATCCTAAATTCACATAGTTTTTTATAAATAAATTTTTTAGATTAAATAAAATTAACAATAAAAAATGGTTACTATAATAAAAAAATCTGCAAATAAAAAAGAGATTGAAAAGAAATTGAAATCAGTAAATCCGCCAAAACCTAAAAAATTATTCAATGCGAAAAAATTTAGTGGTAAGATTAAATTTGGAGAAGATGCTTTGGCTATACAGAAAAGGCTAAGAGATGAATGGAATTAGTCTTATTGTAGATACTAATATCCTGATTTATCTTTTAGAAGGGGATAAAAGGATACCAGGTTTATTACAAGACAAATCTATTTTCATTTCATTTATTTCAGAGATAGAACTATTAAGCAGTAAAAATCTTACTGAAAAAGAAAATCTTATAATAAAAAATCTTATTTCGGATTCGACCATTATGGATTTAAATAATTATATCAAACAAGAATCTATTTCACTGAGAAGAAAATATTCATTAAAGATTCCGGATGCAATTATTGCAGCAACATCATCGTTCTTAAATATTCCCTTAATAACATCTGATAAAGACTTCAAGAAAATAGAAGAGCTTAGCATAATTTACTTTGAACATTAATTTTTTTAATTTAAATCACAAAGAATCAGAAAGAAACATATAGCTTAAATTTTAAAAGTATATTTTTTAAAATTATTCCAAACCCTAAACTAAAAAAGAAAATCAAAATAAAAAAACTATACTTCTTCATTGCATTATTAATTTTGTGTCTGTTCTTCACAATACAATCAGGTTATTCCCAGCCCGCTCCGACTTATGAATTAAGACTTAAGAATGTGAACTTGGAAAGTATAATCTTTCCAAATGACGCATTGACATTTGATATTTATCTTCAATGGACCAATTCCGAAGTTAGTCAGCCGTTTCAGTATGCACTGGGTCAATACTTTATTACTTTCAATAGGAATGCTTTTACAAATTATGGAAACCCAATCGTTTTCCCAACCAATGTAAACGATACTTCAAAATATTCCTATAAAATTATTGGTTCGGACTTACCAACAAATGCTATTCCGAGAAATCCTTCATTTCAAAATACAACAAACAATCCGCCTCTATCCTACCCAAATTCAGCGGTACTTAGATTAGCATCAAATGCTACATTGGGATTTGGTAATGGACCCATTATAAGTTCAGTTTATCCCGGAACAAAGATAGTAAAGATGAGACTTTGGAATAAACAGGGACCATTTGATTTTTTTTCTTTTGAATTTCAATGGAGAAATCCACCGGCAGTTGATCTCACTACCAGGATTTTGTATTATGATCAAAACGGTTTCAGTATAGATATTACGGACCCGGCAAATACATTCGTTGATTTCTATGGATTTATTTATCAAATTTTTCTTAATATGCCAATTCCGCATTTTAACTCAACTGATAATTCATTGACAACAACTTTTACCTGGTTAGGGAAGGACAATACAGTAAGTTATAGTCTTAAAATATTTTCAGACTCTCTGATGAACAATATTTTTTTTATTGATTCTACACTTACTGATACATTTAAAACCGTTTCAGGATTTGGGATTTTTAAAAAATATTTTTGGATAGTAGAATATAAAGACAGTATGAATAATATTTCTCCTGGGCTGATATCTATGTTCACAACCAGAGAAGCTTTACTAGTAAAAGTGGTTGTTATTCCGGAAGGACTCTATGATCCTGTATCCAATAAGCTTTCGAGACGAGATACAGTCAGCGCATATCTTCATCAAATAACTTCTCCGTATAGTATTATTGATTCAGCAAAAGCACTGATGGATTCTCTTTCGTTCTTAGGCTTATTTAAATTTAAGTATGCTACAACCGACACTTATTACATATCAGTAAAACATTTTAATTCTATTGAAACCTGGAGCAAAATTGGCGGAAAAAATTTGAATGAAACGCTTACCAATAACTATTATTTCATTTCAGATATCACACAGGCATACGGCAACAACTTAAAATTAAAGGGAAGTAAGTATTGTATATACAGCGGTGATGTTAATCAGGACGGTGTGATTGATGCACTGGATTTCAGTCTTATAGACAATGATGCATTCGTCTTAAAAATGGGTTTACGTTTAAAAACGGATTTGAATGGTGACAACATAGTTGATGCCGATGATATATTAATAGCTGACAATAACAGAATGTTTATTTCCGTGATAAGACCTTAGAAGACATTTTAATGATAAACTTTTCCTAAAGAAAATGTAATGTGACTATTAAACATAGTTTAAACTCAGAGACAGAGAGTTATAAAGCTCTTGATATATTTTCTCTGTGTCTCTGTTTCTCTGTGTTAAATCTTTTGCTTTTGAAATTAAAAATCTAAAATTCTATTACAGGAAAAAGTGACTTTCAAAAACTGCTTCCTGTCATTCCCGAATGTTTTTATCGGGAATCCAAACAATATATTGAATTGAAAATGGATTCCCGCCAGGAGCATGCGGGAATGACAATTCTAGCGAATGTAATTATTAATCTTTTAAATCTCTGCTTCCCGGTTTTGTTACAGGTATTTTTGACAGCCAATCCGGCATTTCATCTTCCTTAAATTTTATTACATCAATCTTTGCAAGGGAAAACTGTTCAGTTCCGAAATTTACTTTACCATTGCTGCGATCAATAATAAATCCAACACCTGTGAGATTAGCTCCGGCTTTTTTTACAAGTTCGATTACTTCAAAAACACTTCCCCCTGTAGTAACGACGTCTTCGCAGATCAGAACATTCTCGCCTTTGTTGATTTCAAATCCTCTTCGTAAGGTCATTGCATTATTTTCTCTTTCACTGAATATTGTCCGCGCATTAAGTTGTCTGCCGACTTCTGTCCCGAGAACTATCCCGCCGACTGCAGGTGTGATCACAACATCAATTTTTTTATCTTTGAATTTGTCGGCAATTGCTTTTGCAAATAATGTATTGTATTCCGGACACTGTAAGACTTTTGCACACTGAAAATAATGCGGACTGTGGTATCCGGAAGTAAGAATGAAATGACCTTCGAGCATTGCGCCGGTCTTTTTGAAGATGTCGATTACCTGTTTGGTTTCCATTTTTTAGTATTGAGTATTGAGTATTGAGTATTGAGTATTGAGTATTGAGTATTGAGTATTGTGTATTAAGTATTAGGTATTAAATATTAGGTATTAAATATTAAGTTGTAATTTTCTTATTGATATACTTTTGCAAACTTTACAAACTTTATGAACTCACCCAACTCACCTGAATCACCTAACTTCTCTGACTCACCAACTCCTCACACTCCCTAACTCAATTTCACTTTCTTCACATTTCTTATCGGCTGTCCGAGAAATCTTTCGCTTATCTCTTTGAATTTTTTTTGAAAGTCAGTTACATAGAATTTATGATTGCCGGTTTTCTTTTGCTTGTTCAGAAGATTTTCCTGTTCGAGAATTCGCCTGACCTCTTTAGCAGTTTCTTCACCCGAGTCTATCAGATTTATTTTTTTTCCGAGTACATTTGAGATCACTTTTTTTAGGATCGGATAATGTGTGCATCCGAGAATAAGAGTATCGATATTCAGTTTTTTAAATTCAGATAAATATTCTTTTGCGATGAGCTCAGCTATTTTATTTTCGGTCCAGCCGTCTTCGGCAAGCTGTACAAACAGACTGCAGGCTTTTGAAAACACCTCCGCGTCCCTTTCGAACTTATGGATCTGAGTTTTGTAGGAATAGCTCTGGATCGTGCCGAGAGTTCCTATTACACCGATCTTAAAATTATTTGTCTTTGAAACTGCAGCCTTGCAGCCGGGTTTTATTACGCCGATTACCGGGATATCCGAGATCCTTCTTAAATAGGGAAGTGCTACAGATGAAGCAGTATTACATGCGACAACAATCATTTTAACATTTTTATTCAAAAGAAATTTAGTAATTTCTATTGAGTATTTCGTAACGGTTTCTTTTGACTTCGTTCCGTAAGGCAAACGTGCCGTATCGCCAAGATAGATGATATTTTCATTCGGAAGAATTTCAAATAAGGACTTTGCAACGGTCAGACCTCCGATCCCTGAATCGAAAACACCGATGGGTTTTTTTGCGGAAATATTTTTTTTCAACATTGGATTTTAAAATAATGAAATAAATTTCTTGAATAAATGTATGAAAAGTTACTGACGAAAAGAATTATACATTTTGCCAGCTTAGGTAATTGAGAAATTAATCAAAAATTCTTTATTAAGAATTAAATTTGTAAATATGATGAATAAATTTAAAATTATTAGACAAAAAAATTTGAAAACTCTAAAAACTCAACTCGCTCTACTTACTCTGCTCACTCTGATCACTCAAACCTGTCTTTCGCAATGGCAATGGCAGAACCCTCTGCCACAGGGAAATATTTTATTCGGATCTTTTTATCTGAATTCAAATACGGGATGGGCTTGCGGTGACGGAGGAACAATAATCAAGACAACAAACAGCGGAAACAACTGGAACATCCTTCCAACTGGCACAAAGGAAAGCATCAGATCAGTTTACTTTACTGATGACAATAACGGATTTGCATGCGGTTTATACGGAACAGTCATTAAGTCAATAAACGGAGGATACAGTTGGAGCAGCATAAACTTAAATACAACCGGAAATTTGTTTGCAGTCAGATTCTTAAACAGCTCAACGGGATTTATTGCAGGTGATACGGGTATGGTTTTTAAGACCTCTGATTATGGAGCAACATGGGAAAGACGACATACAAATGTTACACGAACGCTCACATCCTGCGCAGTAACAGATTCCATAGTATTGGCAGCGGGATTGGGAGGGACGCTTGTAAGATCCACAGATTACGGTGAGAGCTGGAATATCATTAATGCAAATAATACAAATTACTTTTTTGATGTAATGTTCAAGAATGCGACAACAGGGTTCATTGCTGGCTCGGCTGGCGTAATTTTAAAGACAACAGATTCGGGAATCACCTGGACTCCAACTTCCACGATGACAGGCAGATGGTTTTATTCAATTTCATTCGGAGATGACAATACAGGCTTTGCCTCCGGTGACTACGGAAACATTTTCAAGACTACAAACGGCGGTTCAAACTGGACTGCTTATGCAACAACTACTTCAGAATTTCAATATTCACTTCGGGCTTTCAGTGTTGACAATGTTATTAGCGTCGGGAATAAAGGGACAATAATTAAATCAACCAACTCCGGTGTAAATTGGACGGACTATTCAAGCGGATTCAGAAACTTAATGTTTTCAATAGACTTTTTTGACGATGATTTTGGAATGACATGTGGAGGGCAGGGAACAATTGCGACTACTTCAGACGGCGGTACAACGTGGCAGAGCATACAAGCAGCAGGTGTAAATTCATATTTATATCAGATTGACATTGCAAGTAAAAATACCGGATACTGTGTCGGCCAGGACGGATTGATATTGAAATCCACCAACGGTGGAAGCAGCTGGGAAGAAATTAATTCCAATCTGACAGCTGAACTTTACTCCTTACATTTTATTAATGAAAACACTGGCTGGATATGCGGCGATTCGGGGATATTAATTAAGACAACGGACGGAGGAACAACATTTGTATCCGAGGACGCCGATAATAATTATTATATAAGTGATATTTATTTTGCAAATGAAAACACGGGCTGGTATGCGTCCGGTGAACGTAAGATTTATAAAACCACCGACGGAGGCGAAAACTGGTTCAATCCGAATTCCAATGTCTTCAGCAGCGGTGTAGGAGCTGTCCAGTTTGCAGATGAAAATACCGGGATGGGTTTCACATACAATAATCTGATCTTAACAACAACGGACGGAGGAAATAACTGGACACAGAGGGCCATTCCACAGGGCAATTACCTGAACAATGTGTTTCCGGCAGATGAAAATAATTTTTTTGCAATAGGGGATTTTGGATTTGTATATCATTCAACAAACGGAGGACAGAGCTGGTTTTCAGAAACGAACAATAATATTGTGGACAGAATGTTCGGTATTTATTTTACAAAGGGCAACAACGGATGGATAAGCGGGGGAAACGGCTTGATTGTAAAATATGAAAACATAATCAGCAGCAATACTTCACAAAATAATAGTATCCCGGGCGGCTTTAAGCTTAATCAAAATTATCCGAACCCGTTTAATCCGGTTACAAAGATAAATTATGAATTAGGAATTGCGAGTTATGTATCGATTAAGGTGTTTAGCATTTTGGGTGAAGAAGTTGCAACTCTTGTTAATGAGAAGCAGAATGCCGGAAGCCATGATGTTGAATTTAATGCAGCTGATTTTCCCAGCGGTGTGTATTTTTATAAACTCGAATCCAATGGACTTACAGAGACGAAAAGAATGTCATTCATAAAATAAATCCTGATGTGTGAATATCCATTTCATATTTTTATTTTTTTTTGGGGAAGTATTGAAATGAAAATTGCATTTGAAAGAATAAAAATATAATTTATACCCATTATTTAAAATTATCACAGTCACACTCTTTACCCGTACTACACAAAACCATATTTAAAATAAAATAAAAATCTGAAAGGGAGATTTATTAATGAAAAAAATATTTTTCTTACTTCCTGTTATGTTAATAGGCTTTATTATTATGACAGGACAAAAGTCTGATGAACCGCAAAAGTGGAGTCAGCCGTTTTCAACTTCTATTTATGATCCAAGTGTAACAACGGCAGGAGAGTTGCCGCAGGTATATGACTATTATAATCCGAATGCAGTAACCCGTGTTGTAAGGACTCCATATGAAGTAATGTCTATATTGCCGAGTGTACGTCCTCTACCGAGAACCAACAGTTATCAGAGCGAAGTCATAATAACAAGGCATCCTACAAATCCTTTGATCATGTTCGGATCTTCAAATTCATTTAATAATACAGGTACATTATTTATCAGTGAAGGAGTTTACGTCACAACCAACGGAGGTTTATCATGGTTTGGCTCCGATACTGTGCAATCAAGTCCGGGAGTTCCTTCTGCAAATCACGGCGGAGATCCCGGTCCTACGATAGATAAAGACGGAAATTTTATTATGACTCATTTGGGATTCCAGACTTCAGGAATGTTTGCTAATTATTCAACTAATAACGGAATGACATGGTCTAACAACTTCACCATTCAGGCAGGATCAGTAGATAAGAATCTTGCGGGAACAGATGATTCTCCTACCAGTCCTTATTATGGACGAAGTTATGTTGTTTATGTATCTTTTGCATCACCTTATCCTTCAAAAATTTCCTATACATCTAATGGGGGAACCAGTTGGACAGCACCAACAACGATTTTGAATCCGGTGTCGGGATACATTGTAAGAGGGACTGACATCAGAACCGGGAGAAACGGTGAAGTATATGTTTGCTGGGCAAATGGCAGTACCGGAAACGGAATTGAAGATTTTGCAAGTTTTGCAAAGTCTACCGACGGAGGCGTAACATTTACAGGTCTTGACAATGCATTTGATATGAACGGTCTTTTGGTTTTTGGAACGGGATTCACTCCATATGGAATAAGGATGAACAGCTTCCCGAGAATTGATGTTGATCGAAGCGGTGGACCAAGAGACGGCTGGATATATATTCTTGTTTCACAAAAGAATTTAGCTCCTGCCGGTTCAGATCCGGATATAGTTTTACACCGTTCAACTGATGGCGGAGCAACCTGGTCTGCCGGAATAAGAGTAAATCAGGATCCTCTCAATAATGGAAAATATCAGTTTTATAATGCAATAAGAGTTGACGAAAATGGAGGAGTCAATTGTGTTTACTATGACAACAGAAATACTTCTGCGGATTCAGCTGAAGTAATGCTTTCCCGCTCACTTGACGGGGGTAATACATGGACTGACATGGTTGTAAGCGATCATAGATTCAAACCTAAATCAATAGGCACACCGGGTATAGCCGCAGGTTATGCAGGTGATTACATCGGCGTTACTTCAGGAAACAGCAAGCTATGGCCGATATGGATGGATGATGTATCCGGACTTTATCAGGCGTGGGTTAGCGAAGTTCAGCTGGCAAATTATCCGCTGAATGCTTTTAATCTGCAAACTCCTTCTACCGGGGCAAGATTTGTTTCTTTACCAAATTCTACAGCTCCCGTGAATTCATCATGGGATACATCAGCGTCAACAGCTTCATACAAATGGATATTTGGTAATCCTACTACCTCAACGAGAAAGATCACGTTACAGGCAACTCAAAACCACATTGATTTGACTGAAGGTCAGTTAGATAATCTTCTTGCGGGATTGGGACTGAATCAGGGTGATTCTTTAGTTGGACAATGGGATGTCTGGGCATTCCAAAATAATATAACAAATGATTCAATGAAAGCTACAAATGGTCCGAGAGCAATCACTCTTAAACGTGGAATTCCCGCATTGACTGCATTTAATTTATCTTCACCTCCAAGCGGAACGACCATACAAACAACACCGACAGATCTGACATTGATCAAACCAAACTGGACAAGATCAGGACAGGGAGTGATATACAAATTTAAATATGCAGTTCCTAATTTCAGCAACCCGGCAAACATAAAGGCAGTTTATCAATCTAACAATACAGGATACGACACACTGGTAAGCATCAGGGTTTCCCAGCTGGACTCACTTGCAGCGAGTCTCGGACTCGGCAACAGCGATTCTGTTTCAGGACAATGGAGAGTATATGCATATGCCGGAGGTGATTCAGCTGCATCCACACAGACATTTGATCTAAAATTAAGAAGATTGCCGATCACAAATGTTACGATCGGAGTAAACGGATCTGTTGATGAGTCATATCCATTGAACAGATTCTATAATTATTTCAGATGGCAGGGACTTTATCTCGGCTCGGAAATAGGGACAGCCGGAATAATAAGAAAAGTAAGATTTTATCAGAACAATTCAGTTGGCGGAGTAACTAATGATAATATGAGAATTTTCATGAAATCAACTCCAGACCTGACCCTTCCCACGGGCGCGTGGGATACAACGGGAATGACGATGGTATATTCCGGATCGACGACAAGCCTGAGTTCACCGGGATGGCAGGAGATACAGCTAACGACACCATTTACATATGACCCTGCACAAAATCTGATGATTGGAACCTGCAGAGATTTTCAGCAATATGTATCAACTTATCCAAGATATGCATATTCAACTACAACAGATACAAAATCGAGAAGAGGACAGAGTGATACGCAATATCCGGTCAGCTTAACTCAAAGCGTTAACAGAGCGAACATACAATTTGAGCTTAGCTTAATGACAGGAATAAGTAACGAGTTTGCTTCGGTTCCTGAGTCATATTCATTATCACAGAATTATCCAAATCCATTCAATCCGACGACAAAGATAAACTTCTCAATTCCGAAACAGGGATTTGTAACACTGAAAGTTTATGACGTACTCGGTAAGGAAGTGAAGACTTTAGTTAATGAACAAAAACCGATTGGCAATTATAACATAGAATTTAACGGAAGCAACCTGGCGAGCGGAGCTTACTTCTACAGGCTGGAAGCAGGAGAGTTCAGAGACATAAAGAGAATGATACTTATCAAATAGTAAATTGTAAATAGTAAATATTTAGAGTTAATGAGAAGGGGAGCAGGATATTATTCCGGCTTCCCTTTTATATTTATTTCAATTGGGAATAAATATTTTTATCTTAAGGTAATTTTATTTTTATAATTAATTATCAGAACAATGAAAAAATATTTTATTACTTTTCTGTTATTTGTTTCGATGAGCAATGTATTTTCTCAGGAAGTTCAGATCACCGAACGGTTACACAGAAAAATGCAGTCGCTAAATCCGATAGAGTATTCAAGGGTCCTTATACTGATGAAAGACAGGGTGGATATAGAAACCCTCGATAAAGATTTGTACAGAATAAATGCACCGATTCAATACAGGGCAGAGACTGTCATAAATACTTTGCGAAAGAAGGCATCCGAAACACAGGGACCAATACTTGATTATTTAGCTGCAGAGAAAAATCAGGGAAAGGTCAAACAAATAATTAATTACTGGATCACCAATTTGATTTTTATTGAAGCAACAAATGATGTAATTACAAGTCTGATAAAAAGACATGATATTGATATCTTAGACCTGGATGCGCTCGTGGAAATGGACAAACCGATATACCCCGAGCCGATTCCATCCCCTTCAAATTCGCGATCGGCAGAAACAGGATTAAAGGTAATTAAGGCAGACCTTCTTTGGAGACTTGGAATTACAGGTGTCGGAAGGACTGTGATGCATATTGATACAGGCGTTGACGGCTTGCATCCGGCATTATCCTCAAGGTGGTGGGGAAATAACGGAAGACCATGGTATCAAGCATGGTATGATCCGGTATCTCCATTTACAACTACACCAACTGACTGCGGAACACACGGAACTCACACGATGGGAATTATGTGCGGCAGAAATTCTGCATCAGGCGATACCGTCGGAGTTGCGCCGGACGCATACTGGATGTCTGCAGGAGTTACTGATTGTCCAGGGGCATCCTATCCTTCTATGAATATTTCTGCATATCAGTGGGCAATGGATCCGGATACAAATGCTTCTACTATGGATATGCCGGATGTAATCAGCTGCTCATGGCAGGACCCTACACTCGGTGGTGTCGCTCAGTGTAGTTCGATCTATGTTCCGACATTAAATGCAGTTGAAGCGGCGGGAATAGCGGTAGTGTTTTCGGCAGGGAATTCCGGTTCGGGGGCATCAACCATAACTCCTCCGAAAAACATAAACACAGATTCAGTAAATGTATTCTGTGTCGGAGCTGTTGACGGCAATACCGTCGGAACACCTATAGCAAGCTTTTCAAGCAGAGGTCCATCTATATGCGGCGGGACTGGAACACTGCTCATTAAGCCCGAAGTATCTGCGCCTGGTGTAAATGTAAGATCTTTGGTTCCGGGAAACAGTTACGGATTGAATTCAGGGACTTCGATGGCATCACCTCACGTTGCAGGCTGTATCGCATTATTAAAACAAGTTGCACCAAATTTAACGGGAAAACAATTAAAAGCGATATTGCTGTCCACATGTGTTGATCTGGGAGCAGCCGGAGAAGATAACACTTATGGGAAAGGCTTAGTAGATGTTTATGCAGCATATCAGCAATTGGGTTTGTTTCCTCTTAATGCATTTAATTTACAAAGTCCTTCTGCAGGAACAGGAATTATAACATTTCCTAATTCATCAAGCCAGATTGCGTTTAGCTGGGATACCGCAGCAACGGGCGCCTATTATAAATTTATATTCGGCAGTCCTGCGGATTCGAACAGAAAAATTACAATTCAGTCTGTATCAAATAATTTAACATTGACATCCGGGCAGCTCGATAATTTGCTTGCCGGACTCGGGGTTGCACAGGGAGATTCTTTATCCGGACAATGGAATGTCTGGGCTTTCAGGATAAATCCTGTAGACTCAATGATAGCTATCAATGGTCCGCGTGCATTAACGTTAAAGCGAGGTGTGCCTCAGCTTTTATCATTTAATTTATCATCACCTGCGAACGGAACGACCATACAAACCACACCTACAGATCTGACATTAGTCAAACCAAACTGGACAAGGTCAGGACAGGGAGTGATATACAAATTCAAATATGCAGTTCCTAATTTCAACAATCCGGCAAATGTGAAGGCAGTTTATCAATCTGACAATACAGGATACGACACACTGGTAAGCATCAGGGTTTCCCAGCTGGACTCACTTGCAGCGAGTCTCGGACTCGGCAACAGCGATTCTGTTTCAGGACAATGGAGAGTATATGCATATGCCGGAGGTGATTCAGCTGCATCCACACAGACATTTGATCTAAAATTAAGAAGATTGCCGATCACAAATGTTACGATCGGAGTAAACGGATCTGTTGATGAGTCATATCCATTGAACAGATTCTATAATTATTTCAGATGGCAGGGACTTTATCTCGGCTCGGAAATAGGGACAGCCGGAATAATAAGAAAAGTAAGATTTTATCAGAACAATTCAGTTGGCGGAGTAACAAATGACAATATAAGAGTATTCATGAAATCAACCCCGGATCAGACTCTTCCAACGGGAAACTGGGACACAACAGGAATGGTAATGGTATATTCGGGGACAACAACAAGCTTAAATACACCGGGCTGGCAGGAGATACAGCTGACGACACCAATTACATACGATCCTGCACAAAATCTTATGATTGGAACCTGCAGAGATTTTCAGCAATATGTATCAACTTATCCGAGATACGCATATTCAACTACTACAGATAATAAATCGAGAAGAGGACAGAGTGATACACAATATCCGGTCAGCTTAACTCAAAGCGTTAACAGAGCGAACATACAGTTTGAGCTCAGCTTAATGACAGGAATAAGTAACGAGTTTGCATCGGTTCCTGAGACATATTCATTATCACAGAATTATCCAAATCCATTCAATCCGACGACAAAGATAAACTTCTCAATTCCGAAACAGGGATTTGTAACACTGAAAGTTTATGACGTACTCGGTAAGGAAGTGAAGACTTTAGTTAATGAACAAAAACCGATTGGTAATTATAACATAGAGTTCAACGGAAGCAACCTGGCGAGCGGAGTTTACTTCTACAGGCTGGAAGCCGGAGATTTCAAAGAAATAAAGAGGATGATACTGATTAAATAGAGTTGAGAGATATGGGAAAGATTCCATCTTTGGCAAAGATGGAATCTTTTGCTAATATCGTTACTAAAAGTGTGTAAATTCCAGGGGTAAAATTTACCTATAAAATAAAAGCCTCACTAAAAAGATTGAGTTTGCGAAAAACAAATCTTAAACAGGAGGCTAAGTTGCAATTTTTTGCAAATAAAAATCACTATCCGCGAAGATTTAATAAAAGCTCTAAATAAAGTCGTAAGTATTTCGGTAACAAAATTTGTGAAAGACTTGATAGAGAAAATGATCAGAGATAGGGACTTTACCTTTCAATGATGATTTAAAATTTACACACTAAAGGAAACGTTATCCTTTTGCTTTATATAAAAAGATGACTTAAAACAAATTTAACTTTTTATTAAATTACGTCAACTTAAAATTCGAAATGAAACATACTAAAATCTTAAAGAACGCACCGGAGAAAGATAAGACTTATAGGGTTGAATATAAAGGCAGTGAACTATATGATGCAAAAGTTTTGGATTATACAAGCGGATGCTGGGCGAAAGTGAAAATTGAGAACGTGCTGCCTTCACCGAATGAAAAGATGTATAAAGCAGGTCAGGAGTTTGATTTGAAACTTGGATATTACAAGTTGTACGAACTTGAAGAAAGTAAATGATTTTATCCGAAGAAGCTATTAAGTTATCGGAAAGTCAGATCAAGTTTTTGAGAGCGGATGGGGAAAAAAAGTAACGGATGATGTTGAAGTTAAGAAAATAATTTACAATTCAGATAATAAAGAGGTGAGCGGATTTTTTGCGCATCCTAAAGATACAAGCTGATATATCCATTGATAATCTGGAACAGCGGTGGTAATCGGAAGGAAGGATTAATAGATGATTTTTTAGCACAGGGAATTTACGGAGAAATAGCTTCATGGGGTTATGTTGTTCTTGCTTCTCAATACAGGGAGGAAGATGAATTCGGAGGGAAAGATGTAAATGATGTTTTGAATCTGGTTCCGATTGCAGATGGAATTTCATTTTGTGATTCTGTCGAATCGGAATGGAAGGATGGAGCAGGGGAGGAATGATGACATACAGAGTCTTGAGTTTAACAGACAGAATAAGTGTGCAGTAATAATTTCGGGATTGGCGGATCTGTTCAGAAGTGAAGAGAACAGAAGGGATTTCACAAGGTTTATAGAAAGTTGTTTGGAAGTAATGATGAAGATGAATACAGAAAGAAAGAAAGAGCGGTCAGCAGTTTATTTCGCTGACAAGATAAACAAAAGTACAAAGATACTTCTTATTCACGGAACAGCCGATAATAAAATATCTTATCTGGATTCAAAAGATATGTATGAGAAACTCAAAAACGAAGGAGTTAACTGTGAGTTAATGATTATAGACGGAGGTACACTATTTAAGAAAACACAGAAAAGAAATCACAAAATAAGAAGAAAATGGTTTGAAAAATATTTAAAAAAATGAAATTAATATTTATTACGGAGTTAGTGACAAAGAAAAAAGTTTAAATAAAAACAAAATAAAGGAAAGGAATACAAAATGTATGATCCAATAATGGTTCAGCCGATGAGAGATGAAGCAAAGAAATTGGATTTAAGGAATTGCTTACTCCGGAAGAAGTTAATGCAGAATTAAAGAAAAAAGGCACAACGCTTGTATTTGTAAATTCTGTTTGCGGATGTGCTGCGGGAAAAGCAAGACCCGGACTTTGATTGCAATAGACTGGGCAAAGAAGAACAATGCGCTGCCGGATAATCTGGTAACTGTTTTTGCAGGAATGGAAAAAGAAGCAGTTGAATGAAGCGAGAAAATATTTTACTGGATATGCCCCTTCTTCTCCACAGTTGGCCTTGTTAAAAGACGGAGAACTTATTCATATGATTCAAAGATTTGAGATTGAAAACAATGATGCAAATACAGTGGCAAATAAAGTGGCGGGAGTTTTAAAGCAATATTGTTCACTTAAGAAATGCCTGAGAATGTTTAAGAGAAATTACAAACGCGATGAATTTTAAAACCGGGAAATCATATCTCCGGTTTATTTTTATTCAGAGGAGCAATATTTATTATTAGGATGTTGACCCCTAATATGAAATTGAGTATTCAGCTATTTATAATATAAATATTATTATTCACATTTTTATGACGAAGATATCATTGTTCTTTGATACAATTTTACGGATCAAAAGGAATTAAATAGTTAATAGTAATAGTTATAACTTTTGAATTAAATTTAGGTTTAATATTTTTTTTCTAAAGTATTTGATAGAAAGTTAATTATTTACTACTTGAAATAACTATTAATTCATTATAAGTTGAAACGTTTTTTAATCTATTTAATAGATAAGAAAATTTAGTAATGTAATAATAATTAAATCATTTGGTATTTGAAGGAAATAAGAATAATACCCAAAATTATTTTTAAAACTTTTTAAACTAAAAAAAAATGGATAGTAATTTTTCAAGTAGGGTTCAGGATGTAATAAGATTGAGCAGGGAAGAAGCAATTCGTCTTGGGCACGATTACATTGGCACTGAACATCTCTTATTAGGAATAATAAGGGAAGGCGAAGGAATTGCAATAAAGATATTCAAGAATCTTGGAGCTGAAGCATTCAAGATTAAAAAAACAGTAGAAGATACCGTCAGACAATCCGGCGGAACTCTTGACAGTCGGGAATATTCCGCTTACAAAGCAAGCGGAAAAAGTTTTAAAGATAACATATCTTGAAGCAAAATTATTTAAATCCGAAGTAATCGGAACAGAGCATTTGCTGTTTCAATACTTCAGCGAAGATGATAACTTAGCAGCACAGATACTGCATCAGTTCAATATCAATTATGAAGCAGTAAAAACGGAATTGCTTAATATTCTCAGCGGAAAACCATCCGAGCAATCAGCCCTCTTCAAAAACAACTGCCGAGAAAAAACAGGAAAGAAGCAAAACTCCTGTGCTGGACAATTTCGGCAGAGATCTTACGAAGATGGCTGTTGAAAATAAGCTTGACCCGATAGTCGGAAGAGAAAAAGAAATTGAAAGAGTTGCTCAGGTATTGAGCAGAAGAAAGAAAAATAATCCGGTACTGATAGGTGAACCGGGAGTAGGAAAGACAGCGATTGCGGAAGGGCTGGCATTAAGAATTGTCAATAAAAATGTTTCGAGAGTCTTGCACAATAAAAGGGTTGTAACACTTGACCTTGCAGCTTTGGTGGCCGGAACAAAATACAGAGGACAATTTGAAGAAAGGATGAAAGCAGTGATGAATGAACTGGAAAAAGCACAGAGATGTGATATTATTCATAGATGAGCTTCACACAATAGTAGGAGCAGGCGGCGCAAGCGGTTCTCTTGATGCTTCAAACATTTTCAAACCTGCATTAGCAAGAGGAGAACTGCAATGTATCGGAGCCACAACACTGAATGAATACAGACAATATATTGAAAAAGACGGAGCACTTGACAGAAGATTTCAGAAAATCATGGTAGAGCCGACAACTGTCGAAGAAACGATTCAGATACTGAACAATATCAAGAATAAATATGAAGAGCATCACAATGTAAAATATACTGATAAGGCTATTGATGAAGCTGTGCGGCTCAGTGACAGGTATATAACAGACAGATTTCTGCCCGATAAGGCAATTGATGTGATGGATGAAGCAGGTTCAAGAGTTCATCTTTCCAATATCATTGTTCCGAAAGAAATTGTGGAACTTGAAAGTGAAATTGAAAAAATAAGACAATTTAAAGAATCAGGTTGTAAAAAATCAAAACTATGAAGAAGCTGCCAAGATTAAGAGATACGGAAAAGAAAGCTTTATCTGATCTTGAGCAGTTGAAATTGGACTGGGATATTAAGTCGCAGAGCATGGTCTATGAAGTATCAGAACAGAATGTTGCAGATGTTGTTGCTATGATGACCGGAATTCCCGTAAATCAGATTGCGGAAGCTGAATCAGAAAGACTTGTAAAAATGGAAGATCATCTGAAAGAAGTTGTCATAGGTCAGGATGAAGCAGTAATTAATATTTCGAAAGCAATTAGAAGAGCAAGAGCAGGGTTAAAGGATCCAAACAGACCAATTGGTTCATTTGTGTTCTTGGGACCTACCGGTGTAGGGAAAACAGAACTTGCCAAACAGCTGGCGAAAGTTCTTGTTTAACTCAGAAGATGCTTTGATAAGAATTGACATGAGTGAATACATGGAAAAGTTCAATGTTTCAAGACTTGTCGGTGCTCCTCCGGGATATGTTGGATATGAAGAAGGCGGACAGTTGACCGAAAAAGTTAGAAGAAAACCGTATTCAGTTGTTCTTCTTGATGAAATTGAAAAAGCTCATCCGGACACTTTCAATATTTTATTACAGGTACTGGATGACGGAGTTTTGACTGACGGACTCGGCAGGAAAGTTGATTTCAAGAATACGATAATTATTATGACATCAAATATCGGCACAAGAGAATTTAAGCTTGATAAGGTATTTGGATTCGGAGAGCCGTCTAATAAAACTAATTATGAAAAGATAAAAGGAACCATTGAAGAATCCGTAAAGAAAGTATTTTCCCCGGAATTCCTGAATAGAATTGATGAGATGATTGTATTTAAACAACTGGAAAAGGAAGCATATTGTTAAGATTGTTGAGACTTGGAATAAATAAGCTTCTTGAAAGAATGCAACTGCACGGAGTGAAGGTTGATGTTTCAAAGCCTGCTTTGGAATTTCTTGCTGAAAAAGGATTTGATCAGAACTTTGGCGCAAGACCGCTGAGAAGAGCAATTCAGAAATATCTTGAAGATCCGTTAAGTGAAGAAATACTTAAAGGAAATTTCAAAGACGGCGGAAAGATAAAAGTCAAGATATAAAAAAGGAAATGATGAGCTTACATTTACTCGATGATAAAAAAGAAAATAATATTGAAAAAGAAGATATCGTCGAAGCACTAGAAGAAACAAAGGAAAATCACGAATAAATTATATGCTGAATAAAGGTCCTTTTAATGCAATGATAACCTCTGTCGGGCATTATGTACCCGACACAGTCATTGATAATAAATTTTTTATGAATATCTTGATACAAATGATGAGTGGATAAAGACGAGAACAGGAATTCAGGAAAGAAGAAAATTAGATACGGATAAACCTACATCGTACATGGCTATCAGAGCAATTGAGAATGTTGCTCAAGAACAGAGGAATAGGCATTGATGAAATTGATCTGATCATTGTAGGAACTGTAACACCGGATATGATTTATCCTTCCACGGCATGTGTCATACAAAAGGAAATGGGAGCAAAGAATGCATGGGGATTTGATCTTCTTGCAGCTTGCTCCGGATTCATATTTTCATTTACAACTGCAATTCAGTTTGTTCAATGCGGCTCTCATAAAAAAGTAATTGTTGTGGGTGCGGATAAAATGTCAGCAATTACCAATATGGAAGACAGAAATACCTGTATATTATTCGGTGATGCTGCAGGTGCAATGTTGCTTGAACCTACCGAAAACAAAGAATACGGAATTTTGGATGCTATAATGAAAATTGACGGTGAAGGCGGTAAATATTTGTATCAGCTTGGCGGAGGCAGTTTAAATCCTGCATCACATGAGACTGTTGATAAACGAATGCATTATGTCTATCAGGACGGAAAGACTGTCTTCAAGGAAGCCGTAAAAGGAATGGCAGATATTTCATATGAAATTATGGAAAAAAATAATCTAAAGCCTGAAGCAGATTTCATATCTTGTTCCTCATCAGGCGAATCTTAAGAATTATCACCGCCTGCGCTGAAAGAATGGGGATTTCTATGGATAAAGTAATGGTAAACATTCACAAATACGGCAATACGACTTCCGCTACAATCCCTACCTGCTTGTCGGAATACTGGATCAATGGGAAAGTCAAAAAGGATGATTACCTGATCCTATCAAGCTTCGGAGCCGGATATACCTGGGGCTCAATTCTAGTGAAATGGGTTATTAAACATTAACATTTATTGTTTTAAATTATTTATCTTTAAGGATATTAAGTAATTTTAAAAATAAATGTATTTATGCAGAGTTTTTTAAATTCTTTTGCAAAGATAAACATAGGTTTACGGGTATTGCGAAAAAGGAGAAGACGGATTTCATGATATTGAAACCATATTTTATCCGGTAAAACTTCACGATGTCATCACAATTGAAATAGATAAAACTTCCGCAAAGCTACAATTCAGTTATTCTTAAATCCAATAAATCATACATACCCTTAACCAAAGATAATCTTTGTTATAAAGCTATTGAGTATTTTTTTAAGACATTTCAAATCAAAGATATGTTATAAGATCAATTTAGACATAAGGAAGAATATTCCTGTCGGGGGAGGGCTTGCTGGTGGAAGCTCAAATGCAGCATCAATTATCAGATTCCTTGTAAAACTTTTTGATATTGACATATCGGCAAACCGCGAAAAGATCATTGAAATGGCTTTGTCAATTGGAAGTGATGTTCCTTTTTTTCTTATGCTAAAACCATGTTACGCTGAAGGAAGAGGCGAAAAAATGGTAATACTCAGGGAATTTGTTATTGATTACGATATTCTAATCGTTAATGCTAACCTTCATGTATCTACAAAATGGGCTTTTGAAAAATTGGATTTGAGTCCGGATGAATCCAAGGAGAGTCTTTTGAGCAACATCAAGGTATTCAAATTGGATGAAATAAATTTGTTCACAAATGATTTTGAAGAAATCGTTTTTGAAAAATACACTTTGCTCGGGGAAATTAAATCAATGCTGCTTGAAAGCGGAGCAGTATATGCATCTATGAGCGGAAGCGGGGCAACTATGTATGGCTTCTTTCCCAAAGACAAGCGGGAAGCTCTGAGAAAATGCCGAGGATATTATAACGCAAAAAACTATTTTACGTTTATTTCTGATTGACTTTAAAAAGTGACACTAAGGTTTCCTACAGGGAGCAACTTTTTCTCACCCGTAAAAGAATATTTATTCTCCAAATGAACACCGGTCTTGATCTTCAGATCTTTGTTAAACATGGAAACACTCCAAGCACCATCGGCAGCGCTTAGTATGTGATTCAAAATGACGAAAGTTAGCGTGGTGGTACCTTTATCATAATAACTGTTTGCTTCCTGACGGTCATAGGAATAACCTATGAACATGTCTGTTTTATAAGTACCGAAGTTATTTCTGTTAACGACATTTAGATCGGCATCTGACCATCCTGTTACAAAGTTCTGATATTTCCCTATCAATTCATAATATTGCTGATCACCAATTGGCGGCAGCTGATGTGAAAAGTTTTGTGCTTCCACCACATTGATTTGTTTTCTCAGTTGATTGTGATCGGGGTTGTCCGGATTCGTTATCGCACCATATCCGGTAAATTGCTCTTGAACTAACCATCCCGCATACTTATTGATACTCCAGTATTGATTGGCATAATTTTGATATGCAACTGTCTGATCATCCCCTTCATTTTCATAATTCGCATACAATATCCATAACCCTGCTTCAACTGCAAAAAATATTGCGCTCTTGATGTAACTCTTGGCATAAAGTTCACCGGTTCCCGGAATTATACCAGAAAACAAGGCTCCTAAGTAAGGAGATTTTTCACCTGCATTAGTAATTACCGGTTCCTTGATGTTATTCAAGTGGTCATTGGAATTTTGATTAAGGACTTTATCCTTCAATTCTAATTTTCGGAAATTACCGGAAACCTGGGAATATGAAATATTGTGAAGAAATAAAACTATGAATAATGACAGGATAATTTTTGGGTTTCTCATTTTCGTGTTTTAGTAATAGATTTTATTTAGAAATAATGCGTTAGCTGGTAAATAATGAATATGTATCTTTTCTCCTTTTTTAATTTTTTCTTTAATATCCTTTATTACTGTTTTCCCGCGTCCAATATCCAGGGCACATCCTATTATCGCCCTTACCATTGAATGCAGGAACCGGTTGGCTGTAATTTTAAAAATTATTTCATTCTTTGATTTCAATTCTTTATACCTGAAGTCATATATCCTGCATAAAAAATTACTTTTATCTACTTTGTTCTTACAAAACGACCGGAACATTTGCAGTTTTAATATAAGTTTAATGAATTCGTCTATCCTAAGTAAACTAACCTCATGTTTTAATTGATAATAATAGTCTTTGGAAATAGATTTTTTCTGCGTCGTGATATTATACAAATATTCTCTCTTCTTAGCTGAGTAGCGGGAATGAAAATCTCCGTTAACTGATGATATTTTTTTTACTGTTATTGTTCCCGGCAGTATTGAATTTAGTGAATACTTTAAGTTCCTTAAGTCTGCCTTCTGAGAAAAATGAAAATTAGCTACCTGATTTTGTGCGCTTACTCCTGCGTCTGTTCTTCCTGCTCCGATTAATTTTATTTCATCTTTTAATATTTTACGGATTGCCGATTCAATACACTCCTGAATGGTATTGGGTGTATGTTTTTGCTTTTGCCAACCGTTAAAACATATTCCGTCATATTCAATTATCAGTTTATAATTATGCAAGGAGCCGTCTTAAAAATTCTTGCTGAGATTGATTTTTACTCCGTCAAAGGAATAATCTTTTTTATAAAGCAGCTCGGGCTGAATATTTAAAGCTGAATTCTTTTTGTTTTCCTTGCCTGCCAGCAAATAGGCGCTGATACCGCTTACAATTCTATTTGCAATTAAAATGCTTCCAAACACAATCCTTGTATTTAATATTCGCTGGCTGCTTTTTCGTTGGGATTCAAAAATATTTCTGTTGTTTGCATTGTCCCAGTCCCAGTAATATTGATTTACATCGTACAATGAACCGTATTGTCCTGTTGCAAGCTGCTCATTATTGTATTCATAAATATTGTTGTAATTTCCAACGTTTCCATAATAATCGTCATCTTTACTGTCGGGGTTTGTGACTTTTGCATGTTCAACTGAATAGGTTACCGCATCATCATTTACATTATTTCCATAAACATCAACTGTTGCGTAACCTAACCAGGAAGCAACGTCGGCTCCAAAAAAATATTTTCCTACATCCATTCTGTCAATATAATAGTGTCCGGCTCCGGGAAGAATCAGAGAAAATAAAACGGCCAGACCGGGAGACTTTTTTGACTTAGTTGGAGCTCTGTTTAGTCTTATCTCCTGATCAGGAGAATTTATGCTCAGAATTTCTGATTTAAGATAATTAAAATTACTGTTTTTAATATCTGAAGACAAATCCTGAGAATTTCCGGCAGAAAGAAATATAGACAGGATCATTACCAACGCTAAGATAAATTTCATTGGAAGTTTATTTTTGAAGTGAATTAATTTTTTTCTTGAATTCATCCGGTTTTAAAAAACCTGTAACTCTCAAATCTCCAATCTCCTCTCCGTCTGAATTCATGAAGATAACTACGGGTAAACCTTTGATATCAAAATTATCCGTAATGTCTTCGTTTTCGCTTGTCAAATCAACCTTTATGGAATTCAATGATTTTGAAAGTTCGATTATTTCCGGATTTGTATAAGTATATTCATCAAGTTCCTTGCATTGAGCGCACCAGTCAGCGTAAAAATCTATCATCACGGGTTTGTTTTCAGTTGCTATGCTATTTTTTATGGCGTCCAGAGAAGTCAGCATTTTCCAGTTTACCTGTTCATGTGATTCAGATGGCTTTAACAACCATGTTCCGTAAACAATTGCAATAATTGCAATAAAATATTTTATTTTTGAATAAAAAAAAGACGACTGTCCTTTCTTATCGACTAAGATCAGATAGATACCGGAAAAAATAATATAAACCGGAAATAAAATATTAAAAACATCTTTAGGGATCAAAGGTGCAATGGTATTCAGAGCCATTCCGAAAAGTATCAATCCGAAAATAATTTTTACACCTTCCATCCACTCGCCTGAACGCGGAAGCTTGCTTATTGAACTTGAAGAAGCCGCAAGGAAGATATACGGAAGACCTAATCCCATTGAAAGAATAAAGAACAGCAAAAATCCTGTAACCGGATTCCCGAGCTTTCCTACATATACAAGCAGACTTAAAACAAACGGACCTATACATGGAGCTGCAATAAATCCAACTGTTAATCCCATTAGCAAAGAACCAAAATATCCTGATCGGTTCTTGTTTCCCATTACTGCAAGGCTTTGGGGAACTCTGATCTCAAAAAGACCAAACATGCTCGCTCCAAGAGCAATCATGATCAAGGCAATTGAGATTATTACAACCGGGTTTTGTAGTGCCGTTCCAAGCAGGCTTCCCGTCAATGCAGCGAAAACACCCAGAATGGAATATGTAATTGACATTCCAAGCGCATAAAATACTCCCATCAGAATGCTCTGGGATTTGCTGCCGCTCGCCTGAGCTCCAAAGAAGCTCACTGTAATCGGGATCAGCGGATAGACGCATGGTGTAAGATTCAGGGCGAGTCCACCGAGAAATATTAATATCAATGCTGCAGCTAAACCTTTTTCTTCAATCCAGTTTGAAACCTGATCTTCATCTGAATCCGGTGTATCCGTTCTTTCGTTTTCTGTTAAAAGAGATTTGGTTTCATTTGGTTTATCAGACGAAACAGAGGGATTTGAAAAATCTATTTGATTAAATACATCAGCGTGCAGTTCGGTCCTTGATGGATTCGCGTTGTCAATATGAACAGAAATATTTTTAGTAACCGACTTTGGCGGATAGCAAACTTTTTCATCGCATGCCTGATAGCTGAACCTGACCGGGATCTCATATACCCCGTTTTCTAGATCAGTTAAAGGAATGAAGGTAAGCCCGACAGTTATGTCTCCCTCATAAACATTTAATACGTTTTCGCTGAATTCGAATTTCAGTGCAGTATGTTTTGGGAAATATGAATTCAGAAGTTTATATTTATCGGAAGAAGAAACAATTGATGTTTTTATTAATGTAGGGTCGTTTATTTCGTAAGAGTTTATATGATATCCCTTTTTTATATGAGACAATCAGGGCAGCTCTGACAGTATCGGCTGACGAAAAATGTTCTTTGTTTAAAACGGAACTGAGTTCAACATTTTCTGAAGTCTGTGAAAAAGCATTATACTGAAGTAATAGTAATAAAGCAAAAGCGCAAAACAATTTTGCCACTATGGTGAACATTTTATTATTAATGAGGAACTAAAAGTAATTATATCAAAGTTCTAATGGAAACAGGACAATATAACATAATTTAAAAAAACAAACTACTAAAAATATCAGTTTGTTCAAATATTTTTTATGCTAATCTTGACTTTTCTATCAGATATAGTGTATTTTTGTATAAGTAAATATCCAAGTTTATCAGAAACAGCGTTTGCCAGCGAATTACAAATGTTTTTATTATTAAATTAAATTAGGAGAATTAAAAAATTGAAACCAGCAGTAAAATCAAAAAGTGATAACCCTCTAAGTGAACTAATTGATGACAATGTATATAATACTCTGAAAAAATATAAACTCCTTGATGAAAAAGCCATAAGAGATTATAAAATAAGACAGATGTACAAAGAAATGAGAAGAGAAATGAGTGCAGGAGAAGCGATTGATAAGATCCAGGAGCTTTTTCCTTATTTGCAATTTGATACAATCAGAAAAATTGTATACCAGGTGTCAAAATAAAATTTTGTATAATATTTGAACTAAGCCGATCTAAATCCCAAGGTCGGCTTTTTTTTTAAACAAAATCCGGAAATGAATTTAACAAATGAGCATTTGGAAAAAATTCTGATAGAATTTATCAGGAATGAAATGTATCGAATAGGAATAAAGAAGGCAGTAATAGGTCTGTCCGGAGGGATTGACTCTGCTGTTTCAGCTTATTTAACAGTAAAAGCTTTAGGAAATTCGAATGTTACATGCATGCTAATGCCATATAAAACCAGTTCGCCGGAAAGTCTGATCGATGCAGAAAAAGTTGTGAAAGAGTTAAAAGTAAGATCTAAAAAAATCGAAATTACAGATATTGTTGATTCATTTATCAATAGTATTGGTGAAAAAAACATTTCAAATATTCGTAAGGGTAATGTAATGGCCCGCGTGAGAATGATTTTTTTATATGACGAGTCCGCTAGGGAGAATGCACTTGTAGTCGGAACGAGCAATAAAACCGAAATTTTGCTTGGCTACTCAACGATCTTCGGCGATTCGGCTTCCGGAATTAATCCTATAGGTGATTTGTACAAAACTCAATTGAGAAGCTTGGCTGAATATATTGGTGTACCAAATCAAATTATTATTAAAAAGCCGTCAGCGGATTTGTGGAAAGGTCAAACCGATGAAGGAGAATTGGGTTTCACTTATGAAAAAGTAGATAGTTATCTTTTAAACAAAGTCGATGACAGAAAATCTGATGAAGAATTAATTAAGCTCGGTTTTGATGAGAAGTTCATGAAAAAAGTTAATAATCTGATCATAAGAAGTCAGTTTAAGCGCCTTCCGCCGTTGATCGCAAAAATATCCAACCGGACAGTTAATATAGATTTCAGATATAACAGGGATTGGAATACTTAATATGAAGAATTATAAAATATTTATTCATTATTTTTTTTATTAGCCGGGTACATCCTGTGCTCAAACCAAATACATTTCAAAATGGTGTCGTGAGTTCTTCACAGGAATTAGCGTCTAAGACAGGGATTGAAATAATGAAAAAAGGCGGTAATGCAATAGATGCAGCGGTTGGTGTCGGATTTGCTCTGGCTGTTGTGTATCCGCAGGCAGGGAATATCGGGGGAGGAGGGTTTATGGTGGTCCATTTAAAGGACGGTAAAAATATTTCAGTTGATTATCGTGAGAAAGCTCCGTTGCTTGCTTCAAGGGATATGTACCTGGATATTAACAAAGAAGTAATTCCGGATCTAAGCACACTTGGAAATTTAGCGGCAGGTGTTCCCGGGTCTGTTGCGGGGATGCTGTTTGCACTGGAGAATTACGGAACCATGAACAGGAATGAGATTATGGAGTATGCAATAAATCTTGCAGATACGGGATTTTATATCGACGAAGCACTTGCAGATATTTTAAACCGGTATCAGAAAGATTTTTCGGAATTTCCGGGAACAATGAAAGTCTTCGGAGGTAATTTCAAAGCGGGTGATAGACTTATTCAAAAAGATCTTGCAAATACATTACGTCTTATAAGTGACAACGGAAAAGATGGATTCTACGGCGGACATGTTGCTGATTTGATCGTCAGCGAAATGGAAAATTCAAATGGAATAATTTCCTATGATGACCTTTCAACATATAAAGCGAAAGAAAGACCTGTATTGAAAGGTACTTATAAAGGGTATGAGATCATTTCAATGGGACCTCCGAGCAGCGGAGGGATCAGCCTGAT
Organism: uncultured Ignavibacteria bacterium; assembly: GCA_963836395.1. Lineage (GTDB taxonomy): Bacteria > Bacteroidota > Ignavibacteria > Tepidaquicellales > Tepidaquicellaceae > JAGPCH01. The sequence goes on along the minus strand of CAWIJF010000008.1, from coordinate 397,548 downwards.
TTACCTGCTGAATATTTTGGAAAATTACGATTTAGGAAAATATGGATACGGAAATTATAAAAATGTACAACTGATGACGGAAGCAATGAGAAGGGTTTATGCAGACAGAAGTGAATTTATGGGAGATGCGGATTTTGTAAGTGTTCCGGCGGATATTCTGACTTCGAAAGTTTATGCCGAACGAAGGATGAAAGACTATGACGAAAACTCAGCATCGAAAAGCGTCAACGTCGATCACGGCGATGCCTATTACAGGGAGAGTGATCAGACCACACATTACAGCGTCGCGGACAAGGACGGCAATTTAGTTTCTGTTACAACTACTTTAAATGATATCTTCGGAAATAAAGTAGTAGTCGATGGAGCAGGCTTTTTTCTTAATAATGAAATGGATGATTTTGTTTCCAAGCCCGGGGTTCCGAATCTGTACGGACTGGTCGGAAGCGATGCGAATTCAATTTATCCGGAAAAAAGAATGCTTAGCTCTATGACGCCGACACTGGTCTTTAAAGACGGTAAGCCGTTTCTGGTTGTGGGATCTCCCGGCGGAGGAAGGATCATTACTACTGTCCTGCAGACAATAATTAATATCATTGACTATGGCATGGATTTCGATAAGGCAATTGATGCTCCCCGTTTTCATCATCAATGGTATCCGGATGAAATTCAGGTTGAAAAAGATTTCGGCAGTGAACAGTTAAGAAAAGACCTTGAGAAAATGGGATATTCAATAAAGGAAATTCCCGATTTCGGCAGGGTAGATGCAATCATGTTTCTTGAAGACGGCAGCATGGAGGGGTATTCGGACAGACGCGGATACGGTAAAGCCATTGGATATTAATTTCCATGGATAGATATAAGTCTGACATCAATTAACTTACTCAACAAAAATTTTAAAAAATTCATGAAATTAAAAATTGCGGGTTTTATTTTTATATTGATAATGTCACAGGTAACAGGAAAAAATTTGTTATCACAACCTTCAGATCCGTTCAACGTGTTGAATTATGAAATTAATCTTGAACTTTACAATTGTTTTAAGAAACCTCAAACGAGCAGATTTTCAGCTAATGCAATTGTTACTATAAATCCAAATGAGACTGTAGGACAGGTCAGTCTGGATGCAGACAATATGTCTCTGGAAATTGATTCTGTGGAAATGCCGGGAGTTTCTTTTTTTCATATTGATAATATCCTTACCATAAATTTAGATAGATTTTATTCTGCTAATGAATCATTCGACATAAAGATTCATTATAAACATAAAGAAGTTAAAGATTCTGCTTTTTTTGTCGGTGACGGAATTGTTTATACCGACTGTGAACCTACAGGTGCCAGAAGGTGGTTTCCGTGTAAAGATGTGCCCGATGATAAAGCAACACTTTCTCTGAGTGCAAAAACTCCTTCAAATGTTTTGCTTGCTTCAAACGGTCTTCTTGCCGATTCAACAGTTGCCGGTGATACTATATCTTACAAATGGGTTAGCACAAATCCGATTGCAACATACCTGATTGTGATTGCAGGCAAAGCGAAATATAATCTGGATGTATTAAACTGGAGAAGACCTGATGGTGAAGATATGCCTGTCAGATTTTACTGGCAGACAGGAGAGACTTTGTTTAATTTAGCAAATGCAAAAAATAAAACCGGAAAGATACTGGATTTTTTTTCAAGATTGTTCGGTGATTATCCGTTTGAGAAACTTGGACTTGCTACAGTTGACAGACAGTTTCTCTGGGCAGGCATGGAAAATCAAACTTTAATTACGTTATGTCCCAATTGCTGGACGGAAGATGTGATTTGCCATGAGATCTCACACCAGTGGTTTGGTGATTTGATCACGCCAAAAACCTGGGCTAATATCTGGCTCAATGAAGGATTCGCAACGTACTGTGAAGCCCTGTGGGTTGAATATAATAGCGGCAACAGCGATTACAAAAAATACATTTCCCTGGAAGCACAAAAATATCTGATAAGAAATCCGGGATGGGCGATCTACCAAAGTGACTGGAATACATCAGTTCCCCCCAACGATGTTCTGTTTAATGTTGACATAACCTATTCAAAGGCGGCATGTGTTGTTTACCAGCTCAGATATGTTCTTGGCGACTCGGCATTCTTTGATTGTATAAAAGCATATACAACAAGTCCTGATTATAAATACGGGAATATTACAACATCCGAGTTTATGAATTTTGTAAAGAGAACAACCGGAAAAGATTTAGATTGGTTTTTTGGAGAATGGATCTACGAACCGAATCATCCTATATATCAAAACAACTACAATATTGAAGAAGGGAAAAAAAATAACTGGAAGGTGAGCTACACAATAAATCAGATCCAGAAAAACACTGTTTTTTTTAAAATGCCTGTCGAATTAAAGGTTACGTTCAAAAACGGAAGAGATTCATTGCTGACAGTAAACAACGATTACAATCTTCAGACATTTACACTTGATTTTAAAGATGAACCGTCCAAAATTTCCTTTGACCCCAACAATAACATTATTTTAAAGGAAGTCAAATAGCTATCTTCGTTTCTTCCATAGCTTGTTTAATCTTTCCTTAAATTTTTTCTCTCCACCGATATCAGTCGGCAAATAATATGTTTTGTCTTTGACTTCTTCGGGTAAAAATTGCTGCTCGACAAAATGTTCATCGAAGTCATGTGAATACTTATAATCCTTTCCGTAATTTAATTCCTTCATCAGCTTTGTAGGAGCATTTCTCAAATGCAGCGGAACATCATACGCAGGAAGATTTTCAACATCCTCGCTTGCTTTTTTTACTGCCAGATATGATGCATTGCTTTTAGGACAGCTCGCAAGATATGTTGCTGCCTGCGCCAATACCAAAGTTGCTTCCGGCATTCCGATATAATCGATCGCTGTGAAAGCGTTAGTAGCGAGTGTTAAAGCGTATGGATCTGCATTTCCAATATCCTCCGAAGCAAGAATGATCATTCTTCTTGCAATGTATTTCGGATCTTCGCCGCCTTTGAGCATCCGTGCCATCCAGTAAAGCGCTGCATCGGGATCGCTTCCCCTTACGCTTTTAATAAATGCTGAGATAATATTATAATGCTCTTCCTGATTTTTGTCATACTTAATGTAGTTAGTTTGATATGTTTCTTTGAAAATCTCATTAGTAAGTTTTACAACTCCGTCCTTACCCGGCTTTGTTAATTTTACAGCGAGTTCGATTCCGTTCAGTAATCTTCTCGCATCTCCGTTTGAGAGTTTGATTAGAAAATCTTTGTCTTCAATTTCAATTTTTAGTTTATTTAGCAGCTCGTCTTTTGTCAGGGCATTTGAAATGATCATAAGAAAATCTTCTTTAGTAAGTTCTTCGAGTACATAAACCCTGCTTCTCGATAGCAACGGGGAAATTACTTCAAAGGAAGGATTCTCCGTCGTAGCTCCGATCAATATGATCGTTCCTTTCTCCGAGCTTTGCAGTAATGAATCCTGCTGAGCTTTGTTGAATCTGTGAATCTCATCAATAAATAAAATTGTTTTTTTATTTTTTTGCTTAAGGTTGAATTCAGCTTTTTCAATGGCAGCTCTGACTTCCTTCACACCTGATGAGACCGCGGACAATTGTAAGAAATCAGATTTTATCAAATTTGCAATGAGCAATGCAAGCGTGGTTTTCCCGACGCCCGGCGGTCCCCATAATATCATTGATGAAGGCTCGTTCTTCTCTATCATCGTTCGTATGGGCTTGCCATTACCAATCAAGTGCTTCTGTCCCGCAAAATCTTCCAGTGTCTTTGGACGCATTCTTTCAGCCAGCGGAATGTTTTTTAAATTGTATTTTATGTCAGACTTTTCTCCGAACAGATCCATACAGTTTGTAAAGTTTGTAAAGTTTGTAAAGTTTGTAAAGTTAAAGATTTGTATTGTTAATATTCATTATAAAACATCATAGAAATCATTCGATCATTCAATCATAGTTCAACCGCGACTGATTTATTGATTACATAAATTCCGAACAGGATCATGAACATCCCTGCAAAATGCAGGGGAAACAATATTTCATTATCCAGCAGCCCCCACATTATTGCGACTATGGGAACAAGAAATGTCACCGTACTTGCGAAAACAGCAGAAGTCATCAGGATCAATCTGGTGTATAAGACCAGGCCAATTGCAGTGCCGAAAATTCCAAGCAAGGAAAGAAAAGCAAGTGATTCCAGTGCACCGGGATAATTGAATAACTTGTCTACAAAGTCAGTAGAAAAAAGAATTATCAGTGAAAGCGGACCCACAGTGAGAATGGAAAGCGATGTAATTACAACAGAGTTATAACCGGATAAATACGCCTTTATAAAATTCAGACTTAACGCATAACATATTGTCGCAACTATGACGAGCCAGACATAAACATTCATTTGTCCGAATCCTCCGGCTTTGCCTATAAAACTTAACCCGACAGATCCTGTGAAAGCTATTATCATTCCGATTGCCTGAAGAAACACTATTTTATAATTGAAAAAAAAAACTGCAAACAATAATGTAAATATCGGCACCATTGCGTTAAGTATCCCGGTCAGAGAGCTTTGCAGCTTTGTTACGGCCAATGCAAATAGAACAGCAGGAATGAGATTCCCGATCATCCCGTTGAAAAATAAAAATTTATACTTGTTCAGCGGGATCACTTTCAAATGTCTGACTGCAAAAGGAAGCATAAGTAAGAATGCGAATGAAATTCTGATAACTCCCACCTGCAGGGCGGAAAAAGCCTGAAGACCTTTCTTTATTAAAATGAAAGAGCTTCCCCATATCATCGCAAGAATCATTAAGATGAACAAAGATTCCATTCTTTCCGACTTTAATAATCTTTTCTCCAAACAAATTTATTTCTCATAAAATACAATAAAAAAATTTAAACATTAATAAGATAATTGGGTAATATGAACCCGTCAATCACTGCTTGTGTGCAACCACATTTGATTTATAATCATATTGAAATAATTTTTAATAAGCAGTAAGTTGATTTCACAGATGGAAAAGCCGGATCATAAAATAATATTCCACGTTGATATGGATGCCTTCTTTGCCTCATGCGAGGAAGCGATCAATCCTTCTTTGCGGAAGAAACCTCTGGTTGTCGGGGGAAACAAGGAGGATAAAAGGGGAATCGTTTCATGTCCGAACTATCTTGCAAGAGCCAGGGGTGTCAGAACTGCAATGCCTCTTTCACAGGCTTTGGTGCTGGTTCCTGAAGCAAATTTCATCCGGCACACAAGAGGATTGTATTCGGATTACTCCAAACGCGTTCATGCAATCCTGAAAAAATACACGCCGCTGATCCAGCCGATGAGCATAGACGAAGCATTTCTCGACGTGACCGGAGTGCTGCATGAACACAATTATGATTATCTCATGCTGGCTAATAAAATCAAAGACGAAATAAAATCAACACTTGACATTACATGTTCAATCGGAATATCAACAAGCAAGATCTGCGCGAAGATTGCTTCTAAAATTAACAAGCCGGACGGAGTGACTTTGATTCCCTTTAATAAAGAAAGAGAATTTTTAAGCAAGATGCCGATTGAGAAAATTCCCGGAGTAGGAAAATCAACACAGCAAAGACTTAAAAGGTACGGGATAAATCTCATCGGAGATATTCTGAAGTTTGATAAATCATTTTATGAACACGAGATCGGGATGCATACGTCACTTCTTCTTAACGTTGCAAGCGGCAAGGGCAGTGATCATGTGGGAGAGAATGATGAAGAGAGAAAGTCTTTATCAAAAGAAAATACGTTTTTTAATGACACCCTTGACAGGGATTTTCTTTTGTCTGAATTGTACTATCTTATGGAAAGATGCTGTCAGAAGCTGCGCTCTGATATGATGAAAGCAAGAACTGTCACCGTAAAAGTAAAGTATTTTGATTTCAAGGTTAATCAAAAGTCATTTACAGGAACAAAGTATTCAAATGTTGAAGACGATTTTTATGACAATGCAGTAAAACTGATGGACAAAATGCTGGTCAACAAGAAAAAGATCCGTTTGCTTGGAGTAAAGTTCTCCGAATTTGTCACCGGTGATGAATACATGCAGGAGAATCTCTTTCAGGAAACCGACAGGAAAGAAAATCTCCTTAAGAAGATCGATAAGATAAGAAAGAAGTATGACTATGATATTGTGAAATTCGGAAGGACGTTTGAACTGTAATTCAAAAAAAGAACGCGATATTCATTTTCTGTACACCATCACAAAATCATTCATAAAGTAACCTCCTCCGATATCCATATCAATTATCTTTTCAATTGTAAAAACCCATCTTAAAATAGAAATTTATGGCTTTCACATTTTGACGGTTAACTGTCAGGCGAATGGTCTTAAGATCTTTATCTCTGAAAACAAAATCATATAGTTGCCGCCCGATCCCTTTTCCGTGTATCTCCGTGCTTACATATAATTTATGTATGAAATATTCTCGCTCATCTGTCTTGCTGTAAGAAATAAATCCGATCATCTCTTCATCATTGTAAGCTCCGATGAAAATATTATTGTCAGTAAGTATTTGCTTCTTCAGACTATCAAACGAATACATTTTGTCCAGCATGTAATCTACCTGCTTCTGCCCTATAACGGCGGGATAATAGGAATTCCAGATTCTTGAAGCGAGCCGCGATAATTCCAGTATGTCAGAGTTTGATTTGATTTCCCTGAATGTCAGATCCATTTTTAATTCAGTATTCTTACCGCAAGAAGGTTTATTGTTGCATCTGAAAAAACGAGTGTCAATTATTTATTAAAGATTTTTCCGGCTTTATTAATTCGGGTACTTGCTTTTGCGTTCGTTTGATTCTCGGAATGGATTCGTGCTGAACGTACGGGTCATCGGGATTATGCGCGATATAATCCTGATGATATTTTTCCGCAGGGTAAAACTCTGTGAACTCAACAACCTGTGTTGCGATCGGTTTATTGTATTTACCTGAATTGTTTAATTCCGAGATGTATTTCTCTGCAAGGAATTTTTCTTCGGGCGTTCTGTAAAAAATAATGGAACGGTATTGAGTTCCGTTATCCGGTCCCTGTCCGTTAACTTGTGTTGGATCCTGTGAATCGAAAAATACTTTCAGCAATGTATTGTAATTTACAATGGTTGAATCATAATATATGTCGACTGTTTCGGCATGACCTGTTTCCCCTGAGCTTACTTCCTCATAGGTTGGGTCTTTGGTATCACCGCCGGCGTATCCCGAGATAACGGCGTCTACACCCTTAATGCTTTCGAACACTGCTTCCTCACACCAAAAACATCCTGCGGCAAAAGTTGCCTTTACTAATTTATCTTCTGAAGTTTCTGCTTTTTTATCATTTGGCAGTTTTGATGAATCGATTATTTCAGCTTTGTTGGAAACCGGTTTTTCATTCTTCGTGCAGGAAAACATCAAGAGCGTTATGAAGAAAATTGAAAGATATAGATTTAGTTTTTTCAAGATTGTTATTAAACTTGTTTATATAAATAGAAAACATTATAAGCTTTCTCCCAAGTATATTTGGGTCTGAAATTATTTGTGAGTAATTGTTCATGATTTTATCAACAATATACTTTTAATAAATAATATTTAAAATAACTTTTATTTCTTCTTGGTATATTTCAAATTAATAATATTAAGTCCGTCAATATAGAATCCTTCTATGTTCTTCTGAAGAAGATATATTTTCTGATTGTAATACAGATTAAGCCAGGCAGCATCTTCAATGACAATCCTCTGCATCTCGTCATAGATTTCTTTCCTTTCGTCAAAATCAGTGATCTTAAGCGCATCTTCATACATTTTATCAACAACAGGATTTGAATAACCGACTCTGTTTGGTCCTTTTGGCGTAATATTCTTGCTGTAAAAGAGCGCCATGAAATTTTCAGGATCATAATAATCCGCACCCCAGCTTGCGCGCCAGAATGGAAACACTCCTTCTTCCTGTTTCGAGATCATTGTTGCCTGAAGCATCTGATCTATCTTGAGATCTATTCCGAACTCCCTCAATTGCTCCTGTACTGCAATTGCAATTGTTTTCTGGATCTCCTCATTGCCTGTGACTAAAGTTAAATTCAGATTCTTTCCTCCGGGATATCCCGCTTCGGTCAAAAGCTGTTTTGCTTTTTCCTTATCAAAAACATATCCTTTAATATCCGGATTGAAGCCGGGCATTCCTTCCGGTATCGGTCCGTTCACAGCTGCTACACCCCTGTTCTTCAATACATATTTCAAGATCTTATCTTTATCGATCGCATAGTTGAGTGCCTGTCTGAGTTTTTTATTATTTACAAAAGGACCTTCTTTTCCGCCGGGCAGATCGGGAGACTGCATCATTCCGAAAAAGACAGTCTGAAGCCACGGCTGTTTGTTTAAAGTATAGGATTTATTTTGTCCGTCAATCAAGTTTCCGTCTGCATCAGTTATCTGATCATAAGTTTCGGATGACGGATCGTGATAGTCATACTTATCATTTTGAAAATCAAGAAATTCCGTTTCGGAAGATTGTGTGAAAGTAATATTTATTCCGTCGAGATAGGGAAGGGGATTTCCGTTCTTGTCTTTATCCCAGTATTTGCTATTTTTTTCATATATCAATTCTTTATCAATGTCCCACTTTACAAATTTAAACGGACCGGTTCCGACTGGATTCTGTCCGAACCTTTCTCCGTAAAACTCAACTGCCTCTTTTGGATAAACAAATCCGTAAGTCATCGTCAGAATGCTTAAGAAAGGAGAGAATGGTTTTGTAAGTTCGATGGTCAATATGGAATCATTAATGGCTTTTATTCCGGTTATTTCATTTACTTCGGTTTTAGATTTTCCCGACATGTAATCTATAACTCCTGAGCTCCTTTTATCCTGTCTCTGTAAACCCACTGTCCGCGCGTTTTTGTCTTAGGATTGCAAACTCTTTCAATGCAATATTTAAAATCTGAGGCTGTAACTTTTCTTCCTTTTCCGTTCGATTGTTTAAAACATTCATTGTCATGAAAGTAAACATCATTTCTTAAATTGAAAGTATATGTAAGTCGCATCATCGCTTATTGTCCAGCTTTTCGCAATGCACGGAATTAATTTACTTTCCTTGTCAAACTGAACGAGTCCTTCCATCATAACTGATAATCCCCATATTGACTGAACGGAATTCGACATCACCGGCTCAAGTGTTTCAATTCCGTGATTTAAATTTAAATTAAATATTTTACTTTTTGATTCTTCTTTCTTTGAACAGGAGAAAATGGTTAATGTGATTATTAGTAAGAATTGTAAAAGAGTCCTTTTCATTAAGTAACTATGATTAAATGATTCAAATGATTAAAGTATTTTTAGTATTTTGCAATGCCGGTTTTTGAACTATGATTAAATGATTAAATGATTTCTATGGAATACAGAACTATGATTCAATGATTAATTGATTTTTATATTTTAGAATGTCCGGTTTAAACTGTAATTGTTTGTAAAATAAACAAATTCAATTTTAAAAAATAATTAAAACATCTTTTCCTTTCTGCAAGATCAATGTAACTTAGTTGTTAAATTATATGGATGAAGCAACAAAAATAAATATACTCAAAGCTCATTACCTCGGCGATAAATCTGCAACAGACTATCTCGTAAAATACAAGAACATACTTGAGATTTTAAACGAAAGAGTTTCGGAGCAAGCCGGAAAAGATTACATAACATTTTATGATGACAGGTCAGAAACTGTAAAGTTATCCTATCCCGAGTTTGTCAAAAAAGTTTTCAGGCTTTCCAATTACCTCCTGGAAAACGGAGTAACCAAAGGTGACAGAGCAGCGACATTCTCACATAATCATATTGACACAGTGGTTCTGTATTTTGCCTGCTGGGCAATCGGTGCTGTTGCTGTTCCGGTAAATGTAAGTGAAGAAGCAATGCGGGTTAAATACATTATTGAAAACTCTAATTCAAAATTTATTTTTACAAGAGAAAGGCATCTTGAAAAATTAAATAAGACAGAGTTTTCCGAAAATGTATCCATTGTTAATTTTGATAATTTTTCTTTTGATACTTTCCCGGATAAATTAGATCTGAATTATACAGTTGATAAAGAAGATGAGTGTTTGATTGTTTACACATCCGGGACGACGGGAAATCCAAAGGGGGTTGTACTTACTCAGTACAATCTTATGGCTGATGCCCTTGCTATTTCTGACTGGCATGATCTTCACAATGACGACGTGATGATGTGCGTACTTCCGATCCATCATGTTAACGGAACTGTTGTTACGATCATGACAACAATGTTTTACGGAGGGAAATTAATTCTGAATCAAAAATTTCACACAGAGCATTTTTTTAAACGCATTCAGGATGAAAAGGTAAAGGTTGTGAGTGTTGTTCCGACACTGCTTCAGTTTCTTTTGCATTCAAGAGAGGAGAGTAAAGATTATGATCTGGGAAATTTCTCTCACATTATTTGCGGAGCCGGACCGCTGACCTGTGAGCTTGCCAAAAATTTTGAAGACAGATTCAATCTGAGAATTGTTCATGGTTACGGATTATCGGAGACCACGTGTTACTCCTGCTTTATCCCCGTCAGTCTGAATGCTGATGACCATCATCGATGGCAGAATGAATACGGATTCCCTTCCATCGGAATTCCTGTGGAATGTAATGATATGGAAATACATAATGACAAAGGAGAATCGTTGGAAGAAAATGAAAAAGGGAGAGATCGTCATAAGAGGACATAATGTGATGAAATATTATTTTGACAATGATGAAGTAAACAGAAAGACATTTGAGTTCGGATGGTTCAGAAGCGGAGATGAGGGATTCTTTAAGTATGATGAAAAAGGAAACAAATATTTTTTCATAACGGGAAGGATCAAAGAGCTTATCATTAGGGGAGCTGTGAATATTTCTCCTCTGGAGATTGATGAAGTTATTTCAAAGATAGACTGCGTGGAATCGGGAATTGCAGTTGGCTTTGAGAATGACTGGTACGGTGAAGAAGTCGGGGCTTTGGTGAAATTAAAAAAAGAGAATGCTTCGGAAAACGAAAAAGAAAATTACAAAAAAATAATACTCGAACATTGTAAAGAAAATCTTCCGTTCTTCAAATCTCCAAAAGTAGTTGTGTTTTCGGATTCGATACCTGTGACAGCAACGGGGAAATATCAGAGGAACAAAGTGAAGGATTTGTTTAAAGAATGGAAGGGAGTACAGTTTAAGAGCAATTAAGAATTGGGAATTAAGAATTAGGAATTAGGAATTAAGAATGAGAATTAAGAATTAGGAATTAAGAATTAAGAATTAAGAATTTAAAAAATATAAACTTGTAAATCTTTAAATTAATTTTTTAGTTTTCTGATGGATACAAAAATACAAAAAAACTAAAATCTATAAACCTAATTAAATAAAAGCTATGAACGGAATAAATTATATAACTGATGAAAATGGTAAAAGAAATGCTGTTGTATTGGATTTGAACAAGTATTCGAAAGTATGGGAAGATATGTATGACATTATTATCGCTGATGAAAGGGTGAAAGAGCCAAAAGAAAGCTATGAATCTGTAAAGATGAAAATAAAGAAACGATTACAAAGTGAAAAAATATGAATTAACCTTTTCTCGTTCTGCAAGAAAAGAATTGGAAAATTTAAATAATTCCGTAATTGAAAAAGTTTTTTCCAAAACTGACGAATTAATTTTCAATGCTCGCCCGCCAGGTTGCGAAAAAATAAAAGGAAGTCAAAATTACTGGAGGCTATCTAGCTACAGTAGATCCTTACTACAATAAAATTTATCATGATACATGGAATAAAATGCAAAAATAAAATAGATTATCAAACTTAACAATTATTTATGAGTAAAATTCGATTAGAACAATTTGAGTGTCCTGTTTGTAACCATAAATTTCAAGAAAATTGTTATAGCTCAATAAATATTTCCATAGACCAAAAACTGTTTACAAAACTTTTAAATAATAAAATAAATTTTTTAAATTGTCCTTCCTGTAATCAAACAATTTTCATTAATATACCTCTCTTATTTCATGATATGGTATGAAATATGCCTTATGGTATAGAAGTGATGGAGAAATACAAGTTAAAGACCTTGAAATAGATGATGATTTTCTTGACTTGGCTAAAAAAATATCACCTTATATGACTAACATTATTACTAAAACAAGTTGGGAAGATTTTATTAGTGAAATAATAAATTATTATAATCAAACATTAGGAGAACGATTTATAATTGATATAAGAAATGGCCTGTATAAACCGATAAAATATTATTTAAAATGTTTAAAAATTTATTATCAAGATTATGGTTTTTGGGATTCTTCAAACCCAGGAAAAATTAATTTTAATGGTAAGGCAGAAATTAATCATCTGGAAAGTGTGGGAAGCGCATGGACGCATTTAATGATAGTTTGTGCTTCTTATCATAAAATAGTTGACGACCCTCAACTATTTGAAAAAATAAAAAAATATAAAGATTTGAGAAGTATAATGACGAAGATTGTATTCTACTCCTTGCCATTGGAACACATAATGAAGTTTATTAAAAATTCGTAATCGACTATTCCTTCATATTCAGATAAATCAAGCTTATCCCTGACATCATAAACAACTTAAGTGCAGATGATTCACCATTCTATACAGTTGACTGCCACATAAGAAACCATTCACCTGCAACGGTTATAAAGACGAATCCAAAGAGCAATATACAAAGAGTTAAACCAATTGTAGCATATGTTTTTGATTTCTCAAAGTCTTCTCCGGTTGATTTCAGTGTTTTAAAAAGCTTTATTATTCCGAACCAGCAGAATATTGCAATGGCAAATTCCCAGATAATTATCATTATATAAATTACATTCCACAAGAAAGGTGACGTGACAGCGCGATACATAAGGGAATTATCCGGAAATGCAGTGCTCATGTTCAAAACATTTTTTACAAAAAGATAATTTGCATTATAATCGAACAGATTATTCAATGCCGCAATAGTAAGGTTTGCAGCAATAATAATTACCAGGCATATCTTTGAAAGTCTTTTTACCATTGAAATGAATTTGTAAAAATTTATGCTGATAAAGATAAGGACTATCTTATCCGGACTTTCTTATATCATTCACATCATATATCCTTAACTTTCCCGGCGGATTTTTTACTGCAAAAAGAATACATCTTACCATTTGATGAATGTTAACAAGTCCCAGCCGCCGAGCGGGTTCTCTTGTAAACGGAATTAATTCAGACAACTTATAAATCGGGATCAGTAGATAAGGCCAGTAATGTCCGGGTCCGAGAACATACCAAGGTCTGATTAATGAACCGTTCATCCCGCTCTGCCGAATCAGCTCTTCACCTTTCATTCTAACTTTAATAAAATCTTTCATGATGGGCGCCGGATGAGCAACGCTTAAATAAATAAAATGTTTTACACCACCACTTACAGCTGCCGGAACTGCCTGCTCAATCGAAACTAAATCAATATTCCTAAATTCACTTTTCTTTCCGGGACCGGGATGACGAACTCCAATCAAATGAATAAATGTATCACAGCCTTTTATACTCTCTCCATAGGTCTTATTATCTAACGCATCGCCGAAAATAATTTTACATCCCGGGGGAAGTTTGCTCTCAGAGTCTTTCCTTACCAAAGCTCTAACTTCATATCCGTTCTTGATCAATTCAGTAATGACATGGCTTCCAATGTATCCTGTTCCGCCGGTAATGAAAATGCTATTATTCATTGAAGGTTTAAAATAAAAGGTCAAGAGAATGTCCTGACCTTTTACAAAATGGAATTAACAAAAATCAAAAATCTTATCTCAAAAAATGCAAAGCGCTTACATTGCTTCCGATATATGCACCGCATATTAAACCTCTTTCATTAGCCGCCCTGAAATGAATTCCTCCGTATAATCTTGACAGCGCAGCTTCGTTGGCTGCCTGAAAAAATGAAGAGTAAGTCGGAGGAGGTATAGACGTCAGTTCCGGATGCGAAGTGTCCGTGAATGTAAAAGAGTATCCGAACACATCGGATAATACCTGTGCAGCTGCCCCGGATTCCGATGAATGTCCAGATGTATATTCCGGAAACGGGGGAGTTGAGATCAACGGACTCCAGGTCGGACTGATATGAGCCCTGATGTAAGTAAGTGGTCGAATAAGGTTATAAGTAAATTTGGTTTTCCAGCATGAAACAAACGCATCAGATACGGCTATTCCAACTTTTGCAAATGTTAATGCAGACAGATCAAGTTTGGAATTCAAAGAGTTTATTACTATTTGAGTTATTGCAATCCAATGTCCGGGAGGAGTGTAGGTATTACCACCGTCTGCCCAGAAGAGTGCGATATTACTTTGTTCGGTAGTCAGCTTATTCCCTGTTGAAAATACTTCCAGAGCCTGGGCATAAAAAAGTGATGTATCACTTTCAGAATATGTGATCGGCACCGGCGGCTGGTTTGTGGTCATGTTATTGACAATAAAGGGACGGTTGTCCCCCCAGTGCGGCTGTACAGCAGGAGCATATGCAGGAGGTGTCGGCACCCACAACCCCGGACCGGAAGGCGGGACAAAGCTTGGATCATTGTTATGATACTGCCCGTCATTTCCCCCGTCAGTGGATGAATAAGTATAAACTGCATCAGAGATCTGATTTCCAAAATCAACTGACCGCGTGAAGACACCGGCATCTGTCTGAGTCTGATAAATCCCGTTAAAAGCAGATTCCAGCGAATCAATTGTGGCCAGATTTGCTGTCGTTGCATTGCTGAAAAATTTCCTTACAATGTTAGCCAAAGCTGTATTTACTGCTGTTGGCCAGTGATAAATGACACCTGATGTTACCTGAGGCAAGGTTGTTAATCCGTTTAACTGACCTGCAAGTGACTGATATTGCGGCATTCCGGGAACAACCGTTTCATAAACCGTAATTCCTGTGTAAGCGAATAGTCTTGATGCAACAGGCGGTGTAAATCCCAGTGAAGGAGTTTGCTTTATTAATTCAAGCTCCAGACTATACCAGGCGATCACCACATCCGAACTGTACGTGTTTGCCTGAGGACTGATGGTATTAACCGTCGTATTATTTGTAACTACATTGTCATCACTACAACCGGGGATAAAGAAAGTTGAAGCCATTCCGAGAATTACCGTAAAATAAACAAGTAAAAATTTTTTCATGAGGGTTTTAGTTTAATGATTTTTAAAATGATTTAAGAACACTTCTTGTTTAAAACGGCAATTTATTATTTAAAGATAAGTATGAAAAACCAATGGAAGTAAAATTATGTAGTAGTTCTTTTCATAATGTCCTGCCGTTTCTTTAATTAATACATTGAGATAGAATTTGATTATTGGTAAATTACAACTCTCAATGAAAATATTCAATAATTAATTTAACCAATACAAAAATACTTAATGAAAGAATTTGACGTCGTTGTCATAGGCAGCGGACCGGGAGGTTATACTACAGCCATCAGGGCTTCACAGTTAGGATTTAAAACAGCAATAATCGAAAGAGACCGACTCGGAGGAATTTGTCTGAACTGGGGATGCATTCCTACAAAAGCACTTTTAAAAAATGCGGAATTAATGAACGGGATGAAGCATCTCGACAAATACGGGATCTCCGTTGAAAATGTAAAATTTGATTTTGAAAAGATAATCGCCCGCTCGAGAGGTGTTGCCGATATTTCAGAGAAGGGCGTGAAATATCTAATGAAGAAAAATAAGATCGACGTATTTGAAGGCTCGGGCTACATTAATAAAGATAAGACAATTACAGTTACGGATAAAGAGGGCAAAGAAATCGATAAATTAAAATCAAAACATACCATCATTGCAACAGGCGCAAGGGCAAGACAGCTGGGTAATCTGAAGTTTGATGAAAATAGAGTTTTGTCTTCAACGGGCGCAATGCTTTTGAAGGAGCTCCCGAAAAAAATGACCATAGTCGGAAGCGGCGCGATCGGAGTAGAGTTTGCATATTTTTATAATGCATTCGGGACTGAAGTGACTATTGTAGAAATGTTGCCAACCATTATGCCGGTAGAGGATAAGGATATGTCGGATATTGTCGCAAGGGAATTTAAGAAAAGCGGGATAAAGATACTGACTGATACAAAGACAGAAAGTGTGGAAGTAAAGAACGGGAAAGTTACTACGAAAGTTTCGGGGAAGTCAAATGAAGATTTAATTTCGGATACAGTCTTAATTGCAATTGGTGTCTCGGGAAATGTTGAGAGTATGGGTTTGGAGGAATTGGGTGTCAAAGTTGAAAAGGGAAGCATTAAAGTTGATAAAGATTACAAAACCAATGTCGAAGGAATTTATGCCATCGGTGACGTGAACGGTCCGCCATGGCTTGCGCACGTTGCTTCATCAGAGGGAATAAACTGTATTGAAAAAATAAAAGGAATGCATGTGCCGGATATTGAATACAGTAACATTCCGGGATGTACATATTGTCAGCCTCAGGTTGCATCGGTTGGTCTGACGGAAAAGAAAGCTCTAGAAGAAGGTTATGAGATCAGCGTTGGTAAATTTCCTTATTCGGCAAGCGGTAAGTCGAGAGCATTGGGAGAAACTGCAGGTCTGGTGAAAGTAATATTTGACAAAAAGTATGACGAATTAATAGGAGCGCATATTGTTGGTGTTGAAGCTACTGAACAAATAATGGAATTTGTACTTGCAAAGATCACTGGAGGCGACACACGAACAAATACTTAAAACTGTTCATGCTCATCCGACTTTAGCAGAATCGAATCTTGAAGCTGTCGGAGTTGCATACGGCGAGGCAATAAATATATAATTTGATAATATGGATTAATTCTTATATTTTACAAAAAACTAAATTTTCAAACATAAATTTAAGGAGATAATCAAAATGGACGAAAACAGAACTGGAAAAGGGCTGCTGCTTGGATTCATAGCCGGCAGTGTAGTAGGAGCTGCGGTTGCGTTATTATATGCGCCCAAGAGCGGACGTGAATTAAGAAATGACATGAGATTAAGGAAGGACGAATTTCTTGATGATACAACAGAGTATCTTCAGATCGCCAAGACAAAAGCTACCGATATGATTAATGAAGGAAAAAGAAAATCAGAAGAACTAATTTCAGATGCAAAAAAAAAGGCAAGTTCTTTAATTGGTGATGCAAATACTATTTTGAATGAAGCCAAGGAAAAAGCATCAAATGCTCTGGGTTCCACAAAGGAAAAATTAAGCTCTGAAAGCGACAGAGTTAAGGAAGCTTTCAAATCCGGCATGGATGCATACAACCAGGAAAAAAACAAAAAATCTTAATCTTAATCTTAATCTTAATAATAGGATAGCAGCTTGGAAGAAACTCTTCAAATCACGCAGTTAATTACCAACATAATTATTATTCTGTTATTTATATGTCTGGTAATTATGGCTTTTGGAATTATTAAAGCGGCAAAGAAAGTCACTAAAAAAGTCGATGGTTTTTCTAAAGATTTCAGTGAGATTAAACCTAAGGTTATGGAATCAATAGTAAAATTAAATCTCCTTGCTGATAATGTAAACTCGGTAGTTACTAAGGTAAATGAAAATGTCGATGTCCTTGGAACTGTTGTAGACAGAGTCAAAGATACAGCCGATAGTATTCTTGAATTCGAGAAGAAGATTCAGAATACCATAGAGCCGCCGGTGATGGATACTTTAAATACTATTACAGCAGTTTCCGTAGGTGTTAAGACTTTCGTCGAAGCTTGGAAAAACAAGAGAGGCAGTTCTGATGATCACGACCCGGATACCGAAAAGAAACTTATTGACATCAAAGATTCGATAGATGATGTGAATAAGGAACTTGACGAGGTTAATTCGAGATTAACGGATTCACAGAAATAATATTCCTTTGTAAATTTTCTTTAAGAGCAGATTAAATTTTTTTTAGTCTGCTTTTTTTGTTTTGAATATATAAAGTTGAATCAATTATGAAAAAGTTTTTTATAATATTTTTTGTGGTTATTGCTTCGGTGTGCATCAGTAATTTAATTTGTAGCCGCAACCTTTAGGTTGCGACACTATATAATCTATCGCAGGCTAAAGCCTGCGGCTACAACAATAAATCTTTTGTTTTCTAAATCAAAAGTACATGAAAAAGTTTTTTATAATACTTTTTGTGGTTCTGGTTTCGTGAAGGTCAGAACCTTGTTCGAATGGAAAATATTAAATCTCAATCACAATCTTCCCAAACTGCTCCGACTCATTCATTCTTCTGAACGCATCGCAAGTATTATTCAAAGAAAATACTTTATCAATCACAGGTACAACTTTCTTTTCATCTATAAATTTCAGCATCTCTGCAAAGTCTTTCGGAGAACCCATAGTTGAACCGTATATTTTCAGCTGTTTCCAAAACAGACGTGACATAGGAAAATCATTTACGCTTCCGAGAGTTGCTCCGTATGAAACAATTCTGCATCCGTAATTACACATCACCAATAATTGTGAAAATGGATCGCCTCCGGTTCCGTCTATAATAACATCAATATTATTATCAGAAAGTTTTAATAATTCTTTATCCCAATTTTCATTTTTATAATTCACACCGCCTTTTGCACCGAGTGAAATTGCTTTTTCTATTTTGTCATCGCTCCCTGAAGTAACAAATACGTTTGCTCCGACTTTCAAAGCAAAGGCAAGTACTAACGTTGCAACTCCGCCTCCGATTCCTGTAATCAAAACATTATCGTCTTTGGTAATATTCGCTTTAATAAATAAAGAACGGTAAGCTGTTATTCCTGCAAGAGGGAATGCCGATGCCTGTTCAAACGAAAGGTGAGCGGGCTTTTTATAAACATAAGATTTATTAATGCAAATGTATTCAGCGAACGTTCCGTAATCGGGCATTCCGAGAATTTTAAAATCTTTGGATTGATAATTTTCGTCATTGCCCCAGTTTATACCGGGATTGATCAGAACTTCATCACCTGCTTTAAAATCAGAAACATTTTTCCCAAATGAATGAACAACACCCGCACCGTCTGAACCAAGCACAATAGGAAGATCTATTTTAGGATATAAACCTTTTGCGATATAAAGATCCCGCCTGTTCAAAGATGCGAAACTTAATTTTATTAAAACATCATCATCAGTAATTTTCGGAAGGGCAATGTTTTCTATGACAAGGTTATTTTCGAGTTGGTCAATGTTCCCAAGTTGTTTTAGAACAGCAGCTCTCATTTTTGAATTAAGCTTCAAGTTCAATTGAGATAGGGCAGTGGTCGCTTCCCATTACATCCATATAGATCTTCGCATCGGTAACATTATCGGAGAGATCATTGCTCACCATAAAATAATCGATGCGCCATCCGAGATTCTTTTCTCTCTTGCGCGTGACCTGGTCCCAGTAAGTATATTGTTCAGGTTTATTATTAAATTTTCTGAAGACATCGACATAGCCGAGATTAATTAACTTATCGATCCATTCTCTTTCTTCGGGCAGGAACCCTGAATTCTTAGCATTCTTTTGCGGCTCGGCGAGATCTATTTCCTTGTGAGCAGTGTTATAGTCGCCCACTACTATTATCCCTTTTCTGTCACGGTAATTTTTTTCAAGATGAAAAAAAAGCTCGTCGTAAAAATCCAGCTTATACTTTATTCTTTCAGGACCTCGACCGCCATTGGGAAAATAAACATTAGCCAAAACAAATTTATCGTACTCTGCAAAAATGACTCTGCCTTCAACATCGAAGATAGGATTATCAAATCCGTTCTTGATATTAACAGGTTTAATGCCCGTATAAATCGCTACACTTGAGTAACCTTTCTTTTCAGCCGAAAACCAGTGAGATTCATAACCATTTATATTTCTTAAAAATGCATCAACCTGATCGGGCTGAACCTTTGTTTCCTGCAGACAAATAATATCACCGCCGTGATTTTTGAACCAGTCCATGAAACCCTTGTTCTGAATTGCACGGATGCCGTTTACGTTCCAGGAGAAAATTTTTATTGTATCAGATTTTTTTTTTGCCATGTTATTTTTGACCGCTGATTACGCGGATTATTCTGATTACTAAGATGCTTAGAATCAATTCAGATGAAGGTCCGAAGTCAAACCCAGATTTCAGAAAAATTAAAATCGATTAAACAGTCGTTGTCGAGATGAAATTTCACAACATCATTTTTAGCTTCAATTATCTTTTCGTAACTCCCATTTTTTAATTCAAATACATCGGCTGATTTTATGTCAATGTCAACAATGACATAATATTTAACACCTTGGGTTTCATAAATTTGATATTTAATATGTCTGTCTTTCATTGCAGTTGACGGAGAAAGAATTTCAAATATTAATACCGGCGCTTCTGTCAAATATTTTTCCTCATTTTCGTGACATATAACTAAATTATCTGGCTGCAAGACATTGTCGTCTTCATCACCCGGAATTCTCCAGTCAATAGGAAGAACAGCCTGACACTTCTTACATTTATCAAGGAGCAGATCAAGCTGTGTATTAATTTTCCCGCTAACTCTCTGGTGTTTAAAAACAGGAGAAGGACTCATTGCATACGGAATTCCGTGAATGAGTTCCCATCTTCCTTCCCAGTGCTTGTAATCTTCATAAGTATATTTCGGAAGATATTTATGTTTTACATCACTCATAGGATTTTTTTTATAAAGTTAATTAACTATTTTGAAAATTAATATTCAATTTAAGAATGCTGAAGAAATCCAAAAGTATCGAAGAGATTTATGACGAGGTAAAGGATTACGATTTAGTAATTACCAATGATGCTCCGCTTGCGACGGCACTGAATAAACTCGTTGACAAGCCGCGTCTAGGTTACTTTGCAATGACTCCAAGACAGATTGCATCGAAATATGCTATGGTGAATTTCAGTAAATTATATTCCAAAGCTGAAATTATTTTAGAAATAACCAAGCAAACAGGTAAACCCTTAAAGCTAATTCATCAAAGCATAGAAAAAATATTTGATGTTTGGAATAATACGGGGCTGCTTGAAAGTTGTAATCTGTTCCTTGGTGATGAAAAAGATTATTTGAAGTACATGGAGAAATTTATATCAGTTGAATATGCGATGGAGAATTTCAATGAAGATTTTTATGAAAGGAAAAGCATCGCTGCAGCAGGATTGAATTTGTTTAATGAGCTTGATAAGCAGGTATTGCCCAAGAAAGGTAAAGCCGCGGATGTCATTGAATTATTTGACAATAACGAAAGTGAAAACAGAATTGAAAAGACATATCTCTTCACCGGCTCAAATGACATCATAAATCAGACAATTGATCTTATAACTCCGGAAAACGAAACTGAAACTGCGATCATACTTAATACTGAATCCAAGTATCTTGAAGTTATCAAATCAAGATTAATTTCAAAGGGAATTAATCTGCAGATAAAATCTTACCTAAGTGAAGACATTACGACCTGCAACATTCTGTCATTTATGGAATCAGCACTTTCACTTCATGAACTCAAGCTCAGCGAGGCATTATTTCTCGAAGCTTTTCTTGGCATTCAATTTGACCGGAAATACAATCAGTATCATTTTGCGCATTATATAAAACTCAACCAAAAGAATTCTCCGCTTCAGAGAGTTTTCGAAATCATGTCCGCAACAAATTCTTATACATTCGGTGAACTCATCGAAGTGCTGAATAAAAGTTTTCAGGTAAAACCACGTGAAGAGTTCGTTAAACTGGTCGGCATACTTGAACTTAAGGATAAATCCATTTCGGAAGAGAATTTAAATCTTTTGAAATATTTTATCAGCAATATTGACATGGAGCTTGAGCGTTCTGATAAAGGTGTGCTTCTTGTAAATTCACTGAACTCCGCATTCGTTGACAGGGAGCTTGTATTTTTCCTGGGAATGGATGAAAGCTGGTGCAGGCTGAACCCGGACAAACCGTATGTTGAGAAGGATAAGGAAGAAGAAATAAATCTTTCTAAATTCCAGATTCTTCTTTCACAAGGTGTTCAACAATATTACATGGCGCTGGACAGCAAAAGCAGCTCCGGTTTCATTCCTTGCTATTACTTTAACATACTTGCAGACAGGAGCATTGAGAGTTTTGAGAACTCCTTTTTCAATCCTGTAAATGCCGTTTTTGCAAAGGCTGATGCTGAAAAAAATTACATAAAGGATAAGACAGAGCCGGATAAAATTGAGGAGATCAGGTCAATATCACAATCAGACCTGAAGAACTATTATCTGTGTCCGAAGAAGTATGAATACAGTAAACTGACAAGTTCTGAAGAACAGACACATTTCACCAAAGGCAATCTTCTTCACGCATTTGCTGAATTTTATTTTCATTATCCTGAAGAAGCCTCAAAAAACTTTAACAAAATACTTGAGGAAATGGTAATACGTTATAAGGTATTTTTTAAAGAAGGGAATATGGCAGCGGAGAAAACAGAGTTTGAGGTCGGAATGAAAACCATTATTAAGTTCATAGATTCAAGATTATTTGTAAAAGATAAGCAGGAAGAAGCGAATGAGAAAATTGATAATTTTCTTTTTGAAATGTTTGGAAAAGAAAGAATTTATTCAAACACAGAACGTAAATTTGAAGATCATGACTCGGGCATCAAAGGGAAAATAGATTTGATCACTGGTAAAACAATTGTCGATTACAAAACAGGAAGACAGAATAAGACCGACCTCATTATGATCAAAGAATTTAAGCCGGAACTGCTTACTGAGTCTAATATCAAGGATGTAAATTTTCAGACTCCGGCATACATTGCAGGTCAGCGGAGTAATTTTGAAAAAGAAGACATTGAGTTTCTTTATCTCCAATTAGTTGAAAGCAGGGATCAGATTCTGAAAGGCAATGAAATTGAGATTAAGTATTCATATCTGAAATATATTCCTGTGACATTTAAAGAGTACATATTGTCTGAAGAATTCTTTAACAGAAATATTACGCCACTTCTTAAGAAAGTCGGATACGAAAATTATAAAAACTTTATGGAATCAAATCTGGAGTCAGTTAATTTTTATGATAAGGATGATTGTGAAATAGCTTTACAGAAAATTTCTGCAGATATATTATCAAATACACTTGGAATTTCTTTCAGGGATTTTAAACGGCAAAAAATTGAAACCTTTAGAGATGGTGAAGTAAAGGGATTCACTTAAGCCGGTTATTGCTGCAAGAAAGGGATCCCTTATTTTTAAAGATGATATAGATAAATTCACTGATCTTGTAAGTAAGATATTAAAAGAAATCAACGAAAACATCAAATCAAATTTTCCGAACAGACCGGCGTTAGATTTAAGAAACATCTGCAGAAATTGCGATTATCTGAATATCTGCATCAATAATAAATTCTGGACAGGAGTGGATAGTGAAGAATACAATTAATCCGCAGGATACTTTAGCTGAATCGCTTGATGGCATTTATCTCGTCGATGCAGGAGCCGGGACAGGCAAGACGCATACAATAATCAGGCGTTATCAAAACCTCATAAAATCCGGAGTAAGTCCCGCCGATATTTTACTCATTACATTTACAAGAAACGCAGCCGAGCAGCTGAAAGAAGCAGCAATGGTAAATGTTTTAAAACAGGTGAACATCACTGAAATTCTTGAAGCGCCCATTCTGAACTTTCATGCTCTATGCGTCAGAATCCTGAAAAATTCAGGCAGTAAGTCTGCAAAGCGTCTCGGGATAAATGAAGAGGTAACGTCAAACTTCACGATAATTGAAAATGACGGTTTCGAAAAGGAAGTTTTCAGAAAGTTCTTTCTCATGTTCAGGAACAAAACTTACAACAAGTATGAAGACATTTATCTCGGACTCAATAATAAAACCGATTCAGTATTAAACATAATCAAGTTCCTCGCAACAAGGGGAATCTTCCCGGCAAAGGAAGGATGGTTCAATGAAGCAGGCAATCTGTTTAAAGGGAGTATTGAAGATTATTATCTGAGATTTGACGAACTGAATGAGCCTAAAATTGGCAAAAAAGGTAAGGAAGTATTAAATGATTTCAGAAACCTTTTTAGCAGAAGTGCTGAAAGTTTCTATTTGAATTTTGAGTTCAGCAATTTAGAAAACGGAAAGAGAATAAATGAAGATTACAAAGATGAAATTTTCAATGATGAACTCCAGTCGCTTCTGGTTGAATTTACCAGAGATATTTACTGCTCATATATAGAATACATGCTTAAGAAAAATTTTCTTAACTTCGAATTTATTGTTATGCTTTCGTTTCTCACATTGTATTATGATGACAATGTCAGAAAAAATTACCAATATGAATATTCTATGGTGGACGAGTTTCAGGATACAGATGAAATACAGTTCCAGCTGCTGATGCTGATGATCAAAGACTCCGGAGGAAAAGCAAACCTGGCTGTTGTTGGTGACTGGAAGCAGGGAATATTCGGTTTCAGAAATACTACAATTGAAAACATAATGGAATTTGAGAGCCGTCTGAATAAATATAAAGAACTGCTGAACAAAGACAAGAAAAGAATTACATACGATGTAAGCAAAGTAAATAAAATTTCATTTGAGTATAATTACAGGAGTTCGCAAACTATACTTAACTTTAGCAAAGAAACCCTTAAAACTGAGGCTAAGCAAGATGAGCAGGCAGACTTTGCGACAACGGAGCAAAAATTTGGTCAGATACTTAAAGCACGAAGAGACCTCGATGGTTTGACTGACATACAGTTTTATCAGTCAGAAGAATCAGAGAAGGCGGAAATTGATCTGATTTTCAAAAAAATTTCAGAGCTTGTCAATGAGAAAAAATATGTCTGCAGGGAATTTGATAAAGAAGGTAAGATAAAGGAAGATCGTCCGCTTCGCTATTCTGATATATGCGTACTTTCCAGAACAAATAATTTTTGCCTGAAGCTTCAGAATAAAGGTCTTGTAAACAATATACCTGTCAATTTCGGAGGACGGCTGGAATTGTTTTCGTCAGACCAGGCAATACTGGTGCTTGCATGGCTGAGACTGATGATGAATGAGAACAATGCGCAGGCACTAGTTCCGATACTTGAAAAGGAGGAATATAATTTCCCCGAGATTAGGAAAATAATTTCCGGACTGAATGACAGGACGTTGCTATTCGCAAACATTCCCGGAGATATAAGAAAATTCAGAAGTAAGTTGTGCGGGATTAAAGAGAATCTGCTGAAAGTCACGGAGACCATACTTAAAAGATATGGTTTCAATAACAATGTAAGCAATGCTTTGGTGAATGAAATTGACGGATGGATCAAGACAGATTTGATCTCAGTCGGCGAATTGATTCGGCTGATTGACAGTTCAAAAAAAGACACTTATGAAATTGATCTTAACCAGACCCGTGAAGCTGTAATAACTCAGACCGTACATGCAGCAAAAGGACTTGAGTATCCTGTGATAATTCTTTCAAACATGAATCTGTCATTGTTCCCAAATACCAGAAATATTACCAATGAAATATTTTATCTTCCGGTGCCGGGTTTGAGATTCAGGAAAAAGTTTGAGACAAAGGACGATTATTCAGTCATATGCAGTAACTGGAAGAGCGATGTTTTGATTAAGATGTTTAAGCCGGATAATTATGATGAAGAAAGAAGACTGCTTTATGTTGCCGTTACCCGTGCAAAACAGTATTTGTATTTTACATCATTCAGACCTTCGCAGTTTTTTAAACATCTTTC
The DNA here is from genome assembly GCA_963836395.1 of uncultured Ignavibacteria bacterium. GTDB lineage: Bacteria > Bacteroidota > Ignavibacteria > Tepidaquicellales > Tepidaquicellaceae > JAGPCH01. The sequence continues at coordinate 371,879 of CAWIJF010000008.1, read as the reverse complement.
AGAATTAACCGGCAAAGAACCTGTTAAGGATTTTCAGTATGAGATACTGGCAAAGAAAAAGGAGAAAATTAATTTCACAGAAAAAGTTCAGGTTCCTAAATTGGTAAAACCATCCAGAAAGTTTTATTCTGCTCACGATTTAATGGATGAAAAAATTATAGAAGTTTCTGATCTTGATGAAGTAAGTACAGTTTTCAGATCCATTCCTTATGCAATAGAATTCGGTGTAAAGCTGCATGAGATTGCCAATAAGCTCGCGAACGGATTTAAGGTTGATTCGAAGTCAGAAGAGATACAAAGGTTAAGTAAATTCATTTCCGGACTTAAGGCAAAAGAGCTAAGGTCTGAAGTTGATTTTCTTTATCCGAAGGATGAGAAGATGATACGCGGAGCGATCGATCTGCTAGCATTTTATGATGACAGAATAGAAGTGATAGATTATAAGACGGACAAGAATAAGAAATTTCTTGATAAGTATAAAATTCAGATCGGAATATACAAAGATGTGATACAAAATATTTATAAAACCAAAAAAGTTACCGGGAAAATTTATTTCATAATGACGGATGAAGTGCTGGAGGTCTGATAGTTGGGATTATTTCTTAAATTAACATTGCAGTTCAGAGCATAAAATTTTATTTTACCTGCATCAGCAACCAAAAAACTCAGATATGAAATTCAAGAGGTTACAATCAATTGCATTCAGCATTTTAAATAATACAGAGACTCTCGATCCTCTGGACAACAATGAAACTCAAGGCTTTACATTCTCCATTATTATCGGTCCCGAAGGAATTGGAACATATAATTTAACATTTGTCGTTGACCCGAATAATACTACCGGAGACGCGGACCGGAACAACAATACTTTAACCGGAGTGGTTGTAGTAAATTGACAAACAATCTCTTCACCGTTCCTTATGGTGCGGTACTTTTCTTTTCTTTTATCAATAATTAAAGCTGCTATATCACTCAATGCCGGGAATTAATTCTTATAAAGCGGAAATCATAAATGAACGGCTGAAGATCTATAAGCTTAAGCATTTTTCAGTAGAAAATTCATTTGCTGAAGATGTCAGGACAGGGCTTAACTCAAAAAAGAAATATCTGCTTCCTAAATATTTTTACGATCTGAAGGGATCTGAACTATTTGAAAAAATATGTGATACAGAAGAGTATTACCCGACAAGAACCGAGATATCAATTTTGAAAAATCTTTCCGACAAGATTTCGGAAAGAAATGCTGAAAAGAATTTAATTGTTGAGCTGGGCAGCGGCAGCTCGGTAAAGACGAATTACATCTTAACTTCATTTCTTAAATCGAGGGACAGGCTTGAATATGTTCCGATTGATGTATCCAGCATTTTGATCGAGAGCTCAAAGACATTAATTGAAGAATATGATAAGCTGTTTATCACCGGTTTGATCTCGTTTTATGAAGAAGGGATTGAATTTATTTTTGCGATGGATGATTCTCCCAAGCTGATCCTTTTTCTTGGTTCCAGTATTGGAAATTTTGAACTGGGCGAAGCTGCCGAATTCATGGAAATGATAAAAAGAAACATGAACGATGAAGACAGATTGCTAATTGGATTTGACCTGATAAAGGACAAGAAGGTTCTGGAAGATGCTTATAACGATGCGGCAGGAATTACTGCTGAGTTTAATTTGAACATCCTCAAAAGAATTAACACTGAGCTCGATGCAGATTTCAATCTAAAACAATTCGAGCATTCGGCAATTTATAATGATGCTAAGCACAGGATTGAAATGTATCTGATTGCAAAGGAAGAGATGGAAGTTCACATTAAGGAGATAAATGAATCAATATATTTCAACAGAGGTGAAGGGATCAAAACCGAAAATTCCTATAAATTCAATTATGATATGATCAACGAGCTTGCAGAAAAAGCAGGAATGGATTTTTCAGATTATTATACAGATGAAAGAAATTATTTTTCACTTTGCGCATTCAAATTAAAATGAAAGGAATCAAATGCAGCCGATAGATGCGGTCTGGATAATAGGATTGGTTGGAATATTCTGGTATTTGTTTATTAAAAAAGAAAAGAAAAAGACTTAAAGAGCTATTTCAAATCTACAGCAAAGACTCCAAGGCTCTGATATTTAAAGATTAAATCTAATGAAATGAAACTTTCAGCCTTTGAGTCTTTGAGGTGGATATTTCAGCGTCATTACTGAAATTGTATTATCCAACATTTATAAATTTATTTAAATAATTTGTCAGACAATAAAATAATTTTTTCAATGGTTGGTGTAAGTAAAACTTACCCGCCGCATAAACAGGTTTTAAAAAATATTTATCTCTCATTTTTTTATGGAGCGAAGATAGGCATCATCGGACTTAACGGTTCGGGTAAGTCAACTCTTCTGAAGATCATAGCCGGAATGGAAGATAAGTATGATGGAGAAGTTCACTTCACAAAGGATTACTCCATAGGAATTCTTACTCAGGAACCGGAGCTGGATGAAACAAAGACGGTTAAGGAAATTGTACAGGAAGGCGTACAGGAAATTGTGGATGTCCTGAAGGAATATGAAGAAGTAAATAATAAATTCGCAGAGCCGATGGAGGATGATGAAATGACAAAGCTGATCGAACGACAGGGTGAACTAACAGAACAGATAGAGCATATGAACGGCTGGGAACTTGATGCAAAACTTGAGAGAGCAATGGATGCATTAAGAACTCCGGACGGAGATGCTCTTGTGAAAAATCTGTCGGGCGGGGAGAGAAGGAGAGTTGCGTTATGCAGGCTTCTTTTGAAGGAGCCCGATATATTATTGCTTGATGAGCCGACAAATCATCTCGATGCCGAATCAATTGACTGGCTCGAACAACATCTGAAGCAATATAAAGGAACAGTCATCGCGATCACACACGACAGATATTTTCTGGATAATGTTGCCGGATGGATCCTTGAATTAGACAGAGGCGAGGGGATTCCATGGGAAGGAAATTATTCTTCATGGCTTGAACAAAAGACCAAACGATTAGAAATGGAAGAGAAACAGGAAAGCAAACGCCGTAAGACGCTTGAGAGGGAGCTTGAATGGGTGAGGATGTCGCCGAAGGCAAGGCACGCCAAGTCGAAGGCAAGGCTTCAGGCATATGACAGAATGATGAATGAAGACACAAAGAAGAAGGAAGAGCAGCTTGAAATATTCATCCCGAACGGTCCGCGTCTCGGGAATAAGGTAATTGAAGTCGGTTAATGTTTCAAAATCATTCGGGGATAAACTTCTTTATGAAAATCTTAACTTTTCATTACCGCCTGCGGGAATTGTGGGAGTCATCGGCGCGAACGGAACCGGAAAGACAACACTGTTCAGGATGATACTCGGATCTGAAAAACAGGACGGCGGAAGTTTTGATATTGGTGAAACCGTGAAAATAGGATATGTGGATCAGGCTCATACGGACATTGATCCGGAAAAAACAGTATGGGAAGTGATCTCGGAAGGAAAGGAATTCATAGAATTAGAAGGGAAGCAGTTCAATTCGAGAGCATATGTTGCGAGATTTAATTTCAGCGGAGCGGATCAGGGAAAAAAAGTTAACATGCTTTCCGGCGGAGAGCGCAACAGACTTCATCTTGCATTGACTTTGAAATCCGAAGCAAATGTATTGCTGCTTGACGAGCCGACAAACGACATTGATGTGAATACATTAAGAGCTCTTGAAGAAGGGCTCGAAAACTTTGCCGGGTGCGCGGTTGTGATTTCACACGACAGATGGTTTCTAGACAGAATAGCAACGCATATACTAGCATTTGAAGGTGATTCGCTTGTAGAATATTTTGAAGGCAGCTATTCGGAGTTTGAGGAATATAAGAAGAAGAAGTATGGGAATGTTGAGCCGAAGAGAGTGAGATATAAGAAGCTGGTTGAGTAGGAAAAATGGAGTTTTTGTTTGAATTTTATCTGATCAAAATAAAGGAATAATCGGAACAATAAAAATTAGAGATAAGACAATGTTCGCAAAAATAAAAACTAAGATTGTTAATTCTAAATTTCTGAATTACTTAAAATCAAACATTTTATTTACCATAGCATTAACTGCAGTACTGGGTTTTATAATCCTCTCCTGTATGATGTTTTATGAGCATATCTTTTTTGATGAAAGTTCATTTCAACTGTTGTTTATCAGGAGAAATGAATTTTTTAATAATTATCCGGAGTATTTGTTGTGGATTTCACTTCTGCTGTTTCAGCCAATTGTCTGGATTGTTTTAATATTCCCTGCAACTAAAATAATCTTAGAATTAAGCGAAGAGCTTAATGTCCGAAAAAAAATATTTAAAGACTTCGTAATCTTACTTTTCCCGATCAGTCTGTTCCTGATCACAATCTGGCATGTATTTTATCCATACTTAACACTGCCGATATCATATCTGGAGCATCACGAAATAAAGATTACCGTGTTTATTTATATTGGGCAGGTAATTGGGATTTACTATTTATTCGGAATTACTTTGGATTGGAAAGTTTGCTGCAAGTATGTATCGGAGGAAAAATTTAGTGTTGCGGAATATAAAAAATTAAAAAGTAATATTAACACACTAATGAATTTTGCAGCAATCCTTTTTACTCTTGGAACATTATCATTAATTCTTCTTAACAATGCTTTGCAGGCATATCCCATTATTAACAATAAGCCAATGTCCGGAGAGTTGATAATATCCTTTGGATTGATGAATACTGTAATAATTCTTATAATATATCTTCCTGCGCATTTTGAAATACAGAGGTACGGAAAAAAGATAATTGAAAGAGTGTACAGTTTAGAGAATCTTGAAAACGATAAACTAAATGAGACTTTAAAAAAACAAAAAGAGCTATCCGATACACTGAATAATTCACTTAGTGCTTTCGGAACATTAAAAAATGCATTCGTGATACTCTCACCGTTTATAAGCGCTCTATTGCCCAAGTTCCTTGATCTGTTTAAATAAACAGTGAGCTAAAAAATTTTGTGTCTTAAATTGCATCCAAAGAGTTTTTGATTTGTTTCCTTTCCAATACGACTAAATTCTATTTACCTTACACATTTTTCTTTATTGACATAATCTCTCGTTTCTGATAATTTACTTCCGAAGGTATTGGTGTTGGCAGTTAATTCAGAAAAAATATTATTTCCATACATTGATTATAAGATTCCGGCGGGGATTCCTTCTCCGGTTGATATATATCCTGATCACAATATTCAGCTCAGCTCCTGAAAATAATGATCACGATTAATATAAATTCAGCAATGGGTGCAGTTGACGGAATTAACTTTATTTGGGGGAGAGATATGATTAAGTTTGCATCGTCAGGTATTGAACAAGATTGGAGAATGAAGATGTGTTACAGATCCAACCGGTATACGACATGCTGGGAAGAGTTACTGACAGTTAGATTGTAATCACTGAGTCCAAGAAAGCTCTTTGACTTTTATAAAAACTAAGAAAGAAAAATAGTAAATAGAAGATTTAGTAAATTCGAGAGGAAAAAAATGAAAAAATCAAAAAATAGTAGTGAATTAGTAAAAACCAAAAACATTAAAGACAAAGAAATTGTAATTATCTATTTAAGTGGAAATCTGGTAGGTAGCGATGAAACGGATGAATTTAGAGATATAATTAAGAATCTATCAATTTCTGGGAATAAGAAACTTATTATAGATTTAGGAGATCTTCTATATTTTAACTCTACAGCTATTGCTATTTTGATTTCTGCCCTTAAAAATTATGCTGATCGTGATAGTAAAATTAAACTTTGCAGGCTGAGTAGTAATACGATGAATATCTTAATAATGTCAAAATTATCTTTAATATTCGATTCCTATACCACAGAAGAAGAAGCAATAAAGAGTTTTGACTAACAGTTTTCTTTCTTAAAATAAATAATCACTGCCTGCTGCAGGCAAGCAAAATCTAAAATTAAAAAATTTGTGGTCGTTACGAAAGTGCAATAAATCACGAAGAGCTGGATGCAATATTCAGCCGGTATATCGGGAAACTTCATATTGACTACGATATGGATGAAGTATTCAAAGAAGAAAACATAAAGCCAACTGACAGAGTCAGGATTATTCTTTCCGAGAACGGAGTTTACAAATCCAAGGCTGTCAAATGGGCGATTCAATCCGATTTCAATGACTACTGAGTAAAATATGCTAAGGTGTATTAATTATTGGTTTAAAAAATAATTTTAATTAATATGAAATCAGTTAAAATTTTCTTTCTTATTGTTCTGTCTCTTACGATCACTAACTTATCATTATCTCAGTCAAATTTAAATTATCCCAAGCCAATGAAATCAGAACATACTGATAATTATTTCGGCACCAATGTAAGCGACCCGTATGTCTGGATGGAAGACATGCAGAGTACGGAGGTTAAGAACTGGGTCAAAGAAGAAAACGAAGTTACTGAAAATTATCTGAGCAGGATTCCATTCCGGGAAAAGATTAATCAGAGGCTGACTGAACTCTGGAATTATCCGCGGTATACAGTACCGTTCAAAGCTGGAGAGTATTATTTTTATTTTAAAAATAACGGTCTCCAAAACCAGAGTATTCTTTACAGACAATCAGGACTTGACGGAACTCCGGAAGTTTTTCTTGATCCTAATAAGCTTTCAAATGACGGAACAGTAGCCCTCGGGGAAACATACGTTTCATGGAATAATAAATATCTGGCATACATAATCAACCGTGCAGGTTCAGACTGGCAGGAAATCTATGTGATGAATATAGATACAAAAGAAAAATTGAATGACAGCCTCAACTGGGTAAAGTTTTCGGATGCAAGCTGGTTCAATGACGGTTTTTTTTACAACAGGTATGATGTTGTCACAGGTGACAAGCTAAAAGAAAAAAACCAGTCTCCGAAGGTCTACTTTCATAAATTAGGAGATGATCAGAGTGAAGACAAACTGATTTACGAAGATAAGGAAAATCCAGAAAGAGGTTTCTCCGTCTTTACTACTGAAGATCAGACATATTTATTCAGATCCGTTTATGCAAAAGGAAGCAGGGGAAACGCTTTGTATTATCAGGATTTAAAAAACAAAGAAGCAGGTGAAAGAATAATTTCAGACGGGTATGAGTTTGATTTCGGGGTTATCGAAACGGAGCCGGACGCAATATATATTAAGACAAATGAGAATGCACCAAAAAATAAAGTCATTAAATTCATTCCGTCATCGAATGAATCCATTGACGTGATCCCTGAATCAGAGTATGTGATGAATTCCGTCAGCTTCATTGATGATAAGTTTATCGTTCAATACATGAAAGATGCGACTGAAATTATTCATGTATTTGATAAAAATGGTAATTTTGAAAATGAAGTTGGTTTACCTACTATCGGCTCTGTATCAGGATTCAATGGGAGAAAAAGTTTTAAGGAAGTCTTCTATTCATTCGCCTCATTCAACTATCCTTCTTCAATTTATAAATATGAAATAGATAAGAACTCATCAGCTTTATTCAGAAAACCTGAGATAGATTTTAATCCGGAGGATTATGAATCCAGGCAGGTATTTTATCCAAGTAAAGACCTGACTATGATTCCGATGTTTTTGGTTTATAAAAAAGGACTGGAGCATGACAGAAATAATCCAATCTTGCTTTACGGCTACGGCGGATTTAATATAAGCCAGACGCCGCACTTTTCAAATACAAGAAGGGTGTTCCTTGAAAATGGCGGAGTGTTTGCTCTTGCCTGTCTGCGCGGCGGGGGAGAATATGGTGAAGACTGGCACGATGCGGGTACGCTTCTTAACAAGCAAAACGTTTTCGATGATTTCATCGCAGCCGCAGAATATCTTATAAAAGAAAAATATACTTCATCAGAAAAGCTTGCCATTCAGGGCGGCTCGAACGGGGGTTTGCTTGTCGGCGCGGTGATAAATCAGAGACCGGAATTATTTAAAGTTGCACTGCCGGCAGTTGGTGTAATGGATATGCTGAAGTTTCATAAGTTTACAATCGGGTGGGCGTGGGTGAGAGATTACGGATCGAGTGATGATTCTATTAACTTTAAAAATCTACTATCATATTCACCTCTGCATAATATCAAATCTCAGAATTATCCGGCAACTTTAATTACAACTTCTGATCATGATGACAGAGTTGTGCCTCTTCATTCATATAAGTATGCTGCTACGCTGCAGGAATACAATACAGGTGATAACCCGGTCTTGATAAGAGTTGAAACCGATGCGGGGCACGGGGCGGGCAAGCCGACTGCAAAGGCTATAGATGAACAGACAGATGTCTGGAGCTTTGTGTTTTATAATCTGGGGATGGAACCAAAGTGATTTCAGATTTTTAGATCTTAGATGTTGGATTTAGTTCTTAATTAAATTATTTGGATAGATCAAAAACCCTAAAAATCTTTGTCCTGGCAAGGTGCATATCATCACTCGAAATTTCCGCAATTGGCCTCTTTCCTTTGTCTTTATATTTCTTATCATAATATTCTTTTATCATAATTTCAGTAAACTCATCGACTCTTTCAGAATCGAGAAGGAAGATCAGCTCGTCAAATATTTTAGTGCTAAGCTGTTGCTTAAAAAATTTTTCTTTTTCTTTTAATTTTCTTTTCATTGGTTCGATGCCTTTTAAGTCATCTCCAAAGTATTCTCTTATGATTCTTTTGACTCTGTTTTCTATTGAAGAAGTTATTTTAATTGTTGGCGCAGTTTGTAATTTATCATATAAGCTTTTTGGGATTTCGAAGTCGCCGACTTTTTTGCTTTCACTCTCTATTAGGTAAGTGTGGTGAGTAAGGTGAGTGAGGTGAGTAGGGTGAGTAGGGTGAGTATGGTATTGATTTGAATTAAAATATATTTGTGAATATAGATTATTTTCAAATGCAGTTTGAGATTTAACCGGTTCAATATTTTTTATGTCATAAGGTATTTGTCCGAGAAGGCTTGAGTAATGTTTTGCTGCATCTTCGAGATCTATGACAGGTAATTTGTCTGAGACACTTCTGAGCAGTTCGGTCTTACCGCTGCCGGTCAGTCCGGAAAGCTCGATGAGCTCATACGGAAAGGCTTTTTCTGAAAAGAAACCATTCACCAGTCTTCTGTAAGCTTTGTATCCTCCTACTGCAGTAACGGGTTTGTATCCTAACTCACAAATCATTTTGGAAAGATAACCGCTTCTTCCACCGCCTCTCCAGCAGTTTACAATGATCTGTTTTTCTGAAGCATTATTTTCTTCAAGAAATATTTTTAATGATTCAATTTTCGGGTCGGCATATTCCATTGCAAGCCACAGTGCTGCTGTCTGAGAATATTTTTTGTATATCAATCCGACATTGTGTCTTTCGAAGTTATCTAAAACGGGAAAGTTTATAGAGTAGGGAATTGCCGACTCTTCAAATTCTTTTTCAGAGCGTGTATCAATTAATAAAATATTATCTTTATTTTCTTTTAGTTTTATAAGAAGTTCATCAATGGATATTTTCGGAATGTCATATGAGCTAAGGATGGATTTTAAAGCCGGAATATTTTTTAAATCTAAAGAGCGGATGTATTCGAACAGTTCTTTTGTATTTTTATCTTTAATCATTATTTATTCAACACAGAGGCACAGAGACACGGAGAAAAATATTTAAATTTATTATTCTTTAGAATCCATAGATTAATTTCGGAACATTGAAATTAATTTGGTTTCTATCTTTTATCTTAAATGTTCAACACAGAGGCACAAAGACGGTAAAATTATAAAATTAATTTTGTATCTCTGTGCCTCCGTGTCTCTGTGTCTCTGTGTTGAATAAACCTATTCTTTAACACGGAGACACAAAGACACAGAGAAAAATATTTTTAGTTTATTATTCTTTTGAATCCATCAATTAATTTCGGAACATTGAAATTAATTAACAAACCTAATTTTTTCTTGGTTAATCTTAAATAGCTTAGTAATTGAGCTGAGTAGACAGGATGCATAATTTCAACTGATTTTGATTCTATTATTATTGAATCTTCAACTAGTATGTCAATTTTTAAACAATCTTTTAGCTGTATCCCTTTGTAAGTAATTGGGATTAATACCTGTCTTTGGAATTTGATATTCCTTAGATCAAATTCTTTGCACAAACAAATTTCGTATACACTTTCAAGTAATCCAGGTCCTAAATTTCTATGAACTTCAATTGCTGAATCTAAAATTATTCCACTCAAGATATTTAATTTTTCTTCATCCATATCATTCTTTATTTCGTTACTTGCATAAAACTTTGAAAGTAATTTTTGTAAATTCTGTGCCTTCGTGTCTCTGTGTTGAATAAATCTATTCATAATCAAAAACTATTGTCCCGGGTTTGTATTCATCTGAAGATTCCATAACTTCACCGACTATTTTTGAATAAATATCCCCGCCTCTTTCAAGCTCAAGCAAAAGATGATTTGCACTTTCTCCAGCTACAGACATCAACAAACCTCCTGATGTCTGAGGGTCGTAAAGCAGATGCTCCATGGTTTTGTCAATTGTTCCCTCGCTTATGACATAATCCTTTGTGTAGTGACGATTTGATTTATCACCTCTTGTCAGAAAATTTTCTCCGATTGCCCAAACGGCTCCGTCGAGAACAGGCAATTGGCCGACATGAAATTTAAAAGCGGCTCCGCTTGCCATTGCCATTTGCATTGAGTGTCCTGCAAGTCCAAATCCCGTTACATCCGTGCATGCGCTTGCATTGCATGTGACCATACATTGTGATGCGTTTCTGTTTAGCCTTGTCATCGAAGCGATCAGCTGTTTGTAGTGATTCTCTTCAAGTTCGGAAAACTTAATTACATTATTCAAAATACCGGTTCCGAGCTGTTTGGTAAGTATCAGTTTATCCCCGGGTACGGCAGAATTATTTCCCTTAATGTTTTTCGGATTGATGGTGCCTGTGACTGCAAGCCCGTAAACAATATTTGTAATATCAATCGAATGTCCACCGATGATCACGGCATCGGATTCTTTTATCTTATCCGCACCTCCGCGAAGTATTTCTTTCAGAATGTTCAGATCTTCTTTTTGTGGAAAACACAGAATGTTCAGAGCGTTGATCGGAGTTCCTCCCATTGCATACACATCACTCAGTGCATTTGCCGCCGCGATCTGTCCGAAGACATACGGGTCGTCAACTACCGGAGTAAAAAAATCAGTAGTGTGAATCAACGCAAGCTCGTCATTGATCTTATAAACTCCGGCATCATCTTTCCCCTCAAATCCGATCAATCACATTTTCGTTTGTATGCCAATCAATTCCCTTTAAAGTTTCAGAAAGAATGTCCGGAAAGATCTTTGCTGCGCATCCTGCAGAAGTAACCATCTGTGTCAGCCGAGTCCTGGATTTGTTCATGTGAATTTATGGGTGAGTATAAATATTTAATTCAATTTCCTCTTTTACGTCAAGGTAGCCAATGGGTCCTGAAGAATTGAAAACCAGTATATCCTTAATTATCAAATCGCGCTTGATCATTCCGTCTTTTGAAAAATAATCGTACAGGATAATTTTCGGATCGGGTCCGACCGAGTTGTAATACCAGTTTCTCTTTACTTTATTGCAATAAAAAGTACCCGCTCTCACAGTAACAGTTTCAAAGTCCGTATATTGTTTTCTGATCTCGGTATCGCCGTTCGATAACAAATGCCATTCAAGACCCTGTACGATGGGATATTTTAATGTTGTAACAGGCGGGTCATCAAAAACCAATTTTGCGTTTGAAAAATTTTCATATTCATAATTATCAAGAAGGTCTCTTATCGAATGATAGGTTTGTCCGTTTACCTCATACTTATTATTAACTTCATTTGTACTGAACGGACCAAAGCTTGCGCCTTCAGAATAAGAAGCTATTCTTATTAATCCTGAATCTGTTTGTTTGAAATATTCCAGCGTCAAATGAGCATGTCCTGATTCGCTGTGTGAATTACTCAACAGTCTTAAGGTATCGGAACTGATTATTGTATCCTTCACAAAGACCGCGCCGCCAACTCCGAATGTTGTGTCTGTATCATAATAAGTGATGATGGAATCAGGTCTTAAGTTAGTAACAAAATTTCTTGTCGTGTAATACCAAAAGGAATTCAGATCATAAGGGTAACGGAAATTATTTTCCTGTGAAGGCGAAATGGTAACAGGATTATTGCCGCCCGTCATATCTTCGCTGCAAGATATGATAAGCGAAGATATTAAGATAATGATCAGTAAGTTAATTTTAGTCCGCATGCTTTTCTGAATTTAATCTGCAGGAAATATTTTGCCTGTAACTTCGCCAAATCCGATTCTGTAATCCTGTCCCATCACACCATCCTGTTATGCTCACTGTATCTCCGTCCTGTAAAAATTTTCTTTCTTCTCCGTTCGGGAGTTTTAGCGGTTCAGTTCCGCGCCATGTCAGCTCGAGCAGGCTTCCGTAAGAATCTTTTGATTGACCGCTGATTGTTCCCGAAGCAAGCAGATCTCCGGTTCTCATATTGCAGCCGGTAACAGTATGATGTGCAAGCTGCTGGCAGATATCCCAGTATAAGTTTTTAAAATTTGATCTTGAAATTACTACAGATTCGTTTTGCTTTTCTGTTTTCAATCTTACTTCAAGGTTTATATCATATGCCCGGTCTACTTTGCTGCGAAGATAGGGTAACGGCTCCGGTTTTTGTTCGACTCGTTTTGTTTTAAAAGGCTCCAATGCTTCGAGTGTAACAATCCATGGAGAAATAGAAGTTGCAAAATTCTTGGCAAGAAACGGACCTAAAGGAACATACTCCCATTTTTGAATATCTCTTGCGCTCCAGTCATTGACCAGCACCATTCCGAAAATATGGTCATCTGCTTTGTCAACCGGAATTGGTTCACCAAGATTATTTCCGGTCCCGATAAAGAAACCTGTCTCAAGCTCAAAATCGAGAAGCCGGCTCGGTCCGAAAGACGGAGATTGATCTTCATCGTTTTTTGTCTGGCCTTTCGGGCGCCTGATATTTGTCCCGCTTAATACGACAGAACTTGCCCGTCCGTGGTAAGCAACGGGTAAATGAAGCCAGTTTGGCATAAGCGCATTATCTTTTCCCCTGAACATTATTCCAACATTTGTTGCATGTTCTTTAGAAGAATAAAAATCAGTATAGTCTCCGATCACAACAGGCATGCACATTTCAACTTCTTTCATTGGAATGATACATTCCTTCTTTAGCGTTTCATTGTTTTTCAAAACATCATTATTTTCGTCAAGTAATTTTTGCAACTCAATTCTGACTCTATGCCATGCATCTTTTCCCAGAGACATAAATTTGTTCAGTGAAGAACCGGAGAAAACATTCTTTACATCGCCTGGAAAAACATTGAGCAGATCTTTGTTTTCAATTACCGCCAGATCAAGAACAAAGTCTCCGATTGCAACACCTGCTGCCGGAGTATTATTCATTTTAGTTTTAAAGATCCCGAAAGGTAAATTCTGAACCGGAAAATGAGAGTCTGTTTTTACAGGAATAAATGATTTCAAGTTGCTTATAAGTTTGTTTTAAAAAATGTTAGAGCAGATTCAATGACTTCAAGTCATCAACAGGCTCGTCAATACTGCAGCTTCCATATGATGTTACCAGATTCTTACGGGCAAATTCAATGTCTTTAATACCAGCTGTCCAATCTTTCCACGAAAAACCTGTTTCAGAAAAGATAAAATTATCCCGATTCTCATCATCTAAAATTTCCCTGATGTTTCTGTCTGAGATATTATGACGCATGGCTAAGATACCTGATGCAAAAACATTTATAAAACCGTGCATCATCGTTCTGATATTTGAGTCATAGTGCCTGATCGGATGATGAAGTCCCGCGGTAAATTTTAATGTGGTCTTTCGGTCCAGACATTCGCGAATGCTCAGAGCTATTTGCCCAGGGGACGGAAAAGAAAACGGTTCAATTCCGCCGGTTCTTAATTTAAATCCGCAATTATTTGATTTTTCGTTATGGAGCTCAATTGCATTTACAAGGGATCTTATATCTTTTTTCCAATCTTCACCCATAAGACATTCCGTAAAAAAATAAACCGGCTGCTTAATGTTGTCAATTATTTCTGATGTAAAAAGATCTATGAACCGTGATGTTTCTTTATAATTTTGTTTCAGGATCAAGTCGTCCGGAAGCCGCGTTTCGTAAAAATTTGTTTTTACTTTGACGCCGCATTTTATATTGAACCCTTTCCATAATTTCAAATCGGTTTCAAAATTACTTCTGAAATCGTCTTCATCTGATCCACAACTTCCCAGTACGGATATTGAAATATCAGCTTCATCTTTGTATTTTGTTTCAATGAGATTTCCAAGCTCCGTCAGTTTTCTTGCCGGGCATATGAACTTGGAGACAATCCAATTGTACTTTCCATTCTTATATTTCACATAATTATAAAATGCTTCAGCAAGATCCAGACGGGCAGGAGGAAACATGCCGGCATAATCGAGTATATTTTTGACAAATGATTCAAGACTATTAGAAATTGTTTTCGTCACAGTGTAGTTGAATTTTTATTTGTTTTCAAAATAGACATAATAAATTCATTAATAAATTACTTAAATACTCCCGCTTAACTAAGTCTAATAGTAAAGAAGTACGGTCCCCGGGACTATCGGAAATTTTACCGACCGGCAATATGAAAAAGTCACTTGATTAGAAAAAAAGTGATTGTTAATATAACTTAATTGAATTTTGAATTTTATAGAATTATCTTAGCGCAAATCAGATTTCTCATTTTGAATAAAAATGACGTTCCATGGGTTAAATTAAAACAACTTTAAAAATTGTCTTATCAAATAAAATAATAATTGATGAAAAATTTATATAAATTTTCAATCTTTTTTATTACATGCTTCATTCTGGTCAGCCCCGCAAGATCTTCCACTTTTTATGTAAACGCAGCAACCGGAAACGACAATAACTCTTCAGTTCAGGCAAGCAACATTGCGACCCCATGGTTAACCGTTCAGCATGCAATTGATAATTCAGCAGTTCAGAACGGCGATAATATAGTTGTTGCAGTTGGTTCCTACGCGGGATTTAACTTAACCAAGCGGCTAAGAATAATCGGTATCTGGAAAGGCGGATCTCCTGTATCCAGCACAATTTTTACTTCTACAGTACTTTTGACCGCACCCGGAGGAAGCGCGTCTCAGCGGATGATTTTGAAACAGCTGCGCGTTGCGGTATCTTCGGGAGATGCTATAGACATACGCAGCGGATATTTAACGCTTCAAAATGTCTTTGCAACAAGTTCCCAGTTAAACGGGATAAGAATAAATGAGGATAATCTACAGGACATATTAATTGAGTCATGCAATCTTAATAATAATCTTAACGCGGGTCTTTACTTCCCGACTTTTTCGGGAGTTGACGGATTTGTTATGAGAAATACAACGGTTGACAATAACGGTTATTTCGCCATAGCAGCTTTTCAGAGAAGGACCAATCCTACAGAAATTAAGAATGTGTTAATTACGCATTGCTCATTTGTTGATAACAACCCCGGAAACCAGCCGCAGGGTCAGACGATTTATTTCGAGAAATTAAAAAATGCGGTCTTTGAAAATATTTCCGTTTCATTGCCTTCAGGAAATAACTGGATTGGAATAGATATTAATCTTCTTAGCAGAACAGATTATTCTAATATCAGCATTCTCAATTCAAGAATAATGCGTTCAAGTCCGGGCAGCGGGATATGGGTTCAGGCAAGAAATGATCTCGCAGATCCTCCTGCAACGCTTGATACAGTATTGTTAAGGGGATTGACATTTACTAATTGTGATACGAACGTAGCTTTCAACAGACAGGTGAAAAATATTACGGTTGACAAATGCGATCTGAGTTCTTATTTAGTTTACGGATTGGTTAATTTTACCGATCAGGGGGGAATAGTAGATGCAAGCAATAACAAATGGAAAAACGGAGGAATACCTGATACAACAATAATTTCAGCCGGCTTACTTGTATCCGGAAGTCAGGTTATTTCATTTATGCCCTCAACGAACGGAATTTTTGTCGGAATGGGAATTTTAGGACCCGGGATTCCGCCAAATACAACTGTGTTAAGTAAATCATCGAATTCAGTCACTATGAGCAATGCGGCTACAACAGGCGGTTTTATAGGGCAAATAGGTTTTGCTTTCAACTTCGCAACATCAACCGGAATAGTGAGAACATCACTTAATTCTGTAACTGTTTTCAACCCGCTTCCATATGCAATTGTAAACAACAGTAATGTTAGTTTCCCTGATCTGGCTTCAGCTCTTGCCGGTACTTTAGATGTTTCCGGAAATGATGGAGTTATCTATAATACTCCAAGCGGCATAATCGGAGGCATGACACAAATTAATCATAACGTTGAAGTTAAATTTCCGGGCGCGGGCGCATTGCACGCCGGAAGCATGACTAATTTTACTGCTTTGGTTTTGAGCAACGGCGGATTACTGATGGGAGGAGATGCTTCAATAGAGAACCTGGAAACCGGCTCATTCAACTCATCTATTTCTTCAGACAGCATTGTAATAGGTAAAGACAATACTCTGATCATTGAAGGTGCGATAACCGGGACAGGTGATATTGTCGGCGGAGATCATTCGGATATGATCTTCCGAGGTTCAACTCCAAGCACTGCGCTTACAAAAGTCAGGGGGGGATTAAGAACGTTGCAGTTAAGCAGACCTAACGGAATTTCAATTGCCGATTCCTTAAGAATTCACAGATTATTATTTTTAATGAGCGGCTTACTGTCACTCGGACCGCAGGATATTACTATGAGTCCCGATGCGGAGATTTTTAATCCATCCCCTGCTACGAGCTATGTCTCAACAAACGGAGTAGGCGTTTTAAAAAAGAATTTTAATCAGAATACACCGACAGCATTTCTTTTCACAATCGGAGCTGCAGGCTATACACCGGCATCTTTATTTCTTTCTAGCTTCAGTTTGTCGTCAAATGCTTTTGTGAGCACTTCCGTTTTGAACATGAAGCATCCGCAAAATCAATGTATGACAGATTACATAAATCGTTACTGGATAGTTAATCAAAATGGAATATCCAATTTCAATGTTACTATGAAATTTACATATCTCCCAACAGATGTAGTTGGAATTGAATCAAGTCTATCCGGGCCGAGATGGGACGGATTTGGCTGGAGTGATTTTACTCCTGTTGATACTGTAGAACACTCGTTTACATCCAGCAATCTTACTAGTTTTGGAGATTTTTCAGGAGGAGCTGCTTATTGTATCGGGAATTTCCAAACTATAATAAATGCAAAAGCTTTCTTGGAAGGTGCATATACAAATAACGATTCAATGAGAACCAGTTTATTGAACAGCGGCATAATTCCGCTGCAGCAACCGTACAATACTCCGCCCTATAATTACAACGGAACCGAGAACGTTCCAAGCATTCCGCCTAATGTCGTTGACTGGGTCCTTCTTGAAATAAGGGCAACATCAAACGGAGGTGCGGTGCCAAATGCAACAAGAGCTGCATTTATTAAATCGGACGGAAAGCTTGTTGATATTGACGGAGTAAGTCCTGTAAAAATATCGAATATAATCTCGGGTAATTATTACATTGTTATGGCGCACAGAAACCATCTCCCTGTCATGTCAGCATCAGCAGTACAGTTGAATAATGCCAGCTCACTGTATGACTTTACGACAAGTCTTTCGAAATATTACGGAGGTGACGCAAAGAATTTGGGCGGCGGAATTTTTGGGCTTTATGCAGGAGATGCTAACAGATCCCTTATTATAACTGCGTCAGATTATCAGATTGTGACCAATAACTTACTTCAGACAGATTACAATCAGGGAGACCTGAACCTATCTTCAGTAGTTACTTCGGCTGATTATGCTTTTATTACAAATAATCTTTTGAAAAATTCCAATGTACCTAATTTTCCATAATTTTAAATATTATAAAATGAAAGCTTTATATAAAATATTTTTTGCAATACTCCTGTTTTTCAATTATCATTCTGTATTTTCACAGGCGACCATGACAAATACAATCACCAATTTTGTGATTACCAAAGGGGTAAAATTCAGCTTTGATATTTATACTCTCAGAACTTCTGTTCCGGCTTTCAGAATGGGCAATTCAAGTTACCTGATAAAATTCAGTGTTCCGGGAACTCTGGATAACCCGGTTCTTTCAAACATAAACTCCAAGTATACATTCGGAAGCGTTTCGGATTCTTATGATTCCATGGAAACAAGGTTTTATCATGTCCTCGATGATACTGACAGAGTTGCCGTACAGGTTCATTATAATGGTAATAACGGCGGTGTCGGTGACGTGATTTCAAATGTTCCGGGCACTTTCGGATTGGGTGAAAGAATTGCCACCGTGACCCTGGATATTTTACAGCCAGTACCAAATACAGCTCAATGGGACATTGTAAATTCCGCCGTTGTAAGCCCGTCTTTTGCAACAGCCATAAGTACGTGGGTTGGATTCTTCAACGGAACTTTGCCGGTTGAGATGTCAACCTTTACTTCATCTGTCAATAAAAATAATGCTATGCTGAATTGGTCAACTGCAAATGAACTCAACAACTCCGGATTTGAAATTGAAAGAAAAACTGTTTTGGAAAATTCGACCTGGGCTAAAGTAGGTTTTGTAAACGGCATTGGAACTTCAAATGAAATTCAGTCATATTCTTTTGAGGATAAAGGTCTCGAAGCCGGGAAATATAATTATAGGTTAAAACAGATCGACTTCAACGGCAATCACGAGTATTTCCATCTTGATAATGAGATTGTAATTGGTGTTCCGGACAAGTTTGAACTTAGCCAGAATTATCCGAATCCGTTTAACCCGACAACGAACATAAAATTCAGTCTGCCAAATGATACGAAGGTAAGTCTTAATATATATGACGTCAGCGGGAGACTTGTAATGACGCTTCTGAACAACGAATTCAAAACGGCAAACTATTATACTGTTCAGTTTAACGCTTCGAATCTGTCCAGCGGAACATACTTCTATTCAATTACAACTGACAGATACAGTGACGCTAAGAAGATGGTTTTGCTGAAGTAAATTTTTTCATACATATTTTATTACTTTCATCCGCACGGAAGATATTTAGTTCTTTGCGGATGTTCTTTTTATAAAAATATTTTTTGGGAGTTGTGAAGAAAATTGATTTTTAAGAAATATATAATACTGAAAACTTTTCTTACAATATTGCTTTTGTTATTTTTCTGCGACTGTTTATATTCAATCCAGGATACCTCTGATTTCAGTTATAAGGACAAGATCAGAATAAGGGAAGCCATTAAGATCTTCGGGGAATGCGGTGATTCAATATGGAACAGCTGGAGCGCAGCGCCGTTTGCCTTACTGCTGGTTACAAATGAAAATGAATATCTGATCAATCATTCGAACCCAACCGAAGATTTCAGATCTCTGGGATATGATTCAATTTTAAAACATGAAGTATTTTCCCGTCCGCGTCAATTCGGAATCAGTATGCTGGCTACATTTCCGGCGGTTAATGGTGTTCTGACAATTGTTGTGGGACTCCCGGAAAATACCGGACTTAAGAGCTGGGACTGGATCGTTACGGTACTTCATGAACATTTCCATCAGCTTCAGATGAGCCGGTCAGATTATTATACAAGTATTGATTCCCTCGACCTTGCAGGAGATGACAATAGCGGAATGTGGATGCTTAATTATAAATTTCCTTATAATGATAAAGTAGTTTCAGAGCAATACAAAATTCTAATTCAATCTGCGAAAAAAACATATCTTTCAATAAATGAAGCAGACTTTGAATCAAATCTCGAAAATTATTTATCGGAACGGGAAAAATTCAAATCATTATTAAAGAAAAAGGATTATGATTATTTTTCATTTCAAACCTGGCAGGAAGGGCTGGCAAGATATACTGAAATAAAAATTGCAGACTGCCTGAAAAATAATTATGTCCCGTCTGATGAAGCTGCGCGGCTGAATGATTACATCTCATTGGATTCTTTCGACACGAAGATCAAAAACAAATTATTAGTGAGCGCTGACTCACAAAGCTTACCGGAAGATGAGAGGATCTGTTTTTACACGCTCGGCGCTCTTGAAGGATTAATACTGGATAAAGTAAATCCCGATTGGAAAGATTTATACTTTGAAGAAAAGTTCTATACTGAAAAGTACTTTAATTGAAAATTTGAAACATAAAACGGGCTTGATTAATGCGCATATTCACCTAATCAGTGAATTATGCAACTTTAACCTAAAATTGTGTAATACTTATCAAGAATATTAGCTTTATGTTTACATAGACTTATTACGATTTCTAATTTTTGTACAGAATCTACAAGGAGAATACCACTATGAGACACCTCAAATATTCTTTTTCAATTTCTCACCTGTTTGTCATCACACGCTTTCTCTTCTTATTATCGCATCACTCTATACAAAAACGTCACACCTGAGGAAAGTATCCATTAGTTCTTTAATTATGTAAACATATCCATTAAATGTAAAACTGAAGGGAGGTACTTTGTACAAGCTCTTTTTTGATTATTCTTTATTTTATCGGAAAACGAAATAGAAATAATAAGAAAAGATAATTTTTTTGGAAGGAGAAGATAGTTTTCCAAATTTAAAAAACTTTTTTTTAAAAAAATTTTTAACAAAAAACTATCATGAAAAAATTTATTTTATTCTTTTCTGTAGTATTCCTCCTATTTGCAAATGTAAATGCATTTGCAAATGTAGGTTCGGAATACATCTTCACGCAATTCATTGGTGTATATAATGAGATAGACGGAGATACAATCGCAAAGGCAACTCACACAAGTATTGATCCATTTAATTTAAATGATGTGACTTACGGATCATTAGCTCTTCCGTTTACTTTTGTATTCAACTGCAATGACTACACAAGTTATTTTATCAATACAAACGGATTTATTACGTTCGGAGTAACAGCGCCTTCAGTTGCTAATTACGGTTCCATTTCTTCATCAGAGACCTATGAGGGTGCAATAAGCGCATTCGGTCTGGATTTAATAGGAGTATTTGGAACTACTGTTGACTTTAACGGAGTCACTAATGTTTTAACAGATGTTCATAATTTTCAGGGTGTAGTTGTTGGCGCTCATATAACTGCTGCTACAGGTATCCCTGCTAATACATTTATTACTGCATTTGATGCAGGCTTAGGAACCATAACTATATCCAACAATACTACCGATATCATAGTTAATGATCTGGTCGTTCAAATATCTGCCGGAAGTATTATAAGAACAACCGAGGGTTCAGTTGGCAACAGAATTCATACAATTCAATTTAAGAATTTCAGA
Source organism: uncultured Ignavibacteria bacterium (assembly GCA_963836395.1). GTDB lineage: Bacteria > Bacteroidota > Ignavibacteria > Tepidaquicellales > Tepidaquicellaceae > JAGPCH01. Next base: position 350,524 of record CAWIJF010000008.1, on the reverse strand, counting down.
CAGTATATAATAATAGGAACCGATGATAATTTTAATTTTCAGATTAAACTCTATGAAGCTACAGGTGAGATTCACATTGTCTATGGTAATATGGATAAAAATACTGCACCGGTTGCTTCCGTGGCGGGACAAGTCGGTTTAAGAGGATTAGACGAGACGGATTTTAACAATAGGACCAATACCGCAACTCTGAATTGGGCTACTTCAACCGGCGGGTTAACTAACGCCGCAACATCTGATTTAAGCAGCACATTTTTTCCTGTTTCAGGACAGACATATGTCTGGACTCCTACCTGTGCGCTTCCTGTTGAAATGTCATCATTTATTTCTTTGATCAATGGAAGAGATGTTACATTAAACTGGACCACCACTTCGGAAACGAATAACTCACGCTTTGACATTGAACGCTCTACAGTTAATGGACAATGGACAAAGATCGGATCTGTTCAGGGTAACGGAACTACACTTTCATCAATGAATTATTCCTATACAGACAGGAGCCTTGAATACAGGCAGGTATAATTACAGATTGAAGCAAATAGATTTCAACGGAAACTTCAAATATTACAATTTGAGCAATGAAGTTAATATTGGTGTTCCTGCAAAGTTCAATTTGGAACAGAACTATCCGAATCCATTCAATCCGTCAACAAAGATAAACTATGACCTGCCGTTTGATGGAAAGGTCACTTTGAAAATATTTGATATATCCGGAAGAGAAGTATCAATACTTGTAAATGAATTCCAGGCTGCCGGTTATTATTCTGTAACCTTTAGCGGGACTAATCTCCCGAGCGGTTTGTATTTCTACCGATTTAATTCCGAAGGCAGTGGTAACAGTGCAATTGGAGAAACAAAGAGAATGATTCTGGTAAAGTAAAATTCACAAATAAAGATGACGTCGCAGATTGTGATGTCATCTTTATTATTTTTAATAAAAGTTAATTCCACGAAAATAACATTTCTGGTTCTTTAATTATTATAACATGTCCGGAAATAAGAACTTCAAGGAAATCAAACTTATGCAACTCTATATTGGAATTGGAAAATATTTTACATTTGAAAATATTTCACAAATAAAGAGTGGTTTCTGAAATCTATGAAACTTCTAAATAATTTGAAAAATAATATTATGAAAAAACTTATTTTATTAATTTCTGTAGTTTTATTACCGTACTTCAGTTCAAATTTATCTGCGCAGATTGCTGACTATACTTTTTCACAGCGTTCGGAATCATATTCGGAAATTGCCGGGGATACAACAGTAGCTTTTTCAACTTCAACTCTTACAAATCCTTTTGATCTTGATGACGTGACTTATCCATCAAACCGGATCCCATTTCCATTCAGATATAACGGAGTTGCTTACACAAATTTTGCAATTAACACAAACGGATTTATAACTTTCGGGACAACGCCGCCGGTAGCAGCTAATTATGGACCCATTGCCTCAACCGAAACATATGACGGGGCAATCAGCGGATTTGGAATAAATCTTATCGGTATATTTGGAACTAATGCCGACAGAGCTGCAGGCAGTCCGGTTTTATCAAATGTTGCTAGTTTCGCCGGAGTAGTTAGCGGGAGGCTGATAACCGGAACCGGTATTCCTTCCTCAACTGTCATCATTTCTTTCAATCCAGGTATGGGAACGATTACAATGTCAGCCCCTGCAACTTCTTCGGGAATTAATGAAATTATTCAGATAGCTGCTGCAAGTATTGTCAGAGCCACACTGGGACAGGCAGGAAACAGGGTTCATACAATCCAATTCAAGAACTTCAGAAGGAATACGACAACCGGAACTATAGATAATCTGAATTTTCAAATTAAGCTTTACGAAGGCACCGGAAAAATTGAAGTAGTGTATGGTAATGTAATTCAGGATCCAACTCCGGTCTTTGGTCAGGTAGGATTAAGAGGAGCTCTGGCTACGGATTTTAATAACAGAGCCACTGCGTCAAACTGGCTGACTACGACCCCCGGAGCCACTAATGATGTGCAGTGTGTAATAAGCAGCACTGTATTTCCGGCTTCAGGATTGACATTTGTCTGGGGTCCTCCTCCAACAATGGTAAACATTAAAGTTATACCACAGGGATTTTATAATCTTTCAATATTAAAGCTTAACATGAGAGACACTGCAACTGCATATTTAAGAAATTTAACTTCACCGTTTGTAACGGTTGATTCCGCAAAAGCGGTTATAGATTCCGTGACTTTTACCGGAGCATTCTTATTTTACAATTCTCCTTCCGGAACATATTATGTCGAAGTTAAACACAGAAACAGTATTGAGACATGGAGCAAGTCAGGAGTTGCACTTACAACAGGAAGTGGCGCAGATTATGATTTTACATCTGCATCAACTCAGGCGTTTGGAAATAATATGACATTGAAAGGGACAAGATATTGTATTTTCAGTGGTGATGTAAATCAGGACGGAGCTGTGAATGCAATTGACCTGGGTAAAGCAGATAATGATGCATCTAATTTTGCTTCGGGCTATCTAAGTTCAGATGTTGATGGCAATAATAATGTTGACGCCTTGGATTTAAGTATTGTAGACAACAACGCATTTAATTATGTGAGTAAGATCACACCCCCCTGATATAAGTTAGTTTTGATCATTTGAAAATTACTTCGATTGCTGAAGGCAGATATTCTGCAATATCTGAATTTGGTTATGACAAATATCATATATTATGTTGATGCCGGTCATAGTAGAAAAGGTTGTGTTTTTTTACATTTACAAGTAGATTCACAAACATGGAAAAGCTGTCTGCAATCACTATAGTAATTCTATTTTTTTTTGTAATTAGTTTAAACGCACAGGAGGAAACAACAGAATGGTATTAAATAAATTTACCGGTTTCCCCGTTGGTGTTATTAAATATTCTCCTGACGGGACTCAGTTATGGTTTGATACTTTTAATCAGAATTCAGGATTTCATACACCAACCAGTATGGAGTTTTTGATCAATCAAACAACCCTTTCATTACAGGTGGCGGGAGCATAGGTGGATTGGATCTAAGCATAGCAGATAATAATGCATATGATTTTTTAACCGGATATTTAAATACAGAATTAAATGGTGATAATATTATTGACGCATTGGATTTAGTGTTAATTGGAAATGATGCATTTAATTTTATAGATGTACAAAAAGCTTAAAAAATGAAAAATGATGTTTTCAATACTACATTTAAAAAAATATTTAGTTGTAATATTGTTTATAATTTTTATAGTTTTCAAATAGATTTAAATAATTCATTAAATAAATTAAAACTAAAATGAAAAATCTAACTAAAATATTTGGGATAGTTGTTATTATCTTTGGGTGCGGTTTAACTTTAAAGGCTCAGCCGGTTCTTCCGCCTTTTGAGAATACATGGTATGGATTTAATACACTTGACAGGCAATCAGCAATATTTCTTAAACAGCAGCAAGACTTGTTGATATTGATAATGATGGAGATTCGGATGTTGTTGCCTCTAAATACTGTGTCAGGATTTATGGGAACATGCAAACGGCTTTATTGTTCTTAGAAATGACGGAGCGGGATTTTTTAATTCGACACCTGTTCATTATCCTTCCCCTCAATCTTCACAGTTTGTTTATTCTGCAGAACTGAATAATGACGGATTTCAGGATATAATCGTTTCGAATACCGGTAATAACGGTATCGGAAATTCGATTTCGATTTACTTTAATCTGGGTAATGGATCATTTCGGAAGCTCCGACTAATTATCTTGTCGGAGGCGGTCCGGTTGGAATTGCTGCGGGAGATTTTAATAGCGATAATAAAACAGACTTAGCTGTCGCTAATTATGGACTTTATCGGTTCACGGAAATACTATTTCGATTTTGATAAATAACGGTAACGGAACATTTGCAAATGGCATCTCTTATCCCGCAGGCAATTCACCTAATTAAAATAGCCGCCGGGAAAATAAATACAGATAATTTTATTGACTTAGCCGTTGCAAATGAAAACGGGAAAGTAAATGTACTTATTAATTCGGGCACAGGTGATTTTTCAAACAGGACTGAATATTCATTTACGTTAAGCGGGTCAAGTTATATGCCTAAGCATTAACTTATCCGATATTGATAATGACAATGACTCTGGATATACTTTATGGAAATAACGGATTAAGTTCCGGTGCTGGTCCGGAAGTAGGTCTCTTAAGAAATACCGGCGGAATATTTTCAACACCGGAATTAATTCCAACTACCAATTTTGCGGGAGGTATCAAAGATATTGAAACTGCTGATTTAAATAATGACGGATGGAATGATATTGTTACTGCTAATGCGAATCGCAAGGGTCACTGACGGGTATCAGGTTTTACTGAGTAACGGTTCCGGAGGATTTCTTCCTGCCGTTAAATATAATGCAGGACAGAATACAGAAGATATTATGACTAGGTGATGTTGATAATGACGGCAAGCATTGATATATTAACTGCAGATTCTTACTCAATGCAAATAACAGTACACAAAAATCTCGGGCAGGGAGTTTTTCCTGTTCCGGATTTATTTGATACTGGAACTTTCAATCGGAGGAAGCCTGGATGCAGCTGATATTGACAATGATGGTGATCTTGATGTTATTATTTCAGGTTCCGGAAGAGCTGCTGTTGGAGTTCCGGTGAGAGTAATGAAAAATATTGGCAACGGAAATTTCAGGATCAGCTATTAATTATTCAATAAGAGGTGGTGGAGTTCAGGCGAAGTTCAGAGATCTGAACGGTGATAATAAACCGGATATACTTTATGCAACTTCAATTGATTCACCTCCTTATGATTTTCATTTTGCAATCAATAATGGTAACGGAACTTTTGGAGCAGTTCAGACAAAATCAATCGGTTCCTGCGGATGGTATGATATAGATGCTGTTGATTTGGATAATGACGGTGACAAGGATGTTATAATAACCGAATGGCTTGGTTGTATTAATGTTCCTGAATCCTCAAGAAGAATATTTATTTGTCTTAATGACGGTAATGCAATTTTTTCAGACCCTATAATTAAACTTGTAGGACCTAATCCCGCACCGATAGGAACAGGTGATTTTAATCATGACGGGAAAATAGATGTTGTCACCGGAGTTTCAGGAGCAAAAATAGAGATTAAATCTCGGAATGGGAAACGGAGACTTAATGCCTCCAGTGTCTTTTTCTATCGGAGAATCAGGGAGGAGCCACGGATATTGTCGTTGAAGATTTTAATAATGACGGAAAGCTTGATGTTGCTTCAAGCAATTTTTGGGAAATCCTCGACAATGTCGGTTTTATATGGAAATGGTAACGGAACATTTCCAAACGGCAGTCATTCTTCCTTCTGCATTTTCACCGGATCTTCTTAATGTTTCCGGTATTACAACCGGAGATCTAGATAATGACGGTGATAAAGATATAATGGTAGGCAACAATGCATCGAATTGTATTTCACTTTACTATAATAATAACGGAATCATTTGAATATAGAATGAGAGCAGGAGGATATTCGGGAGTTTATGCGCCTTTGTTTGCTGATTTTGACGGAGATAATAAAGGAGATTTAATTGCATTAGGAAGTATTCCACCGAGCGGTATTGAAAGTAATTTAATGTTCATCAAAGGAATAAATACTGGCGTAACATCCGTTACAAATAACGTAGCTAACATTGTGACGGATTATTCACTCGGACAGAACTATCCGAATCCCTTTAATCCAACGACACAGATCAATTATGATTTACCGTTCGATGGAAATGTCAGCATTAAGTTGTATGACATGACGGGAAGGGAAGTCATGACATTGATAAATGAAGTAAAGCCGGCAGGTTATTACACTGTTAATTTAAATGCGGCTAACTTATCGAGCGGGGTTTACTTTTATACCTTATCAGCGAATAATTTTACTGCAACGAAAAAGCTCATGGTGGTAAAATAATGAAAATAGCTGATGAATCAATTAAGTAAATTCGTTGATTCAAACTAAATATAGAAGCAGGACATATTCAGACTTGTCCTGCTTTTTTATTGACTAATAAGTAAAAGATGTAAATTAAAATTTAAAACCGGAGGTTTTGGAAAATTTATATCTAAGTTAATTTTATTTATTTCAGGGCATCATCTATTTTATCCAGGAGCCAGCTTTTGTTAATAATTTTACTATCGTCTGACAATTGTCTTTTTACTATTTCAAGATCTGTTTTATTTCTTTTGTCAGAGAGAGATACAATTTTACTCAAGATTTTATGAAAATTGGAATAATACATTCTTCTTTCATTGGGAATCAACTTATTATTTACCAGAAAATGCCTGAAGCTTTCCAAAGCCGATATGAGTGAATCTTCAATTCCCATTTCATAAAAGATCTGCAGCTGAAGTATTTTCGAATTAAGCTTCATATAGAGTTCGTCATAGTTCAGCTTGGAATTCAGCTCCATTGCTGACTCATAATTTTTAAGGTTGAACTCAAGTAATGCAAGACAGTAATGAAAATAATTATCCCTGAATCTTCTGTCGAGCTCGGGCTTGAATTTATTTATAAAATTTTTAACCCATGAAAATTCTTTCAGTGCTAAACCTGAGGTAACGACATTCCTGTAAAAAAGCGGTGACATATATCCGTCACCCGTCAGATATGTTGTTTTATCTTCAAGTTCTTCCTTAAAAATATTGAAGAGCTCCTTTTCAAATTCCGGATACCCGGCGCTAATTTTCCTGAGACAGTAATTTTCAAGATTGACAAAGACACCTATGATCTCAAATTTATTGAACAGAGCTTTATTTTTTTGAAAGTATTCCTTTACTTTGTAGAAATGAGACTCATCACCGGCTTCAGTGAGCATCTTAATTATGTAATAATACAATTTAATGACCGGAACATCTTCAAACTCACTTATATTGATTTTTGAAAAGACGTCCCTGAATGATTCCGATATAAAATTCTTATTGTACATATGCTGCATGTTCATTGTATTCAGATACATCATCATGGACCTGAATACATAGAAGTTTGTAAGTTCCTTAAAAACACTTTCCCAATCCGACTTATTAATGATCCTGTCGAACAGTGCATAGTTTGATGCATAAAGGTAGTAAACTCTTGCATTTTCAAATCTGTACCTGTAGAAAAAATATTCCTCCGCATCCAGATCAAGTTCTTCAATCAGCTTATAGGACCTGCTCATATGCTTTTCAAGAAGCTTGTATTGTTTTCTTTCATACAGTTCACCTTCAAGCTGATATGAAAATTCCATTTTGTTTTTTTCAAAACGGCTGAAGGCAATGTATTTTTCCGTGAGCTCCATCAGATAGTGCGTCAGAACTCTAAGCGTGCCGTCGTTATATTTCTTTCCCGGGAAAAGTTTTTTAAAGATCTTTTCTTTGGAAACATTCCCGGCATCGAAATCCGGGTGGTGTTCGCTTAATATGTCAAAGAGCCTGACGGCACCCTGTCTTTTATTGAAGTAGGGTGAATTCAGAAATTGTCTCAGCTCTTTGATTTCCTTCCGGGAAAATGTCTGAAGCAATTTTATCAATGCATTATCTTTCATCGTATTAATTTATCGGAATATAAATAAAAATTACTATTAAATAGTGTAACATCTCAAATCTGTTTTTTCAGGCAAAAGCTTGAATTCATTAAAGTTTCGCTGCTTATTTATGTAATAATCTTAAATTAACAGCTAACAAATTGAAATAAATTTACTTGCACGGATGCAAGGTCATGAATATTTTTGTCTGAATTTTTTAATTCAAATATTAACAGCAGGACGAAATGAGGATCTTACATGGCGGGAAAACAGGATTTGAACAATCAGAATATTTAGTATGTATTTTCGCCGGCAGATCAAAAAAACTAAAAATCGGAATAAGCGAGAGCAGGAATGTTTTGTCGGGTACAGCTGACAGGAATTTCCCAAAATTAGTTTACTACGAAAAATTCAGGGAAAGAAAAATTGCTCTCAGAAGAAAGAGGTTGCTGCTGAACCTGGGTAAAGAAAAATTAATTTCTGTAATAACAAAAAACAATCCGGAATGGCTAAACTTAATTTTTTCATTTTATGAAGAAGGAAAAGTATAACACCATCGCGGAAACTCTTAAAACATATTTTAAAAAATGAAAGGAGATTAATATGAAACTTCATTCAATAATGTCAGCAATAATATTTTTCATTACTTCGCAAACCATTCTAAGCCAGGTTTCACAGGAATGGGTAAGAACATATAACGGCGCCGGCAATAATAATGATGAGTCCGTAGCTATAGTTTATGATGGTCTCGGCAATATAGTAGTAACAGGAAGAATTATCAGCACCGGAAACAATAATGATATCTGCACAATAAAGTACAACACTTCCGGAGTACAACAATGGGCAGCAATTTATGACGGAGGTCACGGAACCGAAGTAGCTGCAGGTCTGGCGGCTGATAATTCTGGAAATATTTATGTAACGGGTCAATCAAGAAATTCTGCACTGAATTATGATATCGTCCTGATAAAGTATAATTCTTCGGGATCCCAGCAATGGGTGCAAACCTGGGACGGGAGCTTAAACCTAAATGATATTCCTACCGCCATTACAACGGATCCATCAGGCAATGTTTATATAACAGGCTATACAGAGATAACAAATACTAACACTAACTATATAACGCTCAAGTATAATTCATCGGGGGCTTTAATATGGGCTAAAGAATACAACAACCCTATAAACAGTTATGATTATGCTTACTACATTAAAGCAGATGCAGACGGGAATGTTTACGTGACGGGTACAAGCACTGCGCAGACAACGGGCTCTGATTTTCTTACGATAAAATATAATTCAAACGGTGACAGCTCCTGGGTTGCGCGGTACAGCGGAACGACCGCCATTAATGAAATACCACAAGGCTTTGCTGTTGATCAAAACGGGAATGTATATGTTACCGGCTTTTCACAGGGTACAGGAGGAAGCACTGACTATGCTACGGTTAAATATAATTCAAACGGTGTTCAGCAATGGGCTGTATTCTATGACAGCACGGGACAGCAGGACATACCCGAAGATCTTGAAGTAGATGATCTCGGAAATGTTTACGTAACGGGAAGGTCACGCATCAGCACCGGATACAATGACATTGCAACAATAAAATATAATACATCCGGCATCAGGCAGTGGATATCCGTGTATAACAACGCTTCATTCAACAGAGACGACATAGGAAATGATTTGGTATTGGATAATCAGGGTAATGTTTATGTAACCGGATATACCAATGTGATAGCCGGTGAAGACGCTGTTACAATCAAGTATAATAATTCCGGTGTTGAACAGTGGGTTGCTATATATGATGCAAGTAATGATGACGAGGGAAATGCAATTGCAATTGACGGAGAGAGCAATGTTTACATTACCGGTTTTCAGGATATATCAAACGCAGATTTTCTGACGATAAAATATTCCCAGACTGTTGGGATTCATCAGACCTCTAGTGAGATCCCGGACCGGTTTGAGCTTAAGCAGAATTATCCCAATCCGTTCAATCCGAAGACAGTTATCAATTACGAATTGCGAGTTACGAGTCAAGTTTCAATTAAAGTTTATAATTCTCTTGGAGAAGAAGCGGGGGTACTCGTCAACGAAAAGCAAAATCCGGGAAGCTACAGCGTTGACTTTGACGGAAGCGGTCTTACAAGCGGCGTTTATTTTTACAGACTTGATGCAGGTAATTTTACTGATGTAAAGAAAATGATGCTTATAAAGTGAATTTGTAAAAACATATTTCACAAAAAACCTAAGCTAAAAAAAAATGAAAAAGGTATCATTAATTTTATCTTTCCTGTTTTTGCTGAATCAGATGAGCAATGCTCAAAGCGGATGGTTCATTCAGCCATCATTTACTACGATGAATCTTTATGACTGCAAGCAATCTGCCATATATATACCTTACCTTGCCTCAGACAGCGGGACAATTTTTCGAACTACTGACAACGGGCATAACTGGACTAAGTATAATTTCAACGACCCCTTGATTAATAACAACTCAATGAAATATATTTTCGGCACAAGCAATGATAATTGGTATTCAGTCGGCGAAGGATGTGCTCTTGCATACAGATTCCAGACAATTGATTCTGTCATGAGAATAAGCGGAGTTTCTCCGCAGCCGACACTTGAAGCATTCACAGTGCTGATCGGATATACTCTTTTTTCAGCTGCGGGAAGCGGAGGAAATTTTTACCTCAAGGATGGAAATAACTGGAGAAAGGATACTGCTGCAACAAGAATTGCAGCCGGAAGAAATATTAATTATAACTGGAAAACATTATTTGTCGGAGATGACGGACTTATAATGAAAGCAGACAGTATTGGACCTGTACATTCGAACGGAGAAAAAGTCAAATGGAGGATACTTCCAAGCGGAACAACCAAAAATTTATATTCCATATCAGGAGGAGGACAAAGTTATGTTGCAGTTGGTGAAGACGGAATTGTTTTAAAAAGTACTGACATGGGGGAAAGCTGGACCCAGGTTACAAGTGAAACAACAGAAGATCTCTATGCAGTATGGATTGGTTATGCATACATAGCTTGCGGAGCTCACGGAACAATTTTAAGAAGCTATGACTCAAATTTTAATTTATGGTACAAACAGCCCACACCGTCTACCCAGGATCTATATTTTATAATGACCTTAGGATATACCGAATATATCAGCGGAGGGAAAAACGGGATATTTTTGAGAACGACAGATGGCGGAGGTGCAAGAAAAACATTTTATCCTAATGTCCTTATGGAAGGATTTTATAATTCTTCCAATAATTTATTAACAGGAGATACAGTTTCTGTTTCAGTCAGGTCTGCTGTTTCACCTTATAACATTTTAGGAAGTTCGAAAAATAAATTAAACAACACCGGGTATGCATCCTTTCAATTCGGTCCAAGCATTCTGGATTCCGTTCCTTACTACTTGCAGGTAAAACACAGGAACTCAATTGAAATCTGGAGCAAGACGCCTGTGATATTTTCAAATCACAGTTTAAGTTATCAATTTTATACGTCTGCAAATAGAGCATATGGTGACAATCAAAAGCAGGTTGATGCTTCGCCGGTACGTTTCGCGATGTTCAGCGGTGACGTCAATCAGGACGGTAATATTAACGGATTGGATGCCGGGCTGACGGACAATGATGCTTTTAATTATGTTTCGGGATATGTGAATACAGATGTTAACGGCAATAATGTAGTAGATGTAATTGATCTTGGAATAATTGATAACAATGCAATTAATTTTGTAACTAAAATCGTTCCGCCATAGATTTTGTGCTAACATGTAATTATCCAATAATCTAATACTTTAAGATAAATTTTATCTAATTGACCGCAATGGGGTGTTAAATCTTCTTTGCGGTTTTTATTTTTCTTTCTAAAAACCAATTGAAAATCTATATTTCAATTGAATAAAAATTTTAATAAGCATATTTTGAAATATGCAAAAAATAATAAACATTGACAGAAAAATACTTGGCGGAACTCCTGTATTTTCAGGAACGAGAGTTCCCATAAAAAATTTATTGGATTATTTAGAAGGCGGAGAAACTATAAATGATTTCTTAAAAGGATTTCCTTCGGTAACAAAAGAGCAAGTATTGGAATTGTTGAAAATTACAGGTAAAATTATTACTTCGGAAAAGTTTATTCATGAAAATATTAATTGATGAGAACATTGACGTAAATTTAAAAGATGAGTTTACCGAATTCGAAGTTGACGCAGTGAGAGAAAATGGCTGGACGGGAATTGAAAACGGAGAACTATTGAGATTGGCAATTATAAATAACTATGATGTTTTTATCACTTTAGATTCCAGTTTGAAATATCAACAAAACCTTTCGAAATTTGATATCTCAATTTTCATTCTAAAATCAAAAGACAGCAGATTATCAAGTCTTAAACTTCTGATTCCTCAAATAAAGAATCATTTAAATAATTCTGCACAATCCAAAAAATATGAAACAATTGAAATCTCATTATGACATTTAATTAAAGATGGAAATAACAATACTTGCAGTACTTATTTTAATATTGGGTGCTCAGATTCTCATATTCTTTAAGTCCGGAAAAAACTCTAATGCAGAAAAGAAAGTCAGTGAACTTGAGTCAACAATCAGGAATGAATTTTTTCAAAACCGGACTGAACTTAACAGTAACCTTAAAGACACACGTGAAGAATCTGCAAAGAACATTAAGGACTTCGGTAATTCATTGAGTGATTCACTTCAGAAGCTTCAGCTTCAGATAAATAATGACGCAAAATATAACAGGGAAGAACTCAGCAAGACGCTGAAATCATTCGGCGATTCTTTTTCAAGTAATATGAAGACTTTTACCGACACTCTTGAAAACAGGCTGAAGTCACTTCAGGATGACAATAACATTAAGCTTGAAAAGATGAGAGAGACAGTTGATGAAAAGCTTCAGTCAACACTGGAGAAAAGACTTGGAGAATCGTTTAAGCTCGTCAGCGAAAGACTGGAGCTGGTGCATAAGGGTTTGGGTGAAATGCAGAATCTTGCTGTCGGGGTGGGGGACATAAAGAAAGTACTTTCCAACATTAAGACCAAAGGTGTCCTCGGCGAATATCAGCTTGAAAATATATTGGACCAGCTCTTGACTGTCGAACAGTATTCAAAGAATGTGAAGACTAAAGCGGGAAGCAACACGGCTGTGGAATTTGCCGTAAAGCTTCCGGGTAGAGATGACAAGGACAAAACGGTCTGGCTGCCCGTTGATTCGAAATTTCCGACTGAAGATTACCAGCAGCTGCTAAACGCATACGAACAGGGCAATGCAGATGCAATTTTAAAAGCGAGAAATTATCTTGCTAAAAGAATAAAGGATTCAGCAAAAGAAATTAAAGAGAAGTATATTGACCCTCCGAACACAACGGATTTCGCAATAATGTTTTTGCCTTTCGAAGGTTTATTTGCTGAAGTACTTAACAACGCCGGATTGTTCGAAACTTTGCAGCGTGAATATAAAATTGTTATTACGGGTCCTACTACTTTGTCTGCATTTTTAAGCAGTCTGCAAATGGGATTCAGAACACTGGTAATTGAGAAAAGGTCGAGCGAAGTATGGGAGATCCTGAGTGCGGTGAAGACAGACTTTGGCAGATTTGGAAAAATACTTGACAAGACGAAGAAAAAATTGGTCGAGGCTGCTAACACGATTGAAGATGCTGAAATGAGAACAAGAGCAATTGAAAGAAAGCTCAAAGATGTTCATGAACTGCCGGCACAGGATGACAGACAATTATTTATTGAAGATGGTTTGAAGGATTACGAAGAAGAAGAAGAAGAAAAAGATGGCGGTGAAAAAGTTGACGAAGAACTGTTTTGAAAATAAATGTTGTAATGCAAGTTTTTAGTGATGTAAGTTTAACAACCGGATTTCATTTTATTAAATTAATAAAGTAACATAAAAATCATGTCTTATCGAACTGAACACGATACAATGGGGGAAGTGAAAGTCCCTGCCGATAAATACTGGGGAGCACAGACACAGCGCTCGAAGGAGAATTTTAAGATCGGAAACATTCTAATGCCGATAGAAGTCATTTGTGCTTTTGCGGTTCTTAAAAAAAGCTGCAGCAGAAGCAAATAAAGAATGCGGTGTTTTAAGTGAAGATAAAGTGAAGCTGATTTCGAAAAGTTGCCGATGAAATACTGGAAGGGAAGCTTGACGACCAGTTTCCGCTTGTTGTCTGGCAGACCGGCTCCGGGACTCAGACAAACATGAATGTCAACGAAGTTATCGCAAACAGGGCCATGTTATTAATGGAGGAAAGCTTAGAGGATAAAAGAAGATCCTTCATCCGAATGATGATGTAAATAAATCCCAGTCGTCTAATGATACTTTTCCGACGGCAATGAATATTGCAGCCTATAAGATGATCTACAGAAGATACAATTCCTAAAGTTGAAAAACTAATCAAGACTCTGGAAAAAAAATCAAATGCATTTCATGAATGTAATAAAGATCGGAAGAACACATTTTATGGATGCAACTCCTTTGACGCTGGGACAGGAATTTTCCGGGTATGTATCACAGCTCAAGCACGGAATAAAAGCGATCAGAAATTCACTTGAACATTTATCAGAGCTTGCTCTTGGCGGCTCGGCAGTAGGAACGGGAATCAACGTTCCGGAAAATTATGACAAGATTGTTGCAAAGAAAATTGCAGAACTAACAGGTCTTCCTTTTAAGACTGCAGCAAATAAATTCGAAGCGCTTGCTTCCAATGATGCAATTGTTGAAACTTCGGGAGCATTAAAAACGCTTGCGGTCAGTCTGATGAAAATTGCCAATGACATTAGAATTCTGTCATCCGGTCCCAGAAGCGGAATAGGCGAAATCATTAATTCCGGAGAATGAACCCGGCTCATCCATAATGCCGGGAAAGTAAATCCTACTCAGGTCGAAGCTCTGACGATGGTTTGCGCACAGGTTATCGGCAATGATACCGCAATCACCATTGGGGGAATGAGCGGCAATTTGAACTAAATGTTTATAAGCCTATGATGATCTATAATTTCTTAATTCGGCAAGGCTGCTTGGTGATGCGTGTGAATCTTTTAATGACAATTGTGCTGTCGGAATTGAACCGAATTATGAAGTGATAAATAAAAATCTTGAAAATTCACTTATGCTTGTCACGGCTTTGAATACTCATATTGGATATGAGAATGCGGCAAAGATAGCAAAGAAAGCGCACAAGGAAAACAAGACTCTGCGTGAAGCTGCGATTGAGCTAGGTTTGCTCACTGATGAAGAATTTACACGAGAAAGTTGATCCGAAGAAAATGGTAGGGAAAATTAAGTAGAATTACGAATTTGGAATTAGGAATTAAGATTTTAAAATTAGCAATTGAAATTGTTAAACAGATACATTTTTAAGAATGAGATTTAATGATAAGGTATTCAATTATTTTCCCGAACTGAAGACAAAGAGATTAATTCTGAGAAGAATAAGAAAGAGCGATGCGAATGAAATGTTTGAAATCTATTCAAATGAAGCCGTGATGAAACACTTCGGAAGAAATCCATACAAATCATTACATGAAGCCGAAGAAAACATAAAAAGAATCAAGACTGCATTTAAAAAAGGAGAAGGCATAAGATGGGCAATCACATTGAAGGGAAACGATAAACTGATCGGAAGCGCCGGAATTTGGAGACTGATGAAGGAGCATTTTCGCGGTGAGGTTGGATATGAGCTATCGCCGGAATACTGGAAAAAAGGTATAATGTTTGAAGCTCTGAGTGGAATAATAAATTTCGGCTTCAAGAAAATGAATCTGCACACAATTGAAGCTAATCTTGATCCGAAGAATATTGCCTCGGTTAAATTGCTTGAGAAATCAGGTTTCAAAAAAGAAGGGCATACAAAAGAAAGTTTTTTCTTTAACAACAGATTTGAAGATACCGGAATTTATTCTCTAATCAGAAGTAAAAAATAAATGACATCAGATTTTAAGTTCAGCAGATTTGAATTTGAGAAATTAAGTGGAGCAGAGAGCTTAAAGAGGGCAAAAGCTTTTTATGAATTAATGAACAAAAGGAGAAGCATCAGGTTTTTTTCACCGGAAAAGTTTGATATAAAACTTCTGGAGTATGCAGTAAGGACAGCCGGAACCGCGCCTTCGGGAGCCAATAAACAGCCCTGGAAATTTGTAATTGTCGATTCTCAAGAGACAAAGAAAGAAATCAGACTGGCAGCAGAAAAGGAAGAAAGGGAAAGCTATGAAAAACGAATGCCGCAAAGCTGGCTGGATGATCTGGCACCATTGGGAACTGACTGGCACAAAGAGTTTCTGGAAATTGCACCGTACTTAATTGTTGTATTCAGAATAGATTATTTAAAAGTTGATACAGGTCTGAAGAAACATTATTACGTCAATGAATCAGTCGGAATAGCAACGGGAATCCTGCTCAGTGCATTGCAAAACATGGGACTTGTCACGCTGACTCATACACCTTCACCGATGAACTTCCTTCAAAAAATATTAAACCGTCCTTCAAATGAAAAACCATACCTTTTGATTCCGGTAGGTTATCCCGGCGCAGATGCGGTAGTTCCCGATATATACAGAAAAAAATCAGATGAGATCCTTGAAATTGTTTAGACATTCAAATCCTCAATTTTTCGCTTGCCTTTTATTTCCAGTTTGTCTCCGACCGAAATTTTCTTGCCGGTCTCAGAATCCGGAATAAAAGTATCAACAGAAAAAAAATAGTAGTGTCCGTATTCCGGAATCAACGACGATTCGGGCAATGTATCCTTTCTTGCAGAAACAAACCTTTTGGTAAAATAGGGATATGGATCACCGTTAAGTGAATTCCTTGTCGGAACTATGCACCGCGCGCGGGGAGTGACACCGTATAGTTTTACATTACCTAAAAAATATTCTATGCAGGTTCCGGGTTCGCCGAAAAGATTATCTTCCCAGAATTCCGGCACGGATGATAATTCTATGTTTGCACGGAATCTCAGACGCATCTGTTCTTCAGAAATTCCGGGAAAGAATTCAAGCAGAGAATTGATAGAAGCTTCACTGCAGATAGTGATACCGCTGCTGCCGGGAATATCCAAAAATTTTCCTTCTTTGTTCTGATCGATGATTACATTAAACCCGAAAAATTCAGACAAATAATCTTCAATCTTATCTTTGTCATCAATCAAATTAAAAGTCGAGCTCAGATCCATTCCTTCTTCCCGGAAAGTTACGGAATATTTCTCAATATCAAATAAAGAACGCAGAAGATTAACTCTTGGTGTCCGCTTTCCGTTTATGAATCCTCCTTCTTCATTGAAAATGGCAAACTCCCTGTCATGCTGCAAGACTCTTCTGCCTATTACGACTTCATCAAGCTCGACACAATCAAGAGACTTTATCGGATAAATACGGATCTTTGAAACGACAGGGGTCATGTGATTTTATGATATGACTGAATTGAGAGTATCCTTACAATTATATAAAAGTGAAATATCCCTTTCTAAATTTATGGATAATTGAAATTGAATTTACTCATAAACTAAATCATACTCTATAAAAATAAAAGCCTCTTTTCGTACTGAGAGTGTGAGATTTTTTTGAATTCACTTCAATGATTACTGAATAAATTACAGATCCAAAATCATAGGGAAAATTTTTTGTATAGTTTTTTAAAAGATTTAAGTCAAACTTTGACAAGTTTTTTGAAAGCTTATTTTATAAGGAAGAGCGTGTGAGAGAAAATATCTTAAACCCCAAACACACAACGTAATATCCAGAGAGAAGATTAATATTTGTAACCTAAGCTCCACAGCCTGTTAAACTTCGAAAAATAAATTAAAAATGAGCGGTAAATTATTTTTCAATGTAACTACCGACAAATACAGTTTAGTAGTAGAGTAATTTTTTTTTAACTAATTTAAAAAGGAGAATCAAAAATGGCAACAGGAGAAGAAATTTACAATCTGGGAGAAAAGCATGTCGGAGAAAGATATATACTCGGAGCTTTTGTGCCTAAGAATAATTCAAACTGGAAAGGACCATGGGATTGTGCGGAATTTGTCTCATGGTGTGTCTTTCAGGTATCGAACACTTTATACGGTTGCGATAATGACAGCAAAAACCCTGCATCTGCGGATGCATTTACAGGATATTGGGGCAGGGATGCACAAAGACTCGGCAAGAAAATTTCAATCAGTGATGCAGCAAAAACAAAAGGCGCTGCTGTATTGAGAGTTGCCGGTCCCGGGGTTAAATGCGGTCATATCGTTATCTCGGATGGGAATGGCGGGACAGTCGAAGCACATTCTACCAATAGAGGAGTCATAAAAAATACTTTGTCCGGAAGAAGATGGGATACCGGAATTCTTGTTCCCGGAATCGATTATGTTATGGGCTCTGTCGTTGTTTCAGTAAGTGAACCTGCGGGAGTAGTATATAGATTGAAAACTCCGATGATGAATGACCCTAAGATTAAAGACATTCAAAAAGCATTGAGCGACAAGGGATTTGATACAGGAGGTATCGATGGAAAGTTTGGGAATAATACTTTTTCGGCAGTTTCCAATTTTCAATCGGCAAATGGTTTAACGGTAGATGGAGAAGTTGGTCCGGATACTCTTAAAGCATTGGGTATCAGCTAGACCGGATTTGTCTTTGGAAAATATATTAAATTGCAATTACACTATAGCAACTGATGGCTCTAAAGCAATTTTAGAATTATTGGGTATCAGGTGTCTAAATGATTCTACGGTGACTGGATTAGACCATAACAACTTAATTTCATGAAAGAGGAATTGAGCGTTTAGGAAAGGTTTTTCAATATATAAATAGGGGCTGTCTAAAGTCTATTTTGCATTAATTTGAATGGGATTCCCGGGGGGAACAAAGTAAAAAATATGACTTTTTAGACAACCCCTATATTCAACAATTTAATAAAAGCAATTTATTTCATTTATGTTCTCTGAAGAACAAGCAATGTTGGACAGGTTTCAATCTACCTACAACCGGAAAGAAGTTGTAAGTAATTGAATAATAGAATAATATTTCACATATTAATTCTATAGAACATTATTATGAAGAAGATCAAAGTTTTCCTTGCTTCATCAAACGAACTGAAAGCCGAGCGTGATCAGTTTGAAATAGGTATCAACAGAAAAAACAAAGAATGGTTTGATAAAGACGTCTACATTCATCTTGATATCTGGGAAGACCTTTCAGCCCGCATGTCGTCCGGCGGTTCACAAAGCGAATACAATAAGTTTGTAAAATCCGCAGATCTTTTTGTGCTTCTTGCATTTACCAAAGTAGGAAAATATACTGAAGAAGAATTTGAGAACGCCTTCAAAGCATTTCAATCAGCCAACAAGCCATTTATCTTCACTTATTTCAAAAATACAACAGAGCCCGTTGACGACAGTTTGAATTTATTCAAAAACAAACTAAGTGAAATGGGACATTTTTTCAGTCCTTTTGCTGACTCCAATGACCTTTGGCTTCAGATCAATAAGGAATTGGACCGATTGGATCTGAGCAAGTTCGGTGAAAATAAAAATAAGGGATTTAATGAAATACTTACAAGGCGTCTGATGTATGCCATTAATAAATTTAACGGAGGAGATAAGGGCTTTCTTCAAAAAGCAAATCAAGTTGCCACTGATTGGGAAACACAGCCGAATATAAGCGATGTTGCCAAAGAGATTGTTTCTTTTAGTTTTGTCGGAATACTGGGTATCCAGTTAAGAAAGTTGTTAGCTATTGGTAAAGAGGATCCTTCTGACGCAAAGCAGCAAAGGTATATAGACAATTGTCTTATTACAGCCAAAAGAGCTTTGCAGTTATTATGTTTTTCTTTAATTTCCAAACTCTGGGATCAAAGGAAAGAAAGTGAATTTGAACTTACTTCCGGACAAACGGAAGAATTGACAAAATTCTTTGAGGGGTTCGAACAGAATATTGAAGATTACATGAATTTATTGGTAAATCTTTATGATATTTATGTAAATCAAAATCTTGAATTTCCTCTTGCTGATAAACTAACATTTGATGATTTAGCAAGTAAAGAAGGAGATTTCCGAAAAGCATGCAGCGAGCTACATATCATAAACAGGCTGTTAAACGAAAATAATTTTACACTACTGACATGTTTCGAAGCAGAAAAACAATTAACAATTGTTCTGGAAAAATTAATATTTTTTGTCAACTACAAAATGATTTCGATGAAAGATGTGACATTCGCAAGGATGAGAAACAACGTACCGAACTATTTACATAAATATGCAGCTCTAGGTATTGACAGCAAGAATAATATAAATGCCGAAAAGGTCAATTATGTTGGAGAACCTGTCAATACCGATGCAATACTGCTTTTCACCGGGAAGTATCAGGAGAGTTTGAATCTTTTTCCATTCATAATAGACGTTAATGCCCTGACATTTGAGGATGGGTCAAAGATTTGTTTTTACAGCTATAAGGATATTCAGGATGGAAGTTTGAACTATCGATTTTTGGAAGATAACAGTATAAAGAATATTACTTTTAAGGATATTCTGAAAGCCGATACAAACATAAATGAACTTATGATGGACAAAGAAAAAAGAAAACAACTGAAATTGGATGCTGTGTCTTTGCAATTTGAAGATGCTAAAGAAACCATATTAGGTAAAAAGAATGATGAATGGAATGCTGCAAATTTTACGTGAGATATTTACAAATTCAAAGCCGTGGAATTTTGATTTCTCCCTTGATAAGAACTAAAACAATCATACGGAACTTGTCGACACTTACAACTTCCCCAACTTAAGCCTTAAATGAAAAAGATCTATCCATTTAAATTTTTAGACGCTTATACAAAAGACGATACCGGTATTTTTTTCGGCAGAGATGATGAAATTAATTCTCTGTATGAAATGATTTTTCAGTCTGATGTACTTCTTGTGTATGGTGCATCGGGAACAGGGAAGACCAGTCTGATACAATGCGGTCTCGCAAGCAAATTTCAATCTCATGACTGGCTTGCGCTAAGCATCCGCAGGGGCAATAATCTCAATGAATCTTTTGACAATGCTCTGATAGAAGCCTGCGGTGATAGTGCATCTGAATCAACTGAAAGGAGTGGATTGGAAGAGCATTGTAATGAAAGAAGTAGAAGATCCGGAATCAATTAAACATTTAAGTCCTTCACAACAATCTTCAAGATTATGGGCTTCTGTTCGCCAGGAACAATTGTTCTTAATTAAAGAATTGAGTTCGTTAGAAAAATTATTGCGAACTATTTACCTCAAATACTTTAGACCCATCTACCTCATATTTGACCAATTTGAAGAACTTTTCATAATAGGAAGTGAGCAAGAGCAGGATGAGTTCATTAATAAAGTTCAGGAGATACTGAAAGTAGAACAGCCGGTCAAAATGATTTTCAGCATCCGCGAAGAATATTTAGGACATTTGGATAGATTTGAAAAAATCGTTCCACAACTTCTTAAGAAGAAACTTAGGGTTGAGCCGATGAACTTTGAAAAAGTGTCACTGGTCATCCAAGGAGCTACGCAATTCCCAAATTCCAATGTCCGGCTTAAAGCAGGTGAAGAGACTCAAATCATAGAAGGGATTTTTGACAAGTTAAAGGGCGGACAAAAATCTCTTACAATTGAACTTCCTTACCTCCAGGTATTCCTCGATAAATTATACATGAACATTACTAAGGATGATGAGCGGCAGGCTGATGCAGTATTCACATTAGAGGAGCTTTATAAGTTAGGTGACATAGGTGACGTTCTCCGTGAATTCCTTGAAGAACAGGTAAAGATCATCAGTCACAATTTGATAGGTAAAGATTCCGATGCTGCAGAAGAAAATATCTGGAAGATACTTTCACCGTTCGTAACTTTGGAAGGAACCAAAGAGCCTATTTCGAAACCGATTCTCAAAGACCATTTACCCGGAATCAATTCCAAACTTATTGATGAAGCCATTGAATCTTTTGTGAACAGGCGTATTCTCAGGAAATCTGAAGAAGAGGATATGATATGAGATCGCTCATGATTCTCTGGCTCAGCACATTGCAGAAAAGCGCTCGGCAGAGGAAAACTCATTACTGGAAATTGTTAGGATTATAAAAAGTCAAACTTTTCTTAAAGGTGAAGTACGTGAGCTGTTCTCTGAGAAAAAACTGAATTTTATTGAACCGTATTTAGAGAAACTTCGCGAACAAAAGCTGATTGATGAAGAAGGTGAAGACCTTATAAAACAAAGCCGGAAAAAGATAGAACAGGAAAAAGAGGAAAAGGAAGCGGCTCAGAAAAGAGAATTGGAGCTGGCGCACAAGAGAGCTGAGGAGGAGGAAGAGCTCAGAAAGTTAGCTGTTGTGTCGGAAATTAAGGCAAAGAAAAGATCCCGTTATGCAGCAATCGCAGCAATGATAGCAATTATAGTAGCCTGCGCTGCTTTATTTTTCTATTATAAGGCGCAAAGATCGGAAGCAGAAATGAGAAAGCAGACTGAGAAATCCGAAAAACTGATCAAGAGCTTTTATTTCTGGGATGACAATCTTGCTTTAGCTTCTGAGATGAACAAATTTTCAAATGAAAAAAGATACGGTATTATAGATAAAGACGGCAAAGCTATTGTTAAATATAAATACTCGTCTATAGATCAATTTGAATATCCCGGAATTGCAAAGGTAATTAGAGATTCAAATTATTATCTTGTTGATGCAAAAGGAAGAGAATATAAGGTAGCAAATTCATTAAGCGGATTAAGACAAGGAATAAATGCTTTGGATCTGAGGGGAACGGCCGGCGGCTTCTCAAATGAAATTTTTTCCAAAACACAATTGAAGGTGTTATTATTGAATGGGTACGTTCAGAAAAATGGTTATGGAGAACTGTCTGCCGGAATAGCGAATTTAAAAAACCTGAGTGTCCTTTCTTTAGATAATTGTGATTTAAAGAAATTGCCAAATGAGATCGATCAATTAAAGTCTTTGCATAGCTTAGGTCTGTCATATAATTGGTTAAAAAATTTACCTCCTGAAATCGGACAAATGGAGTCTTTGCAAAATCTTTATTTGAATGATAATGAATTGACTCAATTGCCACCCGAAATCGGTGAGCTGAGTTCTTTGCAAAGTCTGGATTTGGGTTACAATAAACTGAGTTCTTTATGTCCGGAAATAGGTCAGTTGACTTCTCTGCGTAAGCTGGTTTTGGATAGTAATCAATTAGTCAGCTTACCTCCTGAAATCGGCAAGTTAAAGTCTTTGCGCATATTAAAAATGTACGACAATCAACTAACCGAATTACCTCCTGAAATCGAGCAGTTAGATTCTTTGCAAAATTTGGATTTGAACGGAAATCAATTGTCGGAATTTCCGGAGGAAATCAGTCAACTTGGTTCTTTGAAAAATTTGTATTTATCCGGAAATAAACTGACCGAATTTCCGGATGACATCGGTGAACTTGGTTCATTGAAAGAGCTTGCCTGGGAAAACAATCAATTAGCAAGCCTGCCTTCTGAAATCGGTCAACTGAATTCTTTACAAATTCTGAATCTATCCGGAAACAAATTAACTGAATTACCGGATCAAATCGGTAATCTGATTTTTTTGCAAAATTTATATTTATCCGCAAATGAATTGACCGGATTGCCAAATGGAATCGGTGATCTGAATTCTCTGGAAAGCATGGATTTGTCACATAATAAATTAGCCAGTTTACCACCTGAAATTGGTCAAATGAATTCGTTGCAAACTCTCATGTTATGGTATAATCAATTGACTCAACTGCCCCCGGAAATCGGTCAATTGAGTTCTTTGCAAATGCTGGGCTTGAATGATAATCAATTAGTCAGATTACCTAATGAAATTGGTCAGCTGAATTCAATGATAATTTTGAGCTTGTACAGTAATCAATTAGACAGCTTACCTTCCGGAATCGGCGACCTGTATTCTTTGAAAATTTTGATTTTGGATACTAATAAATTAGTTAGCTTACCTCCTGAAATTGGTAAAATGAGTTCACTTCAAACTTTGAATTTGGCTCAAAATCAATTGACCGAATTACCAAAGGAAATCAGTAACATGAATTCCCTGATAATACTGGATTTGAAGGAAAATCAATTGACAGTTTTGCCGGATGAAATCGAACAAATGCAATCGTTGCGGCTTCTGAATTTGACAGGCAACGAAATTGCAGGCGTTGAGCAGAAAAGAATAAAAAGGCTTTTACCTAATTGCTTAATCCTTTTTTCGATTAATGATGACGAACAAAAACTGCGGCAAGAACTACCTGATGATATTCGACAGCAGCTGGAAGATTATGAAGATTATCTAAAACAGCTTCTTGAAGATTTTCAACTAATTCAGCCTGAAGTTAAAGTGCATCGAACAAAATTCAAAAATCAACAACAACCTGATCTTAGTCAACTTCAAACTGATGTTGATCAAGAGCAGCCTGAAGTTAATGAACAGGTACCTGAAGTTAAACAGCGTCAACCTGAAGTTAAAAACCATCAGCCTGAAATTAAACAACATCAACCTATAGTTAAACCTGATCAACCTAAAGTTATTCCTGATCAACCTAAAGTTATTCCCGATCAACCTAAAGTTATTCCCGATCAACCTAAAGTTATTCCTGATCAACCTAAAGTTATTCCTGATCAACCTAAAGTTAAACCTGATGAACCTACAGTTATACCGGATCAACCTGTAGTTAAACCTGATGAACCTCCTGTTATACCGGATCAACCTGTAGTTAAACCTGATGAACCTCCTGTTATACCGGATCAACCTGTAGTTAAACCCGTTCTACCTCCAGTTAAACCTGATCAACCTGTAGTTAAACCTAATCAACCTACAGTTAAAACGGATCAACCTGAAGTTAAACAGCAACAGCATGCAAAAGTTAAAGAAACACAAAATACACCGTTCAGAAACTACATTGTAAAGGGAGGAATAAAATATGAACAGCTCTTTCCATTCTCTGAGTTTAAAACTGCCTACTCATTTTTAGGGAAAGGTTACGTTGACTTTGAAATATTTACCACTTTCAACTTTGAGTTAGGGTTTGGTTACGGTCAGTATAAAATCGAAGATACTAATACAGTCACCGGAAATTATAATCCGGGTTCAGGATTTGTCAAAACGCAAATTCTTCCTTTAGATGTAAGGGTTAAATATACGCCGTGGGCAAAGACTTCAAAAACTCTGAATCCGTATTTTTATTTGGGAATCGGTTTAATGCACTATAAAATAATCGGTCCGCCGGATACAAGTTTCAATTCTCAAGCAAGTGTCAAAAATATAGGTTGGGCAGTAACATTTCCTGTAGGAATAGGAACTGAGATGTTCATTTCAAATAACATATTATTAGATTTCAATATCGGCTTAACTTATAATACTACACGGGAATATTTAATAGATAACCCATATTTCATTGACGGGAGTTCGAATATTGGATTAGGACTTACTTTTGGTAACTTTAAAACCCGGAAATACTAAGCTTTAACCTCCAAGACGAACCCGACAAAACCGATTGCTTTGAAAAATTATTTCATTTCTTTACTAAGAGTGTGAGATTTATTGAATTTCAGTTCTTGTAGTTGATATATCATTCCTTCAATGATTACTGAATAATTACAGGTCCAAAATCGTAGGTAAAATTTTTTGTATAGTTTTTTAAAAGGTTTAAGTCAAAATTTGACAAGTTTTTAAAAAGTTCTTTTATCAAGGAAGGACGTGTGAGAGAAAATATCTTAAACCCCAAACACACACGGTCAATACAAGGCAAAGATTAATACTTGTAATCAGAACTCCAAAACTTTCATAAAACTTAGGGAAAGAAATTAAAAATGACTGTTAGATTATTTTTCAATGTAACTGCCGATAAATATATACACTCCCCAAACGAAGTTATTTGTTTTATTAAGTAATGTTTTAAACATAAAACTAAAATTATTTAAACATTTAAAACATACCTTTGCTCATTATGTCTGACTCAAATAACTATATAAAAATCAAAGACATTTTTTTTAAAAAAATACAAAAAAATAAAAATGTATGGAAGATGACTTAGATTATATTTATGAAATTTTAATTAACAATATTTGCTCAGAAAGCGGTCAATGTGTATTGTTATTGGGTCCTGAGCTCTGTGTAGATTCTAAGACCGGGGAGGGGTATAAATCGCATTTTAAGAAATTAGAAAAAGCATACAACAAGTATATTCATAAATATTTTGACTCGGACAATCTTTTTTCATTTACCGATGAAACTGGTGATAAAGTTGTTAAGATGAAGGTAAAGGAATTTTATTCTAATGTTGGTGATCCCATTTTATATGATATGATCTCATGTTTAAAATTTCCTTTGATAATAAATGTCTTCCCGGATACATCTCTCAATAAAGTATACAGACAAAAAAATATAGCATTTCAGGAGTCATATTTTTCAAAACAATCTAAGCCAAAGTTCAAGGATTACCCGATTCCTTCAAAGGATAACCCCTTAATCCTCAATATTTTCGGAAGCTTAGAAAATGATCAGTCTTTAATTCTTGATCATGGAAAACTATACAAGACAGTTGAAGACCTTCTTGCTCAGGACGCTATACCACTTAATGTATACTCTTTTCTTGAGACTGCAAACAGTTTTATTTTTCTTGGTTTCAAATTCGATTCTTGGCAGTATCAGCTTATTTGTCACAAATTCAGAATAAGCGGTCAAAAGACATCTTTGAGTGAGCCGAATGGAGAAAATGTTAACCCGGTTAATATTATAATGAGCAAATATTTTCGAATGTCATTTACGCCGGAAAATCCAGTCCAGATAATTCAGAGAGTAATCAAAGGTGTTGAAAATAAATGTCCGCAATCTCTAAGGAAGCCAAACCCGGCAGGTAATTATAGCGTTTTTATTTCTTACGCTAGAAAAAATGAAACACCGGAGGATTCTGAAGCAGAAATAAACAGAGAAACCGTTGTAGATTTACTTGTTAATGAATTTAACGAAAAAACAAACGGAATGCTAAATATATTTCGTGACCGGAATGAATTAACTTACGGAGACGATATAGATTCTTTTATGAATCTTATAGGCAAAGGAAGAACAGTTATAAAAATTGTCAGTGATAAATATATGAAATCAAAATTTTGCATGGAGGAAGCAATTCGCATCAGTAAGTATAAAAGTGAAGAAAAAAGAGTTTTCATTATTGCATTAGATGATTTCAGTTATCAAATAGATACTGCTATAGATTACAAAATATTTTGGAGCGAACAACTGAAATTAACAAACAAGTATATTGATGATAACATAGAAAACATCGTGGAAAAGACTCGCTTTAAAAGTGAGAACAGAGCTTTTCTGGATATCTATGATTTCATGGAGGATTTCATAAAAGATTTAAAAAATAATATACATTTTAAATTAAAGTACGAAGAAATGAAAATTAACGGTAACGGAAAAGCTCAGTTTACTGAAAATAAATATTTAGAATTTAATAAATTCATAGATACTATAATTACTAAAATAAAAGAAGAATAGAATATGACTGATAAACCGAGATACAGATACCCCGGAATAGGATTTTTTGAAGTAAACGATAAGGACATATTCTGCGGGAGAACAGAGAAGGTAGAAGAGCTATTTACATTAATCATGACCAATAAAACTGTTGTATTGCATGGAGAATCAGGTACAGGTAAAAGCTCATTAATACGTGCGGGTCTTTTTCCCCATTTCGAAGAAAAAAAACCCAACTTCCTCCCGGTAATTATTAGATTTGATGATAATATTGGCTCAAGGTCAGATGACTATCTGATAATACGGACCATGGAATTCATTAATAAAAATCAACACTTAAAAGTAAATGAGCTTCCCTATATTTGTGATAAGAAAAATGATTTCTGGTATAATGCAAAGCTATTCGAGAAAAATAATTATAGCTTACTTTTAATTTTCGATCAGTTTGAAGAGCTTCAGAGTTATTCACGCGAGCAGGTAAAAATTTTCTGCATAAAACTTTTCGAACTTTTCAGTTCGACCATACCTCCGGAAATTTATGATGAGGTTGAAAAAAACACTTCTCAGTACTTTAAAGATCCTGCCCTTCTGGATAAAGTAAGAGATGAATATAATAAAAGTACTGAGTTTTTAAAGCAGCCATTAAGTGTAAAGGCATTATTTGTTATAAGGGAAGACAGATTGGGAACAATGAGCATGTTGAGTGATTATTTTCCCGACATATTAAAAAATGACTGTATGTTACTTCCTTTGGATGTAGAAAATGCCCGGAAAGCTATCACAGAACCGGCGTTGAAAGAAGATGGAAATTTCAAAACACTAAAATTTGAATTTCAAATTGATGCTGTCTCAAAATTATTAAATGAACTGACGGACACAAATACCGGGCGTGTTGACCCTTTACAAATACAGATTGTATGCAGCAGTATAGAAAAAAGAATCGAGAAAGGAGAGATAATATAACATGATAAAAGTTAATGCAGACAATATACCTGAGATAAAAGACATCCTGAACGAATTCTATTCGGGAATCTGGAAAAATGTTAAAAATCAAATAAATAAAAGTTTCCGGATAAACGACGAAGAATTTGATAAGAAGCGGCAGTCTTACATTGAAAAATTTGTTGATAATGGGAAAAGGAAATTAGTCCATGAGGGAGGATTAGGCAGAGATGATATTGATAAAGTAATAATAAAGGAATTATTAAATGGCGGCTTAATTAAAGATGCTCCTCAAGGTGGATTAATGTATTATCTGTTGACACACGATAGATTAATTATTCCATTACTAAGAGACTTGAGACAATTGCAGGCAAATGAGAAAGTTGCAGCTGATCAGCTCAGGTTAAAACAGGAAAAAGAAAAAGCTGAAAGAGATTTAAAACTAGAAACTGAAAAGCGGAAAACACAGGAGATCCAACAACAACTTTACATTGAAGAGGAAAGCAGGAAAAAATTAGAATATCAAAAGAAGAGTCAAAGAAGGCTCATTTATATATCTTTGATTTTCATAGTTGGTCTTATCGTGCTTTCCGCTTGGGCATTAGAAAAAAGATATGAAGCAGTAGTACAACGATTAGACGCTGATTCAAACAGAGCTACTGCAGATAGAGAAAGGCTCAATGCAATAGAGCAAAAGAAAATTGCCGAACAACAAAGAGAGGATGCAGATTCAAGCAGAGCTGCTGCAGATAGAGAAAAGCTCTTCGCAATGAAACAACAGAAAATAGCTGAAGAACAAAAGAAAATAGCGGAAGAACAAAAGAATAAAGCCGAAATGCAAAAAAGAGAGCTTGAAATAGCTAAGATAAAACTAAATGAGCAAATAGATACAATTAAGGCGCAAAAATTAGAGCTTGATGAAAAAAGTTATGCTTTGGAATCTCACGGCGATATTATGTCCTTACTAGTAGATAAATCATTACAAGATTCATTGGTAGATGAAATTTATAAATATAAAGATATGGTCAAAAATGATGCAGCCCAGATATCCGCCCTGAAAAGATTACGGGGTTCTATTAAACTGGCATATGAAGGATATAAAAATTATTCATTCAAAGATGTACAAGCCGCAAATTTAATATATTCCAATATATACACTCAGCAAGCAATGGATTTGATTACAAAAAAAATAATTAAGCCGACATTAGAATATGATAATTTTAAAATGCATTTAGATATTTCCAAGGGTAATCCAAATATAGCTTTGAAGGGTACAAACAATATAGTTGTGTCTGCTGCAGATTCTGTAGGTACAAGTATGAGCCTTTTCAAACGAGGGAAAAAAAATCCAATTGGCACAAAAATTCTTAAGAACACTTATTTAAATTGTATCAATTATTCGTGCAATAGTCAACATCTTGCTGTAGGAACAGCAAAAAATAAGATAATTATATATGATTCTACTTTTAAAGAGATCTGTAAATTTAATTTAGATAAAATATTATTAAAACAGGGAAATGATGAAAAAGATATTTTACTTCCACGAATAAGAAGAATATCATTTTTAATATTTGAAGATCCAACTACTAAGAAGTTATCAATACCAATACTTTTAAATTACGAAGATTCCGGTTCCGTATTACTAAAAATTGAAATTGCTGACCCAAAATATCCCGGATCTTCTGAAATTATTAAAAATTACATTAGGAATTTTAACCATCAGACTGCTTTCATAAATGAAAATTCAGATATTTATATTAAAATTCTTAACCCTTCAAGTGAAAGAACAATTGATAATGATATTACCGATAGAAGTGGCGACAGCATTTATTCTATGAACAAAAAAGTTTTTTGGGGTTTCGATGAATATGAATCTGATACAAATGTCTTATCAACAGTTGATGCATGGAAGCTATGTAAGCTTACAGATTTTAATGCAGATAATCATAAACATAATAACATTTATGTTTCTCCTTATTGCAATTATAATTATAATTATTATGATTCTATTTATTTTCAAATAATTACCAGTAGGGTTAGTCAGAAAGTAGGTTATAAAATTAATAACGAATATGAAGCTGGAATATTAGGAATGAGTAATAATGTTGTATCTGAAATGTTTTCGGAAGATAACCATTTATTCACACTCTCAGAAAACAATAATCTTTTAGAATGGAGTTTTGATGCGGATCCAATAGATGATAAATCTGAAATTTTAGATTATCCACCCTTTTCTTTTACTCTTTTTGACAGTCTTTCCTATGGATTACAATCATTAAAGAATATATCGATAGAGCGAATAGATCAAATACCGGAATCATGGGAAAATAAAGATTTATTGAGAATGTTAAGAGAGAGCCCTTTTTATACAACAGGTTATAATCAAACAGCTCTTTCACTTGACAAAAAGAATACATTAATTAACTACAAATTATATAAACTCACTAAATCAGAAGATGATAAGTTAGAATTGTATAAAAGCTATGTAGAACTCTCAGACCAATTAATTTTTAATTCTAAATTTGCAGAAGGACTCAATACAGCGTTATTGGGTGCAGAACTAGATCCCGCACAAGATGTTATTTATGCCAATGTTGCACTCGGGTATCTTCTAACAGACAATATTGATAGTGCAAAAAAGTATTATATGGATTATCAAGACAGACCATACGGTGGTGGAACATTATGTAAAGCGTTCCTTAGTGATTTTAATAAATTGGTAGTTGAGGGAATCATAAAGGAGGATGATGGGAGAGTAAAAAAAATAGAAAACTTATTGAATTGTAAATAGTGTGAAATTATTTTTTCTCTTATTTTACAAATATGACCTGAGTTTTTGCTTGGGCGTTTACTAAAGAATACCAACGAAGTAATTTTTTTTAAACAACTAATTACTAAATAAAAGGAGAATCAAAAATGGCAACAGGAGAAGAAATTTACAATCTGGGAGAAAAGCATGTCGGAGAAAGATATATATTCGGAGCTTTTGCGCCTAAGAATAAATCAAATTACAGAGGACCATGGGATTGTGCAGAATTTGTTTCATGGTGTGTTTTCCAGGCATCGAACATTTTATACGGATGTGATAATGACAACAAAGATCCCGCAAAAGCGGATGCCTTCACAGGAAATTGGGGAAGAGATGCAAATAGATTGGGCAAGAAAATTTCAATCGGTGATTCAGCAAGAACAAAAGGTGCTGTTGTATTGAGAGTGCCCACTCGTATCAAAACCGGTCATATTGTTATTTCGGATGGGCAAGGCGGAACAGTCGAAGCGCATTCTACTAATAGAGGAGTCATAAAAAATACTTTATCAGGGAGAAGATGGGATACAGGAATTCTTATTCCCGGAATAGAGTATGTTATGGGCTCTACAGTTATTTCGGTAGATGAACCTGCGGGAGTAGTATACAGATTAAAAACTCCGATGATGAACGACCCTAAGATTAAAGATATACAAAAGGCATTGAGCGACAAAGGATTTGACCCAGGTGAGATTGATGGAAAGTTTGGCGAAAATACTTTTTCGGCAGTTTCTAATTTTCAATTGGCTAACGATTTGGTAGTAGATGGAGAAGTTGGTCCGAATACTCTTAAAGCATTGGGTATTTAAATCAATAGTCAAAATCGGATAGTCTCTAATATAAATTGCTGCCGATTGGATTCACCATTGCCGGGAATTTGGTTTTTTAAGCTTTTGCTTAAGTCTTGTATTATATCCCCGGTTGCACCATTCCGCTTGAGCTGTTAAACAAAATAGTAAAACTTAAGCGAAACAGGAATTGAAACAGGAGGAATAAAAGAAAAAGATCCCTGATCAGAATTCAATAAACAAAATATTATTCAACTATCAAAAAGGAGACATTAAAATGGAAATCAATGTAGTAATAGATTTATCTCATCACAATGAAATCAGTAATTTTGACCAGATAGTCAATGATGGAATTGTTGGAATCATTCACAAGGCAACTGAAGCCATGGGCGTTCAAGATCAAAAGTATGCAAACAGAAAAGCCAAGTGGCTTGAAATGGGAAAGTTATGGGGATCTTATCATTTTGCTTCAAGGGGCAGTGGCGTAGACCAGGCCGATCATTTTTTATCAGTTGCTAATCCATCTGCAAAGGAGCTTTGCGTTCTTGATTATGAAAGAGGGAGGAATTCCGGTTTGATGACTATATCTGAAGCTGAAAATTTTGTTACTCGTATCCATGATCAAACCGGCAAATGGCCAGGTTTATATTCCGGAAATGATATTAAGGAACAGCTTGGTAATAATACGGATACTCCGCTAAAGAATTGCTGGCTTTGGATTGCACAATACGGACCGAAGCCGACCAAAATTCCACCGGCGTGGAAAACCTGGACATTGTGGCAA
The DNA here is from genome assembly GCA_963836395.1 of uncultured Ignavibacteria bacterium. Taxonomy (GTDB): domain Bacteria; phylum Bacteroidota; class Ignavibacteria; order Tepidaquicellales; family Tepidaquicellaceae; genus JAGPCH01. Next base: position 318,142 of record CAWIJF010000008.1, on the reverse strand, counting down.
TATACTGATGGCCACTTTGGACCCGAACCCCACTCCGTGAATGGTGTAGGCTCATGCGATAGAGATAAATTCAATGGTGATCTTGACGCTTTAAATAGATTGTGGAATGTTCCTATTGCATAGTGCAAAATCAGTTTTACGCGTTTTGTCGGTTTAATTTTCACTAATAAGGAAATGATAATATTTGTTCTGATGGAAGAGAGCACCAACAAAGGTGTTGCAATTGATTTGGATCCGGAAAGAAGCCTATTTCGTGAAACGAAAGCAACAGCACGGTTTGCAAGACCGGAATATAAACCAATGATAGACATTTTTTATAAAAATGGATTTCGTTCACTTGGAGTAGAAAAAGATTTTGATTGGATGCATTTTGGAATAGCCGAGTAATCAAGGTTTTTGCCTCCACAATTTTTTTAGCATAGGCGGAGTCGGTGTCAGCTTACAAAGTGTATTCTATCGAATACCTGACAAACTCTAAGTATTTCGACTTCCGATATTAAGAATTTTATTTTCATTTTCATTCGCTGAATAACTGGGAATGTCACGAGCCTAGATGTTGTGAAGATTCAGCCAACTTCGATCCGATAAAAGTTTTAAATAATTAAATAATAGTATAATTATCCGGATATTATTTCTATCACGACAAAGTCATGAAGAAAATCAAAATTTTCCTTGCCTCATCCTTCGAGCTTAAACCCGAGCGTGAGCTTTTTGAAATTGAGATTTACAGAAAAAACAAGGCTTGGTTAGAGTGAAGGCAAAGACATTTTTCTTCATCTGGATATCTGGGAAGACCTTTCAGCACGGATGTCGTCCGGCGGTTCTCAAAGTGAGTACAATAAATTTGTCAGCTCGGCAGATATATTCGTCCTTCTTGCATTTACAAAAGTCGGGAAATATACGGAAGAAGAATTTGAACACGCATTTAAAAAACTCCAGTCAAATAATAAATTCCTCATCTTTACTTATTTTAAGAATACAACAGAGCCGGTTGAAGACAGTTTGGATAAGTTCAAAAAAAAACTTGAAGACCTGAAACATTTTTTGACTCCTTTTGCAGACTCCAATGATCTTTGGAATCAGTTTGATAAAGAACTGGATAAGCTGGATTTGAAGAAGTTCGGTGAAAATAAAAGTAAGGGATTTAATGAAATACTTACAAGACGTTTACTGGAAGCTCTTAACAACAGATACGGCATAGGAAAGGACTTGCTTGAACAGGCAAATGAAGAGGAATCCGATTGGGAAACTTATCCGAACATCAGCGACCCGGCCAATAATATTATAATAAATAGTTTTATTGGTGTACTTGGAGAGCAATTGAGAAAGCTGGTGGCAATTGGCAGTGAAGGTCAATCAGAAAACAACATACGGAATTATATAGAGATTTGTATTATAACGGCTAAGAGAGCATTGCAATTAATTTGTTTTTCTCTGATTTCAAAATTATGGGATTCCAAGAAAGAAAAGCAAATTGAACTTTCCGAAAATCAGAACAAAGCTTTAAGTAAATTCTTCAAGGGATTTGAAATCAACATAGAAGGATACGTTAGCCTGATGGAAAACCTTGATTGAGATTTTTATACAGAATGGTTTGGACTTTCCATTGGCAGACGCTAAAACATTCACTGAATTAAATGAAGTCAACGGAGAATTCCGTAATGCCTGTAACGAAATGCATACCATTAACCGCTCATTTGATGCAAAGGATATTACACTTCTTACTTCTTTTGAAGCTGAAAAACATTTAACGGTGATTCTGGAAAAATTAATATTTTTTACCAGCTATAAAATGATTTCCATCAAAAGCGTAACTTATGACGGTATGAGAAATAACATACCGCACTATTTGCATAAATATTCGGAGCTGGGAATTGATAAGGTTAATTATGTCGAAGATCCCATCAGCACGGATGCAATTCTATTATACAAAGAACGATATACGGAAAGTATAAATCTATTCCCTTTCATTATTGACTATAATGCATTGTCATTTGAAGGAGGATCGAAAATTTGTTTTTTCAGGAATAAAGATTTGGATGGTAAATTGCACTATCGTGTTCTGAAGGATAATACTATAGAGAATATTGCTTTTATGGATACAATGAAAAATGAACCGGAAATAAATAACGTTATGATAGATGATACAAAAAGGATGCAGCTGAAACTGGACGCTGTTATAAACAATTTGAAGAAGCGAAGGAGACAATACTTGGGAAATAAAATTTAAAATGGTTGTTGGTGACGCTTCGATCAACACCAACTGTAGCGAGAATTATCAATGCTGGAAATAAGTATACACTGAGACGAAACACCACCACTTTGTCATTCCCGCCGCAGGCAGACCAAAAGATTGCGGGAATGACAAATAGAATGTTAATTTAATTACAAATTGAACCGGGATTAAAATCTTTATTTTTATCAACACTACTTTCTAAATGAATAAGATATATCCATTTAAGTTTTTAGATTCCTATACAAAAGATGATACCGAGATCTTTTTCGGAAGAGCCGATGAAATCGACGCATTGTATAAGATGCTTTTTCAGACAAATATACTATTGGTCTACGGCGCTTCGGGGACAGGAAAGACAAGCCTGATAGAATGCGGACTTGCAAGCAGATTCCAATCTTACGACTGGCTTGCACTCAACATCCGCAGAGGAAATAATATAAATGATTCTTTTGAGAAAGAACTTATTTCAAAAGCAGGAAATAAAGCTATCGAAGGAAAGGACAAGCTGCTAAGGACTAACGAAAACAACAATGGACAATCATTGGAAGTAAGCGACCTCAAACATCTTTTCGAAGCTATTTATCTTAAATTTTTTCGTCCTGTTTATCTTATTTTCGATCAGTTTGAAGAGCTTTTTATATTGGGAAATAAGAAGGAGCAGGATGAATTCATAAAAACCGTGCAGGATATTTTAACAATAGAGAAGCAGCCGGTCAAAATGATTTTCAGCATACGTGAAGAATATTTAGGACATCTGGATAAGTTTGAAAAAGCTGTTCCTCAAATGCTGCAAAAGAAATTGCGTGTGGAGCCGATGAATTTAGAAAAAGTTTCTCAGGTCATCGAAGGGGCAACGAAATTAGAAAACTCAAATGTGAGTCTACAAGCGGGCGAAGAGTCAGCTATCACTGAAGGAATCTTTGACAAATTAAAAGGCGGACAAAAATCACTGACGATTGAACTGCCGTATCTTCAGGTGTTTCTCGATAAACTTTATATGGAATATCACGAATGATGACAAACGGCAGACGGATGCAGTATTCACAGTTGAAGAGCTCAATAAGTTAGGTGATATAGGTGACGTTCTCAGGGAATTTCTCGAAGAACAGGTGAAGAACATCAGCCGGAATTTAATATCTGAAGATCCGGATGCAACAATAGAAAATGTATGGAAAATACTTTCTCCGTTTGTAACATTAGAAGGAACGAAAGAGCCGACCTCGAGAAAGAGTATTCAAGAGCGCTTGTCCGGAATCGATGCTGAACTTATATATAAGATCATTGACGCTTTTGTGAACAGGCGTATACTCAGGAAATCCGAAAAAGAGGACGGAAATATGTATGAAATCGCGCACGACTCGCTTGCACAGCGTATTGCCGAAAAGCGCACGACAGAGGAAAACGCTTTGCTGGAAATTGTCCGGATCATTAAGAGCCAGGCTGCTCTGAAAGGCGATGCGCGTGAGCTGTTCACAGAAAGACAATTGAATTACATTGAGCCGTTTTTAGAGAAGCTTCGTGAACAAAAGCTGATTGATGAAGAAGGTGAAGAACTTATTATTCAGAGTAAAGAGAAGATCGAACGTGATAAAGGCGGAGCAATAGCACAACAAGAAAAGGAACTTAGATTGGCTAAAGAACAGGCTCAGAAAGAAACTGAGCTGAGAAAGGAAGCAGAGATATCAAAGGATGATGCAGTGAGGTTTGGAAATAGAGCAAAAAAATGGACACGGGTTGCGGCAGTAGTTGCCATTGTAGCTATTATCATTGCCGTAGTGGCACTAAATTTTTACAAAAAAGCAAACGAGGCATCAGCAGAAATAGAAAAAAAGAATAAAGAAACCCAAACAGCACTTAAAAACATAAAAATGGAACATGCCATATCAAAAGCCAAAGAACTTTTGTCTTACGGTTATAGCTATGACAATCTCAAAGAAGGCAGTCTTGCGCGTTTAAGTTACTATGCAGCTTTGGATACATTATTTTCGGATACTATAAATGATTACAGTCAAAATGAATTGTTTAATCTTCTGCGTGATAGCTTACATTTGAATAGCATACAATTGGATAGTCTAAAATTCAATATATTGAAAGTGAATAAATTAAAATCGGATTCAATAAAATAAAATATGCGATCATTAATAACATTCATAATATTATACATTCTTATAAATAATCTACAAGCACAGGATTGTCCGGAAAAGTATCAAAAATTATTGGAAAAGGGAGAAGAATTATTAAATAATAAGAAGTATGCTGATGCTATTTTCAAATTCCTTGCTGCTCAGATAGCTGCCAGAGAATGCGGGTTAGCAAACGATAACCAACCGGCCGAAGAAATAAAAAAAGCATTAAAAGGATTAGAGAAACAAAAAAATGATGCTCTTGACGCTCAAAGAGAAGCAGAACGGCAGAAAGATATTGCTAAAACTGAAAAAGATAAAGCGGATGAGGCGCTTCTTGAAGCTGAAAAGTCACGCGTGCAAGCTGATACTGCCCGCGCTGAAGCTGAACGGGAAAGAATTAAAACAAAAGCTGCTCTTGATCAGGCAGAGAAACTCATCGATGCTTTTTACTTCTATGATGACAATATTGCATTAGCATCTCAGGAAATAATCGGAGAGGGTATAAAATTTGGTTATATCAATAAAGAGGGAAATGTAGTTGTTGATTTTAAATATGACAAGGCACAACTGTTTGAGTATCCCGGATTTGCTAGGGTATATAGAGATTCAACTAACTATATTATAGATACGGAAGGTAACGAATACAAAGCAGCTTTTAATTTTAATGAACAAAAAGAAGAAATAACCGCATTAGATCTGAGGCAAACAGAGTTGATCCAATTACCCACTAAAATCAGACAATTCAAAGCTTTACAAATCTTGCTATTGACTAATAATAAATTAACCCAGTTACCAGCAGAAATCGGGCAACTGAAATCTTTGCAAAATTTGTATTTAATTGCCGTGATAATCGAGCAATTATACTCTTTGCAAAGTTTAGATTTGGGTATTAATTATTTTAAAGAGCTTCAGATGAATCATGCAACTTCATTCTTTGCAAAGTTAAATTTGAGTGATAATTTTCTGGATAACTTTCCTTCCAAAATCGGACAAATCAGTCTTTACAAAATTTGTATTTAAGTATATCAATTGATAACTTACCCCTCAGAAATCAGTAATCTGAAATCCTTACGAGATTTGTATTTAACATTATCAATCTAGTTCGAGAGCTTTGCCTTCCGAAATTGGGAATCTAAGCTCCTTACAAAGTTGCATTTAACTTCTAATCAGTTGACATCTTTGCCTCCGGAAATTGGGAATCTGACATTCTTACAAGCTTTGGATTTAGGTACGAATCAGTTGACATCTTTGCCTCCCGAAATTGGGAATCTGACATCCTTACAAGTTTGAGTCTAACTACAAATAATTGGACATCTTTGTCTTCAAATTGGGAAAATAATTTAGTGACCTTGCCGCCTGAAATCGGCGAATTGAATTCCTTGCAACATTTGTATTTAGATGGTAATCCATTAGATAGTTTACCTTCTGAAGTTCGTCAATTAAGCTCATTGAAAGAATTGTTTCTAAGGGGTACCACTCTTTCAGGAGATGAAACAGTAAAAATACAAAGCCTTTTGCCTAATTGCGATATTCGTTTTTATTGATCTAATGTATCTAATGTTTAAATTTTAATGTTAATTGGACCATATTGGGAATATTTCAACAACTGTAAAAAATTAATTAAAGATAACTACAAGAAATAATAAGACGATAGCCCGATACTTAAATAACTATAGTAAATTTAAAATAAAACAGATAACAGTAATCGATGACAATAACGGTAAAGGCAGAGTTTATAAGAGAGATTTCAACAGAAATCTTGCCTGATGAAGAAAACAAGTACTTTGAAGACATTGCTCATAAAATTAATAGACGATTTCAATCCCTCAAACATAAAAAACCAAATTCAAAAAATTAAATTAAAGGAGCAAAATTCATGAACATTCCAAGCTACAAAAACAAAACTTTCATTATCAAAGACAATAATGCTCTTATCCGAAAGGATGATTTAAGTTCTGCCGGGAAAAATTTCCCGAATGGGACTGAAATTATAATAACGGATACAAAGGTGGATAATAACAGAAACCTATATGTATTTGCACATACTGGCTTTCCCAAATCCGGATGCTCTTTCCGGCTGGACTAAAGCTACAAATCTTGATGGAAAATTTGTAAATGAGCTGATCAGTTATTCACCGGATGAATGGGAATTACGTCCTCTGGGAAATAACTATACAGTAACGGACGGTAATGCATTTATTCGCGGTGATGCTCCGGATTTCAAACCAACTGGCTCTAGTATTCCGAAAGGCACTTATGTCATTGTTACCGAAAGGAATGGTAAATATGCCAAAGTCAGTGAAGCCGTGATTGCAAATGACCAGGTCTCAGCGGGAAAAGAAATTGGCTGGACTGCTTCATCGAATTTGACCGATGGATGTTCGAAGTTTTTTTTGACTTCCGCCTGGACAGACACCAAGGGTCCGAATGCATGCTGGGAACACGGAAAGTTTCTCGGAGCAAAAGTTTTAGTAAATATTGTCGGTGTCGGCACAGTAATAAAACAAATAACTCTGGACTCTGTGGAAAATTATTTTAAGCTTAAAGAAGCAGCAGCAGCAAAAAATTTAAATCTTGAAGTAACAAGCGGGTTTCGGACTTTTGCAAAACAGGCGCAGCTTTTTGATTTATCACATCACGGCGGGAATACAGCCGCACCCGCCGGCGCATCGAATCATCAGCATGGACAGGCATTTGATTTAAACACTCAGGATATGGGTTCATCTCTCTATAAATGGATGACGAAGAATGCCCCGAAATTTGGTTTCATAAGAACTGTGAACGGAGAGCCATGGCATTGGGAATTCAGACCGGATCAGGCTATGCAGCTTGCATCTAAGGGTAATTTTAAGATATCTTCGGTATTCACTTAATAGAAATTTGTGAGAAATATGTAACAACAGGAAAAGTTTTGGCAATAAAAATAGTTATAAAAATCTTAAATAATTTAATATAAACTTCAAAAAATATTTTTTAATTTTAAAAAAAATTTACTATGCCAACTGAAAGCGATAAGCCAAAAGGCTTTTGGACTAACTTAAAAGATTACATAGCTTTATTAATAGTATTGTTCACGTTCGGTACGTTGGTCCTTTTAATAATCTATGCATTCAACAATTTTACAAATGCAAAAGATATAATGGGATTAATTTTGCCAATGATAGGGACTTGGATGGGAACAGTTCTCGCATTTTATTTCAGCAGGGAAAACTTTGAAGCAGCTAGCAAAAGCATGCAGCAGACTATCACAAATCTTACCGGTGAAGAAAAACTGAAATCTACCAAAACAAAAGATGTGATGATACCTGTTGAAAAGATCAAACATCCATTTTCCGGAAATAAAACTATTTCGACCGTAACTTTGAAGGAGTTATTACAATTTTTAGAGCAAAAAGATCTAAACAGGTTAGTTGTCATTGAGGGCAATAAAGTGAAATATGTATTGCATAAAAGCTTACTTGACAGCTTCATAAGCGAGCAGGTATTAAATAACAATGCATCAGCAGAAGAGCTTGAAAACTATACAATTGAGCAAATAAGAGAGCATGGAAGCCAGGATATAAAAAATAAAATGGAGCATGGTGTTGAATTCCTCAATAAGGATGCGACTTTATTTGAAGTTCAGCAAAAAATGAATGAAAATGTAGACTGCCAGGACGTTTTTATAACATCAAGCGGAAAGCCGGATGAAGAAGTAATCGGGTGGGTTACAAATGCGATAATATCTGATAAAATAAAGGTGTAAGATGGAATTACAAGTATATTCATGATAAACCGCAGAACCGGAAAAGGAAACCTGAAGACCGTCAGGAAAAATTTATAAGTAGCTGGTTGAGTTGGGAATTCAAAGAGGGATATCTGATAGATCGTCCATTGACATCTCAAAATTGAAATGCCATTAGAAGATATTCTTTCTTTTATTAACTATAATAAACAATCATGGCTTCTATTCTGAATATCGTAGAAAATTTCTATTACCGGTATAAAATTACAAAATTGTTTTCGTGGTTTTTTGGAAATGATATATTTATTTCATATTCAAGAATAGATGGGTTAGATTATGCTCTAGAATTAGCTTTAAAACTTGGTGATAAGGGATTCCAGTGTTATGTTGATCAATTATCAAGTAATACACCCGGTAAGCAGTTACCGGAAAAAATATTAGATGAAATCAAAAGTTGCACTGAATTAGTGATAATTGGTTCGGAAGGTTCTTGCCAATCTGAAAATGTAAATAAAGAAATCTCTGAATTTAGGAATCGAAAGAAAAAGCCCATTGTAGTAATTGATGTTGATGATAATGTAAAAAACAAAAAAGCAATTTGGAATGAATTAGTTGAAGGACTGGCGTTTGTAAGAATATCCAATCCGGAGTTAAAGAAAAAAGAAATTGACAGTAGAGTCATAGACAGAATTGTCGCAACATTTAAATTTAAGAAAAGAACTCAGATATTAAATAGAATTTTTAAAGTCGGTGTTGTCTCATTCCTTTTGCTTTTAGGATTATTATTATTATTATTTAAATATGAAAAAGAATCTTTAAAAACAGATTTAGAAAAAGAAATTTCAAAGACTGAAGAAACTCTTAAGCTCACTAAAGATAGTCTTTCAAGGGCACAAAAAGATTTTTTTTCTATTAAGGACAGTACGGAAGTAAGAAAACAAGAGTATGACAGATATAAAAATGATTTGTCGAACCTGGGAAAAAAGATTTTACAAAAATAAACTAAACCTTTAAATTTTTTAACCATGAACCCCTATTGCTTCGTCATAACCTCCTTCGATAAAAAGGAAAACCTGAAAGACCTTCAGGAGAAATTTAAATCAAAAAATCTCATTGACCCGGTACAAAAAATTGACTTCGATAAAATTTATAAGGGGTTAGTTGAGCCGGCGGTTATCATGGCGGAATTAGAGCCTCTGATCGAGAATGAGGAACAGAGCTTCGGCTCCATTCACAAAACCATGTATGAGAAAATATTGCTTTGTGAATATTCTGTTGTAGATCTGACGAATGCAAATCCAAATGTTTATTTCGAACTTGGTATGCGTTACGCAGTAAAGCCCTTCACTACAATTCCTATTATTGCATCTTCTCATTTTCCTCTGCCTTTTGATATTGGTCCTGACAGAACTTTTGCGTATCAGGTGGATAAGGATTTTAATTTAAGCGATAAAGATAATGACATAAAAAAGCTTGCCGGAATTTTAAAAACAGCGAAAATAAAAAGATCAACCGACAGTCCGTTATATGATTTAGTGAATGGAATCTCATTCCAAAATTCAGTTGCCCATGAAAAAACCGATGTGTTCAGAGATAGGGTTTCATATGATGAAGTCATTAAAAAAGAATTAGCTTATGCGCGGGCGATTATTGATGATGATGAAAGCAAACAGAAACAATTAAGGATCGAAGAGATAAATAAAGTTGTAGATAAGTACAGACCTCTGGAAAATATTGAAACTGCTGTCCTTACAGATATGATGATATCATACCGCAACATCGAGGCATTTATTGAAATGATGAATTTCATTAAGGAGCTTCCCAGGTATGTTTTTGAAACTGTTATGATGCAGGAGCAATATGCATTCATACTTAACCGTAATGGCGGCAAGAAGAAACCCGTTGATAATGTAATGATAGATGAAGCCGAAGGTGTTTTAAGAAAATTGGAAAGCAAAGGAAAGGCAAGCAGCGAGACTTACGGAATATGGGGCAGAATTTATAAAGATAAATTTGAACGCGCTTATGATTCGGGAAATGCCGGGGAAGCAAAAGTTCATCTGAAGAACGCATTGAAATATTATGAAAAAGGTTTTGAGTCCGATCCGAGGGATGCTTATCCGGGAGTAAATTATGTAACCTGTCTTGAACTCCTTGGCGAGAAAGAAAGAGCACTTCGGTTAGTTCCTGCTGTGGAATATGCGGTAAAAGCAAAGATGAAACGCAAAGAGCCAGACTACTGGGATTACGCTACTTTACTCGAACTTGCAGTGATAGAAAATAGATTTTCAGAAGCCGAAGAATTCTTTTATGAAGCAAAGCCAAAGGCGATAGAAGGCTGGATGTTTGGAACTACTAAAACTAATCTTGAAAAAATAATTAAGTTTAGAAAGGAAAGGGGAGAAGAGACTTCTGCAATTGAGAAGATTGCCGGGATGCTGGGGTAGGAAGGTTCCTGAAAATCCTGAGTTCTTATAATATTGAAATGTGACTTTTACGCAAGGGGCGTAACAATTAACTTTATTATTATCCGAATTAAGACAAACTATATTTTAAATTATAAATATGAGTCAGGACTTTAACAAACTCCGAAACTGGATTGCAGAAAACCGAATTGAAAAAGTATTTGAATCGCTTAAAGAATATTCAAAGAGTTATCCGGACTCACAGAATGAGATATTCACTTTAGCCGCAAAATTTTCGGATGCCCGTAAAAAGGAAAATTTAGGAATACTGGACAATGACAGCGCACAGAAAATACGTTCGCAGGTGAATTTTGCCGTTCTTGAATTAATTAACGAACTGGAAAAAAATGCCTCTGAGGTCGATGAACATGTATCCGGTACAGCAGTGACTTCCGAAACAAAACCCGGCACATCCGGAATTTCTGCAGTAAACAATAAGAGTGTTTTTATTTCATACAATCATAACGATATGGATACCGCAAACAAGCTGAGAGACAAGCTAAAAGAAAATCAGATTGATGTAACGATTGACAGCGAGAAAATGCAAGCCGGCGGGGACATAAAAGAGTTTATTGAAAGCTGTGTCCGAAATACCGGAACGACAATATCTCTTATATCCAAGAAGAAGTTTGCTTTCTGCATGGGTTGCAATGGAATCTATAAATACCTTTTATCATGAAAAAACTGACATCAATAAGAAATTCATTGCATGCTATATAGATGATGATTTTTTTAACAGGGATTTTACGGATAATGCACTGGACAGCATAGAGGAGCAGATAAAGGAAATTCAGGAACTCATTTCGAGGCGAATGGAAAAAAACAGAAGCATCCGGGATTTACAGAATGAGCTTTCCCGTATGACTGAGCTGAGAAATAATATGGATGAAGTGGTAAGAAGACTCCGTGAGAGTCTGTGTGTGGACATACGAAATGGAAACTTTGAAAATAATTTCCATAAAATTCTGGAAGCAATAAATTCATAGCAAGATTAAGTTATGACTTTTCAGAAAGAGGGAAATTATGCATCTTAACCGACTAAAAAAAATATGAAATTCCTTATGCCGGGAGAATGAATTTGTCCGGTTAGAATTAAGCAAGGACTAAAACAAATTTTCCCCAATTTGAAATAAATTAATAAACTCTTAATCGATAGATCTATATTTAAACAATAATGACATTTGCAGAAAAAATTCAAAAGCATCTGGAAAATAATCAGTTAAAGCAAGTAATAGATGAATTCCGAACACTTATTTCGGAATGTCCCTCATCTGAAAAAGATGCATACAATGATGCCAATCAGCTACGTTCCCAGTTAGTGGTGCTTGCAGGAAGGTTTAACAGTATTAATGATAAAATAAATTTAGGAACTGCAAGTCCCGAATCCGCAAATATTGAAAAGACTTCTATAATAAATTCATTTGTTCAGATACTGAATCAATTACCGGATACATATCCTGATCTGAATAATTTTATTAATGACATGGATGAAGAGGAAGCATGGAAAGAAGCTCAGAATCTGAACACAATAGATGGATACAGCAGGTATTTCAAGAAATATCCGAATGGAAAATATGTAGCTGAGACACATCGTTTAATGAAAGATCTTAATGTAATAAAGCGGACTCAGGAAGAAGAAATGAAACGCGTTGCGCAGGAGGAGAAGGAAAGACGTGATCGGGAAGCGAAACTTCGGGAGAAATCAAAACCTGCAGACGCTCCAAAGGCTGATAACAACAAAGTAAATACAACTTCCGGCCGTACTAAAGAAGTAAATCCGGAAAATTCAGGTTCAGGTATAAATAAAACCTTAATTTTTGCAAGTATCGGAGTAGTGTTATTTATTTTATTGATGGTTCTTTTACTAAAAAGTCCTGATAATTCAGATACAAAAAACCCTAATAATTCAGATACAAAAAGTCTTACAGATAATGGTAAAACCGGAAAGAGCAGCATCAGTTTGAATAAAGTTAAAAAAATAAATTACAAAGATCCGAATTCCGGTTATGAAGGAAGTTTTATTTATGATGTAGAAAGAAAAGCATGGAAATACGATACCGGAGAAGGTGTAATTTCCTTTATTGTTGAACCCGGTCAACATCCGGATGCATCAATCTTAAACCTAAGCAGCCCCGACGGTAGAATAGAATTTAATTTTGAACAAGAAAAAATTACCTCAGTCGGAGAGAGTCATCTCAATCTTGATTTGGACATGGTTAGTTTGAAGGCTATTAATCCTAATGACCAGCAGATCTTTGATGAGATATTCAATGCATCGGGTGCGGACACTCAATCAGATGGCACACAAACAGATGATACACAGTATGATGACACTCAACAGGATGATACACAAACAGATGATACACAGTATGATGACACTCAACAGGATGATACACAAACAGATGATACACAGTATGATGACACTCAACAGGATGATGATATTCAGGATACCACACAGCAATAATAGGTTAGACTGCAAAAGGAAGAAACAAAAATAATATTTTATCTAAAACTTAAATAAAAAATTAAAAATGAATGAACAAGAATATATTGAAAGCCGGCTTGAGGATCAAGTAAAGTATTACGAAAAAAACAGCCTGGAGAACAAAAAGTATTACTATTATTTTAAGACATCCGAAATATCAATTTCGGTAGTGATACCTTTCCTGACCGGTTACATTATGGACAATCCTTTTATAAAATATGTTATAGGCGGATTAAGTGTTATGCTTGCTTTATTAACGGGATTAGAAGTTTTATATAAATTTCAGGACAAGTGGATTACATACAGGGCTACAGCTGAAACACTGATTCAGGAAAAATATATGTTTTTATCAAAGGCGGGTTCATACAAAGATGATCAAACATTATCCAATCTCTCCGAAAGGGTCGAATTAATTCTCGCAAAAGAAAACTCTACATGGAATCAGATTATGAGCAAGGATAAAACTCAAAATACGGCTGATGAGAAAACTCAAAATACAGCAAATAGTATAACTCAAAATACGGCAAATGATATAACTCAAAATACAGCAAATGATATAACTCAAAATACAGCAAATGATATATCTCAAAATGCAGGTAATGATTGAAGGTAATGCAGTGTATGGTGAGCTGAAATGATTAGCTTTAAAGGAAGTCTGATATTGTAAAATTCATAAACTGGATTTTACAGACTTGCTGTAGATCACATTAAATATTTGTCTATAACTTCTTTAAAGTCCTCGTAGTTACGCTTGCCAATAAAAGATTTAGATAGCTTGCCATTCTTATCATATATGAATGTCCCGGGAATTGCTCCTTCCCAGTTTCTATCCATGTAATTTATCAGGTCTTCATCCTTGTTAAAGCCATTTGTATAGGTAACAAAGTCAACATCGTTCTTCTTAAGAAACTTTTTGGTTTTTGTTGCCAGGTCATCTCCGAAGTCAAGAGAAACAAAGACGAGCTTGAAGTCTTTATCTTTATATTCTTTATTTATTTGTAATAAGTCAGGAAATTCTTCTGTACACGGCTTGCACCATGAAGCCCAGAAATTAATTAAAATTACTTTGCCTTCATTTGCCTGCTTGATGCTGTCGAGAACCCTTTCATTTGCAGGCAGCAGTTCCTGTGAGATAGAGAAAATTATTTGAAATGAAAAAAAGTATCAAGAGAAATATTATCTTCATGGAATATTCGTTTGTATTTTATTTTAGAACAGAAGTATTATCAGTAAACCTTTCCCTTTCCTCTTATCTCATGATTAAAAGAGGATAAGGGAAAGATATAAGGTCAATTTATCTTTTGATTGAACAGCCAAAAGCTTTTGTTTCGTTTGTTGCAATTGGCTTTCCCGGCCAGGATAATCATTTAATGCATTCTGAAGATCATTCGATGTTACCTTAGCGGCTTCTTTATTATCATCAATTCTTCCATGATAGACAAGAGTCATTGTGCTGTTGTCAATCACGAAAACTTCCGGAGTTCTTTCTGCACCAAACTGATCGGCTACAACGTTCTTGTTATCTTTGAGAACAGGAAAGTTATAATTTTTTTCTTTGGCATGATTCATTACCTGATCTGTCGGCTCGGTATTATTGGAATTAATGCCCCAGAAAACAACTCCCTTGTCGCCGAATTCATTGACAAGATTTATTAATCTTTCAGTGTAAGGCTGAACAAACGGGCATTCAGTGGACATAAAAATAATAGCGGTCAGCTTGCCGCCGGAATTGCTGAGCGTATATTGAGCTCCGTCGTAATTATCAATTACAAAATCAGAGACCTTGTCTCCAACATTGTAATTCGCCTGTTTGTCAATTGAGTAAGCTGAAAGTGTGACGGTAAGAAGTAAAGCAATTGAGAATAAAACCTTTGAAAACATTTTTGACCTCCTGTTTATTTTTTTATGTTAGTGTTAATGATTGTTTTTACAATAAAGTTTCACTGCAAATTTACAATAGTTTGCTTAATGAAAACACGTAAATATTTTTCCAAATATACATTTCAATTTAGCAAAACATAATTTAAATTGCACATAAATTTTTTAGTTTGTAATCTCATCAATTATTTTAATGCATCTGATCGACTGGTTCATTATTCTTTTCTACTTTGCAGTTTCACTTGTCAATAGGTCTCATTTATTCAAAAAGGGCAGGCGGCTCTACTGAAAATTTTTTTCTTTCCGGGAGAAAGCTAAGCTGGTGGCTTGCCGGTTTATCAATGGTTGCAACGACTTTTGCAGCAGACACTCCGCTTGCAGTTACTGAGCTCGTCGGACAAAACGGCATCGCAGGCAACTGGCTCTGGTGGAACATGCTGATCGGCGGAATGCTCACAGTGTTTTTCTTTTCACGCTTGTGGCGCCGGGCTGAAATCTTGACTGATGTTGAGTTCATTGAATTCAGATATTCCGGAAAGCCTGCTGCTGTGCTGAGAGGATTCAAGGCGATATACATGGGAATATTTATGAATGTAATCATCATGGGCTGGGTGAATCTTGCGATGATAAAAATTCTGATCGGAATGTTTCCGGAATATGTAAATCCTTCTAACGCAATATATTTTGTCGGCGGTTGCATGCTGCTGACTGCATTCTACTCAGCGCTTTCAGGTCTTTGGGGAGTTGCAGTAACGGATGCATTTCAGTTTACACTTGCAATGGTTGGCTGTATAATTCTTGCTGTGATTGTAGTTAATTCGCCCCAAGTAGGAGGCATTAGCGGATTGCAGGAGAAGCTACCCGACTGGGCTATGAAATTCACACCTGACATCTCTTCCGAGACGACTGTTACTGATGCCGGCGGAATACTTGCCTTAACTGTTTCATCTTTCCTTGCATTTATCGGAATTCAGTGGTGGGCATCATGGTATCCCGGAGCTGAGCCCGGCGGAGGCGGATACATTGCGCAAAGAATGATGAGCGCAAAGGATGAGAAGAATTCGTTGTTCGCAACTTTGTTTTTTCAGATTGCACATTATTGTTTAAGACCATGGCCGTGGATAATTGTCGGATTATGTGCATTGGTAATTTATCCTGATTTGTCTCATGATGATAAAGGACTCGGATTTGTCAAAGCAATGAATGATTTTTTACCGCCCGGATTAAAAGGACTACTGCTCGCTGCATTTCTTGCTGCATATATGTCAACAATTGCAACGCATTTAAACTGGGGAACGTCGTATTTTGTAAATGACTTTTATCAGAGATTCATTTCGAAAGATAAACCGCCGAAATATTATGTGAAGGTATCGAGAATCATGACAGTTGTCTTTATGTTTTTGTCAGTATTAGTCACGACACAAATGACAACGATCTCGGGAGTCTGGAGCTTTGTGATCGAATGCGGAGCAGGTCTCGGACTGGTATTGATACTGCGATGGTTTTGGTGGAGAGTAAATGCAATCAGTGAGATAGTCGCAACGATAATGCCGTTCATAGTTTACGGAGTTTTATATTTCGGAAAGTTCGAAGTTAAATTTCCAAACACGCTTTATATAATTGTTCCGATAACGACCTTAGCGTGGCTGATAACGGTATTGGTAACCAAGCCAACGGAAGAATCAAAGCTCGAATCGTTTTACAGACGAGTTCATCCGGGCGGTATCGGCTGGAAAAGGATATCGGAAAAAATGTCTGAGGTAAAGTCTGACACCGGTTATTATCTTCTTTTCATAAACTGGATAGCAGGGATAGTTTTAGTTTACTCTTTTTTATTTGGAATCGGAAAAATTATTTTCGGAGAATTGGTGATCGGTTTATTATTTCTTATAGTTGGAATTGCAGCAGCATTATTGATAAGAAGTAATTTTAATAAGGTAGGGTGGGAGACGATAAGGTAAGGATTTACTTTTCAATAAATGTTCAATTATACTTTGACATATTTAATGGTAGTGTTTCTTTGAAGTGTGATCGTAACAATCATTATCAGCTCTATAAAATTACACGTTAAGTATTAACAGGAGTCTAATATTCTCTCCGTCAGGATGTTTTGTATTAGTCATATTATGGAAACATTAATTCAGATTATTAATTCAACCAAAGTCAGAGATTGCAGAGAGATTGTTTAAAATGGAATTTAAACTATTGAGTAGTAATACTATATTTGTGAAATAAAAAATAAATAAGAAAATGAAAACTGTAATCTTAGATATAGATGAATCAATATATAAAAAATTCCTTCTTTTATAGAAACACTCCCGAAAGAAAAGATAAAAATATTTGATGAAATCAACGATAATCATATTCCTTATGTAAGCAATGAAGAGCAAAAAGAAATAGAAGAGATACTTAAAAACCCAGATACAAAAATTATCACGAAGAGTAAGATTATTGATTTATGAAAATCAGAATTCTTTATAGCAAAGAATCTGAAAAATTCTTATCAAAAAAATTCCAATGTTATTTCAGAAGGTCAGGTAGATAAATTACTTATGTCTGCAACAAGGATTCTGCTCTATCAAGAAAATGTTAACGTTGACTTAAAGAAAATGAAAGGATTAGCTCCAAACCTATATAGGATCAGAAAAGGAAAAGTTAGAATTATTTTTAACATATTTAAAAAAGACATTGTAATTTTAACAGTTGAAGATATTGGGTTTAGAGGAGAAATTTATTGATAAAATTTCTAAGGTAGAGTATTTCATTTTAGAATAAAACAAACAAGTATTTTATTATCTTGTCAAACTTTTAAAAACATCATGCTTAACACCGGTGACAAAGCTCCGGACTTCAGTCTTGTAAGCGATGAAGGAAAGAACATCAGCTTAAAGGATCTCAAAGGAAAGAAAGTGATCCTTTATTTTTATCCGAAAGACGATACTTCCGGCTGCACAAAGGAAGCCTGCAGCTTCAGGGATAATATCAAATTAATAGAAAAGAAAAATGCTGTCATAATTGGTGTCAGCAAAGACAATACAAAGTCACATCAGAAATTTAAAAAGAAATACGACCTGCCTTTCACATTGCTGTCAGATGAGAACCTTGAAATGTTAAAAAAGTATGATGTCTGGAAAGAAAAAAGCATGTACGGCAGAAAGTATATGGGTATTGAGCGGACTACATATGTCATTGATGAGAAGGGAAAGATCAGAAATATTTTTAATAAGGTAAAAGTTGACGGTCACACTGAGGAAATTTTAGAAAGCCTTTAACAAACACATATTTATAAACTAATTAAATTAAAGAAAAATGAACAAGTATCTAACGGAATTCATTGGAACATTCTTTTTGGTTTTTACAATAGGTATGAGCGTCATCGAACCCGGTGCAGGTGCTCTCGCGCCGCTTGCCATTGGCTCGGCGCTTATGATAATGGTCTATGCCGGCGGACATATTTCCGGGGGGCATTATAATCCGGCGGTTACGTTAGGAGTTTTTCTGAGAGGGAAACTTGAAGCAAAAGAAATTATTCCTTACTGGATTTCTCAATTTGCCGGAGCATTGGTTGCATCAGCACTGGTTTCCTACCTAAAAATGGGATCAGAGATCACACCGATTGTGCATAATATTCCGAAAAGCTTATTGGTAGAGTTTTTATTTTCGTTTGCTTTGGTTTATGTAGTTTTAAATGTTGCAACAGCAGATGCTACAACAGGGAATTCTTATTTCGGATTTGCAATAGGATTCACAGTGGTTGTAGGAGCTTATGCAGTAGGTTCTGTTTCAGGAGGTGCTTTCAATCCGGCAGTTGCGCTGGGAATTTCTACAATGGGACTGAGCAGCTTCGGGTCGATCTGGATCTTTCTTGTAGGTAACTTTGCAGGTGCCTTTGTTGCAGCAATGATTTTTAAAATGACTGATAAAACGGAGTAAAAATAACTTGTCCAGTAAAATTGAAATTGAATTAGTCGAATCCGAATCGGATAAAAATAAATTCATAGAATTTCCGTATAAGTTTTATGCCGGTTATAAGCACTGGGTCGAGCCGCTCAGATTTGATGTCAGAAATAACCTCAATGTAAAGAAGAATCCATTTTATCAGCATTCAAAGATAAAGCTTTGGCTGGCAAGAAAAAACGGAGAGATCGCCGGACGTATAGCCGGAATAATAAATTCAAATCATAACGAATTTTATAAAGACAAAGTCGGCTTCTTCGGATTCTTTGAATGCATTAATGATAAGAATGTCTCCAAACTTCTCTTTGATGAAGCAGCAAAGTTTTCCAAAGAAAACGGGATGGATACACTTCGCGGTCCGGTGAATCCTTCGATCAATGACGAATGCGGTCTGCTTGTAGACGGTTTCGATAAGCCGCCGGTAATGCTGATGCCTTACAATCCGAAATACTATGCTGACCTGATGGAAGACTACGGATTTAAAAAAGCAAGGGACTTATATGCTTTCTGGATCGATAGAGATGTCGTAAAGAACGAAAAGATGATGAGCCGTCTCGACAGGATAAGCGATATGATAATAAAGAAGGAGAATCTGACCATCAGGAAAGTCAATTTGAAAGACTTTGCAAATGAAGTTCAGAAAGTCAGGGAAGTTTATAACAATGCTTGGGAAGAAAACTGGGGCTTTGTGCCGATGACCGAAGATGAATTCAAATTTATTGCGGGTAATCTGAAGATGATAGTGGATCCGGTGTATGTTGAGTTTGCAGAGATAAACGGTAATACTGTCGGATTCTCACTTTCACTGCCCGACATAAATCAGGCGATCAAAGGGCTGAACGGAAAATTATTTCCTTTTGGTATTCTTAGGTTTCTTGCTAACAAGAAAAAAATAAATCAGCTGCGTGTCATAATTATGGGTGTAAAAAAGGAATATCAGAAAAAAGGAATAGATGCAATTTTTTACAGAGACGTCATTCGCGATGCCAATACAAGAGGCATACTTGGTGCAGAGATATCGTGGATACTTGAAGATAATTTTGCTATGAAACAGACTGTAGAAAAACTCGGAGCTGAAGTTTATAAGACCTATCGCATTTATGATAAAACTTTGTAATTAAAACAACTCTTCTAAAAATTCAATAATTATTTGACAACACTAAGTTAGGTTAAGCTTCAAATTCTTAATTTTACCATTCAGGTAAAATTTTCAAAGCAAATTATTAAACTTTGTCCTCAGATAAATGTATTCCCGCAGAACGGAAAAAGTTAAGTTTCTTTGATAGGTTTTTAACTTTATGGATTTTTGTTGCAATGGGAATCGGAGTATCCATTGGTTATTTATTTCCTTCCTCTTCTGATTTCATAAATTCATTTCAGTCCGGAACAACGAACATCCCGATTGCAATCGGATTAATTCTGATGATGTATCCGCCGCTTGCAAAAGTAAAGTATGAAGAACTGGGAAAAGTTTTCAGAAATGTAAAAATACTTTCTCTTTCTTTAATTATGAATTGGATAATCGGACCTGCATTAATGTTTTTACTGGCAATTATTTTTCTTCATGCTTATCCCGAATATATGATTGGTCTGATATTGATAGGACTCGCAAGATGTATTGCTATGGTAATGGTCTGGAATGAACTTGCTGAAGGAAACAGGGAATATGCAGCCGGTCTGGTTGCATTCAACAGTATATTTCAGGTTCTTTTTTACAGTCTCTTTGCATGGTTTTTTATTACAGTGCTTCCGACTTACTTCGGATTGACGGGACTTGAAGTTAATATTAGTATCAGCCATATTGCCTGGAGTGTATTTATATATCTGGGAATTCCGTTTATAGCAGGTTTTGTCACCCGATTGATTTTAAGAAAATTAAAAGGGAATGATTGGTATAATAATGTTTTTGTTCCGAAAATCAGTCCCGTTACATTGATAGCATTATTGTTTACAATAGTTGCGATGTTCAGTTTGAAAGGTCAGATGATTGTTCAGATTCCGATGGATGTAGTAAGAATTGCTGTGCCGTTATTAATATACTTTGCCCTGATGTTTTTAATTACTTTTTTAATTGCAAAAAAATTAGGAGCAGACTATTCTCAGAATGCATCACTTTCATTCACTGCAGCCGGAAATAATTTCGAGCTTGCAATTGCTGTGTCAATAGGAGTTTTCGGTATAAATTCCGGACAGGCATTTGCAGGAGTGATTGGACCTCTTGTGGAAGTTCCTGCACTGATACTTCTTGTTAATGTTGCATTTTGGCTTAAAGGAAAATTTTATTCGGTCGCCTGAATTGAATTCATAGCTTAATACCGAAATATTCAAAAAGCTTTTCATTGAAGTCTTTCTCATCTTTAATTTCAGTAATAATCTTATTTTCTCCTTCTGTAATAGTCAGCTTGTCATTTGATAATGTGACTCTTCCTTTTTCATTTGCTATAGTACAGACTTTTCCTTTTCTGAAATGTGAATCGGGTGAGGTCTGCTGATAGTCGTTCATGTTTTCAAATTCTTCAAGTTGTCTTTCTTTCAAAGTAAAAATATATTCACCGGCTAACTCTTTTCCGTCAGCAGATTTCGTCAGCTTAAAATATTCATAATCGTGTTTTACTATTTTGTAGTAACCGTTGATATTTTCCTGAACGGTATCCAACTCAAACTTCAATGGCTCGATAAAGCTGTCACCGAATCCAACGTCGGCAAGCCATTGCTCTTCAAGATTGACAATTATCGCCATATGATCAAACTCTTCGCCCCAGCCGCCTTTTGGATTATTCACCCGGGCTGAAATCATCTTCGCATTATATCCCAGCTCTTTTAGAAGTAAATAAAATAACCCGTTAAGTTCGTAGCAGTATCCGCCTCTTTTACTGTCTAAGATTTTTTTCTGAAGATGCTCCGGTTCGAGTATGAGCTTTTTCTTGCTGTGAATGTCTAAGTTTTCGAAAGGAATGTTGAAGAGATGATTGACGTGAAGCTTTTTTAAATTGTCTAAATCAGGAGTCGGAACGGAACTAATTTTTATCCGTTCTAAATATTTTTTACTATCGAGCAATCTCTTTTTATTCGTAATTAATATCTTAAGATTATTTTAATAAAGTCATCTTCTTAACCTCACTAAAATAACCTGCTTCAAGCTTATAATAATAAATCCCGCTCGAGAAATTCTCTCCGTTAAATTCTACATCATAACTTCCCGCATCAAGCCTTTCATTTACAAGTGTTGCAATTTCCTTTCCCAATTCGTCATAAACTATAAGTCTTACGTTTCGCGTCTCACCTCTCGCTTCTTGCGGAACACTAAATTTTATCTTCGTCACCGGATTAAACGGATTAGGATAATTCTGATATAACCGGAAATCACCGGCAACTGTTGTAGTCTGATTTAAAATAGCAGTCGGACCCATAGCCAGTTCGGTCAAAGTTCCGGGAATTGAAAATGCAATTGGAAAACCTAATGAAGTTAAGTCAACATTAATTGTCGGTACAACATCTTTAACTTTCCAGACATCCTGTGCAATGTAAGTCGTATCCGGTCGTGAAGCTATCGGTATATAAATCAGCGGCGGCAATAGTCCGTAGCTGATTGTCAAGGTTGTAGCGAATTTTTTTGTCAGGTAGCTACCGTTAACAGTGGAGATAGTCTGATCATTAAGCCGTCTTCCTGTGGCAGAAAGTCTGAGCGGGTAGTCAGTTCCGGAGATATTAATTGTAGTATCTCTCGAAAATATTGTATAGTTGCTGTTTACGGTCTGAGCAAATCTGTAGACGCTGTACCATCCGTCAAATGATCTCAAGAATCCTCCGATACCGGGCAGTAAGTTTGTATCAATCAAGCCCAGCACAGTAAGATAAGTAGATGCGTTGGTTGTCTGAAAATTATAATAGCTTGAATCGGTGTAGGGTGCATTTTGATTTATATTTGACAATCCGGATTTAGATAAAACGATACTCGCCAGTAAGCCCTGATAATTCTGTACAGTTGCAAAAGAATCGATTTCATAAGTTGCTCCGGCCGGCTGCGGATTGTTTAAAGAATCAAGAGGTGTATTTTTATAATACCATCGGTAACCTGTGCTTGAAGGAAAATATGTGGACGCATTTTGTGAATAACTTTGTGATGAAATTAATATGATTAAGCAAGAAAAGAATAGATTTTTCATTTTGACGTGTGAATTTATTTCAATCAAATTAGAAATATTGCTTATTTAAAACAAACTCAAAATAAATCTTTTACATATAAATTTAAGACAGGAATATTTATAATTGCACTTTCTAAATTCTAATTTACAAATGCAAATAGGAGATTATAAACTTCAGACCGTGCAGACAGGACTGTTCAAGCTTGACGGGGGAGCGATGTTCGGTGTCGTTCCGAAAACTTTATGGCAGAAGACGAATCCGGCTGACGAACTCAACAGGATCGCAATGTGCTCACGGGCATTGCTGCTGGACAACGGCAAAAAGAAAATTCTCATTGATAACGGCATTGGCTACAAACTCTCTGAAAAAGTAAATAAAATTTATGATGTGGATTTTAAGGATTATACTTTAGAAAAGAGTCTGGCAAATATAAATCTTAAAAAAGAAGACATCACCGATATTATTCTGACACATCTTCATTTTGACCACGCAGGAGGAAGCACTTATTACGATGAAGACCGGAATCTTAAACCGGCATTTCCGAATGCAGCTTATTACGTACAGAAGAAACATTATGAGTGGGCTCTGAACCCTTCAGACAGAGACAGGGCGAGTTTTTTCCCCGAGAATTATAAGCCTCTTGAAGCAGCCAAAGTTTTGAATTTTACTGATGAAGAATTTAAGTTTGATGAATTCATTACATTGCTTCCCGTCAACGGTCACACCAATCATATGCAGCTGATAAAGGTCAGTGATGAAAAGAACACGCTGCTTTATCTTGCAGACTTAATTCCTACAGCAGGACATATTTCACCGCCGTATATAATGGGCTATGATCTGTTTCCGCTGACGACACTCGATGAAAAGAAAAAGTATTTGAGGCAAATCACCGATAATGACTGGACAGTTTTTTTCGAACATGATCCTCATAATGAATGCGCTAAGTTTGGTCTGAATGAAAGAGGATATTTTATTAAGGAAAGATTTAATTTGAATTGATTTTTTTGCCTCCAAGACTCCAAGACTCGAATTTTAAATTTTTTTTCTTAGAGACCTTGAGCCTTAGAGGAAAAAAAAATTTCTAATTTACATCAGAACGCAAATAAAGCTTAATGCATTTCTCCACATTTGATTACGCCGTCATAGTCATCTATTTACTGGCAGTTGCTTTCTTCGGTATTTACACTTCCGGTAAACAGACTTCCGTTAAAGATTATTTTCTCGGCTCGAAAACCATTCCGTGGTGGGCGGCGTGCTTTTCTGTTGTTGCTACAGAAACAAGTACTCTTACATTTATCAGCATTCCGGGACTTGCATATATTTCGAACATGAATTTTCTGCAGCTTGCTTTAGGATTTCTGATCGGCAGGATCATAGTTGCATTTGTTTTTATTCCGAGATATTACGCCGGCAATATGGAGACGGCATATCAGTATTTAGGAAACAGATTCGGAGCTCCGATGAGAAAGTATGCTTCGGTTACTTTTATTTTGTTGAGAATATTTGCAGACGGAGTCAGATTGTTTACTACAGCCATCCCGATAAAATTCATAACAGGTCTTGGCTATTTCGAATGCATACTGATCGTCGGACTCATTACAGTTGTGTATTCATATATCGGCGGTATCAAAGCTGTCATTTGGACAGATGTAGTTCAAATGTTTATATACTTTATCGGTGCTGCAGCTTCGATGATCGTGATTTATAATTTACTTCCGAACGGCTGGTCTGATGTTGTAAGTTTTGCAGAGCCCGGAAATAAATTTCAGGTGTTTAATTTAACTCTCCCGAATTCATTCGGCGAAATGTTTACAGGCGGATATGGATTCATTGGCGGACTTGTGGGCGGTGCATTTCTTGCGATGGCATCTCACGGAACTGACCAGCTTATCGTTCAAAGACTGCTTAACATGTAAAGATAAGAAGTCGTCACAGAAGGCTGTAATTTTCAGCGGAGTGATCGTCTTCATTCAGTTCGCAATATTTTTGTTTGTGGGCTTAATGCTATTTGCATTATACAAAGGAGTTGATTTCAAATCATTGGTTATTGACGGAAATAATCTTACAAAGTCCGATGAGATATTCCCAATGTTCATTGTTCAAAATCTTCCTATCGGTCTTGCCGGTCTTGTGGTTGCGGGATTGCTGTCTGCTTCGATGTCAACGTTATCATCCACTTTCAATTCACTTGCCTCGACTACGATACTCGATTTATTGCCGGGAAATAAATTCATAAAGTCCGAAGCGGATGAATTAAAATATTCCCGTCTTGCTACAATCTTCTGGGCTTTTGTAATAATGGGTACCGGACTTCTTTTTCAAAGCGAAACAAATCCCGCCGTGGACTTTGCTTTGAAAATTCAGTCACTT
Source organism: uncultured Ignavibacteria bacterium (assembly GCA_963836395.1). Taxonomy (GTDB): domain Bacteria; phylum Bacteroidota; class Ignavibacteria; order Tepidaquicellales; family Tepidaquicellaceae; genus JAGPCH01. The sequence continues at coordinate 292,755 of CAWIJF010000008.1, read as the reverse complement.
ATCTACGGTGGATTGCTTGGCGTATTTCTGCTGGGAATTATGATCAAAAAAGCCAGACTCAAAGATGCTGTCATTTCTTATTCATTTGCGATCGTGATTTTGATCTTATTATTTGTGCTTCCCAAGTTCAATGTTATGCCCGCTATCAATTTAACCTGGTTTACCTTCTTTGGAGTCGTGATAACCTTTATTGTTGCGAATGTCACAATGCTCTTCGGGAAGAATAAAGAAGCCTAAGCGTAAGTACATTCAAAACAAAAGAAAAAAGCTCGCCACGAATTTCACGAATTTCCACAAATTATTTTCATAATTAAATCTTGTTAATTTTTGAAAAATGTTCAAAATTTTATAACTTCTTCGGGTGTTCGTTTAACTTAATTCGGGCTAATTCGTGAAATTTGTGGCTGCCTTATTTTCAGATAAAACTAATTCCTCATTTGCAAAATCTGATCTTATTATTTTTCCGTTATTAGTTCTGTAAAAAGAATTAAAATGAATCATTCAAAAAAACTTCTGTTTATTTTTTCCTGTCTTTTAGTTTTAGCGAGTTCACAAATTCTATCAGCTCATCCCATCGATAATCTTGATAAGCTCTCGACAGTTGATATCGGCTGGGTTTATCTTCAGCTTGGATTTACACACATTCTTCCTTACGGGCTGGACCATATACTTTTTGTTCTGGGATTATTCCTGCTGAGCCCTAAATTAAAACCGCTGTTATTACAAATATCCGCCTTTACAGTTGCGCATTCAATAACACTTTCGCTTGCAATGTTTAATGTAATTACGATTCCGTCTTCGATCGTCGAGCCGGTAATAGCTTTATCAATTGTATTTATAGCAGTGGAGAATATTGTCACAAAAGACTTAAAGCCGTGGAGAATTGGTGTGATATTCTTATTCGGATTGATTCACGGACTTGGATTTGCCGGTGCTTTGAAGGAGCTTGGGCTTCCCCAGAGCCAGTTTGTCAATGCATTGATTAGTTTTAATATAGGTGTTGAGCTGGGACAGATCACGGTTGTTTTGATTGCCTATTTCGCAGTTGGGTTTTGGTTTCAGTCCAAAAAGTGGTACCGGGAAGGGATTATCATTCCGGGTTCTCTTATCATTGGAATCATTGCCTCATACTGGACTATTCAAAGAATATTTCTACAATAAAGTAATTTCATTTTCGGAATAATTTTAGTAAGTTAGTCTATTCAAAAAACTTTTTTAAAACTATTCATTTTAAAAACTATTCAAAGGAGAGAAAAGTGAAAAAGCTTAACTTATTTTTAGTCGTTCTTACGTTTGCTTTTGCGTCTAATATTTTTGCTCAGGGTATGATGCCGCCTAAGCCTATAGATTCGCCATTACTGAATTCTATGGAAGGAACGTGGGTATCCAATCCTTACCAGATGATGGGTTCAACAATGACTGACGAAATAACTCAAAAGATGGTCCTTAACGGACAGTTTTTAGAAATAAACGTTAAGAGTGTTGCAACAAGCGGTTTTGTCTACGAAGCTCTTATTATGATTGCACCCATAGGTGACGGGACAATACAGGGGTGGGCATTTGATGTTTTCGGTGAGAAAGGCATTACCACTTATACTGGAACCTGGCAAGACAATACCGTTTATGTTTTTGGAAAAAGCAGCTGGGGCACTGAATCAAGAAATATTTCAATGGAAGGGAATGTAATGATTCATAATGTCATATTTAAAATGAAAGACGCAAACGGAAAAGATATGCCGGACGAAACATTGGCTATTACTTATAATAAGAAATAGTACTCCGAATATCATAAAAGAATATTAAAATCTATTTACAGTAAAATGTAAATAGATTTTTTTTTTATTCATAAAATTAAAACAACTACTCCGCCAATGATCATTGCTGCTCCGGCTAAGGTCTTTAATGTGACAGGCTCATTGAATATTATAAATGATAATAATATTGTAAGAGCAACGCTGAGCTTGTCAATGGGAGCAATTATGGAAAGCGGTCCTTCGGAAATTGCTTTGAAATAGAAAATCCATGAGAATCCGGTCATGATTCCGGAAATAACAAGGAAAAAAATATTTTTTTTTGAAATAAATTCAAGACCTGACTGCTCACCCCGAGCGAATACTATTCCCCAGATCAAAATCAAAACTACGACAGTCCTGATAGCAGTAGCCAGGTTTGAGTTAACATCTTTGACACCTATCTTAGCGAATATTGCCGTAAGTGATGCAAAGACTGCAGAAAGAATTGCGTATAAGATCCACATATTGTTAGAGAAATTTTTTGTCAAAGTAAAATATTTCTTCTTTAAATTATATAGAGAAACTTAAAAACATTTTGTAAATTAAGTCATAATGAATGAGCTCTACATAAATGCAGCATTAGACCTGCCGATAGATACTACTTTCACCTACAGGGTTCCGGATCATTTCAAAGAGTCGGTCGAAAAAGGCAAAAGAGTGTTAGTCAGTTTCGGGAAAAGAGTAATGACTGCAATAATACTTGATATTATTGATGAAACGCATCTGAAAAATTTGAAGTCAATAAAATCCGTTCTTGATGAGCAAAGAATAATTTCAGACGAGCTTATTGAGTTTTGCAGATGGGTATCGGGGTATTATCTTGTTTCGCCCGGACAGGTATTATTTTCAGCAATACCCGGAAAGATCAATATCAGATCGGACATATATTATTTTACTGCTGAAAATTATTTGTCAAAATTGGACAGTATTAAATTTGAAGATGAAATTATGATAGACATAATTAAAACACTGGAGAAAAATTCTAACAATGGACTTACGAAGAATCAAATAGAAAAAAGATTGAAGTATGATGATCTGTCTAAATATATCGGCAGACTTGCAGAAGCAGGAATAGTAAAGGGCGAAAGTTATTATTCAAAACCAACTAAGCAAAAAATAATTAAAGTTGTTAGAAAAAATTTCAGTTCAGATGAATTAACTCCTTTAATTAAAGAACTTAAGATAAAATCTGTAAAGCAAATTAACTTTCTTAAAAAGCTTTTGGAAAAGGCTGAATTCGAACTGTCGGCTTTGATTAAAGAAACAGGAATAAGTCCTTCAACCGTAAACTTGCTTTTAAAAAAAGAACTGATTACAATTCAGGAAACAAGAAAACACAGGGATACAGAAGAGATATTTAAAGAAGTCTATAAAAAAATTATATTAAATGATGAGCAGAAATTTTCTCTTGATAAAATTCAGGAAGCAATTGAATTAAATTCTTTTAAGGCATTTTTACTTTTCGGAGTAACGGGAAGCGGGAAGACAGAGATCTACATAAATGCCATAGAGAAAGTATTATCAAAAGGAAAGACTGCGATAGTTTTGGTTCCGGAAATTTCCTTAACTCCTCAGCTTATTCACCGGTTCAGAAATGTATTTGGAAATCAGGTGGGAGTAATACACAGCAAGCTTTCGGACGGTGAACGTCTCGATACATATGACCGGATTGTTAACGGAACATTTAAAATAATTATCGGAGCAAGATCCGCTTTATTTGCCCCGCTGAAGAATATCGGAATAATAATTGTTGATGAAGAGCATGACTGGTCATACAAGCAGGAAAATTCTCCGAGATATAACGGAAGGGATGCGGCTATTTACAGGGCAAGATTAAATAATGCCGTTGTGATACTTGGCTCGGCTACTCCGTCATTGGAATCTTATTACAATGCACAGACAGAAAAATATGAGCTGCTTTCCCTAATGTCGCGGGTATCAAACATGAACATGCCGGAAATAAAAATTATTGATTTATTGAAACGGGATAAGCTTGAGTGGGATGAGGATAAAAAAGATTTTTTTGATTCAATTGATAAAGTCAGAATCAAATTTTTATCAAAGGAATTGATATATGAAATAGGGGAACGGCTGTTAAAAAAAGAAAGCATAATCATTCTTCAGAACCGGAGAGGTTATCATTCTTATATCGAATGTCTTAATTGCGGCAATGTCGAAATGTGCAAGCGGTGTAATGTTGCTTTGACATATCATAAGGGAATTGATTTATTGAAATGTCATCACTGCGGATTACTCAAGGAAGTTTACAAAAGTCTGCTCGGTCTGCAATTCAACCATGACAATTCCGAAAGGAGCTGGCACGGAGAGAGTTGAGGAAGAGCTGCAGAAAATTTTTCCAAAAGCAGTAATAAAAAGAATGGATTCGGACACTCTGACTTCGCGGAAAGCATTATCAGCAAATACTGAAAGACTTTTATGATAAGAAAATTGAGATCCTAACCGGTACTCAGATCGTCTCAAAGGGACTGGATTTTCCGGATGTAACTCTTGTCGGGGTTGTAAATGCAGATATCGGTTTGCTTAACCCGGATTTCAGGGCAACCGAAAAGACATTTCAGATATTGACGCAGGTTTCCGGGAGAAGCGGCAGAAGTGAAAAAAAAGGAGAGGTTCTTATACAGACAAATCATTCTGACTTTTATGTATTTGACAGACATAAAGAATCATGATTATAAAAATTTTTATGACAATGAAATTAGAATTCGCCGGGCACTCAACTATCCGCCGTTCAGCAGGATTGTTATTATTGAGACCAAGTCTGAAGACAGGAATCTTGCTGAGTCAAAGATCAAGGAGATGTTTAATCTGCTGAAGCGGCTGGACACGGAAAATAAACTAGACATCCTTCCTCCGAATTCCCCGCTATTTTCAAAGCTGAAAGATAAATACAGATTTCATTTACTGATCAAATCAAATAAAGAAAAGGACCCGTCGGGAAAGTATCTGAATGAAATTTTAAAAAAGGCCAATAATTACATTAAAGAAAACATTCCCGGGAAAGGTAAGTGTGACTATAGATGTGGATGCGGTCAACCTATTGTAGAATTAGGAATTAGATTAGGAATTTGATTTTGTGATTTTAGATTTATTTTAATAAATTTGAATTTACTAATAGCTTCTCTTATTTTAACTCAAATCTAAAATCGCAAATCATAAATCCTAAATCGTAATTGAAAGTACCCCTGCTAGGACTCGAACCCAGACTAATGGTTCCGAAGACCATTGTGCTATCCGTTACACCACAGAGGCAATTTTTAATTAAAAATTGAAAATTAAAAATGGAAAATTTAAAGAGCAATTTATATATTTTTATGTTGCAAAAGTAATTCATTCGGATAAAACATTCATTGGAAAAATTTATTACTTATTTATTAGATTTATTAGTATTGATATGATAAGTAAAATCATTTTAAGTAGATCTAAAATAAATTTTAAAAATTCTTTATTCTTATCAAAGTGATTCCTGTAACTTTTAATCTTTCCTATAATAGATTTCTTATTCGTCATTTTCTTTCTTAGAAATGAAAAAGCAGCTAACAGCGAAAGAAAAACTAATGTATGCAAGGGAAGGATTGCAGTTTCGACAAAAGAAATTCTGTTAAGTGCTTTATAAATTATGTTTGATTTTATCCCTTGCAATATGAAAATAGATTTTACTTTCATACAAAGATACAATCAAACTTTCCGACAAATTGTCAGGGATTTTTTTGGACTTTCCGGTATCTATTTAAAGATTTTTCTAATGAATTGTAAGAAATATTTTTAAGTCCAATTTTTTTTCTCAAAAAACATAAATACTCCGTATCATTTTGTAAAGTAAATCTTACTTTAATATATTTTTCAAGTTTATGAAGATCTTTATTTTTGGAAACATCTTTCTTAACTTTTTGTAGAGTAGCTTCATATTGTGTTTTTAAAGGTAAATCATTAATAACATTTTCATCAATAACTAATTGATCCACTTCGTTTCTCATAATCTTTATTTCAGTTTCGTATCTATTAATTAAGCTTTGTATAAAACCGGCTTCATATCCACATCTAAATAAGATTTTTGAAAATATTTCTTTGAATTCTTTTTGATTTATTGCAGTCAATTTCGTTTCAATATTTTCTGGCTTAATTTCAAACATAAATTTGTTTTCAGTTATCTTAGTATCATTTCTATCGGTAAAACTAAAACCAATAATGAATACCTTATTATCTTTATTTGGCGTAACGTAATCCAAATAAGGAATGCTATAATAATCTTCAGCAGGTAAATTTCTAAAATTTTCTTTTATGTGCTTTTCTAAAAATGTTTTTAAATCAAGCAATTCTGAAATATGTTCATTCCATTTCTTCTTTCTTTCTTCCCAGTTTTCAGGATATTTCTCATAATTCGCATAGTCAAATATATTTGATACATTCCTTTTTTTAATTTCATTAACCGAGTTCATTTTTCCCTTCCATTTTTAAAAAACTATTCTTTTTCCTAATGGTAATAATTCTATTTTTTTGAATTATTTAAAATAACTCCAAGCAAAGTTAATACTACCACCCCCGCAATACATATTGCTACTATACTTCCGGCATTACTCGGCTCTGCTTCAATTTCCTTTTGTGTTTGTAGTTTTTCCTTTAGTTTGATAAACTCAGAACATTCCTTTACTTTTATCATAAAATATTCATATTCTCTTTGACTTAAGCTATCAAGATTTTTCTTTTGTAGCTCAATATATAATTTGTCTTTACAAGGTGAATTAAGTGTATCTTTAGTCTGAGATTTAGAAAGTGTTGAGCAGAATAATAAGACTAATGTCAAAAATACTTTCATAATGTTTTTGATTTAATTTAATATTAAAATAAGAATATATTAATTTAAAGTAACTTCAATTTATTTCCTTAAAGGTTTAAAATATTTTTTTACATTCTAAACAATATTAATCTTATTCACTGCTTCCCTTAAATCATTCGTCACAATATGAATATAATTCATTGCAGTTTGAATGGCTGAGTCTCTATGCAACTACTTTCTTTGATTTCACAAATATTTTAGTGTTTCCGTTTCCGGAATGACCTGTCATTACTGAATTGTTCGGATTAATCTTTTCAAATTTTACTGATGGAATTTTATTCATTGCTAAAGAAAGCTCAATCAGTTTTTTTAATGTAAAATTGAAATTTCCGTTTAATACCTGATTAATATATCCTCTCGAAACATTCAGTTTTTTAGCCATATCATTCTGATTAAGATTATTCATTCTCATATATTTACTGAGTTCCCTGAATAAATCATTTTGAATTTTGGTGAGCCAATAATCGGGGCTTTTAGTTATTTCATTTTTTGGTTTCATAATTGTTAAATTGTTTTGTTTATAAGATAATCTTTTTTTATTTTTCTCAATCTCTTAAGGTCAGCCTTTTGAGATGACTTTTTACCTGCAAGTATAATCAGCTTATCTCTTTGCATTTCCCTTATAAGATAAACTCTTAAATGATTTGTTCTAAGTTCAAAGTCTTTAATTCTATCGCCTTTATCCCGATGAAGTTCTTTAAATTTGTTATGAGGTATAAGATTATTATTGCCCAAGTCTTCCAAGTGTGCTTGTACCTGATCTAATTCGGCAGTGTATGTTCCTTCCGCAGTTATTTGCACAATGAAATTATCAAATTCACATTTACCATTAATAATAAGTTTGTAAATCTTATTTATTCCTGAAACCTCAGGTACTTCCTTTATTTCGTACTTAGACATATTAAGTATAGTTATAACTTAACCAATAATTATTTTATTTTCAAACATATTATTTAAAACAATGAGAATAGAAATGATGACTTATTTTTAGAGTCGGAGGGACATATAATGACTTCTGAACAGGGACTGTATTTCTTCCCCTTCTTTAACAAAGTAATTTTTTGAGAGGATATTTACAATTCATTGCTGTAACATCAACTAAATTTTTAATCAGAACTCTACCTGCCCTTGCAAAAATAAAATTGTATACATTTTAAAAATGTAATTAGTATTTAAATAACAAATTGTTTATTTTTAACCAAACTTTATTACCAATTTTTTTTATCGCAAAAATGAAAATTTGTTTTTTCTCATTAACTGTTTTTTTTCTTTCCCTGAATATTTCTTTTTCACAACTCCCAAATCAAAATACTTACTTACTTAAGAATCTTGATACTTACTCAAGTTACTCAGCGTGCTGGGGATATACCGCCCCGGACGGCAGAGAATATGCCATATTAGGCACACAGGTTGGAACATCGTTCGTTGATATTACAGATTCGGCAAATATAAGAGAAGTTGATTCGGTAAAGGGTTTGAACAGCGGATGGCGTGAAATGAAAACTTATTCACATTATGCTTATGTAGTATCGGAAGCAACGAACAGCCAGCTTCAGATCATTGACTTACAATATCTTCCCGATTCTGTCATGCTTGTAAAGACATGGGGCTACGCGGGTTATACAAAGACTCATTCAATTCAGCAATCAGGGCATTACCTCTATCTTAACGGGGGAAATTCAGCAGCAAACGGCGGAGTGACTGTAGTTGATGTAATTGATCCGGAAAATCCGGTAAAGCTGGGACAGTGGACTACGCTGTATGTTCACGACTGCAGAATTCTGAATGATACAATCTGGGCATGCAATATTTATACTGGACAGACTTCTATTATAGATGCCACCAACAAGAGCACACTTCGGTTTGTCAGAACCTGGCAATCCTATCCTTCGCAGGTAATATCCACGCATAACTGTGATTTTACAACAGACCGAAACTATGTTTACACTACAAATGAAATAAGTTCGCCAAACGGAAAATTAAATGTATGGGATATCAGGGATATAAATAACATTACTTTTATCCGTGAATGGATGCCGACAAATATTACAACTGCCATTGTTCACAATGTGGAAATATACGGCAACTATGCTGTCATAGCACACTACACAGCCGGTATAAGAATAGTTGATATAAGCGATCCCGTAAATCCGACTGAGGTTGCCTGGTACGATACTTATCCCGCTAATAACAGTACAAATTACTCAGGATGCTGGGGAGTTTATAAATTTCCTTCCGGAAAAATAATCGGCTCTGATATCAGCAATGGATTGATAGTTATTAAAACGAACCTGACACTTACAAATGTAATTGAAAATATTGGCAGTCCGAAAGATTATTCATTGAGTCAAAATTATCCTAACCCATACAATCCTGCAACAAACATAAAATTTTCCATTAAGGAAAATTCTTCTGTAAAATTGAATGTATTTGATTTACAGGGCAGGGAAGTTGCTGAAGTAATTAATGACAGACGGGATGGTGGAAGCTACAATGTTTCATTCGATGCAAACAAATTTAATCTCAGCAGCGGAACTTATTTCTACAGGCTTGAAGTTGAATCTAACTCCGGCGCATTTTCTGAGACAAAAAAAATGCTTTTAGTTAAATAACAAAGAACCACAAAATTACTATGATGAAAAAAATTATCTTTACAATATTGCTTTTAATATTCTGTTTAAAAGTATCAGATTCATTTTCACAGTTTACAAATCAAAATACATACCTGTTAAAAAATCTCGATCAGCATTTCGCTTCGCAACTGTATTCAGCCGTGTGGGGTTATGTAGCTCCTGACGGAAGAGAGTATGCCATTTTAGGCTGTCCTACAGGCACAGCGTTTGTTGATATTACAGATTCAGCGAATATCCACGAAGTTGGTTTTATAACAGCTCCCGCTTCATCCTGGAGAGAAATGAAAACTTACTCCCATTATGCTTATATAGTTTCCGAGGCTTTCAACAGCAGATTACAAATTGTGGATCTGCAGTATCTGCCTGATTCGGTTAGCCTTGTTCAGGCATGGAGCTATACCGGATATGACCATACTCATACGATATCACAATCGGATCATTATCTTTATCTCAACGGTGGAAACGCCTCTCCAAACGGAGGCATATCGGTTATTGACGTAATTGATCCTGTCAATCCTGTTAAACTTGGACAATGGACTACATTGTATGTTCATGACTGCAGGGTTGTCGACGATACGATTTACGCTGCCAATATTAATGACGGAAAGGTATCAATAATTAATGCGACTAACAAGAACTCCCTGAGTTCTGTAACTTCATTTACAAATTTACCCGGAGCAGGTCCACACAATACTGCTTTGACGACTGATAAAAAGAGGCTGTTTGTTACTGATGAGATCGGAACATCACCTCATCTCTTAAAGGTCTGGAATATTGAAAACCTCAGCAACATAACATATGTCACCAACTGGCAGCCTACCAATATTACAACATCGATAGTGCATAACATTGAAATTTACGGGAACTACGCTGTGATCGCACATTATACAGCCGGAGTACAGAATCCTTGATATTTCAAATCCTGACGCGCCGACGGAAGTCGCATGGTATGATACATATCCCCTGAACAATTCCGAGAATTATAACGGCTGCTGGGGAGTTTACATGTTTCCTTCGGGAAAGATTGCCGCCTCGGACCGTCAGACAGGATTGTATGTAATAAAATCAACTGTGCTGACCGGAATTCATAATGGATTTACAAATACCGTTCCCGAAAAATTTTCGTTAGATCAAAATTATCCGAATCCCTTTAATCCGTCAACATCGATAAGTTACAGACTTCCTTCAGGCGGTTTTGTATCCTTAAAAGTATTTGATGCTGCGGGAAATGAAGTAGCTACACTTGTCAATGATAGGCAAAATGCAGGTACATATGAAATTAGATTTGATGCAGGTAAATACGGATTGTCAAGCGGAATTTATTTTTACAGTTTAAGAGCGGAAGGTTTCGGGCAGACTAAGAAAATGATCCTTATAAAATAATTTTATATTTCATTCAAAATAATAAACTTTTATCTGTTTTGTTCAGTAGCTTCAATTTTAAAATAATTCCTTTCAAATATTAAATAATAAAATATCTACCAATGAAAATATTAGTATCAACTTTAATACTGTTTATAGTATTTGTTAATACAGATATTACATTTTCGCAGTTAGCTGATAATAACACACACTTAATAAAACATCTAAATCCCAGACCTACAACTAATCAGTATAAATACTCTGCCTGCTGGGGATACACGGCACCGGACGGAAGGGAATATGCAATAATAGGCTGTCAGCCGGGAACATCATTTGTTGACATTACTGATTCGGCTAATATAAGGGAAGTTGGTTTTTTAGCCGGGAATACATCCGAATGGAGAGAGATGAAAGTTTATTCACATTATGCTTATATAGTTTCTGAAGCAAGCAGCAGTGCTCTTCAAATAGTTGATCTTCAATATCTTGCCTGATTCAGTCCATTATGTAAAAAAATTCACGGCACCGAGCCATTCGCGAACATCACAGTATTTCACAGTCCGGACCTTATCTTTATCTGAACGGAGCCAACAGCAGCTTTGTAGGTAACGGCGGAGTTGCGATATTAGATCTTTCTGCTGACCCTGAAAATCCTGTGCTCAGAGGGAAGTGGACTAGTTTGTATGTTCACGATTGCCGCATATTAAACGATACAATCTGGGCTTCAAATATTTATACCGGGCAGACATCTATTATTAATGCGACAGATAAAAGCAGTCTCACGACCGTCAGAACCTGGCAGTCATATCCTCAGCAAACGATCTCAACACACAACTGTGCAATTACAAACGACAGAAAATATATCCTTACAACAAATGAAATGGATTCCCCCGTCGGAAAACTTTTTGTTTATGACATTGAAAATTTAAACAATATAGTTTACGTCACCAGCTGGCAGCCAACCAACCTTACTTCAACTATAGTACATAATGTCGAAATTTACGGTAACTATGCAGTGATTGCTCATTATACTGCGGGCATAAGAGTAGTTGATATTTCAGATCCGACTATGCCGAATGAAGTTGCATGGTATGATACATATAAAAGAGATAACACCACTGATTACTTAGGCTGCTGGGGTGTATTTATGTTTCCATCGGGAAAGATTATCGGCTCTGACACAGATTCAGGTTTGTATGTTATAAAAACAGACTTCACGCTTGTCGGAACAGGCGGCTATGTGAATAACATTGTTCCTGAGAAATACAATCTCGAACAGAATTATCCAAATCCATTTAATCCAACGACCAACATAAAATTTTCGATTCCGCAAAATTCAAATGTGAAGCTTAGTATTTATAATACTTCAGGTCAGGAAGTCGCTGAGATTTTAAATGACAGAAGAGATGCAGGGACTTATGAAATCAATTTTGATGCAGGCAGATACGGTTTGTCAAGCGGAATGTATTTCTACGCTTTGAGTTCGGATAAATTTAAAGAGACTAAGAAGATGATACTGATCAAATAGTTTCATTAAATTACAATGAAAAGATTTATTGCTGATACTATAAATCAGCTGTTATCTCCATTTGGTGCAAAGATTGTAACTGAACGCGAACTCAAAAGACAGCAGCAAAAGCTAATCAATGAATTTGCCGAGCCGAGCACAAGCGCTCTCCGGACGAGGCTATTTAAGCAATTAGCAAAAAAAGGTTTCTATCCCAAGCATATCATTGACGTCGGGGCTCACAAAGGACACTGGAGCCTCGACGCTTACAAAGTCTTTCCGGAAAGTTATTTCACCCTGATCGAGCCTCAGATAGAAATGAAATCATATCTGGATAAATTTTCCTCTCAGGTAAAAAATTCACGATGGATACTTGCCGGCGCGGGAGCGATCGAAGGAGAACTTCCATTAACTGTTGCACCTAATCCTGACGGAAGCAGCTTTGCAGTTTCAGAAGAGTCGGCTAAGGAAATGAAAAGTGAAAGACGTATGCTTCCGATAGTTACGCTGGATTCAGTTTATGAAAAATCAAATCTCCCGATTCCTGAAATGGTCAAGATAGATGCCGAAGGATTAGATCTCGATGTAATGAAAGGATCTCAAAATTTAATTGGTAAGACAGAGATTTTCTTTTTAGAAATCCCGCTTTTTGATTACTGGCCCAATCAGTCTTTTCACATAATAACGGACTTTATGAAAGAGCGCGGTTATGAGCCGTATGATTTTACCGACTTGAACCGCCGTCCGAGCGACGGAGCTCTTGCATTGATGGAAGTCGCATTTGTAAAAAGAAAGGGCTTCATAAGGGACCATCACGGCTGGTAAAAATTAAAAATATGATAGAGAACCTTCCTAATTACATCAACAAACACGAAAGCGTTCCAAATAAAAATTATATTTAGTTTTCAGAGTTAAAGAATTAATTTGCATTCGGTTTATTTGTTATTCCCAAAAACACATTGTCATTTCCGCGAGGGTCTGTCTTGCTCGCAGGGTAATAGCACTGCAGTGAGCTTTGATATAGATAAAGTTTCAAATGAAAATCTTTTGAAATGAGTCAAAATACTAGTACTTTAAAAGTATATTGGAAAACGCTGATTATTTTTCTTATCCTAAATATAATTTTAATTACATTAAATTTATACTTTGATACATTTTTAGCATTTTATATTGATGCATTTTTCGCATTTTATATTATACCGATAACAAGTGCAATAATTTTATCAATGGAAATAGTGATATTCACAATCCAAATTTTGAAAATTAAGATGACTCGAAGTACTCGAAGTATTTACATTTTTACTTTGTATACCTTCTTGATAAGTTCAGCAATAGTATACTTAAGCGGATAAATATTAATTTATTACACTATGGCTTTAATTCATTTGATAGCATTAATTTATATTTTTGGAAATGATCAAGTCAGAGCTTAAAGAAATTGCAATAAGAACCTGATCGAAATTTTTGTTCCGAAGGAACAAAATATTAACAGAAAATATTGAAATATTTTTTATAAGCTGAATAGCAGCGAAATAAAAATATAATTAGCATATCGCTCCCTACGGAGCTCAAAACACCTGATACTAGTTGCTATTCAGATTTGGCTCCTTCGGAGCCTTAAAAAGAATTTGCCTAATTGGTATTAGAGGAAAGTGGATCGGGTGCCGTTAATTATATTTTCAAAATAGAATTTAACGGCGTTTCCTTACGTCTCGATGTTCCGACTTTGAAATCTAAATATCCATATCTATATAACTACTCACCCCTTCTTTACAATTTCTTAACATAGGTTAAAATTTAAATTAAGTATTTTTGGATGAAAATAAATCAAATCAAACTAAAAATCACAATGACAAAAATACTGGTAGCAGTAATTCTTTCCTTAGCTCTTATCTCATGCGGTGACAAAAAAGATGTTTCGGTAAGCAAACCCGGAAGCGGGGGACAAATCAACGGAGCCGGAGCAACATTTCCTTATCCGATTTATTCCAAATGGTTTAATGAATATGCGAAGATAAACAAAGATGCAAAGATAAATTATCAGTCTATAGGAAGCGGCGGCGGAATCAAGCAAATTACCGAAGGAACGGTTGACTTCGGCGCGACCGACAGTCCGATGAGCAATGAAGAAATTGAAAAAGCGGATACAAAAAATAATAATAAAATCATTCACATACCTACAGTCATCGGATCAGTTGTATTGACTTATAACATTCCCGGGATTGATAAAAATATTAATCTTACCCCTGAAGCCATTTCAGGAATTTATCTCGGAACAATTAAAAAGTGGAGCGATCCTGCCATTCAAAAAGAAAATCCCGGAGTAAAGCTACCTGATAAAGATATTATTGTTTGTTACAGAACCGACGGAAGCGGTACTACATTTGTGTTCACTGATTATCTCGGCAAAATAAGTCCTGAATGGAAGGAAAAAGTTGGCGTAGCAAAAGACGTTAAGTTTCCGGTAGGGCAGGGAGGAAAAGGAAACGAAGGAGTTACAGGTCTTGTGAAACAGCTTGAGTATTCCATAGGTTATGTTGAATTGATTTACGCGTTACAGAATAATCTGAAATATGCAAATGTAAAAAATCAGGACGGAGAATTTGTTGCTCCGAATTTAGAATCTCTGACGAAAGCAGCGGATCAGTCCCTGAGCGAAATGCCGGATGATCTGAGACAGTCAATCACAAATGCCAAAGGAAAAGGGTCATATCCTATATCGAGTTATACTTATCTTTTGATTTATGAAAAGCAAAAAGATCCAAGTAAAGGAAAAACATTAAAAGAATTTTTGGTTTGGGCAATGAATGACGGAGAAAAATTTGCGACAGATCTCGGCTATGCTCCGTTACCTCCAACGGTCGTAACCAAGTCACTGGAGAAAGTTAACAACATTACATATTAAGAAATAAAGATCCTGTTAATCGCTTAAAAATTAAACTTTTACGGAAGATTCCAAAAAAGAAATAAAGAGCAAAAAAAAATTAGGAGATATTCTGTTTGAAAATCTCACGCTCATTTTTGCTCTTTTAATAGTTGGATTAGTTTTATATATAGCTTATGAAATGTTTCAGGATTCTGCCGAGAGCCGGGATAAGTTCGGATTCGGATTTATATTTTCATCTGACTGGGACCCGGTAAAAGAACAGTTCGGGGCACTGCCTTTCATTTACGGAACAATAGTTTCATCAATACTTGCATTATTAATTTCATTGCCTGTCAGCATCGGTGTTGCAGTATTTCTTTCGGAAATAGTTCATAAGTCCGTAAGAACACCAATTAGTTTTTTAATTGAAATTCTTGCCGCAATACCAAGTATAATTTACGGCTTCTGGGGAATATTCGTGTTTGCGCCATTCATGAGAAATACAGTTCAGCCGGTGCTTCAGTCAACGTTAGGATTTCTTCCTTTCTTTAAAGGAACGATGTACGGAACGGGACTTCTCACAGCGTCAATAATTCTTGCAATTATGATCACTCCGATTATTTCAGCGATAACGCGTGATGTTTTGAAAGCAATACCAGTAGCTCAAAAGGAAGCTGCATATGCGCTTGGAGCAACAAAATGGGAAGCCATAAAAATGGCTTTACTGAATGCACGAAGCGGAATTCTCGGAGGAGCTGTGCTTGGATTGGGAAGAGCAATAGGAGAAACGATGGCAGTAACAATGGTAATCGGAAACAAAGCGCAAATAAAAGCATCATTATTTGAACCTGCATATTCAATGGCTTCGGTGATTGCAAATGAATTTGCGGAGGCATCGGGAAATTTGCATATCAGCTCATTGATCGAAATCGGATTGATATTATTCGGTGTAACTTTTATAATAAATTCTTTAGCCAGATTATTAATTTATAGTGTAACAAGGAAAGCGTAATGACAGCAGAATTAATAATAAAAAGTCCCGGCAATCTCAGAAGAAGAAAGATAATAAATTCTTTGATGATTTCATTGTGCGTTGTTGCAGGAATAATTACAATTCTTCCTTTGCTTTATATTTTCTTTTACACAACTCAGTCGGGAATCTCTTCGCTTAATATTGATTTTTTTACGCAGCTTCCTGCGCCTGTCGGGGAAGAGGGAGGGGGAATGGCAAATGCTATTGTAGGAAGCGCTGTATTGATATGCGTCTAGGCGCAATACTTGGCATCCCGGTTGGCGTACTTTCCGGAATATATATTTCGGAATATTCAAAAAGTATTATTTCAATGATTGTAAAATTTACAACAGATGTATTAAGCGGAGTGCCATCAATAGTTATTGGTATTTTTGCATACGGAGTAATAGTAATTCCAATGCAAAGATTTTCAGCATTGGCAGGAGGATTTGCCCTTGGAATACTGATGATACCGACAATCACAAAAATTACAGAAGAAATGTTAAGGTTGGTTCCTCAGTCTTTAAGTGAAGCATCGCTTGCATTGGGAGTGTCGAGATGGAAGACAACTTTAAGAATTGTATTGAAATCCGCATCATCGGGAATCATAACAGGAATACTTTTGGCGATTGCAAGAGCAGCAGGGGAAACCGCACCGTTGTTTTCACTGCTTTTGGAAATTCATTCTGGCAGACGAACATTGACGAACCGATTGCAGCGCTGCCATTACAAATATTTGCATATGCAATTTCGCCTTATGAAGACTGGCACAGACAGGCGTGGGCTGGAGCGTTTGTTTTGATTTCTTTGGTATTTGTAGTTAATTTACTGGTAAGATTTGTTACGAGAAATAAATTTTCAGGAAATTTATAATTCTATAATATAATTTTGTAAATAGAGGTGAAAAAATCATGATTGAAGAGTTGGAAATATTGGAAGAAACTGCAGATGATCTTGAAAAAGAATCTAAAATTGCAGTTCAGACAATTGATCTGAGTGTGTATTTTGATGAAAGGGCGGCAATAGAAAATATTAATATCAAAATAAGAAAAAACCGTGTAACGGCAATTATTGGTCCTTCCGGGTGCGGGAAGTCAACATTTTTAAGATCAATTAATTTGATGCATGATATGACTCCGAAAGCAAGAGTTTTTGGGGAGATTTTAATTCACGGTGAAAGTATAATTCGATTTCAATTCAGTTGATATAAGAAAAAAAGTAGGAATGGTATTTCAAAAGCCAAATCCTTTCCCTACAATGTCAATTTATGATAATGTCATTGCAGGATTAAGATTAAACGGAATAACAAAAAAATCTTACTTTGATGAAATTGTGGAAAAAAACCTAAAACATTCCGGACTTTGGGAGGAAGTAAAAGACAGACTAAAAACTCCTGCTTTGAGTTTATCCGGAGGTCAGCAGCAGAGACTATGCATTGCAAGTTCGATTGCAGTAAGTCCGGAAATAATTTTGATGGATGAGCCAACAAGCGCATTGGACCCGATTTCAACATCGAAGATCGAAGAGTTGATTTATCAATTTAAAGAAAGAATACAGTATAGTAATTGTTACTCATAATATGCAACAGGCAGCGAGAGTAAGTGACCAGACGGCATTTTTTTATCTGGGAAAATTGGTAGAATTTTCCAAGACCAGAAGAATGTTTACAAATCCAAAGGAAAAGCTGACCGAAGAATATGTCACAGGCAAATTCGGTTAAATAGTATTCTAAAATGTATTCATTTAAAATCATGATTTCCGCTCGATTTTTAATAAGTTAATTCCCAAAACCTGATCAAAAGATTCTCAGCAAAGTCCAACCCTATTTCAAAGATCCGGCTGACTTCAAACCGGAAATACGATTAAATATGTTTAAATTTAAATTATTATTTGATATTTTTTGGTAAATTGTTGTCAGAAATATTATAACGTATGTCAGAGATAAGTTTAGCTGAAAATCATTCAGAAGATATGAATGAAGTCAAAAAGAAAATTAACATTTTTTCCTTTGGGCTTCCAGTCAATATTTATTATTTTGGTAGTGTCAGGATTTTCAGACATTTCATTATTCGGTTCAAATCCAAACAATAATTTCAGAAATACAGTAAGTTACGGGCAGGAAATAGTGAATGCAGGGAAATTTAATATTCTTTCTTCGGAAGATATTTCCAAAGGAATAAAAGATACAATTTATACGGACAAGGATTGCTGGCTTGAATTAAGAATAGATCAGCAAATGCTTTATCAGCACTGGCGTAACGGTAAAACAGAAAAATATCCTGTCTCTTCGGGAAATAATAAAAGGGAGATCCGGAGGCACTTGAATCACGTCCCGGTCTGTTTGCAATTTTTCAAAAAGAAGAGCATCATCAGTCTTCACAATTTGAATGCTGCCAATATGTATCATTTCATGCCATTCAATCAGGGAATTGGATTTCATTCAATTGACGGTACGGGATATTATGTTCATTTGGGAGTAAGACCGTCTTCTCACGGGTGTATCAGAATGAAGCATGAGGATGCAAAAAAGTTATATGGGATTGTCCGATGGGAACGCTGGTAATTGCAAGCAAAGGATATTCGGCCAGAACAATTGCATTTGCACACAAAGATTATAAAAATGAAAGAGAATATACCAAGGACGAATATAAATTTATGCTTGCAAACAATCTATATAATTTACTTGACGGAAGATATTATATGGAAAAAGAGAAAAATTTGTAGTTGATCCTAAGGTTATTCCTGTTTCGGGAGTTTATACAAGCTACGATGAACAGGTTCCTGAAAAACAAATTATTCCGAAATTATTTCCTTTATTTCCATTCAGGATAAAACAAGTGAAATGGGATCATCTGAAGTTTTACAAAAAGAAGAATCAGAGGAATTTATTACGTTAGTAGACAACGATCTGGATACACAGAAAAATCAATCGAACAAAAAAAGAATATGAATTCAACTGAAGATCTAATCAAGCAATATTTTAATAATCCGATAGGAGTAATGCCTTATTTCGGACCTAAAAGATAAAACAATTAAAATAATAACCATATGGTCAAGCTAATTGCTTATTACAAAGTACCGGAAAACAAGGAAGCGTTTGATAAAAAGTATAATGAAGAGCATCTTCCTTTGGCAAATAAAATGCCGGGATTAATAAAAACGGAAGTTTATAAACTAAAGAACCTGAGCGGGGACGATTCAGGTTTTTATCTTCAGAGCGGAGATGTTTTTTGAAAACAAAGATGCAATGAATGCAGCAATGGGGTCTGAAGAAGGAAAAGCTGCGGCCAAAAATCTCATGTCCTTTGCAAAAGATATTGTAATAATGTATCGGGGCGAAGAAGTTAAATAAATTTAGTAACTTTAATTTATTTAATTTTTAATTTAAGTTATTAAAAATCAGAAACTAAATTTAGCTATAACAGTTAGATAATTAACAATTTAAAAAATAACCTTTTAAAACGGGGGTTAAAATGTCAAAGAGCATAGACACCAGCAATGAAGTCTTCATAGAAATTAACAAGAATATGAAATATGGAGCACCTGAGTTAAAAAAACTATATCAGAAATATGTAACAAGAGGTCTAATCATTGCGATTATTCTCCACGTGGTTCTGATTTCCGGATATGTGCTTGCGATGTATCTTGAAAGAGTGAAAGCCGAAAATGACAGGGATCATGCAAAACAGAGAAATGAATATTGCGGATTTAGATGTTCCTCCTCCGATTGACGAAGTTCCCATTGAGCCCCCAAAAGATGTTGCACTCAAAGATTTATCTGCACTTGTACCTGAGCCGGTCGCAAAAAAACTAGTTACCGAAGAAGTTAAATTGAAAAGTCAGAAAGAGCTTGAAGAAGTTAAGCTACCTGTTGCTTCTGAGGGAACGGATGATCCGTCAAAGGTAAATCCGGATTTCAGCGGAAAGGTTCAGGAGAAAAAAATAGAAGAAAAAGTAGAAAAGAAAGAAGAAAAGAAAAAGGATGTATTTCAACAATTTGAAGTTGAAAAAGCACCCAATGCAGTAAATCTTGGGTCGGTAAAAAGTTCGATGAGATATCCTGAAATTGCAAGACAATCGGGAATTGAAGGAAGGGTTGTAGCCAAAGTTTTGGTGGGAACTGACGGTTCTGTAATAAAAGTTGGTGGTGTAAGTGGTCCTGAAGTATTCCAGGATGAGGTAAGGAGCAAGGTAATGAATTTACAATTTACACCCGCGTTACAAAACGGAGCACCTGTCAAATGCTGGGTCAGCGTTCCATTCAGCTTTACTTTAAGCTCGAAGGATAAAAAGAAATCCAGTGATGATGATGATGATAAATAATTTAGGATAAAACTGAGTGACTAAATTTTGTATGAAAAATGAATCTCCCTGTCTATATTAATTTTGGAACTGCAATATTAACATTCGTTTTGGGTTTATTACTAATTACAGGTATATTGTATCCGGGAGGACCCGGCGAAACAAAAACGATGCTTGGAATAGTGTTGATGATTTACGGAGTGTATAGATTTGTTACATCGATCACAAAAGTAAAACGACAAAAGTTAGAGGAGAGACGTTTGAAGATCCAGGAAGACAAAGAAAAACTATTAAGTAAATTATGAAAATCTATCCGTATTGTTTTTTGATTTTTACTATCCTTAGTTTTTTTTCGGGCTGTAAATTTGATGAAATTAAATCAGTCACTACTTCCGGGGAAATGTCAATAGTTGTTGATGAAAATGTCGAGCCTTTGATGAAAGATGAAATAATGGAATTTGAAAGACTTAATAAAGAGGCAAAAGTAAATATGACAAGTACATCAACCAAATAGGGCTGTAGCTGATTTGATCAACGGGGATACAAAGTTTATAGTTATTACAAGACAATTAGACGACGAAGAAAAGGCTTTGATTCAGAACAACAAGCTTGAAATTAAGGATTATCCTGTTGCAGTTGACGGAATAGGATTTATCGTTAACATAAAAAATCCCGTCAAAAGGGTAACCTCAGAAGATTTAAAAAACATTTTTTCAGGTAAATACCAAAACTGGACAGATATAAAGTCTCAGGATGAGCAGCAGAATAATGATGCACGCAAGTTTTTCTACCGGTGTAAATGACAAGATCAAGGTTTTTGTTCAAAGAAAGAATTCGGCGACAAGCCAGTATGTTCTTGACAGTATAGCCCGGCAGCAGGAATACTTAACTACGGCTTCTGTTTGTTCAACTTCAGTACAGATGCTTAACGCAGTCAGAGAAAATGAAAACGCGATCGGAATAATAAACATGAACTGGCTGTCACTTGGAAAACAGGATACCATTGATTCCACTGTAAGCCCATTGAGAGTCTCCAAAATATGGGAGAATGGCAGACAGGATGATTTCGCAGAATTTCATCAGGGTCTTATTTATAACGGCAACTATCCTTACAGAAGAACAATCTACGCATTTTACAACTGATGTTGGAATGAAACTTTCAACAGGATTTATTACCTTTTTACTTAATACAGACGGACAAAAGATCGTTCTAAAAAACAGTCTTGTTCCTGTTACACAGCCTGTAAGAACAATTCAATTGAACTAAAGGATATTTGTATAATAATAGAATCAAATTAATTAAATTCTAAAATGAATAAACATTTAAGCAAAATATTGTTATTTCTATTCATTACAGTGATGGGCTCCGGATGTTTATGCACAGGAAACTTAGATGCCGGGATCAGTGCAGTCAAAAGCGGTGATTATGTTAAAGCAGTAAGTATTCTTAAAGACGGTTGTAAAGTCTGAAAACAATTACGAAGCAAATTATTATTACGGGCTAGCATTGTTAAATACCGGATGACATAAAAGGAGGCAGAGGATTATCTAAAAAGGGCATTAAAAAAAGATGATGAGGGAATTGGAGCATTGATTGCAATGGGAAATTTATACAGCAAGAAAAAAGATTATGATAAGGCAGATACATATTTTAAAAAAGCACTGAAAGAAGAACCGGAAAATGTAGATGTACTTATTGGCTGAAGCAAAAAATTATACAATTGCAGGAAAAGATTGATGAAGCAATAACAGTTCTCACTCTTGCAAAAACAATTGACGATAACAGATACCAAAAGTATATGTCGGATTAGGGGATGCATATTATTACAGAAGAGCTTTTACACCTTCAATTGACAATTATAATCAGGCGCTAAAATTACAGCCTTCAAATCCTTATGCACACTTTCGGATTGGGGCAGGTTTATTTCAGAGAAAAGAAATATAATGATGCGCTGGATGAATACAATAAAGCGATCCAGGCAAATCCGAATTTTGCAGATGCTTATCTTGAAAAAGGAAGATTATTGTATTTCAATGAAAATTATACGGAGGCGCTTCAAGCATTTGAAAAATATGCAAACTTACAGCCCGGTTCTGTTGATGGTGAAACTTATATTGCAAAAGTATTATATGGGCAGAAGAAATATGATGAAGCATTGACAAAACTGGAATCAATAATTTCAGGACAATCCGGATGCGGACCTGTCTTCAGCTTATAAATATATGGCATATGTTTATAATGAAAAAGAGGAATATGACAAGGCACTTGAATATTTTAATAAAGTATCACTGAATCTATATTTGATATCGAAGATTATATCAAACTTGCTCAGATTTATGCAAACTTAAAGAGACTATGACAGATGCTTATAAAAATTTCAATCTTGCTATTGCAGATTGACAGTACTGACGATACAGATCTATTATCAGATGGGAATAGTCCAATTCAATCAGAAAGAATTATGAAGAAGCTATTGTAAGTTTTGATAAAGCAATTGATATTGGGAACGCAAACAGCTTGCAGCTTATGTATATAAAGGACTTTGCTACTATTCACTTCAGAAAATATCAGGATGCTTTGAATGCATTCAACACGGCAAACTCAATAGATAATTCGTATGTTCAGTCATGGCTTTGGAAGGCCAGATCTGAAGTAGCCCTTGAAAAATTCGATGATGCAAAGTAAGTTATAACAAGGTTCTTGAGCTTGATCCGAGCAATACAAGCGCATAGGAAGATCTTAAACATGATTGATACAAAAACAATAATAAATCGTAATCTTTAAAAAATATTTATTTTATTAAATGCGGTTTATTGAAATCGCAATTTTTTTTAATAGACTATGGAAAATATTACGAGTTACATTGAAAAGAACAAAGACAATTTTGTAGATGAACTAAAAGAATTTTTGAAAATTCCTTCTATAAGTACTAATCCCGAAAATAAGAAGGATGTTCATGAATTGTGCGGAATTTGTTAAAACTGAACTCAAGTCTATCGGACTTGAAAATGTAAAAATATATGAAACTCCCGGACATCCGATTGTTTATGGTGAATGGCTTAAAGCAGGCAACGATAAACCTACAGTTTTGATCTATGGGCATTATGATGTTCAGCCTGTCGATCCGGTTAATCTGTGGACAAACCCTCCGTTTTCACCAACAGTAAAGGGCGAAAATATTTATGCCAGAGGCTCTGCAGACGATAAAGGTCAGGTATTCATCCATATGAAAAGCATTCAGGCTCATTTAGCTAAATAATAAATCACTGCCTGTCAATGTCAAATTTCTGATTGAAGGTGAAGAAGAAATAGGAAGCGAGAATCTGGATTCTTTTATTGATAAGAATAAGGAATTTTTGAAATGTGATTATGTAATGGTATCGGATACTGCAATGTTTGATTATGATGTGCCTTCAATATGCTTATGGACTTAGGGGTTTAGCATATATGCAGGTAGAAGTTACAGGTCCCAACAGGGATCTTGCATTCAGGCTCGTTCGGAGGTGCAGTGGATAATCCGATAAATGCGCTGGCACATATTATATGCAAACTCAAAGATGAAAAAGGAAAAATTCTAATTGATGGTTTTTATGATGATGTTCTTGCGCTTTACTGAAAAAGAAAGAAAGGAATATGCCAAACTTCCTTTTGATGAAAAAAAATATAAAGAAGGATTTGGGAATTGAAGAACTTTTTCGGAGAAGAAGGTTATACGACTTTGGAGAGAGCCTCTGCAAGACCAACTCTTGACTGCAACGGCATATGGGGCGGATTTCAGGGAGAAGGAGCAAAAACAGTATTGCCTTCAAAAGCTTATGCAAAAATTTCAATGAGACTTGTTCCAAATCAGAAGCCCGAAAAAATCGCAAAAGCTTTTTACAGAATATGTAAAAAAAATTTCACCAAATTCCGTTAAAGATAGAAGTGACTTCATTGCACGGCGGAAACGGGGCGATCACTCCTATTGATTCACCTGCAATGGATGCAGCGGTTGAAGCCCTGAAAAAAGGATTTGGAAAAGATCCTGTTTTTATGAGAGAGGGAGGTTCGATTCCTGTTGTGAATACATTTCAGACATTATTAAAAGCACCGACGATCTTTTAATCGGATTCGGATTGCCTGATGAAAATGCACATTCACCGGATGAACATTTGAATTTGAAAAATTTTCACAGAGGTATATTAAGTATTTCACATTTTTTTAATGAACTATCAAAAATTAATAATTAATTTTTATGGCAAAGACGAAACAACAAAACATTCAATCTTTAAAATCAAAAAAACAGAGAAAAGAACAGAGTCATTTACATTTTGCAATGACATCAAAGAATTATATGATAATCGGATGCTGGAATTGTCATTATAATAATTGGATACTTCTTTATGTCAGAAAATTCAGTTGACGGATTTCTTACCCACGATAGTTGCACCAATATTATTAATATTCGGGTATTGTGTTGTTGTGCCTTTTGGAATTTTATTCAAAGATAAAGGTGTTAAATGAAAGCGATGTAATTGAAACAAAAGAAGTAAAGCAAGAAATAAAACCTAAAGTCATCGGCAACATCTTCTAATGTAAAGACAGTTTAGTAAATTAGTTACTTGTTATTTAAATATGGGAATGCAACGGTTTCGACGGGAAGAAAGATGGTTAAGACTGCATATAGTGTTCCTGCCAGCACTTTAAAAAGGTAGAAAACAATAAACAACAACAACGTAGAGAATAACTACGCTATGGCTGCTTAATAAAATAAGCAACCTCGCTTTGACGAATCCCTCTTATCGGAATTGTTAAAAGCGTCAAATCAGATAAGATAGTTTGAGGAATTGTCTGAGTTCTTTAAATGAAAACTAAATCGGAATAGCAATTACTTTGGTTAGTCTGTCGACCGGAGTTTTGTGAAATCTTAAAGTACAGACTATATATGTAGACGTTTTAATGGTCTTCTTTTCGGACCCGAGTTCGACTCTCGGCATTTCCACTTAATATTTTTATTTATTAAATATATTTCTTAAGCTACTTCATCTGCTTTAATATCTTCAATTGAATTTGTACTTTTCTGAATATTATTACTTCATTGTATTCGGACAGCGGAGCGAACTTTTCGAGATTCCATTTCACATCAGGATATAAGGCTATTACCGGCTTATTAAATGCCGAACAGATATGAACTACTGAAGTATCGGGAGAAATTACAATATCATTTCTGCTTATCACTTCGGCTGTTTCAAAATATTGTTCGTCTTCTGAGTATATTTTATATCGATTGACCCGTGAATTATCCTAATATATAATCTAATAATTTCAATGTCTCCTTTTACTCCTATCAAATTAAAAGTATAAATAGTCCCAATGAATTAATTTTGGATATAATATCCACCATATGTTTCTTTTCAAGATACCTGCTTTTGCTTCCAGCAGAAATATTTATAAGAAATTTATTCATGATCAGGAATTCGATCAAATATTGTGTCAAACTTCTTCTGGATATTTTCAGGAATATTTAAGAAGGGCAGGATATTTCTTTTTGAATTGAGCTTTTCAAAATAATTTACAGGACTCAGATTGATATCAACTGCATGTTTTCCTTGTTGAAATTCATGTCAGATCAATGTCAAATACTTTACTTTTCAAGATTAAATCCTAATGAGAGTTTTGGTTTGAATATTTTAACAGAAGTTCGGAGTTCTGGAATAATTATTTTTGGTATCAATCCAAATGTCATTATTGTTAAGAGATGAATTTAGAAGTAAAAGATTTTTAAGAAAGTTCTTTTTGTAAACAATTACTTCATCAACCGAATTGTGATTTAAAGGAATATCTTTATTGATTTCACTTGCAAGAACACTCAATTAGCATCCGGAAATAATCTTTTCAATTCGGAAAACAGGGGAGTCGTAAGGATCATATCCCCGATCTTTCCGATCTGAACTACTAAAATTGTTTTTGGATTCAATTTAAATCCAATCCGGATTATTTTTTTACTTTAGAAGGCAAATTATTTTTCAGTGATCTTTGGTCTGTTATTTTTTGAGCCGGTATCCGAGGTAACAACTTCTACGGCAGGTTTAGGATCTTTTTTATTTTTCCACCACTGCTGTGAAATTGAGAATAAGTTAAACATAAAATAATACAAATTTAATCCTGCAGGAAAACTAAAAAATAAAAGTGTAAGCATTACCGGCATTATATAGACCATGGCTTTTTGTTTGGGATCTGTAACAGTCATCTTTTGCTGGATGAACATTGTTATTCCCATAGCCAGTGCTAAACCGGATATCTGATCAATTCCAAACATAGGAATTTTAAAAGGCAGATGCATGATCACGTCAGGAGCAGACAAATCTTTTATCCATAAAAAGCTCGCATGTCTTAATTCTATTGTCGAATTAAATACACCGAATAACGCGTAAAGTATAGGAAGCTGAAGCAGCATCGGAAGACATCCGCCTGCAGGATTTATCTTTTCTTCCTTGTATAGCTTCATTATCTGCTGATTGGCTTTTACAGGATCATCTTTATATTTTTCCCTTATTGCAGTGATCTTTGGATTAAGCTGGGACATCTTCTTCATTGAATTCATCTGAGTCTTCGTAAGCGGATTCAATACCACTTTCATCAGAAATGCAAATAAGATTATAACCAAACCCCAGCTTGGTATAAATGTATGCAAAAGAAGGAATACCGGAAGAATCATATATTGAGCAATAGGTCTTACAATAAAATCCAGAGAAAATCGGAGTGTCTTTTCAAGATCTATTTCATATGATTTTAATATCTTATAATCCAGCGGAGTTATCAAAATGCTGAATGTAGATTTTTCCAGTTTTTCATTTTTAATATCCATCTTTATAGCAATGGAATAATTCTCCCTGGCTCCGTTATCTTTAAGATTTTCCCTGAACCCGCTCATATAAGCTCCGTCGCCTTTCCTGTCTTTTGGAATGATGAATAAACCGAAATATTTTGTTCTCAGACTCACATAGTCGGTATTCCCGTTAAAATCGCTCTTATATTCCTCGCCCACCTTCGTTGCATCCAATGTTTCAAGCTCTCCACCCATGTATGCAAATGCCTCTGAAAATGTAGCCTCCTGATCACTTCTGTATTCTGTTAAATTTAACGATGATTCCCATACAACCTGATATTTATTATCGGCAATGAATTTTGCCGGTTATTAAACTCATATGTTACATCAAACTCATAAAGATCGGGAAAGAATGTGTATGTCTTAGATATCTTTTCCGTACTGTCCTCAGTAAAATATATTGTATACACTAACTTGAAACGAACTGTCTCTGTTCAGATCGACCATTTTCCATTCAGGATAATCTGATTCGAATACCAGATCTTTTGTATTTATTAACCTTCCGTCTTTGGATGTGAAAAGCAAATGCAGCTCTTTCCCTTTTTTCCAGTCAACAAGCTGAAGGGGCTGCTTATCCCAGGTATCATAATTTTTTATCGTATATTTTTTTAATCCGCCGCCGTAGCTGCTGAACTCCATCTGAACCTTTTCATTCTCTAAAATAATTACTTTTTCTTCCGGGGAACCTGGGTGCTGCCTATTGCCTTCGAAGCAAAGATACTTCCATATTTAATATTAAGTGAATCATTCGCTAATGAATCAGGGATAATATTTCCCGTGGATTTGGCTATGTTAGTATCCGGCTGTTTGATTTTAGATTGATCCGAAACCAGAGTCGTATCCGGCATCTGTTTATTATTCTGAACTACCTTTTGCTGTGTGCTCGAATTCCAGTATAACCATATTAAAAGAACGACACCTATTAACACAAATCCTAAAATTGATCTTTTATCCATTTACTTTTTTATAAACTTTTATTTAATGATTTTAAACTGTTTGAATTATTTTTCCCGGGCGGAACCGGATCATAACCGCATTCAAAAAACGGATTGCATTTTAAAATTCTTTTTACCGTTAAATAAAATCCAACGAAGAATCCATGTACGGTAAATGCTTCAATGCCGTAATGTGAGCAGGACGGATAGTGTCTGCATGAGCCGGACAATAGCGGTGAGATCAATCTCTGATAAAATTTTATGAAAAATATTGCCGCAAAACTCATTGCGAGATTTTTTTTTATTTTTTCAAGAAGTATTTTCATTTCAGTATTGGAGAATTCAAATTTTGTTTCCGGGTTGTTTAAAAAAAAATTATAACCTTTTTCTGTAAGGGAAAATATCAGAATTAATTTTAAAGGTAATGGGTTTATCAAATATTTATTTAACCTGTAGGATTCTCTGAGCAGTCTTTTTATTCTGTTCCTTAAGACTGATTTCTTAATTTTTTTCTTTGCAATAATAAAGCCCACTTTTACATTATCAGTAAAAAGCGGGCTTTTTGTTAAATCAATTGAAACCGGTTCTATGTTTTCTGAATTTACAAAAGCTTTTAGATATTCTGTTGAAATTAAAATTGAGCTTTTAAGAACTTTTGAATATGAATTGTAACCGCTTAAAATCTCTTCTTTCCTTAACCTGCTATCGTGATGCTGACTTTCATTGTTATCCATCTAAAGAATTTGCATTGCTACGGATGTCTTACAAATTCATCACTAACAGTAAGTTTTTTTCTGCCTTTAGCTCTTCTTCTCGCCAATACTTTTCTACCGTTTTTTGTAGACATTCTTTCACGGAATCCGTGTTTATTCTTTCGTTTTCTGTTACTTGGCTGATATGTTCGCTTCATTTCTTAAATTTTTATTTAGTCTGCAAAAATACTCATGATAGCTTACAATTACAAGGAATTTAATACAGTTAAAATGCCTGCAATTATTGCTTCGCAGGAAGATAAAAGTGTATGATAATAATATTGAGTTAAATTCCGACACCTATGCCAACATCAAATATTGGAGTGAAATCTTCATATGGTGAATTTTGATTATTAAGCACATCCACTTTTATACCGGCATTAAAATTTACATTTTTTGATATTGGTTTATTGTATCCCAGTCCCAAATATAAGAAAGGTACACCATTTGTCGTAGCAGGAGTACTTTGAGTTGTTGCGTAATTTTTATAGGAGTCATATTCAAATTCACCCTTCAAATAGAAAGTGTTTATGGGATAGTATGTCAGGAATACATTACCTCCTAAAGTATTAGATTGCAGCGTAGTAGGATTTACCTGGTTTTGATTTATTTTCTGCCAGGAGTGGATGTAAATAAACTTTAATCCGGTAGAAACATACGGCGATATTCTGTATCCGATCAACGGACATATCCGGACTTCTGTATAATCTCCGAACGAAGCGCCAATATCACCTCCGGTAAAAACCTTCTTGGTGCTGGAGGACGGAGTAAGAGGATTTTCTGTTTCAGATTTTCCTTTTGTGATCAAATCGTCGCCGGGCGAAGATGAAAATGAAGTGCTAAGATTTGTTAGAAACAGAAAAGCTAAGGTAATAACTAATATTCTCATAAATGTTTTTATTTTTTAAAATGGATTTATGCAATTTAAAAAAATATTGTTTAGTATTAAAGATAAATAATCCACAAATGCATTTAGCAGCATTTAGCAAATAATCTCGAATGTTGCATAATGATCCGGGTATTATTTTGTAATTATACCTTAACATTTACCAAACTTTGTATTATATTTGTTTAAATTAATTGTAGAGATTGATGTCAATAACTAAGAAAAAAGACTTAAATCTATTCGAACAAACATACATTCCCCAGATCGTAAAAGGTCTCGGGCTGACATTAAAACAGATTTTCAGACCTAAGTTCACAAGGCAATACCCGGAAGAAAAATGGATTCCTCCTGCATCATACAGGGGAAGACCTGTTCTTGTTCAGGAAGATGACGGCACTGAAAGATGTGTCGCCTGCGCTCTTTGTTCAAGAGTGTGTCCGGCGCTTGCTATTGAAGTTCAGGCTGCGGAGACACCGAATGAAAAAGAGAGATACCCGGAAAAATTTGAAATCAATATGGTAAGATGTATCTTCTGCGGATTTTGCGAGGAAGTGTGTCCTGAAGAAGCAATAGTAATGAGCGATGATTATGAACTGGTTTTTTCAAGCCAGGAAGAAGCAATATTTGGAAAAGATAAACTGCTTGTTCCAAAGGAAAAGCTAAAGAAACGACTTGATTATTTACAGGAATACAGATAAAAAAATTATGAAATTTTACCTAAAGATATTATTCTTCATATTGATCCTGTCCACATCTGTGAGTGCGGACAGCGGTGACAGATTAAACAATGCAATAGGAAATTTTGAGGCTTCAATAAAGAAGGGTGAAGTGAGTTTAAACTGGAGGATAATTAACCCGAGTAATCTTTATAAGTTCAGAATTGAAAGTAAGAAAGCAGGTATGGAGAATTATCTTCAGCTTGATGATTTGCTCTTTGTAAATTTCCGGAAGAGAGAGGAAAGTGATACCCTGACATCATATTACTATACCTATTCGGACTCGCCACAGGAAAACGGCGTCTATTTTTATAAAGTCAGTGCATATGATATTAACAATAAAGTTGTAACGTCTGAAGAAATAAAAGTCGGCATTACGGAAGTTCCGGAATTTAAGCTTCATCAGAATAATCCAAATCCCTTCAATCCATCTACGGTTATTTCTTATGAGATACTAGTTCCCACCAATGTTAAGCTTGAGATATTCAGTCTGACCGGAAAATTTGTTGATATACTGGCGGACGGTTTTCAGACGCCGGGAATCTATAACGTTGAATTCAACACGGCTAAGTATGGCGACATTTCAAGCGGGATTTATTTTTACAAGCTTGAAACAAATTACACATCAGATATAAGGAAAATGATATTTACAAAATAGTTATTTCGATTTCAAATAAATGTTCTGCCTTTCCTGTCAAAGGAAGGACAAAAAACCACATCGCCGGAGAACTTTACATCCACCGTTATAGAGCGGACAATAACACATATCATCTCTTAAGCTATGCCTGAAGCGTTTTCATTTATACATTTTGGGAATATTCTTTTATCCATTTAAGAATACTTCATTGCAATATTTGTATTGAATTTGGAATTTGCTGTTCAAACTAAAAAATAAAGTATGAAAAATCAAATACCGGTTACTGTGGCATCAGCATCTGTAATATTCTTATTTTACACCTCTTTATTATTTTACATTGTAGATGGAAAGTGAAATATTTATTTTACTGTTACACATATGGAGGACTTTAAGTCTATATTCTTCGATCTTTTTCTGCTGCTTATTTTTGTAATGTTTAATGCGTTGTTTGTTGCTGCAGAATTTGCTTTTGTAAAGGTCAGGAAAACACAGATTCAGCCGTTAGAAGGAAATAAATCAAAATTAGCCCTGAGATTAATAACGCATCTTGATCAGTATCTCGCGGCTACTCAATTTGGAATTACAATTTCTTCCTTGGGATTGGGTTGGATAGGGGAGCCGGTAACAGCAAGGATTTTAGATCCTTTTTTTCAAATTTTTAATATTGAAAATCCCAAAACTCTTCATACAATTTCCCTGACTGTAGGATTTATTTTTATTACATTCCTGCATATTATCGTAGGAGAACTTGCTCCCAAATCAATTGCAATAAGGCATCCTAAAGCGACAACTTTATTTGTAGCAATTCCGCTAAATGTATTTTACCTGATTTTCAAACCAGCAATATGGGCGCTTAACGTTACAGCTAATCAGATATTGAGACTTGTTGGCATTCAGCCGGCAACCGAATCGGAAAGATCCCATTCGGAAGAAGAGATTAGATTGCTGATTGCCGAGGGGACCAAATCAGGTGAGATTGACAAAACGGAGCAGCAGCTCATCGAAAAAATTTTTGAATTCAATGATAAGACTGCAAAAGATGTCATGATTCCGAGAAACGTAATGTTTGCGATTGATATAGATGAGAGCCGTGAAAAGATCATTGAAAAAGTCATTGAGGCAGGATATTCGAGAATTCCCGTTTATAAGGACAGTATTGATAATATAATAGGAGTAATATATTCAAAAGATATTGTAAGCGCAGCCGAGCACAGGGAATTAATCGTACTGCAGGATATAATACGGCCGGCACATTTCATTCCGGAGACCAAGCTAATAGGAGAAATCTTAAAAGACTTTCAGAAGAAGCACATTCACCTTGGTATTGTCATCAATGAGCATGGAGGTGTAGAAGGTGTAATTACACTCGAAGACATAATAGAAGAGATTGTCGGTGAGATTGAAGATGAATATGATATTGAGGCAGAAGAAGTTAAAGCTGAGAAGAAAGGTGTATATCTTGTCAATCCGAATATTTCAATTGAAGAGTTTAATAAAACATTCAATGCTGATATTCCCGATGACCCTGATAACTATCAGACATTAAGCGGATTTTTGCAAACTGTAACAGCACATATTCCTGATATATATGAAAGAATAGATTATAAAGGAATCGTTATGACTGTTATGAAAAAATCGGGTAATAAACTTTTACAGGTTAAAGTTCAGAAGCTTAAAAGCTATTAATAAAAGTTTGCTCAAATATTTATTAAATATAAGTTAATTCCAGTTACTTGATTACATTTATAGGAAAAAAATTCATTCAGTTCTTTTCAGAATTAGGGGAATTTTCAATTTTAATGCTTGGAGTTTTAAAAAACCTGGGAAGAGTATTCAGAGACAGAAAACTTATACTCGAACAAATGCTTCATGTAGGAGTTGACTCTTTAGCATTGGTAACAATTATCGGAGTCTTTACCGGAGCAGTTTCCTGCTGGCAGGCGGCATATCAGATCAAAGGATTGATATCTTACAGTTATCTGGGTTCGGCTACGACAAAAGCAATAATCATAGAGCTCGGGCCTGTGCTGGCTGCAATAGTCCTTGCCGGAAGAGTCGGTGCATCCATGGCTGCAGAGCTTGGCACAATGAAAGTCACGGAACAAATTGATGCACTGGAAGCAATGGCAATCAGCCCAGTAAGATATCTTGCGATGCCGAGGATTGTTGCTACAACGTGTATGCTCCCGGTTTTAGTTGTCTATGCGAGCTCGATCGCCATATTAGGGTCCTATACTGTTGCAACGGTTTTTCTTGATGTTCCGTCGGAAACATTTTTGGGTGCATTTAAGAAAGCGCTTGAAGTGAAGGACATATATGCAGGAACTATAAAAGCACTATTTTTCGGAGTTTCAATATCATCAATAGGATGTTTTATTGGTTTTCAGACAAGCGGCGGCGCTGAAGGCGTCGGACTTTCGACAATCAAGGCTTTTGTTATTGCTGCTGCTTCTATTCTGATACTTGGATTATGTATTATGGAATTTCTTAATAGGAATGTAAAACTAAAATTATTGGCTTGAACTTTCCGGATCATTTATTGGGTTTAAGAAATTTAGAAAAGAATGACATTGAAGATATTTTTAGATCGGCAGAGGATTTTAAAAAAAAGATAGTTCAAAAGAAACCTGTTGAAAGAATTCTAAATGGGAAGTCTGTAATAAATCTTTTTTTTGAAGATTCTACCCGTACGAAAACTTCATTCGAATTGGCTGAAAAGAAATTAGGAATGGATATAGTAAACTTTACTTCTGCCGGGTCTTCATTGAGTAAAGGTGAGAGTTTGCTGGATACCATAAAAAATATTGAAGCAATGAAATTTGACTATATAGTTGTCAGGCATTCTGTTCCCGGGAATTCCAAAGCTATTGACCGAATATTCAACTTCTAAAATTATTAACGCCGGTGACGGAACCAATGAACACCCCACGCAGGGATTGCTTGATATCTATACTTTAAGGAAATATTTCGGAGTCTAAAGAATTTGAATGTTTGTATTGTCGGCAATATTTCACACAGCCGTGTTGCTCTTTCGAATATTTTCGGATTGAAAAAATTCGGAGCAAATGTATCGGTCTGCGGGCCGGTGCCATTTATTCCGAGAGACATAGAAGGTCTGGGCGTTAATGTTTTTACAGATATTGCTGATGCAATAAAAAATAATGATGCATTGAATATGCTTAGAGTTCAGCTTGAAAGGGATGCAGGGAGCTCACTGCCGTCGCTTCAGGAGTTTAATAAGCACTATGGAGTAACGAAAGATAGACTCAGGCTAAATCCGAAAATAAAAATACTGCATCCCGGACCAATGAATATTAATGTCGAATTTGATTATTACACATCTGTTTCAGATAATTCTCTTATCTTTGAGCAGGTGACAAACGGTGTTGGCAATCAAATGTGCAATATTCAAATTAATGAATAATACAAATAAGAGTTGGATTTACTTTTAAAAGACATACATATAATTTCTCCCGAAGATAATATTGATGAGACAACGGATCTTCTTGATTATTGACGGGATAATTAATAAAATCGGAAAAGTAAAAAGATCCGGAAAGAATGTCAAAGAATTAAATTTAAAGAATAGAACTGCTGTTCCGGGACTTTTTGACATGCATGTTCATTTCGTGAGCCGGGACAAACTCATAAAGAAGATTTATCAACCGGCTCAGAAGCAGCCGCTAACGGCGGGTTTACAGGAGTATTATGCATGCCGAATACTTCTCCTCCGCTTGATTCGCCTTTGATAGTAAAAAATATACTTGAAAAGACAAAAGATTTCTTAATTGATATAGAAATTGCTGCATGTGCCACGCAGAAAAGGGAAGGGGAGAAGCTTTCACCTATTTTATCTTTAGCAGAAGCCGGAGCAGTTGCGTTTACCGATGACGGAAGCCCTATTGCCAATCCTGAAATTATGAGAAGAGTTCTTGAATACACGTCTCAAATAAATTCTGTTGTGATTCAGCATTGCGAGGATATGAATTTGTCAAATAAAGGTGTAATGAATGAAGGTTATATTTCCACTTTAATGGGAGTAAGAGGAATTCCGGATGTAAGTGAAACTTCAGTCATTGCAAGGGACATTTTATTGACTGAGTTTGTAAAAAATTCAAGATATCACATTCAGCATATTTCCTGCGGAAGGAGTGTTGATATTTTAAGAGAATGCAAAAGTCAAAAAATATTAATGTCACAGGTGAAGTTTGTCCGCATCATTTTATTCTTTCGGACAAAGAATGTCTTGAATATAATGTTAATGCAAAAATGAATCCGCCGCTTCGAACCGGCGATGATGTCAGACAAATACTTGAAGGACTGAAAGATGATACAATAGATGTGATTTGTACTGACCATGCTCCGCACACTGAGTATGAGAAGAGCCAGGGATTTTACGATGCACCTTTTGGGATTGTTGGTTTGGAAACTGCAGTAGGTCTTGTATATACATTTCTGGTAAGAACCTGGAATAATGACTTTTGAAAAATTAATTGAGAAAATGTCTGTCAATCCGAGAAGGATACTGGGACTGGATGAAGTAAGGATCAGAGAAGGCGAAAAAGCCAATCTTACGGTCTTGAACAGAAATGCCAAATGGAAAATTGATAAGAAGAAATTCAGATCAAAAGTCTGCGAATACACCTTTTGATAATTACGAACTTCAATGCAAGCCATATTGTGTAATAAACAATAATCAAATTTATTTATCAAAGTTATAAACAGATGAGTAAAATAATTTCAGTATGTGTGCCCAAAGGAGGTGTCGGTAAAACCACTACAGCGGTGAATCTTGCGGCTTCGCTGGCAGTTGCAGAGAAAAAAACTCTGCTTATAGATGTCGATCCTTTCGGTGCTTCAGCAATTGCACTGGGATTTACTTCGGATAAAATAAAAGCAAGTCTTGCGGAAATCTTTGCATTTACACATTCTCTGAAGTCGGCAATTCACAGAACCGATCTTGAATATCTGGACTTTGTACCGTCCAATGTTTATTCAATCAACATGCACGATAAGTTCATCAAATATTCAGAGAACCGGCTAATATTGAAAAATGCAATAACAAAAGATGTAGAAAGCTATTATGATTTTATTATAATAGATTGTCCTCCTGTGCTAAAGGGAATTTCTACAAATGCGCTTGTTGCTTCCGATTCTATTTTGATTCCCATCAAGTCGGGACATTTTTCCCTTGAAGCAGTTGACAGATTGTTTAATTATTTTCTGTGGATAAAAGAAATTGCAAATCCGAATTTAAGCATTGAAGGAATAATTCTAACCATGTATGAAAAGGATTCGAAAGTTACGAAGATCTCGGAAAGGGAACTGAAGATAAAATACAGCAAATATCTTTTGAATACTTTTATTCCCAATACGAACCTGCTGAATGAATCGACTTTTTATGGTAAGCCGCTTTGTCTTTATAAAATCAACTCCGAAGGAGCAATTGCTTATCTGAATCTTGCGAATGAAATTCTACAGAACAACTTTAAAAACGAAAAAGAATTAGTTTAACCAATGAATGATTTTCCCAAAATTTTCGATTATAAAACTTCGGAATTAAAATGGCAGAAGTTCTGGGAGGAAAATAAATTATATGAATCCCATCCCGATTCTGAGAAACCAAAATTTTCCGTAGTGATACCGCCGCCTAATGTCACAGGAATTCTTCACTTTGGTCATGTACTTGATATTACCATTCCGGATATTTACTGCAGGTTAAAGAGAATGCAGGGATATGAAGTATGCTGGGTGCCGGGAATGGACCACGCAGGGATTGCGACCCAGATAATGGTTGAAAAAGAATTAGCCAAAGAGGGGAAAACAAAATATGACCTTGGAAGGGAAAAGTTTATTGAGCTGGTCTGGAAATGGAAGGAAAAAAACGGAGGCACAATATTAAAGCAAATCAGAAAGCTTGGAGCATCTGTAGATTGGTCGAAGGAAAGATTTACATTTGATGAGGGATTATCATTAAATGTCAGGAAAGTTTTCGTTGATCTTTATAAGAAAGGTTTAATTTATAGAGGGAAAAGAATTGTAAACTGGGATCCGGTTGCCCAAACTGCAGTGAGTGATGATGAGATTTTTTATGAGGAAAGAAATGACAAATTATATTTTATTAAATATTTAGCGCAAAATACTGACAAATATATTACGGTTGCCACTACAAGACCCGAAACAATGTTCGGTGATACAGCAGTCGCAGTAAACCCTGATGACAAAAGGTATAATTCCTTTAAGGGCAAATCTGTCAGACTTCCTTTTCTGAACAAGTTAATCCCTGTAATTGAAGATGATTATGTTGACATTGAATTTGGAACCGGTGCATTAAAGATAACCCCTGCCCATGACAGAAATGATTTTGAAGTCGGGCAGAGACATAATCTGGAGGCAATTACAGTCTTAAATAAAGACTCGACTTTAAATGAATTTACCGGCGAGTTTCAGGGAATGGAAATTTTAAAAGCCAGAAATAAGATCGTTGAGCGGCTCAAAGAATTTGACTTGCTGGAGAAGATTGAAGATTATACGCATCAGATTGCATTATCTGACAAAACGAAAGGAATGATCGAACCCTATTTGTCAGAGCAATGGTTTGTATCGATGAAGATAGCTTGCCGGACCGGCATTGGAAGTTGTTAAGAAAGGTGAAATAAAATTTTCCCTCGCACACTATACAAAAATCTATTATCACTGGATGGAAAATATCCGAGACTGGTGTATATCAAGGCAGCTTTGGTGGGGACATCAGATTCCTATCTGGTATCACAAAAAATCCGGGGAAATTTATTGTGAAGTTGAACCTCCGAAAGATATTGAAAACTGGGAGCAGGATGAGGATGTGCTGGACACATGGTTTTCATCATGGCTGTGGCCTCTTAGTGTCTTTGGATGGGAGAACAATGAGAATGATAAAACGAACGAGAATTTAAATTATTATTACCCGACTGATTTTTTATCACCCGGTCCCGACATAATTTTTTTATGGGTTGCAAGAATGGTTATGGCCGGAATGGAGTATATGAAGGCGGTTCCTTTCAGGGAAGTCTACTTTCATTCGATAGTCAGAGACGGAAAAGGGTTAAAGATGTCAAAGACTTTGGGCAATTATTCTGATGTAATCGATCTGATGGATAAATACGGAACAGATGCATTAAGATTCACATTAGTTTATCTCGCACCTTTGGGAAATGATGTATTATTTGATGAAGAGAAGACACAAATTGGAAGAAACTTTGTAACGAAGCTATGGAATGCCGGCAGATTTTTAATGATGACCAAGGCTAAAATTATTTCTGATGGTGTGCAGCAACGCAGCAGTTATGAAAAAGATTTGACTGACAAATGGCTCGAGAGCAGATTTAACTCTACGTTAAAATCCGCTGACAAATATTTGAATGAATACAGATTGAATGACTACACAAAGACACTTCATAATTTTGTATGGAGTGACTTTTGCGACTGGTACATTGAACTATTAAAAATAAAAATTGCTGGCCAGCCGGAGAACTCAGTCAATATCATAAATGACGCATTGAACTATTATGAAAACATACTGAAGATTTTACACCCGGTCATTCCTTATGTAACTGAAGATCTGTGGCATTCTATAGGAGAGGGGAGAGATGATAAAAGCATTTCTTTTGAACTGATCGCAAGAGCAGACGAAGGCAAGATAGATGAAGATTCAGAAGTCAATTTTGAGAAAATAAAGGAAATAGTAACTGCTGTCCGGAATTTAAGGTCAAGTAATGATTTTGTTCCATCTGTTAAAGCTGAAGTCTTCATAAAAGCATCTGATGGCAAAGGGAAGAAACTAACTGAAGATTTCAAAGGATATTTAAAGAAGCTCTGTAATCTTGAAAAGCTGGAACTGAACAGCATCCCGGATGAAAGCAGCGAATATGCAAGTGCAGTTTTAAATAATTTTGAAATATTCTTGTCGCTTGAAGGCAGTCTTGATAAAGAAAAGCAGTCTCAGAAAATCGGAAAGGAGATTGAAAATCTGAAAAAATATCTTGAAGGGCTGAATAAGAAGCTTTCAAATGATGATTTCTCCGGAAGGCCTCTGGTGAAGTAGTCGAAAATGAAAAGAAAAAGCAAGCCGAAGCGAAGACAAAACTTGAGAAGCTTAAAAAGCTTATTGTTAATTAATTAATCATAGAGTGTTGTTTTGCCGAGAGCCGATATAATAAGTTCGGCTGCAAGAGATGCGGTTTTATTTGCCGTATCCAGAATAGGATTTACTTCAAGCATTTCCAGTGAGTTCATACACCCGCAGTCCGCAACCATTTCCATCAATAATTGTGATTCTCGGTAAGTCAAACCGCCGGGAACAGGCGTACCGACACCCATCGCATACTGGGGATCAACTCCATCCATATCGAAACTTATATGAATATGGTCGACTCTGCTTTTAAAATCGGTCAATACTTTTGCTATTATTCTGTGAATGCCCATTTTATCAATTTCCGTCATAGTATAAACATTTAAATTCTGTTTTTTTATAGTAATCGCTTCTTTATCATCCACATCACGGATTCCAATCAATGCAACATTTTCCGTTTTTACTTTCGGGGAAAATCCGTTCATATGAGTAAGACTTCTCTCGCCCAGTCCAAGCGCAATTGCCAGCGGCATTCCGTGAATATTTCCGGAAGGTGTAGTTTGTTCTGTATTCATGTCGGCATGAGCATCAATCCAGATTATGCCCAAAGTCTTTTTCTTGTTTCTTGCAATAGTTTGAAATACCTGCAATTGTACCTATTGCTGTAGCATGATCACCACCTATGATCAAAGGAAAGTAATTTTTATCTAAAAGCTTTTCGACCTTCTTGGAAAGAATTTTTGATGTCTTTGCAATCTCGGGAAGGTATTTAAGTTTAGGATTTTTAATTCTTTGAGTCTCTGAAATCTGCACATCAATATCACCGAAGTCAGTAACATTGTAACCCAAATTTTCTAATTTTTCCTCTAAGTTTGCATAACGGATTGCAGAGGGTCCCATATCTACGCCTCTTCTGTCAGCTCCTAAGATCCATTGGAAATCCAATCAACCCGATTTTTTTATTTACTTTCTTATTTTTACTAATCATATGAAACAATATACTAAATGCTTGTATCAATTTTAAGTAAGTTTATAGAATACTATTGAAAGTTAAATTTGTATACTATATTTTGATGTATAATTTAAATGAAGCTTGGATTTACCGGATTACAAACATGTTACTCAAGTCCGTGTTCGTACTTTTGAGGTCGATTCACAGGGTATTGTTCATAATATTAATTTTCTGAAATATTTTGAAATTGGAAGAGTTGAGTATAGAAGTCATTTAGGTTACAACATTTTGCCGTCCGGGATTTTTAATGACGGATTAAAAGTTGTAGTAGTCCGTAACGAAATTGACTACAAATCATTTGCATACCTTGACGAATTATTAAATGTATACACCAGAATTTCATGGATCAAGAATTCGAGTTTTTGCTTTGAGCAAATAATTAAAAACGATATTACCAAATTAATCATATGTGAAGGGAAGGGGATTCTGGTAAATTTAAACTCCGAAAATAATCCTTCTAAACTTACCTCTAAATTTGTACATGAAATAAAAACTTTTGAAAATAATTTAATTTTTTATTAGAATGCTGAAACGAACTCAAAAACTTTTATACCCCATTGTATCAATTCTTCTTTTAAATTTTGGTTTAGTCTATTTGCAGTCCTGTGAACAGGACTTTAGTTCAACCCCGGAGAACAACTCCTCTAAATTTCCTGCAGAAATAGAATCTATATTTAATGATGGATACCTGCAAAATAATTTGTCCTGCACCACACCGTCTTGTCATGCAACTGAAAATGATCAGGGTGGCTTTAGCTTAACTGACTGGAATAAAGCGATGAGCGGTTCGAAAAACGGAACTATGATCATTCCATATAATGGCTTTTGGTCACACCTGGTTTCATATTTAAATTTAGATACCACAGTCTCACCGGTAATTTACATTGATCCGAATAGTTTTGAATATGTATATCACAAAATAGATACCGGAAGAATATCGACAATAAAAACATGGATAAATGAAGGTGCGAAAAACGCAGCAGGTGATGTTGCGTTTTCAAATGTATCGATTTATGAAAAAGGATTTATTACAAATCAGGCCGCGGATGTGGTTGCTGTAGTAAAGCCAAACAGCAAGCAGGTTATAAGATTGATTCCTGTTGGAGGGACAAATCAGTTGGATTCACCTCATTATATTACAATTGACTCGGCAAGACAATTTTTTTATGTCAGTTTAATAAAAGGCGGATTTGTAGAGAAGTATAGCTTAACAGACTACACAAGGGTAGGCTCAATGCAAGCCGGAGAAGCTCCTGCTCACATTATAATCACTGATGACGGGCAAACAGGCTACATTTCTAATTTTACACCTGCTAATTCAGGAAGTAATTTTACTAGAAATTTGATGCAGAAACTATGACGGTCACGGAAATTTTAACCAATCCAAGATTTACAGGAGCACACGGAATGGCTTTAACGAAGGATGAACAATACTTGTTTACTGTCTCTGAATTTGGTGAATATTTATTCAAAATATCCACTTCCAATTTTGATATAGAAGATTCAAACCCGATTGATCCAACGGTTCCGCCGAGTGGGAACGGGACAGGAAATTTTGTACCTTATCAGGTTGTCTTGTCTCCTAATGACAGCTTACTGTATGTTTCATGTGTAAAGTCAAATGAAGTCAGAGTTTATTCTGCTTCGGACCTGTCACAGGTAAATGCAATACCGGTCGGACAGAATCCGTTATTAATGAAATTCACCAATGATGGAAAGTATTTGTTTGTATGTAATAGAAATGACAGTTCTGTTTCGATAATTAATTCCTCAACTCAAATGGTTGTTAGTACAATTCTCGACGCAGGAGTACAGCCGCATGGAGTTGACATGACAGCAGACGGAAATTATGCCATCGTTTCCTGTGAAACTCAGTCCGGTTTTGACGGACATCACCCACAGGTAGGCAACAACAAAGTAGGGGTTTCAAGAATTATTCAAATCCAGGGTTCGAATTTCACTTTACTTGAAGATAAACTGGAGATGGGTTCATTCCCTGCGGGTATTGCAATTGTAAAATAGGGTTAAACAAATATGTGTCTAAACAAAAAAGCCTTTCAAATAATTATTTAAAGGCTTTTTTGTTTTATCTAAAAAATCTTTACGCTTTATTTTGTCAATAGCATTTTCCTGACTTCGGTTCTTTCAGGAGTTTTTATCCTATAAAAGTATATTCCGCTAGGATATTCTGATGCATTAAATTCTATTGAATGTTCACCGGAGTCTTGATTCTGAGCTACTAAGGAAATGACCTCTCTCCCTAAACGGTCATATACAGTTAAAGAAACATATGTTGGCTGCGGCAATGTGTAAGTAATGGTTGTAACGGGATTGAAGGGATTCGGATAATTCTTTATATCATAATATGATTCCTCCGGAGATAAATTGCTGTAATCATCACTGTTTTCAAAAGCTTCCTTATTTGCAATTTCAGAAATAATAGCAATACCTGATTCAAATTTGGAATCGGTATAGTTATTTCCGGATTCGAACTCGAGTTGAATTCCCAAAACATCCTCTTCCGTTACTTCAAAATTTTCATTTGATTTTGAAATTATGTCAAAATTATCCTGATCTAATTTTAATTTAATCTCTTTCCATCCGTCGTAATTCATTGAAACCGGTTTTGAATTTAGCATTACGTCAAGATCTTTATCATAGGTTGTATTCTTATCAAGGTCATAAATCAGTTGAATATGAACATTCACATCATTGTTTACACCTTTGAGCATAATATTAATATAGTTGCCGGGCTCGAACAAATGGCTTCTTTTTAGGAAAATTTTACCGATATACTCATTCGGTTTCATCACTTGATCTTTGAGGATTTCAGCATATCCATTCTCCCTGTTATCTTCTTCATGAGAATATTTCATTTCAACCCCTCCCCAAATCCAGTCAGGAAGAGCTTTCAAGGCAAAATCATCCAATATTTCACCTTGCGAAAAACAATTATTTGAAATTAATAAAGAAATGAAATAGAACTATTAGGAAAGCATGTATTTTCATTTATGGCAAAACGAATAGAATTTTAAAAATAGATATTACTTTATCAAAGTCATTCTTTTGACAGAAGTAAATTCATTTACTTGTAATTTGTACAAGTAAACTCCGGCAGATAAATTCTGAAGCATCAAATTGCTTACTGAATATGTTCCTGCTTCCTGATATTCACTTACAAGTGTCCTTAACTACTTGACCTACTAAATTATAGACTTTTAAAGT
Organism: uncultured Ignavibacteria bacterium; assembly: GCA_963836395.1. GTDB lineage: Bacteria > Bacteroidota > Ignavibacteria > Tepidaquicellales > Tepidaquicellaceae > JAGPCH01. Next base: position 249,283 of record CAWIJF010000008.1, on the reverse strand, counting down.
AACAAATCCACTTTGTTGATTTTATAACTTATTATTGTGGCTGGGTTAAAAGGATTTGGAAAATTCTGATACAATTTATAATCATCAGAAATATTAATAGATTTTGTTAGCATCTATCTTTTCCAAATTATTATCGAAGTGATCTTTAGTCTCAGCATTTAATTTAATGCTCAAACTAAAAATCAAAACTCCAAATAATATTTTTATGTAATTTTTATTCATTTAACCTTTTACAATTTATAAAATATGAATTTAAAATGCAATGAGTCAATTGAGTTTAATTCAAATCATTTAGCCTTAACCATTTGCTATTAAATCACATGAAAAGCCTAAATAAAAACACCAATATTCCCCGGGGATTGAGCTCCCCGGGATATTGGAAATATCAATATCTTACTTAATTTCGAGCGCGACCAGTCGCTTGCTCCATCCTTGTTCTTTACCTTCAGATACTAAAATATCACCTTTGCTTTTGTGTGAATTATAGAATTTAACTGTTCTACATTTTCAATTTTCTCTTTGTCTGCTTCAACAATTACCAATCCTTCTGCCAATCCTCTGTCAAATCCCTCAGAAAATCTTTTTACCCCAGTTATATAAACTCCGTCTTCAACTCCATATTTATCCTTTAATTGCATCCGATAGTTCTGAAACAGATATCCCGATTGATTCAAAACTTTTCGAAGCCAGATTTGAAGCACTTTCTTTGGGAGTTGTATTCTGGGCTGACTGATTTGACTTTTCATCTCGGGGCTTTAACTTTACAGATTTATCAATAGTATTGCCGTCTCTGAATATTTTTAAAGTTACTTCTTCATCCGGGATGATGCGAACCAATGATTGTCTGAAGTTCATTTGCAGCATTTACATCCTTACCATCTACCGATAATAATGACATCTCCTGATTTTATTCCCGCTTCATCTCCGGCGCCACCGGCTATTACATCCTGAACCAATACACCCTGCGCTTTATCCAGTCCTAATCCTTTTGCCTCTTTAATATCTACATCTTTGATTGTAACTCCAATATAACCCCTGGAGACTTTTCCATTTTTCATTAATTCAGATGCAACATTTTTTGCCAGATTAATTGGAATGGCAAATCCATATCCCTGGTAATAACCATTTGTAGTTTTTATTGCAGTATTGATTCCAACTAAATTACCGTTGATATCCACCAATGCTCCACCGCTGTTCCCGGGATTTATGGCAGCATCTGTCTGAATAAAATTACTAATTGCATAACTGTCTCCGCCTAATTGTATGTTTCTGCCCAAGTGCAGATACAATCCCTGCAGTAACTGTACTGTTTAAACCAAGCGGATTTCCGATAGCAACGACCCATTGTCCCACCTGAACATCGTCTGAATTTCCAATTGTAGCAACGGGTAAATCATTAGCATCAACTTTAATTACAGCAACATCCGTATTTGGATCAACGCCAATCAATTTCGCAGTGAATTCTCTTTTATCAGTAAGACTACCTTGATTCCATTTTCGGAAGCGTTCTTAACAACGTGGTTGTTTGTTAGAATATATCCGTCCTCAGCTAATTATTATACCGGAACCACTTCCTCTGTCCGGGACCTTCTTCCGGCATTTTAAATTCCGGTGGTAAATTAAACGGAAGCTGAAACTTATCCATTCTGGTTGCTGATCATCTTCGGACTCACCTGTGGTCACTTCAATATAGGCAACTGTTGGAGTTACTGACTTGGCAATTTCAACAAAAGCATCATTTAATCCTTTGATTTGTGGATTTGGATTTTGTATTGCGGGTGTGGTTTTAAAATCAACCTGTGAGTCCCGCAACAATTTGTTTTACATTACCGAAATTTGCAATTAGCAGATCCACCAAAAGACAATGCAACTACTAATAACAGCCCTGCAAATATTATTGATTTTTTTGACATTTTTTTTTCTCCTTGATTTAACTTTTGTTTAACTGATTAAATCAATTTAAAAATAATAAATTACTGATTCTTTAAACTTATTATTGATTTATCTCCTGAAATACTTTAGTGGATTTGTAATAATTTAGTTTGTTTGAGTATGCATTAACAAATATCTTTCATAATTGTGATATAATTTTAACTAATTGTATCGAATTTCAATTCTTAGATAACTGATCCGGATCTCTATTACTGCTAATCAAATTTATAATGTCTTCTAATTTGGATTTTGTCAACACTAAATTCATTATGATTAAAAAAAGTTTCCTGATTTTAATTTGATCATTGAAAATTCAGGATTCAAACCAAGCATCTCTGTGAAGCTTGATTTGAAAGTATAAAATGTAAAACATAATAATTTTCTGATGCGGACTTGTTAAGATTTTCGATACGTCTCAATCAACAATTCGAATATTGATTTGTTTATCTCTCCATCCAATAAAGATTTATTAATAATTTCAATTACTCTTAGAGGCTGCCTGAAGTTTTTCGAAATCGTTCAGAATATTTCCGAAAATGATTTTATGTATTCTGCACTGGAAATAATCTGAAGATCACGGTTCTCCTTCAAATAAATAACAGTGTTAATATAGTTCATAGCTCTCCAATGTTCCGCAAATTTTTGATTTGTAATTTCTCGCGCCCTTAACAATTGCATTCATTTTTCCGAAATCCCTTGTAAAAAGAGTAACAATCTTACTCGTCTCACCATATCTAAAACTTCTTAATACAAAAGCTTCTGTTTTTACAATCGACATACGCTTTACGAATACTTTATAGTTTCGGACAATTTCCTGTTACAAACTCACTTCTTCGAAATGAGTTAACTTTTTGAATTCGATTAAATCTGTTCATGATTATTCCTGGATCTAAGTTCCGGATCCCGTCTAATGAAAATTTTTCTACTGCCAAAGATGCCATAGCGCTTCCGTAAATAACAGCAAGCTTCAGATTCTCTTCAGACAAATCATCAGTCTTGGCAAGCCATCCCATTAGTCCGCCGGCAAATGTATCACCGGCACCGGTTGGATCAAAAACCTTTTCAAGAGGAAATGCCGGAGCAGAAAAAATAGTATCCTTTGTAAATAACAGATGCTCCGTGCTCTCCTTTTTTTATTATCACTATTTCAGGACCCATTTTCATGATTTTTTTTGCAGCGGTCACAAGATTAAATTCCTTTGATAATTCTCTGGCTTCACTGTCATTTATTACAAGAAGATTTACCAGTTTCAATATCTTCAAGCAATTCTTCATGCGCTCCTTCTATCCAGAAATTCATCGTGTCACACATTATTAATTTTGGATTTGTGATTTGTTTTACTACTTTCTTTTGAATTGCAGGATGAAGATTTCCCAGGCATACATACTCACTGTCTCTAAATTTTTCTGATATTACAGGATCAAAGGTCTCAAATACGTTCAATTCTGTTACCAATGATTCACTTGTATTTAAATCGAAATCATATTTGCCATGCCAGTGGAAAGTTTTTTTAGTTTGCGAAATCTCCAGACCTGAAATATCAATATCCTTTGATTTAAGAAATTCAATTTCTTCTTGCGGGAAATCATAGCCAACAATTCCAACCAGTCTTACCGGATTTGTAAAATAACTCGCCGATGTAGAAATAAATGTTGCAGAACCTCCTAATGTCCTTTCAGCTTTTCCAAAAGGTGTTTCAATAGTATCTAATGCCAAAGAACCAATTACCAATAAACTCATTTATAGAAATTAATTTTAATGATTTCAAAATAAATATTTAAAGGTTAATTCAAGATTATAATAAAGCAATGATTATTCAAGAATATTATTAATTAGAATCTAACAGTTCAAATTAGCTTGTCAAATTAGTTCTAACTATTGAACTGTTAACAAATAAAATATTATACTTTGCTATTTCAAAATTATTAATTTATTTTAACATAAAAAATACAATTTTAAATAAAATGAAAGATAATAACAACAACAGTGACGGTTCAGCACCTCACAACAAATTAATATTGAGCTTGGTGAAAAAGAAGCTGAAGGGATTTATTCAAATCTTGCGATTATTTCTCATTCACCGGCAGAATTTATTATTGATTTTACAAGAATTTTTCCCGGTATACCGAAAGCAAAAGTTCATTCAAGAATAATAATGACTCCTCAGCATGCTAAATTATTTCTATCATGCTTTTAAGGAAAATATTCAAAGATTTGAAAATCAATACGGGGAAATAATTATTCAAAATGATCCAAATAGTGGGGGAATGGGATTTCAGATTCCTGTGAATCCAAAAGATGAAAAAATAAATTAGATATTCTATTTCCAGAAAATTGATTTTCTGCATAAGATTGATTATTGCAATAAAAAAAAAGTATATTAGCAAGCCATGCTGTTAAGATAGGGATTCATCTCTCCGTTGTATCCCAAAGTTTGTGACATCTTTATAAATCCAAGATATATAAATGCTATCAAGTATGCTTGACTCCAAATTGCATTGCCGCCCCGCTTTTTCGTCTGTTTGTACTTAAAGTCAAATTCCGAATAAAATTATTATTATATTTGCAAAAGGGAAAGGATATTTTTGAATAATAATCTACTTCTAACTTTTGAAACATTTTGACCGCTTTCATCCATTGATGTAATTAATTCTTCTTAGTTCACTCATCAATAATTCATCAGGCTTCAATTGTTTTTTCATAATCTGAGCAGGGGATAGATAGATTTTTTTTATTTCCGGAATCTGTGAAACGATATGCAGTATCAATAAAGGAATATTTTTGCGGCATGCTGAGGATCAAATTCCGTTCTGAAACATTGAATAATTTCCATTCATTTTTTATTGAATCCCATTTTATTGATTTTTCATCAAATCGGTAATCTCAATTTGGATAGATCATCTTTATCAAATATCTGTATTGAAGCATTTATAGCCTGTCTTATCAGATTCGTTATAACTTCCTATTGCAAGTATGTATTTTCGTGAATCCTGAATGTGAAGATTTTGTATTAACCCTGCAATTTTGTTTTTATCTAGATATTTTCTTTCAAAATTAAATTTTTCTGAATTTGACTTTGGAATTATCCATCCGTTGAAGTAAATAGAAAGCAATGGTTATCAGTAGCCCGAATATAAATATAGGAAATGAAAATCTGTATATGCTTATACCTGAGGCATTTATTGCTGTCATTTCAGAATAATTATTGAATCTGCTAATTGTAAATAATGTTGCCATTAGCATTCCTAACTGGTGTAATTAACTTTAGATATCTCCGGTATAAAATATATATAATACTGAATAATAAGTCCGGATAGTTAAATTTTTATCTATAAATTTATCAAGATTTTCAAATAGATCAACTAAAATAAAAATCACTACAAAACAAATATCCCAAATAGAAATTCTTTATAAATTGCTTCAAATATATATATCTAGTAATTTTCAAATTAAAACGATGATATAATTAAAGACAAGAATTATGTTATCTGGTTAAAATTGAGCTTCTGCTATTGCATCACATGATTGCATTTTCGAATCTTCTTGATAAAATTAAATTAAGAATAAATGTTACAACCTGTTAAACTTTATGAATGCATTTTACAAAGCTATTTGTTCTGTGGATTTCCATCTACTATTGAATTTCTAAAAATATTTAAAAAACATTTTCCAGAATTTCAACGTAACAAATACAAAATATAATATTGCAACATTCTAAGAAATCCGGTAAATCGAATTGCAAGTTAATTTATAAAAAGAATTATAAAAAGTTAATTGAGAATATGAATAGCTTAAGCCCTGACTTGAAAGAATGGATGATGATTGAAGGCTATGGAAAGTTCTTGGACAGAAAAGGACTGAATTTATTGGAAAGAGAATTTATCAATGTTTCTATTCTTGTGCACAGGTATATTGCAAAAATCAACTTGCATTCACATTTAAAAGGATGTATCTATTTGGGTGCTTTAAAGAAGATTTGAAAGAATTACTCTTAAGATTCAAACAATCAGCAGGAAATAAGGAATGTCTAAAGATACTTGAAGCTGATTAACGCTATAATCACATCAACATCAATAAAGTGTTATATAATATATATTATGTAAAGTCAAATTATTCTATTCCTTTTCTCATCAACTTACTAACATCTGATTTATCCTTCCCTTTTCTCTCAATTCAACTTTCAATCTTAACTTTTAACTGTTTAACTGTAATTATGTTTTATTTAATAAATTAAATATTTATTTTTGCATTCATATGATTGAATTACAATATTATTTATTCGTTAGCGCGATTCTCTTTTGCATTGGAGTTATTGGAGTCCTTGTAAGACGAAATGCGATAATTATTTTTATGTGCATTGAGTTAATGCTGAATTCAATCAATCTTACCCTTGTAGCGTTTTCATCTTATCTTGGTAATATCAATGGACAGATTTTTGTGTTCATAGTTATGACAGTGGCAGCCGCAGAAGCTGCTGTCGGGCTTGCAATTGTTATTGCTCTTTTCAGGAATAAGGAATCAGTCAATATTGACGAAATTAATATTCTAAAATGGTAATATTTTCTCTAAAATCTAAATGTTAATTCATTTTACCTCGTTACACTCTTACCTTTGCATCGGTTTTTTATTGAACGGATTTATTGGTAAAAAACTAAAAAATGAAAAACTAATTGGTGCTATTTCCACATCTGGCAGTTTTTATTCCTTTTGTGATAGGAGCTTTCACTTTCTTTGATCTTCTTTCAATGAGAGCCCGAATCACGTCATGTATTATATAAATTACTATAACTGGATCACTGTCGGGAAGTTTTACAGTAAATTATTCCTACCTTATCGATCCCCTCTCAATTTCTCTGGTCTTGATTGTAACGGGCGTTGGTTCGCTGATTCATTTTTATTCCATTGGCTATATGCATGGTGATCCCGGGTTTTGCAAAGTTCTTTGCATTCCTGAATCTGTTTCATTTTTGCAATGCTGAATCTAGTACTTGCAGATAATTTCCTATTGCTTTTTCTTGGATGGGAAGGTGTAGGTTTGTGTTCATATTTTCTGATCGGTTTCTGGTATGAAAAGAAATTCACCGGCGATGCTGCAAAAAAAGCATTTATTATAAACAGAATCGGTGACTTTGGATTTATGCTGGCCATGTTCTATATATTTACATATTTTAATACTCTAGAGATTTCAAAATTTTTAGACGGCTTGCCGGCTCATCCAATCGGTGAGATACTTGTTGTTAACCATAGCCTTGCTGTTATTTCTTGGAGCAATTGGAAAGTCCGCTCAGATACCTTTGTTCGTCTGGCTGCCGGATGCAATGGCTGGTCCAACCCCTGTTTCGGCTTTGATTCACGCTGCTACAATGGTAACAGCAGGAGTTTATCTGGTTGCCAGAACTTCTTTGCTATACGCAATGTCCCCTGTTGCCGAAAAATATTATCTTTTATATTGGTATTCTAACTGCAATTATGGCAGCTACTATTGCACTTAAACAGACCGATATAAAAAAGATTTTAGCATATTCCACCGTGTCACAATTAGGATTTATGTTCATTGCTTTGGGAACAGGTGTTTACTGGGTTGCCATTTTTCATCTCATCACACATGCATTTTTTAAAGCATTATTATTTTTGGGAAGCGGTTCCGTTATTCATGGAATGCATGATGAACAGGATATTTTGAAAATGGGAGGCTTAAGAACTAAAATGAAAATTACATTTGTAACTTTCTTTATTGGTTCTCTTGCAATTGCCGGCATTCCTCCCCGTTGTCGGGATTCTTCAGTAAAGATGCGATCATATTCGAAACTTTCAAAGAAATTGGTGTTCCATTGATGATCATTGCCATGCTGGCTGCGGGTGTAACTGCATTTTATATGTTCAGGCTGGTTGTTTTGACTTTTTACGGAAAACCCAGATATGATGTGCAACACATTCATCCGCATGAGTCCCCTTCTACAATGACGATTCCGCTGATTATACTTGCCGTACTTTCTGCCATTGGAGGTTTTATAGGTGTTCCGGAATTTTCGGAATGCCTACATATCTTAAAGACTGGCTGGAACCGATTTTTATTAAATCTAATGTAATCCTGGCGGCTATTCATCCGGTTCAGGATCCGTCGCATTCTACTGAATTTCTGCTGGTTGGATTGCCGTCTGACATCCGTTATCGGTATTTTTCTCGCGTTTAAAATGTATTCTAAAAAGGAAAAATTCGAGCCTGAAAAAGGATTTGGAAAAGTTCTTGAAAATAAATATTATGTTGATGAAGTTTATGAAAAAGCTAATTGTTATGCCGATCGAAAAAACTTCTGAAGGTTTCTTTGGAAAATTTTTGATATGAAAATTATTGATGGATTTGTTAACGGAATTGCAAGATATATTTCAAATATTAGTTTTGACTGGAGGAAAATTCAGACCGGAATTATTCAGGATTATACTACTATTTCAGTAGCTGGCGTAATCATTATTATATTGTATTTACTTATAGTATAAATTTTTTTGGGATATAAAAAAATGAGCATATAGTCTTGCATCCACTCTTTTTTTATTAGCTTTAAATTATTTGCTGTTCATTCTTTACAATGTATGCCGCAATATCTGCAATTTCCTGATCACTCAATACTTCATTCTTAAAGAAAGGCATCGCATCATGTCCCAATCTAACATTATAATGTTATAGATTTTACATTACCGTCATAATCTTCGAGGATTGACGGAACTTTCTTTATTTTGGAATTTTCTCCGTGACAAAATGCACATGGTATTGTTAAATTCCTTTTCTCCTTTGACAGGATCTCCCTTTAAAGCAAGTATTATGTTCTGAACTTCCTTCAACTTTGTTTTATCCCTTAGTCGGTAAAGCAATTGTTTCATATTTCATCTCGGTCGGAGAATTTGCTTCCGCTACAGCTCCATAATATTCGTTCAGAGCCGTTATCTGTTCTTCGGTCATAGGAGTTTTCATCCTCTATATTCTTCCCAGCATAGAGTACCTCCTCCGGCATTTTTAATGACCTCTTCACCCTGTAAATTTTCCCAAAATAAGTTGAAGTTCGTTTGTTTGCTCCCTGAATATTTGAAAAATATCTTGTCAATGGATTGTTATTATTCGTTCCGTCACTGTGACAGTCTGCGCAGGCAATATTATTTTGATTTGATTTCATGTAGAATATTTCTTTACCCGGTGTGTTGTCTCCCGAATTGGAATTATTCTGAGCTGATACATTTGAGTCAGTCTTTATTTTTTTATCTATTTTGTCTTTTGTTTCAGCTGTCTTCTCATCTTTGTCGCAGCTTATCAATATTGATGTTGCTGTTAATACAACAAGTAAAAACGCAACCCGAAGAACAAGTTTTTTTGAAATCATTTAATTATGTTTAAGTTTAAGAAATATTGTCAGCAATATAATTATTTTTTGTTGGATTTTCCTAAGAAAATATTTATTCCTAAATTAAAACCGAGCCAATTTACATTTTTGCTATTACCGTTGATTAATGTTGCAGCCGAAGTCGGGTCTGACAAATTACTATAAAAATTTCCCTCCTGATCATTTATGGATAAATTTGCCCTGTTGAAACCGAGCCTGTCGCTGAAGCTTTCTTTATGACTCTTTAAAAACAGGTTGCTGAAATGATAACTCATTCCAAGGAGAAAGGAATACTCGCTGCTTAAGTTTATTGAAACTCCGGCATTTGTCAAAACTCCCATTCTGAATGCATCATTAAATGATGCCCCGGAAAAATCATTCCTGTACAGAGTCAGACTTAAAACATTTATTGTAAAGCTTGAATTTATGAACGGACTGATTTTAGAATTACCCAAGGGGGAAACTTCCACTCCCATCCCGGCTGTAGTTGCCGAAAACCTGTTGTCAAACTTTGCAGGTATTTCCAGATTATTTTCAACTGTAACACCTAATTTACTCTGCCTGAAAGCGTTAAAGTAAGTGTATGAACCTACAAGAATAAGATTTAGAATTCCTGTCTGCATTAACGGAAATTTTAGTGTGCCGAATATTGTAGCTCCGGTTGCAACGGAATAATTATTTTTTACAAAATCTGAACTAATGTTTGAAATGCCGGAATCATTTAACATTACAAGATCGCCCCCGAGCCCGTCCTGAGGAAATGCAAGTCCTGCATATATTTGAAGTGCAGGTCTGGATTGTGCAAAGAGCATTGAATTCAGGAACAAATAAATTAATACAACACAAAATAGGATTGTTTTCAAAAAATGATCACTTTCAGTATCTCTGAATATTTTTTAAGTTATTTTTTGGAGTCTGGGATTTTGGCTTAGCGGTTTTTTTTGAATCTGAAAATGGATAAAAAGTAACCCCGATGTATGCCGTCCCCCAGTTGATCTTCTTTTCACTTGATTGAAAATAATTGTATGCTTCACCTATCGGGTAATACAGATTCGAAATGTATCTTCCGTTTGCATCATTAATACTGGCGTTTTGACTCCCCCACTCAATGAATCCGTCCCGCTGCGTATCCTCCAGAAGTAAATTGCCGAGATCATATTTTAAGCCCGCTACAACTCCGATATTTTTATTTATCATTGCTTCAATACCTGTATTAAAATTTACTCCCATTCTGAAACTGTTCAGTTTGGCATTGTTCGAATCGTATATGCTTGTAGTTCTGGTAAGCTCGGCGTTGAAGAAATTGAAGTTAAAGTTTGCATTGAAAAATGGCGTGACAATATTTGTAAATGATGTCGGAGCAATTTCAAGACCGAGTCCGATGGAAAAATCGTTAAAACCATAATCGTATGTCACCTGTCTCTGTTCGTATGTGTTATTTACAAATTTCAACAACGTCGTTCCTGTTCGTGTTGCCTGGAAAGTGTTGAAGCTGGTATATCCCAGAGTGATCAAGGCTCTTGTTATGGAGTACTTATCAAAATTAATTTTAGCCGATCCGCTGAATTGAATGCCGGTTACTGCCCCCAGATTATTTGCAAAGAGGTTTGAATCAACATATATGTATCCGTCCTGATTAATATTGATATAATCATCTGCATGTAATTCATCGTAAGGCTGTGAAATTCCGAACGTAAGCTCAAATGACGCCTTGTCAAATTGTGCATCCGACACAGATGACATTAACAGTATGAATATTACGCCAAGAATTAACTTTATCCGGTTATGCAAACGTGATAGCTAATTTAATTTTGAAATAAGGTTATGCACTGACACAATTGCAGCTGTTTCCGCACGGAGTTTCCTTTTTCCCAGTGACTTCACATGCCAGTTTTTATTTAGCAGCGATCTTATCTCTTCTTTGCTAAATCCTCCTTCAGGACCGATCAGTATTGAAATCTCTTTAGCATTTTTTTCGATCTTAATTTCTTCTGCATCATCTGAAGATTCATACATAACAATTTTGTTCTCCAGCCTGTCCGATAATTCAACTAATTCGTTAAGTGAAATAGAATTGTGAAACACAGGAAGAAAACATCTTTGCGATTGTTTCATTGCAGCGTTAACGATCTTGTTCATTCTTTCAACTTTCGTTTTGCTTAAAGAATTTTTGTTAACAGTAAATTCTGTTATTACAGGGTGAATAGAGGCGGCTCCAAGCTCAACTGCTTTCTCAACAGCAAATTCAAACCGCGATGAATTCCTCAACGGTGAAATATACAAGGATAAGCTTACTGCAGGTTCAAATGAGTTAAAGTCCTTTTTAAGAATTTTACAAATCATTTTTTCTTTGCCTGTCGAATCAATTTCACAGTGATAGATATTACGCTCCCCATCCGTTACTGTTATCTTGTCCCCCGCTTTCTTTCGTAATACTTTTGCCAGATGCCTAAATTCAATACCGTCAATGACCAGTTTATTTTCATTCAGATCAACTTTGTCGCTATTTGTAAAATAATATTCCACTATTTCAATTTTTAAAAAGACGCATCCAGATCAAAAATAATTTGCGGGAAAAACTTTTTTCTCTCATCCCTGAATGCAAAATCCGTTCTTCCCACAAAACCGAAACGGCAAAATAAAATTTAACCCGGCTCCGAATCCGTTTATGAACTGTGTTTTAAAAAAATCATCAGTTCTTATCCCATACTCCTCCAATGTCAAAAAACAGTGTCGAATATAAGTCCGAATTTATAATTCAAATTCTTAAGCTGAGAAATTGTATCTACTATAGGAACAGTTTTACCTTTAACATAAAAAGGATTAATAATAGGAATTCGTGAATTCATTAAATAAACCAAGCTGATTTTCACCTTCATACACCATTTTCTTATAACCCCTGATGATTTTGTTATATCCGTAATATTCATCCAGATAATAAGGGATTGTTCCTCCGAATGAGATCGAACCCTGAGTCGATCTGTCGCAAATGTAATGCTGAATAAGTCTTCCCGAATTTTATGGGAATGAATTTTTTTGTCTCAAAATTAACCCGGTTGAAATCAAACAGTCTTGCCGAATCCGAATTTTTTGTATTCCAAGAAAATAATATGACCCTGACATTGTATATTCCAGTGAGTTTCTTGTATCGAAATTTCCGGAAAACGAAAATGTAAGAAAATTATCTTTGCCGTCAGGAGAAACGTTCTCCCGGTTCATACTGAGATGTCTCGATTATATTATAGCGTAGAGCCGGCTGCACAATGAAAATTTCTTTGCAAAAAATTTTCCGAGTGTGTCAATGATGCATTGAAATTGTAGATCGCAAAATTGTCCGCTCTGGACGGTATTGAGTTTGATGTCGTATCATTTATTGCAGCAAGGCTTCTGTTATAGTTCTTTGAATACCCCATTGATGACAGAAGAAAAATAATGTGATCTTCTCCCCTATCCATGGAACCGAATAACCCACGCTTACAAAGGGCTCATATCCGATGCCGAAACTCAGCGATGCTGTTTCATTTCTTCCCCGGAAATTATTCCACTAGAACATTTGCCCCTGCCCAGAATTTCGAAAACTCCCCGTTCCGAAATCCTCCCTGCGGAATGGGAATAATATAAAATCTTTCTTCTACAATGAACATTAAATTAACAACTTTAGCAGAATCAGTCGGGACAGGATACACATCAACTTTATTGAACAATCCCAGTTTGTAGATCCTTTGCACATCATCATTTAATATGGCTAAGTCAAGCATTGAGTTTTCCTGATTGAGATCTCTCTTTCAATAATGTCCTTGTCTGTTATGTCATTTCCGACAATAAATATTTTCTTTATGAATATTTCCGGCAAAACAACTGTTGAGTCTTTATCTGTTTTCAGCAAGTCTCCGCCTGATTGAGCGCAAATAGAGTTTATCAAAATAAAACATAAAATATTTAACAGACATATCTTCAGCAAAATTATTTACCATTTAAGAGTGATCTCAATTGTATTGAGCTTGTTGAGTAACTGATTTGCATCGGGAGCGTTGGGTCTTATTTCAAGAGCCTTATTAATTAACTTTTCAGCTTCATCATATTTCTCATAGTTCATAAGATAATTTGCCCTGTTCAAATATGAATTGTAATATGCAGTCATTATAAAATTATGATGGTAGTCCGTTCTGTTTGTAATTGTAAATTCAAACTCAGGATCTTTAACTTCAACATAATTTTTATCTTTGCTTAATTTCAGCAGCAGACCCTCGAGGAACTCTTACATAATCCTTCGCGAACTTTTCATTTTTATCCTGTTCAATTTCGAACGTAGTGAAAAAGTTTCTGTCTGCATAATTTTTGTCGACAAGGCTGTTCAAAAGATTAATGAATGCAGTTTGAATCCTCATCAGATCCTGACGGTCGGCTTCTGTAGCCGGTCTTGAGATATCTTTCCGTATTAGTTTCAAACTTCAGGAGTTCTGCAAGATATATCTCAAATTCGGTTTTGCTTCTTTCATACATCTCCGGATAATGCTGTTGCAGATGATGCATGTACCAGCTCTTTCTCATCAGTTCTTTGTCAATTATTATAAGGTCGGGTCTGATATTTTTTATGAATTGCTGATAAAATGAGGACGATACCCAAAAATCCCACTGGGTCGATATTATTATTGAATTTTCCGGAGCAGACTTAAAAATATTCATAGTATAATCTTTTACAAAATAGTTTTTACTTTCATCCACTTCTGAAAAATTATTACTCAAAGGAAACAAGCAGATCAATAAAAATGCAAAGCTGATATTCTTAACATTATTTTTCATCTTCTTTGAAATAAACAGAAGTCCGAATCCGAACCATATGGCAGTTACTATGAATGCAAGCAAAAAGTAAGAGTCAATGTCATAAATATCATAATTTATTGCATACAGGATACAGAAGCCGAACAATAACAGTGTGAAATAAAAAAGCTTTCTGCTCGACCGGTAAATTTCAATTACCCCGGGTATTGCGATCAGCAGCGGAATGTAAAAAAACTCTGTCGGTAAGTTTTTGGTAAAGTAAGAAAATTGTTTGCCGGCATTTTCAAATGAAGAAAACATCCAGACACTAAACTGCTTGCCTGTAAAGTGTCTCCAGAAATTATTAAAGTTGTGAGGGTATCCCCAGCTCAGTACACTGTTCTCGGCTCTGACGAATAAATAGACATAGACTGAATAGCCAAGGAGAAACGGGATTGCCATCAGAATTATTCTTTTAAAGGAATCCTTGCTGAATCCGTTAACTGCAAAATACAAATAGATACAGCCGACTGACAGAAAGATCGTCGAAAGATGATTTGTAAAGCTCAGGCCGAGAACGAATGCAAAGAGCAGCCAGTATCTTTCTTTTTGAATATTTGATTCTTCCTCTTTCAGATTATAACTGCAGGCGCGAAGAATGAGGTAAATGTCTGTTATTAAAAAAAATGCATGAAGAGAATAAACTTCGATTGCATTTGCTGTTTCCCAGAATGTTCTTGAGAAAGCTAATATTAAAACCGATGCCAAAGAAATATTATATATTACTTCATCGGAAATGTTTTTATTCGTATTTCCCGGATCATCAAATAAATATTTATCTCTTAAAATGAATGTCATCAGATTAAAAAACATAAGCAAAGCCAGTGAAGAAATTACCGCGCACATCAAATTCAATCTGTAAACATCGTCACCTGCAGGAATCAGAGTAAATATCCTGCCCAGTATAGTAAATAAAGGATAACCTGTCGGATGAGCAACTCCAAGCCTTGTTGCTACCGTTGCAAGCTCTCCCGAATCAATAAAAGTAACCGTGGGCGCAAGGGTTATCATATATATAATCAGAGGAACTGTAAATGATAAAATCTGATAAATTAATTTTTTATTAATATCCCGGTCTCCTTGATAAAAAGTTTAAATCCAGATTTTTGAATGTTCAATCATTATGCATTTGTTCTCGATGTAAGCTATTTCATTATCTTCTGCAAGAGATCTTCCTTCTGAACTAATTACACCGATCTGAGCCCAGATCACTTTCGGCTTATAATTCATCTCAAGTATTTCCTTTATCAGATCTTCCACAAACTCCGAACGCCTGAATATGTTGATTATATCTGCCTGTTCCGGAAGGTCCTTTACATTTGAATAGCACTTAATATTATCAGTTTCAGTACCGCTTAATTTTGGATTCACTCCGTAAACAGTATAGCCGTTGCCGTCCAGATACCTGCCGATCCTGTTGCTCGGTCTTGTGTGATTTTCCGAAAATCCCACGACTGCAATTACTTTGTTATTGTTTAATATCTCTTTGATGGTCATATAAAAAATAAGGGAATAACTCCTGCGGAATCATTCCCCCGAAAATTTTAAAAACAATATTTATATTAATTCATGCAATAATTTTTATAAATGCCGTCAAGGAAATTCCACATTAAAGTGGCTGACTCATCCACTGTATTGATCAGTCTCTTCTGATCCTCAAGAGATTTATTTGTGTTATTCATTATTTCCATCTCGTCCATTGAATGATATATGTCTGCTTCTTCGTGAACTTTAAAAAACTCTATTGCCTTTTCGGAATCTATTCCATAATAATTCTTTAATCCCTCGATCTTTGTTCTGGATATTTCCGGGACCTGTGATTCATATGCATAAAGCGCTGCAAGTCCTAATGTAAATTCAGGCGAGCGTGTGAGTTCATACATCCCGTCAACCAGATCTTCAACCTCTCTGAGCGGTTCTGCGTTTTTTACTTCATCTTCAGTCAGTCCCAAACTCTCGGCAAAATTCATCCAGAGTTTCGGATGGTCTGCGATTCCTGTCTTATATCCTTCTTCGTCCGCCAGGTTTTCCAGAAGAATCTGTCTTGTATTTACGTCATCACAATTTGAATGAACACAGCTTACAAATCTCGGGAAGTGTTTTACGAAATGATAATATTGCTTAGCATACTCTTTCAGCTCTTCCTTTGTAAGCTTTCCTTCGTTCCATTTTTGATAAAACGGATGGTTAAGCAAACTCTTCTTTTCAATTGTTGAGTTTACTTCTTCAATAAATTTTTCTCTTGATAACATATATAATTTTTGATTAATAAATTTGGCTGTAAATTAAACAATATTTAAATAATTAAAAATAGTATTGTTCAGTGTGTATTAACATTATATTAACATTATTAAAACATTTATGGAAAACTTTTTCCTCCAAAACCTGTGTGTGTGCTGCCACACTCAAATACTCGATACCCAATACTCCAATACCCAATGCTAAATACTCAAGACCCAACTTCCGCATAGTCACTCACCGGATTGCAGCTGCAAACCAGATTCCTGTCACCATATGCGCTGTCTATTCTTCCAACGCTTGGCCAGAATTTATTCATTCCAATGATGTTTAGCGGAAACACGGCCTTTTGTCTTGAATACGGGTGATTCCAATTATCAGAAGCTATGCTTGCCGCGGTATGAGGAGAATTTTTCAGGACATTATTGGAAACATCGGCATCTCCCCTCTCTATTTCATGGATTTCTTCCCGTATCGAGATCAGTGCATCACAAAATCTGTCGAGTTCTGCTTTTGTTTCGCTTTCAGTTGGTTCCACCATCATAGTGCCCGGAACCGGAAATGAAACTGTTGGCGCATGAAAATTATAATCCATTAATCTTTTTGCAATGTCTTCAACTTCGATTTTTGCTGAAAGCTTGAAGTTTCGCATATCGAATATTAACTCATGTCCTACTCGTCCGTTCTTTCCCGAATACAATGTTTTGTAGATATCTTTAACTATTTCTTTAATATAGTTGGCATTCAGAATTGCAACCTCGCTTGCTTTCTTCAATCCGTCTGCTCCCATCATTTTTATATAAGCATAAGATATGATCAGAATGCTCGGGCTCCCCCATGGCGCAGAGGAAACTGCTGTGATGGAATCCGCCCCCCCGGTTTTTACAACCGGATGTCCGGGCAAAAATGCTTTCAAATGCTCAGCAACTCCTATCGGTCCCATTCCAGGACCTCCGCCTCCGTGAGGAATGCAGAATGTTTTATGCAGATTCAAATGACAAACATCAGCTCCTATCATTGCCGGACTTGTGAGACCGACCTGCGCATTCATATTCGCTCCGTCCATATAAACCTGCCCGCCGTTATCATGAATGATCTTACAGATCTCCTGAATTGTCTCTTCATAAATTCCGTGAGTAGAAGGATATGTTACCATCAATGCAGCCAGATTTTCTTTATGCATCTCTGCTTTCTTTTTCAGATCTTCAACATCAATATTTCCGTTCGCATCGCTGTTCACTACCACAACTTTCATTCCCGCCATTACTGCGCTTGCCGGGTTCGTTCCGTGAGCCGATGAAGGTATCAGACAGACATTACGGTTGCTGTCTCCCCTTCTCAGATGATATTGCCTTATAACCATTAAACCTGCGTATTCACCCTGGGCGCCGGAATTAGGCTGCATTGAAACTGCCGGGAATCCGGTTATCTCACTTAAATCTTTTTCCAGGTCATTTATTATTTCAATATAACCCTTAGCCTGTTCAAGCGGAGCGAACGGATGAATGTTTGCAAATTCATCCCATGACAATGCAACCATTTCCGCCGCAGCATTTAGTTTCATTGTGCATGAGCCAAGCGGTATCATTGATGTCGTAAGGGAAAGATCTTTGTTCTCGAGGTTCTTCATGTAACGCAGAAGCTCAGTTTCCGAATGGTAAGTATTAAAAACAGGATGCATTAAATAATTGCTCTCCCGGTTTAATTCATCCGGAAAAGCAATATCTGTTCCTTCCTGCAATTTTTTAATGTCAGATTTTATGATTTCCCTTCCCGCAGCTTTTGCAAAAACAGATATCAACTCTTCAACGTCTTCGATTTCAGTTACTTCACTTAATGAGATTCCGATCGCATCGTCAAAATATCTTAAATTTATATTCTTTTGTTCAGCAAATTTTTTAATTTCAGAAATTTTATCTGTCTTATTTTCTGATAAATCTATTTTCAGCGTATCAAAATAATTCGTATTCGTCTGTTCATAATCCAGATTCTTTAAAGCATGATCGAGCAGTTTTGTCAGACCGTGAATCTTAACTGCAATTGCTTTCAGCAATTCCGGACCGTGGTAAACAGCATACATCCCTGCCATGACGGCCAGTAAAACCTGAGCAGTGCAGATATTGCTAGTTGCCTTTTCTCTTTTAATATGCTGCTCGCGAGTCTGCAATGCCATTCTGTAAGCCCTGTTTCCGTGAACATCCATGGAGACTCCGATTATCCTTCCGGGAATTTGTCTTTTAAATTTGTCTCTTGTTGCAAAGTAAGCCGCATGAGGTCCGCCAAATCCCATAGGAATACCTAACCTTTGAGTCGAACCGACAACTGCATCTGCGCCAAATTCTCCCGGCGGAGTTAATAATGTTAAGCTCAAAATATCAGCTGCAACTGTTGTGTAGATCCCCTTTTCTTTTACCTCACTAAATAGATTTCTTATAATCATAAATCTCACCGTTACCCGACGGATATTGAACTAAAACTCCGAAGATGTCAGCTGTCAATTCCAGATTTCTGTGATCACCGACAATCACATTTATGCCTAAAGGTTTTGCTCTTGTCCTGACTACTTCAATTGTCTGAGGAAAACATTCTTCCGATACAAAAAAGGTATTGGCATCTTTCATACTTCCGCTTCGTGCATGATAAAACATCAGCATTGCTTCAGCCGCCGCCGTACCTTCATCCAGCAAAGATGCATTCGCAATTTCCATTGCAGTCAGATCGCTCACAACAGTCTGAAAATTCAAAAGAGCTTCAAGTCTCCCCTGCGAGATTTCAGCCTGATAGGGTGTATATTGAGTGTACCAGCCCGGATTTTCCAGAATGTTCCTTTGAATGACAGTGGGAGTTATTGACGGATAATAGCCCATCCCAATGTATGATTTGAAGACTTTGTTTTTCTTCGAAATGTTTTTCAGATTTTGCAAAAACCTGTATTCGCTAACCGGCTCATCGAGATTAAGATCAGTCGTATTTCTTATTTGCTGCGGGATGGTTTCAGAGATAAGTTCATCGAGCGAAGAAGCCCCGATGACCTCGAGCATCTCGTTAATTTCTCTTTCATCAGGTCCTATATGCCTGTTAACAAACCTATCCGGATTTTGAAAATTGATCATAAATAATTTTGAGTGCTGCTGATTTGAGTTTGAATTTTAATATGCAATATAAAACTATTTTATCGCAAACTAAATTCTATTCCTGATACAGATTGGAGATTTAAGAATATAAATAAATACCGAACCGGATTGTCAATCTGAATATTAAAAATATAATTCAGAACTCACAAGTTCATGGGGCTTATAAAAGTAACCCTGTGCTCCCTTTTCAGTCCCGGTGGTTTCAATATAAAACTTTTGCCACCATCTGGCTGCCTGCCAGATTGCTTCCGGGGAACTGTTTTGGCTTGGGAGATTAGGCGTTAGTTCAAATTGCAGTGAAACAAATATTAATTCGATCATTACGGCTGAAGGAATTCCAAAACCTTCCAAAAGCGGATTCCCTGTTTTTCCAACACCCCATATAAATCCAAGCCACTTCAAAATTAGTTCAACAAGATCTAACGATGATCTTTCCATTTGTAGATTCTTGATTTTTAATTCCAGACCTTCACTGTCCATGGGGAAGGATATCAGAGCAATGTTAGGATATTTCTTAACATCCTTGTATTGTTTTAATCTTCCTTTCTGTAAACCATTAAATGGTATAGGGTTGCCAAATCCTTTTTCAGGATCAAGTGAAATTTCATGAATGATTGTATTCTCAGCTTTTTCTGAGTCCAGGTCTGACATTAAAGCAATATGAGACCATGAACTTGGTGTAAGATCATGTCTCAACTGCGATTGAGCTACTCTGAGTCTGAAATCCATCAGAGAAGTGCCTCCGAGTAATATCAGCTTTATAAATTTAGCAGGAGCATTTAATTCTCTTAAATTCTTTTCAACCCAGGTAATATTATTCTCACCCCGGGATCGTTTACTTTCTTTGACAAAGTCATTTGAATCTACTGCCGGTGAATTGCTGATGGCTATCATATTATATATTGATTAATTTAGGTAATATTTTTTTGAATTTATATTCTTCAAACACTCTGTTATCAATATGCAGAGGATAATAACTGATGTTGCAGTCAATGCCCGAACCTGATCTCCTGAAAGATAAAATAGAAACCTGATTTCCTTTCTGTAATCTTTCGGTACTCATCCTGAAACTATTGAATTCATCTGATCTTAGTTCTTCAATTCTGTCGCCTCCGGAATGTTTGGGCCATGTGCTTCCAAAAAGATTCTTGAAAAATCCTGTTACCCGGTCTGCCGGATTATCAACCAGGCTCGACGGAGATGTTATTATCTCAACAAAATCAGGATTTACTTTGTCTATTCTTTTGATGAAGCCAATCCTTCCCCAATGTACATCCCCGGTCAGGCAGTAGATCATGTTTCCGGATCTTGCTGCTTTTTTGAGACCATCCGAGATTGTCACATAATCCCCGTAATCCGGAAGCTCAAAATCTTCAAAAGAATTTCCGTTATCTCTGAACAATGATTGTCCGGTTACAAATAAACCTGCTTTATTATTTGCTACAACATTATCCAGCCAATTTGAAAATTTAGTAAGATCTGCACTTGTAAAGGTACGGCTTTTCCAAAAGTCTCTGTCGGTTCTCATGTCGGAAATAAAAAATGACAAAGGCGGAACGTCTATAATAAAACTTCCTCCTGAAGCATCGTGTCGCTGAAATCCGATATAATTTGCCAAAGCAGCTTCAGTCCAGTTTTTCCTTCCGTAATCTGTCCATGTGTTATTTATAAAAGGAGCAGCATGTGGAAAATTGTTCCAGAATTCATGATCATCCGGAATTGAAACGCTTGGAGCAATCTGTAACACTCTTGAATAGCCGCTTTGATAGCCTCCCTGACCTTTCCAGTTCCTTGTATAGTCTCTTTCAAATCTGTTTGCTAACCAGTTTTTCTCTTTCGGGAAATCTTTATCCCATGGCAGATCAAGATATACCTGATCACCCATTAGTATTGTTAGATCAGGTCTGTGTTCCGGCAATAAGCGTATCAAAAAAGTATCAACTGAATTTGGATCGGTGTCATAGTGATAACACGATAGAAGCAGTACATTAAAATTCCTGTCGCTCGAAACATGTGTCGGAAGTGTTCTGGTCGTGAGCTCGTAAGAATTTCCGCGTTCATCCCATACCTTTATAATGTATGCAGTATCCGGAAGACAGTTGCTGAATTCATAAATTCCCGTGAATGCCCTGTCAGGATTACCGTCTAACATGTTAGCCGGACGCACACTTTGAATCGGTCTGATTGGATTGGGAATAGGAAGCGGAAGCGGATTCGAACTTAGTACAGGTCTTATCTGCCAGCTAAGTTGAGGCGAATAATTTCTCGAGAATGAACCTGCCCATACTCTGACATTGTTTGAAGGAGAATATTTTGGCAGAAGAATTAAGTCCATTTGCTGAAAGATAAAAAGTTTTACAGATCAAATTATTTTCACAGATGGTTAGTCAGGGGCATATTGTTAAATCGATATGCGTCAATTAATATTTTGCTTACACCATCATAATTAATTATTCCGGTTTTGCTCTATGATCTGTTTCAATACATTGGCGGGCACCACACCGGATTGTCTCCAGACTATCTTTCCTTTTTTGAATAATATTAATGTCGGAACTCCCTGAATATTATAAGCCGAAGCCGCTGCAGGGTTTTTGTCAACATCAAGTTTTACAATCATTGCCTTATCGCCAATATCCGCTTTTAGTTCATCAAGTATCGGCTTCATCATTTTACACGGACCGCACCATACCGCAGTAAAATCCACAAGCACTAACGGCTCTGTCCGTATCAATTCGCCAAAGGTTTTTTGTTTCTCTTTTGTTTCCATTTTAAGTAAATCAGTTTTATTTTTTTAGAAATCAAACTTGTCAACCTGCTTATCATCTATGAAAACTCTTATCTGATATGAATCACTTGTTGTAACTTTACCATCTGAACTGGTAGTCGAGCTTGACTTTCTGAATCCGTTCATCATTACTTTCTTTCCCCGGTATTTACCTGTCTTTTCAAAATTATCTCCGATAAGCGGAAAAGAGGCAGAGACAATTACCGAATCATTGATCGTACAAATAAACTCATCACTGATAGCTGCCTTTTTTGTGACATTAACTTTCCATCCGGTTCCCCCGTCATCCGGTTTATAAACGCTTGACTGTGTTGAGGAACAGCCTGAAAGCCAGACAATGGTTGAAGACAAAAATAGCAAATAGATATATTTGGAAATTAAATATTTCATTCAGGATTAATTTAAAATTTAATTAGCTAAAATATCTAAAATATTTTATTAAAACAAAGAAGTATTGTATGTTAAATCAGGCAATATCAGGCAATTCGCTTACCCCAGCCAGAATCGTATCAGGAAATAAATTCCTGTCAATGCGATCGCAACATGAACAAATGTTATTACTCGAGGATATTTCTTTTGCTGTGCATTCATTACGAACATGCCTCCTCCGAAAAAGAAAGCAATTACAAAAAGTAATATGCTTGCCACAGGTGAATCTCCCTGTTTGAAAGAAGTATAAATTATTAAAAAGGAAATTCCGAAAAGTCCCAGCAAGCCGTGAATTATACCTACAAGTAACTTAGAAGGGTTTTTTGAAAGAAGCTTTATAAGAAGGTACAATCCCATCGAAGCAACAATGATATACCATACTACAATAAATGTTAACAAAGTATTTTTTTTTATCAAATTAAAGAATTTAAAATTGTAATAATATTTAAAAAAGAAAATTAAAACGCTGAGGACAAGTAAAATATATCCTCAGGTTTAATAATTATAATTATGTTTTTTTAATGACAATTAAAAATTATTTTTGCATCAATGTTAATTCAAAAGCCAAAAGGTACATACGATTTACTTCCGGAGAAAGCATTCCAGAGAACATATTTAGAATCAAGACTCAGAGAAATTTTTTCGAGATTCAATTACAGGGAAATACGGACACCAACTTTCGAAAAGACTGCTTTGTTCAGACGAGGGATCGGTGAAGAGACTGATATTGTCTCTAAGGAAATGTATCTCATTAATAAAGAAGAGTTTGCTCTTAGACCCGAAATGACAGCATCGGTCATAAGAGCCTATCTTGAAAACAGTTTGTATAATGAATCCCCTCTTCAGAAATTATTTTACATTTCAAACATGTTCAGACACGAACGTCCGCAGGCAGGCAGATTAAGAGAACACACGCAGTTCGGTGCCGAAGCAATCGGCAGCTCTGACTATATGACGGATGTTGAAATGATACTGCTTGGCAATGCGGTTTTAAAAGAGTTCAATATTAAAAATATCTTTGTAAAAATTAACACGCTTGGAACGCGCGAAGAACGTGAAGCTTACCTTCTTGAATTTAAAAAATATCTTTCCGGATATCTTAATGAACTTTCTTCTGACAGTCAGAGAAGATTTGAAAAGAACCCATTGAGAATACTTGATACAAAAGATGCTAAGGATATCGAATTGTTAAAAGATGCACCGGTGCTCTTCAATTATTTAAAAGATGATTCGAAAAAATATTTTGAAAATATTTTATCAGCTTTAAAGTCAATGAATATCAGGTTTGAAATTGATTACAAATTAGTACGTGGCATTGACTATTATACTTCCACTGCTTTTGAATTTGTATCGGATTCGCTTGGCGCACAGAATTCATTGCTCGGCGGCGGAAGATATGACCTGCTTGTAGAACAGCTCGGCGGAAAGCCGATGCCTGCAATAGGTTTTGGTGCCGGACTCGAACGGCTTACAATGATACTCGAAACGAATAAATTTACATTCCCGAAAGAAGAATCATTAAAGCTCTATATAGTAACAATGGGAGAAGACTCAAAAATGTTCGCATCAAAATTAGTCAACGAATTGAGACTTAGCGGAATTAAATGTGATACGGATTTTTTGAACCGCAGTATCAAATCCCAGATGAAAGAAGCTAACAGAATGAATTCGGAATATGTGTTAGTTCTTGGTGAAAGTGAAATGAAAAGCGGATCGGGAAAACTAAAAAAGATGTCTGACGGTACGGAGGTGGAGGTTCCCGATCTTGAAAAGATTGCTAATTTGTTTAATGGTCCGATTGGTTAACCAATAAAATAATTTACAATTTAAAATTTATAATTTAAAATTGAATACATGAGAACACGCGCCGTAAGACCGGATAAATTAGATTATGAATATGAACTTGATATTTCGAAAGGTTATGATGAAATATTAAAGAAAGATTATATTCTCTTTGACTTCCGTACAAAGAAAGTCTTTGAAAATTTTGAATATAAAATTACGGTCATTCCTAAAATTGAACTTGAGAAAAAGGACCTGCTTTTTAACATAGAAGGATTATCCGCGCCCAGACTGGATATCTCGAAAGCGGGAAGTGCCGGATGCCGGTATAAACTATACGATTATAAAAATGTTGAATACGATTTGAAGCTGATGAAATATAAGAAAGGTAAGATATTGTATAAATTCAAAGTCTCTCCAAAGTCCATTAAGCTTACGCTCAACCCAAAAAAAACATTTATTAAAGTTACTGCGGAAGGAAATTAATGTATCCGAAATTATTTGAAATCGGTCCGGTTCCGGTTTATAGTTATGGTTTAATGCTCGGACTGGCATTTCTTGTTGGCAGCGCACTTTTTAGCCGTGAGCTGAAAAGAAACGGCATGGATGAAAACATCGGGGTTGCGGTGACATTCCTTGCTCTTATTGGAGGTATTATCGGCTCAAAACTTTTTTACATTCTTGAAGAATGGAACTTCGGTTCGGGAATGCCTTTGTCATCTTATTTCACAAAAGATGTTCTGCTTTCCCCTTCCGGTCTTACGTTTTATGGAGGCTTGATTCTTGCTATCGTATTAATGATAGTTTATTGCAAAATAAAAAAGCTGTCCGTTCTTAAAATGTTTGACATGATGTCGCCCAGCGCTGCGCTTGGCTACGGACTTGCGAGAGTCGGATGTCATCTTTCGGGTGACGGCGATTATGGTATTCCGGTCAACGGAACGTTCTGGGAATTTCTCGGATACAGTTACGTGAACGGAACTGTTCCGACAAAAGAAGGCGTGCTTGTTCATCCAACCTCAATCTATGAATTCATTGCAGCAATTCTAATCTTTCTTTTCCTTTGGCATAACCGGGCAAGGTATAAAACTCCCGGGATCATATTCGCTTACTATCTGATATTATCCGGTATTGAAAGACTTCTGATCGAGATCATCCGCCTTAATCCGCGAGTTGCATTTGGTTTAAGCCAGGCGCAAATCATCTCAGTTGGTATGATAATCTTCGGAGTTATACTGCTGTATTCGAGGCTTAACAAAGAGAAAAGGTTAGACCTGGCTGAATTAAACAGCATGCCGGCTAAGAGTTGATTTTCCTTACACTTTATACCAAACCCGAGTGTCACCTTTGCAATGAAATGAAAATTGTAATTGACAGTTTAAGAAATGAATTTGCATTTGAATTTGAAGAAGTAAATATCGAAAGCGATAAACTGCTTTATGAAAAATACGGTGAGAAGATCCCGGTCTTAATGATCAATGGGAAAATGTTTGCGAAGTATAGAGTTGATGAGAATAAGCTTCGAATGAGATTAAAATCCACTAAAGTATTTTAGTCTCAATTCTAAATTCTGACCTGAAAGAGGAAGGTTATGAATTTTCCTAAGGGCTGATAACACCAACAAAATTGTTACAGTTCTTTTCCACTATCAGTATATCACTTACATCCACATTCCCGTCTCCGGTCAGGTCGGTTACAATATATCCGGTCGCAAAATTGAAAGCATCATTATCAATCAATGATATATCCAGTGCGTTTATGATTTTGTCCCGATTCACATCGCCTCCGTAAATGGCAAACCGCAGCGGTGAGCTGTCAACCTTTATCAGATTGTTTCCGAATGCCTTTGAAGCAGCTGTAGTGAAATCATAAACCGCCTCATTATTTGTAAAACTTACGATTGAACCGCTCCATGTTTCTATTGAATTTCTGTGGCTTACAGATAAGTAATAATTTGTTCCGTTCACTGCATTCGTAAAATCATATGAACCGAGCCCCGAGCTGCTTACATAAGATATTGCGCTGTCAACTACTGTGAAAGGATATGCCGCATCTCTTAAATAAACTTTAAAAGTATCACGGATCATTGTGTTTGCGGAAGGATTGTATAATCCCTGAGTCAATGCTGTCAGCTGTAAATTTGCTGACGGGGGGGAAGAATAATCTTTAATCAATATTCTTGAACTGTATGGCTGAAGGGTTATGCTTCCGGTTACAATAGTGCTGTCCGGATCCCGGTATGTAATTCCGTCTAATGAAATTACCTGCGTTGTATTTGTATTGTTTGTAAATAGTTTGTTGATCTCCGTTGAATCAATCCGTTCAACATTTACCCGGTACATATAAACATTGTCAACATAGACCGATGTGTCAGGCAGCCATAAGCAAATAGCAACTCTCATTGATGCATCGCTTGTGTCCGCACGGAAAACAAATGAATGCTCTCTTCTGTAGGTCTCAAAACCTAAAAATCGCCTGGGATATATAAACGGATTACCACCAACCACAGGTCTTCCGAAGGTGTTCAGATCTCCGGAATAATTACCGGCGCAGCTCAGGCTGACAAAGTAATAATTTCCTTTTACAATATTGACATAATTTCCGGATGTCATTCCTTCGTAGGAACCGGCGCCGTTCCATGTAGCTTTCATGCAGCCCGTGTCAAGCAGTTGATTAGTAGCATACGAAATAGCGGATCCCGGTGCCGGTGTTGTGGTCCATGGATTTATATTTGATGCGAATCTTGAATTGGTGATAAGGTTACTGCTCAATGTATCGGTAACTTTATACTGGTCAAAAGTAAACTGGCTGTACCGTGAAGTTAGATCCTCATTGAATTCGCTTTGCCATCTTTTCAATCTTAAATAACGCGATGTATAAGTGCCGTAAACCATTGATCGTTTGACTACGATTTCTGAGTAGGGATTGCAATACCAGTTGCTGTCGAAACTTCCGAAATCACTGAAATTAGGTGAGCGGAACATTATATGCTCCATGCAGGACTGGCTGAGACTTAGTCCGTAAAATATGTTTCCCTTTACAGTGTTGCTGTATGAAGGTGTAAAACTGGTTGAAGAGTAATCGGAGAACAGTATTTGCGTGTATGCATTGTTATATACAACATTATCAAGAAATTGATTGTTTTCGGATGTGCTTTTGTTATCTACAGTAATTCCTGCAGTGGAATTGTTTGCGACTGTATTACCCTGAATTAAAATATTTTTTGTATAGGATGATCCGAAATAAATTCCATTACCATATCGTACTGGTGAAACAGAGGATTCTGCATTTCCAATTGTAGATGTGACAATATTATTCAGGACTTGAAGACCGTCAGCACCGTTTAATTCAATTCCTCCGCCGTCATTTAATGTAAGACAGGAATTGTTTACAATGTTATTTCTTATAATCATGTTTGAACTGGTGCTCATTCCGGAATATCCCGTGCTGTCAATTACATTAAATTCTATAATGGTATTTAGTCCTGTATAAACAACTATCCCCCGATATCCCGAACCATTATTGCCATATCCCGGTATAAGACCTGTTCTTTTCAATATGTTATTTGAAATAACTGCGTCCTTTATTACTCCCGAAATCGCAGTGTTAAAGTTGTCCGTCAGCGTATTTCCGTCTATTAAACCGCGGGATCCGCTCAGTCTGATTCCGAATTTTCCTGTATAACTTATTGTGCATCCCTTGATAACAATATCATGGTTTGCGCCGTTTGCTTCTATTCCCTGTGATTTATATCCTGTTATATTTAAATCCTGAACCTTTATGAAATACCTTGATGAAGTAAAGGCAAATCCATGATTTTGAACAATACCTTCAACAGTTAATGTATTCGGATTCACTCCGCCCGGGGCAAACAGATACACTTTTCCGTTTGGAATGTCATGATACCATTCCCCTTCTGCATCAAGTTCGGAAAGTTTATTATCTAAATAATATCCGTAACCCGCTCCTGGCGGATACTGTGTTGCTCCGGCGAAAGTAATAGTTCCATTACTGAACCCGGATACAACAGGCGTTTCGTACTGCCAGTTTATTGTTCTTATTCTGCAGGTAGCCCCGGTCCAGTATCCGCTCCCCTGTGTCAACTGTGCGTCACTGAAACCCGTGTTTCCGTTTCCCGCATCAATTCTTAAAAATCCATTATTCGGATATCTTGCAATTGTCATCAGCTTGTCATTTACAAATAAATTTGAAAGTGAGTCTGAAAAGTCTGCTGCGTAAATGCTCCCTGAATATAGTGTCCAGTCTGTAATTTCTTTTTTCCCAGTAATTATCGGCAGATTGCCGTTACCGTAACTTCCAAACGTAATTAAATTTCCTGATGTGCCTGATTTTGACGGAAGAACTGTGCCGAAAAATCTGTCACCGCTTTTGAACAGTATTTGATCGCCTCCCACAAAGGTGCTCATCATTGAATTTACTTTTGAAATTGTCTGCCAGGGAGTTTGCTGGCTTTGCCCGTTGTTATTATCGTCCCCGTCAGATGCAACATAATAGGTTATTGCTGCATTTGCAGATAAAGAAAAAAATAGTCCGGCAATAATGAGCGATTGTTTGACCATCGAATAGTTAAAAAATGATAGTGCCTTCATTTACAAATAATTAGTTTAATTAAAGGAATATTATTATGGATTTCTTTTGGTGTGTTAATGTAATCACGTACAAAATTGCTCATAACATCATGACCTGCATATGCGGAAAAATACTCATTACTGAACTTAGAATATTATCGAAGCTGTAGCTATATGTAAGCGGTATTTTGCGGTTAAATACAATAACACCCCAATAATAATATCAGCATAGTAATGTTCAAAAATGAATGTGCCTTCATTTTGAAAATTATAATTTAGTTATAAAATATTATTTGGGAATATTTTTTGGGAAGTAAATATAGTTTTTTATTTCAATGAATGCAATGTTGTCTCAAAAGATAATTTACTCTGTGATTAAAAATTGGGAATTACTAATATTAAATATTTATATTATTATGATGCCAGTGTCAGATATTCACAGATTATGAAAGTGCTAATTCAACTGCCTCTTCCTGCGATATACCTTTTCCATTTTCGAGAAGCTCAATGTACTTTTCATCACTGAGCTTTTCTTTCAGATTGGATTTTGTCTCATCCAATACATCCTGTATTTGCCTGGAGGGAACATAATTGAGTAATCGGAAAGACGTTTCGATAGCTCCCGAAAGCATCGCGGCTTTTTCAGGGTCAGTCTTGCTGATCGCCTGTGCAATTCCGGTTAAGCTGTAGACAATTCCTAACTTGTCAATTAACTCCTTCCGAAGTTTCAGACTTTCCGTATGAAATGACAACGAAAGTCTGTGCTCACCTTCGGTGTATTTTATAAAGCCAAGATTATTATTTGAGTCTGCCAATCCCTTTTTGTTTCCAAGCTCAGTACTTATTTTTAAACTTTCTTCAAGGTATTCTGTAGCTGTTGAATTATATCCTTCGAGGCTCATTATTGAACCAAGATTGTCAAGTGTCATAGAGATAGCCCTTTTTTCTTTCAGCTCTCTTAAGATCGATAAGCTTTCCTCAAGGTTGACTCTAGCAAGCTTATTGTCATTCTTAAGAGCTGCCAGTAATCCTAAATTTGTAAGTGCCATGGCGATTCCCCTGCTGTCATGAAGCTTCCTGTATAACATCAGACATTCTTCGAATACCATCCTGGCATAATCATTTTCCTTTAGACTCACAAGCGGAGCTCCTAAATTCAATAAACTGTCTGCTACAAGATGATCATCCCCCACTTCATAAAAAATCCTGCACCCCTCTTCGGTAAGATATTTTGATTTTTCAAAATCCCCTCTCGCGTTAGCAATCAATCCTAAATTAATATAGGAAACTCCAATCCCTCGCTTGTCATTTGTCTTCTCATAGTGGGAAAAGCTTTGTTCATAATACTGCTGTGACTGCTCATATTCACCGGTTATCCATTCAAAAGTCCCCAGCCATTGAAAAGTCTTTGCTCTTAATTCGGGAGCCAATTCTTCGTCAGTCTTAATAAGTTCTTCAAGATAATTTTTGCCCTCTGAAATATAGCCGCGAGTTTCCCAGTATCTGCTTAGAGCTATTGCAAGCAGGATCCCTTTTTCCCTTTGCCCTCTTGCTATTGAGCTTGTTAAAGCCACCCGGAAATTAAAATTCTCCGATTCGAGTCGGTCCATCCATTCCTTCTGGGATTCGCCTTCCAGTTCCTTTCTTGCCGACTCGGCAAATTTCAGATAATATTCCAGGTGTTTAAAGATAACAGTATCGAGTTCATTTGATTGAATGAGCTTATCCTCTCCGTACTGCCGGATAGTCTCGAGCATGCGGTATCGTGTATTTCTTTTTGCAGATACTACGAGGGATTTATCCATCAGCTGGCTGAGGGTATCAAGAACTTCATAATCCTTTAGAGGTTCATCAGAGCAAACCTCTTCGGCTGCTTCTATTGTCCATCCGTCAGAGAATACAGACAGCCTGTTGAACAGTAATTTTTCCTTTTTTGAAAGCAAATCATAGCTCCAGTCTACCATTGCTTTCAAAGTCTGTTGTCTGGGCAGCGCCGTCCGTACCCCTGAAGTGAGAAATCTGAACCGGTCACTGAGCCTTTCATAAATTTGCTGGAGAGATAAAACCTTAACGCGCGAAGCGGCAAGTTCGATTGCAAGCGGTATCCCATCAAGCTGCCGGCATATCTCAGCTAAAGCAGGCGCATTATCATTGGTAACCTCAAAGTCAGGCTGAACAGCCAATGCCCTTTCAATAAAAAGTTTAACCGACTCATATTGAGAAAGATTTTCCGTTGAAATCTCATCAGAGGAATCCGGAAAGGCAAGAGAAGGTACATAATATATCTGTTCTCCGCTGCTGCGCAATGCTTCCCTGCTTGATGCAATTATTTTTATCTTCTTACAGCTGCTTAATATCTTAGTTGATATTTCTGAGCTTGCACTGATTATTTGTTCACAATTATCCATGATAATTAAGACTTCCTTATCTTTAAGATAATCAATGAGAATCTCTTCAATTTTTGTTTTTGAATCTTCCTTCATTCCAAAAACTTTTGCTATCATCGGAACCAGCAAGCAAGGATCCAGTAAAGGTGAAGCATCAACCACCCAAACTCCATTCTCAAAATCATCAATCAGATCAGCTCCGACCTGCAGAGCAAGCCTTGTCTTTCCTGCTCCTCCCGGACCCGTCAAAGTAAGCAAAGAATTATGTTTCAATAATTTCTTTATTTCCGAAATCTCATTTTCTCTTCCGATAAAGCTTGTCAGCTGCACCGGCAGATTATTCGGACGGGCATCCAGAGTTTTTAACGGAGGGAAATCCGTATTGAGCCCTGAAGTTTCAACCTGGTATATACCCACAGGATAGTTGAGATCCTTCAGCCGTCTCTCTCCGAGATATCTGAATGTAATTTTACTGCTTGCTTTTTCTTTAGATGATTCAAATACAATATCTGAAACTAATATCTGTCCGCCATAAGCAACAGCCATTACTCTGGCAGTTTTTGCAAGCGCAATATATCCCAAATATCTTTTTTCATTCCACTCAGCTTTACCGCTGTGAATCCCTATCCTTATTTTTATGGCTGCATCATTCTCTGCCTGACCGGCAGTCAGCCATTTTTCTTTCGCAAGATTTTGCTGAATATCAACAGCAGCGCTGACAGCATCTAAGGCATTCGCAAATGCACAGCAAAACGCATCGCCGATTATTTCAAAGACAAAACCGTTATTTGATTCAACAGCCTTCCTCAATATCGAATGATGTTTTTCCAATGCAGCCTGAAGCGTGTCAGGAAATTCCTGAGCAAGCCTGGTACTGCCCTCGATGTCGGTGAAAAGAAAAGTAACTGTTCCGGTTGGTATTTTATTATTATTATTCATTAAAAACCTATAGTATTAAGTATTAGCTAATATGTATAAAGTAATAATTTCCATTTTATTATTTATTATTTATTATTTATTGAATTTAAATTTTTTTAAATTAGAATGCACTTCGGATTTAATTACGAACTCACCCAACTTAACTAACATAATTAACTCGACCCACTCAACTAACTTGACATTGCCATTTCCACAGTCTGCTCGAGTGTTAACTTCTCTCCTTCCTCAAAATATTTCTCAAATTCTTCATTGCGTAATTTTTCATGAAGTTTGTTAATTATTTTTTCATGAAACTTCAGCTCAGTTCCGTGGAGATTTATACCCATGCATTTAAAAGTAGCTTTTACAGCTCCTACTACAATTGCGGCACGGGACAGATCATCTCGGGCACAAAATAAATATGCGAATCCGATAAGTGAATTGGCAATGGCATGTTTATCCTGCATCTCCCGGTTTAATGTCAGGCTTTCTTTAAATAAGATCTGAGCCGGTTCATAATTTCCCTGAATATATTCCAAATATCCTAATTCGTAAAGAGATTCTGCAATTAGACGCTTATCCCTCATCTCTCTGAATAATTTCAGGCTTTCCGTAAAAAACTTCCCGGCTTGCTCATAATTTTGCAGATTATGTGATGTGCTTCCAAGGGAATTGAGAGTGTAAGCAATGCCGCGTTTATCTCCTATTTTACGGAATAGTGACAAACACTCTTCATAAATCTTTTGAGCTTGTTCAAAATTTTCCCGGACAAATGCTATATTTCCTAAATTGGTCAAAGAATCTGCTTTGCCGCCGTTATCAGACATCTCATTGAATAATGCAAGGCTCTCTTCATAAAACTTTTGAGCCTCTTTGTAATTCTCCATACACCATTCTACATTTCCCAGGTTGTTAAGAGACTCGGCAATGCCGCGTTTATCAGATATTTTCCTTTGTAATGTGAGACTATCTTCATAAAATTTCCGGGCTTGTTCAAAGTACCCTTGATGTATTGCAACATTCCCCAAGTTATTAAGTGATGAAGCTACTGTTCTTTTATCTGAAATTTCGTGATTTAATGAAAGACTCTCTTCATAAAACTTTTGAGCCTGTTCATATTTTCCAAGATCATTTGCTACATTTCCCAGGCTGTTGAGAGATAAAGCTATACCTTTTTCGTCCTGAATCTCACGGCTTAATCTCAGGCTCTCTTCGTTATACTTCACAGCTTTTTCGTACTCACCCTGATGGCGAGCGAGAATTCCTGCAAGACACAGTGCTTTTCCGCGGGCAGAATTTATAACTTCAGGACTATTTAATAAAACATTTTCTAACCAGCGGCTTCCTGCAGAAAAGTGTCCGCGGATCTTCCAGTAATATCCCAATGCCCCGGCTAATCTCAGTACTTCTTCATTGTACACTTTTTCAGAAGATAAGAGTAATGCTTTTTCAAAATTTCCGCTGTCTTCATCTAATTTTCCCAGCCATGTTTTCATTTCAGAGCCAATTAATTTTACTTCAGCAGATTCTGCAAACTTCATATAATACTTTAAGTGATTCCTTGATATAACTTTCCTGTCTCCGGTTTCTGAAAGCTTATCCATTCCGTATTGCCGGATTGATTCAAGCATTCTGTATCTTTCTTTCTCATCATCAAAAATAATTATTGATTTTTCTGTCAGATTAGATAACAGATCCAGCACTTCTTCTGCTCTAATTTTCTCATCCGAACAAATTGCTTCGGCTGCTTCCATTGTCCATCCGCCAGCAAAGACCGATAGCCTGCCCCATAAAAGTTTTTCCTGTTCCAAAAGCAGATCATAACTCCAGTCAATCAAAGCCCGCAATGTCTGCTGTCTTGGCATTGCCGTTCGCTTTCCTCCTGTGAGCAATTTGAATCTGTCATCTAATCTTATGTTTAATTTTTCAACCGACAGAACTGTGACTTTTGATGCCGCAAGCTCGATCGCAAGCGGTATACCGTCGAGTTGATAACATATTTCTGCTAATGCATGTGCATTATCCTCATTTACTGTAAATTTTGAATTAACCGCTATTGCTCTTTCAATAAACAAAATTACTGCTTCATATTCATATAGCTTTTCCAAAGATATTTTTTCTTTTGGATTGGGAATTTTAAGTGACTGTATGCGGTGAGTCTGTTCACCGCGACAGCGAAGTTCTTCTCTGCTCGTTGCAATTATCTTCAGTCCCGGACAATTGATTAGTAATTTTTCAGATAGGTTTGCACAATGTTCAACTATATGTTCGCAGTTATCCAGTATAATCAGCATATTTTTATCCTGCAGAAAATCAATCAATGTATCTTCCGGAGACTGTTTTGGCTGCTCCTGTATTCCAATTGCCTGTGCTATTGCCTGCGGCAGAAGACCCGGATCAAGTAACGATGCAAGCTCTGCAATCCATACTCCGTTTGCAAAGTCATCTATGATATCTGCCGATACCTGTAAAGCAAGCCGGGTCTTTCCTCCGCCTCCCGGACCTGTCAGCGTCAATAAATGAGTTTGCTGAATTAAATTTTTTATTTGCTTTATTTCTTCTTCACGTCCGATGAAATTTGTGAGCTGAAACGGTATATTATTGGGACGGGCATCGAGAGTTTTTAAAGGGGGAAAATCCGCCGCAAGCTCGGGGGATACAATCTGAAATAATCTCATCGGTTGTATCAAATCCTTCAATCGTCTTTCACCTAAATCACGAAATGAAATCCTGTTCCAATCTCTTTCGATACAAATTTCCCGGTTTCCGTTCTCATTCTCAAGTCCTGGCACGCCAATGATAAACTCTTCCTTAGCAAGCTCATAGGTTTCATTTGAAATAAGTATTTGTTCGCCATAAGTAGCTGACATCACTCTTGATGTTCGCGCCAATGTAATGTATCCCTGATATGTTTTGCCGTTCCACTCTGCTTTGCCGGAATGAATTCCAATTCTGATTTTAATTACTGCATCTTCCCATTTTACTTTTGAAAGATTAATCTGAACCTCAACTGCAGTTTTGACAGCATCAGCCGCATTTTCATAAGCACAGCAGTATGCATCACCGACTATTTCAAAGACAAAACCGTTATTGGATTCGAATGCTTTCGTTAAAATAGAATTGTGTTTTTCCAGGGCAGCACGAAGCGTGTCCGGAAATTCCTGAGCAAGCCTTGTGCTGCCTTCGATATCGGTGAAGAGAAATGTTACGCTGCCTGAAGGTATATTCATTTAATTGCAAATTTACAAATTACAAATGATAAATTGAATATTGTAATTGAACATTGATAATTGTTTATAATTGCTGTCTCTTATTTGATGAATGAGTTATTTGTATTCTTCAACGTGATTGGCGAATTACAGTTTACAGGATTATCAGGACTTTTTATATGAGCAATATTTCTTGCAATGGCTTTAGGTATTTTAAAAGTGTTTAAAGGCGAAAAGATTGAAAAGAATTTGATTCAATGAAGTAATGTTTTCGAAACAAACTAAAATATATTTGAATCTATTTCCGATTCTTTACAAATACAGCAGAAGTATCTTTGAACGATAAGAATCAATCAGTTTTATCCAGTTGAAAAATCTCGTGAATTGACACTTTAAATACTCTTGCAATTTTAAGCGCCAGTATAGTTGATGGTACATAACGCTGTGTTTCAATAGCATTAATGGTCTGCCGCGATACACCTATTTTTTTCGCCAGATCTTCCTGCGTCATATTCTTTTTTGCCCGCTCGACTTTAATAGTATTTGTCATTTCAATTTGATTTAATTTTTTCCAGACAATTCATATCTGAACCATAGAATGTAAATAAAAAGCTGAAGGCAAATATACTGTATTGCGCCTATCGGATTATAGTTACCGCTGATATAGATAATAATCTCAAACGGAATGACGAACGCGAAACCTGCAATAATTGAAACCAGAAATGACCGAAGACGGATACTGTCTACCATTTCATCCTCTATTTTTTCTTTTGAAAGAGCAAACAGGAGAAGCCCCGTTGAAATTGTAACCCACCCGAAAAATGAAGCGTTAATGTCAAATGCTTTTACCGTAAAAAATAATCCGGTTCCGGCGATTGTAATTAATCCCCCCACAAATTTTATTTCGTATGGGAATAGGAAATGTGTACAGGTTAATTTTCTTTTTTCCATAATTGATTTATTTATTATTAATTTTTTTGAAAACATGTCTATAATTTTTTCTTTAAAAAATGCTGTTTTAGGACTTGCCAAAAGTATAAATTGCTTTCCAGAATATCAAGTCTACTTTACAATATGTCTACTATTCTTGTCAATGGTGCGGCCTCTAGGATAATTAGAATTTTTTTTAAAACTCGGGATGACAAATACCCATAAAGCATTATGAAGCATGATGAATTATAATATCTATTTAAAATTTAATTATTTTCCTTTAGTTTGCCAAACCGGATTACCGGATCAATAAACTTTCAAAATTCATTTCGATCTCAATAACCTAAACTAAAAATATTATGAATGAAGAGTTAGAACAAATCAGGGAACAACAAAAAGAATCCTGGAATAAATTTTCTCCCGGCTGGAAAAAGTGGGATGAAATGACGATGAATTGTTTGAAGCCAATGGGTGAAGAAATTATCCGCATGATTAGAGTCAATGATAACTTTGCAGTGCTGGACGTCGCAACAGGGACGGGTGAACCGGGAATGACGATTGCCTCTATGGTTAAAAATGGAAAAGTAACCGGTACTGATCTTTCCGAAGGCATGCTGGAAATTGCACGTGAACATGCGTTAGCCCGGGGTCTGAAGAATTATGAAACCGTAAATTGTGACGTTACCGATATGCCGTTTCCCGATAATACTTTTGACGCAATAAGCTGCAGATTCGGTTTTATGTTCTTTCCTGATATTCTGCTTGCATTAAAAGAAATGGTTCGTGTTCTAAAATCCGGCGGAAGAATTGCGACATCCGTTTGGAATGTTCCCGAGAAAAATTTTTGGGTCACAGCTGCAATGGGAACAATTAGCAATCTGATGCAAGTGCCCCCGCCGCCCCCCGGCGCGCCAGGAATGTTCCGTTGTGCAAAAGAAGGATTGATGTCAGACCTGTTTAAGCAGGCCGGATTAAAAAACATCATTGTAAAAGAAGTTGAAGGTAAGCTCCCTTGCGGAACAGCTGAAGTTTACTGGAATTTAATGACAGAAGTCGGCGCCCCGATTGTTGCAGCACTGAACAACGCGGATGATGAAATGAAGAAAAAAATAAAAGATGAAGTGATCAGGAAAATTATTGAAAAATATCCGCAGGAAGATATCGCAATTGATACAAGCGCTTTAGTCATTTACGGTGAAAAATAAAATCAACTCCTGTTACGTTCGGGGATCTGCTGGCAACATCAAGCTCTTTGTAATTGTATCGATATTGTCGATTGCTTCGTCCACTGTCAGCTTTCCCCCTTCTTCCCAGTATTTTTTAAATTCAGCTTCGTCAAGGTTCTCTCTCAGAATTTTCTTTAATTCTTCGATCCTTACCTGTTCACCCTCTACGAAATTTATGTGCGAAGATTCCAGAAGTGAATAGTAGACTGCACATAGTCTGCATCCTTCCCTGAATTTCTTCATACTCATTAACATGGCTGCAAATCCCTCGATACCCTTGGCAATTGAATATTTATCGCCTATGTCTTTTGCGATCGCAATAGACTCATTGAACAGACGAATTGCCTTCTGAAATTCATTCCTTTCAACAGCAATGGTTCCTAAAGTATTAAGCGGAGTTACATACACTCTTCTGTCTCCAAGCTCCCGGATGATCCCGAGACTTTCTTCAAGCACGCGTTCGGCTTTATCATAATCTTTTTGCATGTACGCGACCGATCCGAGATTACACAGTGCGATCGCAGCTCCCTGCCTGTCTCCGAGTTCCCTTCTCAGCTGTAGACTTTCTTTAAAGGCAGAAATTGCTTTTTCAAAATTCATCATGAGATATTCCAGAGCTCCGAAATTGCCGATCGTCTTTGCAAGCTGAACCGAGTCATTCAGTTCACGGTAAATTGATAAGCTTTCCTGAATTTTTTTTCTCGCCTCATCATACATCCCCTGCTGCATTAAACCCAATCCTGTATTTTGAAGGCTGGCGGCAATGTAGGATTTATTATTTATCTGAATTGATATAGCTAGGCTTTCATCTGAAAGCAATTTCAGATTCTCATAATCCGCCTCAAATATTGTGATCGTAGCCAATGAGATCAGAGTCGCTGCCTGCCTTTCCTTATCATTATTCTCTTTGAAGATCTGAAGACATTCATTCAGATACTTTTTTGACTCGGAATATTTCCCGTGATGTATAAAAAAAATTCCGGTCCATAAAATGGCTCTTGCCTTTACAACCGGTTTCGATGACTTTGAATTTTCCATCGCTTTCATTAAGAAGTCTATTCCTTCCGTAAAATCGCTCTGCAGCTCCCAGAATTTCCCCAATGATGCAGCCATTTTCAGAGCCTGTTCGGGAAGGTTCTTCAAAGACCATCGAAGGCTGTCCCTTAAGTTCTCTTTCTCGGAGGACAGAATTCTTATTTCTTCCTTTTGTCCGGGACCTGTTAATTTTTTCTCCGAGTCTTCGGATAATTTATAAAAATAATTTGAATGGCCTTCCTGTAATTTACCTTTCTGGTCAGACTCTATCATCCTTTCATCACCGTACTTTCTGATTGTCTCAAGCATCGTATAACGCAGGTTGTAATCCGATTTATAAATCTTTATTAAAGACTTGTCCGCAAGACTTGTCAGCAGATCCAGAATTTCCTCTTCATCAAGAATGTCATCCGAGCAAACCTTTTCTGCAGCTTCAAGAATCCAGCCTCCGGAGAAGATTGATAAACGCCTGCATAATAATTTTTCTTTTTCGGATAACAGATCATAGCTCCAGTCTATTAATGCCTTGAGAGTTTGTTGTCGGGGCAATAAAGTCCGGTTCCCTCCTTTAAGAAGTGTAAACCTGTCATTTAGCCGTTCAAGAATTTTTTCTACGGACATCATCTTGACTCTTGCTGCAGCTAACTCAAGTGCGAGGGGAATACCGTCAAGCTGCAAACACAGCCTAACAATTAAGGCAGCGTTTGAGCCGGTTACTTTAAAATCAGGTTTGACTGATAACGCCCGGTCAATGAACAGCCTTACCGATTCAAATTCAAATATGGATTCAGCAGAGAAATCTTTGCCGGCATCAGGCAGCGAAAGAGCCGGGACATCATAAACCGATTCGCCGGATATGTTCAGCGATTCTCTGCTTGTAACCAAGATCTTAAGTTTGGGACAGTTACGCAAAAGAGCCTCGGCATATATTTGCGCATTTGAAATTACATGTTCACAATTATCAAGTATCAGTAACAGCTCTTTCTCTCTTAGAAAATCATTCAGAACATCAAGAGTTTTTCTTTTCTCATCCGTCGTCACATTCAGCGCCGATGCAATTTCCCTCAAAATATGAGAGGGCTCGGACAGCTGAGCAAGCTCTACAAACCAGACCCCCGCGTCAAACTCATCAATCAAATCAAATGCAATATGAATCGCAAGCCTAGTCTTCCCTGTTCCACCGAAACCAACAAGAGATAATAAATGGACTTCCGGCAGCATTTCTTTTATTTGAGCTATCTCCTTTTCCCTCCCGATAAAAGTCGTAAGCTCAATAGGTAGATTATTCCTTCTCGGATCCAGACTCTTTATGGGCGGAAAATCAGACGGGATGCCGTCAGAAACTATCTGGTAAAGATGAACGGCTTCCACGAGGTCCTTTAGGCTCCGGTCTCCAAAGTCTTTGAATGATAATTCACCGTTCAGGCTGCTCTCCACTCCGTCATAAACAGATTTGGAAACCAGCATCTGCCCTCCGGATGCAACTGACATTACCCTCTGTACGGTACTCAAAGTCAGATATCCAAAATAATCTTTGTCAATATATTCGGCTTCCCCGGAATGAATTCCAATCCTGACCTTTATTTGAAGATCTTGTTTTCCATATATTTCTTTTTGAATTCCGACTGCGGAATTTACTGCATCAGCAGGATCGCTAAAACACGAGCAGAATGTACCCGTACCTTTTTTGAATATAAATCCGTTGTGCGCTTCGATTGTCCTGCTTAAAATGGAGTCATGGATTTCCAGAATCAAATGGTAAGTATCAGGAAATTCCTGTGTTAACCTGGTGCCACCTTCTATGTCAGAGAAAAGAAATGTAACTGTACCGGAAGGAACATCCATATGCTTTATAATTTGGGATAATGATTCGAAGTGCAAATTACAAAATACAAATGTTAAATTGAACATTCATAATTAAGCATAATTAAGACTATCCGCTATTGAAATAAATTAATTGATCAATAAGTTTATACCACCTAAATGAGTTTCAAATTCATAAAAAAAAATCAATTTTAAGCCCGGTAATAGCTAAGACAATTTTACTTATCGAAATACATTCATCTTAGAATTCAAAAATATTATAAAAGTATTTTAAAAAATTTAACATATGCAGAAAGGAACGAATATTAACAATAAGAATGAACTGGCTCAGTTTATACTGTTAATGTTCATAACCGGCTTGCTGCTATATCTTTGCTGGCTAATGCTTGTTCCGTTTGTTTCGATTTTACTTTGGTCTGCAATTCTTGTAATTATATTCCATCCTTTGTATAAGAAACTTCTCGGCAAAACAAAAAAGCATACCCCAAGCGCACTTATAACAATAGTTGTATCCTTACTTACTTTTATAATACCGCTAATGATTGTTGCTGCTTCAGCAATAAACGAACTTGCCGGAGTTTCTCAGGCTACTGTTGATGATCTGAAACAGGTGTTTAATAATATTCAGAACAGTCAGTTTTCATTTATTTACAATTATGTCAGCGGTTTTATAAACCTCGAAGAATTTCTGAAGCCTGAAGATATTAAAGCGTTTCTTTCACGCATGAATGAAGCTATCCTTTCTGTTTCGTGGAGCTTTGTAGAAGGTACTTTTGGGATGATCATCGGAATAGTAATTTCGGTATTTGTCATGTTTTATCTTTTTCGCGACGGGGAAAAGATCGTAGAAGATATACCCGGGATCCTTCCAATGGATAAGAGTCAGGGCAAGGAACTGATTCGCGAAACTTCCCAGCTTATCAACGCAACTATCAGAGGCGCGCTGTTCGTGGCTGCCTTACAGGGATTACTTGCCGGAATTATATTCTGGCTTCTTGGAATCCCTTCATTCGTACTTCTCGGTTTTCTGGCAATGCTGTTTTCATTGGTTCCTACAGGAGGTACCGCATTTGTAACTGTCCCGGTTATTATTGTACTTTTATTTTCCGGTGAATATGGAAAAGCAGTTATCTTAATTCTCTATGCATCGCTTGTGATCGGCATGATTGATAATTTTCTGCTCCCTAAATTGATAAAGCAGCGTGTAAAGATGAATGAGTTGTTTGTTTTTTTTAGTGTGATCGGAGGATTGCAGCTTTTAGGAATATTGGGACTTTTTATGGGACCGATTATTCTTGCAATGGCTTTAGGTATTTTAAAAGTTTTCAGAGGCGAAAAGATAGATAAGGAAGTTGTTTCCATGTAGTAAACTTTCTAAGCTTACACAACCTGTCTTTTTAAATACTTACTTGTTCAGATAAAACAAAAATGAAACTAAACAAAAAGGCAGCTTCAGATCAAAGCTGCCTTTTGAATAATGCTTTTTAAGCAAAGGATCTATTTTACTAACAACATTTTCTTTGTTTCAGTAAAATCTCCTGCGCTAAGTGTATAGAAATAAATTCCTGAACCGAGACTACCTGCATTGAGAGTAACATTGTACTGACCTGTTGTAAGTTCCTGATTAACAAGGGTTGCCGCTTCCTTGCCAAGCACATCATAAACTTTAAGAGTCACGTTCTGATTCTTCGGAATGCTGAACGAGATCGTAGTAACGGGATTGAACGGGTTTGGATAATTTTGTTCCAGCTTATATTTCTCCGGAATGTAATTTCCGGCAGGAGATATTTCTGTTAATAATGCAGACCCGTCAGCATAAATACCTGAATTTCCTGAGCCTCCAAATGCGACGGCAGAAAACGGTGACGGATAAAATCCTGCTGCTACTACAGGTTTTAATGATGATGTGGCATTATTCTGGTTTACAACCTGCCTTCCGGTAAATCCTGTACTTAAACTGGAAGTATTATAATACAGAACTGTATCAAATGCAGTACCCTGTGACATAAATGCAATTCTGTAAGAACCGCTTTGCTGCGGTAGTGAATAAATTGAAGCTCTCTCCACATCGTTAGGCTGGATGACTATCGAGACTCCTGATACCCATGGAGTAAAGCCTGTTAATGTATAGGTGTAGTTTACATTATTAATGCCGCCGGTTTCAATTGTATAAATAACAGCTATCGAGTTGTCCCCCTGTTAACTGCAAATTGTCCGTCAAACTCCGGAGCCCCTGTTGTAGCGGGATTAAATTGCTTCCAGGATACATTTGTTTTCCAGTTGCTGA
The DNA here is from genome assembly GCA_963836395.1 of uncultured Ignavibacteria bacterium. Taxonomy (GTDB): domain Bacteria; phylum Bacteroidota; class Ignavibacteria; order Tepidaquicellales; family Tepidaquicellaceae; genus JAGPCH01. Next base: position 206,384 of record CAWIJF010000008.1, on the reverse strand, counting down.
GAGCTACCCATCTTATTCTTAAGTTTGGATTCGTTGTAGTCAGGTTATTTGTAAGCAGTACATAAATGGAATCTGAACCGAAATCATAATTAATATCAAGCTCATAATCATTAAAAGTGGAACGCGCGGTATCATACAGCCAAGTAACCATTCAATCCCCCTCCCATTTTAAAATCATTCATTCTGTATTTGCTTTCGTCAATTTAAAGTAAGTTTACTTATTATGATCAGGATCAGCAAAACTATGATCAGCGGAAGGATCAGACTTAAGCAGAGTTCTCCAGGATCTTTGGAAATAGCTGTATCCGTTGAACAGCTGAAATATTGTCCACATTGCGATCGCGTATGCGATAATATCGGTTATGCGTGCCGTCGATTTTAAATAAGGCGTGTTATTGAACAAGATAGTAAAATGGAAAAAGAACAATATGAACAATTAATTTTTGTGCGGTGATAAATGCATTTATGACAATATGCTCGATAAAATTATATCCGGCTTTCCTGAAACATAAGATAAGTCCCGATTGAAAAAATCGGAATTTGAGCTAAAGCCAAAACTGAATAATGCTGGGATATCCATTCACTCATATTTTCAACTGTAGTCCTTAGCCTGATCAAATTTCTCGCCGCTGCCAGTCACTTCAATATTATTTGACAGCAGGTTTATGTCAAAATAATGTGACAGCAAACCATAAAAACCTGCAAGTAGTAAGACCAATGAAACAGGCTTGAAATGTTTTACACGTTTGCCCTCCAAATATTCCCTGATCGTATGTCCCGGTCTTGTAAATAATTCTTTGACCGTAAACAGTATCCCTTTCTCAACATGCAGCAATCCATGCTGAATATCATGCCATAAAAACTTCAAATTTATCTTATGTGTGCTAGAATTTTGTCCGCAATGGCTGCAAAAATTTCCCGTTAATTCTGCATTACAGTTCCGGCAGTATTTTGTCATTGTTGAATTCTGTAATAATTGAAATTCAGAAAATAATCGTTAGATAGGATGATACATCATTTCCCCGGAGACAGAGTTATTTATTAGATTGCTTACAGTCAAACTTCTATTAATTATGAAAATTGACCGGGCTGGCTTAAAATAAATTTATAATAGCCAAAATGCTATTCCGTTTTTCAAACGAGTTATTATGATCTATTCTATATATTCAGAAGGAGGAAGAAATAATGTTGAGTCCGGAAGTTGATTGTCTCCAGTAAGCGAAATCATCTCATATCGGGTATAGCCATTATCGTAAACACCCCAACCGGGTACCAATAAATTTCCAAAGCGTTTTAACGGACCAAGTGTATATCTGTATTCCGGGGTTGCTTTAACTACGGGTTCCTTTTTTGCATTTAAAATAATCCATCCCCGCAGAATTCCATCCGGGCCATAAAATTCCAGTTGATTTGTGTTTGGAATGTCTGATTTGCCAAATCGAATTTCATAAAATGAATCTTCGATAGCAACCGCTCTGACTAAATGATAAAAGTTAAATGGCGCTCTTTCGATTGATGCTTTCCATATATTTTCATCGGCATATGCAAATACGCCGTCACTTATCGTTCAATATTTTCCTTCCGGACTATAAGCGCGAATTGTATGTGTGATCTCACTTTTTCTGTCAACCCAGGACCTGGGATTTGTAAGGTCAAGAATTTCATTCTCAACATAAGTATCAATTCTATTGATGGGATACCATTCATGAGTAAAATGAAGACTCTTTATTTGTGACCAGATTTCTTTACCGCCCATGGTTTCTACCATTGCTTCGCATCTGCAATTGCAGCAGAGTCCCCCTGAATTTCATTCGATCTTCCCTGAGCAATAACAGATTGACAAAGAAATATTATTAAGCTAATAAAAATATATTTCATAATTTCTCCTCTATTTAAATTTTATTTTCTATAATAATCGGACATAATTAGTGGAGGTCCCGCGGATGTTGATTTTCGAAAAATTGTAAGGACAACTTTTGGGGACATAAAAACAACTGTAAAAATGCAGGTTCTCAATTTTATATCCCCAGAGTACGTAAATGTTTTACCTTATGATACAATAAAGCAGCAGTAATGCACTTCTTCAATTCAGACTTCGGAATTTTATCATTCATTTTAAAAACTATTGCTCTGTTGCCTTCGAATTCAAACTTATTCTTAAAAACCATTTTGAAAGTTGGTACCAGCCTGCTTGTGCATTTGAAATACATAGCGTACTGATCGGGTTTGTTTTTTTTCCAGTCTATTCTTATAGTGCTTCCCTCTTTAACTAAATAACCTGGTTCGCCCCATTTCAGGGTTTCCTCTAAATTAGTTATTTCCTTTATTTCGCTTGCTGCTTCAATGATTAACTTTCGAAGACTTAAAATCTTCTTTCGGACACGGACAGGATAATTGTTGAATACCAATTCAACTTCCGGGCTTGTCGTTATCTGCAAATGCTTCATGTGTTTAAAATTGAATACAATAATTAGATGTACTTAATGTACTCGCATATCTCTCTAATTCTTATAAGAAAGCCGGAAGGACCTTCATCTCCCGGCTTATTCAATTTCAAATTACAAATTACAAATGTCAAATTAGTCATACTTAAAAATTTAACTAATTAACAAATTAACCAATCAACTACTTACTATAGGGACATTTGTCCCCTGACTATTTTTTTGATTTTTGTGGATTAAAATTATTATACAACTTAATATATTGCCTTGACAACATTCAAACTTCTTCCGGTTATAGAAACTATTGCTTTTTCATCTAATCCCTTCTTTTGAAGCTTTTTTATTTGATCGTATTGCTTTATGTATCTGTCAACTGCATCCTGGCTGTGGATGTCTTTAATACTATATCCGCCGGGACTTACTCCATTCTCATACAGACTTATTATTATTCCTTTATGTGTTGGTAAACTTCCCTGATCTAATACATATCCTTTTAGTGGAAGTATCTCTCCTGTTTTTTCCTGATATGCTTTTAAATACTTTCCTATTGTTCCAAGGGTCCGGTTCATCAGCATACTCAGTTCTGCTCCGCTTAATAATCCGCCTTGCTCCTTTGCACTTTTCAATAACCTTACCATCGTCTCTATATCCCGAGATGTTTGGTGTTTATAGTTACTGTTCTTATCACCCTTTCTTGTAATAATATTCTTCTCTCAATGTCTTCTTTCGTTATTAAGGGCAATATTACTGTTATGCTTGCGTAATCCTCTGTCTTCTTCCCATAACTTTGTCGCTGACCATCATCCTTTGTCGTTCTGATTACTATCATCTCCATAACCAACCCGCTATCTGTGCGGATAATATTCGTTGTGTAAATCTTCTATGTCTTCCGATAATAATTCTATTATCTTTCTTGATCCTAAGATTTGTAATCATTTTCAAGCAAATTTATTAATGCACTCTTAAAATCTCTTTTCTTCAGACTTTCATATCGGTCTCTTGTTTGATTTATACTCATCTCATACCTCCTGTCATAGGAGCCAGACTCAGTATGTAATCTTTTGCAGTATACTTCCTTTTTTTTTATTCTTGTCCCGGCTCTGTTCCATTGCCTAATCATCTCTTCCATCGTTGCCTTCTTCTGTCTGTCTTTACTGCTTTGTTCTATCAATTCAATATATTGATTTACTATTGTATTACTTAGTCCCGTTACATTACTTATTGACTCTGCATCCTTTATTCCATGGTGACATACTCATTAATACTTTCTGAAAATCCTGTATGTATCTTTTTATTGCGCCTACACTATGATGTGTCTTTAACTTTATTTCGCTAAATGTTTTTCCTTCTAAATATAAATCCTACTATCTTTACCTTATGTGTTTGACCTCGACCTATATTATGAAGTACGCCGCGAGTTATTACCTCTATTCCTGATCGCTTTATATAACATGATATCGCGTTTTATTGTCCTCACATGACAGCTTAAGATACTTACCTAGATCCTCCTGGCTTAATATCCCATTCTGCTCAATTGCTTCTCTGCTTATTCGTTGTATCCGTATTCTGCGTAATGATACTCTTCCCGATTTCCTCTTAATACTTCTGTATCCTCCAGACCATTATCTATTGTCAATCGTACTCGAACTTTCTTCATGCTTCTCAACTCATCTTTCCGCTACGTTCTTCTATTGAGATTACACTTATACTTCTATCTCGCCTTCCTTTAAGCATTTTTCCCTGATCAAACATCGCTTCGCCGATTCAAGTATTGATTCACTCTCCTTTGGTGAAAGTTCATATTCGTTTAATAACTCAAATATGAACTCACCATCGGATGTTTTGTGTTGATTGCGCTTTATAATATCTTTTCCATTTCCCCTCCTTTTTTTTAATTTATTTATTTTAACAAATTTTTGAGGGGACAAATGTCACTATTTTATAAGAGTCATCTTCTTTGTCGAAACAAAGTTCTGACCGTTTGCATCAACTGATATTTTGTAGAAATAAATTCCACTTGATAAGTTAGTTGCATTGAAATTGATTGTATAATATCCGGCTGTCTTCACATCATTTACGAGTGTGTTGACTTCTTTACCGGACATATCGAAAACCGTTACATTTACTTTTCCATCTAACGGAATATCATAATTGATCTTCGTTGACGGATTGAACGGATTCGGATAGTTTTGTGACAGATCAAACTTTGTAGGTATTCCAATGTTTACTTCATTGCTTAAGATTGAAATATTCAAAGTTACCGTTGAAGTCAATCTGTTTTAATCTGTAGCTGTAACTTCCTGAAGCTAAGTTTTTATCTGCGAAAGAATAATTCATTTGAGAATTTATTGTGCCGTTACCTTCAACATTTCCAATCTTCGTCCACTCGTTTGACGTCTGAACTCTGACGTTTGACCGTTCTATATCGAATCCCGAGTTATTTGTCTCCGAAGCAGTTGCCCAGTTCAGTTCAACATTTCTTCCATTGATAGCCGAAACGAACGATGCTAATTCAACAGGTAATGTTTCATCTGCGTCAGTGATTATGAATCGTCCCATTTCTGTCAGACCGCGAACTGTTATGTTATGATTTGTAAAATCTACATCAGATTCTCCAATTCCGGTTCCTTGTGGATATGGAGTATAATAGCCCTGACCATTATTTGGCGGATTTTCTATTGCTACTTTTATATTAGCTTCCACTGTAGTTCCAAGTAATGCCGGTGAATAATGGATTGTCAGATCATACGTATATCCGGTTCCTGTAGGTTGAATGTTCCAGTAAACGTTACCATATCCGTCTGTTACGTCCGAAGGAAGTCCCGGAGGCACTGTTCCCGAATAGTATTGAAGATCGACCTGAGATAATCCGCCAAGAGTTGTTGGATTTATAGACGCCAGATATTCCCCACCGTAATAAAAATCCGAAACCGCAATATCCGATGCTGCGCTTGGAACAACGCTTATAACAGGAGGAGGTACACTTGGAGTAAATTCATAAGCTCCGATATCTGTTCCGCCTTCGTAGATGAATTGGCTTCTTAAGTTTCCTAATATATCATAGTAAATGCTGCTGATTGCGATCCCATTTCCATTGATCAGCCAGCAATTTGGATTTGCAGGATTCGGTGATAAGTCTGCATTAAGACCGGGATTTCCTGTAAATGAATAATTCTCTCTGGTTGGTCCAACAAATGTTTTGAAAGCCGCTAAGGTCTGCTGAGGATTTGTCACTCCATTGACTGCACCATCTGCATAAATCAAATGAAGCGGTCCGGGAGTTCCGGCATACAAAAGATTATTATCTGATGCAATAGTATAAGTTGGAGTCAGTGTTCCTACTCTGAAGTAGACCATTTGTGCAAGAGTGCTTGTTGGTACAGACTCATTTAATAAAATATTATTATTCAATGTAATTGTGGGATTCACACTTGCCATATAAACACAATAAGATTGTCCGGCGCAATTTCCGCCTAAAGACACATTGTTATATGTTACTTTAATTGTATTTGAAACATTATTGAGTAAACTAATTCCTCTTACCGCCTGATAAAAGCCGCTAAGAGGAGCAGTCACTCTTCCGATGAGATTATTATAAATATTGTTAGCGCTTCCTGCGGTTGACTGGGATAGTCCAAGTCCTGTTGCAGTTCCTATTCCTGTATGACCAATATCATACACTTTGTTGTTGTAAACTTCGTTTCCTGCCGGACCTGACTGGAGCTGAATACCGATAGCGTTTGTACCAACAGTAGCGGAAGTTGAAGAGGATCTGATATTCTGAACATAATTGTCATTAGTAGTATTAATTCCCGCCGGATTAGTACTTACTGTTCCGCCAAAAATACCAATTGCTGAACCTCCCATTGCATTTATATCCGTAACAGTATTATTATTTATCGTATTTGCACTTCCCAGACCTACCAAAATACCATAAGCTCCTGCTTGCTGTGTTGGTGTTCCTCCGGAATTCAAATGCGCAGAAACTGTATTAAGTGTTACAGTAATATTATGAGTACATCCGGCACCGCTGCCTGAATTCCAATATATCCCAGCTCCAAACCCCGTTGTTGTTTTGTAGTTTATATTTGAAAGATTATTTTCCGAAATGGTTGCATAACCGGCTGTTGGTGCACCGCTTGCATTTGAGATTGCAAGATAGTTCGTTCCGCCTGTCACATTACTATTTGTAAATTGAGTAGTAACATAGTTTCCAACAATACCTACACTCGGCGTCGAATTTGAAGCAGAGATCAAATATCCCAACGTAGAAGCTGATGTATTGACAGTAAGGTTGTTGAAATTATTGTTATATATTGTCAGCGAATTTACAGTAGCTGAAGTATTAATACACTGAAAAGCTCCGGAGCTTGCTGAATTATATACTATACCTCCAAAACTATTTGAACTAATATCTACTTCGCAGCCTGAAGCTCCAGCAGAATTACTTATACAGATAAAGGCGGCAGTAGTCGGAGAAAGAGTCCAGCCGTTGATATTGTTTGAGGTAATGCTTAGATAATATGCAACAACGCCGGTATTCCTGATAAGATAATGTGTTCCGCTTGCCGCATTCGTAGAATTATTTGTAAACTCGTTTGAGCTAATAAAAACACCTGTAGCAGAAGCTGTATTTGCAATCCCGGTAAAAACACCGGAAGTTGCAGTATTATATGTACAGCCCGTAATTATATTTTGATATATTTGTACATTATTGCTTGCAGCAGTCGCACCAATTGAATTGTCAATGGCAGTAAGAATGCTTGTAGTAGCAGCTGATTTTAGAGTAATGGTATTGCCACCAATTGAGACGCTGGCGCTTATACCTGACTCTCCGTAAATACCGCGTAAATCTGCTGCATGATTGACGCCTGCACCATCATTATTATTTATTTTATTGATGTAAACATAACACCCGCCAATTTGATCACGAAGTCTGATCCCTGCAGCAGGACTTGTAGTACCACCTCCTCCAAAATTCAGTATGACGTTATATTGTATAATATTTCCGTAATCTCCAAAAGTCGCTGAAGCAAATCCTGTGAGTCCTATACCAATATTACAATTCCTTATAGAATCAGAAGAAATTAGAATATTAGAATTCGTACCTGTTGCATCAGTTATGGTAAGCGCAGTTGTTGCAGCAGTAGGAGTAGAATTATATCCCTGTATTCCGACAGATCCGTCCATTGCGGGACCTGAACCGGGGGCGTTATTTATACGGTTGAGTGTGATTGTACAAGACGTAATGTTGCAATTTTGCACACCATCAGAAGCGTTCATTTTAAACAGACCAATCCCGAATTCCATTGTAGCAGGATTAGCAAGATTTCCGTCAACTAAAGTAAGCCCGTTAATTGTTACATAATCTGCTCCGACTATTGCAATGATACCGTCCGGATCAGCATCGGCGGGCGTTGATGTTCCGACTCCCGCATTGATCGTGACAGGTCCGATCCCTGTATAATATACAGTAACAGTAACAGTATTAGTAGCGTCCAACAGCGGATTAAGAGTTGCGCTTCCTATCACGAATCCTTTCGGTGGTGCAGTTTCTGAATTCCCTTCAGTACAAGTGAATATAATATCTCCAGGAGTGGTGTAACTTGTTATGGCATTTAGATCTGCAAGAGCAGCAGCTAAGGAAGTATAGCTTGCCTGCAGTGCCGGAACTGTAACTGCTGAGCCCGATACAGTCACCGGGATCTGTGCTTTTGATGTCGTTGCAAAAAACAAAATGCACAACACAAAGGCAAAAGTTGTAAAGTTCTTTTTCATGTTTTGTTCTTTTTAAGTTTATGAAATGTTTTGAAATTGCTGTGGAAGACTAAAATATTTGATGTGACCATCTTTGTAAATTTTTCGGATTCGCCTTCCTTTAATTGTATTTGTAAATCAGAGAAATTTAGAAAGAATTATTTTTAGTTGGTTCAATCTCCTTTCATATTTTAACTTTAATTATTTTAACGAAAGCAATCTACGAATTTAATTTTTAATAAAAACTATTATTATTTTGCTCATTGTTATGCGAGACGTCAAATGTCAGACGTAAGACGAGATACTGGTTACAAAATATTTTAATCCGTGCCGTCAGGACCTTCGTCCTGTCCAGTCAACTCAGGCTCAGCTTCTCTTTTAATAATTTAAACCTTGGATCATCAGTCGGTACTTTGAACATAGGGTGTTCAATAATAATAGCTACTGGTCCCACCCTTTTTTCAACACATTGAAATAAATGATGAAAAGCCTTGTCCATTTCTCCCAATGATAACCAAATCATTGCTAAATCTGCATCCACTACAATACCCGGCTCCTCCGCCTGCCACTGCTCTATTTTACGAATGCATTCCAATGCTTTTTCCACTTCTCCTGAAATAGCATAAGCACATCCTAATGGTGTAAGTCCTTTTAACGGATGTTTTACTGATCGATGAACTTCCTCAAAGATTTCAACCGCCTTCTTCCAATCTCCCATTGCTCCATAGCACCAGCCTTTTAACTCCAATGCAATACGCATTTGCGGATACATATCCAAAAGCAATTCAGCTTGTTTTAATGCATCATCCGTTCTTCCTGCAATAAGATAAGCATCCGTAAGAGATTTGTTAACTATCGGGGAAAGCGGATCTACCTGCAGCGCTTTTTCCATAATATCAACAGCTTCATTCCTTCGCCCGGTGATCAAATAATAAAAGGAAAGCAGCTGGTGAGCGTCGGTTGCAGCAGGATTTAGCTCTATAGCTTTTAACAATGAATCATATGCCTCTTTCCATTTCCAATCGTAAAGTAAAAAAGCAGAACCCTTTGCAGCATATCCTGCTGAGAGTGTACTATCGAGCTGTAATGCTTTATCGCTGTATTTATGCACAACATCAAAAGCCTCATTGGGCTGCATTTGTCCTGTTGATCCAAGAAAAGCATAACCTTCTGCAGCCATAGCGTATGCATGTGCATAGTCGTGGTTCAAGTGTTATAGCTTCTTCAAAACATTCTATAGCTTTCTTAATATTTTTTGGAGTTATCTTATTATAAAAATGTAAACCTTTCAAAAAAAGTGTATAAGCCTCAAGATTTTGAGTTGGAACTTTTACTAGTTTTTCCTCATGCTCTTTCGCAGTCAAATTCACACGGCACTTATTAGCTATAATACTGCTGATCTCATCCTGCACTTCAAATATATCAGTAAGGTCACGGTCAAAATTTTCACTCCAGATATGATATCCGTCAGCTGCATTTATTAACTGCGCCGTAATGCGTACACGGTTTCCGGCTTTTCGTACACTCCCTTCCAAAATTCTGTCAACGTTTAGCTGTATGCCAATTTCACGGATATCAGTATTCTTTCCTTTAAAAGCAAAGGACGAGGTTCTGGATGTTACCTGAAGACCATCTACTTTAGTAAGTGCATTCAGTAATTCTTCCGTAATACCGTCACTGAAGTATTCATTTTCAGGATCGGCGCTCATGTTCACAAAAGGCAGTACAGCAAGACGATTCGCAGGCTGTTTGGTTTTTCCTTTAAGTTCACTCACGGGCAGGAACAACAAGCCCTTTGTTATCTATAGCAAATATTCGGACAGGCTTTATTACATTCTTTAATTCAAAGTAACCCATTTCACGGGCAGTAAGATTTTCCTGATTTCTTATTTCATCAAACACTTTTTCTGAAATAAAAACTGAACCCGGAACAGCAAGGGATTCGATCCTTGAAGCAAGGTTAACGCCATCGCCATAGATCGATTCATCTTCTATTGAAATATCTCCGGTATGAATACCGATTCGCAGATCTACTTTGGGTTCCATCTGTAATGTTTGCTGAATTTCCACAGCACAATTAACTCCGTCAATAGCACTGTTAAAAATGCTTAAAGCGCCATCACCATAGTATTGAAGAATTTTTCCATTGTAAGCAGAAACAGAAGCTTCCAAAACTTCCTTCAGCCTGTCGACGCTTGTCTGTTTGCTAATTGTTCATTTTGCTGCATAAGAGCAGTATAACCGGACATGTCGGAAAACATTATTGCAGCAAGTTGGCGCATAGGTAAAATTAATAAAGGTAAAGTTGGTTTCTATGGTATTTTTCTCTGCCTGGTATCCCTGTTTTTGATTTAGTCAAAGCGAAAAAATAAAATACGAATTTCAATACTACAATAAAATGAATTTTATGCAAATAAAAACCTGCCGCGCAATTATCCGTCCGGCAGGTTAATGATCATTCACGAGTCTTCGCGCACTGGTGACCCTGCCTGCAATGATTTAAGCACGGTTACATTAATTATGAGTTGTGAGTCAAGGTTCTGCTCTTACATGAGCTCCTGCTTACATTTAATTTGAGTCGGTGTGACCCCTTCAATAATCTTAAATAGTACATTGCTTATCCTTTGTTGCATAATTAATTTCACTTTGTCAAAATCAATTCATATAATTTTAAAAAAATGAAAATACAAATTAACACAGGCCACAATATAAAAGGAAACGAAGAATTCAGAGCTAAGTTTATTAACTTGTTATCGGAAGAACTGGACAGGTTTAGTTCTCAGATTACACGGTTGGAAGTTCATTTCTCGGATGAGGATGGCAACAAGAACGGATTTAATGATAAAAGATGCATGATCGAAGCACGTCTTAAAGGTTTGGAACCAATTGCAGTATCAAATGATGCCGACTCCCATGAAGATGCAATAAGCGGCGCTATTGATAAATTAATATCTTCTCTTGATACAAGACTTGATCGTTTAAGTAATCATTGAGAATTTTTGAAGACGGGGGTAAATTAATTCTTACTAACTCTTAAAAAAAAGTGACTCCCTTTTGTTAATTTACCGACGGCGGGTATGGTTTATTATGAATACTATTAAAATAATATTTATTTAACTAAAAACATTTTCTTTGTAGTTTGGAAATCCCCGGACTTGATCCGGTAATAGTATACACCGCTTCGATGTCTCCGCAGAGTCATTCCGCTTTAAAGACTTTAAATTAAGAGCAATCGTACAGCGGAAGACTCTGCGGGAAGCCTGAACGCTTGTTCATAGTGAAATACTTTGTACAATCCTTCTTCTCCCAAATCATAAAACCTTGCGCTCGAATGAACATAGTCCAAATAATCATCAACCAGCTTCCACTTGCCTGACACCGGATTCTTGTGCATGTAATTTAACTTTTGCCTCATAAATTTTTCAGTTACTATTTCTTTTATATCTGCTGACGGTTGAAATACATTATGAAGTTTACCTTTCTTTGCTTCATTTTGAGTAACACTCTCATGCATGATCTTAAGGAGATCATTCCTTCCCTCTTTCTTCAATCTCTTTACAATTTCAAACGCCATGAACTTCTTAGTTTCGCCAATAATGTTATTTATCAAATCTTTTTCATTCTTTGTGTATATCAGAGAATGAAGATGGTTCGGCATTATTACATATCCAGAGGTAAATATGTTTTTTGATTTTAATATATCAAAACACCTGTAAATATAATCGTAAAAATTTGTGATATCAAAAAGAGAAATCCAGCGATAGCAGGTGAAGGTAATAAAATAAAAAGTATTGAATTCGGTATGAAGTTTTCGGACACTCATGAACTTAAAATAATAGTATCATCAGAATAAATCAATATTCAACTTAACGTTCCCAGAGAGTCTTCCGGCTCTCCCGCAGAGTCTTCCGCAGTTTGTGTAATCTTACTTTTAGATTCAGATAGCGGAATGACTCTGCGGAGACAACTCAATGTATTGCGTCAGGACGGAAGTCATATGCAACTGTTAAAATATTATTTATTTAACTAAAAACATTTTCTTTGTAGCTTTGAAATCCCCGGACTTGATCCGGTAATAGTATACACCGCTTGCTAAATTATTTCCGTTAAAGATTACTTCATATTTCCCTGCTTCTTTAAATTCATTAACCAATGTCATAATTTCTTTTCCATTTACGTCAAATATTTTGATATTAACATTATCGTTAACGGCTATCTGATAACTAATAACTGTAACCGGGTTGAATGGATTTGGAAAATTCTGATTCAAAAAATAATGTTCAGGAGCTCCTATAATCACTTCCTCAGATAAATTATAAAATGTAAAATTACCATTGTAATCAATTTGCTTTAATCTATAATTATATTTTCCCGGATTTAAACCTTTATCATTGTATTCATAAAGATTTATATTTGAAGAATTAGCTCTTCCCTGAACAAAACCTATGTTTAACCATCTGCCTGTAATTTGGGCATTAACTTTTGAGCGCTCTATATCAAATCCCGCGTTATTTAATTCGGAAGTGGTTACCCAATTCAAATAGACATTATTGCCGTTAGCAGTATATGAGAATGCTGATAATTCAACTGGTAACGTAACATTAAGATTTTCATCTGCTCCTTTATAGGGATATAAAGGATCTCTTAACTCACCATCTATGTCATCAGAAATCAAGCTGTTGGGAATTCCCACTAACTGAATATCCCCAATAGACGAGCCTGCTAAATGCAAATCCGTTGATGAAACAAATGTAACCGGCTGGGAAGTTGTGTGTTGATCTAATCCGGTTGCATTATAGAAATCCTGAACATTGTTATAAGTAGTACCCTGATAATTTATTAAATTGCTATTTCCACCATTAAAAAAGACATTGTAATCAGATTCCAAAGGAGAATGGAAATCTATAGCTGTTCCTCCGGCCGGATTAATTACAATATTGTTTAAAAAATGAACTACCTTGTAATAAATGTTATCGCTTACAGTAGGAGTGTCTATCGATCCACCAACAATGGTATTATTAATTACATAACTGTGTTCAGGATAAATTAATAATTTTCCAATTATAAAATTATTTAATAAGTTTCCTGCGGTAGAAACATTACCGGTTATTCTATTTTTTATAATTTTAAAATCATAGGCTCCGTCAATCAGTCCTCCCAGAATCGTATTGTTTTCAATTAAAAAATTGTGACAAAGACGAAAATAAACAGATCCATGAATAATGTTATTTTTGATTTGAACAGAATCTATAGTTATATAGCTTTCACCCGAAAAAAACATACCCCATACATTAATATTCCCCGATATATTGAGATCATAAATATCCATTGAAAATGGATATGGATGAGCGGAAAGAACATGATCTCTAAGGTCATTATCGATAATATCAATACTAAAACCTCCTATTATTTGAATATCTGAATTGAAGGATAAATTCAGTATAGATATGTTGTTAGCTCCTATATAAAGACCGTTTACTATAACATCAGATGAATTACCCGAAATAGATTTAATAGTTAAAGTATTAACTGAACTGGTTCCGGGGATAGAATAAATACCTATATCCTCATCGTATACACCTGAAAAGATATCAAAAATAACAGGACCACTTATACCTTGATTTGCTGCATCGTCAATGAGCTGAATTTATTGTTGTATATGTTCCGCCATTTCCGATTGTGTATGTTCCGTTGAGTGGTATTGAAAAAGAACTTGAAACGGAAAGGATTAGAAAAGTTAATGTTAAAGAAAGTAATATAAGTGTTTTCATAATTTAAGCCCTTTTTACGTTTAGTTGGTGTTCGGAAAAGTTTGTTGATTAAACTTAAATTGTTGATTACATCGTAAGCAAATTTTTGTTCCGCCTGAGGACGGCGGGAACCAACCTCAAGCGCCTTCGATGTTGGTGACCTCGCTTCACTCGGAACACCAACATGGGCGGTTAAAATTTTCTAAGGGAATCCAATATAGACAGTTTCCCCTTTTCAATTAAAAGCAAAATGCCCATTGCAGTGAACTGCTTCGATACGGAAGCAAGTTCAAATACTGAATTATTATCCAGTAATTCCTTTGTTTCAAAATTTCTGTAACCAAAAGCATTCTGATAAATTGTTTCTCCCGATTTTGATACCAGAACATTCCCGTTAAATTTATTTATTTCTGTCTGAGCCTTATGAAACTGTCGATCTTGGCAGAATAGTTTTCCTGTGCGAAGAGGTTAAAAGAAATCAGGATCAGAAGAATTATTACTGACAAATATTTATTCATGATGATATCAGTCATATAAATTTGGATTTTTTTCATTACCTCTTTTAAAGTTACCTGTGATCTTCGCTAATATTAACTGAACTTCAATTCCTTCAGCCGCTTCAATTTTTTTTATAAGTTTCTGTGCAGCTGTTCCTTTCAGCATCATTACCGGTTTCCCGTTCCATATGATCTGTATCTTATCTTTTAATACTTTATAATCAAAAGGCTTTCCGAAAAGAATGTTATTTTTATTAGTTTTGCTCAAATGGTAATTTGTTATTTTATCAACTTTCTGCTCATTCCCAATCCGTCACTGCGGACCGCATGTCTGAAATACGGTCGGCTCACTCTTCTTTTTTCTGTGGTAATTCTGTGCATAATGTTTTATTAACAATTTTTTCTCTCATCATTGTTTTTTTATTGAAGTGTCTCGAAATATTCTTAACAACTTCCAAATAATTATCTTCATCTCCATTAGGACCAATCCATTTGTGATAAAAAACTTTGATTGACTTACAGTTATGATGCTCGAATATTGCATTAAGTAAAGTTCTGTCAGACAATCCGCATGAATGTCCCATAATATAAGTTTGAAAAGGAGATGCATCAATAAAATCAAATAGATGTTTATAATTATTATTGTTCGAGTAGATGAATGATTTCATGAATCTTAAGTATTCATTTTGATTAGCATCCTCAATCATTGAATAGAATTTATCATTCTCATCTCCAAAACCAATATTGATTGGATTTTCAGGATCTCCAATCTGACCATGAATATTAATTATTTTACAATCTTGTTCGGGGCTGTAAAGTGCTAGCCGTACTTGTGTAATTAAAATTCAAAATTAAAGTTTTGTCAAACTTTTTATTCCCATCAGATTCCTCCTTAGATGTTGGTATTATAATTGTTCTAGATCCTTTGCCGGAAATTCCTTATAGAATTCTTGACGTCCATTTTCCAATGTATCTGAAAAAATCTCTTTCATATATTCATTCTTGGCTTTCTGGATAAGAGGATTTACATTATTTTTTAAATATTCTTCAAAGTCATTTGAAAATTCTGTAATTTCATTATTTAATCTGTTCACTGATGTTAATTGATCTTGCTCATATTGCCACTCTCTTCATTAAGTAATAAATCTATTTCTTTGCTCTCACTATTTTTAACTTCTTGTTTCAATAATTCCTTAAGATATTTATAATATTCCATTTCTATATCAACCCAATTTGCATCACTGTTTATTTTATTAATCCAATGAAAAAAATCATTCTTAATCTCTAAAATGTTTTCTGTATTATATGTGTATAAGAATCTTTGTTTTCTAAAGATTTTTCTATTGAAATTCCATGTTTTTTTTAAAAAATCTAATAAGTTCATTAAAACTTTTTAAGTTTTTGGAAGGGGGATATATAACAATTTAATAAATTTATCATCATATGTACAATTTTTCCAATAATGCTCAATATAATCGGAGTACTTGGTCTTCAAGTCATGCGCAAGATCGAATCCATTACCAATTATAATTAATCTATTTAACATTTTTATTAACCAAACAGATTTGGCTTTTCGTCCAAACCAAATTCTTTCGGATCTTCACCGTAAGGAATAATTCCACAGCTTCTTTCAGATTATTCGTAACTTCATCCAGTGTTTGACCTTGTGTAACCACGGGTATTTCCAGGCATTCAGCTACAAACCCGCTTTGATCACCGTTCACAATGACGGCTTTAATGTTTTTTTGAAGTTTCATATTATTTCATCTTTCAATTTTTTTGTTATTCAAAATACTAATACTTTAATTTTTCTACAAAGCAAAAATGAAAAGCCTGACACTAAAACAATCACAAGATAATCTTATCAATAGCATCCATAAACTTCCCCTCAAAATCATTCCCCAAAAGCTCCTCTCTGTATCTTCTCAGCATTCTCCCTATACTTTTCATTGATGCCAATTTCCTTTATCGCATTAACTAATTTCTCAACACTTAATTGTTTGGCAAACACAATCACTCCGCATCCAAGCTTCTTAACTCTGTGCGCATTATCCGGCTGGTCGTGAGCAAACGGAATTAATATCTGCGGCTTGCCGGAATAAAGCGCCTGAGATGTTGTGCCGATCCCGCATTGATGAACAATCGCTTTGCATTTCGGAAATAATAAAGGATATGACTCATAACCGGAAATACAGATCTGTTCATCTTCGGACATATCGTCAGAAATATGATCCGGATTATTCCCAACAAGAAATATTGCCCGGACTTTGGTTTGCTTTATTGCTTTGTATGCAATTTTAAAGAAATCACTTTTCATTTCAACTACCGCAGTTCCAAGTGTAAAGACAACCGGAGCTTCTCCCTGATTCAGAAAGTCGGTTACGTTTTCCGAAAGAGGTTTATCCGGTTCTTCATATAAAGGAAATCCCAACTGGAAAGTATTAACAGGCCAGTCTTTCTGAGGTGCTGCAAATGAAGCAGGAAATAATGCAAGCGTTGCGTAAGGAGAAAAATATTTCATCAGAGGATTAGCAGACGACTTTGGCAGACCGACGTTATGCCGCAATTCAAATACAGGTTTGAACCAGTGTTTGGAAACTGCTGCCATAACTTTAAACAGAAATGAAAAAAACGCCGGACCTAAAAATTTTAATTTGGGCAGATTTACTGCAAATGAAAATGCAGACGGATCATAAGCAGAAAGAATCGTAGAAGGCTGCAGCATTACTGTCAGCCAGGGAATGTTTCTCTTTTCTGCAACTATCGGGGAGACAAAAGTTAACACATGTGAAATTATCAGATCACAATCTTCTGTTGCCGACATCAGTGTTTCGTAATTTTCGTTAATGTACGGGACAATTAATTTTCTTGCGATAAATTCCATTCCCCGGCGGCTGTCATTAACTGACTTTGTCCATTCCTCTGCTGGACCAAGCTCATCTATATCCGGACGTATAGCAATGAATTCACATCCGATCTCTTCAACTTTTTCTTTGTAAAGTCTTACTGTAGCAATCGCAACTCTGTGTCCCGCCTTTTTTAATATGCTTCCAAGAGCCAGATATGGATTCAGATCTCCGTGTGATCCGTATGTTGTTAATACAATATATTTAATATTATTCCTTTCACAAGTTTAGTGCTTTTGGTGAGAGCTACCACCTCAGAGTCCTCCCCTCGGAAGTTGTACTGCCATTGAAATATATGTGAGGAGTGACTCTGTCGGAACAACAGGCGTTTTCGCATGTTGGTGACCTCGCTGCGCTCGGAACATTAACATCGGCGGTAAAATCAAAAAAAATAAAAAAAGCCTGATGACACAATCTGATCATTGCTTTTCTAAGACTTCAAGTTTTCTCACTCTTAAAGATTCAACTTCAAGTTCGCCAATTTTTAAAAAGCTGATCTTAGACTTGTTAATGTCTAATTGTTTGATGGCCATCCGTCCTATTGCCAGAGCACCTATTGCCAGTGCACCCATTGCTAATGCACCAATGGCTACCGCACCGAATGCCGCACTTCCGATTGCCAGTGTGCCGATGCTGCCTGCTCCTGAAGAAAAGCTTCTGAGTCTTTTATCCTGTTTACTCAAATATTGATTTTCCATTTCTACTAAATTTAAATATTAAATTGCTAATTGCTGAGCCGGATTATTTTCACAATCACTTTTGAAAAGTTCGAGATTAGTAATTTCTTAGTCAATCATAGCTTTTTGTTTTCATCTCGCAATTCTGCATCCATCCAGTTCACATTGACTCAATCGTTTACTTTCATTTTGTTTTGGAATAAATCATAGTTAACAATCTTTGCAAGTTTCTTCCGCATGTTGGTGACCTCGCTGCGCTCGGAACATTAACATGGGCGATAAATACATGTGGAGAGTGACTCTACCGGAACAACCGTAATAAACGAACAACAAAAATTTTCAAATCCCCGCCTATACGGGAAGGCGAAACCCGAAATTCCAAATTTTACTGCTTCGTCCATGTAATGGTTTTAGAAAATAAACCTTTTTTTGCCGTGAATATTAATTTATTTCCTTTCAAAACTGCTGTGCAATTATACTTGCTGCCGTCCTTTGGTTTTATTAAAGTGCCCGTCCATTCATCGTCTTCAAACTTCAGGTTTTCAAGCACTAATTTATTGTGCTCTACATTGATGCCTTTGTAGCTGTCACCTGACTTTGTTATTTGAACCGAAGGTCCCTGTTCAGTTTTCCAGTTTCCTGCAAAGTCATCATCAGCGCTTTGTGCTGAAGCAAATGAAACTGCTAAGAATAGAATTGTTACCATTAATGCGTTTCGCAAAATTGTCCTTCGTGTTGCCTTTTTAATTTTTGTCATTCTGATTTAGTTTATGTTTAATTTTTAAAATATTATTTCAGATATCTCAAAATTACCTTTTTTTGTTTCCTTTATCAGCGCAGACACGAGCTTTTACTGAAGTACTTCAGATGATATCTTTATTTAGCATATTAAGATTTCATCAAACCCGAGATAGCATCTTCAAACGAAACAGCTTTCCCTTTTTCAAATTCTTCGGTTGCCTTTTCCTTCCCCAACTTTCCGGATGCGTTTTCCATAATGTTTTTAATTTTATGTTTAAGATCATCATCCATGAATGCTCCGGATGTTTCATATTTTGCCTGTACAACACCCGCAAACTTCGCAGATGTAAGCAGATTATCTTCTTTGACATATATATCGGCTAATCCCAGAAAGCAAAGCGCCGATGTCTGAATCTCCGGCTGATCTCCTTCTTCACCAAGGCAAGATTCAAAATACATTCTGGCTTTTTCAAAATCCCCTTTTTCAACATAAACCTGACCGAGCCCGCTAAGGGCATACAAAACTCCCATTTTATTTCCGGTCTCCCTGCTTATTTCTAATCCCTGATTGAAACGCTCTAAAGCTGTTTCAAAGTCTTTATTCTGCAATGCAAGAGTTCCAATATTAGCAAGCGAAACACAAATACCGTTCTTATTCCCGATTTCAATATCCACCTGGAGACCTTCTTCAAAATATGTTTTGGCTTTTTCATATTCTCCGGAAACTGCGTATATCTCTGCCAGATTATTTAATCCTATTGCAATGTACATCCCGTCTTTCAGCTCTTTTGCTATCTCCAGACTTTGGCTGAAGTAGGATTCAGCATCCGCATAATCACCCTGAGCCAGCGCAAGAAGACCAATTGAATTCATTGCTGAACTTAAAGCTATATTTCTGCCGGCTTCCTTTCTTATCTCCAGACTTTCTGTTAATTTCTTTTTTGAACTTTCATAATTACCGGTATCAAAATCTATTAATCCAAGAATGTTCAGACAATTTGCTATCCCGGTTTTATCTTTAAGTTCTCTGTAAATTCTCAAACTTTCCTCGACATAATTTTTAGCAATGACATTTTCCCCCTGTTGCGTTGCAAACATTCCTGAAAGCCGTAATGAATTCGCCCTGATTCCGGGGGAAATGTTATCCGGGTCCATAAGTAATTTCTCCAGCCAGTTTCTTGCTTCAGAAAAATATCCCCGCATATCCCAGAGCTTTGCAAGACTCCCGGCTAATCTATTGCCTTTTTCTTTTTGATCATTTTCAATTGACCATTTCAGGGCAAACTGTATATTGGAATATTCAACTTCAAATCTGTCCAGCCAGTACTTTGCATTAGCGCCTGTGAGCTCCGGTACTGCACCTTCACATAATTTCAAATAATGTTCAAGATGTCTTGTAAAAAATTTATCCGGTTCACCTGATTCAAAAAGTTTTTCCTGCCCGTATTGCTTTATTGTTTCAAGCATTTTAAATCTGCCGGAATTTTCAATATACAGAATTATTGATTTCTCGGCTAACCCGTTTGTTAGTTCCAGAATATAATCTTTGTCCAGTAATTCGTCACTGCAAATCTCTTCGGCATCATTCAAAGTCCAGCTGCCTGAAAAGACTGATAATCTCCTCCAGAATACTTTTTCCGAATCCGAAAGTAAATCGTAACTCCAGTCAATCAAAGCTCTTAAAGTCTGCTGTCTCGGCAGCGCTGTTCTTTTTCCTCCGGTAAGTAATCTGAATCTGTCATCTAATTTTTCGGATATTTTTTCAACTGTCAGAACATTAATTCTTACAGCTGCAAGTTCAATCGCAAGAGGTATTCCGTCAAGCTGAAAACATATTTGGGCAAGAGCCGGGGCATTTTCATTGCTCACTCTGAAACCTGAATTCACGGCAAGAGCTCTTTCGATGAATAATCTGACAGCTTCGTATTGCGAGAGCTGTACAGCGGTAATATTTTCATTTGGTTCAGGATGGGAAAGAGAAAAAACCATATGTGTTATTTCTCCTTCACAGCGAAGTGCTTCCCGGCTTGTTGCTATAATTTTAAGCCTGGATGAATACTTTAATAATTTTTCAGTAAGAAGCGAACATGAATCGACCAGGTGTTCGCAGTTGTCTAATATTAAAAGAATTTCCTTCTCTTTTAAAAATTCCAGCAAAGAAATTTCCGGAGATTTACCCGGTTCTTCCTTCAGGTCCAAAGTTTCGACTATTACATTCGGAAGCAGAAAAGGGTCATTCAGCGAAGCCAGTTCAACTAACCAGACTCCGTTTACAAATTCATCTATCATATCAGCGCCAAGCTGCATTGACAGACGGGTTTTACCTGTTCCGCCGGGACCAATCAGCGTAAGAAGTCTTCCATTGGAAAATGAATCTTTTATATCTGTAATTTCTTTCTCTCTTCCGATAAAACTTGTCAGCTGGACAGGAAGATTATTCGGTCTTGCATCGAGAGTTTTTAATGGCGGAAATTCAGATCGTAAATCATCGGCTGTCACCTGAAACAATCTTACCGGCTGGATCAGATCTTTAAGTCTTCTGTCTCCTAAATCCCGGAATGAAATATTGTTTTTATCGAAAGCATCAAATTTATCTTTAACAAATTCATATGAGTCATTGGAAACTATGATCTGTTCGCCGTAAGCTGAAGACATCACTCTTGCTGTTCGTGCAAGTGTAATATAACCCATATACTTTCCATTGCTCCATTCTGCTTTCCCTGAATGTATCCCAATCCTGACTTTGATCAAAGCGTCTTTCCCTGCCTGACCGGCAGGCAGGCATTTTTCTTTTGAAAGATTTAACTGCGCTTCAACAGCTGCTTTCACAGCATCGTGAGCTTTTTCGAATGCACAACAAAAAGCATCACCCACTATTTCGAATACAAACCCGTTGTTGGAATCAATTGCATTCTGCATTATCGAATGATGTTTATCCAAAGCAGACTGAAGTGTATCAGGAAAATCCTGCGCGAGCTTCGTACTACCCTCAATGTCAGTAAAAAGAAACGTAACTAATCCGGTAGGCTTAATATTCATAATTGAACATTGATAATTGAAAATTGATAATTGAGTGAATTGCTCCCTTCAATATCAGTGAAAAGAAATGTAATATTTCCGCTCGGAGGATTATTCACAATTGAACATTGATAATTGAAAATTGAATGAAGTAACAAGTTACAAATTATAATTAATTTTCAAAATGGATATTTACTATTTATTATTATTTATTATTTACTATTTATTATTTACTATTTATTATTTACAAGCATTATTAATTTGTTAAAAAATATCATATTGAAACCTTTAGAGTGCTTCCATACGTAAAGTTTGTTATTTATTAATTGCGAATTGTTCGATCATTAAAATTATTTTATAATTTTTTAAAACTCTGTAAATTACATGAATTTGAAAAGATCATTATTCATCTGCCTGATATTGCTTGTGTTCAGATTAACTTTTGCTCAGGAATATCCCGTACAGATTACAGATGAAGGCTTTATAATTGTTGAAGTTAAATTAGTGGATTCAATAAAGGGAAACTTCATACTGGATACAGGAGCCGGTGCAATTGTCTTATCCGGAAAAACTTTTGAGAAGATAAAAGGTTCAGCTGAAAATGCCGGATATTTTACCGGCTTCAGAAATGACGGAGACAGACTCGATGGAGAAATATACAGGATTCCGTCTTTAGCCATAGGCGATGTCATTCAGAATGATGTATTGATTGGAATTTATCCGCCGCTTGATGACTATGGAGTTGACGGACTTGTTTCCCTTAAGTTTTTTGAAGACAAACCATTTACGATAGATTTCAAAAATAAAAAAATAAGGTTTGTAAAAAGTATAAGTGATTTTTATGATGACAATAAATTCACTGTCTTACCGATCACATTACAATCACAAACTGACTTTTCGCTTGATATGTTTATCAGGGTTTGTATAAATGACGGGGTAAGTGTGAATGCAGAGTTTGATACCGGGAGCGGTTATAAAACATTCCTGGTAAATCCCTATTATATGAAGCAACTTGGTCTTGACACGATGAATATGACTTCCAGAAGTTACACAACTCCCATTTCAGGGCACAAACTTTCTGAACATGCTTATAATTCAGATTCGGTTAATATCTGTTCAGACGGAAATTCTTTGCAAGGTAAAACATTATCAAAAGTACCAACAGTATTCAGGGAGGGACTGATATATGAAGCACTTATAGGATCGTTCCTTTTCAAGGACAGTGATATAACAATTGACATACCGAATAAGAGAATGTTTATTGAGAGGTAAGACCGGACATCAAGTGATTGAGTATTGCTGTGCTTTGTGTGAATTGTTAATTGTTAACTGATACGCTTCGTCCAGAGTCAACTTCTCCAATTTCTCCCCGGTATTTTTTTAAACTCGTCATCAATTGAACATTCATAATTAAACATTTGAAATTGCTCATTGGACAATGTGAAATTACTTCTTAACTTAATATCAGTGTGGTCCGAAACATTTATGAATCTAAATAAAATAAATTAATAACGGTCAGGAATTTCTGAATTTTTAAGCTTATGCGATTTATTTAGTTTGGTGAAAAATTTTTTTGAATCATTGTGAGTTTAAAGTTCAAAGAAAATTAAATCCTGTAATCCGAAAAATGAAAAAATTTGTTTGGTTATTTATTGTATTGTCAGCTTTCATAAACTCTTCCTGTGAAGACCTCCTAATTGATTCGGATCCGGAGCCACCTTTACCTGCAATTCACGATTCACGTTTGGCAACATTGCTTGATTCAATGAGATATGCATATAACCTACCAGCACTCGCAGGTGCAATTGTTACAGATACAGGTATAGCTGAGGGTCAGTCAACAGGGTGCAGGCGATATTGCGGAAATATTAATGTTACAGCCACAGACCGCTTTCACCTGGGCTCAAATACCAAGGCTTTGACGGCAGTATTACTCGGAACGCTCGTTGATGAAAATTTAGTTGATTGGTCAACAACATTGTCTGAAATTTTTCCTGAATATGCTTCATCGATGCTGGAAGAATATCGTAATGTAACATTGCTTAATCTTTTGTCGCACAGCTCCGGTATGCGCCGCACCACTGATTTGAATCCGGATTCAGGCTCTCCGATGGAACAGCGCAAAAAAGTAGTTGAACATGAGCTAATGCAGCCGGCTGTGGGGCTTCGGGGAAAATATCTTTACAGCAATCTCGGATACATTATTGCAGGTGCCATTGCTGAAAAAATATTAAACCGGCAATATGAAGAGCTGCTCAGGGAAAGAGTCCTTCTGCCTCTTGGAATCACTACCGGCGGTTTCGGTCCAATGGGAACAGTGGGAATGGAAGACCAGCCGTTACAGCACACTATTCATTACGCTCCCGTCGAGCCGGATCCCGGTTCTGACTATCCTGCAGTCTATAGCCCGGCAGCAAGACTTCATATGTCAATTACAGATTGGGCGAAATACATAAAGTGGGTACTGGAGTGCGAATCAGGTAATTATTCTCTGCTAAGCCCGGAGACTGCACAAAAGCTTACTGCTCCTGTTGTCCAGGCTGACAACGGTGGTTATTACGCGTTAGGCTGGCTCATCGGAAATGATCCCTCAATGGGCGGAAGAATAATAATTCACGACGGGAGCAACGGACTTAATTTTAGTTCCGCATATTTAATTCCAAATTCACATTTCGGCATTATTGCCGCTACAAACATAAATGCAGAATCAACTCCTTATGACATATACAAAGTACGGGATAGATTAATTAAATTTTACCTCAACGGAAACTAAGGTGAACCTGATGAGAGCCTTTGGTTTATTATTCATTGTTTTTATAATAACAATCTCATCCTCCGGTAATACTTTCGGTCAGGAATTTGCAAATACAATCTCTGCAAAAAAAAATAAAAAGAACTTTCTAAGTGCATCGGTCGGAATAAATGATTTTCATCTTAGAGATGAATATCTTTCCCCATACTCATATAACGGCAGTCTGTTTTCATCTGCAATAAAATATAAATTGAAATTTACAAAGTCTGAACACATTGTAAACATTGGTTTCAGTACCGGAGATATTGATTCCGATTCAAGATCATTAAATGCTTCACAATATTTTGGTGCAGCTTCATACTCATTTTATTATTCTCTTAATAGGTTTGAAATTCATAAGCAGCAGATGGAAATTTTTATCGGTACCGGACTGTCGACATCTTTCATTAAAACTGACATTGTAACTCCCGAAAGTATTACGTGGTATGGATCAAATGATATAACATGGTACTGGTCATATGATATTAACTTTCATTTAAAAAGCGATTACGGATTTTCATCGAGAGATAATGTCTCGGTTCAACTGAGCATGCCTTTAGTTAGCTGGGTTTCACGACCTGATTATGGTCATAATTTCAGCAAAAGAAATATTGAAGTAAGTAATGATTTCCTGAATGCTGCCTCAGGTGCAAAGCAGCAGTTCTTATGGGATAATTTTACTTTACTTATCGGATTTGAATACACTCATCTGATATATGAAACTCTTTCTTTAAAAGGAAATTACTATTTCGTTTACGCTTCGGATTCAGCGCCACTTGATATGAAAATGTACATGAATAGTTTTCTTGCGGGTGTTCAATGGCAGTTTTGACTGTCAAGATTTATCTGAGTCTTTGAAGTTTGAATTTTGAACATTGAAATTAGGAAATACTTTGATTCATCCCTGTTACTTATCCGTTTCCTGGTTAGCATTGTTTGCAATTATCATCAGATACTTAAATTGAACACTTCTTATACCGCTCGGAGGATTTTTCATAATTGAACATTTATAATTGAAAATTGATAATTAAATGAAGTGCTGCCTTCAATGTCGGAGAAAAGAAAAATAATGTTTCCGGTCGGGATGTTCATATAATTGCAAATTACAAATTGCAAATGATAAATTGAAACCTGATAAAATATAACATTGAATAAAAAAGCCGTCTGATAAACTTTATAAGACGGCATAATTCGATAACCCGACTTCCTCAAATATTATTTCAATAAAATCATCTTCTTTGTATCAGATAAAATTATTTGTGCTTATTGTATAATAATAAATTCCTGATGAAAGCCCGGCACCATTGAAATCAACCTTATATTTTCCGGCATTCAGATTCTCATTATTAACAAGAGCAGCTACTTCATTTCCGAGAACGTCATAAACCCTCAAACTTACTTTACCGGAAGTCTGGAATCGAGAAATTTATATTTGTATTCGGATTGAATGGGTTCGGATAATTCTGGGAAAGATTAAAATCCTCAACCAAAGAAGAAATATTTGTGATTCCTACGCTTCCAACCTGAACTCTAAATGTATTCTGGATAAACGAGCCGGATTATCAGTATCATACATTCTGACAATGGAAGTTCCCAAACCTTTTCCAATTACATGAAAATCTATATAAAACATTGTATCCTGATGGTTCGGAGGCAATTGAATACGGAGGATCACCCGGAAGTGAAATCGTATCAATGAACGGCGCATAGCATAAATCGTAACACATTTGTGTTTCCCATCCTGTTGGCAGGTCATTGACGATTCTGGCAAATCTAAAATTCAGGTGACGAAGAATTGTTTCTGATAATTGCCTGTATTTGAATGACCTGTATAGAATCCATGAATGTACGGAACCTGGACTAAATGAAGAGCCCAATGGGGTATATGAAAATCCCTGTGCATTAATATTTTCAAATGAAATAAAAAGCAAAGGAATGATTAATGAATAAATAAATTTTTTCATATATATTATTTTTGGAATTAATTAATTTAACATTCCCTGTAATTTATTGAAATACTGTCTTGCTATTAATATAATCAGGAGCAAAGCTCAATCGCAGTTTTATATTCATCCAGCGCTTCAAACCAAAGTCCTTTTGCTTCCAAAACTCTCCCTATATTCAAATGTGCAAAATGATAGATTGTCATATCTTTTTGCTTTCAATGCCAGCTCAAGCCATGTAAAGCTTCATCGTATTTTCCCTGTCTGAATTAGATATGCACCGATGTCATTATAGGGATTGCCGTAATCAGGATCCACATCTATGGCATTTTTGCATTCCCCGATTGCCTTTTCAAGATCACCGAGAAAGCTGTAAGTCCAGCCGAGAAATGTGAATGCTTCTGCTGTGGGATACAAATCGAGGGATTTTTTATAATTCAGAATTGCTTCTTCAAACTGACCCTTCATTTGAAGGGCGTATGCTTTTTTCAGATATTCCTTTGATCTTTCCAATTGACTTTTTATTTTATCTGTGCTCATTATATTATAGTTTTCTAATCTTAACCTAAATGTATTGCCGAAAAGTTTCTTTTAACAAACATAACTTATGATATTAATTTTTTCAAGTGGTTTTTGTAACTTAAACTTGGATTGAATGATTTAATTAATATTTTGATGAATTTTATTTGGAAAATAAACTAACTAACACCTTGACAGATAACTATCATAAAATAATTTGAAACCAATAGTTGGAATAATATTAGGCTCAGGTTTGAATAAGTTTGCTCAGGAAATTTCAAACCCGAATATTATTCGCGAAGATAAAAACAGTTTCCACAATCTCAAAATCCATTCCGGCAAGATCAACGGAGATGAGGTTATTTTGTTTTCCGGGAGGAGGCACTTTTATGAAGGCTTTGGTAAAGAAGAGGTATTGGAGAATGTTGAACTCGCTAAAGAGCTGGGATTAAAATTACTGGTGGTCACAAACGCAGCCGGAGGAATCAATAAAAATTTCAGAGTTTCCGATCTAATGTTGATCACTTCACACTTTAATTTTATTAATAAAAGCTTTCCCGCAAAGAACATCACGGTTTGTTATGAAACCAGATTATTGAATAAAGTAAAAAGCCTGGCAATGGAAGAAAAGATCAATCTTAGATCCGGAAGCTACTGCTGTTCAACAGGTCCGATGTATGAGACGAAATCTGAAATAAGATTTCTTTCCAAATTGAGAGCAGATGCGGTTGGGATGTCTACAGTTCCTGAAATTTTATTTGCAAATCATAACGGAATAAAGACTGTCGGAATATCATGCATCACGAACCTGCTTTCGGAGAACTCTCGTTCAATAACGAATCACGAAGAAGTGCTGGAAGCCGGAAAAAATTCATATGCAAATTTTTCCAAACTTTTAAAAAAAATAATAGGAAAGTCTTCAGAATTTCTCTGAGACATTTCAGGATCATACAATGATAACCGATACTCATGCTCATTTATATTATCCGGAGATCTCAAAACATCTCGGGGATATTCTTTCGAGAGCTGCCGATAATGGTGTTGCCAGAATAATTGTTCCGGCTGTGGATCTGGCTTCTTCTAGAACGATTATAGAAATGTCTGAAAAGAATGATATGATATACTGCGCTCCGGGAATTCACCCTTCTGAAGCAAATAAAGCAGAACTTAAAGACCTGGATGAGATAGAAAAACTATTGAATCACCAAAAGGTAGTTGCCATAGGTGAAACAGGACTGGACTACTATTGGGATATGACATACATTGATAAGCAAAAGACTTTCTTCAGCCTGCAGATAGAATTGGCAAAGGATCATAAGCTTCCCGTTGTAATCCACACACGGAGCTCAACAGACGATGCCATCCGGATCATAAAGGAAAATTACGATGAAAATTTGAGGGGACAATTTCATTGTTTCAGCGGAACTATTAAACAGCTCTCGGAGATTCTTGATCTGCCGGATTTCTATGTTTCTTATTGCGGTAATTTGACTTATAAGAATTTCTCCGGCATGGATGTGATTAAACAAACACCTTTGGACAGAATACTTTCTGAAACTGATTCGCCGTTTCTGCCGCCGGTCCCCTACCGAGGAAAGAAAAATGAACCTTCATATATAATTCATACTTTGCAAAAAATTTCCGAAATAAAAGAAGTTGGTTATGAAGAATTACTGAAATCCATTGAACAATCCGTAAATAAACTTTTCTTTTAATAGTTTATTTAAGGGTTTATATTTTACATGTAAAGATTTATATTTGCGTAAATTAAATTTAACAAAAAAAAATATGAGAGCTTATTCACTTTTGAGAACAGATTCAGGGAGCGGAAATTATCCTCCCCCGCCGCCTCCACCTCCTCCAGGTTATAATCCCCCTCCTCCGGCTTCACCGAATCCGGTTAATTCAGGAGGAGCAAGTTCAAATGCAATTATTGCACTGGTCCTGGGAATCTTATCTTATATTGCCTGCAGTATTTTTGCTGCCATCCCTGCATGGATTATCGGAAAGAGAGAAATAAATGAGATCAATGCCGGCAGAGCCCCGGAAGCCGGAAGAACAATGGCGACCATAGGAATGTGGTTAGGAATCATAAATGTTATTCTTGCAATACTTGGGATCATAATATTTATTATTTTATTTTTCTTTGGTATGTTAGGCAGCATTTTTAACCAGTAATTTATTGCTGAAAAATAAATACATCAGTCGGGTTATCTTAATCCGCTTTTTCTATTGAATGCTAATTGAAAGTTTATTTTAAAAAATTCATACAGGAGCTGCCATTATCACTTCCGGAATACAAAACCAACGGCTCGGCCGGATTAGACCTTTGTTCTTCTTCCGAAGAAATTATCACCATAAGGCATTTTGATGTAAAGCTCATTCCAACTAATTTAGTTTTAGAAATTCCAGAAGGCTATGAAGCACAAGTGAGACCAAGGAGCGGACTGGCCATGAAAAACGGCATTACTGTTTTGAATACGCCGGGTACAATTGATTCCGATTACAGGGGCGAAGTGAAAGTTCTGCTTATAAATTTCGGCAAAGAAGATTTTGCCGTGAACTTCGGAGACAGAATCGCTCAGCTTGTGATTTCCAAATATGAAAAGATATCCCTTGTTCAGTCTGATATGGTTTCTGAAACCGAAAGAGGTGACGGCGGATACGGAAGCACGGGAATCAGTTAGCAGTTAAGAGTTAAAAGGTAAGCAGTTAAGCAGTGAGCAATTAACACCATGAGAGTTACTACTCAGCTAATTAAACTATTGAACAAAATAAACCAATCTTGACAGGAACATTAAATATCGTAACGACCCCAATAGGAAACTATTCCGACATCACACTTCACGCCTTAAGAATATTAAATGAATCCGAATATATTGTTTGTGAAGAGTTTAAGGAAGCAGCAAAGCTTTTAAGATTTTTTGAGATTACCAAGGATCTAAAATCCATGAATGAGCATAACGAGGCGGAGATAAGCGATGAAATTTTTTTAGACCTGGCACAGGGAAAGAACCTGTCATTAATGTCCGACTGCGGGTCTCCTGTGTTTTCTGATCCAGGCAGTATTCTCTTAAGCAAATGCATAGAAGCGGAGATTAAGCTCGAGTTTATAGGAGGTGCCAATTCACTTCTGGCATCGATTGTCCTGTCAGGGTTTGACATCAGCCGCTTCTATTACTTTGGATTTCTTTCACCGAAAACGGAAATAAGAAGAAGCGAGCTGCTAAAACTAAAGTATATTGATAAGGTTTTTGTTTTAATGGATGCACCATACCGGCTCAAAGTTTTATTAAAAGATATTAAAGAAATTTTTGAAGACAGAAGATTATTCGTTGCTTTCAACATTACAATGAAAGATGAAAGACAATTCAGAGGAACAGCGGCGCAAATACTTAACGAAATCGGAGAGGAAAATCTGAAAGGCGAATTTGTAATTGTTACAGACAAATATCATGATAAACATACTTAAATACAGTTCTGAAAAAGGAATTCATTCAATCGATCCCAACCAGTTCAAAAAATGGGATTATGGCTGCGCCGAAAACGTCTGGGTAGATATTTACAACTGCACTACTGACGAAAGCCAGAAAATATTAAGAGAAGCATTTGATTTTCACCCTCTGGCCATTGAAGATTCACTGAAATATATTTCTGAACAATCGGTTCACCATCCTAAGATAGATGACTTCGATAAATATCTGTTCATCGTTTTTAACGGTCTGAAATGCGATGAAAAAACTTTCAAATATAAAATATTTTCACTGAGCTGTTTTCTCGGTCACAACTTTCTTGTAACTATTCACAATGAACATCCGGACAATACCATTACGAAAAATCTTAAATCCATTCTGAATGAGAATTCTTTTAAAAAAGGTCCGGACTATATTTTAAATCTGATTCTTGATGAAATTGTAGACAGGTATTATCCGATACTCGACAAAGTAGAACAGGAAATTGATAAAGTTGAAGCTGAGCTTTTTAAGGGAACGCCGGGAAACAAGACACTGATCAGGATTCTCAGTCTTAAAAAAGAACTGATACGTCTCAGAAGGATTTCATCTTATCAGAAAGAAGTATTGTTCAAGCTGACGAGGGGTGATTCGAATCTCATTTCTGCGGAAGAGTCGGTTTATTACCGGAATGTGTATGACCATCTTGTCAGAGTTTCCGATACGACAGAGTCATACAGGGATTATGTAGCGGGGATGCTGGATTCTTATCTTTCCATAATTAATAACAAGATGAACGAAGTTATGAAGTTCCTGACGATCATTGCAACCATAATGCTCCCGCTTACACTGATCACCGGAATTTTCGGAATGAATTTTGATTTCATTCCTTTTCTTCATTCCGATTTTGGATTTTGGGTGTGTATGATATCAATGGCATTGGTTGCGATTGGAATGCTCGCATGGTTCAGACACAGGAAATGGATCTGATCAGATCTGAATCTTAATGAGAAATCTCCAAAATCTTTTTTGATGCAATAGAGCTCAACGCCATAATTGTCCATTGCGGATTTAATCTAATGCTTTCGGGAAATACCGACGCATCTGCCACATAAACATTATCAAACCCTTCGACCTGAAATTTTCCGTTTAATACACGACGGCTTCTGTGTTCTGACTTATCACCTGTCATTATGTTTCCTCCCTGCGGATGTGCTGTGCCGATCAGCAGATCATCCATTCGTAAAGGATAGTCTTTGATATTCCTTTCAAACTTCTCTATGTTCTCTTTATTCAGAGCAATTTCAATTCCGGGCTTTGTCGGCAGAATCCCTCTTACAGCACCTGCATAAAACCCGAGCTTTAAAATTGTACTTAAAGCATATTTGATATTTTCCCTGTCAACGTCACCAAGCTCCCATGAAAATGCCTGACCGTTCAACAGATCCGTTTTACTGTTTATAATACCATTTGGCTCTGAACCGACAAGCGCTCCGAAGTTTAAAAGATTTTTATAATTGTTCATAACAGATTCCCTTCTGTTAAAATAGAAAGGAACAGACGCGAGTGCAAATGAAGCAGGCGGATTAAAATAAGTTTCGAAGATTGCCCTGTTCTTATTATCCAGAGCGCCGAGCGTAATCTGATTTCCGTCAAAAGCGTTTATAATTTCTTCAAACTGAAATGTTACAGGAAAAGCAAAGTTACAGCTCATCGACTTTCCGACATTTCCTTCGACTCCGCTTCGCATAAGGAAGTGGCTGCTTGAGATCACACCACCCGCAACTATTACCGCCTTGTTTACTTTTACTTTTTTCAGGTCCCCGTTATCAAGTCTTAACGTTACATATTCGGCTTTCTTATCATTTGCAATAAAATTAATTCCTGTCACGTTAGGACATACTTTAACTCCCCTTGCCTCGCTCCATGGTAAATAGGTTTCGAGCATAGATCTCTTCGTAAGTCTTTTATTTCCGAGATTCCAGTTCTCATCACCAATAATATTTCTGTAATTTGCTTTCAGCGGATCGATGGTTTTTAATTGTTCGGGATTATTTGAATTATACCCTTCAACTCCTTTCAAAAATTTATTCCTGACATTCCTGTTTATTCCTTCCTTCCCCAGTTCCCTTATCTCTATTTCAGACGCGATTCTTTTGTATTCGTTGTCAAGCTGAGACAAATCAATATCAAATTCATTCTGCCATTTGTTTTTTGTTTCGTCAGTCATTTCAATGCATATCGCATTATTTATCACAGTGGTCCCTCCGACACATTCTCCCTGCAAGACCGACATTGTAAATTTCTTTGTCTGCTGAAGTCCGCCTTCTTTATAAAGTTTTCTCATCATTTCCATTTCATGATCATTAAAATCCTGCAGCTGCTCGTACCTGTTTCCCCTTTCCACAACCAGTATTTTTGACGGATCACTTAATTCACAGGCTAATCTGTAGCTCATAACGGCTCCCCCCGCTCCTGATCCTAAAATTATATAATCAGCTTCATCCGGAAGCTCAGATTCAGAAACCGGTGTTAACACACGCGGAGCAATAAAGGGTTTGTCCGGAACCGGAGATGCTTGTCTGTCATTGAGTTTATCGCTTTGATCTTCCGGCAGTTCCGCTGTGTTACCAAACGGAGCTTCGAACAATGGAGTATTTCCCTGGAGTCTGTCACGTGCATAAAGCGGGACATATCCGATTTCTTTTCTTACATTAATATTTGAATAGTTTGCAAACATGATCATTGCATTCACCGCCAGACCAATCTGAAATCCGAATTCAGCCATTAACGGTATTATTGATTTTGAACATTCAACCGGAGAGCGGAGCAGGTATTTTTTTAAGAACCAGCGCTGTTCGTCTCGGCTCATTGAAGAAAAATTCGGATGAATACCAAACAGCGGAGCTAAAATCACTTCTACCAGCCAGAATGGAAAATTAAGCAGTCCCCTCTTTCTACCTCTGATTCCGCCGATATACTGGTCAATTGAAATTAATATTGAAGAATGCTTCTTTGAATCGCCTCCGAAGAATGCATCCGAAAGAGCTATGATATTCTTTGCGCTGGTCGGGCTGATGGAGGAAATCACATAGTCTATGTCATAATATAATTTTCTCAGAGCAATCAATAATGCAAACATAAAAATGTTAAATGCAATAAAAAGTAAGAAATACCAGTCTGCAATAACAAACCCGCCGCTTCTCGTTTGTATGGCAACATCTGAAAAAATATCTTTCGCAATAAAAATCGGGATAGTAACAATTGCTCCGATAAAGAAAGGAAGAGACAATACACTGAAAAGATACTGACGCAATCTTTCACTGAATGCCAGCATGAATGAAATGAAGGCAACTGTTGAATACAGCGTGAGAGTGTTACCCAAAGTTGGATCGGGATATCCGTAAATTGCGCTGAGCCCTGATTCGCCGTCAGTAAATAACCTGAAATACAATGCGGCTGCAACCAGAAGCAGGGATATTATTCCTGTAAAAATATATGTCAGTTTTGATAATTGAGTCGGAACGGAAAAATATTTAGTTAGCCCTTTTTCGGGATCAAATTTTAATGTCCCCTTTTTCGATTTTAATAATATAAAAATGAACAGTATTATCATTACTCCGTCAACGATTGCCGAAGTAAGAAGAAAATCCCTGTAGTCTGTTCCCGGTGCATCATAAAAATAGAAACTCAGGGAGCTTATGGTGGAAACTGCATGGCCAACGATCAAACCCCAGCAGCAATAGTATCTGATATTTCTGTTATATGCCCCGATAAAAGTCAGCAATATCATCATGCCGATCTTACTGTATGTATTGATCGCAAGTGCGGGATTTTTGTAAGTCATTGAGATCAGATCTCCGATCTCCGGCGGCCATGGTGTCGCTCCCAGTACTCCGATAAAAAGTATAAATAAATATCCCAGATAAGAGAACCCGAGAATTCTTAATATCCAGTAACCTGCGTCACGGTCAGGCTTTTCAACATTCTCTTCAGACCATTCCGGGGAAAATAAATTTGTATGCTGTTCATTTGTAGGCGGGAGCTCAGTTTTTCTGTTCTTATAAAATAATGCAGCAAGCAGCCTCGTGATCCATAAGCAAACAGGTCCGAAAATTAGTGCATCGAACGAGAGTGTCATCAAAAATCTTAAAGGCAGAATCTTGACATCAGAGATAAAAGTCCCCGGCAGGTAAGTCCACAAAGCTGCCTCACCTCTGTCTCTAACGTTCGCCTGAAGATATATGTCAAATATGAAAAGCGGGATAAAAATTATGAGGATTAAAACAAGCGAACTCGATTTTCTCATCATTACAATGATCGGCGCCGCTATAAAAGTAAACACTGCTACTTCAAAAACTTTTACCCCGAATGTTTTAAACTCCAGCAGATGAAAATAATCGGTAATTGCATAAACTAGAATAACTGACATGATCATTGTTACGATCATCATCAGCACATACTGCATCACGGGAGGCGCTTTATCCAGGGGGTCCTGTTTTGCATAGCCCTTGAAATTTAATAAGGAAGGCATAACATTTTCTTAAACTTAATAAATATTAGTTACCGGGATAAATATAATAAGTCTTCTCTTGCGGTTAAAGGACATTTGCATGATTTTTTTCTTAAACCGGCAAACTATTAAAATACTTTGCCGCGGTTGAATATCAGGTATCAAGCATCTGTCTTAATTGTGACGGAATGAATTCCAAACTGTCACCTCTGAGATAATAGTCAGGTCTGATTATATGAATGTTCAATTTAAACGGATTGTCATGAGCATCAAACAGCCTTCAACTTCATATCCGGGCAAGCCGGTTTTTTCTATTATTCTCCGTTTAACTTCATTGATATATTTTAACCCGTCACTGTACATTTTAGGAATCCGGACATCGAAGCACAAATCCGCGGGGGATTTCCTGCGCATTTAAAATAACATTATGGCAGGTGAGAAAGAAAAAAATTAGAAGTAGTGTTTTTATCATATTTGTCCTGTCAGTTTTTCAATTACGATTTATCAAAAATGAAATCGTGTTTTAATTTTGACCATAATAGTAACTTATATAAGAAAATGAAATATATATTTACTTCTTAGAACTTCCTCTGATATATGTTTAAGATAAACACGGTGTAATCAGAAGTCAATGGACCTTTGAACTGATTCTGTTATCTTCAGATTTCCCTGCTATTTGAATGACAGACTCTAACTCCAGATATTTCAGCATGGTTAGATTTTTTAAAGGTTGGATAGCCCCGTCAAACTTATCGGGGCCATTCAGAAATGAGATCTTGCCGGTCAGCTCGGAAACTAAATTTTGAAATGTGATTCGATTTGTCATTAGAATATTATTTAAATTCTCTGTTACAAAAATATACCGGTTTAAGGAAAAGAAGAATAGATGCCTCTACCAATATTGCATAGGTGCACATACCCATTTTTAAGAAGGGGAAATATCAGTATAACTTTGGAGGAGTAGGAATTTGTTTATTAAAGGTTGGATAGCCCCGTTACTTAACGGGGCTATTCAGAAATGAAATCTTGCCGGTCAGCTCGGAAAGTAAATTTTGAAATGTGATTCGATTTGTCATTAGAATATTATTTAAAATTCTGTGTTGCAAAAATATACAGGTCTGATGAAAAGAAGAATAGATGCTTCCACCAATAATGTATGGGTGTTTATACTATTTTACGGAGTTGACTTTATGAAAGGATAGCTCCGGCTTTAGGGTACCGGAGCTATTTTGAAGCGGTCATCTCGTGGATCTGAGTCCTAACGGAAACAGACATTTTCGGTTTTTGAAACTAGAGATGGTATGAACATTAATTTGGGGTTGAGTACAAAAATATTCAAGTTCTGTTAATAAGTGAATAGAGGAGTCTACACTTTTCATATGAGTGTTTACACTCATTTTTGTCTAAGTAGAAACACTCACACAAAATCAGTCAAATTTTTAGTTAAATATAAAAAGCAGTATTATTAGTGTGTATGATTAGCTGAAGTCAGATATCTGTTGTCTAAAACTCAATATTAAAACCGGTATTGAAATTTCTGTTAGGCGCCTGTATTCTTTCCAATTCCTGATACGATTCGTTCAGTAGATTATTTGTTGCTATAAAAAAGGAAATTTTATCGGTGATATCCTTGCTTAGTTTTAAGTTCAGAAGAAAATATGACCCCGGCTCTTCCGATTTATAAAACAATACTTCTTCGACCGCACTGAGATATCTTCCGTCAATATTAAGATTATATCCAAAATAACTGAAGTTAGTGGTAAAGTTAAAATTGTTTGCCGGTTTGTAAGGGAGATAATCATCTTTCCTGTTGCCCGACAGATCACGTGCATTAAGATATGTATAGCTTACATTGAAAAAATATTCAAGCGGATTTTGAAACAGCCTAAATTTGGAATTATAATCCAGATAAAACTCGAATCCTTTTATCTGGGCTTTTGCAACATTCTGAACCTGAAACGGACCATAAATGGAGCTGCCGGTATTTACATATTGAATAAGATTATCATATTTATTAAAGAAAAAAGCAAAGTCTGCAGTAATCCTGTTAAGAAATTGTTTTCTCATTCCAATCTCGGCTGATAACATTTCTTCGGGGAGTAAATTCGGGTTATATATAAAATCAAATCCGCCGAATAATTCCTTCTTAAAATATATTTCGGCAATCGACGGAGCCCTGAAAGCTCTGCCGATTAGAAACCGGAATGCAGTATTGTTAAAAAATTCTTTTTCAAGCGGCGGAGTATAAACTACAGAAAACTTAGGGCTGATCTGAAACGATTGCACTCCCGAAATGACCTTATTCAAATCTCCCCTTGCTCCAATGGTTGTTTCGAGAACCGGATTGTCGTGTTTGTCCTTTACAACCTTTATTTGATCCTGAACAAACAACCCGAAATTATTCATCTGTTGATTCCCGTATAATATTTCCTGAGGCTGAGACTTAACAAGATTCATCTGAAAATCAAAACCGGAAATCAAATAATTACTATTATCAGGCTGAAAATCCGCCTGAGATATATTGCCGATATTATATGAATCTATATATGTGTTCAAACCCTTTCCCGTATCTGCAAATTGAATTGAAACCGGATTGTTCGGATTATAAAAAGAATTGCTGTTCAGGTTGTAATAATAAAACCTGGTAGTGTATTTTGATTTCGCATTTGGAATTGCCCTGTAAAACAAATCAAAGCTCCGTGATAATTTTTTTATCCTGTCCCCGAGATAATAGCCGGCAACTTTATACGGTTCTGCAAAACTTCCCGGATCCTTTCTCCAGTAATGGGGAAAGCCGCTGTTTGAATTGGTATACTGGAAGGTTACTTCCAGATCCCGGTTGCTCAAAACGTCATACGTGAATTTTCCCAAAGCGCTGTAAAAGTTATAGTCGGTTTGCTCGGAATGACCGTCATTTTTTTTATAATTAAAATTCAGGAGGTATGAAAATTTGTTTATTGTATTGCTTTGAATAATATCACCGCCCGAATAAGTCAATAGGTCATTCGTAAATCTAAGGCTGTCAGAAAGCTTTTCATAAAATCCGTAATTCAGGTTTATCCCGGTGAAAGATTTATATGTAGGTTTTTTGGTAATTACATTTACCACCCCTCCGATTGCGCTTGAGCCATACAAAGAAGAGAATGCTCCTTTTACAACTTCAGTTCTCTCTATTAAAGAGACCGGTATCAGAGACCATAACGCTCCTTTTGAATCACCTGTAAGCGATGGTCTTCCGTCAAGCAAAAGTAAAACTCTGTTACCAATGCCTCCTCCGGCAACATCAGATGAGCCTCTGATAGAAATTGAATTTACATTTATGCCGCTGCTCCTGTTTACTGTGACACCCTGTATTTCTTCGAGTACATTATCAAAAGTTAAAATATTTTTCTTTTTGATCTCGTCGGCACTGACTATTGATATTGAAGATGGCGTCTGCTGCAATGTCACCTCAGTCTTGGATGAGGTAACATTAATCTTTTCGATTTCAATTTCAGCGGGCTGTAAAAATATGTTTAAGAGTTTCGCCGTGTTATTATCAATATGGATCTTTCCGGAATATTCTGTGTACCCAATGCAGGTTACTCTTAATTCATATAAGCCTCCCGGCAGATTTTGAATCTGATAGTCTCCCGAAACTCCGGATTGTGTTTTCAGATATTCCTTGGAACCTTCTTTACTGATCCTGATATTCGCCAGGCTGATCACAGATTGTGTTTCGATATCGATCACTTTACCTTCCAGCAAGCTCTGAGCTCTGCCGTTAGCGGATATTAATATCAAATAAAAAAACAGAATCATTTTGAAATTGATTCTGCTCAGATATTTTGAAAAAAATATACTTATGTACCGGCTCATTAAATTTTAGTAAATCTTGTTTGTAGTGTCCGACCAGGAGAGCATGTCAATTCCTGCCGTGCCCTGATTATTTGATCCGATCATTGCTTTCTTCGACGGATCCAGTAAACAGGCTGACCCTGCAGGATAAATGGCTCTTAGAGTGTCACATCCGTAAATGGACATTATCGGGCTTTGTCCGCCCGTTGCTTTCCGGAATCCAACCGCTACTACGTAACTTCCGGGATTCAGATCAACTAATTTATAATTGTAGTCCAGATTTAAGATATTGTTTGTTCTTGTAATTTTAATCGTATCATATGCGTTGGGCGGTCCGGCCGGAGGCCATGAAGTTTCTTCGTATGCTGAAATTAAGTATGTTCCCCCCGATAGTATGAAATTTGTATCTACAAAAGTTACTTTTCCGTTGATGGATTTTGCATCGGGTCCCACAATTGTGATTGGCGTATTATCATCACTGCAGTTATATGCCGAAAGCATTAATAGTAATGTGATGGATATTTGAAACAAATTAAATCCGATAGTTTTTAATTTTCGCATGCTATAGTTTTTACTTTTTTATTTTAAAAAAATTTTGAGATTATATACGGTATTAAAAGCCAAAGAAGCCCTTTTATAAGAAAAAGGATAAACCCTAATAGACCAAGTCTCTTGAGCCACTTTATAACTTTATTTCTGGTGTTATCTTGCAATTACTTCGTATGTTTTGAAATCCGATGTCATGGGAATTTCTTCTCCCTTTTCCTTTGCAATTTTAATGTCTTCAAATCCCCTTCTGTGTCCATCGATAAACTCCTTCGACCTGGTCCACTCTTTAAATGATTCCCGCGAATCCCAGTGACTTACTATCAAATATCCGTTTCCGCCGTCGAGAGGCTTTAAAACTTCCATGTACTCAAATCCGGGCATCCTGTCAATAGCATGTGCACGTGATCCGAATAGCTCTTCAAACCTTGGCTTGTAGAAATCCTTGCAGTCAATGAAATTGATAGCAACAAAATTCTTTTTATCTTTGCTCATTTATCTTGTTTAAATTAATAAAAAATATTTTTTAGAAATAATATCCCAGACGAATTTAATATTTACAAAGATAATGCTTATTAAGACTAAGTTCAAATAAGTAATCATAGCACTCTCAATAAATATCCCTTGAGATATTTTGTCTCATTCATCTGAGGCAGTACAGGATGGTCATAGGAGCAATTTCTAAACTCAATTATCTGGATCTTTCTTTTTGCCTCTGCCGAACATTTGACCAGCATGTCTTCAAAATTTTTTTCGGAGATATGATGAGAGCAGGAAAATGTAAACAAAAAAGAGTTGGGCTTTAGCAGTCTGAGAGCCTTGTAGTTCAATTCCTGATAACCCTTCAATGCCGTAAATATATTTTTTTTAGATTTTGTAAATGAGGGAGGATCAAGTATTATGAAGTCAAATCTTTC
Organism: uncultured Ignavibacteria bacterium; assembly: GCA_963836395.1. Classification (GTDB taxonomy): domain Bacteria; phylum Bacteroidota; class Ignavibacteria; order Tepidaquicellales; family Tepidaquicellaceae; genus JAGPCH01. Next base: position 166,079 of record CAWIJF010000008.1, on the reverse strand, counting down.
TGAAGTCTGAAATAACTCATTGATATATTCAAAAACATCTCTACATATAAAATTGACGTTCTCAAATCCGTTCAGTTTTGAATTTTCCCTTGCTGCTTCAATGGAATGAACGGAAGAATCAATTCCTGTGATCTCCGTTGCATTCATTTTAGCAGAATTTAACGCGAAGCCGCCTTCATTACAAAAAAGGTCCAGCACCTTAAACTTGTCGCTTATGTATTTTCTTATCAGCACCCTGTTCTCACACTGGTCCAGATAAAACCCTGTCTTCTGTCCTCCAAGCAAATCAATCTTATATTTTATATCATCGATTGTTACCCTAAAAGTCTTTTCACTGTTCTTTTCCCTTTCAAATATTATTCCCTCTTTCTTCTCCAGACCTTCAAGCGTTCTGATTTCGTTATCATTCTTTTCTACAATCAAAGAGGCCTTGAAATTATCAGTTAATATTTTCGTAATTGTTTCCAAATATTCATTCATTCCTAAAGAGAATATCTGTATGGAATATTTATCAACGAATTTATCAATTATCAGTCCGGGGAGAAAATCACTTTCACTGTTTACAAGCCGGTAAACTTCTCTGGCCGGACTCACTTTTTTTCTAAGTGAATTTGCGAGACTTATTCTTTTAAAGAAAAACGCCTGATCAATTGGCTCGTCTTTGTCTGTCAGGTGTCGGTATGCGATCAGGGAGTTCTTGTTGTAAAATCCTTTGCCTAAAAATTTCTTATTGCTGGAAAAAAGCTCAGCCACTTCACCGTTTTTTTCAAATCCCTTAACTTTTTCAATTTCATTGCTGAAAACCCACTGGTGCCCGATGGAAATTCTTCTTTCTTCGTTTTTATTTAAAAAGATCTGAAGCATTTTAAGTATTAAGTATTAGGTATTAAGTATTAGGTATTAAGTATTTATTATATTGGGTATTTAATATTTCATATTACACATTGATTACAATTGTTAACTGTTAACTGCTAACTGTTAACTGTAATTCCCTCATGCATTTAAAATGTCCTTTAGGACACGCATTGAGTCCGATATGAGTGCATGGGCGGCATTTCAATCCCGAAACTTCAAACACCTTCGATTCTTTAAGCTGTGGAAAAAATCCAAACTCTCTGACTGTTGAGCCGAAAATTGCATAAACTTTCTTTCCCAGTGCTTCGGACAGGTGCAGAATAGCGCTGTCATTGCAGATCACATATTCGCAGTTATATATCAGACCTGCAAGTTCCTTTATGCTAAGCTTGCCGCACAAATTTACAACGTTCTGACATCTTGATGATATCAGTTCACAGATTGATCTGTCATTATCCGAATTGTCTCCAATGAGCACGTATTTCTTTTCACCATTTGAATTGATGTAATCAATAAATTTCTCGGCCGGATAGGTCTTCGTAAAATGTCTTGAAGCAGGAGATATAACAACATAACTGTCTTCAAAAGTTTTACTTTTATCAAAATCCAGATCTGTTTTTGTGAACTGATAACCTTCCAGTTTAATGTAATCTTTGATCGTCAGCAGATATTTTTCAAACACAGGTATAATTTTTTCAAACAGGTTTATCTTAAATTTTACCAGCATAAACTTTTTGAAATTTTCTTTCCTGTATCTTTCAATTTTTTTCCCGTTCAGAAAACTGACGGCAATGCTTCTGAAATTTTTATGAATGTCAATTATTAAGTCAAATTTTTCCTTACTGATATTTTTCCTCATCTCCGTTAATGATCCGTCAAAAAGCATGACCCTGTTAATATCAGGGTTCATCGAAACTATCTCCAGATATTTCTCTTTTGTCAGGAAATGTATCTGTGACAGGGGGAATTTTTCCTTAAGTATTTTGATAAGAGGGAAAGAAAGAATAATGTCGCCAAATGATGAAAAACGAATTACCAATATTTTTTTCAATTCAGGCAAGAGGCTATCAATATTTAATTCGTGCTCGCCGAAACATCAATCAGCTGGTGTTCAAACTTATCTATTTTGATTTCATTCAAAAGCAGTTCAATGAAATCTGTGCTGTACTTATTCAGATAGTAAGTAATATTCATTATTCTTTCCTGAAGTGTATTATCCGGATAAACATTGATCAGGACTTTTTTCAGCTGGTTAGTAATTACTTCATTTTGCTTTGCATGCGCGGCTGCAAATTTGTCCTTTGCAATCTCAAGTGATTCGACAAATTGTCTGTTCCGTTTTGCGAAGGACTGGGTTTGATTTGCATCGATATGTGCCAGTTCTTTTTCATAAGTATAAAACAGCCCCGTCAGCTCATCTATTAGATCCGAAAATATCTGCTCGGCGCTTACATCGGAAAGATTTTTCAGAAGCTTCCTGTTCAGATCTTTTTCACTGAACAGCTCGGCAAACTTTAGGTTATATTTCTCCAGAAAGCTCTTTACCCTGTTTTCAATAATTGTTACAGAAGTCCGTGGATATATTACAGGCATTGTAATATTAAAAAATTTATAAACCTCCCTGAACTGCGCGAAGTAAGAAATTTCCGAAGGACCGCCGACATAGGCTACAGTCGGCAAAAGATAATCCTGACAAATAGGACGTGTGACTACGTTCCAGCTGAATCTTTCCGGATTCGACTCCAGCAATCCGAAAAGTTCCTCGGCTGAGAACTTCTTCCGTGAATGTCTTAATGCATAAATGTCGTTTTCCCTTGGCTCTATCAGATAGCGGTTTCCTTCGTGAATATAAAACAGGTTAATGGCTTTTGGCTTTACCTGCACTGAAAAATTTTTCTCCAGCTCAACCGAAGTATTGATCACCTTTTCACAAACCTGCGGAGAAGTTTTTAACTCGGTTTCAAAAACCGGCTTAAGATAATTTTTTATCAGAGGGTCGGACGGATCGATAAAGATCAGTCCTTTATCCTTTAAAATGGAATTCATGAACCGCGCAAAAGCCGTTCTTATTTCAGTGCCTTCTGCATACGATTCCCTGATGATCTTAAACAGAGCCTCGCTGAAATCAGTCTTGTTAAATGACTGTTCAAGCTCGTTAACAAACTCACCTATGAATTCATCAAGCTTTATATTGCCTGTCGGTTTCAGATATTTTTCGCTTTCGGCTCCCTTTTCAAAATACCTGATATTCTTTATCTCGTTATCCTTTGTAATTACATTAATGTTATTTATTTCAAGAAAGTCATGGTCTTCGGCTTCCAGCCAGAACACCGGGACAAACCTGTATGCCGGAAATTTTTCATTCAGCTTTTCAGAAAGCTGAATGGTATTTAATGCCTTTATTATAGTATAATATGGTCCGCTGAGGAATCCCAATTGCTGCCCTGTAACAACTGCGAAAGTTTCGTGTTTGCTTAGCAGCTGAATGTTTTCAAAAATCTTATCAGAGGAGTTAAAGAGTTTGTTCTGTGATTTGAGGATTTCACATATATCGTTCCGGAAAAAGTTCTTGTCATTCTCATAGCTCTGCCTTTTTAGTTCAATACACTTTAAAAAGTCATCATCATTTTTGTAGTCATACTCAAAAAACTTCTTTAAACTGTTGAAATTATCTATATAACTTTTGAAGAGTTCACTGTATGAAGGAAGTGAACTGTAAGGAATTGACATCTAGCTAATTTTAATTATGACAAATTAATCATTAATATCCAAAGATTAAATTTATTAATTTTCAAATAAACCCTATCGCAAACTTACTTTGAGAAAAAAAATCAAAATGAAATTAATTCTTACATTACTTTTCAGCGCCTTGGTTCTGAATGCATCTGCAAACTACACTACACCAGGTACCGGACGAAGCTGGAATCTTGACAGTCTTGTTTCAAACTCAAACGGTGAAGTAACATTTACCTCAGGTTCATATATTTTCAGTGACACTCTTACGATCTCTCAAAGTGATACAGTAAAAATTCTTGGAAACTCACTGTTGAAATTCGGGAGCATGGTTTTCATTGACATCTTCGGAACCCTGATAATCAATCCAAACGATTCCGCTAAGATAACTGCACTTGATACAACACAGAAATTTCTCGGATTGAAATTCGAAGAATTCAGTGATGCGTCAATACTGAAAAATATGATCTTTGAATACGGGAACGGGATACGGCTTCTGGACTGCGATATGCTTATTGATAACTGCATAATAAGGTTCAATACGCTGAACAGTTCATTCTCAAGCAGCGCAATTAACCTGTTTCGTTCCAACGCAGTGATATCAAATAATAAGATCTTCAGAAACAGAAGATCTGCTATAGCATCCGGTGCAAACATAGCTTCTTCACCGCAAATTATTAATAATCTTATCTATGAAAATGACACGGAGAATGCCAATGTTCCGCAGATCAATTTCGGAGCAACAGGAACCAGTCCATTGATCATCAGGGGAAATATTATCACGGGATTTTTTGATAACAGCGGAGGCATCTCACTATTGCCTGTTGGTACAATCCCTCTGGCAATAATTGAGAATAATGTAATAAGAAAAAACAGGTACGGTATTGCAGTCGCGGGAAGCAGTTCAAATGTTTACATAAACAACAATACGATTGACAGCAATAACATACAGGGAATACCAAATCTCGGCGGCAGCGGAATTAATTTTAACGGCGGGTCAACACAGGTTTCAATTGTTTCACGGAATAAAATCAGGGGAAATCTCTGGGGCATTACCATTCAGGGAACCGCAAAGCCAACCTTCGGTAACCTCAGCAGTACGGATACTTCAAACGTGGGAATGAATGAAATTTATTATAACGGAAACAGCGGCAGCACTTTTGATCTGTTTAACAATACTCCCGACTCAATAAAAGCCGAGAACAATTACTGGGGAACGGATAATATTGATTCTGTGGAAGCTCATATCTTCCACAATCCTGACAGCTCCGCATTGGGATTTGTTGATTTTCTGCCGATCAAGACCCTGACATTAATAAATAATCATCTGTCAATTCCGGTTCAGTCATTTAAGCTTTATGACGCTTACCCGAATCCGTTCAATCCGGCTGCAACGCTAAGATTTGAAATTCCGGAAAATCAGTCCTCCATTAATTCAAAGCTGATCATTTATGATGTTCTCGGTAGAAAAGTTAAAACTCTTGTTGATGAAAACTTAAGAGGAGGAATTTATGAAGTCAGGTTTGATGCTTCCGGTTTAGCCGGCGGAATTTATTATTACCGACTGCAGTCAGGAGATTTTACAGAGACAAAAAAACTAGTTTTGTTGAAATAGATTGAAACAGTTTTGTTCTTTAATCAGAATTGAAATATCATACCATTAAAAGCCGGTTTCACTTTTATATTTTCTAATGCTATCTTCCAGTTCTGTTTTAATCTTATTAAGTTCTTTTTCGGCAGTTCCCTTCTTGTCATAATGTACCAAAGATGTTTTTTCCTTTGCGAGCAGTAATATTTCTGCTGCATGCTTCAGAATTGAATCTGACTTTTCTCTTGCTTCTTCCACTAATTTTTCTGCTTTCTTTTTGGCGGAAAGAAGATGCCTGTTTGCTCTTTGCAGCATATCATTTCCGTCTGAAAGATCTTCTTCCGAGAATAAAGATTCTTCCTTTTTGAATTTCAAGATAACAGTAATTGAAATCCCTATCAGCGTACCGGCAATTAGCCCGATGTAAATTTTCTTTGACATATCTTTTTGCATTTTTAGAAAAAAAATTATGGCAGAAACACGACACATGCAATTACCGTGGTCCATAATCCGTTCTTATCACCCTCAGCAGATTGCGTTATGTTGAATGTCTTGATGATCTTACCGCTTTGCTTATACAGATTTTCTCTTTCATTCCATGCAGTTTCAGGATCAAACTCAACCCCGAGTGTAGTCGCGAGCATTGTAGCTGCAAGGTCTTCGGCATATTCACCTGAGATCTTTTCCGGCTGCCCGAACGGATGATGTTCCGAAATATATCCGTAATGGCTGTCATCCGAAGGAAGTGCAACTCCTATTGAAGATGCTATTAATCTGTTCGGCTCATTGGTAAAATTTCTTGCCATAACGCAAAATGTAATTTGTCCCGGCTCAAGCATTGAAGTCCCCTGCTCTATCGTGAGCCTCTTGCAGCCGCCCGGAAAAATACTTGAGACTGTTACAATGTTGCATTTTTCAATTCCTGCCTGACGCAGTGCGAGCTCAAAAGACTGAAGATAATCTTTATGTCTCCCGACACCTTTCGTAAAAAAAAGTTTTGTTGGCTTGAACAATTTTGCAATCTCCTGTTTTTAAGTTTTAAATTAATTTGTAGCTTTTACTACTTTCAAAAACTTCCTCTTTCCAACTTTAAAGATCATTCCGTGCCTCACATCTATTATTGTATTTACATCGGTAATCTTTTTTCCGTCAACGCTTACACCACCCTGTTCAATCAGTTTTCTTGCATTTGTCTTTGACTCGGATAAATTTGAAGAAGTCAAAAAATCAACAAGCTTTACGGAATCTTCTGACACTGTAACTTCAGGGATTTCATCGGGATTTTCTTTTTTAATAAATATTTTATCAAACTCTTCAATCGTCTTCTCCGCAGTATCTTCATCGTAATAAAGTTTGACCAGTTCAAAACCCAGCCTCCGTTTAGCATCACGCGGATTTACTTTATCATTTTCAAGATCACTCTTGATCTTTGCAAGCTCATCTTTTCCGACTCTAGTAGTAAGCCGGAAATAATTGTATATCAGCGCATCGGGTATGCTCATTGTCTTTCCGAAAATATTTTTCGGCTCTTCAGTAATTCCGATCGCATTATCCAGTGACTTGCTCATCTTTTCATATCCATCAGTCCCTTCTATCAACGGCATTGTAATGACAACCTGCTGTTCCTTGCCGAATCTTCTCTGCACATCGCGTCCGACAAGATTATTAAATTTCTGGTCTGTTCCTCCAAGTTCAACATCTGCATCAATTGCATAAGAATCATATCCCTGCATTATCGGGATACAGCATCTCATGGAGTGATATTTCCGTCTGCTCTTTTATTCTGTTTGTAAAATCATCTCTTTCGAGAATTCTCTGAACCGTGAATTTGCTCAAAATATTTATCAGTTCTTTAAGGTCAATTTTGGCAAGCCATTCGGAGTTGTAAACTATTTTGGTTTTTTTAAGATCAAGAATTTTTCCGGCTTGGTTGAAATATGTTTCCCCGTTGATCTGCGTCTCTTCATAAGTCAGTTGCGGTCTTGTTTTCTTCTTCCCTGACGGGTCCCCTATCATGCCGGTATAATCCCCTACTATCAAAATTGCTTTGTGACCCAGATCCTGAAACTGTCTTAGCTTATTTAATACAACCGAATGTCCAATGTGCAGATCGGGTCTTGACGGATCACACCCTAATTTTATGTTTAGAGGTTTATTTTCTTTTATGGACTTTTCGATTTTTTTTACTAGCTCATCTTCGGGAATTATCTCAACTGTACCTTCCCTGATTATATCCAGTTGTTCTTTTAACGGTGCAAACATTTATATTCTTCTTAATTTCCTTTCCACTTCTCTTCTCTTGATTGATTCTCTCTTATCATATAATTTTTTTCCTCTGTGCAATTCCTATCTCCACTTTTACAAGTGAATTCTTAAAATAAATTTTCAGAGGAACTAATGTCAATCCCTTTTCCTGAAGCTCCTGTTTTATTTTCCGTATCTCCCGTTTGTTTAATAACAGCTTCCGGTTCCGTAACGGGTCATGATTATTTATGTTTCCGAATTTGTATTCGTTAATATGCGAATTGATCAGCCATACCTCGTCATTGATGATCCTTCCATAGGCTTCCTGTAAATTGACCTTCGAATCTCTCAGCGATTTTACTTCTGTCCCGGTTATCACTATTCCGGCTTCATATCTGTCCAGGATCTCGTATTCAAAATTAGCTTTACGATTAGTATGCAATTACTTTAATTTTGTCTGTATCACTCATTTAATATTAAATCAGTCGCAAATTAAAATTTAAAAAAAGTAAAATCAATTTATTAAGTATGAAAGTAATTCAAATCCCTCTCAACCCGTTCAGCATGAATTGCTACATCTATTATGACGAAAATTCAAAAGAAGGTGTTATCTTTGATCCGGCGGCATTTACAGAGGAAGAAAAAGAATATATCAAAAAGTTAATAGAAGATAACGGAATTAAAATAAAATATATTATCAATACGCACGGACATCTTGATCATATACTTGGAAATAAATTTGCAAAAGATTATTTCAAAGTCCCTTTACTGATGCATAAAGATGATCAGTCTTCCTTGATTGACAATTCAGCGCAGCAGGCAAGCTTCTTCGGACTTGAATTTCCGGAACCACCGCCTGTTGATGAATACATTACCGAAGACACTGAATTAGCAATCGGCGCAGCAAATTAAAATTCATTCACACTCCGGGACATTCTCCCGGAAGTGTCTGCATTATAGATGATAAAAATAAAAATGTTTTTTGCGGCGATCTGATCTTCAAAAACTCGATTGGAAGGACAGATCTTCCGGGTGGTGATTTGAATGTGCTGATAGATTCTGTAAAAAACAAATTGTTTAAATCCGTTGATGATGATAATATCCTTTATCCTGGACATATGGAAATCACCAATGTTAAGGATGAAAAAGAACTTAACCCGTACTTAAAATGAACCCGGACATTTAATTTCCTTCAAATGTTTCGGTCGAAAACTCTAAATACCGGGAGAAAAGTTTTCCGCAAGCTTTCTGATGTCACTTTCAACACCTGAATGAAAATTGCTTGTTGGAGTTATGAATCTCAGAAGATATGTAAAATTTTCACCGTCAATTACCTTTGTTCTGTAAAAATAAATAATTTCAGTAAACTCAGTATCTTTGTATCTTGCGCTTTTGCCGTCATAATTACCCATATCAAAATCTGTATAATCCCCGTCTCTTTTGGGAATGTTCAGAGTCAGGTCTTTTTCAAGAGTATAAACGAAATCCGCCAGATTCTTAACTTCCGTAACTTTGAATGCCAGAAGCATAATTGCGATCTTGCCGTCATTCTTGTCAAACGAATATGATATCGCATCTTTCTTTGTGGTCTCTTCAACTTTTCTCTCGGACCAGTCCGAAGGTAAGGAGAATTTAAATTTATATGTCTCATTGTTTATGTTTACACCAGTTTGCCCGAATGTTAAAGTGGTCTATAAAAAGAATCCACAGAGATGTAATAATTAATTTTTTCATTTTTAATTTATTTAGATTTAATTTTCTAAAAACTTTCTATGGTAATTTTGATTTCATTGTCTGGTATTCCTGAGTGAACAATCCTTTTGTCGGATCAGGTTTTGGTTTAATCTTGCTTAACTGCACCGTTACATTTTCAATTCTGTCCTGAGGAAGTGGATGTGTTGCCAATAGCCTGTCCAGGTCTCCAGGCGTCTCACCCTTTCTTCTTTGCTCTTCTCTTATTTTATCAAAGAAAAATGTAATTGCTCCCGGGTAATATTTTGTTCCGGTTAAATATTTTATCGAATAATTGTCTGCCTCTTCTTCGTCAGCACGGCTGTTGGCAAGAAAGCCCAGGCCAACAAAAAGATTTGCCGCAATTTCTCCAAGCTGATTGGGATTGCTGCCAAGCACAAGGCTTAATATTACGCTTACTCCGTAATATGATGTCAGTCTTTGTGTCATATGCCTTCGCTCGGCATGAGCGATTTCATGTCCTATTACTCCGGTAAGGGCAGCTTCATTATCCAAAAATTTTATTAAACCCGTGTAAACATAAATATAACCGCCCGGAATGCAAAAAGCATTTACAGTACTGTCGTCATCGATTACTTGAAATTTATACGGGAAAATATTCTTGTATTTGATATAGCTTGAATTCTGTAAAACATATTTTCCAAGTCCGCTTACGTATTCTTTGACATCCTCATGACCCTTTAAAAGAGGAAACTCCTTCGGGTCTTCCATTATTTGCTGGTTCAGCTCCCCGCCCATCTTTACATCGTCTTGCACGGAAAAAATATTTGCCCCGCAGCTGCTTAAGACGGAAAATGAAAATAAAGACATTAGCAGGACCAATGGCAGGTATAACCCGGAATTTATTCTTCTGATTAGTTTCATATGTAGGTTAGTTAGTATTACAAACCATTTTTATAATTGTTCCTGCTGATTTTTTAATTCCCCCTGAATTTAGATTTTCTTTTTTCTAAAAATGAATTGATACCTTCTTTAAAATCTTCCGTATTTCCGGCTGCCTGCTGATAATCACTTTCCATCTCCAAAGCCTGATCTAATGTTGATTCAAAAGATTTATTCAGCATGTCCTTGATCATTCCTATTGCTTTGGTTGGTCTGCCTGCAAAATATTCTGCAACTTTCTCTGCTGACTTCATGAGAATACTATTGTTTGAAACAACTTTATTCACCAAACCCAGTTCTTTTGCTTCGGACGCAGTCATTTTTTCACCTGTTGAACACATTTCAAAAGCTCTTGCATATCCTATTATTCTTGGGAGAAAAAAACTCGACCCGCTGTCAGGTACTAATCCTACATTAATGAACACTTCTATTAATGAAGCACTTGCAACTGCTATGCGGTAATCGCATGCCAGTGCCAGGGATAATCCGGCTCCTGCGGCAACTCCGTTCAAAGCGCATATAACGGGTTTTGGCAGTCCGGTAATTTGCTTTATCAGGGGATTGTATCTTTTGTCAAGAGCTTCTTTGAATGTCATTTTCTTTTCATTGAAGTCTTTCAGATCCTGCCCCGAACAAAATGCTTTTCCTGCTCCGGTTAAAAGTACGCATCTTACCGAGTCATCCTCAGCGGCCTTTTTAAAAGCACTCTGTAATTCAAGCAGCATTTCTTCATTAAATGCATTATAAACATCGGGCCTGTTAAGAGTGATTCTTAAAACACTTTCTTTGGATTCAGCTAGAATTGTTTTATACATTGATAAATTTCATTTCTCAAAAATTAGCTATTTCATATTAAATAATAAGTGGAAATATAATTATTCATTTTCCAGTATTTCTTTCGTGACTCTTTGCCTGTATTCAAATTGTTTTCCAATTGTCTCTTAACAATAATGGAATTCATCAGGCTTCCCGCAAAGCCGAAGGGCATAACATAATTTAATTTATCAGTCATCAAAGTTCTTCCGTCAGATTCCTTAAATATGTGCTGATGAATCCATAATTTGAAAGGACCTCTAACCTGACTGTCAGTGATTAAATTAAACGGCCGGAAATCGGAAATCTTAATTATCCATTTTGTTTTTATGAAACCGAATTGTCTGATACTTAATGTAATTTCACTGTCTGATTTTAATGGCAAATCAATCTTCAGAATCTTAATGTTAATTGAATCCGGTGTGATTCTCAGTAAATTGTTTGTATCAGAATGAAATGCAAAGACTTTCTTTGCCGGAGCAATTTATCACAACACTCTTTTCAAAATAATTCATTCCATGCCGATCATTTGTGTTACAAATTATAATTATTTTGAATAATTTAAATATAAATATAAATCCAATGACATAACGTATGCTTCCTAAAAAAATTTTAATGTGCGAACCAAAATACTTCGAAATAAATTATCCCGGAAATGAATTCATGAAAAATAACATCTACAATGTTGATAAAGATAAAGCAATGGATCAATGGGATGAGCTCAAAGAAACTTATAACAATTGGGATTTAAAGTTGAATTGATTAACTCCCGTGAAATCATTGGTTGACATGGTCTTTACAGCAAATCAGTCTCTTCCCTTTCTTGATGCAAATCAGGAAAAAAGTGCGTTATAATAAGTAAAATGAAAAATGAACAAAGAAAAGATGAGGTAAAGTATTTTAAAAAATATTTATAAATCAAAATTATAATATCTTAGAATTACCTGATGAAATAAAATATTTTGAATCAATGGGTGATTGTGTTGATAGATTATGAAAGAAATATTATATTCGGAGGATATGGATTCAGAACGCGATGAAAAAACTTATGATGTAATTGCTAACTATACTAACTTTAAAGTAGTTAAACTACAGCTTATGAATCCGATTTCTATATCATCTTGACACTTGTCTTTCAATATTAAATTCAAATAACAGCTGTCATTGCCAGGAAAGTGCTTTTGATAACGAAGGTCTAAATGATAATAGAAGCCTATTTTAAAAACATCATATTTGCGGATGAAAATGAGAATCTTAAATACTTTGTTTGTAATTGTCATTGTCCAGACGGGAAGAATGTGATTGTTCAGAAAGGAAGTACTAAATTTAAAGAGGATATAAAAAAAACCGGTTTCAACTTGATTGAAATTGAAACCGGTGAATTTATTAAATCAGGTGGAAGTGTCTTCTGTATGAAGCTGATGTTTTATTGATCATCAGAACGGCAGATCTTCTTCAGAATTGTCCTTTCGGAATCATCTTTTGACTGTCTGCTTCTCCGTTTGGATATTTCGTCGTTGTCTGCGGACTGTTCCTTTTTTATCAAGCATTACCATTTCATTCATTACTATTTTTGTGAAATAATTTTTCTTACCGTCCTTCTCATAGGTATCGGTCTGAATTTTCCCTTCGAGATAAATTTTACTTCCTTTCTTCAGATACTGGGAACAAATCTCTGCAAGTTTTCTCCAGACAGTAATGTTATGCCATTCAGTCCTGTCCACCCAGTTTCCATCATCACCCTTGTATGATTCATTGGTTGCCAAAGTAAATTTACAGACAGCGACACCGCTTGGTGTGTAGGACAGTTCAGGATCTTTCCCGAGATGTCCGATCAGCATTACTTTGTTTAACCCCTTTGCCATGATTTCCTCCTTTTCATTTTAATTTTTTTCCACCCACAAACTTAACTCATTTTTTTTTAATAGTAAATACTTTTCATTCGGAAGAACAAAGATATCTGTGTATTTTTTATTTCTTACCGTGTGAAATAAATTTTGTTTCCGACATATTGAATTTTTATCAAGGTCATATCTTATCGATCTCCTTTCCGTTGAAAAGATAAAGAATATTTTCCCCGTATTGCAAAATTTTCCAGATCTATTATTTCTATCCTGTTAATATAATTTCCCAAATTATCAAATCTTATTACTGCTTTTAATTCCTTGTCCAGAACATAAATAAAATTTTTTGCATCTTTCAATATCTTAACCGGTCTGCGCAGCTGACCTTTTCCGGACTTGTAATCTCCGAATACACCAGACGGATTTCTTCCGTCCTTGTAAACAACGATCCTGTTATTATCACCGTCAATTACATAGAATTCATTTGAATTCAATATAAGCGATGCAACCGGAGTCTCGGAATCTCAGTTCAACATTAAAATCCGCAAGATTTGTTTTTAAGGAATTGCAATCAAATTAAGGTCAAGATCCAGCCTCTGAACCCTGTGATTTTTTCCGTCTGAAACAAAAATGTCGAGTCCTGATGAACCGTCAATGAATGTCGGAGAATCATACTGTCCTTCCGCCCATCCCTGCTTGCCGTTTCGTTTCTTAAATTCAAGTTTATTGCTGAATTTGACTATCTGATTTGAACCTGCATCTAGAACATAGATGTTTTCCTTTCCGTCCATTGTCAATGGAAACTGCATTTTGAAAATCCGTTTACTTCTTTCTCCTTGTATAAGTAGACTGTCACTTTTCGAAAAAAGAAAATTGAGAAATAATTAATAGTATCATATGATATTAAAGTTAAAATTGAATAGTTAAAATTTTAAAATTTAAAATCTTAATCTAACCCAGACCTTTATAATTAAGATATTTTCCGTAATACTGTCCTCTGTAATCCTGTCCGTCATAATAGTCGAAATAAAAATTAACAGAACGTGAATTTATTTTCCGAATGAAATTCCCGTTTCAAAACTTTCATTTAGATTTGTACTGAATTCACAGTTGCTAATGTAGCATCATTTGAAATATAAATACTAAATATCTCTGTAAAATAATACCTGAACTCAAGTCCGATCTGTCCTGAGAAAGGTGATATTTCATCCAGGTATGGAATGAAATATATAATTTAAGTCCAAACATTCCTTTGAAATAAAATTCTCATTGATCTTATAATTATCATGAACGCAAGATCTAAAAATTCCTTGCTGAATACAAACGGAGTAAATATTGTATCGGTTCTTTCATAAATATGTCCGTCTTCAAGATGCGATGAAATGTGCGAAATTCTGAATCGTGATGTCAGATGTATTTTTTCCGTGATAATTTTTTCTTCAGATTAAAATTTACTCCGAACATATAATCTATTGCATCAACGGGAAATTTAAAATTATCCTCACTTCTGAGATTTGAAAATGTAAAAAAATCCATTCCGAATGAAAATGTATTTTGTTTTGCTTTAAGTCCGATCAGATCAAACGATGACCCCTATATTCAAGCTGAAGATATTCATTATTCAGATATTTTGTTACTCCGTTCTTCGCTTCAATTTTGCTTGCTTCGATCGGAACATACAAAATATTGGATGTAAAAAAGTAAAAACTGTCAGTTTGGGTAATTAATGATCTTTTGAAAAAATAAGCTGTGAGAATTATAAATAAAAGAAGTGCAATTGATTTCAAAGAGAGTCAGTTAAATCTTTTTCTGTTCTTTAAGTAATCAATAAAAATATGCTGTCCGAGATTATCAAGATCGGAATAATATGCTTTACCGTTATTTGCTTTTGTAAATTCTTCAATGAAATTAACGAGATAATAATCCTGTGCGATCATAAAAGTTGTTATCTTTATTTTATCTTTCCTGCATGCAACTGCTTCATCCAGTGTTTTATTGACAATTCTCGGATCAAGTCCGAATGAATTTTTATAAATTCTTCCGTCATCTGTAAATAAAGCAGATGGCTTACCGTCGGTGATCATAAATATCTGTTTGTTGACATTTCCTTTCTTTCTTCAGGATCTGCCTAGACAGTCTCAATCCCGCTTTTGTATTTGTATGAAAAGGTCCGACTGACTAAGAAACGGAAGATCCCTTACTGATAATCTCTTTTGCATCATCACCGAAAACCACAATGTTCATTTTATCTTTCGGATATTTTGTAAGAATCAATTCCGACAATGCAAGTGCAACTTCCTTGGCCGGAGTGATTCTGTCTTCTCCGTATAGAATCATGCTGTGCGAAATATCGATCATCAAAACTGTTGCACAGCTGGTCATATGCTCTGTTTCATAAACATCTATATCTTCTTCTTCAAGCCGGAAATTATTTATGTCTGATTTTAAGAAAAGCATTCTTAATAGTAGATGTAAGATCTATATTGGTCACCTGATCGCCGAATTCATATTTCTTCAAGTTCACTTAATTTGTCAATTCCCCTGCCTGTTTTGTTTGTTTCATGAAATCCTGATGTATCGGGTTTTAATCCGGAAAATATTTTTTTAAGAGATTCCGTTCTTATTTTTTGCGAACCTTTGTCGGTAAGAATTTTCATTCCTTCTTTTTCTGCAATGTATCCCTGTTTCTTAAGTTCATCTACAAAATCACCGAAAGACAGATCTTTGTCAAAAAGCTTATAATCAGCATCCAGCTGTTCAAGCCAGTCAAGTGCTTCCTGAATATCTCCGTTGGTCTGGATCAGCAAATAACTGAAAATTGAAATGAGATTCTCCAGTCTCTTTTCATCAGTCATTGAATCCGGACGCCATTTGGAATATTGTAATCTGCATTATTGCGCTGTAATACAAACTTAAATAATTTAAAAAATAAATTCGGATCTACACCGAATAAAATTGTTCCTGATGACAGCCAGAACTGTTGCGGCAACACCAGAATTTAAAAATGAGATCTTTTCACCTGTAATTATTTCATCCGGTTCACTAAACCACATGTAAACAACTATTTTCAGATAATAGTAAACACCAATCAAACTCAATAAAATACCAGTTACCGAAAGCCATATTAAATTTGCCTGTATGGCAGCATAGAATAAATAATATTTTCCCCAGAATCCGGCAAACGGCGGAATGCCTGCAAGTGAAAATAAGAAATAATGTCATATAAGTTGCTATCACCGGATTTCTTTTTCCCAGACCTTTATAATAATCAAGTTCAATATTTTTATACTCCCTTGAACCGTCATCTTCTTTTTCCAGAATCGAAACAACGATAAATGCACCTAGCTGCATGAATGTATATGCAATCAAATAATAAGCGATTCCTTTCAGAGCAAACTCATTCATTGCCGCAACTCCGACAAAAATATATCCGGCACTTGCTATGGAAGAATATGCCAGCAGACGTTTTATATTTGTTTGTGCAAGAGCAATTATATTTCCGTACATCATGGTTGCAACGGCTGCAACGGAAAATATTATTTTGAAATTTAAAATATTGAGCATGTAAAATTATGGGAAGTATTGTCCCGACTGCAGCGATCTTACCGGCAGTTGACAGCATCCCGGACACTACTGTCGGAGCTCCGTCATAAACATCCGGTATCCACATATGGAACGGAAACACTCCGATCTTAAACATGAACCCTATTATCAATAAGCCTATCCCGATCATAAAAACATAATTTGTAAATATTTTTGGATTCGAATAGATCTGCGTAAGATTTGTGGTTCCGCGTGATTCCGTATATGAAAGCAATTCCATATAAAATAAACCCTGTCATAAAAGCTCCGAGGAGAAAATATTTTAATGCACTTTCATTTGATTTCTGTCTTAACCTTAAAAAACCAGCAAGCACATAAAAACAAATTGACATCAATTCCAGTCCGATAAAAATTATCAATATGTCATTTGCAAACACCATCAACATCATTCCCATGTCGCAAATAAAAGCAAGCGAATAATATTCACCGAAATTTATCTTCTCCTTTTCAATATAATTCTTTGAAGCAATAATTGTGATGAGTATACTCAGCAGTATTATCACGCTGAAAGTACCTGACGAATTGGAAATCTTGCATAAACTGGTTGAAGATTATCAGCTCTTTGTTTAAATATAGAAACGAAGTCCCTATCGCTGCAATAACTGAAATCAGGCTGAAACCGAAAATCAGGTTCTCGCTTTTCTTAAAAAATACTTCTATCAGCAAGATAAAACGTTGCGGAGAAAGCAATTATTAGTAAAGGTATTACATTGTAAAGTTCTCTTATTTGTATCATTAATTAGTAAACTTTTTTTATTTTTAATTTTGAGGTTTTTACTGTATTTAAGTTTAGTGTTGTCTTTGTAAATTGAAAAACTAAATTGTGCCTCCTTCGGCTCGCCTTTATCCTTACTCAGATACATCTCGTCATTCAATTGGGATAGATTAATTTTAACTTTTTTTGTATCCGGTTCGAATATTTCTACCTGATATTTTTTATCAAGCAAAGTATCATTGTCAAGTATATATTTTGAAATCCTTTACCGAATAATTTTTTCCCCAATTGGGATTTGAAAATTCCGTACTGATCAGAAATCCGAAAATATTCTTATTTGTATCAACAACCGGCATAAGATTCAGCCATGCTTCTTCTTCCGTAATAGCAATCTTCACATTTTCTTTTTCGCTCGAATGTATTTTCAGAAGCACACCCAATAGAAAGTAACCAGGATAAATAGCGCAACATATTTTTGTTTTTTCAAAATATAAAATCTGATAAAAAGGATACATCTAAAAATGCACCTCCAAGATCAGCTACCCAGTCTGAAAGTCACAGCTTCTGTTTGTTACGAAATATTGATGAATCTCATCAGTCACTCCGTATAAAGCTGTAAATAATAAAGAATACATGAGAGAAAACTTTTGCAATTTAACATATTTAGTCTGATTTTTTAAGGAATAAAAAAATAAAATATAAAGGATCGAATAAATAATAATATGAACTATCTTGTCACTGAATTCAAATTCAACCTTCGGAAACTCATCTCCCGGTATTGAAGACAGATACAAAAATTCCAATGCAATAGAGAATCAGCGCAATGTGATAAAATTTAGGATTAACTTTCAATCGCAAGCAGTTTTTTTTTGACGTTTGCAATCTCGTTAATTAGATCACCTGCTATCGTTGAACTTGTACCTTCCTTTTCAAATAAGATTATCCCCGCATTTTCCGTGTATAAAAGCTCCGGAAATTGCGCTTCCCAAAGAATTTTTTGTCTGCGAATAAATACCTGAAATTATTCCTGACAAAACGTCGCCCGTTCCGGCAGTGGCAAGATTTTCCCTGCCGGTTGAATTAATGTAAGAATCCCTCTGCCGTTTGTAATTACAGTTGGTGAATTTTTTAATACTAAAGTTACGCCATATTCTGCAGCAAAATTAACCGATAATTCATAAAAATTATTTGTAACTTCTTCAATGGAATTTCCCGTTAGGACTGAAAACTCCCCGAAATGGGGAGTTAATATTATCTTTCTTCTCTTTAGCAAATTCAGGTTGTCCTTAAATGCAAAAATTGCGTCTGCATCTATTACATAATTCAAATCATTGTTCTTTAACAATCTTTCTTACTAATTCCATTGTCTCCTCATTCTTTGACAGACCCGGTCCGATCAATACCGCATCAGCCCAGTCAAGTCTGTCTTTTATTTCATCATAACATTTAATGACAAAGAGTAAATTTTCTGTTTCCTCTAATGCAATGGTCATTACTTCAGTGGTTTTATTTCCATTATTTATTCAGAGATTTTGGAACTCCTGTAATGACAGCGCCGCACCCGCTTCTTAATGCAGATAACGAACAAAGATACGCAGCACCGGTTAATCCCTCGGACCCGGAAAGTATAAATACTTTTCCGTTTGAATATTTGTTTGAATTTAATTTTCTGACAGGTAACAGATCGATAATGTCGTCAGATACCGTACGGAAAATTTGTGCGGTATTCCTGTTTGTAAATTCCATTTCAGGGATGCCAATGTTCATCACTTCAAGCCTGCCGCAATTTTCCCTGCCTTTATAAAATAGTGAATGAAATTTTCTGACTCCCATAGTAAGAGTTATGTCTGCCTTAATGCATGGCGCATCCTGGTTGTAATTATACAAGCCCGAAGGTATGTCAAGAGAAATAATAGTTTTGTCTTTTAAACTATTTATGAATTCTATCAGCATTTTCATTGAAGCACTCAGCTTACCGTTAAATCCAACTCCGAATATTGCATCTATTATTAATTTATCCTGAGGATCTATTTCTTTAGAAAGAGCTTTTTTATCCTTGCAATAAATGATCTCCAGAGTTTTACTCTTTAGATTTTTCAGTATTGTATAATTTGCGAGTGCATCTCCTCTCAATTCTTTTTCAGCATAAAGCGTAAGCACCTTAACAGGAATGTTCTTAATGACAAGATGTCTTGCCAGTACAAACCCGTCACCGGCATTATTTCCCTTTCCGGTCACTATTATAACTTTGCTAAGCCTGTCTGAAAAATTCCTGATGATGTGATCTGCAGAATTGGCGCCGGCATTTTCCATTAATACAAGTGATGGAATTTTAAGAGAGGTATATATTTCCTTTTCAGCTGACAGAACTTCGTCGTTAAAAAAAACATTCTTCATTTAAGGCGGTATTAATGTTCCTTTGAAATAATTGACTTCATCTTTCTTATTACCTCACCCTTGTTCTTTGAATCAAATACGGAAGCTCCGCAAACAAACATGTCAGCGCCCGCTTCAGATACTTTTCCGATATTATCAGTTCCAATTCCTCCGTCAATCTCGATTGCACAGTCATAATTATGAACAGTAATTTTTTCTTTTAGCTGTCTCAATTTCTTCATTGAATCCGGAATAAATTTCTGTCCGCCAAATCCCGGATTAACGCTCATGATTAATACATAATCAACATATTCGATGATATCATCAAGCATAAAGACCGGCGTTGCAGGGTTAAGAACAACTCCGGCTTTGATTCCTAAATTTTTTATTTGATTGATTAGTCTGTTGAGATGAAAATTATTTTCATAATGAACGGAGATATAATCGGCACCGGCTTTGTGAAATTCTTCTATATATTTTTCGGGATTGTTTATCATCAGATGTACATCCAGAGGAAGGTCAGTAATTTTGTTTACAACTGATACAATCTTAGGTCCGAAACTTATGTTGGGAACGAAACTGCCGTCCATTATATCACAATGAATTATGTCAGCGCCCGCTTTTTCCACCTCGGTAATTTCTTCTTTGAGTCTTGAAAAATCGGCAGAAAGTATCGAAGGACAAATTTTTTTCATCAGGAGATTGAATAAGTAAAATAACTATTTCTTTTCCTCGTTATTTTTGGTTCCATCAGTCTTATTGGAGTTATCCTCCTTTTTGTTGTCATTGCTTTGACTTTTATCAGCGCTCTTGTCAGGTATTGGCTTCTTTGTGTCCGGAACCGGCTTCTACCTTCTTAATATCGGGTTCCTTACTTAATTCATCTTCCGTACCTGTTTCAGTTTTGCTTTCATCGCCGGTAGGCTCTTCTTCAATTTCCGTTTGCACAATTACCTTTTTCCTGGCGACAAATAAATCAACAGTTGTATTTTCATTGGCGGTCTTATTGACTTTCGGATACTGATCAATTATCTGTCCGGGAGGAAGCTCGTTATTAGTTTGATATGTAATCTTACCTAATTTAAGCTTACTCTCGGAAATAATTTTTTTCGCTTCTTCGAGATTCTTCCCGGTTACATTCGGAACCTTAAGGTCTCCTATCACGGGACCGTCGCTTAGTATTAATTCTATTGATGAATTTTTCTTAACCTTGCTTCCGGGCTGAATTATCTGGGAAATTACAAAATCCTCCGGAAATTCATTTGTGTTTTTCCTTACCGTTTCGCCGACCTTTAATCCTCGTTGTTCAAGGGTGAATTTTGCATCACGAAGAGATCTTCCTTTTAAATTTGGAACCTCTGCAAGCTGTTCTCCTCCGCAGATAGTGACATAAATTCTTCTTCCGTATTTTACTGTCTCATCAGCCGGCGGATTCTGATCTATATTTGTCCTATTGGAAGGTTTTCATCATACTTAATATCTCCCTGTTTGATTTCAAGACCGCTGTCTTCAATTAAGTTCTTTGCTTCAATGTAATTCATCCCGGTTATTTTGGGGACTTTGACTGTGTCAGAATGCTTCACATACCACGGCATTATGATGTTATTCGTTATAAAGAATAAAACGAACAACATACCAAAAAATATTAATGACTTTTTTAACATCTGTAAAACTAATTATATAATGGTTAAAATTAAATGAAATAAAATTAATCCCTGGTAAATAAGATATCCAGGTTACTTGATGTTTTATTGTCAAAAAGTATTCTCCCGACCAGGAATCCTGAATTGAATTTAAATTTGATAAATTATTTTTGAAAATATCCTGCTTTTACAGTGCAATAAAAATATAAATATAATCCACAAACACCGAAAATAATCAAGGTTAGGTTTTCAAACTTGTTCTGTTTTTAATAATTATATCTTCCTTTTTAATTTAGTTCTGATAATTTAATTTCTAAAAAAAAATTATGGCAGCCCAATTCTCATTTGACATTGTCTCGGAAGTTGATCCTCAGGAAGTCGACAATGCAATTAACCAGGCTCTAAAGGAAATCATCCAGAGATATGATTTTAAAGGAAGCAAAAGCGAGATCTCATTCAACAAGAAAGAGCATTTGATCAATGTAGCTTCTGACAATGAGTATAAGCTCAAATCTGTAATTGATATTCTTCAGAATAAAATGATCAAAAGGGGAATTTCAATTAAAGCATTGAAATACGGGAATGTCGAACCGGCTTCAGGCGGAACAGTAAGACAGGAAATAAGGCTTCAGCAGGGAATTGAAAAAGAAGATGCAAAAAATATAGTCAAGATGATAAAAGATAAAAAATTGAAAGTCCAGGCAGCCATACAGGATGAACAGGTTCGGGTAACCGGAAAAGCAAAAGATGATTTACAATCGGTGATGCAGATGCTTCGTGATTCTGAACTGGAATTTGCATTTCAGTTTACAAACTACAGATAAATCCTGTAGATCAGGGCTTACATAAAATGAAAAAAGCCGTCTCGAATATTCGGGACGGCTTTTAGTTTTTTAATAAATTATAATCCTATCTTGACTATTTTTGCTTTAAGTTTATAGTCCATATTGACAATCTTGATATAATCATTCTTCGTGTCGTTAAGAATCCTGTAATTTCCTGCATACACCCTGTATTGAGTGTCACTGTTACTGACTACCTCTTCAAGGAAGATCGTTGTGAAATCCTTCAGACTCAAGTTTCTCAATCAATTCGGAAGCTTCTGTCTTATCAGTGAATCTGGCAACTTCAATCGTGTAACCTGTAAGAATTTCACTTTTCTGGTTACATCAAAATAATTGAAACCGCTGTTTTCCGCAATTTCCTGATAGATCGTTGAATTTGCATCCTGCAACATCCGCAGTTAAAACTTTAATTTTAATCTTCGAACTGTTAAAGATTTGATTCATTTGCTCTTCGGATATATCACCCTCATTTGTCTGATCCTTTATCCATTCGACAAATATTTTAGATGTTGACGGATATTCTTCTTCAAAAAGGTTAACCGGTGAAGGATTTTCTTCGTCTCTTTCTCTTTCTCTGGATTCTTCCTCAGGATTATATATTTCAATCCTTACATCGGCAGTTCCGCCCATTTGAATCTCATTTTTTGCGGCTTTTGAGAGATCAATTATTCTTCCTCTTACAAAAGGTCCTCTGTCGTTGATTCTCACAACGGTCGAGATTGCCGTTATCCAGGTTCGTTACTTTTACTAAAGTGTTAAAAGGTAAGGTTTTGTGAGCTGCCGTCATTTCATTAGTGTTAAACCGCTCTCCACTTGCGGTTTTTCGACCTTGAAATCCTGGGCCGTACCACGAAGCCACACCTTCCTGAACAAAATCAGGGTTTATATCTCTGTATTTTTGCAAATAAATCTGCATTTTGCTTCAAACTGATTAAGTTTGTAAAACTAATGCGAATATAAAACCCGCAATAATTTTATTCTTACTCAAATTACATCTCCTGTTTATTTTATCGAAAATGTTTTAAGATGTGCTCTTAAAACAATCTTTAGCACCACAACGAAAATGCAAACTTAATCTTAGCTGAGTTTATGTAATTTTAAAGAACGATGTGTTTCTATTTGTGTTTCTAAGTAAATCTAAAATTTGTATCAAGCAAGTTACTCATTTCATATCTAAAATACAAACCAACTTTTGTGACCCGGGGGCCGGAGGGGCCGGACTCTCCAAAGACGAATCTGTTACAAAAACGATTTTTTACTTTATTCTGAGTTTGATAGAAACCGCAACATTCAGATTGCGGAGTCTAAACATTTCTATCGAAGTTTATGCCGCAACCTTTAGGTTGCGAGTCTCTGCTTTCTTATCAAAGGCTAGGGCCTCGGCTGCGATCATGTAGGCAAAGGGAGAATATTGCAAGAATGGAGGAAGTCAATTAATTTACAGACATTTTTTTGACCGCCTTACTGATGCTTTCATTATCAATCCTTCTTTCGGCATTTCTATTATCCAGTTCCACTCCGACCCTTAGAGCTTTCAGGCCTTTTACTCCCTGAAGCTCTTCTATATCAAGCTCTTCAACATCTCTCTTGAGATAATTATTAGACTGAAGATATTCAATATATTCTGAATATTCCTGGAACTCAGAGTCCTGAGTATAGACAATTGCAATTTTCCCGGGCTGAGTCAGCCTTTCCTCTTTTCCTTTTATCTCCGCTTTGTCGATCCGCTTCTTCATGATCTCATATCTTATGTTATAGGCGCCGTCAACATCAAATCTTTTCTCGTCATATCTGAATTTTATCGACAAAGGCGTATCCTGAGCAAGTATCAGATGAGCGGTTTCCAATGGTATGCTTAATTCTTTCTTGATTAAATTCGCTTTTCTTACTATCCCGCATGTTATCATTAGCTGCCAGAGCCGGAGATTCTTCAGATAAATTTTATTGAATTTCTTACTCTCAGTCAAAGAAGGACCGATATAAATATTATGATCTACACCGTCTGTTTTGAATCTCTCAAAATAATGCGGGAACAATTTTTGAATGGTAATCTGCTCTTCATCGAGATAATTCGCTATCATGTCATTGATCCTCGTTGTGCTGTCTTCAAAACGCTTTCTTCTTTTATAAACGAATCCAGCCTGCTCATTTAATGAAGAATAATACTTCTCAATTTCCTCAGCTACTTCTTTATTATAATCTTTTATGTGTTCAAACAACGGCACAACTTTATTATTTAAATAGCTGATTATCTGCGATTCATCCCCTGAATCTATGCCGAAGTCTAATGACTTTATTCTTTTGTCGGTCTTATAGATCAGCTCTTCAAATATTTTTAGTGCTTTATGATTTTTGGCTGAAATCAATACTGACTTTGCCAGCTCCAAGTTTTCTATAAGATCTTCCCTGATTGAATCATTTCTCTGCACAGAGGAATTCCTGATATCAGACAAACCGTAAAGAGGATATACCTGATCAAAAACAATTTCCTCCATCCCGGAATGAATTCCTTCACTCTCATTCTTAAGCAAATTCATAGCTGCAAGACGGAATTTCCATTCAAGCGTCGGATGAATGGCTGTGCATTTTTCCTTTATGATATTTTGAATTTTACTTTTATACTCTTCCTTGCTTCTTTGGACCGCCATGGTAAAAAGAGGAAGAACCTCACGAAGTTTTAACGAATTAACCATGTTTATCTGACCGGGAGTCGGCGAACCGAGCTCGAGTATGCCAACAATGTTATCATCAATTATTAACGGTGCAATTAAAATGTTCTTTATTCCCTGCGTGATGATTTCATCTTCTATTTTAGTTTTGCGCGGATATTTTGTAAGGTCTTCTACTATTATGGCATTTTTTGATTCAAAGGAATAATCATATATGGAATCTTTAATAGAACCAATTTTTTTTATGCAATTATCATTCATCAAAAAGCTGTTCCCGATCTTATGCCCGTGTTTGAAAAGTCTTTCACTACTGCCGGGATAATCGGCTAAACCCATCAGCAATCCGGGGCATTTTAAAAGTGATTTTAATTTATGCTGTAGTTTTAAAAATCCAATATGCGAAGTGATTGTATCTTTTTCTAATAAATCTCTTTTAATGGCGGATAATATCTCAGTGTCGGTAATATTAATTGCATTCATAACGACGAATCCGCTGTATTCAAAATTATCCGGCGGTATCATTTTCGACATGTATTCAATATCGTATGCGTTGTCTCTTATCTTCACTAATTCCTTTTCCGTAAGCTTTTTTAATTTTCCTTTGAGCTTTATATCTACAAATTCAGTAGCGGCATTCAATTTAAAATACCTGTCAAGCCCAGTGACCGGATCGAGAATTTTATAAACTAAAGGGAAATCAAATACAAGATTTGCACCGTAAAATTTTGATAATACTCCCACAAACCCGCTGATTGTTTTTCCGAAATTAAAAGCAGCAAGATCAATATTCAGCTCTCCTTCCATATTCCCATTTGGCATCTTTATTATTTCTTTAAATTTCGGCGAAGCATAAAATATTTCATCCATAAACGGAACTGCCGCTGCGTATGTCTGCCTATCCCAGAATGCGCTGGGAAATACGAACATCATCATATTGTCAATAAGTTTACTATGCTTTTCTGTCAGCTTCACATCTTTAATTATACCGTGTAATTCTTTTGCTTTATCATACTCTTTCAAAATTGATCGGGCAAATGATCTTTTTATTTCGTCAT
Source organism: uncultured Ignavibacteria bacterium (assembly GCA_963836395.1). GTDB lineage: Bacteria > Bacteroidota > Ignavibacteria > Tepidaquicellales > Tepidaquicellaceae > JAGPCH01. The sequence continues at coordinate 140,462 of CAWIJF010000008.1, read as the reverse complement.
CACTTTCAGCAACTGTCTTAATATGCTCAATCAACAGGTCAAAACTTAAGGATAATTTAAATGGAAATTCTGTGATCCTGTCTTTTAGTAGTTTCTCGACGTTTGAATCCATTACTAAAAAATTATCCAATATCAAATTTTGCTTTTCCATATAATTGTATATTTTTATTAATTCTTATCTTTTTGAATTTGATTAAATGAAGTTCAGGCAAAAGATCAACACTAATTTCACGATTTTTCACTAATTATTTTTAGAAATTAATTTGTTTAAAATTCGGGATAATTTGTATAATTAGTAGCATAAAACACAATTTAAAATATCAAAGCGAGTAAATTGAATTACTTAAACTCCATATAACTCTCTACAACTATACACTCCACACTCCACACACTCTACAAACTCTATTCACTCTATACGCTATTCCGACTTGAATCCAATGCTGGTATGCGTCCCGTCACAGAACGGCTTATTGTTTGAATGTCCGCATCTGCAGAGAAGCTGTCTGTTTCTCACTTCATAAACAAAGCCATCCGGAGCTTCAACCGGAATGCCTCCGAGAACCCAAAGCGGACCGTCCGGAATTGCTGCAATTGTCGGCTCATATTTAATTTCAACCGGCTCACTATTATTATCCAAATAATACTCCAGTCTTCCGCTCGGACAGAATGAGATCTGTTTCTCCATTCGTTTCTTTACCTCAGGATTATCCGTCTGCTCGATCTCCGCCCAGACACTTCCAAACCTGTCACAATAAGCAAAACCCGCGCAGAGAGTCTCGTCATCAGTCATCGTGATTTCTTCTCCTTTATATACCTTCCTTCTGGTATATCCCGGCTCACGGTCGGCTGTAAGTGTTCCGTCAAAATCTTTTTCCTTATGAGAAGAATCGCAGTAAGGTTTATTCTTTGAATGTCCGCACCGGCAAAGTGAATACGTGCTTTTATCAGGATAGTCTTTTCCGTCTGCCCAGTCAACTCTTTCGCCTTCGGAATTCGTAACCGGAATTTTTGTAGTAAGCTTGGGTCCGCCTGTGACCAGATAAGATGCATTTGGCTGTATCTTTATTCGGGGTGAATTATCATCCATTATTCTAAAGGGTTTAGAGAATCTTTGAGAAATTTTACATATCTGAATTAATCAAACCTACTAAATTTTTTAAAATAACTCAACTGCATTAAGCAATTTTTCTAAAACAGAAATTTATGCGGGGACTCAGATCCGTTTTTGTGGCGTCAACACTTAAAATTCGTTTTTTAAAATAAAAAACCCTGACAGCATTTGCTGATGAATTTTGAGGTTAATTTAATTTTTGTACAAAACTTTTTGGTCACCCCGCCTGCGGAACGGGCAGGCAACAACAAAACTCTCTCAGTGTAGATTTATACAGTTGCAGGATACATTTATACAGTTGTAGAGTATATTTACACAGTTGCAGAGTACATTTACACAGTTTCAGGATACATTTACATAGTTGCAGTGTACATTTACATAGTTGCAGGGGGGAGTAAAAAATTTTGTGTAAATGATAAAATAAAAAAAAGATGAAGGTCTGAAAAACAGTGATGTCCCGTTCCCCTAGGGGAACGGCGAAAAAATGGGAGAAAATCGAACATTTTTTTTTCTGTTTATATTGCCCTCATTTTAAAATATTTTTATTAATCAAACACAAAAGGAGATACTCCAAATGGAACTCACCGATGAAATGATTGAACAGCTAAGAGCTGATCTTTCAAAAGCCCGAACATACTCTGATCTGATGGGATCAGACGGAGCAATAAAAAAAATACTTAAGAATGCACTGGAAGGAATGCTCGAAGCAGAACTCAGTGAACATCTCGGTTATGAAAAATATTCATCATCCGGAAAAAACAGCGGCAATAGCCGTAATGGAAAGTCAAAGAAAACATTAAGAAATGACAATGGGGAGATAGAGATAACGGTTCCCAGAGACCGTAATAGTGACTTTGATCCAGTAATCGTAAAGAAATATGAACGTACAATAGGACCAATCGAAGATAAGATAATCTCAATGTATGCTAAGGGAATGACAACAAGGGATATTCAAAGTCATGTAGAAGAGTTATATGGAATGGAAATAAGCCCTATTCTGGTATCAGATATTACAAATAAGATCGTTGAAAAAGCAATCCAGTGGCAAAACAGAATACTCGAATCTATATATCCGATTGTATTCTTTGATGCAATATTTTATAAAGTCAGAGAAGAGGGTAAGGTAAAATCCAAAGCTGCTTATACATGCCTGGGAATAGACATAGAAGGGAAAAAAGATCTCCTTGGGTTATGGATAGCTGAGACAGAAGGCGCAAACTTCTGGCATGGAGTGGTGACAGAATTAAGAAACAGAGGAGTTGAAGATATACTGATTGCATGTGTAGACGGATTAAAGGGATTTCCTGATGCCATAAGCAGTGTGTTTCCTAAGGTTGAAGTTCAGCAATGTGTAATACACCTGATCAGAAACACGCTTAAGTACATAGCTTACAAAAACAGCAGAGAATTTATGACAGATCTCAAAAGAGTTTACAAAGCTCCGACAGAAGAATCTGCTTTACAGGAACTTGATTTGGTTGAAGAAAAGTGGGGAAAGAAATATCCGCTGGCTTTGAATTCCTGGCGCAGCAACTGGGCTAATGTATCTGTCTTTTTCAAGTATCCGGAGGAAATCCGAAAGACAATTTACACAACCAACATTGTCGAAAGTGTTCACCGGCAATTTAGAAAAGTAACTAAAAATAAATCTGTCTTTCCAAATGATGATGCTCTAAAGAAAATGCTTTATTTAGCTTATAGAGATTTATCTAAAAAATGGACTATGCCCGTTAGAGAATGGAACTTTTCTTTATCACAATTAGCTATTATTTTTAAAGAAAGAATCAGTAAATATTTAAATTAAAAAAAGTTCATTTACACAAAAAAAATTACAGACTCTAGTTGCAGTGTACATTTACATAGTTGCAGTGTACATTTACATAGTTGCAGAGTACATTTACATAGTTGCAGGGTACATTTACATAGTTGCAGGGTACATTTACATAGTTGCAGTGTACATTTACATAGTTGCAGTGTACATTTACATAGTTACAGGATACATTTACATAGTTACAGGATACATTTACATAGTTACAGGATACATTTACATAGTTGCAGAATGCCGGCCAAAATGTTTCCAATCGTCCAAATCATCCATTTAACCGATAAACCAATCAACCGGCATCATCTCTTCAGCTTCGGATCAAATGCATCTCTCAGTCCGTCACCGAGAAGATTCACCGCAAAAACTGTAAACATGATAGCAAGCGAAGGGAAAACCGCCAGTCCCCAGTTGGTGCCGACTACAATATATTTATATCCGTCATTGATCATTTGTCCCCAGCTTGCAGTCGGCGGCTGAACTCCAAGTCCGAGAAAGCTTAAGCTCGCTTCGAAGATTATGGCTGCCGCAAAGCCAACTGTTCCGGTTACGATCACAGGGCCTAAACAGTTCGGTAATATATGTCTGGCAATTATTCTTGTGGAATTATATCCGATAGCTTTTGTTGCTTCGACAAATTCAGTTTCACGCAAAGAGAAAAATTGTCCTCTGACGATCCTCGCAATGTCAACCCAGCCCGTAAGACCGATTGCAACAAACGCCTGCCACAAACCTTTACCTAATACAACAGACAATGCAATGATCAGCAATATTGCCGGAAATGCATAGACAACATTCACAAGCCACATAACAACCAGGTCGGTCTTTCCTCGGAAATATCCTGCGAGAGCTCCGAGCACCAGCCCGATAAATATTGAAATGCTTTCGGAAATTAATCCGACTGCAAGACTTACCCTGCTGCCGTAAATTAATCTGCTTAAAACATCTCTTCCAAATCTGTCTGTCCCGAGATAATAGTTTAAAGTCTCTGTCCATTCGCTGCTTTTTTTTTCCAGTTTATCGGCATCTATGCTGACCTCTTTATCTTCGAAATCAGTATAAAAAACTTTTCCGTTCTGTTCTTTTATGAAATTCTTTACGGGAATATATTTATTTTCATCAGGATTGGATTCATTCTCTTTTTTTACCAATGCATGTCCTTCGAATCCTATTGGCTTTGCCGAATATTCAAGTATCTGTTGATTGGGATTGAAAGGAGCAATGAGAGGAGCCGTTAGTGCAATTAAGATAATAATTACTAATATCCATAAACCTGCCATTGCCAGCCGGTTTCGTTTAAATCTTTTCCATGAATAATACCAAAGATTGTGACTTTTCTCGTCTATTATTATCTGATCGGCTACAACTGCGTTTCTGCTTCCAATTCTTAGTATTGAGTATTAGGTATTAGGTATTAAGTATTAGGTATTAAGTATTAAGTATTAGGTATTAAGTATTAGGTATTAAGTACTCGCTGATAATCATATCGCTCATGACTATTATCTGTATACAATTAAAATTTACTATTCACTATTCACTATTTGCTATTTATTATTTGATCTAAGATAGTTTTACTTTCGGATCGAGCAGTGCATAAAATATATCCACAAAAAAATTAATTATTACAAAGACGATAGCACTGAATAAGACCGTCCCCTGGATCATGGGAAAGTCAAGCTTAAATATAGCATCTATTGCAAGCAGCCCGATACCCGGCCAGTTAAAAATATATTCAATGAAAAAAACTCCGCCAAGTGTGGCAGCAAGTGAAGCGCTGATTGTTGTAATTACAGGATTCAAAGCATTTCTTAAAGTATGTTTTAATATTACGGATTTTGAGCTCAATCCCTTTGCTTTTGCAGTTCTTACATAATCCTGATTCAATACATCGAGCATTGACGAACGAGTAATCCTCGCTGTTATTGCCATAGGTCTTAAAGCAAGTGTAAGCATCGGTAAAACAAGATATTGAGCAGCCGTCAGTTATATATCCTGATATCGGAAACCACTTCAGCAAGTGTCCGAAGACAAGAGCCATTATTAAGCCGAATGCAAATGCCGGAAATGATATCCCGAATAATGCAAATATCATGGCTGCATTATCCCATATAGTATATTTTTTTATGGCAGAAATTATTCCTATTAAAACTCCGAGAATGGAGGAGATAAGTAATGCGCTGAATGCCAGTAAAGCGGTAGCAGGAAACTTTTCTAAAATGGTTTTAACGACCTCTCTGTTGGATGCATATGAACGTCCGAGGTCTCCCTGAAAAGCATTTCCCATGAATCTCACATACTGAATATATATCGGTTTGTTTAATCCAAGTTCTTCTCTTACTGCTTCCACTGAAGCAACATCTGCTCTCTGACCAAGCATCATTCTTGCAGGATCACCCGGTATAATATACAGTAAGCAAAATGTAACTGTCAGAACCCCTACAATAATTAAAATTGAATAAAATAAATTTCTAAGTATATAAACCCACATTATATAAATCCTAAATTATGAATTGTAAATTATAAATTGTAAGATTTTGATCTAATATTTTTTGTTCGAATTTCTTTCAAAGAAAAATCCCGATACCTAATTTTAAATGATATCGGGATTTATAACTAAAACTTACATTTAAATTTTAATTTTATCTCCGGTTACTCTTCTTGCTTTCAAGTATGTTCTGGAATAAAATTCATCGTCAAGCGAAGCAACGGCTACGCCGGTTCTCGAGCCTGACTGTGCAAAATATCCATTTCCTAAATACATGCCGACGTGAGTAACTCTGCCTTTTCTCATTGTATCAAAAAATACCAGATCACCGAATTTCAAATCATCCCTTTCTACCGGCTCTCCTACTCCTGATTGCTCAAGTGATGTTCTCGGCAATGTAATTCCTAAAGCCTGATACATAACTGTCTGAACGAACGCCGAACAGTCAATGCCTCTTTTTGAAGTGCCTCCCCAGAAATAAGGTGTGTTTATATATTCAATGATCTTGAACATGACTTCATCACTGTCCATGTTTTTCGCAAAATCAGAACTTGAAATGAATCCTGCTAAACTGCTTGATATTGCTTCGAGATTATCTTTGTTGATTGAGGTCTTGATTTCTAAGGTGCTGGTGGATACTACTTCTTTTGAGTTATTGTGTCCATTAGCATCTTTTTTATAACCTTCGTCATCGTCATTTTGGGAAATATCTCTTGTGCTTGAACATCCGACTAAAACCAATACTGAAAATAATAACACAGCAACTGATGATAATTCGGATAGTCTTAGTTTTATCATTACTAATCCTCCTGTTTAATTTATAAATTACTTCTTTGTGAAATTACTGTAAAGTTTTACTTTAAATGATTGTGTCAAACTAAATACTATATTTCTATTTATCAAGCCACAAATGCCTAAAATTTACTCTGTGCATTGCATCAAGAGAATAGCCTTTTACATATGGCTGGAGCAGTCTGTAATCTTCTTCATAAAATATAAGCATCATTGGAGCCTGTGAAACTGCAACCTGCTCCGCCTGAAATAAAGATCGTATCTTTCTTTCTGATCGGTTGTTGCAATTGCCTTTTCAAATAATTCATCGATATTCTGGATTTTGATACCGTGTGCTGTTTATCGGGCTGATTGCTTTCGGATCTTTCGGAACATTCTTTCCGTAATACAAATTCAAAAAGTTTTCGGGATCAGGATAATCTGCTATCCATCCGAGCCTGAAAAAATCAGCCCTTCCCGCATCTATATTATCCAGATGCTGTGCAAACTGCATTATATTCAGTTTCATTTTAACGCCGATCTCCTTTAGCATATTCTGAATTGACTCCGCTATCTGAATGTTCCGGTCGCCACCTGAATTTATCTGAAAGACCGCTTCCGGAAAACCCTTTCCGTCCGGATATCCTGCTTCTGCCATAAGTTGTTTCGCTTTCGGTAAATCAAATGCATAACCCTTTATTTTTTCTAATCATAATTCGGCATCGAGGGAGGTACTATTCCATAAATAGCTCCCATGTATCCCTGACCGTTTAAAACAAACTTCAGTATTTTGTCCCTGTCAATCGCATAATTGAATGCCTGTCTGACTTTTTCATTATCAAAAATATTTCCGGTAGTCAGAAATCCATAATATTGAATTGCGAGTGAAGGAACTCTCTGAAGCGAAACTTAACATATTCCGGAGTCAGTGTCTTTTCCGGTGTTATAATTTCCCTGAATGACTCATTAGGAATTCTGTAACATTCATCCAGATTGCCATTTCTGAATTCCAGCAGCTGCTGCGAGACTTCCTTCAGAAATTTAAATTTTATATCCTCAACGTAAGGAAGCTGGTTCCCGTATTTGTCCATTTGCCAGTAGTGAGGATTTCTTTTTAAGTTGATCTCAAAATCCGGCTTCCAGTCTCTGAACATGTAGGGACCTGTACCGACAGGGTTCTGGAAAAAATCTTTTCCGTACTGGTCTACAGCTTCTTTGGGAATCACATATGCAAAAGCCTGTGTGAGATAATATATGAAAGGTCCGAACGGTTTTTTTAATTTTATCTGAAATGTAGAATCATCCTGAACAATATATCCTGTTACACCCGTTAGTGTTGGCTGTTTATTTGCTTTTTGTGAATTTAAAATGTCATCAAAATATTCCTGAGCGCCGACTACATAATTTTTATAGTAATCAAACCCGAGTGTTCCTGTCCTTGGATCGCATACCCTGTCAAGTGAATACTTTACATCCGATGCTATCATCTCCCTTCCTTTCCCTGTCGGAAAGCATGCATTATCCTGAAACATCACTCCCTTTCTCAGATGGAAAGTATATGTCAGAGCGTCGTCGGAAATATCCCAGCTGGTTGCAAGCGCGGGAACGACATGCAGAGCTGTATCGAGATCGACAAGCAGGTCATATATCTGATGAGAAACATGATGGGACACATCATCACCGACTCTTACCGGATCCAGACTTCTTATATTTTCAAGTTCGTTTATCCTGTAAATTCCCCCGCCCTTTATACCGCCTTTTAATTCAGTTTTTTCGCCGACTTCCTTTTTACCACAACCGTTAATTATTATGAATAGCAATAATACAAATATCCCTGCAACAAGTTTTTTCATTTACAATTTTCGTTTGTTATAAAATTTTTATTTGATCTTTTGATTACTAAGCTTAAATCCATTTTGCTTTTATAAACTCAAAGTAATGTCAACTCCAAATTAGTAATTCCTAATTCTTAATTCTTAATTGATTACGCCGCTTTAATCTCTTTGGGATAGCTCTCCGTAAAAAGCAGACAACTTTGCTCATGGTCCCCGCCTGCCAAAACGGGATGTATCTTACGAACAATCAGCAAAGACTTTCGGACATCTGGGATGGAAATAACATCCGCTCGGAACATTAGAAGGCGAAGGAACATCTCCGTAAAGAATAATTCGTTTTGATTTTTTTTGAGGGTCCGGGATCGGAACGGCTGAAAGCAAAGCTTGTGTATAAGGATGGTTAGGATTGTCATACAATTCTTCCTTACTCGCGACTTCAACAAGCTGTCCGAGATACATTACGCAAACTCTGTCTGAAATGTGCTCAACGACAGAGAGATCATGAGAGATAAATAAGTAAGTTAATCCGAATTCATTCTGCAAATCCTGAAGAAGATTTATGATCTGCGACTGTATCGAAACATCGAGAGCAGACACAGGTTCGTCACAAACAATAAACTTCGGTTCCACGGATAATGCCCTTGCTATGCCGATTCTCTGTCTTTGTCCTCCTGAGAATTCGTGGGGATATCTTCTCGCATGAATCTTCCTGAGTCCGACTATATCCAAAAGCTCTTCCACTCTTTTCTCTGCAGCCTCACCCTCCGCTATGTCATGGAACTTCAAAATTTCTGTCAGCATCCCTCCCACCGTGATCCTTGGATTCAAAGAAGAATACGGGTCCTGAAATATTATCTGCATTTCCTTACGGTATTTCTTCAGAGCTTGCTGGTCAATTGATGTGATATTCTTTCCGTCATAAAAAACTTCTCCTGCTGTCGGTTCAATTAATCTCAAAATCGTCCTTCCTACAGTGGTTTTGCCGCACCCTGATTCACCGACAAGCCCCAATGTTTCTCCTTTTTTAATTGAAAAAGTAACATCATCTACTGCTTTTACATAACCAATTGTTTTTGAGAAGAGACCTTTTTTGATGGGAAAATATTTTTTTAAATCTTTTACTTCAATAAGATTTTCCTTCATAAATTAATTTTATCCCTGATGTAATGTTTTAAAATAGTGTGTGTAAATATAATTTTTTGCATTTGTAAAAACAATCAATATACAAATAAGACTATCCTGCTCTGTACTACGCTGTAGAAGTTACATCCGAACAATCAGCAATTCAAAGAGACGAATCGTATGCAGCAAATAATATTTATTTTATTTTATTTAAGAATAATTTTTTATCCCGAATATTAAATCTAATATAGCTAAATTAACTAAATTTATTAATTAAAATTTCTTAATGGAAGTAATCTCAGATTTTTTTAACAAGTTAGGAAACCTCGAAGAGCTTATAAGGTGGGGTGGGCTGACTGTTCTTATATTTATTGTATTTGCCGAAACAGGACTTTTATTCGGATTCTTTTTTCCCGGTGATTCACTTCTTATAACCTCGGGCTTGATAGCAGCTCAGGGATATCTTGATATTTATGCTCTAAATATCTCTCTGATACTGGCGGCTATTGCCGGCCAGCAGGTGGGATTCATATTCGGGAAAAAGACCGGTCCTAAAATATTCAAACGTGAAAAGTCCATTTTCTTTGCCAAGGATCATCTTATAAAAGCAAAACAGTTTTACGAAAAATACGGAGCAAAGGCAATTGTTTATGCCCGTTTTGTTCCGTTTGCAAGAACATTTGCACCCATCGCAGCCGGAGTTGCAGAGATGAATTTCAGAAAATTTTTACTTTACAACATTTTAGGCGGAATACTATGGATCATGTCCCTGACTCTGATCGGTTATTATTTTGGAAACATCCCTTTCATTAAAAGAAATTTCGAATATGTGATCATCGGCATAATATTCTTATCCTTGGTTCCGGTAATTCTGGGTTACCTAAAACACAGAAAAGATGAAAGAATAAAAATTGAGGAGTCGGTATGAAGTTCTATTTTCCGGAAATGATTTCTGATTTTTCAAGCTGTGCCTTTTTTACATTAATATTCTCTTTGACAAAATAATAAGTACCAATAAGTATCAATCCCAATAAACCAAGTAAGTGATTTACAGTTGCAAAACCAAAAGCAGCTTCTTTATCAACACCGAAAATATTTACTAAAGTTGCCGTTGCAAATAAATGAAATATTCCGGCAGAATTTGCCGGCAATGGAATTGTCAAAGCAAATGTGATCATTGTCAATACCAGATTCACCTCAAGAGGATTAAGATATATGTTGAATGCGATCAGTGTAAGATAGGTCGAATAACCGTAAGCTGCCCAAAGCAATATTGAAAGAATAAATATCTGAAAAAAAGATTTGGGATTTTTGATAAATAAAAAACCATTGATCAGGGAAACAAAAATATTTTGTATCTTCTGATGAAATTTTTCCGGCAAAAATTTCTTCGTAATCTTCTCAATTATTATTTCCGACTTTTCAAGGTTAAATAATATCAGAATTATGACCAAAACAAAAACCAATACAACTATTAAAGTATATAGTGACAGTGCTTCAAGATTGTATTGGGCAAATGTGGAAGAGAGCTCCTTCTTGAAATAGATCAGGCATACTCCGAATGAAATCAGCAAGGTAAGTACATCAAAAATCCTTTCCACCAGAATTGTTCCGAATGCAGAAGCGCGGGAAATCTTTTCCTTATTTGCCAGTAAAACAGGCCTGTACACTTCTCCTGACCTTGGAATTATGCTGTTCATCATATATCCGACCATCATTGACGAAAATAAAATTTCCATCCCGATGTTTTTTTTCAGCGGATCTAAAAAATACCTCCACCTCCATGCCCTGAACAAGCTTCCGATAACAATTCCTACAAATGTACCTGTCAGCGCATAAAAATAATTTGCATTTTGGAGCACGCGGAAAAGTTCATCAAAATCATTTCCCCTGAAAGCCAGATAAAGGAAAAACCCTGTAAGCGAAAAAAGAAATATTAGCTTTAAGGTCTTTTTAATTTTTGAATTCAATGTATCGCCTGTATAAAAAAAGTTAAGCACACAGATAAAAATATGCTTAACTTAAATTTTGGTGAAAGTTTATTTGAATTTATATTTATCTGAGATCAATAACTTCAACACCTTCCGGAGGCGAAAAACTAAACTGGGACGCATTTAACCCCACATCCAGAGAAATATCCTTAAGTGTGTATGTATTTGACGACTCGTTTGTCACGATATTTATCTTTCGAATCATATCTTCACCCTTGTCGATCCAGATTTTTGCAGACTTTACTGATCCCTTGCTCCTTGGAGTCAATTTAATAACATAACAATCGGCTCCGCCAACATTTTCTTCACCTTCAAGATCAGAATAGAAATTCTGCGGATAGTTGAATAAAAATTTATTTGGAGAAAATGTGTTGTTGTCATCCTTGTAATTGTCAACGATTACCTGTTTGCGGCGCGGGGAATAAGACCAGGAGGTCTGACCGTCCGTGATAATAATCTGTCCCCCTGCTTCAATTCTGTACTTGTTTGTTTTTTTTATGTAAATTGTACCGGTGGATGAATTTGCCTTCCCGCCTGAACCTTTCAGTGTTTGCGTAAAAGTGGCTTTTGCATCAGATATGTCTTCATACTTTGACTGTACTTTTTTGATTATTTCCTGGGCATCCTGAGCATGTGCCGCAGAATAAATGATCAATAAAATTATGGACAATAAAATTTTTATACTTTTCATATTTTTTAAATTATTTTTTTACAAAATACCTAAACCAAACTTCCCATTCAATTGAATTTTGATTCATATCTTAGAATTTCCGTTTTTATTTTGGATTTAACATTAAAAATTATTTTGGGCTCCAGCCTTTCCTTTTATATGAATCTAATTCCAGTGTGATATTCCCAATGACTACATTAAGCTGCGACTTAAGAGGAACCCTGGCATTATCATCGCTAAACCATCCTACAAATTCACCGGTCAATCCAAAGATACCTTCAAAATTTGCAACGCCGTTACATCTTATGCAATTTATATCATCATCAAACAGAGAAACTGAAATTTCATCCCTAGTTGTTGAAAAGTAATAATTTACTGAGGTTTCTGCTTCATTCATAAATACAGGGACCTGGTACGTTTCCTCCCTGAAGGAGTTTAGTCTCGCCCTGTAAAACAATGACAATCCATCCTGAAATTTAATGTTGGGATTAAATTTGATATTTTCATCCTTTTCGGTTTTTCCGTTGTTCAGTTTTCGGACATGAACGAAATTCGAATCATAATTAAAAACATATTCTGTATTTATCACTGCTCCGTCTTCCTTATGATCGGTTGCCTTAAATCTTATTGTGAACAGTTCATTGCCATTCCAAACCATCTCTGAATAATAACTGCTGTTCAGGTTCACAAAAGGAATTCCTTTAAACGATTTCATTTCGGAGGTAGCAGTATAAACCGATGTTCCGTTTACGGATTGTTTCCCTGTGACCTTCATCTTTACTTCGCCTAATTTTATGAACCCATAGTAAACAAGATAATTGAGCTCTTCCCCTTCTGAAAAAATACTTTCCTGTGAATATAATGACCCGGTAAAGAAAAAAATAAAAAAAATAATTAATAATTTTACTTTGAAAGAAAACCAATAAGTTGTCTTCATATTACCAACATTTGTCATGAAATTACTTAAGAAATACAGGCGGCTTCCATTTATTTTTTTTAAATGATATCAGTTCCCATACGACATTTCCAAGAGATGAATTAAAATACGCTTTTATCGGAACTCTGTAGTCATCGTCCGAAAGCAGGATAAGAAACTCTCCCTTGAATCCGAAAAATCCCGTATAGTCTGTGGTTCCCTCCATCTTTATCACGGAAATATCATATTTGAATTCTTCAATATTAATGACAGTTTTATTAACATTAAAAGAATATCTTACCGAAGATTCTTCATCATTTGCAAAGATAGGAATGTTATAGTTCTTATTGTTAAATGAATTCAATCTTGAATCATACTGCCATGAAAGTTCATCCCTGTAATTCACATTTTTCTTAATAGGGATGGTAATATCTTTTTCAATATTACCGTCTGTTTCTTTTATATACTTTATGTGATTCCTGGTATAGTTAAACTTACAATCGGTTCGTGTTATGGATCTTTCTTTGAAATTAGTCACGTAGTATTTTTTACTAAACAGCTCTTCATCGTAAAGCTCCATCTCTGATTCGAATATTTCATTGATCTTAACAAACGGAACTTCAGGATAACTTTTTATTTCCAGTTTGGCATTATAAATATTCCTTTTCCCGTCCCTCCTGTAATTTGTGAGAATGAATTTTACATATCCAAGCTTAATAAATCCATAAGAAATCTCATATTTCAACTCTTCTCCTACATCCAATACCTTTTCCTGAGAATAAGCTTTCATTGTACTGCATAGTGTAATAGCAAATACAATTAAGCTTATTCTGATATTTAAAAAAGGCATTCCGTAATTTATTGTTTTAGCTTGGCTAATTTTATTGCATCGTCAAACAATGAAATTGCTCTTAAGAATTGTTCATCATTGTTAACAAAAACCGCATAACCTCCGTCATTGCCCCATATATCTCTGGCTATCTGAAATTTTATTGACGTTTTTATAAAATCAAGATCTTTTTCATATTCTTCCTGATTAAGAGCAACTCCTTTTTCAGAAGCTGAATTTTTGAGATCGGTAAGTACGCTTTCATCAACAAAAAATCCGTCCCGGAATTCATTTGGATTCTTGTACTGAGACTCTATACTACTCCTGTTATTTGCCATATATCTTTCGGAAACAATATAAAATAAATTTAGCCTTCTAAGCTGCACTGAATAATTGGTAAGAGTATCTAATTTTATTATGTAGTCAGGGGTTATTCCTCCGCCACCGTAAACCGTTCTTCCTCCGAAAGTTTTATATTCGGGTCTTGCCGAATCCTGTCCGTCATTTTTGTGTTCCAGATTTTCACCTTCCACTTCAGTGACTTCCTGCGCATCATACTTTCCGCCTTCATAATGTTTTTGTATTAATCTGCCTGAAGGAGTGTAGTATCTCGCAGTTGTCACTCTGAAAGCTGATCCGTCCGGCAAATCAAATTGCCTCTGCACCAATCCTTTTCCAAAAGTGGTCTCTCCTACTATCAATCCTCTGTCCCAATCCTGTATCGCACCGGAAACAATTTCACTCGCCGAAGCTGAACCTCCGTTAACCAGAACAATCAAGGGAATGTCGGTATATTTTCCTCCCTCTGATACATAATCCTCATTGAAATCATTTATTCTGCTTTTTGTATATACAATTTTATTTCCTTCCGGAATAAACTCGCTCGCCATTCTGAAAGCCTGATCCAGATATCCTCCCGGATCTCCTCTCAGATCAAGAATCACTTTGCGCATACCCTGATTCTTCAGATCGCCCATCGCTTTCATGAACTCATCGTAAGTTGTAGCGGAAAATCGGGAGACCTTGACATACCCGACTTCATCATTATACATAAATGACGCATCGACACTGTAAATCGGAATTTTGTCCCTGATGATCTCAAACTCAAGCGGCTCACTCAGTCCTGCTCTCAGTATGGTAATATTAACTTTTGTTCCTTTAGGACCCTTGAGTTTCTTCGGAACGTCATCGCGTGCAATTTTGATTGCGTTTTGTCCGTCTATTTTTACAATTTTATCGCCTGCTAATATACCTAGTTTTTCGGAGGGTCCGCCGCTGATGGGAGAAACGATTGTAAGTGTATCATTAACAATATCAAACTCCACGCCTATTCCTTCAAAGCTTCCTTGAAAATCTTCATTTACTCTTTTTAACTGATCGGCACTTATGTAAACGGAGTGTGGGTCAAGCCCTTCGAGCATTCCTTTAATTGCATCCTCTGTCAGCTTTTGGGAATCAACTTCATCCACATAATATCTCGAGGTAACTTCCAGTGCATCATTAAATTTTTTAACCTGAGAAGAAATCTTATCGTCTGAGACTGCATTCTGAATCTTCATTCCGACAAATATTCCGATTGCTATCAGGATAATTGATATCGGAAGAATAAATTTTTTATTAATCATTTTTATTAATTATTTAATTTTATTAAAAATACATTATTAAGTTTATATAAGAAATACTATTGCTCGAATTAATGTTCCTAAAGATCCGGTTTTTCATTTTTGTAAAGTATTACGCCGGTGAAGTTAATTTGTTTGTTTGCTCAATGATCTTACTTAGCTGTCCACATTATGGAATAAATGAGTAATCTGGAAATTTAACTGAGAGATGAGTCTGTGATATTTATTCTGAATGAAACGGAACATATTCTCTGAAATCAGCAGTAGACACTTGCAAGTTTCCTATAATTCTACACGTTCACCTGATAAATTCTGACCGGCTCGCTGATATTTTTTAATTGTCTTTCGCCGAAGAATACCACTTCGTTTGTGGTTTTATTTTTTATGTTGTCATAAACTGCTTCCGATATGAAAACAGACCCGGGCAAAGCAACGGATTGAATTCTTGAAGCAATGTTAACCCCGTCACCGAAAACATCATCTTTGGAAATGTTCACTTCCCCGAGATGAATTCCAATTCTGACAGAATATTTATTTGACTTTTTAATTTTTTTCTGTATGTTTATCCCGCATTCCAGTGCATTTGTTACTGAATCAAAACTTGCCAGAATCCCGTCTCCGATTTCTTTGAGAATTGTTCCATTGGAATTTGAAACATTGGTTTGCTGAAGGTTCCTGTTTTCATCCAGGATATTCATTGCGAGTTTTTCATCACTTCCCATCATCGATGAGTAGTTCACAATATCGGAAAAAAATATTGCCATAAGACGTTTGTTCCTGTTGAGTGTTGGTCCGAATAGCAGCACATCATCTGCATAATGCCTTTTTCCTTTCACTGCCGCGTTGTATTCCTCTTTTGAAAGAATATTTTCATTCAGAGTAAAATCTCTTTTCACAATATTTTCAATGAATGCTTCAAGCTTTTCTTTCTTGTTCATTACTTCGTTCTTAATAAAATTCACATCGACATTAATGCATATTGCGCCAACCAAACCGAAATTACGTCTGAAGATCGGAATTGTAGTGCATTTAAACAACCGTGAACCAATCTTAAGTTCGTAATTCAGCTTATCCTGGTTCTGATGATTTCGTGTCTTCAAATCGAGAAGCAAATTGGTGGTTCCGTTCTCGATCTTTCTGCCGGTTACTTCACCGTTTTCAATTGCTATTACTGACCGGGTCGGATTTACAAGATTATGAAGAAGGATTTCCATTCCTGTTCCCTTAAAGGACTTTCCAATCAGAGTAACGATGCGTTTATAGTTTTCCATAAACTGATCATTTTCCAAAAGGAGTCTCTGTCCTTCATATTTATTATAAATGGATAAATAATTATTCAGGTCGGGTGTAGACAGGATATCACGGACAATATTTTGCTCGCCTATTATTATGAGCTGCTGCGAAGCCAGCGCATTCTTATTTTTAATAAAATACTTGACGCCTTCATTAAACTTCGGCAGGCTGAATTCTACGATCCCGTTATCAGTAGTAACGAAGGGATAAAAAGAATACTCTTCAATCCTTTTATCTATTTTTGATTCTGTCATAACTCTTTTTCTTCCCACTGTGTATCCAATAAGAAAAATAAGAGGCACGAGCAATATCAGTCCGATAAGTATTGGTGTTTCCATCCCTTTACATTGATTACTTAACTCTTTGATCGATTTAAGGAACAAAGATTGAATCATTAACAAATTATTCACTCTTCCCTACATCGATCATTATATAATTCTTAACCAATATAAAAAATACAATTTCTAATTTAAGTGATAAAACATATTTTCCATGAACTCAGAGAGATAATTTCGAATTAACAAATATGAAGGACTGCAGTCCCGGTATAAATTAATTTATCCTTCTTTAAAACTCTACATGAATATCTTTAAAGCATGTTACAAATTTTTTTCGGTTGTGTCAGCAAGTAATTTTTTTAAACTTATCTTTGTTCTAAAACTCAACCAATTAAATTTTTAAAATTTCAGATCGTGATTTCAAAAGTCCTAACCGGGTATTAAATAATTTTGTATTGACTTAAAGGATTAAATTAAACATTATTGAACAAAATTTTTCGGAGGATAATGAAAAGAACGTTTACTAGTTGAAGTTAACTAAAAAAGTAAACCAAACCCAAATAATGAAAACATTTAAATTAAAACTAGTTCTTTTAGTGATAGTCTCCTCCGTATTTTTACAGGATGGTTTTTCACAGGGAAGCGGAAATAAATATGCAGGTGAATTTTTATCTCTCGGGGTTGGAGGAAGACCTCGCGGAATGGGCGGCGCTTATGTAGCCCTTGTAAATGATGTAACTTCCGGTTACTGGAATCCCGGTTCACTGTCGAAAATCAACTATCCTCAGTTTGCACTGATGCACGATGCACAGTTTGGAAATCTCGTGAATTATGATTACGGCTCGATCGGAATTCCCTTCGGAACAAATGCATCATTTGGTATCAGCCTGATCAGGATGGGAGTCGATGATATCTCAGACACAAGAAACGCACTGATTGACCTTAACGGAAACGGAGTTCTTGATCCGGGTGAAAGACTTGACCCTGATAAAATTACGACATTTAATACTTCCGATTATGCACTCTATTTGACCTACGGAAAAAAGCAGTCCGACAAATTTACCTACGGAGCGAATTTAAAAATTATAAGAAGGAATATTGCTGAAGCAAGTGCATGGGGAATGGGACTTGATCTTGGTGCATCCTATAATCCGTTCGGGACATTTTTTCTCGGAGCAAACTTAATGGACATTACTTCCACTTATCTTTCATGGACAACAGGTAAGAAGGAAGTTATCACGCCAACAGCAAAATTAGGAACTGCTTATGAAGTAGAATTCTTAAAAGGAACTCTTACTCCTGCCGTTGATTTTGATATCCGTTTTGAAAACAGAAGACAAAGTGCAAATGCAAATTTAGGACCGGTAAGTTTTGATTTACATGCAGGTCTTGAATATTCATTCAAAGATCTGATAAGTATCAGGACCGGTTATAATGAATTGGGAAGCCTTACCCTCGGAGCAGGGGTTAAGCTGCCGAAAATTAATATTGATTATTCTTTTGCAAAATATGACGGGCTTGAAGATCTTGGAAACAGTCATATAATTTCACTTATATTTACACTCGAAGAAGAAAAATTTCAGAGAAAATAAAAATTAATTCATACGGATTTTAAAGTAAACCTTGTTAAAGATTTTTAACAGGGTTTTTTTATAATTGTAAGGCATAATGATTTTGGATAAAGGAATCATTCCTGATAAAGTAAACTCTCAACAAGAATAAAAGAATGAATAAAATCGGAATAGCAATTCACGGCGGAGCGGGAACAATTCTCAAATCAAAAATGACTCCTGAAAAAGAAGCGAGATATAAAAAAGCTCTTGAGGAAGCTCTACAGGAGGGATGGGATTACCTTGTCAAAAATAAAAGCTCTCTTGATGCAGTTGAAAGAGCAGTTGAGGTGATGGAGAATAATGAATTGTTCAATGCCGGCAAAGGCTCCGTTTTTACACATGAAGGATTGCACAAAATGGATGCTTCAATTATGGATGGAAAGACTTTGAAAGCGGGCTGCGTTTCTTCCGTAAGCAATGTTAAAAATCCTGTTTTGCTTGCAAGAAGAATTCTGGACAATTCTGAATTCATTTATCTCAATGGAAAAGGTGCCGAAGAATTTGCCGGGAAAATGGACTTAAGATTTGAAGCTGATGAATATTTTTTTAATGAATTCAGATATGAACAATATTTACGTGCAATGAAAGAAGATAAAGTTCAGCTTGATCATTCTGAACCTGGGGTCGAAAAAAAGTTCGGGACTGTGGGAGCCGTAGCTTTGGATTTTAGAGGAAACCTCGCTGCAGCAACTTCAACCGGAGGAATGACAAATGTGAAATTCGGCAGGATCGGTGACACTCCCATTATCGGTGCCGGAACTTATGCAAATAATAAAACATGCGCGGTGTCGTGTACCGGAAACGGGGAATACTTTATCACGAACTGTAACGGCGTATGATGTTTCGGCTATAATGGAATACAAAGATCTTTCTCTCGAAAAAGCCTGTGAATATGAAGTTCATAAAAAATTAAAAGAGATCGGTGGTGATGGAGGTCTGATCGCTATTGATTCTAACTGTAACATTGTAATGACGTTTAATTCGGAAGGAATGTACAGAGCCAGTATAAAAAGCGGATCTGAAGTGGAAATAAAAATTTACAGAGATTAAATATTAATTATTTATAAAATGATTTTTTTATATTCATATTATTTAAAATTAAATTTAAGTATAACCTTACAAACCTTACAAACTTTACAAACTTTACAAACTTTATTATAACCTACTCCTCTTCATTCATATTCGGAATATCACTTTGTTCAATCGTGACAGCATTCAGTTTATCTCTGAATTTATTTACAATCTCAATTGCTCCCGGAATATTATCAGGCAATATAACAAGCAGTTCATTTTTCTTTGCATTTTTTAATGCATAGTTAATAGCTTCGACTTCGTCTTCGATTATTTTCACAGGTACATCCGGCTTTTCACTGCGGATCCCTTCGAGCACCATTTGGGGTATTATTCCTTAATCTCTTCCACGAAGACTTGCATCTTCCCTGATTATTATGTTTGTCAGCATTTTAGCCGCAGACTTTCCAAGATTTTTTATGTCCTCATCCCGTCTGTCACCTGTACCTCCGATGATCCCGGTTTTGATTTTATTCGGGAGCTTCTCAACAAATTTGGAGAGAGCTTCCATCCCCGCAGGATTATGAGCAAAGTCAATAAGCACTGTGAAATTTCCAACATCAATCATGTTCAGCCTTCCCGGAGTCTGTGTCACAGACGGAACAAATGAGTTCAATCCGAATTTTATGTCTTCTATTCTTACACCATGAAGTATATACGAAGCAAGAGTTGCCGCAAGAACATTCTGGATCATAAAAGCGGCACGTCCTGAAAATGTCAGAGGAATGTTTATCACTTTTTCTACCCTGAGCTTCCAGTGTCCTTTAAACAAAGTAATGAAATTATTTTCATAGACGCATGCGATCCCGCCGTTTGTAGTTTGTTCCAAAATTGCCGGATTGTTTTCATCCATGCTGAATAATGCTATATTACATTCAAGCCTGTCTCTCATTTTTAATACAAGCTTATCATCCGCATTCAAAACAGCATAGCCTCTTTTAAAAACATTCTCAACAACTATTGCCTTTACTCTTGCCATGTCTTCAAGCGAATTAATGTCTTTTAAGCCCAGATGGTCTGCTGTAACATTCATTACAATTCCAATATCACAGCCGTCAAATCCAAGTCCCGCGCGAAGCAATCCGCCGCGTGCAACTTCAAGCACAGCAATATCAACTGACGGATCACGCAATACCATTTGAGCCGAAACAGGTCCTGTATTATCTCCGGGCAATATTAATCTGTTGCCGATATAAACTCCTTCGGTTGTAGTAAACCCTACGTTCTTCCCGATGTTTTTCATAATGTGGGCAATGAGACGTGTTGTTGTTGTTTTGCCGTTGGTTCCGGTAACAGCTATTATTGGAATTCTGAATTTTTCACCCGGTGGAAACAACATGTTCACAACCGGCTCTGCAACATTTCTGGCAATTCCTTCCGACGGCGCAATATGCATTCTGAATCCTGGAGCTGCATTGACTTCGACAATTGCTCCTCCGTTTTGAGTTAACGGTGTTGAAATATCCGGAGCAATGACATCTATTCCGGCTATGTCAAGCCCGATGATCTGTGATATCCTTTCGAAAATAAAAATGTTATCGGGGTGAACTTCGTCTGTTCTGTCAATTGCAGTTCCTCCTGTGGAGATATTTGCTGTTGATTTCAAATAAAATATCTGGTCTTTTTCCAGAATCGAATCCAGTGTATGTCCGCCCAGCTCAAGCAAACGCAAGGTCATTCCATCGACAGTTATCTGTGTAAGTATTTTTTCGTGACCGTATCCCCGGCGGGTATCAGTATTTATTACATCAATTAATTCTTTAATGGTTGATCTTCCGTCACCGGTAACAAATGCCGGTGTTCTTTCAGCAACTGCAATCAGCCTGTTGTTAATAACCAATGCCCTGAAATCTTTTCCCTCAAGAGACTTTTCAAATATTATCGCTCTTGAATATTTCTTTGCGGATGCGAATGCTTTTTTAGCCTCTTCAACTGAATTTATATTGATAGTAATTCCTTTTCCGTGATTTGAATCCAGAGGCTTTACGGCAATGGGAAACCCTATTGCTTCTGCTGTTTCTTCAATTTCATCTTCATTGTAAATCTTATATCCTTTCGGAACAGGAACTCCCATACTTTCCAGAAGTCTTTTTGAAAGATCCTTGTCACTTGCTATATCCGTTGAAATAAAATTAGTCTTGCACGTAACTGTCGCCTGTATTGTCTTTTGATAGATCCCGTACCCAAGCTGGACAAGTGACTGGTCATTTAATCTGATGTGAGGAATTCCCCTGCTCTCAGCTTCTTCTATGATCGAACCTGTGCTCGGACCAAATCTCACTTCTTCTCTTATTTCTCTTAACCTCTGAATGTCATCGTCTAATCTTTTTTTTATTTCATCTAAGGGTTTTCCTTCAGCTAAGTCAATAAATAAATCCACTGAAGCTTCAGCAGAATATTTTCCCGCCTTCTCTTCTATATAGCTGAATACTACATTATAAATACCCGGCGCATCGGATTCACGCGTTCTGCCGAATCCAGTATCCATTCCGGCAAGAGTCTGTAATTCAAGTGCAATGTGTTCAATTACATGACCGGCATAAGTTCCTTCACTCGACTCTCTGCAAAAACCCGCCTTCATATCCGTAGCTGCATGTATGTGTTTGCAACGTTGGCATCAGCTCTTTGAGGCTCTCAGTAAAACCGGGGATCTTATCTGAAGACTTTTCTTCATATTCGCCGATGTCGAGCTTCATTACAATAAGTTTCTTCCACCTGTTGCTCCAGTAATTAGCTCCGCGTAAAGCTCGTATCTCTAAGATTTGCATTTCAGGGTATTAAGTATTAGGTATTAAGTATTAGGTATTAGTATTAGGTATTAGATGTATTAGTTATTAAGTATTAGTATCGAATTATAATTTCAACTAATTTAGAACTCTTAACTTGTAACTTGAAACTTGTAACTCATAATTCATAACTCATAATTCATAACTTCAAATTCATAACTCATTAACTCTTAACTCATAATTCATAACTCATAATTCATAATTATATCTGCGGATATCTTACCGCATCAATCTGTTTTCTGTTATAAATATCATATCTGACTGAGCTGCTTAATATATTTATCTGCAGTCCCATCACCGAAAACGGTTCAGATTCATGAACTTCTGCAATAGTATTATAAGTAATATTCGAGCCGTCAATAATTGTAACTGTCCCCGAACCAAGGACTTCCAGCACTCCGTTCTTTTTTATATGAATTGCCGTGTTCTCGTCTATCCCTATTCCGAGATTTGTCGGATTATAAGAAACTGCCGTTATCAGCCTGTTAAGTCTCGATCTCTCTGTAAAATGCTGGTCTATGATTATATTTTTTAAAATTCCCAGACCCGGACAAAGACGGATTGAATCTTTCAATGGCTGAACTGTCGGTTCGCCTCTGACAATCATAGTAGAGCTCATGCTTGATGCACCCGCGCTCGAGCCTGCAAGAGTAACTCCGTTTCTTACAGCATCTTTTAATGCAATAAGAAATTTTGTACCGCCAAGTATCGAGCTTAATCTCATCTGATCTCCGCCGGTCAAAAAAACACCCGTAATGTCTTTCAACACTTTCCCTGCATCGGCTTTAAGTATTTCCTGCCTCGAGGTTGCTTTTAAAACCGATACATTTTTTATCCCGAGATTTTCGAAAATACTTTTGTAAAGAGTTGCTGTTACTACGGGAAAGTCAGACGGTACGGGCACTATCAGAATTGAAGCATCCTTGCCTCCGGACAATTCCACGAACTTCCGCAAGATATGACGTTCGTTTAATTTGTCTTCGGCACCTCCTATTATGAGTATGTCACTGCCTAATTCTTCAGTATAATGATTGTTATCTTTCAATGAAATTATTTTTATGAGAAATTTTCCGGTAAAATAATGATATAAATTCTTAAATGATATTGAGAAGAGAACTAATGTGAAGAGTTACTGCCGCTTCCCTCTAAAATAATATTCTGGTTTTATAAGCTTTTCTTTTTGAGAGTCAATAGAAAACAATACAAACCCGCAATTCGTAATTGACTTAAAGCTCAGCCATTTCTTCAAGGTCAAAAAAATCCTTGTATTTCGTAGGAAGCAGCTCTTTCAACGCAATGCCTGCCTGCTCTGTAGTCGGCGGAATGCCGTGCCACTTATAATTGTCTTCCATAAAGGAAACACCTTTTCCCATAAGTGTATTTGCTATTATTACTGTTGGCTTTCCTTTGAATGCTTTCGCTTCATCGATTGTATCGAGTATCTGCTGCATGTTGTGTCCGTCAATGTCATAGACCTTCCAGTTGAATGCTTCGAATTTCGCGGCAACCGGCTCGAGTCCCAATACATTTTCAGTCCGGTTATCAATCTGGCATCTGTTCCTGTCAACTATCATCGTCAGATTATCAACCTTATGATGAGCTGCTGTCATCACCGCTTCCCAGATCTGGCCTTCCTGTAATTCACCGTCTCCGTTTATGCAATAAACATAATTATCCTTTCCGTTCATCCGGAGTCCAAGTGCCATTCCTACTGCAACTGACAATCCCTGCCCGAGTGAACCCGATGCAATTTCAACTCCCGGCGCTCCGTGAGTTTTCGGAGATGCGGGATGTCCCTGGAGCCGTCCGTTTATTCTTCTTAAAGTTTTCATCTCTTCCACCGGAAAAAATCCTCTTCGTGAAAGCGTTGCATACCAGACCGGCGCAATATGCCCGATTGAAACAAAGAAATAATCTCTTTCGGGAAAATCTAAATTTGCATTGTCTATATTAAGCTTGTTAAAGTACATTGCGGTAAAAATATCGGCCATCCCAAGCGGTCCGCCCGAATGACCGGTCTGCGCAATGACCAGCATATTGATAATGTCTCTCCTGATCTGACGGGACATTTCGTTTAATTCTTCGACCGTTTTTAAATTTGGATTTCTGCTCATGCTTGTATGTTTGTAAAGTTTATAAAGTTTGTAAGGTTAATTGCCGGATAATCTGTTTTTTCTTATTAAATCCAATACAGGAGAAATATGTTTAAATAAAATTATTATGCATACCGATGAACAGAATGAAAATAAAAACTGAAACGGATTTTTAAGGTATAGCAGCGAAGAATTGTCAAACTGTAATATAAAACCCTGTAAAAAAATTATTGATAACGGGAGCAATATCAGAGCTATGACTGTTGATATGTGAACATTCTTAACTATTCTGCTGATAAGAAAATAAAACAGAAGCCAAATAATGACCAGCGTGAAATTGATTGCTGTCATGATTCCCGCACCTGTAGCAAGTCCCCGTCCTCCCTTGAATTTCAGCCAGACAGAATAATTATGTCCGAACAATAAACACAGCGCCGGAATAAATACCAGCCCGGATTTAAATGAAGCGAAATTCAAAAACCAAAGAACCGGAAGAAGACCTTTCAAAAAATCAGTTATTAAAACAATCAGCCCGTCAAGCTTTGAATTTGTAACATCGAATGTGTTACGCGCGCCAATATTGCCTGTCCCCTCTTCCGTTAATTTCTTCTTGTGCTTCAACTTAACTAAAATATAAGCAGTTGGAAAAGAACCAATCAAATAAAATAAAATACAAATTAAGTAAAACGGCATATAAATTATTTTACATCGAGAACTCTTGCTACTACTATTCCACCCTGTTTGGAATTTCCCGTCACATATTCCTGTAATTCCATTGGCGAAATTTCAACTTGTTTATCCTTCAAGGAAGCATTCAGCAGATATGTTTTTCCGCCTTCCTTATATACATAGCCTGTGTGCGCTACGTCCAGTCCGTCTATTACAGACGTTATTCCGACAATGTCCCCGGTCTGAAGCTTATCATAGACAGCTGAAATGTCATTCTGCGGAATATAATAAATCTCTCTCGAGTTAATATTATTTTCAATTTCAGACATGGCAAATAAATTATCATTATCGTTTGCGAGCTGTTTATAAGAGTTAGGGTGACCGGTCATAAAATTAATTGTCTTTTGATACGGCACTCCGCCGATTTCCTGAGTGATATCCTTTACAATTCCCTTTTGTTGATTGTCATAGATCCAGTCGGTAAAATAATGAAGTCTTGAAGTATAGCCTGTATTTTTTCCATCCCTATATCTGATCAGTTCAAGCTCTGTCTGATAATCGGAAAACTCAGTTTTGCCTTCCTTTATTAAACGCGCAAATACAAGTGCATTCTCTACAAAAGTGACGCAATCAAATCCGGTTATTTTTATTACTACTTCTTCTGAATTTGGATTTTCATCAAGCGTTCCGGCTGCATAAGGGGTTCCGTCAAATGTAATACCGACCTGCGCAACGAGCTCATTGATTGGCAGGTTCCTTAATGAGGTATCAAATGAATGTAACTTCTTTGTACACTTCATCTTTTCATAATCATCAATTGGATTTTGGATTTTAGATTTTTGATTTATTGAATTTTTATGATCTGAGGAGCTGACAAATTGAGTATTTATAAAAAAGAAAACTAAGATTAAAATTAAACATTTTTTATTATGAAATACAGTTGAGTTCATTTTTTTAGATTTTAATTAAATTAAACATTATTAATTTTAATTTAAACGTTAAAACATAAATGGAAAATATTAAAATAAGAAAAGCTAAAAGATCTGATTCAGCTGCCATACTGGGACTGGTCATTGAATTGGCCAGATTCGAAAAGCTGTCACCTCCGGATGATTCTTCGCAAAGGAGACTTATAAAAGATGCCTTTGCCAAAAACCCTCCGTTCAGAATACTGATTGCTGAAGTAAATAAAACCATTACAGGATACGCTTTCTATTTTTTTTCTTATTCATCTTTTAAAGCAAGAAAAACATTGTATCTTGAAGATATTTTTATCACGGAAAGTTTCAGAAAAAAAGGAATTGGGAAAAAGTTTTTTGATGAATTAGTAAACATAGCAATTAAAAATAAGTGCCGAAGAATGGAATGGGTCGTACTTGACTGGAACATTAATGCAATTAAATTTTATGACAAGCTTGGCGCAAAGGAGCTGAAAGAATGGAAAGGATACAGACTGAATTTGGCTGTTAGGTGAGTTGGGTAAGCTAGGTTTGTTAAGTAGCTCTAATATTCATTCCCATACTTAATACCTAATACTTAATACTTAATACTTAATACCTAATACTTAATACTTAATACTAATTAAACCAATTACAGACAAGCATTGTCTATAAAAGTAACAAAAGAAAATTTGCAGACCTTATCGATAATACATCAGAAGTTTTATATTTGAATTATAGAGAAAGCGATCCGGACTTGACTGACAGTAGTTTAAATATAAACAGTGAAGATACTGACCTGATAAACGCATTTATTAAGGGTAACCGGAATGCATTTAATTTAATAGTCCGCAAATATCAAAAGAGAATTTACTGGATAGTGAGAAAAATGGTACTGGATCATGATGATGCGGACGACATAACACAGGAAATATTTTTAAAACTTTACCGTTCGATAAATGAATTCAGAGGAGAGTCTAAATTTTTTACTTATCTGTACAGAATATCGGTAAATTATTCGCTTAACCATTTAAGCAAAAGTAAAAAAATGTTTGCAAGAAGATCCGATATTGAGATATCCGAACTGAAATCCGATGATGTAAAGCCCGGAGAAAAAATTGATCTGACAGACAGAAGCAAGCTGCTCGAAAAGGCAATCGAAACCTTGCCTGATCAGCAAAGAGCAGTATTCAATATGAGATACTATGATAACCTAAGTTATGACGAAATTTCGATCATAATGAGCAAGTCGGTCGGAGGAATGAAAGCAAATTACTTTCACGCACTCAAAAAACTTGAGAAATTCTTAAAAAGATGTAAAAGATTTGAGTCAGCAGAATTAAACTAATCTATCATTATGAAAAACAAACCGTCTAAATATAATTCTAAATACAATAAAGAAGACCTGATTCACAGTTTGCCCGATTACATTAAAAGAAACATCGATGATAAGAACTTGATTGACGCAATCGAAAAAGAACTGGAATCAGATCCGGGATTCCGGCTTGAAATGAACGAGATTCAAAATACTTTAGGTTTCCTGAATTCTGCTGAGTTAGAAAGCCCGCCGGAGTCATATTTTAATAACCTCCCTGTCAAAATTAATGACAAAATTAATGAGAGCTTTAATCCTGAAAAATCAGCTTCCGGCTTGTGGGCAAGAGCCGGCATGTTTTGGAAGATATTACTACCTTCCATTCCTGTCGTTATTGTTGCCATAATTTTACTGAGCAGATATAATAATGATCAATCTGTTCAGCTTTCACCGGACAAAAATGAAAACAATGCGGTTATTCAAAATGAAAATATTACTGAACACAATGAAAATGAATTATCTGACATTGAACCGGAATTTAAGTCTGATGAAAATATAACGGAGGAGCAACCGGCAGATATTGATAAATCTACAAACAGAAAGAAAATAATAAGCACTGATAGAAACAAGATCTCATCGGACAAAACTGTTTTGTCCGGAACAAATGGCGACAGCACCGGAATACTTTCCGGCACCATACTTTCTGAATTGTCAGACGATACCGGTGATCTGTTCACCGGAGAGCAGGGGGAAGACATTCTTTTTTCTGTCGAAAGTGATGATGAAATAATGGAAGATGAATTTTTCGATCTAACCCCCGAACAGCAAGAAGAAGTTTTAAAAAGTTTAAAAGAATCTAACATATAATCGAAATGAAAACATTAAAAATACTGCTCTTAGTAATATTATTTGCAACGGCAAATTTTACAATAGCTCAAATTGATGAAGACAAAAAAGAGTTCAGAGATAATATAGAAAATATAATGAAACAGAAGATCATTGAAAATCTGAACATAGATGAATCAACAGCTGATAAGTTTGTCACGGCTTATAAACAAAACGCAGAGGAGGTCAGGAAACTGGACATGGAAAACAGAGAATTGCTTAAATCTATAGAACAAGACCCGGATGCATCCGACATCGATACTAAGTTGGATAAAATACTTGATATCGATTCAAAAAAAAATGAGCAGAGAAAAATTTTCTTTAATGAACTCAGAACGTTTCTTACTCCTCAGCAAATCGCAAAGACTATGATACTAAGAATGAAATTCCGCAAAAACCTGAAGCAAGAGATTTTGAAGCAAAGAAAACGAGGCATGAAATAAATGACGATTTTAACCTGACGGACGGCAAAGATATAGAGTATTTCCGCCCCGCTCATAAATTTGAGCGGGGCTTTTTATTTGAATATAATTAAATGTAAATTGAACAAGGTTTTTAAAATGGGTATATTTGAACCGATCATGAAAAAACTCGCCGTAATAATATTTCTTACAATTTTTTGTAATTTTAAATTACCCGCTTACGATTTTTCCAGAATTGACGATATTGTATCAAATGGAATAATAAACAAGGCGTTTCCAGGAGCGCAACTATTGGTTGGTACTGATAAAGATATTATTTACGTCAAATCCTACGGCAATTTTACTTATGATGATTTTTCAAACCCGGTTACGGATGAAAGCATGTTTGACCTTGCATCACTCACAAAAGTTGTAGCGACTACTTCAGCAATAATGAAGCTGTACCAGGAATCAAAGATCAATGTAACTGATAACGTTAAAAACTACATCCCGGAATTCGGAGTAAACGGAAAAGAAAATATAACAATTCTGAATTTGCTGCTCCATAATTCAGGTCTTGTAGCTTTCGTTCCGTTTTATAAAAAATACAGTGACAGAGATGCCGTGCTTAAAGCAATTTACAATATTAATCTGGATTATCCGACAGGGTCAAAGTTTGTATACAGTGATCTGAATGCAATAATGCTAGGAATCATTGTTGAGAGAGTCTCCGGAACGGGACTGAATAAATATTGCCGGGAAAATATATTTCTTCCGCTGGATATGAATTCAACAATGTTTGTTCCGGATGAAATGACGAAGGAAAAAATTCTGCCGACCGAATATGATAATTACTGGCGCAACAGGCAGCTGAAGGGTGAAGTTCATGATGAAGCAGCTTCAGTACTCGGAGGGATTTCCGGAAATGCCGGACTTTTTTCAAATGCAACGGATCTTTACAAATTCATGAAAATGATGTTAAACCAAGGTAAATATTACAATCCTTACACAAGAGGACTTAATGAAGAAAAACTTTTTGATGCCTGATATTGAAGCTTTTTTACAAAGAAATACTCAGATGTCTCTTATGAAAATTCAAGCGCCTTAGGATGGGATACGAAACCGCTTCAGACCTCAGCTAAGATACAGGATTCCCTGCGGTGAACTGATCTCGGATAATTGTTTCGGACATACGGGATATACAGGAACAAGCGTTTGGTGTGACAAGGACAGAAATCTGATAATAATTTTTCTGACCAACCGTGTTTATCCTTCAAGAGATAATTACGGAATAAAGGATATAAGACCTGAGATTCATAATACAGCAATCACAAGATTGCAATCAAATCAAAATTGAATTCAAAATTTTAAAACATAATAATAATACCTGAATATGAAATTATCTAAGTTCAAGAATGAACCGTTTACAGACTTTTCAAAGAAACGAAAAAACAGGCATTCGAGAAGGCGCTGGAAAAAGTTACGTCAAGATTTAAAAAAGAATATCCCATAACGATCGGCGGCGAAGAATTTTATACAGACAATAAATTGCGTTCGTACAATCCTTCAAATAAAGAATGAAGTTGTCGGTGTGTTTCAAAAAGGAACAGCTGAAATGGGAATCAAAGCAATTGAGATTGCAAACAATGTTTTTAAGGAATGGAAGAATGTACCCGTCAAAACAAGGGTAAAGTTTCTTATTGAAGCTGCAAGACGGATGCGAAAAAGAAACATGAATTTTCCGCAATGATGGTTTATGAAGTCGGGAAAAACTGGGCTGAAGCCGACGGAGATACCGCAGAAGCAATTGACTTCATGGAATTTTATGCAAGGGAAATGCTGAGATATTCCGAAGGTCAGGACATCATTAGAATTCCCGGAGAAAAAAATAAAGTTGAATACATACCTCTGGGAGTCGGAGTGGTTGTACCGCCATGGAATTTTCCGCTTGCAATACTTGTAGGGATGACAGCAGCAGCAATAGTTACCGGAAATACCGTTGTATTAAAACCTTCGAGTGATTCCCCTGCCATTGCACGGATGTTTTTTGAGCTGCTTGAAGAAGTAAAACTACCGAAAGGCGTAGTTAATTTTGTCACAGGAGACGGAAGTGTGATCGGTGATCTGCTTAGTAACACATCCGCTGACACAGATTCATTTCTTTTACGGGATCAATGGAAGTCGGTCTTAGAATCAATGAGCTTGCGGCAAAGAAGCAGCCGTCGCAGATATGGATAAAGAGAGTCATTGCAGAAATGGGAGGAAAAGATTCAATTGTTGTAGATTCAGAACTGAATAATTTTGATGATAGCCGTAAAGGGTGTTGTTCAGGCTGCATTCGGATTTCAGGGACAGAAATGTTCGGCTTGTTCGAGAGTAATAGTTGATGAAAAAATCTATGATAAATTTTGTAATGCTCTTGTCGAGGAGACAAAGAAAATCAAAGTCGGAAATGCCGCTGATAATCCCGGAATGGGACCTGTGGTTAATGAAAGATCAAAGATCAGCATAATAGATTATATCAAAAAAGGAATTGATGAAGGCGGCAAATTGATATACGGCGGAACGGATCTGAGTGAAAACGGATATTTTATTCAGCCCGCAATTATAAAGGATGTGGAAAAAGATTCAACAATAGCGCAGGAAGAAATATTCGGACCGGTGCTTGCGGTCATAAAGTCGAAAGATTTTGATGACGGACTGGCAATTGCAAACAATACGATGTTCGGACTGACCGGCGCAGTTTATCAAAGAATAAAAAGAAACTTGAAAAAGCTGAGAAAGAATTTTTTGTCGGGAATCTTTATCTTAACAGGAAATGTACAGGAGCTTTAGTAGGGTTCATCCGTTTGGCGGTTTTAACATGAGCGGAACAGATTCAAAAGCCGGCGGCAGAGATTATCTGGGATTGTTTTTACAGGCAAAGTCAATTGCTCAAAAAGTTAAATAGTTGATTGGTTTTATTAATTCAGATTATAAAATTTTTAAATTAAAATATATTTATTCAATTTGAAAGCAAAATTTTATTTAATGTTATTGGCAGGCTCCTCATTAATTAGCTGCGGCAAGAGTGAAGTTGAATCAGAAAAGGAAAGGATCCGAAAGGAAGCTGCTGCACTTAAGGAAAAAATAGACTCGACTCAAGTAAAAATAGAATCAGGAAAGAAAGAGCTTGACACTTTGATGTATAAATTAAGAATAGACTCTTCTGAAATAGATGCCCGGATAAAGGAGACAAATCCATTAAAAAAATAAAATAAATTATTAGATGAAAATACACGAGTATCAGGCGAAAGCACTATTAAAAGAATATGGAGTTCCGGTTCAGGACGGAATAGCTTTAAACAATCTTGATTACTTTGATGAAGTGATAAACGTTTTAAAATCACAAAGACATTAATCAGTTTGTCATTAAGTCCCAGATCCACGCGGGCGGAAGAGGTAAAGGGAAAGTTTTTAACAAGAATAACAGAGATGAACTGGTTGTCGAAGGCGGTGTAAAATTTGTCGGCAGTGACGTTATAAAGGCAAAGGAATACGCAGCTAAGCTACTCGGGAATATACTTGTAACTCATCAAACAGGCGCTGAAGGAAAACAAGTTAAGACTTTATTTGTAGCCGAAGGTATTGATTATAAAAAGGAACTTTATCTGGGCATTCTTCTTGACCGGGCAGTTTCAAAAAATGTAATAATGGCTTCGACTGAAGGCGGAGTTGAGATCGAAAAAGTCGCGGAGGAAACTCCGGAAAAGATCATAAAAGTATGGATAGATCCCGCTGTCGGATTACTTTCGTATCAGGCACGGGAGCTGGCATTCGGACTCGGTCTATCCGCAAATGCTTTTAAAGATTTCATTAAATTCATTTCGGCTTTGTACAAAGCCTATGAGGAACTTGATGCAACGTTGCTTGAGATCAATCCGCTTGTTGTTACGAATGATGACAAAGTTCTTGCTCTCGATGCCAAGGTTACTCTTGATGACAATGCTTTTTTCAGACATAAGAATTATTTGGAGCTCAAGGATGAGAATGAAGAAGATGCTCTTGAGCTGGAAGCATCTAAGTATAATTTGAATTACATAAAGCTCGACGGCAATGTAGGCTGTATGGTAAACGGTGCGGGGCTTGCGATGGCAACAATGGATTTAATAAAACTTGCCGGCGGATCACCTGCAAATTTTCTTGACGTCGGTGGAACTGCTACTCCCGACACGGTCGAGAATGGCTTCAGAATAATTCTGTCTGACAAGAATGTAAAAGCTATTTTGATAAATATCTTCGGGGGGATCGTACGTTGTGACAGAGTAGCCAATGGAGTTATACAGGCTGCAAAGAATATTAATATTCCGGTTCCGGTTGTCGTCAGGCTTCAGGGAACGAATGCTGAAGAAGCAAAGAAAATACTTGATGCATCGGGTTTGAATCTGATCTCCGCAACGACACTGGAAGATGCAGCAGAGAAGGTGACTGAAAGTCTGAAGATGCAGTAGATCATTAACAGAATTAATAACATAATAAGGAAAATAAATTTTGGAAAAAAATATTTCTGACAAAATAAAAGTCTTGAGCAACGGTCTCAAAACCGGCTTTGATAAAATAAGCGATACTTATTCGTTTACTTATGATGATATCTCACTTCTGCCTGATCAGATCTCTGAAATTGAGCATCGTTCTGATTGTGATACAAGCGTAGATTTTCTGGGAATAAAGCTTAACGTTCCGGTCATCGGTTCGCCCATGAATACAGTTGTCGGAGGGAAGATGGCAAAGGCTCTTGCTGACCTGGGATGTCTCGGCATCATTCACAGATTTAATTCAATTCATGAACAGATAAAAGAGTTTGATGATAACGGGCTGAAAGACTCTGATCATAAATCCGCAGCAATTGGCATTAATAAAACAAACGACATTGAGAGACTGAAAAAATTAGCTGACTTCGGTATTAAGATAATCTGCATTGACATCGCCAACGGCGGCTCGAAAATGGTTGGAGATTTTCTTAATGCAATAAGCAATCTCGTTTCAGAATATAAATTGAAGGTAATAGCAGGCAATGTTGCCAGCTCTGAAACAGCTGCATTCCTGATCAGTGCGAAGGTTGATGCCATCAGGGTAGGAATTGGCAACGGCGCGATGTGCTCTACATCGATCAGGTCCGGTATTGGAATCGGACAGGTTGACGCCATCTTAAGAGCGGTTGAAGCAAAAAATAAATTAAACAGTGATGTTAAGATAATTGCTGACGGCGGAATAAATACTCCGGGAGCAATGTGCAAAGCCCTGGCGCTCGGCTGTGATGCAGTTATGTTCGGAAGAGTACTGGCAGGAACTGAAGAAGCCCCGGGAGAAGTATTGAAGTACAACAATCAGCGCTGGAAAAAATATTGCGGAAGCGCTTCGTTTGCTGTCAAGCAGGAAAAGAAAAACTACGTTGAAGGCGAAGAGTCTCTTGTGCCTTATAAAGGCGCTGTGGCAAAGATCATAAAGGAATACACCGAAGGTTTGCAGTCATCAATGAGCTATCTTAATTCTCCGACCATTGAAAAGTTTCAGCAAAATGCAAAGTTCGTAAGGCTTACAAGCAATTCATTCAACGAGAGAAAGCCGCAGATTTAAATGCTGAATATTTTCTGGTTCAGGAAAGATCTTAGAATTGAAGATAACACCGGTCTTTGTGAATTCATAAAACATGTTTCAGGTGAAAAATATTTTTCGTTCTTATATATTAAAAACAAAAATTCATTTAGATACTTCGGGGAAAAAAGAATCAGCTTCCTGATAGAATGTCTTAAAGATCTGAAAGCAAGATTGAGTTCTTTTGGATTTAAGCTTCAGATACTCGAAGGAAACAGCCGTGAAGTTTTTAAACGGATCATAAATGAAAACAGAACTGTCAGTGTATTTTGCAACAGGCAGATTGAACCTTACTGCATTTCAAGAGATGATAGCGTAAAATACATTGTTGAAAAAAGCGGTGGAAGCTTCAGTACATTTAAGGATTCGACTATATTTGATCCGGATGAAATTAAAAACGGAACCGGCGGACAATACAAAGTTTATACACCATTTAAGAATCAGGCTTTAAGAATATTAGATGAAAGCTATTATAAAAAAGCTAAAGTTAACTTACTCGAACTTAGACAAGAGTCGTGAAGTAATTTTAAACGGAAATGACGAATACAGTTTAGATTATGAAATCAAGTCTCTGCTAAAGTCTGAATTATTAAAAGGCGGAAGATCAGAAGGGATAAGATTGTTAAAAGATTTTTACGGGGAAGGTCTGAATGAATATCATGACAAAAGGGATTATCCGTCATCCAAGGGAACGAGCCTGCTTTCTCCACATATACATTTCGGAACAGTCGGTATAAGAGAGTGTTTCACGACAGCTTTTGTAAAATTAAAGAAGACAGTAAATGAAAATGAAGGGATTGGAATCCAGACATGGATCAACGAGCTTTTGTGGAGGGAGTTTTATTATTATATAACTTTTCATAATCCAAGGATAGCTTTCGAATCCTTCAGAAAAGAATATGATGACATAAAATGGGACTATGATGAAAAGATGTTTATGAATTGGTGTGAAGGGAAAACCGGTTTTCCTATCGTGGATGCAGGAATGCGGCAGCTCAACCGGGAAGGCTGGATGCATAACAGAGTCAGAATGATAACTGCAATGTTCCTGACAAAAGATCTTATGATCGACTGGAGACACGGTGAAAAGTATTTTGCCGAAAAATTAATTGACCTGGATTTTTCAAATAATAACGGAGGTTGGCAATGGAGCGCTTCAGCGGGTGTTGATGCTCAACCGTATTTCAGGATTTTTAATCCAAACCTGCAGAGTAAGAGATTTGATGCTGAAGGAACTTACATTAAGAAATATGTGCCGGAATTAAAAACGCTGCCGGCAAAATTTATTCATGAGCCGAATCTTATGAGCAGCAAAGAGCAAAAGACATATGGCGTCATAATCGGAAAAGATTATCCTGCCCCTGTAATCGAACACAAAGCGGCAAAGGAAAAAGTAATTAAAAAGTTTAAAACCGTTTTGAACCGTGACGACTCTTAAGTTATTAAGATATTTTTAAGCATAATCATAATTTAACAACTGTCATTTGACAAGCATTTACGAAAAATATGAACCGGTAATAGGGCTTGAAGTTCATGCACAGATGAAGACCAACTCAAAGGCATTTTGTAAATGCTCAACTGATTTTCATTCTTCACCGAATTCAAATGTATGTCCAATATGTCTCGGGTATCCGGGAACACTTCCGGTGCTGAATAAAGATCTTGTTGAATTTACTATCAGGATGGGACTTGCTACGAATTGTAAAATCCGGGAGACTTCGATCTTTGCCCGGAAAAATTATTTTTATCCTGACCTGTCAAAGGGATACCAGATAACACAATTTGAAACGCCAATTTGTTATGACGGATTTTTAAATATTAATTTAAAAAATAAAGAGACAAAAAGAATAGGAATTACCCGGATTCATATGGAAGAGGATGCCGGAAAGTCAATTCATGATTTTCATGACAATGATACCTTAATAGACTTCAACAGGTGCGGGGTTCCTTTGATTGAAATAGTCAGCGAGCCGGATCTGAATTCCCCTGAAGAAGCGTATCTGTATTTGTCAAAGATAAAACAGACTCTGGTCTATCTGGAGATCAATGACGGAAATCTTGAAGAAGGTTCGATGAGATGTGACGCAAATGTTTCCGTCAAACTCAAAGGGACAAAAGAATTAGGTACAAGAACTGAAATCAAAAATCTGAATTCCTTTAAGAATGTTGTTGATGCCATTGAATCGGAGATCAAAAGGCAGGCTGATCTGATTGAAGCGGGTGAAAAAGTTTTTTACCAGACTATGACATATAATGCAAAGGATAAAAAGACAACTGCTACACGTTCAAAAGAGGAAGCCCATGACTACAGGTATTTTCCGGAACCCGATCTTGTAAAGGTAAGAGTGGGTGCCGAATGGATAAATAAAGTGAAGAATGAATTACCTGAATTTCCCGATGCCAGAAGGGAAAGGTTCATAAAAGAATATTCAATAAGTGAATCGGATGCCGATGAGATCACACAGGATAAATTTTTTGCTGATTACTTTGAAAGGATCTCAGATAATATTATTAATAAAAATGGGAAAGCATACAAGATCATAGCCAATATTTTAAGAGTAGACGTAAAAAGAATTTTGAATGAAAAGAAGATCGGCATAGATGAATTTCCTCTCACGCCGAAATTAACTGCAATGCTTGCTGATTCAGTATATGCAGGCAACGTAAGCGTTTCAGCTTCTAAAGAAATTTTTAACCGGCTTCTGGAAGGCGTGAATGAAGCAGAGCAGATCAAAATTTTCAGGAAAGCAGAAGAGGAACTGTCCCAGGTCTCCGACAATGAAGCGATAGAGTTAATCGTGAAAAAAATACTTGAAGAAAACCCCAGGGAGGTAGAGAGATATAAGATCGGGGAGAAAAAATTAGCCGGCTTTTTTGTAGGAAAGATCATGCAGGCAAGCAAAGGAAAGGCTAATCCCAAAATTGTAAATGAGTTACTTATAAAATATCTGGAAGCATAAAATTCAAATGAGAAAAAAACTTATAGCAGGCAACTGGAAGATGAATACCGGATATAAAGATTCGGAAAAGCTTTCAAAAGATATTATGGATAAGCTTGACAAGCGCATTGTCTCTGGGACCGATGTTATCCTTTGCCCGGGTTTTGTTTCTCTCGGCATAGTGCAAAAAACAATTAAAGATTCCGGAATTAAATTGGGCGCACAGAATGTCTTTTATGAAAATGACGGGGCTTATACAGGTGAAGTTTCTGCCAGCATGCTCAGGTCAGTTGGCTGCGAATATGTCATAATCGGCCACAGCGAGAGAAGAAATTATTTTCACGAAACAAATAAGATCATCAATAAAAAAATCATAAAAGCACTTGAGTTTGATCTCAGACCAATATTTTGTGTCGGCGAATCTTTAATAGAAAGAGAAGATGAGATATTCGAAAGCATAATAGAAGATCAGCTAAGGGGAGGTCTGGCAGATGTAAAAAGAGAACAGATAACTGATATTGTCATTGCTTATGAACCTGTATGGGCAATTGGAACAGGTTTAAACGCTACTCCAAAGCAGGCAGCAGATATGCATGGTTTCATCCGAAAAGTTATTTCAAAATTATTTGATGCGGGAGCTGCAGATGAATTATTGATTCTTTATGGAGGAAGCGTTAACGGAAAGAATGCTCATGAAATGCTGTCCGCCCGGGGAGTTGACGGAGCGCTGGTTGGCGGAGCAAGCCTGAGAGCGGAAGAGTTTACAAACATTATAAAGATTGCTGCCGGTCTTTAATCTTTGATTAATGTACTGACACATGTGAAGGTTTATGAATATCTATCAATATATTTAGCTTGTAATAGTTTTTAATAACAATAATTTAACCGGATAAAATAAATGAAAGAAGTAGTAATAGTAACAGCAGTAAGAACGCCTGTTGGAAGCTATCTTGGAAGCCTGTCATCGCTGAAAGGACCTGAGCTTGGAGCAATAGTTATAAAAGAAGCCATTAAGAAAGCAAACATAAAACCCGAGGATGTATCAGAAGTGATAATGGGATGTGTTCTTCCGGCGGGAATGGGACAGGCGCCCGCAAGACAGGCAGCAATATTTGCCGGACTTCCTGATTCTGTTCCATGTCTTACAATTAATAAAGTTTGCGGTTCGGGATTAAAAGCAGTGATGCTTGCCGAACAGGCAATAAAATGCGGCGACGCCGAAATAGTTGTTGCCGGTGGTTTTGAATCGATGAGCAATGTTCCGTATTATCTTGATAAAGCGAGAACGGGCTACAGGCTGGGGAACGGTACTGTCATTGACGGAATGATCCATGACGGATTATGGGACGTGTATAATAATTTTCATATGGGAAGCGCTGCAGAGATGTGTTCAAAGGAAATGAACATTTCACGAGAAGAGCAGGATACTTTTGCAGAAAAAGCTATAAGAGAGCGCTGAACGCAATAGAGAAAGGACATTTCAAAGATGAAATAATTCCGGTAGAGCTCAAAGATAAGAAAGGATCAGTCATAGTTTCTGAAGATGAAGATCCGAAAAAAGTAAATTTCGAAAAAGGTAAAACATTAAAAGGCGCATTTCAAAAGGACGGAACAGTTACTGCATTCAATTCATCCAATTTGAATGACGGAGCGGCAGCTGTGGTATTAATGTCACTTGATAAGGCAAAAGAGCTTGGCATCATTCCCCTTGCCAAGATCGTTGCGCAGGCTTCATTTGCCCAGAAGCCGGAATGGTTTACTACATCCCCCGCATATGCAATCAAGAAAGTATTAAAGAAAGCCGGACTTGAAGTTAAGGATCTTGACCTGATCGAATCAAATGAAGCATTTTCAGTCCAGGCGTGCGCCGTTAACAAACTCGCCGGACTTGATGCAGAAAAAGTAAATGTAAACGGAGGAGCTGTAGCTTTAGGTCATCCAATAGGCGCAAGCGGAACAAGGATCCTTACCACACTGCTTCATGCAATGAAAAACAGAGACGCAAAAAAAGGATTGGCTACTTTATGTATTGGCGGCGGTGAAGCAAGTGCTTTGGTCGTTGAGAGAATTTGACCGGTATTTGGTATTGTGTATTGGGTAGTACTTATTTTTACTGACTTCAGATCTTTAACATTTAACTTTAACTTTCAACTAAAACAACATATATGAAAAACATTGCGGTCATAGGTTCGGGAACTATGGGAAACGGGATTGCTCACACATTTGCCCAATTCGGATACCCGGTAATTCTGATTGACATAAAACAAGAATTCATTGAAAAAGGCATTGAAACAATTACCAAAAATCTTGACAGGCAGATCAAGAAAGGAACCTTAACGGAAGAGCAAAAGAAAGCAACGCTATCAAATATAAAATCATCGACAAATCTCTCTGAAGCAAAAGACTGCGACCTTGTGGTAGAAGCGGCAACGGAAAATCTGAATATTAAAAAAAACATATTTGAAGAACTTGATAAGAATTGTAAAGCCGGCACTATTCTGGCAAGCAATACTTCTTCGATATCAATAACTGAGATCGCAGCATTTACCAAAAGACCTGACAAAGTGATCGGAATGCATTTCATGAATCCCGTGCCGCTGATGAAACTTGTTGAGATAATAAGGGGACTTGCCACGTCTCAGTTAACTTATGATACAATCAAAGAGCTTACAGAAAAAATTGAGAAAGTCCCTGTTGAAGTTCAGGATTATCCGGGATTTATTTCCAACAGAATTTTATTGCCGATGCTGAATGAAGCCATGTATTGCGTAATGGAAGGTGTTGCATCTCCTGAGGCAATTGATGCAGTAATGAAACTCGGGATGAATCATCCTATGGGACCTCTTACTCTTGCTGACTTTATCGGGCTGGATGTTTGCCTTTCCATAATGGAAGTTTTGCATGACGGACTCGGCGATTCAAAA
This sequence comes from uncultured Ignavibacteria bacterium, assembly GCA_963836395.1. GTDB lineage: Bacteria > Bacteroidota > Ignavibacteria > Tepidaquicellales > Tepidaquicellaceae > JAGPCH01. Next base: position 100,449 of record CAWIJF010000008.1, on the reverse strand, counting down.
TACCGTCCTTGTCCCCTTCTTAAAAAAATGGTGGCGGCAGGTCATCTTGGAAGGAAAAGCGGCAAAGGGTTTTATGACTATACTAAAAGTTAATTCTAATACAACCTTAAACATAAAATAAAATGAACTTTGATTTAACGGAAGATCAGGCAGCAATAAGGGATACAGCAAGAGATTTTGCGGAAACAGAAATTGCCCCGACGTCGGTTGAAAGAGACCTGAACGGTGAGTTCCCGAAAGAAATAATAAAAAAGCTCGGTGAACTCGGATTTATGGGCATGATGGTAAAGCCTGAATGGGGAGGGGCGGGAATGGATACCGTTTCTTATGTTCTTGCCATAGAAGAAATTTCTAAGGTTGATGCATCAGTAGGAGTTATTATGTCCGTTAATAATTCACTGGTTTGCTATGGAATTGAAAAATGGGGAACTGATTTCTTAAAGGAAAAATATTTAACTCCTCTCGCCACCGGTAAAATGCTCGGGGCATTCTGTCTGTCAGAGCCCGAAGCCGGAAGCGATGCAACACAGCAAAAAACGGAAGGGGTGCTTGAGGGTGATTATTATGTTCTCAACGGGATAAAGAACTGGGTGACAAATGGTTTTAATGCAGACGTATATTTTCTCCAGGCGATGACAGATAAATCAAAGGGATATAAGGGCATATCAACTTTTATCGTTGAAAAGAAGTGGCCCGGTGTAGAGGTCGGAAAGAAAGAAGACAAACTTGGAATACGAAGTTCTGACACATGCACTATTGGTTTTAACAACGTAAAAGTGCCGAAAGAAAACCTTCTCGGAGAAGAAGGAATAGGATTTAAGATTGCAATGAAGACACTTAACGGCGGGAGAATCGGGGTTGCCGCACAGGCATTAGGAATTGCCAATGCGAGCTTTGAAGCGGCTGTAAAATATTCCAAACAAAGAAAGGCGTTTGACTCGACCATTTCCAATTTACAGGCGATTCAATTTAAGATCGCCGACATGGCAACAAATATAGAAGCTTCAAGATTAATGATCTATAAGGCAGCGCTGAACAAAGACAATGGACTTGATTACAGCAAAGAATCTTCAATGGGAAAACTGCTCGCAAGCCAGGCTGCCGTTAATTGTTCGCTTGAAGCAATTCAGATCCACGGTGGTTACGGATATGTAAGAGAATATTTAGTCGAACGGTTTTTAAGGGATTCAAAGATAACACAAATCTATGAAGGTACAAGTGAAATTCAAAAGATTGTAATAGCGCGCGATCTTATTAAAAACGGAACCTAAAAGCTGTAGATAATTTTCAGAGAAAGATTTACACTGTTAAGGTTAGAGGCAAGAGACGAGATCAGAGGATACGCGCCGGATTGATTTAACGGAACAACCCTGTAGCTTAATTCAAAGCCATAACCAATTTTCGAAAAGCTGGAAATTCCAATATCGAATTCAAAGTTACTCGTCCAAAAATTATTTTCTGCATCCACTGCACCAATGTAATTAAGCTGTGTATCGTCCGAATATATCCTGCTGAGAATCTCTTCGCTTATATACATTCCGCCGCCGCCAATCCCGAAATAAAGTTTGCTCAATGAGGATGAATAATTATCTGCGAAAGGATAATACTTGAATTTTATGTTAAGCGGCAGTGCAAACAATCTTGTTTCTGTAGGGACATAAAACCTCCTGTTTGAATTTGCTGAATAATAGAAGCCATCACTGCTGACGGAATTAGTGAAAAGGTATGAAGGAGAAAATTCGACTCCGTATTTTTCATTTATGGTGACTCCAAGAAATCCGTCAATCTCTTTTAAAAAATCGCCGTTCGATAACTGGAAAAATGGATAAGCATCCCTCGCGGTTTGATTGGTAAGAAAGACAAATTTATAGCCAATGCCCATGTAAACGGTTTCATCAGCGGTCCTGTGCTTTACCTGAGAAAAAGCATTACTGCTTAATGCTAAACTAAAAAAAAGAACCAGCGGAATTATTCTTAATATCAAATTTGTTTTGATTTTCTATTTATAGGATATACCTGCTCAGGTCTCTGTCCTTAACAATTGATCTTAATTTGTCATTAACAAATTTCCTGTCGATTTCGAGATTCTTGCTTTTATTTTTGTCAGGGACATCAAACAGTATCTCTTCCAGAACAGTTGTCATGATAGTATGAAGCCGTCTTGCTCCTATATTTTCTACCTGTTCATTGACTTCTGCTGCAATCTTTGCTATCTCCTTGATTGCATCATCAGTAAAATTCAAATTAATATTTTCCGACTTCAGCAGGGCTTTGTATTGCTTTATCAATGCATTCTCGGGCTGCGTCAGGATCTTGTAAAACTCTTCTTCACCCAGACTATTTAACTCTACTCTTATGGGAAACCTGCCCTGCAATTCCGGTATCAAATCACTTGGCTTTGCTATATGAAAAGCGCCAGAAGCAATAAAGAGTATGTGATCGGTAACAACTGGTCCGTATTTTGTAATAACAGTCGAGCCTTCCACAATTGGAAGCAAATCTCTTTGAACACCTTCACGTGAGACATCCGGTCCGTGCGACGACTTTGATTGAGCGCTTGCTACTTTGTCAATCTCATCTATGAAGACTATTCCTGAATTCTGAACTTTTTCAATTGCCTCTTTAATTGCCGCATCCATGTCAATTAATTTTCCCGATTCCTCCTGTGTCAGAACTTTCTTCGCCTCAGCTATGGACATTTTTCTTTTCTTCGATTTCTTCGGCATCATATTTCCAAAAAGATCATTAAGATTGATCCCCATTTCTTCAAGACCGACAGGACCAAGCACCTGTAGCATCGGATAATTTTCACTTGACAGATCAAGCTCGATCATTCTGTTATCGAGTGTACCGTCTTTCAGCTGTTGTCTCAGCTTTTCCCTGGTATTTGAATTTTGTTCCTCCTGAGTTTGCTTTGTCTCAGGATTCTCCTGTTTATCAGAGGAACCGTTTGTAGATTTCTTAACGGGGGGTATGAGAATATCCAGTATTCTTTCTTCTGAATTCTCCTGCGCCTTGATCTGAACGTCCTTCATCTTGTCATTCTTAACAATGTTAACCGAAAGATCAGTCAGCTCGCGGATCATTGACTCTACATCCCTTCCGACATATCCGACTTCCGTAAATTTCGATGCTTCAACTTTAATAAAAGGAGCATTTGCCAGTTTTGAGATCCTCCTTGCGATCTCTGTCTTACCGACACCGGTGGGACCGATCATTATTATATTATTCGGCATGATCTCGTCTTTCATTTTATCCTTGACCTTCTGCCGTCTCCACCTGTTTCTTAATGCGATCGCGACCGATTTCTTGGCATTCTTCTGACCGATAATATATTTATCAAGCTCTTCGACGACCTGGCTTGGAGTTAACTCATTAATTTCATTTTCAGAGTTTTTAAGCAAACTCTTTTTTGTTTTAAGTTTTCCGGTCAATAGTTTTACTTCTTTTTCTTCTTTAATCAAATCTGTTATTATTTTTAATTTAACTTTTTAATCCTTCAATTGAAATATTATGATTTGTGTAGATGCAAATATCCGCCGCCTGATTCAGAGATTCCTTTACTATTTCTTTTGCGCTTAATTTGGAATATTTCATCAGCATCCTTGCCGCTACCAGCGCATACTGACCTCCGGATCCGATTGCCACTATTCCGTCATCCGGCTCGATTACATCTCCGGTTCCCGAAATGACCAGTGCTTTGTCGGCACTTACAACTGCAAGCAGAGCTTCAAGCCTTCTCAGATACTTGTCGGTCCGCCATTCTTTTGCCAGCTCAACCGCGGCACGGGATAAATTGCCTTTATATTCATCGAGTTTCCCTTCAAATTTCTCAAATAAAGTAAATGCGTCTGATGTAGCTCCGGCAAATCCAACAAGAATTTTGTCGTTGTATATTTTTCTTACTTTCTTTGTAGTGTGTTTCATTACAGTATTGCCAACCGTCACCTGACCGTCACTCCCAATTACTGCTTCCCCATTCCTAATGAGTCCGATCACGGTCGTCGAACGTATCTTATTTCTTTTTTTCAATTTTCTATTTTAGATTATTTAATATTTCTCTTCTCTGCTTTGCAACAGGTATGTTGATTGCCTCTCTGTATTTCGCAACCGTTCTCCTTGCGATCTTAAAACCAAGTTTGCACATTTCTGATGCAAGCTCTTCATCAGTCAGAGGCTTGTTTTTATCTTCCTCATCTATCAATTTTTTTAGTCTGATCTTTGCTTCGATATTTGAAACATCATCGCCGTCCTTCATCGAAAGCGGTGTTGTAAAAAATGACCGCAGCTCATATATTCCAAAGTCCGTCTGCATATACTTTCCTCTTACAGCACGGCTGACTGTAGAAGTATCCATTCTTATATCTTCGGCGACGTCTTTTTCATACAGCGGTTTCAATCCTTCGCCGTTGTTATCAAAAAATTCCTTCTGCCTTTTGATAATTGCTTCGCTAATTTTCAGGATAGTTTCCCGGCGCGAATTGATTGCATCAATAAACCATTTTGCCCTGTTGAAATTATTTACAAGATAATCCTTTGTATCTTTGTCAAGATTCTTTTTATCATTTGTGTACATCTCTCTGTATGTCCTGTTAATTCTCAATGACGGAATGAATCTTTCATTAAGGAAGATCTCATATTTATCATCGATTTTCTTAACCACAACATCGGGAATGATGTAATCTCTGTCTGTGAGAGTATCCGGCTGTCCGGGCTTTGGATTCAGCTTATGTATAAATTCAATGATCTCTTTTACATCGTCCATTTTTAGGTTGAGATTCCTGCTTATATTCTCAAACCTCTTCAGTCTCAGGTCGTCAAAATTATTTTCTACCACTGACTTCGCCATCGCTTTCAATGTTTCATTTTTGTCCGACCTGTCAATCTGAATCAGCATGCATTCATTCAGATTCCGCGCACATATGCCGGGCGGGTCTAAGATTTTTTGTATAAAAATTAATGCTTCTTCAACGTCCTCTTTTGTAAAAATACTGTCTTCATATTCCGTTCCGATCTTCTTCACGTCTATATCCTTTAGAATGTCATCAGCACTTACTGTAAAATATCCGTCCCCGTTTAGAGAGCCGATAATTTCTTCACTTATAAATTTCAGTTTGCCGTTTAATTCCGAAAGATTGAGCTGCAGCAAACGCCCGTCATTGACTGATGTATGATCTTCCAGAACATAGACTGTTTCTTTATCGGGGTTGGAGCCGCCGCCGTATGAAATATTTTCGCTCTGTTCATTTTCGAAATATTCATCCCAGTCGTACTCTTCATCGATCTTATTTTCAATGCTGTCGGGCTGTGAGTCTGTATTTGATTCTTCGGCTTCGCTGTTTAACTGCTGATCACTTTCTTCCGGTTCAGAGTCACTTCCCTCTTCAAGCATTGGATTTAATTCCAGTTCTTTCTTAATAATATTATCGAGTGCAATTGAGGGAATTGCAAGTATATTCTGATTGAGAACAATCATAGGAAGTAATTTCTGTGACAGCTTTTGTCCCTGAGTCAGCTTCAGCATATTTCTGATCTGTAATTATTAAATGTTTTTGTTTTCACCGGCAAACTTTTCTTTAATGTCATTATAAAATGTTTCACCAAATTCTCTTATTAATGAATCCCTGGCAAATTCAATCAGAGTTATTTCTTTTTCTTTCCCGTTTATTAATGCATCCCTGCACTCGCTGATCTCCTCGAATCTGAGAATGTTCCTCTTTGCTCCGTGAATTCTTATCGGAAACAAATGACATGAGACAGGTTTTCTGAAATCTGTTTCTTTTTCATCAAATGCCTTTTGAAATGAACATCTCGCAATTCCTTCTTCGATATATGAAAATACACAGTCTGCATCAGACACACTTTTTATGGAATAGTCTCCCTGCGTCCCTTCGAGAAATCCGTCGGATTCCAGGGCATCTATGTTTTCCTGCTTCAGATATTTTTTTACAACCCTGAGATTGGATTTTATCAGGCTAACTTCTTCATCAAGTATTGGCGCTCCGCCTGCTCCTTTCAGTGTGCAGCAGGCACCCTTGCATTTATTTACATCACATGCAAATTTTACATTGAATATCCTGTCATCTATTTTATATTTTTCCAAATCTAAATCTTTATAAAATTTTTGCCCGGGGTTTGCCTCACCAGACCTTTGAATTCAAGCGCCAGCAGATTGACAAGACAATCTGAAATTGACAACCCGGTAACTTCATTTATTCTGTCAATATGAACAGGCTCATAATCTAATATTTTGAATATTTTAATTTCAGATTCATTCAGGTCATCGACAAGCTTCTCTTCCCTTGCAGAGCTCTCTTTGTTCAAAACCGTTCTCAGCTTCGGCTCCAGCTCTGATATTATGTCATCAATATTCGTAACTAATTTTGCCTGACCTTTTTTGATCAGCTCATTGGTCCCTTCAGACTGCTTTGAATTTATGTACCCCGGGATAGCAAATACTTCCTTCCCCTGGTCCAGTGCAAATTCGGCGGTCAGCAAAGAACCTCCTTTGATCCCGCTTTCTATGATCAGACTTCCCAGACTAATGCCGCTGATGATCCTGTTGCGCTTGGGGAAATTCACCTTGTCGGGTTTCGCTCCTATCGGGAACTCCGACATTATCGCCCCGTTTTCCGTTATCTCGTCATAAAGCTTCCTGTTTTCAGAAGGATAAACTACATCGACACCGCTGCCTAAAACGGCGTAAGTCAGATTATTATTCTTCATGCAGACTTTATGAACAATCGAATCAACTCCCCTTGCAAATCCGCTTATGACGGGGATTCCAAGCTCAGATAATTTCCCTGTAAACTTTTCACAATTGTATTTCCCGTATTCAGTCGGACTTCGTGTTCCGACAATGCTCACTGAATATCTGTCTGACTTATCAAGCTTACCCTTATAGTATAGAATTACCGGAGCATCAAATATCTTTTTTAAATTGTCGGGATACTCAGCATCGGTAATACAGGTTATCTTGACGTTTTTCTGACCTGCAATGTTTAAGATCGAATCAAACTCTTTTTCGGATTTTTTTATGTTTTCTTTGGCAGAAATTATTTCATCAGACAGGTTAAAATCTATTCCTTCAATTTTTCTTAATTCGCTCTTTGTGCTTTTGAAAAAGTCATCCGGGCTGTTGAAATGGCTCAGTATATTTTTAATTCTCGTATTGCCGAGTTTTTTTATCCGGGTTAAGAAATAAATATATTTTAATTTTTCAGCGGATGACAATTATTTTTTATTGCAAATTTACTCAAATTTAATTTCTAAAAATATTACTAAATATTGCTTAAACTTTTAGATATAAATGTTATCTTACTTAAACTGCTGTTCTTATAATATTATCGTAATCTAAAAAAGAATTTATGACGAATGTATGTACAACTCCAATAACAGATTTGCAAAAAATTTTTATTGCCAGACAGACAGCTTGATTACTGCTGTAAAGAAAATGACATTCTTGAAAATTATTTCGACGAGTATTTAAATTAAAAAGGAGAAGCTTTGTGCTTCTCCTTTTGTTCGTAATATTTTTTTGCTCAAAGATTCTCTTATTTCCTTTAAAGAAAACCGGAAGATTGCTCTTCCCGTATTGCCAGCATCCTGACTGAAGGTCAGGTGAATTTATTGTCACAAGGTTCTTACTAAATCTTACGGCGTAATACGTATCACAAAATTAGTTGCATTATCATCAATTATTCCTAAGTCTAATGCATCTATTACACTATTACCGTTTACATCCGAGTCCACATACCCGGTCACAAAATTAAAAGCATCATTGTCTGCAATGCCAAGATCTATTGCGTCTATTGCTCCGGATTGATTTACATCACCGCTGTAAAATGCAAATCTTACAGGAGAATTGTCCACCTGCGGCATGTTATTTCCATAAGCTTTGTTTGCTGCAGTCGAAAAGTTATAGTTCAATGCTGAAGAAACAAAACTTTGCCCCGGTGAACTGCTCCAGGTTTCGATTGAGTTTCTATGCTTTACCTGTATATAATAATTTACACCGTTCACTGCACCTGGAAAAGTCATTGATGCCGTACCCGCAGTACTTAAATACACAACAGCTGAATCTACAGGTGAATAAGGAATAAAATTGTTTCTCAAATAAATTCTTACCGTATCCCTTACCATATTGCCAGATGCTGAATTATAAAATCCTTCGATGAACCCCGTAAAATTCAGATTCGGCGGAGTTGTAACATTGATAAGATTATTTCCTGTTAGAAATTGTCCATCGGGGTTTATAACAGTTATGTCTTTCATGCCCGTTGGTGTACCGATCGTCGATATGTTAATCGTCAATTGTGTTGGAGAATCAAATGTAACACTATTAACTGTTACTCCTCCGCTGATTGATACCGAAATGTGATTCAAATATCCCGGTCCGCCTACATCCGGACCCGGATCAAAAAATTCCGAGCCGGATAACGAATTTCCGGTAAGAACAATATTAACCGATGGCTCACCAACAGTAATATCATATATACTCGATAATGCAGGTGTAGCAGGAGGCGGAGCGACAAGCTTTATTGCTCTCACACCCCATGAATTTGTAGAATTACAATATTCTTGAAAAGTCCACATTGTCATGTCGTCTGTCGGATCAACAACAGTCTGGGAATAATCTCCCCATCTTTGTGTTCCGCCCTGAACATTATAATTTGTAAAACTTGATGTAGCCAGTGTTGCGGCCTGAGTTGTTCCCAATGCATCGGTTCTCAGTTTTCCCGCTGCATAAATTTCTGCCCGTTGGTTAATACCTGCTGTGCTGGTTGCAATTGCCATATGACCCTGTCCTGACATTACTACGCTTGGTATCCAGTAATAACGCGGATTAGAAGCTGCCGGATCAAATAAAGTCCCTGACTGATTTAGACTTGGTGTTGAAGTTAAATTTGTTATCTCATACCATCGTCCTGCATCTCTGCTTCCTGAGCTGCTTGCAACTCCACTGCTGTTTACTTCAATATTATGCGCCGTCCAGAGTGTGGAGGTGCCTGTGATTTTATCCTTATGGATCTCCGCTGCAAATAGCCTGTCATCAAGCGCATCCAGTCTCGCTGAAGAGCCGTTGTGAGGAACAGTTTCCGGATATGTAGTTGTAGGTACTGTTATATTTAAATTTGATGATATTGACGGAGTTCCTCCCGGGTTTACTATTCTTCTTACAATCAACCGGCTGAAAGCCGCAGCACTGACTCCAACAAAGTATCCTTCTGTTGCTGAAGGATCATCATTATCAACGCCTTGCGGACTATCCGGGCCGTCCGTAAACGGAGAGGAATCATAAAGACGTCTGAACGCTGTAACTGTCAATGTATTGGAAAGTATATTCGCTTTGTTAATTACAAAACCTGATGTTCCGATCTTTCCGGGATTAAACATATTTGCTCCGATATACAGTGCAAAATTGTCTACTCCGAGTGTCGGATAATCTGCAAATGCATTTAAATTATCACCGACTGATCCCGGGTCTACTAAATCCTGCTTAAACTGGTAAAATGTAAAACTTGAAGTACTTGAAATTACCGAACTCGAACTAACAGCAATCATGATTCTGTTTGCTCCGCTGTTAGGTAAATTAATTCCGACAACAAACCACCTCGCTGACAATCTGTCATATCGAATATGAGGATCAGAAGTACCTGTTCCGTTATCAACCGAACTAAAGAAAGCATCAAGACCTATATTAAGTCCGCCCGGCGCTCCGTTCTTATCAAATACTGTAATTCTCCCGTTGGCACAAACCAAAACCTGTGACGGACCAACATCTCCCTGAGAATCCGGCGGCACATAGCCTGCATTTCCAAGATATGGTCCGAGGAAACTTGTACCGATTGTCTGCGGATTATCCGATTCGTTCTGATGAATATCTTTCTGCTCTTGATTTCTTGGCGGCCACTGAGAAACTTCCGGTGCATTAGGATTCTGTTGCTTTTCAAGACGTTCTTCGTTTTCAATATCCGGATTAGCTCTTGGTTTTACTTTTGGATAGTAGGGTGCCGGAAGCATAGCTTCCTTTTCCATTATTTCAGCTACTGTTACTGTAATTCCGGGTTCTCCCGTCCAAGGAGTACCTTCGGTTAACGAATCCTGAAGGGAAACTGTCTGGAACTGATTCCATTCGGGATTAATAAATTTGCTATTACTATTCTCATTATTATCCGGGCTTAATGCGAGGAAAACAACTGTGATCAACAATAGAAATGCTAATATTGAAAAAAGATTTTAAATTTTTTTTCAAAAATAAAAAGAATGATTTCATAAATCTTTAATTGTTTTAAGGGTTTACAAATTTTTTGGATAGTACAATATACATAATTTTAGTAATAAACATAACAACCAAAAAAAAATGTAAAGATTTTTTCGGGTATTTTTCATAATATACTCAACTTTATTTTTAACTTAAGATGATCATCCAAATCCTTTATTTATAGGGTACTGTGAGTCATTGACTTGATCCGACAGACAATTTTTTCTCTCAGAACAAAATCTAAATTGTTACTTTTTTACGAATTGTGTAAATTGTGTACATTCAAACACTCACTCATTTTTTCTCTCCTTATATAAAACAATATAAAAGAGTAAAAATATTTTCAAAGTTAAACATTTGAGTTAAAATATGTGCGGCATTGTATGTCTTTTCAGTAATAATAATAATATAAAAGATCTAAGACAAAGTATACTTGAGATGTCAAAAAAAGTAAGACATCAGCGGGCCAGATTGGTCAGGTGTTTACAGCAGTGACAAAGTGATTTTTGCACATGAGCGGCTGGCTATAGTGGATCCGAAATCCGGAAGGCAGCCGCTTTACAGTGAAGATAAAAAATTAATCCTGGCGGCAAACGGAGAAATATATAATCATAAAGAATTAAGGAAGGAAGCATGTGATTATCATTTCCTAGACCGAATCGGACTGTGAAATTATTCTTGCCCTTTACAGAAAAAAAGGAATAATTTCCTTGAAGATCTGAACGGAATTTTTGCATTCGCGCTTTATGACGAAGATACCAATTCATATTTCATTGCGCGGGATCATATAGGGATCATTCCATTGTATATGGGATGGGACAAATCTGGCAATTTTTATGTGGCTTCGGAATTGAAAGCGCTCGAAGGAGTGTGTAACAAAATCAGTGAATTTCCCCCCGGACATTATATTCACAGTAACGAAGGTCAGGAGCCGAAAAGATGGTACAAGCGCAGCTGGACCGAATTTGACAATGTAAAAGACAATGTTTCTGACATTGGAAAACTGCGTGAGAGTCTTGAACAATCGGTTCACCGGCAACTGATGTCTGACGTTCCATATGGAGTTCTGCTTTCCGGAGGTCTTGATTCTTCCATAATTTCAGCTGTGACAAAAAAGTTTTCAGCTAAACGTATTGAGACTGACGATCTATACAGGCATGGTATCCTCAGCTTCATTCATTTGCAATAGGGCTTCTCGGGTCACCTGATCTTGAAGCTGCAAAGAAAGTTGCTGATCATATCGGTTCGATCCATCATGAAATTAATTTTACAGTTCAGGAAGGTCTGGATGCTGTCAGCGATGTGATATATCATCTTGAAACATATGATGTTACAACTGTCCGCGCTTCCACTCCTATGTATCTTCTCGGAAGAGTCATAAAATCCATGGGAATCAAAATGGTTCTCTCGGGAGAAGGCGCAGATGAAATTTTCGGAGGTTATTTATATTTTCATAAAGCACCGGGTCCCGAAGGAATTTCATGAAGAAACAATCCGCAAGCTCGGTAAACTGCATCTCTATGATTGTCTGCGCGCTAATAAATCCCTTGCGGCTTGGGGCATTGAAGGACGTGTGCCTTTTCTTGATAAAGAATTTCTGGATGTTTCCATGAACTGAATCCAAAAGATAAAATGACTGCCGACGGGAAAATGGAAAAATGGATATTGAGAAAAGCTTTTGAAGATTATCTGCCCGAAAATATTTTATGGAGACAGAAAGAACAGTTTTCAGACGGCGTAGGATACAGCTGGATAGATACGCTCAAGGCAGTTGCCGAGGAAGAAGTAACTGATGAAATGCTCGCAAATGCAAAATTCCGTTTTCCGGTTCATCCTCCTATGTCGAAAGAAGAGTACCGCTACAGAACTATCTTCAGCGAACATTTTCCTTCAGACTCGGCTGCGGGTTGTGTTCCATCAGTAAAGTCTGTTGCTTGCAGCACACCTGAGGCGCTTGCATGGGATCATCTTTTCAAAATGCAAATGATCCGTCAGGAAGAGCCGTGAAGTCGGTACATAAACAGGGATATAAATAACGTTAGCAGTTAACAGTTAAACAGTTAGAAAGTCTTGAACTAAAATCCATCTAATCTTTTAAGCTTGGGAACTGCTAACTGTTAACTGCTAACTGATCACGGCGGCGTTATCTTACCCACAAAATTAAACGCGTTATTATCAATTATCCCAAGGTCACTTGCATCTGTTACATTATTACCTGTGACATCCGAGCTCACATATCCGGAAACAAAATTAAATGCATCATTATCCGCAAAACTCAGATCCAATACATTCACACTTCCATCCTGATTTACGTCGCCACTGTACATTGCAAATCTTAATGGTGATAAATCAACGCGGATTTCATTGTCTCCGTATGCCTGAGTTGAGACAGTTGCAAAGTTGTAATTCGAAGAACCTGATGTAAACGAAACCGGAGAACTGCTCCATGTTTCTATGGAGTTTCGGTGCTTTACAGAAATAAAATACAGCACACCATTTACAGCATTCGAGAAAAGAAAAGTCCCTGTTCCGGAAGAACTTAGTATTACTTTTGAGGAATCAATAATATTATATGGCGATGAAATATTTCTTAATTGAACTCTTGCCGAATCGTTAATCATATTATTGGAAACCGGATTATAAAATCCTTCAATGAAAGCTGTGAGATTTAATATTAATGGCGAACCTGTTTGTGAGTATTTTATAGTTGCATAATCATCACCGCTTCCATTTCCCGGACTTCTTCCGGAGACATATATATTCCCTGAGCCGTCAATAACGACGGAACGTGCAACATCAGCCTATTTCCCGGTCCGTTATATCTTTTAGCCCATAACGAAATTTTGTTGTTAATGCCGAAGGATATCCGGATTTTATGAATAACATTCTGGAATATTTAAAATTGAATACTGAATACTTAAGCTTTCCTGCTCTAAAAGCATATTATTATCTGGTCCTGATGTTAATTAATAAAGATGATAAATATTTTTTTTGAATTAAAAAAATACTATTTGAGGATAAAGGTGAGCTTAGCCATATTGATAAGTATAACGTTATTGCGGTCTTAAGAAACTATGCTCAACAAAAACATAATGCGGGGTATTTGGAATTTATTGAGTTTGCATTTGATATTTTAAAATATTCAATCGAAAAAGATTTCTACCGGCACTTTATCAGAACAGATCAGCTTCTTCCTGAAATATATAAAACTCAATGTCACTCATTTATAAATTATTATAACAGATTGTTAAAAATTAATGACAGCACCGTAACCGGCGGTTTTGAAATATCTGAATTAATTTCTGAACTTAAATTAACCCCGCAGACCTGGTTTTTAAAAAAAGCGCGGCAACTTGAAACAAATAAAAATTACAGTACATACAGAAGGATGTAAATAACAGTTAACAAGTCTGCAACAAAAATCCAACTAAGTTTGAAATTGTGAACTGCTGGCTGATCACGGCGGCGTAATCTTACTCACAAAATTAAATAAATTGTTATCGATTATTTCCAGATCGGATGCATCGACGGCATAATTACCATTTACATCAGTATTCACATAACCTGTTACGAAATTAAAAACATCATTGTCAGCTAAACTCATATCCGCTTCATTCACACTTCCATCCTGATTCACGTCACCGGTGTATATCCCAAATCTTAGCGGTGAAGAATCAACCTGCTTCATATTATTCCCGTATGCCTGAGCGCTGAAGTAGTAAAATCATAGGAAGCAGTGCTACGTCTTAGAAATTCACCGCCCGTTTTGCTCCAGGTTTCAATACCATTTAAATTCCTAATAACAATATAATACGTCCCTGACGGGGCATTTGGGAAAGTAACCAAACCGGTAAAGACTTGTAGAATCAACCACACTCTTTGCCGAATCTCTCAGCGCATAAGGAGAAGCCGCATCTCTGAGATATACAGCTAATAGAGTCTTTTCTGTTAAGCCTGTCATTTAAAGTATTATACAATCCTTCATGTATAACTTTTATTGAAATGGAAATTCCCGGGCCTAGTTGGTAAATGTAGAAATTGCAGAGTTACCGCAAAAACAATTTAAAAACATGTTATAGCTGTGAGACTTGCCAATAATATTTTGTCGAAGGGTTTAAACCTCCAATGGTATAGAAAGTATCTGTTATTGAGGAATTATAGTAAACTAAATTACTAAACTGATAATCAGTAGAAACTTTTAACCAATAATTAGGGGCATTGGCATTGTAAGACCATTTAAAATCAACAGGAAAAGAAATTCCGGTAGAACCATAAACCGGCGAATATAATAAAATTCTAACAGATTCCTGAAATGTATGTCCGGGAAAAGTGAATGTTCGTAGAATGTGTATTGGGCGTTGTTATTTCAGTATTGGTTGTTCCCATATACGCATATATCCTTGTAGCCGGGAAATACCGGAACATTTCTCCAGACAATATTAGGATCAAAAAATGCTGTGTTAAAATATGTCGTCGTAGTTAATCTGACTCTTGCTATCAATGTTCCCAAACCGCCATTTGAATTTCCATTACTTCGTCATTATATATCCGTTGCCCGGACCCGGAGCCAAGTTTGGAAGCAATCTTAACTGATGTTCACCACCCGTTAAATAAACAGAGGGAGATATTGGTTGTAAATTTATGGGTAAGTCCGAACCGACTATTGAATAGGTCAATGTTCCTCCGTCAACAATTAAACCGGGGTCGAAGTCAAAAAAATATTGTCCGCCCTCATATTCAAATGTTGACGGTGGATTTGTATGGCGAACATAAATATCCCATTCCAATTGATTTGCATAATAATTGAAGTGCAGATTCCCAGCACTTAAGGTATAGGTTGGATTTTGAGCATTGCTTTTTTCGAATTGGAAAAAGAAAATCAATAATATTGAAATGTAAAATATCTTTTTCATAAAATTCCACCGTTCTGATTTTATGTAAAATTATTTCTTACAAAAATAAATTTTCTCAGAGTAAAGGACATTCCGGTCAAAATAGAAAAACAGGTTAAGAAATTTTGTTAACCTGTTTTTCTATTATAAAATATTATCTTATTTCAGCAGAGCCATTTTCTTTGTTTGAACAAATGATCCGGATTTGATTCTGTAAAAATAAATTCCGCTTGCATACTGGGCAGCATTCCAGTTAAAAGAATATGAACCGGGTTCCAGCTGTTTGTTTACCAATACCGATAATTCCCTTCCGGTGATGTCATAAATGGAAAGCTTAACATCTGCAAGCACTGGAATATCAAATGTTATGCTGGTAGTAGGATTAAAGGGGTTTGGATAATTCTGTAACAATGCATATTCCTTCGGTATGACATTAGTGACTTCATTTTCAATGGTGCTGTTGTCAGCAGTAACAGGTCCGTCTTTTGTAAAGACTTCACTTATTTTGTTATTCTCATAGGTTAGTACTTTAGTCGACGGATTTTCCGGTCCCATCCTGAATTTCAGATCAACAGAGTGATTCAAGAATTTCTTAGCTGAAGTCTGAAGTCTCATTTTTACGATCAAAGTCCCGGGAGCTTTACCCGATATTACAGGAAGATTATCTTTTGGAGGAATAGCGTTAGTCGCCAGCATAAGCTGATTTCCCGACACGGTCGGATTTCTCGGTACAAGAGCAGGTGGAAGATCAGTGCCTACTATCGAATATGTCAGTTCCCCTCCATTGGCAATCTTGGGATTAAAATCTAAAAAGTATTGTCCCAGTATGTAATTGAGCTGTGATTCTTTAGCATTAGTGTTCTGTACATAAATATCGAACTCAAGTGCATTAGGAGATGTAAATTGGAGATTTTGGATTGTTACTTCGAAAATGGGTGAGCTTGAAAAACTATAACCTGTTGTCATAAACATAAGCATGACAGTGATTACTAAAATGATCTTGAAGTTTTTCATAATGGGTTTTCCTCCTTAATATGGTTTTTGAATTTTTATTGTATTGGACTTATGATAAAGTTGTACTAATATAATAATTATTTCTCTTTATATCAAATTTATTCTTTATTCTGCATAAGGCTCGTAAAGAAATTCGTGAGAGTGGCTGATATTCACATTTAATTTTTGAGTTCTCATTTGTTTTCACTTATTAGTCTGTCGGCAGCACCGAATACTTCACTCACCTCTATTAATTTCATGCACTTGAATTCGTCGCTTCCTTTAAAAATGCATGTAGCAGGTTTTGGTGAATTGTAAAAACACGGACTGCATGCCAGGTCTTTTCTTATGACAGCGTGTTTGGTTTTCCAGGGATACAGCTCTTTGTAATTTGTATATGCGAAAATTGCAACTGTCGGGATCTGCAAAGCAGCCGCAGTATGCATGAAGGCAGTATCATTTGAAACAAACAACCTGCAATATTTCATCCGTGAAACCGAATCCATATAGTTGTGTGTGGAAGCTATTGTTGCCTGACCATTCATCATGGAATTTATTTCATTGTTCAGTTCAAATTCATTTCCGAATAATAATATTTTAGCATTATTCTTTTCAATTAACCTTTTTCCAAGCTCTGCATATTTGTCTTTTATCCCAGCTTTTGTGAATATGATTTTTTAAAACTGACGATCCTGGATGAAACCCGATTAAAAGCTTATTGCTGAAATCATTTTCTTTAATCCATTCATCAGTTACTTTTTTCTGCTCTTCACTTATGAATATCTGCATTTCTCCTGCTTCCTCGTCTGTAACAGCAAACAATAGGCTTGATCAGGTCAAGGTTCTGCAAAACATTATGCCTGTCTTTTATTTCTTCTATAAGAATATCATTAAAAAACTCTGCCCTTGCAATATTCGAATTGTAGATAATGGTGGGAAATTTTTTTCTTTGCTCCAAGAAAAGCGTTGACCAGATTGTATTCCAGTCTGTTGGCAGGATACACATTTATTGAATAATCATATTCCTTATTCCTTAGAGCACGTATGCCTCATCAGAGATTTACTTTTGGACTGTTTCAATAAATCTATGTAATAAATTTGATTCAAGACATGGATGCTCCTGATACATTTCCTTCACAGACTGAAACATTACCAGCATATCGATCTGCACATCCGGAATTTTTTCTTTTAGAAGGCGTAGTGCCGGCGAGAACATAAGGGCATCACCGTTTCCGGAAAGCGCATTGATGAGAATTTTCATTTTAATCTCGTTTCAAAAATTCTGTTTGCTCTCAGCACACGAACTACCTTATCTCAGCATTTCAGGATCATACTTTTGAATTTTCTGTAAGCTTGATCTGGCATTTGCCGTGTCCTTTTTCTCACTGTACAGTTGATACAGTTGATAATGGGACAATCACATTGTGATCATTTATTTCAACTGCCTTCTTATAATTTTCAATCGCCTGATCTTTTTTTCCCTGCTGAAGATATATGTCTCCGATATACTGATAAGGCATTCCAAAACCGGAAGGCGCGATGTCAAGAGTCTGACTGAAATTCATTCAGTGCCGTCTGTGATTTGGATTTGTCTCTCGAGGTATTCATTGCCTGGTTAAACATATTAACATAACGTCATTCTGTAATTGGGATTTCCCGGATAATCCCATTGAATTCGCTTACTTCATCTTCAGATTTTCTTTTATAAACTATATCGGTAAACTGCGTTCCCCTTTCTGTGAAATAATAAGGGTAATAATATTTTATGAACTCTTCATTTGTATATAATGCCCGCTCTGCATATGCGCTTGGCTTGACTCCAGTTGAAAAATAAATGTAATCCGGATCCTTTGACATTACATAGTCTGCATTATAATTTCTTTCCTTCCATCCGGTGGCAAGATCTGAAATTTCCGGAATCACTTTAGGGTTATGAGCTATTTCCTTATCGGTGAGTCCAAGCAGATCTGTTACATTTACTTCGGACCGGCAAAATATGAGACGGCTCCGATTGTTGTAGCTGCAAGATTAAGTGGTCTTCCCAGCTGCTAGCTGCTTATTCTTAAACCAGTTGCCGGAAATCTTCATCTTATCTACCAGACCATTTTCACTTTGAATATCACTTTCAAGAATTTCTTTCTGTGAAGTGTAATAATAAATGCAGATAAGAATAACAATTATGACAACAGCCGGAAAGGCAAACGACGGACTGAATTTGTATTTAACAAAATAATATGCTTCAGTAAGAAATTTCGCAAACAAAATATAGATCAAGGGCAATACGGGCAAGAAAAATCTGTTTTGCTTAAGGACATCCCCTCCGACCGAAATCACATAAAGCAAATATGCAATGATAATGATATAGAATAAAGAAATCTCAAAAAAATTTTCCTTCTTTTTAACAAGATATAGAGGAACAACAAGGACTATTCCATAGAGCAGTATGAAGTCAGAAATTTTGTAAAATATTCGATTCCCGAATTAAGATAAGCCGAAGAAAAACCTGTCTTTGCATAATATGTATTAGGGAAAAGATATCCGTAATAAGAATATCTGATTATGAAATAAAATATTACCGGATTATATATAAGGAATAAGAGATCAGATTATTTTTTGAAAAAAATTCTTTTAATCCCGCTCCGATTTATTTTCCTTTAATGCGATCAAGAACTTATGAATCAATATCAATCCGAAGAAGTACATTCCTTCAGGACGTGTGAGTGTTGCAAGAAGAATGAATAACGGGAATTTATAATTTACTGTTTCAGATATTTCTTTCGGTAATGTAATAATAAATTCCCAGCAGACAGAATGTTATGAACATTGTGGATTCCATTCCGCTGATTGACCAGAAAATAAATGAGCCTGTAAACACAAGCAATACCGGAGGAATCAGATCAAAATATTTTACTGCTGAATCCTGCTCCGAGGTTCTGGTTTTTTTTGCAGGCTTCTTGTCTCGGCTTAATTTCTATCTGCTGAGAGATAAAATAAGTCATAAACAAAACTACGACCCCGAACATTACGCTCAATATCTGTGATACAGTCTCTACATTTATTTTGAAGAAAACAAACAAACTTAGTATCAAAACCCAGAGAAGATTTGTATAACCCTCTACCCTTTCTCCTATATTAAATACAAGACCGTTTCCGTTAACAAAATTTTCTACATATCTGAAACTGATATATGCATCATCTTGTATGAATTTATTATTTATGCAAATGATTACAAAAGCTAACGGACATGACTGATCAGAAAAAAGTATATCAGGTTTTTACCGGGGTCAGGTTTCTTTTCGAGTATATTTTGCTTGACAGGATTTCTTTGACATAATTATTTAATAAGCCGAACAGAGATCGGTCATTAATTTTTAAAATTATTCCGGCAGGATTATTCATCTTTTCTTTTATGGATTCCATCTTTTGCTTTATGCTCGGATCACCGGGTCGACTAGCCGAAAGCCGGTTGAAAGATCAAGTGCTTTCTGATATTCACCTTTTGCTTCATAAACGTCAAGCAACATCCTGTAAGGATTGTAATATGACTGAAAGTTGTCAGGATTGGATTTCAATTCTTCCTGCGCCCTTTTAATTACATCATCAGATAACAGTCATTAAACTTTTCCTTGTTGCCTATTTTATTATAAAGCATTGCAACATCATATTCAATCCTGTAATCCATTGCTATAACATTACGAGGCATTACTTCTTCCATTCTGTCAAGAACTTCTTCTGCCAATCATAAGTTGCAGAATCCATGGGCATAGTTATATGCAATTCTGAAAGAACACAGTCCTGTAAGTTTGAGCCATTCTCGTCTGGTCTTCATTGTAAAAAATGCTTTTATCATTCAGCCCTCGTAAATCTGAATCCATATCTGCGGAGTTTTTGAAGGTTCAGCCGGAGTATCAAAAATACATTTCTCTCATAATTTTTTCATTAATCCCTGCCTCCGGCTACCCGAGCAGTCTTGTAGGGAACAAGTCTCTGACCCATTCCTTCCATTACAAGATAATCACCAAGTCCGACAAAATTCTCTTCAGTCACAGTGACTGAAAAATAAAAAGGTCTCTCCCATTTGTTTGCCTTTATTATATCCATCAGTAACAGATCATTTGCTTTTAAAGCTGTGATTACCTGTGATTTCCCGACTGTTGCCTTATCGTCGGCGCAATATTTGTTACGATCTTTGTCGGCAGATTCGGCTGATTTCTCATCGAATCCGGATATGCCGATAAAGGAACATCATATGTCACTGGTTTTTTTTCATCCCACTGAACCGGCTGAAGTTTTTTCAGCTGCGCATCAGTAAAAGTCATTGGAACCGTCAAAGCGCCGTAAGGTCTTTCATTTTTCAGCTGAAGATTATACCAGTCGGTTTGAGCAAGCGAAAGATTTATTATTCTCACATCTGTTCTGACTCCGTAAACCGCCTGAAGACACCACAACGGGAAAGTATCATTATCACCATTTGTAATTAAGTATTGCATCTTTATCAACAGCTTTGAAGAATGATTATATGCATAATCATAAGGCAGATAATTTCCATTTCTGCTCTGATAATAATAATTTACTCTGAGCATATTCAACGGAACTGCCGCAAATGAAAGTATCAATACTACCGAACAAACTGCCATCAAAGATTTCTTATTCATTTTTTCCGATATCAATTCGATCAGTCCGGCAACACCTACCCCTATCCATAATGAAAATGCCATGAATGCGCCGACATAAAAATAATCCCTCTCCCTGCGGCTGCGGCTCCTGCTGATTCTGATACAATGCCGTGACAATTCCCATCATAAGGAACATCATCAAAAATATAAATCCAAGCTTCCAGTCTTTTCTGAACTGGTAAAATAAACCGAACATTCCAAATAAAAACGGTATCGCATAAAACTTTCTGAAATCCACTCCGTCATTCTGATTATAACCTGCTCTTCCGATATAATTCCAGAACCAGTATCTGTTGAACATATGATTGATCTGATATTTCCACATAAACTCCATGTCGCTTGAATACTTCTGATAAATCATCCTGATGCTGCGGCTCCATTTGAATAACGTCTCGGCAAGATAAGAGGCTGCTGCACCGTATTGCTCACGGTTTAAATAAGATAATAAGAGATTCGAGATTAGTCAGGACTGTTTTCATTTATGGGAAGATTTTTAACATTCGCTCTTTCGAAGATTGAAATGTAAGTTGAATATCCAAGGATTATCAAAAATAAATGAAAGCGTAAGCAGACTCAGTATCGGACTCTTCTTTTGTCTTGCATAATAAATTCCGAATATTATAAGTCCAATAAACATAACACCAAGCTAACGCTGCCTGACATCAGCAAAGGAAATTTCTTTACTATTCCGGGATACACTATAAAAAATGCAACTGCAGATAATCCGAATGCTATTAGTAAGTGACTTGGGTGTATATTCATATCTTTTGAAATAAAAAAATAGTCCCGCAAGAAAAATACACTGTGCAACAAGTAAATGAATACCAATCGATAATCCTACCACATAGGCAACCAGCAGCAAATATTTATCACTTCCCGGTTCATCTGCTCTTTCCCACCAGATCATTAATAACCTACATGCATAAACCGATCAGAAAAGTACCCATTCCGTAAACTTCACCTTCAAGAGCGTTGAACCAGAATGAATCACTGAAAGCATATGACAAAGCTCCTACTGCCGATGATCCGCAAATCAACAAGTACATCAAATGCTGATTTTAGGAATTCCTCTCCAGTTCTTTATTACCTTTGTTGAAATCAAATATAGATAACAGGACACATAGTGAACTTGAAATTACGGAAAGATAATTTGCTCTCAATCCGATATCGGCGGCAGTCGGAAACATCGTAAATATCTTTCCCATCAATGTGAAGAACGGAGCACCCGGAGGATGAGGAACCGAAAGGTATATGCACAGGCAATAAACTCACCGCAATCCCAGAATGAAAATGTCGGCTGAACAGTCATTACATATATTATTGTAGCAAAAAAAAAACAAATGCAGCAAATATCCGGTTGGTTAGTTTAAAATCCATTTACTTTTTATTTATAATTTATAAGTAATGTCATAATTACTTTTAACTTCAACTTTATAACTGAACATTTAACTTATTCTTTCTTTTCTTTCTTTTCCCTGTGGGTAAGTATCTCATCTATTAATCCGTATTTCTTAGCTTCTTCAGGATTCATTATATTATCTCTTTCAGCATCTGTCATCACTTTTTCCAGCGGCTGACCGGTGTGTTGAGCTGTTATTTTGAATAAAGTCTCTCTTGTCTTTTCCATATCCCTGGCGTGAATGAGTATATCAGTTGTCTGTCCGCCCAAGTCCGCTTGCCCATGGCTGGTGCATAAGTATCTTTGAATGAGGAAGCGCAATCCTTTTTCCTGCGGCGCCGCCTGTCAAAAGCAAGCTGACCCATTGATGCCGCCATTCCGACGCACATTGTTGTAATCATCAGGTCTTATATACTGCATTGTATCATAGATCCCAAGACCGGCAGTTACGCTTCCTCCCGGAGAATTAATATATAACATGATGTCCTTATCGGGATCTTCCGATTCCAGAAATAATAGCTGCGCAATTATCAGTGAAGCCATCTCATCATAAATTGCTGTTCCCAAAAAAATTATTCTTTCTTTTAATAATCTGGAATAAATATCATAAGCTCTCTCACCTCTTGATGTCTGCTCCACTACCATCGGTACAAGCTGGCTGTTGATTTGTTAAGGTTGTTGTTTAACAAATCTTTCGTTCTTCTTTAATAATTTCTGTATAATGCATAATTTTTTTTTAAATTTTTATTGTTAATAACTAATTAAATTGAATAAAATAATTTCAGGTTAATCTTCTTTCAATTACCGGCTTAATCTTCTTCCTCTTTTTACAATTTCCTCGATCTCATCAACCTTAGCGTTTGAAATGATCAGATCCAGTAACTTTATCATTCAATATCTTCATCTTTACATCTTCATTTTCTTTGTATGCTTCAATTAATTTGTCCGCAGGAATATTATACTTTGCTGCATTTTCTTCTGCTATCTTTTTATAATCATCTTCTTCAACTTTAAGTATTCTCTGTCTCAATCATCTTTTCTCTGATCAGATACCATTTCGCCTGCAATATTGCATCAACTCTTTTTTCTTTTCTGAATTCCTCTGCATTAAAATCTTTTGGCAGCTGCTGTCTTCGGATACTGATGTTTATAATCTTCAACCATTCCGTCCAGTATTATTTCAATATATCTTTCAGGTGCCGGAACATCATTTGACTTTATCATTTCGCTTATAACATCATTTCTAAGCTTTCTCATTGAAATACCGTCATATATTTTCTGAATCTCACTTTTAATCTCTTCTCTGAAATCATCTTCGGTTTTAATATCTTCCTTGTTTGTAACTTTCTTAAAGAACTCTTCATTCATTTCCGGAAAAACTATCTTCTCCACTTTTGTACATGTGACTCTGACTTTCTTCTGATCTCCTTCGGCATTTTTTGAATCGATTATTTTTACTTCGCCTTCCTTTATTCCCTTGAATCCTTCTTTAAACTCGGGATATATTTCCGGATTTCCAAGATATACTCTCAGATCTTTTTGCGTCTGCCCTATCAAAATATTTCCCGCTTCATCCAGATTCTGCAGATCAACTGTTACAATATAATTATCATCCAATGCCACCCCGTCAATTTCATTTGTTGCATTTCTGAATCTGTGATATTGAATCTCTTCATCTACAAGTGAATCATCGATTATATATTTTGTTTTCTTAAGCTCAAGTCCTTTATAGCTTTCAATTTTTATTTCAGGCATAACTTCAAATTCAACTTTAAACTTCAGTTTTTCTTTCGGCTTATAATCCATATCCGTGATCGCGCCTTTGCCAAGCAGATCAAACTTATTATCAGTCACATACTTTACAAAAATTTCATTGGCTATTTCTTCGAGAGCTGAATATTCGATCCCTTCCCATACAGTTTTTTAATCATATTGACGGGTGCTTTGCCTTTTCTGAATCCGGGAATGACTGCTTTCTTTCTGTATGTTTCGATTGCTTTTTCAAAATGAGGCGTGAGTTCTTCGTAAGAAAGTTCTGCTTCGAGTTCCTTCTTGGTATTTTCCAATTCGTTTAACTTTAGATCCAAATTATTTGAATATTATTTAGAAACTTCAAAATTACTCAAATAGTGAAGAAGTAACAAGGAATTTAATTGTAAAAAATCCTCCTCAATCGTTCACAATCCGTCACACTCATACTCGCTCTATGAACTCCATACACTCTACATTCTACATCTATACACTCCATACACTCACTAGACTTCCTTTTCAGTTGTAAAACTTTTTCCAATTGTATATGTTTTACAAATTCAATGAGCGAAAACACCCTGTCAAATAATTTATCATCGTTTAATTCGATTTTAAAAGTGAAAAAAACTTTTATTTTCATTTTGCCCATGGCTCTGATCACTCTCCTGATTTTGTATTCTTACAAAGAATCTATATTAAACACCTCTGTTAAAATCAACTCAGGCGGGTCAAATACTGAAAACAACAATGTTGTCGCTCCGACAGGTCAGCCAAGAGTCAAAATTGAAAACTTTGACAAAATTATTGCCACGAAATCTTTTAATAATGTTGTGTATGTTGAAAATTTATTAAATGACTGGCCTATGCTTTTTGATCTGTTCACTTCAAACGCTAATTTTAAACAGAAGGCAAAATCAATTAATATCAGTGATCTTGAACGTGTAAAAGATAAGATCCAGCTTGTGAGCAAGGAATTTAAGCTCGGAAACGTAGACAATCTTGTTAATGAACTGGGAGATGTTATAACGGTGGAATGCAATAATTATAAATTAGACTGGAGAATCGTACTTGCTATTATCCGACAGGAATCTTACTTCAATGCAAATGCCCGTTCACATGCCGGCGCTTTCGGACTGATGCAGCTTATGCCTCGCACGGGCGCAGGACTTCAGAGTACTCTCGAGCTTGAAGAAACCCAAACTCCGAAGAATAATCTGATTGCCGGAATTTATTATTATGCGACACTTGTGTCCCAGTTCAGGGAATTCGGTGAGGAAAAGTATAAATTTGCACTCGCAGCTTATAACGCCGGTATCGGAAGAGTCATTGACGCAATGACAATTACTGCATACTTCGGCAAAGATTATAAAAGCTGGGATAATGTTAAGGAGGCTTATCCTTTCTTGCTTCAGAGGAAGATTCCATTCATGCTCTGGTCTGGCCGGATACAAAGAGTCCTCCTTACGGAACACTCGACAACTGGAAAGAACCCTACAACTATGTCAACAGCATCATGTTTTATTATGACGCTTATAAAAAAATGTTTGAAAGTAATCTCGAAGAACCGGCACCGGTCACGAAAAAGAAAAAATCAAAAAAGAAAAAGTAAAACATGCAGTTCATAAAGTTTGTAAAGTTCAGTAAAGTTTGTAAAGTTTGTAAAGTTTGTAAAAGGACTTAAATCAAACTAATACTAATACTTAATACCTAATACTTAATACCTAATACTTAATACCTAATACTTAATACCTAATACTTAATACTTAATACTTAAATGGAAACATCACAATCAGAATCAACCTCATATTTTGACGACGTAAGGACATTCGAAGACGCCAGAAAACTCTTTCCCGTTACGGATACTTGTGTCTACTTAGACTCTGCGCATTATTCCCAATTTTCTCTGGAGACAAGGAGAAGATTGAACAACTTCATAGATGAATATACTTTTACAAATAAAAATCTCAGTCTATTCAATTTCAAAATCTCGGATTCCCTTAAGATAAAATGCGCAGAACTGATAGGTGCTGCGAAAGATGATATAATCATCACGAGCAGCACTACACACGGCTTGAACATATTCGCCAACGGCATTCAGCTTGAAAAAGGAGATTGTGTCGCTTATGCGGATTCGGAATTTCCCGCTTTGGTTTATCCCTGGCTCAATCAGGAAAAACTGAAAGGAATAAGAAATGTCATGATTCCCTCTCTCAACGGGAAAATTAAGTTAGAGAATATTGAAAAGACGATCAAGGAAAATTCTGTTAAAGTTCTTAACATAAGTTCAGTTGACTTCCTTGGATTCCGGAATGATCTGAAGGTAATAAAGAATATTTGCAAGGAGAGCAATTGTTATCTTGTTGTTGATGCTATACAGAGTACCGGCGTCTGTCCGATAGATGTGACCGGACTGGAGATCGATTTTTTTTCAGCCGGCTCTCAGAAATGGATGATGGCGCCGGCGGGTGTTGGATT
The DNA here is from genome assembly GCA_963836395.1 of uncultured Ignavibacteria bacterium. GTDB lineage: Bacteria > Bacteroidota > Ignavibacteria > Tepidaquicellales > Tepidaquicellaceae > JAGPCH01. The sequence goes on along the minus strand of CAWIJF010000008.1, from coordinate 74,001 downwards.
TGCATACATTTCCCCGTAGATAAGGGACAAAGTTGACCCCACGTATGTCGCCACTTCCAGTGTAGAATATGACTTCAAAAATTTTCTTGACTACAAACTCAATTTCAGAAAAGACGGAGGCTGCGTATGAAAACTCAACTCCAAATACTCTCGGAATGATAGGGATGGAATCATCCATCGAATTATTTTTGAAACTCGGTGTACAAAATATTCTTGACCATATTCTGAATCTACAAAATATTTTTATTGAAGAAATGAACGGAACTGATTTCATTATCGAATCTGATCTTGAGCCGGTTCACCGCTCCAATATTCTGATCTTCAGTCATAAAGACAAAGACAAAAATGAAATGATTCAGAAAAATCTTGAAAGCGAAAACATATTCATTGCATTGCGTGAGGGATTTTTGAGATTGTCAGCACATCTCTTTAATAATGAAGAAGATATTTTGAATCTGGCTAAAGCTTTAAAATAATTTTTCGCCGCGAAACGTCTTCATTCTTATTGTTATAAGTTTCAATTGACATAAACTCCATTTACTCCACACACTCTATCTCGCCATCGCCAGACAGCATGCAGTTATCTCTCCGCACTTATTTTCCCGCAGGACCTTAATCACCTCGTTCATAGTCGAACCCGTTGTCACGACATCATCCACAAGCAATAAATCTTTTCCCTGTATCTCATTCTTAAATTCACTATTGATCTCAAAGGCATCTTTCAGATTTACAATTCTTTCTTCGCGGGAAAGCATTGTTTGCGTGTTTGTGTGACGGATCCTTTTGACCAGATGAGCAACAAATTCTTTTTCCAGGATCTTATTTATTCCGGTGCATATGGAATCAGACTGATTATATCCTCTTTCACGCTGCTTTGTCCGGAATAACGGAACAGGAATAATGTACGAAGGACAGGTAAGATTTCTTTTGTCTAAGTAAATCCTGAGTTCCTCACCAAGAAGTTCTCCGAGATAAATCCCGAGACGGTTCATGCCGCCGTATTTGAGACTGTAAATGATCTTCGAGAAATCATCCCCTTCTCTGAATGCGAACAATGCAAACGAATGGTCGGAGTTGATCTTGTTCCTCAGATCGGCTAAGTCTGAAGTTGTTACCCTGGGAATTGAAGAAATCTCATCATCACAGGCATACTGGTTTGAATTATTCTCGTTCAGTCTCTCTCCCGAAATAATGCATATTCCAGGATAAATAAAATCCAGCACATCCTTTACCAGCCCTGAGAACATTTTCTTCATGCAACAAGCTGTTTATGAATAAATGCTAAATTAGTCACCACAATCAGAAACAATTTTTAATTTTTTCCCGGGAGTGAGGCGGAAGTCTCTGCGGTCATCCATATTATCATAGTAACTTAGTTTTAAGAAGTTATCTTACTCAAACCTAATCTTAAAGCATCATTAATTCAAATATATTTTTTGAAGTTTGTGAAAGTGAATGTAGGATAAATTTACTTCGAACAATTATCTCATTCTCCCTTTTATATTAAGGGAAATAAGGAGTTCGTCAAATAAGAAGCTTGTCAAAATAGTTTTGGCTGGCTCAGGGAAACATCTTCCTGAAAAGAACCGTTAGATTTTGCAGATGTAAATTTTAAAAAACCGGAATCAACTCATCTGAAAATGCCATTTTCAAAACGTTATTATGCTCTTCAGTAAATTTGCTCAATGAACCTGCAGCAGGACTCGCGCTTTCCTCAGGACTTACGCAATACAATTTCTGATTTTCGGAAAGATCATTTTTCAAAAGTATGGCAAGAAAATTCCATGCTCCCATGTTTCGCGGCTCTTCCTGAACCCATACAACATCTTTTGCATTTTGAGTATGAACTCAGTATCTTCTTTCATCTCTTTGCTCTCATAAGGATAATATTGTTCGAGTCTGACAATCGCAGTTCCGGAAATTTTATTTTCATTTTTATATTTCATCAGATCATAATAAACTTTTCCGCTTGTTACAATTACTCTCTTAATTTTTGATTTATCCGATACCGTATCATCAATGATCTCATTGAACTCCCCTTTTGTAAAATCTATTTTTCTCGATTTCGCTTCAGGAAGTCTCAGCAAACTTTTTGGTGTCATTATCACAAGAGGTCTCTTCTTACTTTGCTTTGACTGTCTTCTCAACAAATGAAAATACTGTTCGGAATTTGTGGGATTGCAGACTATCATATTATCATCGGCGCATAATATCAGAAATCTTTCGAGACGTGCGCTTGAATGTTCAGGTCCCTGTCCTTCCTGTGCGTGAGGCAGCAGCATTACAAGATTATTCGGCAGTCCCCATTTTGTATATGAACTCGAAATAAAATTATCTATCATTACCTGCGCAGCATTTACAAAATCCCCGAACTGTGCTTCCCACAAGAACAAGTGTGATAGGATCGGCTGTTGAGTATCCGTATTCAAATCCGAGAACTGCTGCTTCAGAAAGAAGACTGTCAAGCGGCTCAATAATCGCTTTATCAGGCGCAACATTATTCAATGGAATGATCTCGTCACCGGTTTCCGAATCTGTAAGGACAATGTGTCTCTGGGAAAATGTTCCGCGCGAACTGTCCTGCCCGCTAAGCCGGACCGGAATTTCTTCCTGTAAAAGACTTCCGAATGCAAGCGCTTCACCAAATGCCCAGTCAACTTCAACATCCTTATATAAAAATTCTCTTCTTGAACTCTATGAACTTTCTCAATTTCGGATGAAGATTAAATGTCTGAGGAAGTGTTGTTATTGCTTCAACAACTTTATCAATTTCTCAATGGAGACATTTGTATCAATCACTTGCTTCAGCTGCTTCAATTTCTTCCGGCGTGACCGCAAGAGGAATATCTGTTTTGAATTTCTGAACCTTCGCGTGGCTTTCATTCATCTTGTCATATATCTTCTTTTCCATCTCATCTACTTCTTCCTGCGTTATTACCTTTTCTTCAAGTAATTTTTTCTGATAAATTTCTTTTACGGATGGATGGCTGCGGATCGTCTTATACATCAGCGGCTGTGTAAATGCCGGTTCGTCTGCTTCGTTATGACCGAGTCTTCTGTATCCGAATACATCAATCACTACATCCTTATTAAATTTCATTCTGTATTCAAAAGCAAGCTTTGTAACAAGCAAAGTTGCTTCGGGATCATCTCCGTTAACATGAAATATAGGAGCCTGTATCATCTTAGCAACATCCGATGCATAAGACGAAGAGCGTGCATCTATCGGAGGTGTAGTAAATCCGATCTGATTATTTATTATTATATGAATTGTTCCGCCGGTTCTGTATCCGTGAAGCTGTGAAAGATTCAAAGTCTCTGCAACTATTCCTTCACCGGCAACTGCCGCATCTCCGTGAATCAACACCGGAATTGTTTTGTCACGTTTTTCATCTTTCGTTCTCATTTGCTTTGCTCTTACTATTCCTTCGACAACAGGATTTACAAATTCAAGGTGTGACGGATTTGATGCAACAGAAACTTTTATATCCTTTCCGTCAAAAGTATGATATTCTCCCGATGCGCCAAGATGATATTTCACATCACCGGAACCCTGCGCCGATGCCGGATCAATATGACCTTCAAACTCTGAGAAATATAGCGGACATTGATTTGCCTATAATATTTGCAAGCACGTTAAGTCTTCCTCTGTGAGCCATTCCCATTACCATTTCCTGAACACCACTGATCAGCTCCGCATTGTAAAAGATAATCCAGTGTTGGAATGATTGTTTCCGAACCTTCAAGAGAAAATCTTTTATGACCGATATATTTTTTATCTATGAACTTTTCAAAATTCTCAGCTTCCGAAAGCTTGAACAGAATATGTTTCTTTTCATCATTTGAAAATTGCAGGCGTGTTACGGTTTTGTTCCATTTTTTCCTGAAGCCAGTCTTTCTGCAGCAGGATCCTGAATATGCTTGAACTCAACTCCGATCTTATCACAATATGTCTGATATAAAATATCCAGTATCTCTCTCAATGTCGCTGTCCGCAGTCCCGCAAGTCCGTCAGTAATAAATTCCCTGTCATAATCCCAGACCGTAAAGCCGTAATGTGACGGATCAAGTTCGGGATGATATTGTACTTTCAAATACAACGGGTCAAGATGCGCCAGCAAATGTCCGCGAACTCTGAACATATTTATAAGCTGAATCGCTTTTGCCTGTTTTTCAATTTCCTCAATGTCAACAATACTTCTGACTTCCTCGGAAGTCTTATCTTTAGTTCATCCACAATCCATTTCACAGGAGACATTGGAATTTCAAGATCACGGAAAATCTCCTCATAAAAATCTTCCTTTCCGTGAAGCAGCTCACTCATTTTCTTTAAAAATAATCCCGACTCAGCGCCCTGAATAATCCTGTGATCATAAGTGCTTGTGATATTCATCACTTTGCTTAATCCGATCTTTGTAATTACTTCACTTGTTACTGCCTGATATTCAGCAGGATAATCTATCGCGCCGGTTGCAATGATTGCTCCCTGACCTGTCATCAGTCTTGGAATAGATGCATATTGTGCCTATTGTTCCCGGATTTGTTAGTGATGATTGTCGTTCCCTGAAAATCTGAAATCTCTATCTTATTATTTCTTGATCGTTTGATTATATCATTGTATGCATCGAAATATTGTTTGAAGTTCAGACGGTTTGCTTTCTTAATATTCGGAACTATGAGTGATCTGGCTGCCGTCTTTCTTTTGCAGATCAACTGCCAGACCGAGATTTACATCAGGTTTTTTTACTAGATTCGGCTCGCCGTCTATTACGTAAATGAATTGTTCATTACAGGGATAAACTCAATCGCTTTAACTATTGCCCAGCCGATTATGTGTGTGTACGAAATCTTTCCCGAATTTTTTTTCTTTAAATAATCATTTATGATTCTTCTGTTCTCTTCCAGAACTTTCACGGGAATGGTTCTTAAAGTAGTAGCAGTAGGAACAGTCAGACTGCTGTTCATATTTTCTATGATCTTTGCGCCGACTCCTCTTATTACCTGTGCTTCTTCTCCTTCTGCGGGAGGAGGCATTGAAATTTGCTGCTGTCGAATCTGAATTGACAGGCTGGTTATTTGAAATTGCAGATGAGTGTCTGATATGTTTTGAGTCAGTACTGAACCGTTTCCGTTTATCAAATTAAGTTCTTTAAATAATTTCTTCCAGTTGTCACTTACTGAATCCGGATCTTTCTTATAGTCACCTAAAAGCTCAAGTACATACCATGTATTCACGCCAAACTCGGAGATCTTCTCCTGCTGTTCTAAAGTTAAATCTTCTAATTTCATTTGTAATTAATTTTGTGTAATTTAATCAAAATATAAAAGAAGTTCAGTGAATAAAAATATAATTATTAGGATAAAAATTATTTTTTTATTTGTTTGGCATTACTCTTTGCAGATGTCTAAATTGTGCAAATTTTATGGAGGTAAAAAAATAGGAGAAGAGAATCTTGGCATTGATAATAAAGTATGATTACGGATCAAATAGAATAAAAACTTACCAATATTTTAATCTTTTATTACAATGTAAGTATTGTGGTTGTAAATTTAAAATGAATGATAGTCGCACTATATAAAATAACATAATCTGCAAGTTTTGTTACAATTATATATTCACAATTTTTAGTTTTGAATATCTCGCAATTAAATCAAAATCCGAATCCTTATGAAGCAATTCAACATTAAAGTAAATTGCATAATAAGCAATTAAACTATCATTCGATTTTTTAATAGTTATTCCTTTCTTCCTTAGAGTTCTGTACAAATCTGCTGCTCCTATTGCAGCTTCTATTGAATCTAATGTAAGAATTTCAAGATCTAAAACTGATTGCTTCACTTCATTGTACTGTATGTCTTCTCTTATCCCCTGTAAAATTTCCTGAAGTATTATGGGAATCGTAAAGATCAATTCTTCTCCTTCAAGAAATTTTTTTAAAAGTCTTGTCTCTGAACTGTTCGTACCATTAAAAAAATCAATCCAAACTGAAGTATCAACCAGCATAATTTATTTAGACCGCATCTGTTTTAAATTACCTTCCCATTTGACTTTCCCTGCCAGCTCCAAAAGTTTTTTTTTATTCAAAGATTTTATGTAACTTTCCAAAGCAAGATTAACTATTTCTTTCTTGGTCTTTACCTTACTGAGTTTTTTCGCTTTATTAATTAAAGAATTTTCAATATAAATGTTTGTTCTCATGGTATTCTTTAAATTATTGTAATACACAAAATTAATCGAATTCATACACATTAACAATCTATAAATTACTTTTCATCCAACATGCATTTGATGAGCATTAAATGAAAGGATTTCAATCAGACATATACTAGAAAATAATTTTGATACTATGATAATTGTCATAAAAAGAAGTAACCTTTATCATTTTTTGAAGCGGTAATAATACTTAATTTAAATCAAAAAAAATTGATTCAATAAAAAATATATTATGACGGGAAAAAAAATTACTGTAGATGGCAATGAAGCTGCCGCAATAATAGCTCATAAGACAAATGAAGTAATTGCAATTTATCCGATCACTCCTTCTTCTCCAATGGGAGAGCTTTCTGATACATGGTCGTCAACAGGCAAAACAAACATCTGGGGAAATATCCCGAAAGTCATTGAAATGCAGAGCGAGGGCGGAGCAGCGGGCGCAATTCACGGTTCATTACAAAGCGGATCTTTGACCACAACATTTACAGCGTCGCAGGGACTTTTACTGATGATCCCAAATATGTATAAGATAGCCGGAGAATTAACACCAACGGTTTTCCATGTCACTGCAAGATCGCTGGCTGTTCAGGCATTGTCAATTTTCGGAGATCACAGTGATGTAATGGCGGCAAGACAAACCGGCTTTGCAATGCTGTGCTCTAATTCAGTTCAGGAAGTGATGGACTTTGCGCTCATCTCTCAAAAGGCAACTCTCGAAAGCCGGATCCCTTTCATACATTTCTTCGACGGATTCAGAACATCACATGAAGTTATGAAGATCGAAAGTATCATTGATGAAGTCATTGAGTCGATGATCGACATTTCATTCATAAAGGATCACAGAAGCCGCGCGTTAACTCCTGACAATCCCTTTATCCGCGGTACTGCACAAAATCCTGACGTATATTTTCAGGGACGGGAAACAGTGAACAAATACTACAACGTCTGTCCTGCAATCACACAAAAAGCCATGGATAAGTTTTTTGAATTAACGGGCAGGAAATATAACCTGTTTGATTATTACGGTCATCCTGAAGCTGAAAGAATTATTGTCATGATGGGCTCAGGAGCAGAAACCTGTGAGGAAACTATTGAACATCTCATTAAAAATTATGATGAAAAAATCGGATTGATAAAGGTAAGGTTGTTCAGGCCATTTTCCGCAGAACATTTATTGAATGCTCTTCCCGATACTGTAAAGAGGATTGCTGTTCTTGACCGCACAAAAGAACCGGGAAGCACCGGCGAACCACTGTATCTCGATATTGTAACATCAATTTATGAAGCAATTGAAAACGGTAATTCAAAATTTAATACTTCACCAAAGATAATAGGAGGAAGATACGGTTTATCATCGAAAGAATTCACTCCGGCAATGGTAAAAGCTATCTTCGACGAATTAAAAAAAGATAAACCCAAAAATCATTTTACCATCGGCATTAATGATGATGTTACATTTACAAGTCTTGATTTTGAAAGTAATTTTGAGATACGGGACAATGAAATGTCAAACTGCATGTTTTACGGACTCGGATCGGACGGGACGGTTGGCGCCAATAAGAATTCAATTAAAATTATCGGAGAAGAAACGGAAAATCATGCACAGGGCTACTTCGTTTATGATTCAAAAAAATCCGGCTCGACTACTGTATCGCATCTTAGGTTTGGAAAGAAGCCGATAAAATCCATATATCTCATACAGACTGCTGATTTTGTTGCCTGTCATCAGTTTAATCTTATAGAAAAATTTGATATGCTTGAGAATATCAAAAAGGGTGGTATATTTCTTTTGAACAGTCCTTATGGCAAGGATGAAACATTTTCAAAGCTTCCGGAAAAGATCTGCAGACAGATAATCGAAAAAGAAATTGAGTTTTATGTTATCGATGCTTACTCTGTTGCAAGACAGACCGGAATGGGTCTGAAGATAAATACAATTATGCAGACTTGTTTTTTTGCAATATCAGGAGTTTTGCAAAAAGACGAAGCCATCAGGCATATAAAGAATTACATTTCAAAGAGTTATAAATCCAAGGGGGAAGAATTAGTAAAAAGGAACTTTGAAGCTGTTGACAAGAGTCTCGAAAATTTATTTAAAGTAAATACAAAAGATGCCGTTCCAAGCAAAATAAAACTTCCTCCGGTCGTTTCACCAAATGCACCAGCATTTGTAAGAGAAACACTTTCAAAATTGATTGAAGGTAAGGGTGATGAAATTCCGGTAAGCAAGATGCCGGTTGACGGAACATTTGCTTCTGCAACATCACAATGGGAAAAAAGAAATATCGCTGTTGAAGTGCCGGTCTGGGATCCCGACATCTGCATCCAGTGCGGCAAGTGCGCGATAATATGTCCTCATTCTACAATCCGAATAAAAGCTTTCGATGAAAAATATCTTGAAGGCGCGCCGCCTGATTTTAAATGGACGAAGTTTAAAGGAAAAGAGTTTGAAGAAGGAACAGCATATACAATACAGGTTGCTGTTGAAGACTGCACCGGCTGTTCGCTTTGTTATGAGATCTGTCCTGTCAAAAATAAAACGGAAGTAAAGTTAAAAGCATTAAACATGGCGCCGCAAATTCCATTAAGAGAAAAGGAACACGACAACTGGGAATTCTTTCTCGGCATTCCGGAGAGTGACAGGACAACTGCACATCTAAGCACTGTGAAAGGCAGCCAGTTTCTTCAGCCCTTATTTGAATTTTCCGGCGCTTGTCTCGGATGCGGCGAGACACCATACATTAAGCTCGTCTCCCAGCTCTTCGGGGACAGGTCAATCATTGCAAATGCAACGGGCTGCTCATCGATCTACGGAGGCAATCTTCCAACTACGCCATGGGCAGTCAATAAAGACGGACGCGGACCGGCCTGGTCAAATTCATTGTTTGAAGATAATTCGGAATTCGGACTCGGGATGAGATTATCAATTGACTCGCATAATGAAAATGCAAAGAATCTGCTCAAGAAACTTAGTGCTGACATTGGCGACGAGCTTGTTAATGATATTATCAAAGCAGACCAGTCGGATGAAGCAGGTATATTTGAACAGAGACAAAGAATTAAAATACTGAAAGAAAAACTTAAGTCAATTAAGAATGAAGATTCTGAACTATTGTCAGGTATCGCGGACTATCTTGTAAAAAAATCCGTCTGGATCATAGGCGGTGACGGATGGGCATATGATATTGGCTTTGGCGGACTGGACCATGTTCTCGCTTCGGGGAAGAATGTAAACATACTTGTTCTTGATACGGAAGTATATTCTAATACAGGAGGACAGATGTCGAAAGCCACGGGACTTGGAGCTGTTGCCAAGTTTGCCGCATCCGGCAAATCCACTCCGAAAAAAGACCTGGGAAAAATCGCAATGGATTACGGACACGTGTATGTGGCAAATGTTGCAATGGGCGCAAACGACACTCAAACATTAAGAGCATTTCTTGAAGCGGAATCTTACGACGGACCTTCATTGATCATTGCATATTCACACTGCATAGCTCACGGCATAAACATGAGCAAGGCAATAGATAATCAAAAAGCTGCAGTCGACAGTGCATACTGGATACTGTACAGGTATGATCCGAGAAATGCCGAAAAAGGGATCAACCCTCTGAAGCTTGATTCAGGTGCGGCAAAAATTAAATTCGCAGACTATGCTTATAAGGAGAACCGTTATAAAATGCTCAAGATGATCATGCCTGAACATGCAGCTGAACTAATGGTCAAAGCACAGGATTCCGTTGATGAAAAATGGAAAAGGTACGAAGCATTGTCAAAAAAATTGGATACTTGAAAATGGTTATGTTTAGTAAGGTAAACTTTTTCGTATTTGAGGCAAAAAGACCGCCATTAATTTCACTTGCCTGCAGCAGGAGTCTGTCTCAAAACCTCTTTCTTACCACCAAGTCGCAAAGACACTAAGGAAAAATGTTTTAAAAATAGAAATCTTTGTGCCTTTGTGTCTTTGTAGTAAAATGGTTTTGCTTGTTTTGAGACAAATTCTGCAGGCAGGCGGATTAGCACGAATAAAAAATAATTAAGAAAAATAATTAATTTGAATTGGCGAAGGTTCGTAGCAGAAAACAAATTACAGAAACATAAACTGACAACTTGTATCATTTAAAAACTTAAATAATATTAAATAAATAAAAATTAATATGGACCTTTCAACAAAATACATGGGATTTAATCTAAAGAATCCGATAGTTCCTTCAGCTTCTCCCCTATCCAAATCCTGTGACTCGGTTAAGAGGCTTGAAGATGCAGGCGCTGCTGCTGTTGTAGTTTATTCTCTTTTCGAAGAACAGATATCTCATGATTCAAATGAGCTGGATTATTTTATGTCCTACGGGACGGAGAGCTATGCCGAATCACTTTCCTACTTTCCGAAACTGGAGGACTATAATTACGGACCGGATGAATACCTGGAGCATATAAGCAAGCTGAAGAATGCAGTTGACATTCCTGTAATAGGAAGTCTTAACGGAATTTCAAGCGGCGGCTGGATGAAATATGCGGGACTGATCGAAGAAGCAGGCGCTGACGGACTTGAGCTCAATGTGTATTATATACCTACCGACACGAATCAGGACAGTAGTAGTGTTGAAGAAATTTATTTGCGGGATTTGTTGAGAGTAAAACAGAATCTGAATATTCCTGTCGCGATGAAACTAAGCCCGTACTTTTCCTCGCTTCCGAATATTGCAAAAAAACTTGAACTCGCCGGAGCTGATGCTTTAGTGCTTTTTAACAGATTCTATCAGCCGGATTTTGATCTGGAGAAACTCGAGGTTGTGCCAAATATTGAATTATCAAGCAGATGGGAAATGAGACTGCCTCTGAGATGGATTGCAATACTTTACGGAAAAATAAATACAAGTTTCGCTGCAACTACCGGAATTCATGATCATTATGATGTACTGAAAGTTATTATGGCAGGAGCTGATATTGCAAATGTGTGTTCTGAATTACTTCGCAACGGAATCAGCAGGATAGCGGAAATTTTAAAAGGGGTGGAAGACTGGATGCTTGAGAAAGAGTATGATTCGATTGAACAGATGAAAGGAAGCATGAGCCAGAAATCTGTAGCAGATCCTTCTTCATTTGAAAGAGCTAACTACATGAAAGCTCTGAATAATTATAAACAATTAATTTAACCCCGATAAGATTTGTAATGCGGTTCGCGGTTCATCGCTGAAAAAAATTTATTTCCGCGTCAAAGCTATTAGCTTTAATATTACAGTGTCTTTATATATTTTTAGGAAACAAAATAATTCAATAGTTATATCTTCATAAACAATTTCACATGAATTCAGAAGGTCTTATATTATTTTTCCTTGTAGGAGTATTAATGGTTGGAACCGGAATTCTTGTATCCTCGCTTCTTGCTCCAAAATCTAAAAACACAGTAAAGGAAGAAACTTATGAATGCGGAGTCCCGACGCAGGGAGCTTCCTGGGTACAATACAAGATCGGATATTATCTTTTTGCCATCATCTTCCTGATATTTGATGTGGAAATTATATTCATGGTCCCGTGGGCAGTTGTGATGAAAGACCTGGGTCTGGTCGCGTTTGTTGAGATTTCAATTTTCTTATTGATAGTAATATTAGGTTTATTTTATGCTTACAAAAAAAACGTTTTGAAATGGGATTAGAAGAGAAAAATATTACAGAGGAAAAAAATATTATTAAAGAAGATTTCCCCGGACAGGTGACACCAACTCCCGGCGGAAATATAGTAGTAACAACAATTGACGGTATAATAAACTGGTCAAGAGCAAATTCTCTCTGGCCGCTTGTATTTGGAACAAGCTGCTGTGCAATTGAGATGATGGCAACAGGCGCTTCACGTCATGACTGGGCAAGATTCGGAACAGAAGTTGCCAGCGCAACTCCGCGTCAGGCGGATCTTATAATAATTGCCGGAACAATTGTAAACAAAATGGCTCCTGTCTTAAAGAGACTTTATGATCAGATGGCTGATCCGAAATATGTAATAGCAATGGGTGCATGCGCTGTTTCAGGAGGTCCGTTTTATTATAATTCTTATTCAGTTGTAAAAGGCGCTGACCATGTAATACCTGTGGATGTTTATGTTCCCGGGCTGTCCTCCAAGACCTGAAGCATTGCTTTACGGAATAATGCAGCTTCAGGAAAAAATAAAAAAAGAATCCATAAAAAACCCTCGCAAACCCAATGAGGAATATTTATGAGCATGACCAACGATGAATTAAAAACAAGAATATCCGGACTTGCTGAAAAAGCTGAATTCATAGAAGAAGGCTCAGAGTTTTTAAATGTAGTACTTCCCGCAGAAAGCTTACACACCGTAGCCGAATCTCTTAAGAACAGTGAAGATACTAAATTTGATTATTTATTTTGTCTTTCGGGCGTAGACTGGGTCACACATTTGATGGTCATATATCATTTGACGTCAACTGTTTTCAATCACATTGTTGTTTTGAAAGTAAAGCTGCCTGACAGGGTAAATCCTGAAGTCGAAACAGTTTCAGATATCTGGAAAACTGCGGAATTTCATGAAAGTGAAGTTTACGATCTGTTCGGAATAAAATTTAAAAATCATCCCGACCTCAGGAGAATTTTTCTTGATGATGACTGGACCGGATATCCGCTGAGAAAAGATTATGTGGATGAAGTAAACATAGTGGAATTTTAATATGCAGGAAACACCCACAAAAACCGAAACACAGGAATATTTTATTAATATGGGTCCGCAGCACCCGTCCACGCACGGAGTTCTGAGACTTTTGCTTACACTTGACGGTGAGATCATTAAAAAAGTTGAACCGCATCTTGGATTCATTCACCGGTCAATTGAAAAAATGTGCGAGAAAGATTCGTATCAGCAGATGGTCCATCTTACAGACAGAATGGATTATCTTTCATGTCACATTAACAATGAAGCTGTTTGCCTTACGGTTGAAAAAGGACTTGAGCTTGAAATTCCCGAAAGAGTAAAAGTCATCAGAACAATCGTTTCCGAACTCACAAGACTATCATCACATCAGCTTTGGTGGGGAGTTATGGGAATGGATCTCGGAGCGATCACTTCTTTCCTTTACGGATTCCGTGACAGAGAAATGATCATTGATATTTTTGAAGAAACCTGCGGAGCGAGACTGACAATGAATTATAATGTTCCCGGCGGACTGATGTTTGACATTCATCCGAATTTTCAAAACCGAACTAAAGAATTCATTAAATATTTCAAAAAGAAACTTCCCGAATATGATGAACTCTTTCCGACAATGTTATTTTCAAAGAAAGAACAATGGGCATAGGATATTTTTCAAAAGAAGATGCTATATCTTATGGAGTAACCGGTCCGACCGGAAGAGCTTCGGGATTTTCATGTGATGTAAGAAAAAAACATCCTTACAGTGCATATGACCGAGTTGATTTTAAAGAAATAATTTATACGGAAGGTGACTGCTTTGCACGATATAAAGCAAGAATTGATGAGATGTGTGAATCCATTTTGATCATTGAACAGCTTATTGATAATATACCTGAAGGAGAGTTTAAAGCAAAAACCAAAGCTGTGATCAAATTACCTGCAGGAGAATATTATCAGAGAGTCGAAACAGCAAGGGGAGAACTTGGAGTTTATTATAAGCGATAATAAAAAAAATCCGTACAGAGTCAAATTCAGGTCACCCGGATTTTCAAATTTGTCGGCACTGGATACAATGGCAAGAGGCTGTAAAATAGCCGATCTTATTGCAACCATGTCCACATTGGATCTGGTAATACCTGACATTGACAGATAAAAAAAAAATAAATTAACTTATGTTGACTTCTTCAATATTTAAAACAAAAGATTGCCACGAATTAACACGAATTAACACGAATTTAAAATTAAATTTTGTGTAAATAATTAGAGCGAATTCGAGTAATTGTAAGAAGCGGTCAGCTTAAAATAAATTAGTTAAAAATTAAAATGTTAACAATTGGTCTTTTCGGCACTTGCGGTAACAGCACGTGGCGTGATCCGTTTATAAAAAAATACAAAGAACTTGATATCCAATATTTTAATCCTATGGTTGATATTTGGAATGAAGAATTAGCTAAAGTAGAAGCTCAACATTTAGCTGAAGATAAGATAATTCTGCTGCCAATAGTAAATGAGACTTATGCATTTGGTTCATTATCAGAAGCAGGGTTTCTAATTCTAAATGCAATTAAAATGATGACCGCAGAGATTTTGTGATTATGATTCAGCAAAATTTGATTGAAGAATTAGATAATGAAATTGCAAGAAAAGAATCTTTAAGAGCAAGAGCATTAGTATCAGAGCATTTACGAAAGTTATCTCTTAATAATCTCTATGTTGTTGATTCTCTTGATGAAATGTTAGAGATTAGTATTAAGCTTTATGAAGCAGCAAAAATTGTATTTCCCTTTGAGAAGTATAATCCGCATAATCAGGTATAAATATGAATTTTAGCATATACGATTTTACAGATTTTATTATAGCAATTGACAGCTGGTTGAATAGTATTTTTTCTCCCGACGTTGCGCAAATTATCGGGATGGTAATTATCGGAACCTGTTTTCTTTTGTTTGTCACGCTTTTGGGGCTGAGTTTAGTTTATATCGAAAGAAAAGTTTGCGCATTATTTCAGCAGAGACTTGGTCCGATGAGAGTTGGATTCTGGGGAACAGCTCAGACTATTGCCGATATTATTAAACTGGTTTTCAAAGAATCTCTTGTCACAAAAAACGCGGATAAATTTTTATTTAATCTTGCTGCATTTATTGTTTTGATATCTCCTTTCATGGTATTAGCCATAATTCCCTTTGCAAAAGGACTGCAGGCGCTGGATTTTGATATCGGAATATTTTATGTTACGGCTGTTTCTTCAATCGGTGTAACGGGAATTCTTCTTGCCGGATGGGCAAGCAACAATAAATATTCTCTTATCGGCGCAATGAGAAGCGGAGCTCAGATCGTCAGCTATGAACTTTCCGTCGGCTTGTCATTACTGACAATCATCATTCTCACGGGCAGTCTGCAGCTTTCAGTAATTGTCGAATCCCAAAGGGACGGATGGTGGATATTCAAAGGAAATATTCCTGCAGTTGTCGCATTTATTATTTTTATCGTTGCAAGCACTGCTGAAACCAACAGAGGTCCTTTTGATATGGCTGAAGCTGAATCGGAGCTTACTGCAGGATTTCATACCGAATATTCCGGAATTAAATTTGCTTTCTTTTTTCTGGCAGAGTATATAAATCTTTTTATTATAGCCGCAATCGGAGCAACAGTTTTTTTCGGAGGATGGATGCCTTTGCATATCGGAAATTTTACTTTTTTTAATAATGTGATGGATGTTATTCCGCCGATTGTCTGGTTTTTTGGAAAAGTATCTGCTATTATTTTTCTTATAATGTGGTTTAAATGGACTTTCCCGAGATTAGAATTGACCAGATGCTTACACTTGAATGGAAGTATCTGCTTCCATTGAATCTGATAAATATTTTATTAATGTCATTCGTGTCTTTGAAACGGATGGTATTTTTAATACATCGAAATAAATTATGTTTAAAAAAATATTTGAATATTTTAAAGAAATTTATAACGCCTGTAAATCTCTTCTGACCGGGATGAAAGTAACAGGTTATTATTTCTTTCATCCTAAGGAAATCATAACACAGCAATATCCTGAGAACAAAGATACTCTGCAAATGTTTGACAGGTTCAGAGGAGAAGTTGTACTGATTCATGATGAGAATAATGAACACAGATGCACCGGATGCTCAGCCTGCGAACTTGCTTGCCCTAACGGCTCGATTGAAATTATTTACGACAAAGCAGTTGATCCCGAAACGGGAAAGCCAAAAAAAGTCATAGATAAATTTGTCTATCATTTGTCAATGTGTACATTTTGCAATCTCTGTATTCTTGTCTTGTCCTACTGATGCAATAAAAATGGCGCAGAATTTTGAACACTCTGTGTTTGACAGATCAAAGCTGACAAAAATTTTAAACAAACCCGGTTCTAAAATTATGGCGGGAGTAAAAGAATAAATTGGAGAAAACCTTATTTTACATATTAGCTGCTGTCATACTTGTCTTTTCAGTTATGGCTGTAACAAGCAGAAGAATCCTTAGAGCAGCGGTATTATTTTTTATTTGTTCTCCTTGGAATGGCGGGCATGTTTTTTTTGCTTAGCTTTAATTTCCTTGCAGCAGTTCAGCTGACAGTTTATGCCGGAGGCATAATTGTCCTTTTCATATTTTCCATTATGCTTACAAGCCAGGTAAATGAAAAGCTTGAAGCTGCCGGGAAAAAGAAAGTCGCATTTTCTCTCATAGCTTCTTCCGCCGGAGCACTGGTTTGTATCTCAACTATTTTGAACTATAAGTTTGCCGAAGCTAACGATGCGGAGATCGACAGCACTGTTAAGACTATTGGAATGCATTTATTAAGTTACGGTGAGAACGGTTTTGTTTTGCCGTTTGAAGTTATCAGCATGCTTTTGTTGCGTCCATGATCGGGGCAATAATTATTGCAAAAAGGGATGACTGATATAATTATTAAATATTATTTTTTATGATAGAAGGAATTGGAATTGAAGACTTTTTGGTCCTAGGCACACTCATGTTTTTTATCGGAGTTTACGGGTTCCTTACACGCAAAAATCTTATCACAATTCTTTTGTCAGTAGAATTAATATTGAATTCTGTCAATATTAATTTTGTAGCCTTTAATAAATATCTGTACCCGGAAAATCTGCAGGGTCAGTTTTTTGCAATGTTTATAATTGCCATTGCCGCAACTGAAGCCTCTGTGGCAATTGCAATTTTTGTAGCGCTGTACAGAAAAATGAAAATGATAAATGTTGAAAATATTAATGAAATGAAATATTAAAATGAATACTTGCAGAACTTAAACATGGAAAATTATAATATTACTTTACTGATACCTGCTCTGCTTTTTGTTTCATTTCTGCTGATCGGACTTGCCGGCGGAAAATTTAAGCCTTTTGTTTCCGGTATTGCCGGGACCATAAGCGTTTTTTTTGTTACCGCAATTTCTTACTGGACTGCTTATAATTATTTCTTTGTAAACGGAAAAACCGGGGATTCATACACAGCAATAATTCCCTTCAATATCGAATGGCTTAGGTTCAGTGATAAGCTCTTTATTGACATGGGCATTCTTCTTGATCCGATCTCTGTCATGATGCTGATCGTGATCTCCACAGTTTCTTTGATGGTTCACATATACAGTCTTGGTTATATGAAAGGCGAATCCGGATTTTCACGATACTATTCTTTTCTTTCGCTGTTTACTTTTTCAATGATCGGTCTTGTCATTGCGACAAATATTTTTCAGACATATATATTCTGGGAACTCGTTGGCATCTCTTCCTATCTTCTGATTGGATTTTATTACAGCAAACCGTCGGCTGTAGCTGCCGCAAAGAAAGCATTTATCATAACAAGATTTGCTGATCTCGGTTTTTTGATCGGCATTCTTGTACTTTCTTTTGTCACAGGTACATTTGAATTTATGCAGCTGACTGACCCTAACGGACAGGCAATTCATCAGGGAAGCAATATGTTCATTGCGGGATTATCCGTAATGAACTGCTCTCTTATCTTGATCTTTATCGGATGCGCAGGTAAGTCTGCAATGTTCCCACTGCACATATGGCTCCCTGATGCAATGGAAGGACCAACTCCTGTCTCTGCTCTTATTCATGCTGCTACAATGGTTGTTGCAGGAGTTTATCTGATCGCAAGGCTCTTCCCTCTTTATGCTTTGTCAGGAAATGCAGCCCTTGATGTCATTGCTTTCGTCGGAACTTTCACTTCTTTGTTCGCAGCTTTGATAGCATGCGCTCAGATGGATATCAAAAGAATTCTTGCATTTTCCACTATATCGCAGATAGGCTTCATGATGACCGCCCTCGGTGTTTCAGGTTACGGAACTGGTGAGGGGCTCGGATATATGGCATCGATGTTTCATTTGTTTACTCACGCCATGTTCAAAGCTTTATTATTTCTGGGTGCGGGTTCTATAATCCATGCAATTCATCTCAATAACATTTCCGAAATGGGCGGTTTGCGGAAGTATCTTCCGTATACTCATATTACGTTTCTGATTGCATGCCTTGCGATAGCAGGCATTCCGCCTTTTTCCGGATTCTTCAGCAAAGATGAGATCATGACTGCGGTATTTGAAAAAGACAAGATCATTTTTGCTTTTACTTTGATCACGGCAGGACTAACTGCTTTCTACATGTTCAGACTTTATTTCGGCGTCTTCTGGAGTAAAACCAAAACTTATGAAAAAGTACCCCATGAATCTCCTTTAACAATGCTGATACCGCTTGCTTTTCTTGCTCTTGCTTCTTCAATTGCAGGTTTCATTCCGTTCAGTGAATTCATATCAAGCAACGGAATTCCGTTTGAGACTCATATTCACTGGAATATTGCTCTGCCGGCTCTGTTTGTTTCAATTGCCGGAATTACAATGGCTTTTCTTTTCTATAAAAAGGAAAATAATATTCCCGAAACGCATATCATCCTCTTCGGGAAATATTTATAAAATTGTTTATCAGAAATTTTATATTGATGAAGTTTATACATTTGTTACTAAAAACATTATCTTCAGATATATCTCAGTTCCGGTTGCATGGTTTGACAGAAATATTGTTGACGGTGCAATGAACGGAATTGCATTTATTACAAACTCTATTTCCCGGAAAATAAAATATATGCAGTCAGGACAGCTTCAGCAGTATGCTTATATAATGCTTTCCGGACTGATAATTATTACTTTTGATTGCTTTATATTTTTTGAAAAATTAACCTGTCTTCTATTTGGATATTCTGACATTTTTATTGATTATTCCTCTCTGCACGGTTGCGGCTATCATCGCCTGCAGAAATAACAAACAGGTAAGAATCGCTTCAGCCGTAGGCATGGGAGCGCAGCTTCTACTGACCATTTACCTGATATTTGCATATCTTGCAGAAAGAAGCTCGGGGAATATTGATGAAATGGTTTTTCAACAAAGTTATCTTTGGTTTAAGACGTTTAATATTTTCTTCAGCATAGGCGTTGACGGAATTTCTGTCTCTCTTATTGCTTTGACCGGCATTGTCACCTTCTCGGGTGTACTGGCTTCCTGGAAAATGGAGTTCCGTGTTAAGGAATTTTTTATTTCTCTGATCATACTCTCTACAGGAGTTTACGGGTTCTTTATTTCTCTTGATCTTTTTACAATGTTCCTGTTTTACGAACTGGCTGTCATTCCAATGTATCTTCTTATAGGAATCTGGGGAAGCGGAAAAAAAGAATATGCTGCGATGAAGCTTACTCTGATGCTGATGGGAGCCTCGGCTGTCTTACTTGTGGGGATACTCGGATTGTACACTTTCTCATCGGGAGGTTCATCCGGTCAAATGACATATAACATACTCGAACTGGCAAAGATCAGCATTCCGCCGGAATCGCAAAAAATAATATTCCCGTTTATCTTTATCGGCTTTGGAGTGCTTGGAGCTTTGTTCCCGTTACATACCTGGTCTCCCGACGGGCATTCTTCTGCACCAACTGCAGTATCCATGCTTCATGCCGGAGTACTTATGAAGATGGGCGGCTACGGATGTCTGAGAGTTGCGATGTATCTTCTCCCGGAAGCTGCAAATGAACTTGGGTGGATATTTATTATTCTTACTTCAATAAGCATTGTGTACGGAGCATTCGGCGCTATTGTACAGAAAGATCTTAAATACATTAACGCATATTCATCCGTGAGCCACTGCGGTCTGGTCTTGTTTGCAATATTAATGATCAATAAAATATCATTGACAGGCTCAGTACTTCAGATGATATCTCACGGTTTGATGACTGCACTTTTCTTTGCTCTGATTGGAATGATCTACGAAAGAACTCATACGCGCGACATAAATTTTATGAGAGGATTGATGAAATCAATTCCCTTCCTTTCTGTATGTTATATGATTGCTGGCTTTGCTTCCCTAGGACTGCCCGGACTAAGCGGATTTGTTGCTGAAATGACTATATTCGTCGGCGCATTTCAGAATGCCGGATTCTTTTACAGGACGGCAACTTTACTTGCATGCGCGTCAATTGTAATTACAGCGGTTTACATTTTGAGAGTCGTCGGGTCCATGCTTCTAGGTCCGGTTGAAAATAAAGAATATTTAAAATTCAAAGACGCCTTCTGGAATGAAAGAGCTGTTACACTGATCCTGATAATTGCAATTGCAGGAATAGGTCTGGCTCCCTTCTGGCTCTCTGACCTTATTTCAAAAAGTATTACTCCCATTATTTCAAGATTATCCGGTTTTTAAAAATATGAGCATAGAACAATTTCTGATAATGAGACATGAACTGCTTTTAATACTGGCAGCGGTCATCATTCTTATATTGGAAATAGCATTGGATTTTGACAGGAAGAAAATAATGGTCCCTGTATTGATTTTCATTTTCTTCGTCATCACTGTAACAGGATTCCTTCCTGTTCAAACGGGAGTTTTGTTCGGAGGAATGTATAAAACTTCTCCGCTCATTATCCTGATGAAAAATATCCTGAATGTCGGTGTATTGATAATCCTTCTGCAATCGGCAGGCTGGCTGTTCAGCAACAACACAAATACAGACAATACAGGAGGTTATTTCTTTATAATGTTATCTTCGCTTATCGGAATGAACTATATGATCTCATCCGGCGACTTTCTCATGTTCTATATCGGTCTTGAGCTTGCCACTATTCCGATTGCAGCTCTTGTTGCATCTGAAAAAATAAAAACGAACTCCGCCGAAGCAGGGACCAAGATGATCTTATCGGCAATACTTTCTTCCGGCGTGCTGCTGTACGGGATTTCAATTTTATACGGAACCAACGGTTCTTTATTTTTCAGTGAAATAAGTTCAACCATTAAATTCACAAACCTTCAGGTGCTTGCTTTTATTTTTATTTTTACAGGCATCGCATTCAAGATTTCAATTGTCCCCTTTCATTTATGGACAGCGGATGTTTATCAGGGAGCACCTGTCAATGTCACGTCATTTCTTTCATCAATCTCCAAAGCTTCATCAGTGTTCATTCTTGTGATCCTGCTGTTTACTGTTTTCAGTTCTTTTGCTATAATCTGGAATGATGTTCTGTTTTATACTTCAGTTCTGACGATGACAACCGGAAATCTTTTTGCAATCAGACAGCAAAACCTCAAGAGGTATCTCGCTTTTTCTTCAATTGCCCAGGCCGGTTTCATTCCACTGGGAATTATCGGCGGTTCTGCGATAGGATTTTCTGCAGTTGTTTATTTTATTTTGATCTATGTCTTTTCAAATCTGGGTGCTTTTGGTGTCGTTGCTGTAATTTCAAACGCAACAGGAAAGGAGAATATTTCTGATTACGATGGCCTTTATAAATCCAATCCCAGACTAAGCCTTGTAATGATGATCTCACTTTTCTCGCTTGCTGGTATTCCTCCTTTAGCCGGTTTTTTTTCAAAGTTTTTTCTTTTTACAGTAGCTGCCTTGCAGGGTTATTATATTCTTCTTTTCATTGCCGTTATTAATGCAACAATATCTCTGTACTATTATCTTCTTGTTGTCAAGGCAATGTTCATTAATGAAAATGATTCCCCTATCGAAAAAATAAGTAGTGACCTGTATTCAAAAATAGGGCTGGTGTTTTGTGTACTGGGAATTGTACTTACAGGTTTACTTGGAATGATATTTGATTTCATCGGTACTCTGACTTATGGTATCTAAAAAAATAATATTCGGGTATTTAAAATGGCTTTGAATAAAGGTAAAGTAGCGGTAAAAGATGTTGAGGGTATACGGTGCGCAGTCATTGAAACGGGTGTCTCTGAAAGCCGTATGATCTTTCTTAAAAAAATTTTAGAACATAACGGTTTTATTGTCAAGACTGAAAAAGAAGCCAAGAAAGATGAAAGTCTTCCTGACACTTATACAATTGGCGTTACAGACATAGTCTTTAATCCGATCATTTCCATTTATGAAAGGAAACTTAAAACTTTGGACAATAAAATCTTATCCCCTCAGTACTGGAAACAAATACCTGATAATGAAAAAAAATGGTACTGGAAGATCAACACGCCTGATAAGTCTCAGGACGGCTGATTTTTCCTTATGCAATTTCCCATGTCTTGTCGCCTGACAAAATCTTATTCAGAGAAGGTTTTCCCTTTTTTGCAGTGACCTGTTCAATCTGTTCTGACATTATCGATTCATAAGTTGGTCTTTCCGTAGAATACAATACTCCGAACGGTCTCGGCAAATGTCCTTTCTCAATTTTATGATCAGCGAACCCAGCCAGTATGTTTGCTTTTATTTTATCTTTTTCATCGTGTATCCAGAGGTCGCTTACAGAGACATTATTATTTTTCAAATCAACAATAACCGGTTCGAATCCGTCAAACTTTATTCCCTTATCCTCAGTTGCACCAAACACAAGCGGTTTACCCTGTTCCAGAAATAGATGCTTCGTCTTTCTTAGTTTCCTTATCACTGTAAATAAAAAATGCAGCGTCATTGAATACCGGACAGTTCTGATAAATTTCCACGAATGAAGTTCCTTTATGAGCATTTGCGCGCTCGAGAATAACCCTTAAGTGTTTCGGGTCTCTGTCCAGAGATCTTGCTACAAAAGTCCCGTTCGCTCCAAGAGCAAGCTCTGCCGGATGAAACGGATGTTCAATGGATCCGTAAGGCGTAGACTTTGTTACTTTTCCCGCTTCAGATGTAGGTGAATACTGACCTTTTGTCAAACCGTATATCTGATTGTTAAACAACAACAATTTTATGTCGAAATTTTTTCTGAGCAAATGTATGAAATGATTTCCTCCGATTGAAAGCGCATCTCCGTCTCCGGTAATAACCCAGACACTCAGATCCGGACGGCTTGCTTTCAATCCGGATGCTATGGCGGGAGCTCTTCCGTGAATTGAATGCATCCCGTAAGTATCCATGTAGTATGGAAATCGCGAAGAGCAACCTATCCCTGAAATAAATACATAATCCTCTTTTTTAACTCCCAGCTCAGGGAAGATCGTCTGAACCTGCTTTAGAATGGAATAATCCCCGCAACCGGGACACCATCTGATATCCTGATCCGGAGCAAAATCCTTATGCGTCAGCTTTTCTGTAGCTCTCAATATTATTTGTATCCATTTTAATAATTTATTTGATTAATTCTAAAATTTTATCTCTGATCTCTGATGATGTAAATGGTAAACCCTGGATTTTATTGAATCCTATTGCCGGCAGTAAAAACCTGTCGCGGAGTATTTTAACCAATTGTCCGTTGTTGATTTCGGGAACAACAATCTTCTTAAAGCCACTGATCAGGGCTTCAAGATTTTTGGGAAATGGATTCAGGTAACGTAAATGAATGTAGGCTATATCGTATCCCTCCTCTGTCAGTTCAGTTAAAACAGTTTTAATGGAACCGTAAGTAGAACCCCATCCGATAACCAGCAGCTGTGACTGTTCATTCCCCGAATCAAATTTCTGCAACGGAATGTTATCTGAAATTTTTTCAATCTTCGCCGCACGAAGTTTTACCATCAGTTCATGATTCTTGGCTTCATAAGATATGTCGCCGGTTTCATGTTCCTTTTCAAGTCCGCCTATTCTGTGTTCCAGCCCTTTTGTTCCGGGCTTTACCCTGGGACGCACATAGTTTTTATCTCTCTTATAAGGAAGAAATATTCCGCTATCAGAATTCATTTCTTCTTCAAACTTGATATTGATCGGCTTCAATTTATCTTCTGTAGGGAATCTCCACGGTTCAGCTCCGTTTGCAATGTATCCGTCACTCAATACTATCACTGGCGTCATATGCTCCTGCGATATCCTGCATGCTTCATAGACAATTTCAAAACAATCTGAAGGAGATTCCGGAGCAACTATAGGCAACGGACATTCGCCGTGTCTCCCGTACATTGCCTGTAATAAATCGGATTGCTCAGTCTTGGTCGGCAGTCCGGTAGAAGGTCCTCCTCTCTGAACATTGATTAAGACCATCGGTAATTCCAGCATTGCCGCTAATCCCAGTGACTCTGTTTTTAAAGACATCCCCGGTCCGGAAGTTGTCGTGACACTTAAGCTTCCGCCGTATGAAGCTCCTATTACCGAACAAATAGCTGCGATTTCATCTTCCGCCTGAAATGTTCTTACACCGCTGTCTTTGTATTTTGACAGTTCATGTAAAATATCGGAAGCCGGTGTTATAGGGTAAGAACCTAAAAATAAAGGCAATCCGGATTTTTCTGATGCAGCAACTAAAGCAATCGCGGTTGCATTATTCCCGGTTATGCTTCTGTAGGTTCCCGGTGGTAAATTGGATGAGCTGACTTTAAATCTTG
The DNA here is from genome assembly GCA_963836395.1 of uncultured Ignavibacteria bacterium. Lineage (GTDB taxonomy): Bacteria > Bacteroidota > Ignavibacteria > Tepidaquicellales > Tepidaquicellaceae > JAGPCH01. The sequence continues at coordinate 49,379 of CAWIJF010000008.1, read as the reverse complement.
TGTTGAATATCTCAGTTGTTTCCCCGAAATTCAATCCTGCTTTTATTGCAAGTATATTTGCATTTGCTATTTCAGGATTTTTCTTAAACTTTTCTTTAATGAAATTTATGGTATAATCAGGTGACTGGTCAAAGATCCAGTATAACATTCCAAGCACAAACATGTTTTTTGATCTTTCAAGTTCTTTGTTTCCCAGTCCTGTATCTTTGAGCGCTTCCTTTGTCAGTCCGGTTATGTTTACACTGTATAGTGTATAGTTGGCAAGTGAATCGTCCTCTAACGGATTAGCTCCTTCCGGATATTCAGCCAGTCTTAAATTCTTTGCATCAAATCCGGCTATATTAGTAATTACTATTCCGCCTTTCTTTAAATTATTAATGTCGTTCTTCAGTGCAGCGGCGTTCATCGCAATTAATACATCATATTCGTCTCCGGCAGTGAATATTTCCTTGCTTCCAAAGTGAACCTGAAATCCCGATACACCTGACACTGTTCCGGCTGGCGCCCTTATCTCCGCTGGGAATTCAGGAAATGTACTGAGATCATTTCCTAAAAATGCAGCCGTATCGGTAAACTGCATCCCCGTTAGCTGCATTCCGTCTCCCGAATCACCGGAAAATCTTACTACTACACTTTCTTTTTCAATTACTTCTTCTTCTGTTTTCAAAATATTTCCTTTTAAAAATGTTATTTGATTACGTTAAGTTAAAATGTTTAATTAAGAATTCATATGGTTTATTGCAAAGCTACTATTTTGATGTGGACTCCATTTTAAATCATGTTATGCAATTTAATCAAAATAAAAAGTAAGTTCACTGCAGAAAAAAATAAAAAGAGAATCATAAAAGCGGCTGTTGCCATAAACAAGATTTCAAGAATAAGTTTTCCATGAAACGTTTGGACAGATCTGATTTAAGAATAGAAGTGATTATTTTATTTAAGTTTTTTTTCATTTTAACTTTACTCATATTTGTATGTTTTAAAAAATCAAACTTACTTAATGAAGAAAATCATTCTGCTCTTACTGTTCATCTTTTTATTCTCTTCTACATCATATTCACAAAGATACAACAAAAAATATTACGGCTCCGGAGGATTTGGCTTTGTATTTCCTGATTTCGGCGACCTCAACCGGATAATTAATCAATTCAATCAGATCACTCCAAATCAGACCAAAAATATGGAAACCTTCTCTACATTATTCGGACCTAATTTTCTGGTGGGAATGGTTTTCAACGAGGATAAATATCAGATCAATTTAGAATTTGGATTTTCAATTATATTCTCATCAGGCAAATCTTCCGAAACAGTTAAGTCCACCGGGATCCGCAACATAAAGGATCTGACGATACGTTTTCCGCTGATAAACGTAGGCGGGATGTATTTGTTTAAACTAAACGAATCACTTGACATGGGTCCGGGATGTTACATAAATCTTGGCTCAATGAATCTGTATTCAAGAACCTACAATAAAACAGCCAGTACTCCCAACTATAGCAGGGTCGGAAGCAATAATTTTTTATCTGCCGTGGGCATTACACCCACAGGTTTCATAAATTATCACGTGAGCAAGCAAACTACCTTATCCCTGAGACCCGGCTATTACCTCATGCTCACAGGTCAGGATCTTACCGAAATTGACAACAATCTGAACGGAAACAATGGTGTTGACGGAATAGATAATGTAAGTTTTAGCGGTTTTGGAATTGCCCTCAATGTACTGGTAAAATTCGGCAGGAGATGAATCAGTAATTTAAAATTTATTTAAACCGGTTTGAATTGTTCAAATGCCTGCAGGCAATTATTGCAATAATGAATTGCCCTGCATTGTGTCGGACCGAATGGTGTCTGAAGCTTTGTATTTTTACTGTGACAGAAAGGACATTCAACATTTGTAAGCATTTCGATTGAAACAAAACCAGGGTGCTTCGGCGGCAATGCAAAATCGGATTTTTTCAGTAATTCTCTGCCACGCTCGGTTATCATGTTTGAATTCCATTGCACGTCATAGTTAACCTCTACATTAATTCCGGAAACAGGAAATTGAGTTATCCTCTTTTCGATATCACTCTTCATTATATTCAATGCCGGACAGCCCGCAAAAGTTGGTGTCATTTTGATATTTACGAAATCATCTTTCGTTACACTGACACCTGTTATTATTCCCATATCAACTACTGATACTTTCGGAATTTCAGGGTCTTTTACGTCATCAAGCGCTTCCCATATTTCATTGACATCAATCATAACTCTTATTAAAATTCCTAATTATTAATTCCTAATTCCTAATTTTCAATTAAATCTACCATTCCGCGCTCGGGTCAATACTGTAAACTTCAGTCATTTCATTTAACAGCGGCTGCAGATATTTTGTATGTTTCCCTTTTCTTCCGCCATAAGACGGAGCTGATGTATATATGTCGGGAATGGTCAAATTTGCTTTTTCAAGAATTGGCATGATCATTTCCAGCCACCTTTTTTGTAAAATTTTCTCACCCGGAAAAATATTTCCGATAAGTAAAACCTCTTCATAATCCGACGGTTCGAAAATTCCAAGAGCAAGAGGAAAACATTCTTTCAAAGCTGTCTGTATTTTCTCCTTACCTTCTCTTGTCGAATTGCCAAGCTGAACTATCCACGCATCAGCATGCATCGTATGATATTTTAATTCACCGCAAAATTTTTTGGCAACATTTGCAATCATTTCGAATGAGGAATCTGACAGCATATTAAATCTGATTGCCTGTGAAGTATCAAATAAAAAATGTCTCATCAGACTGAAACCGTATTCCCCTATCGGATACTCAACCAGATGACAGCATTTGAAATCTTTTTCATTTCTTGTAAATGCAATTGTGTCAGGATCGGCTTCACCCATCGAATTCAGGATCTGGTATAAAGCAAATGCATGCCCGATTTTGTCCTGCGCCATGGAAGAAAATGCAATATCCTCTTCAAGTATGGGTCCAAGTGCCGTCCACTCCGAATTCCTGTGCCCGAGAATGAGAGCATCATCCGCGATCCTGTATATAAGATCTTTTATCGCTGTTTTTTGTATGTCACTGAACTCTTTCAACTTTCCTTATGATCTGTTTTAAATTTATTGATTCTGATCCATTACTTTATAGCCGCTTGCTTCCCTGTAAATTTTTTCCGGGTTGGTTTCAAAAATATCTTCATCATCATAATCAGTTGTAAATACATCCGAAGTTTTTACAACCCATAAGTTTACGCATTTGTATCTTCTGGCATATTGTTCTTTTGCCAGTATTACCGCCATTTCAGGATTAGGGGCATGCAATGACCCGACATGAATGTGCCTGTCTCCCTTTTTTGCCTGATGAAAAACTTCATACGTCTGCCAGTGAACCAAATTTTTTATCGGATTGCTGTCAGGCTGTTCGGGAAGGTTTTCTCTTGTTACTCTCGGGTCTAAAGATTTGATTGACATTAATTTAAAATTTCAATTTCTAGTTTTGTATTCCTTCTGAATTTCTCAAAATCCTTGTCGAAGGTTATCAACTTATCACAATGCTTTTCAGCAAATTTAATATGAATGCAGTCGTTGATGTGTTTGAAGTAATCTAGTTCAAAACATAGCAGAATAGCCTCATCAAAAATATCTTTCGTAAGATTACCGATACTATATGATTTCAACTTATCATAGTATCCTTTAATTATCTCTTTTCCAATGTTATTCTTGGCTAAAGCATACACAAACTCTTGCAACACTAAACCGGAAACTACCAATTCATTATTCTTTATTGATTTGTCAATTAATTTAGTACTGATTTCCTGCTTGTGTATACCTTGATTTAAAAAAGAATAAACGAAAATATTAGTATCAAAAAATTTAAGCATTCAGATACTTAAGTTCATTCCGTCAATCATATCATCAATATCCAAATCTTCTGGTATCTTAATATCTTTAGTCTTTATTCTTAATTCGTTAAGCTGTTTAATTTTCTCTTCAACAGAATATTTATCCTCTTTGGTTATCGGCTCAAAAGTAACTTTAATATCTTTATCCCTGTATTCTTTTGGAATACTTAAAGTTTTATTTTTATCTTTCGCTCTAATTATTTTTGTAATTGTTTCCATAATTTATTTTAAGATAGCGGTACTGCATATTTTTCTTTCGGATTCATCAATGCTTTCCTAACCCATTCTCCTTTTTCTTCCGCGCGTCTCCTGACAGCAAGTCTTTCTTTATTACAAGGTCCGTCGCCGTTTATTACTCTTTTGAATTCATCCCAGTCCGGCTCGGTGTATTCCCACTTCCCTGTTTCCTCGTTCTTCTTTAATTTCGGATCAGGAATGGTCAGATCTAAATCCCATATTTTAGGAACATACATATCGAGAAATTTCTGCCGCATATCATCATTTGACGCCATCTTTACTTTCCATCGCATTAATGTTTCGGTATGAACAGATATTTTATCCGAAGGTCCGAAGAAGTGCATTATTGGCGGCCACCATCTGTTCAGTGCTTCCTGCACCATCTGCCTTTGTTTCGGCGTTCCTGTTGCAAGAAATACAACATTGTCGTGACCGTATTTCAGATGAAATGATTCTTCGAGACAAATTCTTTCAAGCGCCCTGCAGTAAGGACCGTAAGAACCTTTGGAATTTGCAACCTGATTTATGATTGCACCGGCATCTATCAGCCATGCTATCACGGCAGTGTCAGCCCATGTGACTGCGGGATAATTAAAAACATTTGAGTATTTTGATTTACCTGTAATTAAGATCATTCATCATATCTTCCCGTGACTTACCTAAAGTTTCCGCAGCGCTGTAAAGAAGCTGCGCATGTCCGACTTCATCCTGAACCTTCGCCATCAGAGCAAGCTTTCTCCTGAATCCCGGAGCTCTCGTGATCCATGTTCCTTCGGGCAGCGCTCCTATGATTTCGGAATGTGCATGCTGCTCGATCATTCTTATTAATTGTTTCCGGTATTCTGCAGGCATCCAGTCTGTGGGTTCTATCTTTTCACCTGCAGCAATTCTTGCTTCAAACTTCTCTAACTTCTTTTGGTCATCAACTTCCGGATGACCGTTTTTTGATTCTTCAAAAATATATCCGCCGCCGTACATAATTTTTTTATTTTTAAATTTGTGATTAGTTAATTCTATTTGTGTATAACAAAAATTTCTTTTACAAATTTAACATAAATTAATCTTTTTTAATATTGCTTAATATCACCCTCTTTGTCATAATGTGCTAAGCGTCTGACTTAAGCGTAATAACATCATAATTATGACGAAGACTTGAAGGTACTGTATTAAAATACAATACCAATCAACATATCGTATGTTGATGCTTTTGGTATTTAACAATGTTTATAATTAATGTTAAACTCCTGATTATTTTTCCAGAGAGTGTAAATTAATATTTGGAGTCTTTAGGGACTTTGTGGTAAATATACTATTAAAATTTTAAGAAACCCAGTTGGCAGGAAGGATCTAAACATTCACTATTTGATGAACACATTTAAATAAGTAGAGAAAATTTTTTATTATTTGTATTTTGATTCATTCAAAATCTAAACCAACCATAATGCCAGAAATATTTCACAAGATCATTCTGCTCGGCAGACCTGCTTCAGGAAAATCCGAAGTCATACACTATTTAAAAAACTCATCTGATGAAGACCGTCTGAAAAGATTTCATCTCGGAAAAATAAAAGAGATAGATGACTTTCCGATGTTATGGACATGGTTTGAAGAAGATGCAATACTGGAAAAGAAATTTAGCAAACCGAGAATTCATACAGATAAAGACGGATATTTTAAAGAAGAATATTTATGGCATTTGTTGATTGAAAGAATTTCAATGGACTATTCTAAGCTGATACGAGACAATAAAGATTTTCACAATAGCAATACTGCTCTGATTGAATTTTCACGCGGAACTCAGCACGGAGGATATAAGGAAGCATTCAAATATTTGTCAAAGGAAGTTTTGGAAAATGCGGCCTTGGTATATGTAAATGTTCCGTATGAAGAGTCTCTGAGAAAAAACAGGAAGCGCTTTAATCCAAGCAAGCCCGACAGTATTCTTGAGCACGGTTTGCCTGATGAAAAACTGGAAAAGATGTATAAGGAAGTTGACTTTGAAGAAGTATCAAAAAATTCCAAAACACACATAGACATTAACGGAGTCAGTGTGCCTTATGTAGTATTTGAAAACATGCCTTCAAAGACAGATGATCCTGAGCTGCTCGGACCGGCACTGGATGAAGTGTTTTCTAGACTTTGGAAATTGTATTCGGGAGTAGGTAAGTAAGTTGAGTAAGTTGAGTTAGGTGAGTAGGGTTAGTAAGGTAAGTTAGGTAAGTTTAAATAAGCTCCAGACACTCCATGCACTCCATACACTCCATACTCTCTATACACTCCACACACTCTATACACTAAATCACGGTTTCTCTTTCTTTCTCACTTTTATATTCAGCATCTCGACCAGAAATGAGAATGCCATCGCGAAGTAGACATATCCTTTCGGAACCTCAACATGAAAAGCTTCGACAACGAGCAGCAATCCGATCATCAGCAGGAATGAAAGTGCAAGCATTTTTATAGTCGGATGCTTGTGAATGAAATCACTGACTTTCCCGGCAAATATGATCATGATGATCATTGATATGACTATTGCAATTATCATTATGGGAACCTCCCTGACAAGACCAACCGCCGTAATAACCGAATCAAGAGAAAACACCATGTCCAGTATTATTATCTGCACTATTACATTCCAGAATTTTTGATGGCTTATTTTTTCGTTTCCACCTTCATCAACCTCCAGCTTGTCATGTATTTCAAGAGTACTTTTTATCAAAAGAAAGATTCCTCCCGCAAAAAGAATAATATCTCTGCCCGAAAATGACATTCCGAAAATTGTTATGAGCGGCTGAACGAGCCCCGCCAGATATGAAATTCCCAGCAGCAATCCAATTCTGAAAAACAAAGCGATGGAGAGTCCTGTGACGCGGGCTTTCTCCTGTATTTCATCGGGAAGCTTCCCGGTAAGAATAGAAATGAAAATTATGTTGTCAATTCCGAGAACAATTTCTAAAAAGGTAAGAGTAAGTAAACTTACGTAAGTTTCCGGACGGGTAAAAATTTCCAAATTGTGATCCTGAATTAATTTAATGCAAACATGTTTGCAAAGATAAAGAATTACTCTATAATGAGAAATGAATATATAGAAAGAAGAAATTAGTCCAATTAAATAAAATTAGTATGAACTACACAAACAAGGGAGCATGCCTCCTTGTTTGAAAAACTTATTCAAAAAAAATACAAATATTGATTTTAACATTGAAATGTTTTAATTTAAAATACAATTAGAAAGGAGATAACTTATGAAATGCCTTATTATCATTTTTACTTTCCTTATCAATTCATTTGCCTTTGCTCAAATGCCGCCACCTCCGGTGCTTGGTCTGGGTAGACATGGACAGATCTTTGGTCAGTTTCTTATGATTTTCAATCAAATGGCTCTATAAGATATTTAGTCCAGGACCCGTCTAATCCATATAACTACTGCGCAATTATGATGGCACAGCATGATTCCACAAGTTCCGGAAGCGCGGAAAGATACGTTTATTATTCATACTCGGATGACGGTGGTTCAACCTGGTATAGTGATGTAATTACAACTTCGTTCACACAGGGTTTTCCGTGTCTTTCACTTTCATCAGGTATTCCGGTGATTGCCTCACAGGGAATTTCAAATAATGTTTTAAAAGATGTCTTATTCGGAGGATTTTCTTTTTCCAATATTTTCGGTTCCCCTAATCATTTAATTTACACTCATATGACAGGAGCTTCAAACGGAAATATAGTTTTTGGAGGAAGTAATCCTCAAACACTTCAGTCCGAATTTTTCAGATATAATGGAAGCACATGGTCGCCATTAACAAATTTATCAGGAATTGGAGGACCGTCAGGTCAGCTAACTATAGAATCCGGACCAAACGGTTTGGTCAGCATATTCGGTGTCAACTATAACGGAGATCGTTCTCTCCGATGGTATGAGTCTTCTGATAACGGGCTAACATTTAATTCACGACCAATATTTCCCTGGATTATTGACGGAGCCGATACATTGTATGTAAACATTGCAGGTGGATTTCAGGCTGTCTATCTCGGCAGCAATGTTCATCTTGTTTTTACTACATACAAAGAATATAAAATTGAAAACAAACCTAATACAACCGGATATACGAAATCCAGAATATATCATTGGTCATCAGCAAACGGATTAAATATTATTGCTCACAATCAAAACATATTTCCATTAGAAGATACGTTGACTCAGGTTCGTCGTTGCTCCTCTATGTCAGCCGACCATCGGAACAACAGCTTCCGGTATTTTGAGATGTGCATTTACAACTTTTTTAAAAGGTAATAAACAAGTCGTTCAGGATGGGAGCAATGTAAATGCAGGTGAAATATTTATGGCAAATTCATTAGATAATGGCAACTACATGGTCTTACCTAATCAATTAACTAACACTCCGGGTATCGAAGAAAAGCATCCTTCAATTTTAAGAAATTCTTATTCTGACAGCATTGTAGTATTTTGCTTAAGGGATATGAAGGCAGGAGCAAACGTAATTATTCCTGCGTGGGGTAAAGCTCCGGTTTATGGAATTTTGCGGAGACATAATATTATAAGTAATGAACCAAAAACGTCAAAAATACTTTCATCAAGTAAAAATTATCCGAACCCGTTTAATCCTTCTACAAAAATATATTATGATATCGAAAGACCTGAATTTGTAACTTTAAATATTTATGATGTAAATGGGAAGCTGATAAATACACTCGTTAATAATTCTCAGCCGGAAGGCAGTTATGAAGTTGAATTTAACGGCAGCGGGTTATCAAGCGGAGTCTATTATTATACTTTAAACAGAGGCAATTATAATGAGACAAGAAAAATGATACTGATGAAATAAATTTTCATATGATTGATCTATAAAAAATCCGGAATTAATGATTAACTCCTATCTTTAAAAGTTGACATCGAAATGTTATTTCATATTTTTTTGTATTTGCATATCTTTATTAAATTAATTAAGAAAGTATTTTAGAATCAAAATTTATTAATTTATCATGAGATTAAAAACGAAGGCAAAAATCAGACGTAAAGTTGTTGGAGAAAAATCTGAGGAGAATTACTCTGAAAAACTTGTTAAAGAGGTCAAAGTTGCAGTAAATGATTATAAAACCGGTAAATATTTTAAAGGTACCGCTGAGGAAGTTATAAAAAATTTACGTGATGAAGCTAATAAAATCAAAAAAGTTTAGCAAAAAATATTCAAAAATTTTCAGAAAGCAGCCAGGGTTAATTACTAAAATTGATAATACACTTCGAAAAATTTCATTAAATCCTTTTGATGATTCTTTAGGAACTCACAAACTAAAAGGAAATCTTGACGGTTTATATGCTTCAAGAGTTAGCGATGATGTCAGGATAATTTTTGATTTTGTCCAGGAAGAAAATGAATTATGCATTTTACTTCTTACGTTTGGTAAACATGAAGATGTTTATTAAAGAATAAAATTCACCTTCATAATTAACGCTCTATTTTACTCATTGAACATTGTACATTGTACATTGAAAATTACTCATGATTTCTTTCCTTTTCATACTCAGAAATTATTTTTGATTCGACATCTTTCGGTACATCTTCATAATAAGAAAACTTCCTGTCATAATATCCGCGCCCCTGAGTCATTGAACGAAGCTTGGTTGAATAATCATCCATTTCCGATAAAGGCATCTGACATGTAATCTTTTGAAGCTTTCCGAAAACATCCATCCCCATGATTCTCCCTCTGCGGGATGAAATATCACCCGAAACTGCTCCCATATATTCTTCCGGGAAAACAATTTCAACATCATAGATCGGTTCGAGTATGACAGGGCTTGCATCTTTAAAACCTTTTTTGAATGCCTGCGAAGCTGCTATCTTAAATGAAATTTCATCCGAGTCGACATTATGATAAGAACCGTCGAACAATGTAACTTTTACATCAATAACCTTGCAGCCGATCAGAACTCCGCCGTTTATGGTTTCGATCAAACCCTTTTCAACAGCCGGAACAAATCTGCCCGGCACAACTCCACCGACTATCGCATTGACAAATTCAAAACCCTTTCCTCTTTCCTGCGGCTCGATCTTTATGTGAACATGACCAAACTGACCTCTGCCTCCAGACTGTTTCTTATGTTTATATTCAACATCGTTTACCTTTGACCTGATAGTTTCTCTGTATGGGATTTTGGGATTTGATATATCGACTTCAAAATTGTATTTGCTTTTCATTCGGTTGAGAATTGTATTCAGATGAATCTCACCCTGACCGCTGATCAAAGTCTGGCTTGTCTCAGGATTGAATTGAATAATAAAAGTCGGATCTTCTTCGTGAAGAGAATGCAGTGCAGTAGCAATTTTATCATCATCACCTTTATTTTTTGCATGAATGGCAAGTGTCATATTCGGTTTTGGAAAATTTATCTCCGAAAGTACAACAGGAAAATTCTTTGAGCTCAACGTGTTATTGGTATGAGAATCTTTAAGCTTCACTACCCCGGCTATGTCACCACAGACGACTTCTCCCATTTCTTTTCTGTCTTTGCCATTCATTGAATACAGCTGGGATAATCTTTCTGTCTTTCCGGTAGCTTCATTTATCATGTCCAACCCGGACTGAACCTTCCCCGAATAAACCCTGAAAAAAGAAAGCTCACCGATGTTTTTTTCAGATACTGTTTTAAAAATAAATATTACAGGATCACCGTCGGATTTAGGTGGAATTTCAACCGCATCCTCTGAATTCGGCCTTCTCCCGATTTCAGCAGGCTTGTCCATCGGTGACTCCGTATAGTTTGAAATGAAATCAAGAACATCCCTTGTGCCGATATTTTTTACCGCGCTTATGCAGAATACCGGAAACAATTTCCTTTCCCTCATTCCTTTCTTTAAGCCCAGATCAATTTCTTCCGGAGTAAGACTTGCTCCTTCTTCAAAAAATCTTTCCATAAGCTCTTCATCTTCCTCAGCTATGGTCTCGACAACCTTCTGGTGAAACTCTTTTGCCTTGTCCATCAATGCAGCGGGAATGTCCTCTTCGGTGTATTCACCCTTCCCGTCATTTTTAAATCTGAGAAGCTTCATCCGGACCACATCAACGACAGCATCAAAATTGCCACCCGGATTGACGGGAAACTGGACTATCGCAACTCTTGATCCGAAACTTTCTCTGATGATATCTACGGTCTTTTCAAAGTTTGAATTCTCAGCATCAAGCTTGTTAATCAGAATGATAACATTATTTTCATTTTCATTCGTCATCATAAAACATACTTCCGTTCCGACTTCAACTCCTTTGAAAGCATCCACCATGATAAGGGCAGTGTCAGTTACTCTCAATGCTGATTTTACTTCACCTATAAAATCCATATAGCCCGGAGTGTCAATAATATTTATTTTCCTTTCTGTTCCGTCGGCTCCTTTCCATGATCGTATTCATCAGTGAAGAATTTATTGACTGCTGTTTTTCAATTTCATCCCTGTGATAATCGCTTACAGTATTTCCTTCCTCCACTTTTCCGAATCTGTTAATTACTCCCGATGCATATAATATTCCTTCTGCCAGCGTAGTCTTTCCGCTTCCTCCGTGACCTACAATTGAAATGTTTCTTAAGTTTTCCGGTTTAATAACTGCCATAAATTTTTTTGTCTCCTTCTAGTACTTGAAAAGATTTTTATTTTTTAAATATTTATTTAAAAGTTATTTGTTATTTTCTTTTTTTCCATTGCTTACAATGTTAACAGGGATCTCCGGGATACCCTTGTTAAACTGAACCTGCAGCGAATCATATGGAATGTTTATTCCCCCGTCACCGAATGCTTTTACAGTAGTTTCAATAACTTCGCTTCTTACTTCGAGAAAATTTCTCTTTGTCTCAAGAGTATTTATCCAGTAAAACACTCTGAGGTTTGTCGAGTGTGAAGAAAGCTCATTGATAATTACCATTGGCGGCGGGTCTTTGAGTAATTCTTCAATCCCGGTAATCGAATCGAGAATCAGCTTTCGTGCCCTGTCAACATCGTTTTCATAATCTATGCCTACGATGAAATCAAATCTTCGGATCCCGATGCGGTTATAATTTATGAGCGGAGTGTTAACAATGACAGAGTTCGGAATATAAACTACATATCCTTCGAAAGTCTTTACGGTTGTTGTTCTCAAATCGAGAGCAAGGATGGAGCCTGTAATTTTCTGGGTCTCGATTACATCACCTACATTGAAAGGTCTGTTAAACGCAAGGATCACTCCCGAAAGAAAGTTTTCTCCTATGTCTTTAAACGCAAAACCAATGATGATAGCCGAAGCACCGGCACCGGCCATTAATCCTCCGGCAAAATTTCCAAGACCCATAACATCCATTGAAATTACTACGCCTATTAAGGTCAGGATCCATTTGGAAATTCTTGCTATGAAATTTGCCAGGAGCTGGTCATCAAGTCTTTTTATGATTCTCTTTTTAATCTGGCTGGAAATTTTTCTCGCTATGTAAATCGCAATTAACAAAACTATTACTGCAATTATCAGGCGAGGCAGTATATTCATAAATTCAAACCAATAATTTTCGGAAAGCTTTATAAACTCTTTTTCCACGGCATTTTAGTAATTTCAAATAAGTGTTTAAAATAATATTCATAATCAAAACTTTAAAGTTACTTTAATGAATAAATCAATATTATTATATTGGTTTTAAAAAATATCCTGTGCCCAAACAAATTCCAATTACAACATACGGAATGGAAATCCTCAGAAAAAAGACCAAACCTGTGGAAAAAGCCGATTCCAAACTAATCAACCTTGTTCAGGATATGTTTTACACAATGGACCTTGCATCCGGTATCGGTCTGGCAGCCCCGCAGGTTAATCTGCCATATTCACTTGCAGTTATTGATATTTCAAAACTCGATGAGCATAAGAAAGTGAAACCTCTGGTGCTGATCAATCCCGAGGTTCTGGATTCTTCAGGAGAGCTGGTTTTGGAAGAAGGATGTCTTAGCATTCCAGATATCCGTGAAGATGTAAAGAGACCCAGGGATATTTATTTAAAATATTTTGATTTTGACATGAACGAAATTAAGACAGAACTGAAGGGATTTCTTTCCAGAGTGGTTCAGCACGAAATTGATCACTTAAACGGGAAACTCTTTATTGATTATTTGGATGAAGAAACAAAAAAGAAAGTTAAAAGACATTTGAATTTAATCAGAAAAGGAAAAATAGATACCGAATACCCCCTTCATTATCATTCAAAAAAAGATTTCCACGATCTTTAAGATTAAGTAACTTAAACGGCAAGCAATAAATTATGAAAATTATTTTTATGGGAACACCCTCTTTTGCGGTTCCCTCGCTCAATATTCTTCTTGAAAATAATTATGACATAATTTCAGTTGTGACAGTACCGGACAAAAAAATGGGACGCGGTCAGATTCTCTCACAATCTGAAGTAAAGAAGTTTGCTGTTGAAAAGAGTCTTAATATCCTTCAGCCTGAAAATCTAAAAGACGAAGCATTCATATCAAAGCTAAAATCTATGGCACCTGTTTTGATAATTGTAGTTGCATTTAAAATTCTGCCTCCTGAAATTTTCACAATTCCTAAATTAGGTTCAGTAAACCTGCATGCATCCCTTCTGCCGAAATACAGAGGGGCAGCACCCATCAACTGGGCTTTAATTAACGGTGAAAAAGAAACCGGTGTAACAACTTTTTTTTTGGAAAAGAAAGTTGATACTGGTAATATTATTTTGCAAAGGAAAACAGATATAAGTGAAGCCGACAATGCCGGAACTCTTCAGGAAAGGCTGTCCAAACTTGGCGCAGATTTAGTACTGGATACAGTCAGACTCATTGAAGCCGGAAAAGCTTTTCCGGTTAAGCAGGACAATAGTCTATTGTCAGCTGCACCTAAAATATTCAAAGATGATTGTTTTATAGATTGGAATAACAATTCGGCTGCTATTCATAATTTTATAAGAGGACTATCTCCATACCCGGCTGCTGTCACACATTTTGACAGCAAGCTAACGAAAATTTATAAATCCTCCCTTACGAAATTAAATACGGAAGGTGCTAACGGAAAAATAATAATAATAGGCAAGAATCTCTATGCCTCAACCGCAGATTATCTTTTGGAAATATTGGAACTTCAGATTGAGGGGAAGAGAAAAATTACAGCAGCAGAGTTTATAAATGGAATGGCGAAAGGCAAAGAAATATTTTTCAAATAAATATCAATCAAATGTTCGGACTAAGGTTTCTCGTAATAGTCACTATTGATTTAGTTATCTCAGGTTAAGAATCTTTACTTTAAGAAAGTTAACTGTTTTAATATTAATTTTTAGATAGGGCTGTGATATTTTGAAACGGTTGACAGTCCGGTTTATCAGATTATTTTCTCGTCTCCGGTTAAGAATATAATCTCATTGTATTGAAAATGAAATTGAACGGAGAGAATATATTTAGTATATTAGCCCATCGCGGGGTGGAGCAGTTGGTAGCTCGTCGGGCTCATAACCCGAAGGTCGAAGGTTCAAGTCCTTCTCCCGCTACAAAAAATCGAATGCTTCTCATAAATTGAGAAGCATTTTTTTTACAGACAATTGCTGATATTTTACGGTTTTTTTCAGATCGCTTTCCTTTTGAGCTTGCGGTTCTCTTCATTAATCTTATCAAGAATCCATTCTTTATTAAAAGTATTTTTGGAATTTTTAATTTTTTCTGTAATATAATTAAGATTTATTTTTTTAGAGCCGGTTCTGTACTGGATCAGGTTGCTGGTGAAATTGATAAAGTTGCTGTGAGTTATTCTCTTATTATCTGAAACCAGAACATTATTTTTAATAAAATGTTTATAGGTATCAATCACTGAAATGGCAGATTCAAACTGTTCAAGCTCATAATAAATTTTTAATGATAGATTCTTCATATCAATTTTATAAATAAACTGATCAAACTTTATCCTGTTTAGATATTGAAGAGCTTCGTGAAAGAATCCCCTTTCGAAATTCAACAGAGCATAACTGTAATTCTCAACATTAGTTATATGCTCAGGATTCAGCTTCATTGTATATTTATTGATGAACTCTTCCATGTAAGTTAAATTCTTAACAGTTATTGAATTGATCAAAACATTTCTGTATAAGTCAAATGGCATATAACTGTTCAACTTGGTTTTATAATATTCCCGCCTTACAAATATCTCGTGCAGTTCAAAGATTTCCGAATCCAGATCAAAGCTGCTGTTACTTCCCGTTATCTTTTTTAAAACGCAATAATCAAGCAGCCTTCCAAACAAAAAATGGTTATCATTTATTCCCAGGTTACCGGAACAGGTGAGCAGTGACTTTTTAAATTCCATGTAAAACTTATCATTATCAAAATTTATAAATGCCTTCAGCAAATTATAATATACTTCGATGACAGGAACTTCCAGTGATGAATTATTCCTTATGTAAGAAACCATTTTCTCAATATTAAATATTTCAAGAAAATTACTTACTTTATTTATGTTCTTTTTAATATTGTATGATCTGGAATATTTTAAAAGAGTGTCGTTATGCTTTATCGATTCGATTACAAAATAACTCATGATGTAAACTATTCCGTTTATCAATCTGTCGGATTCCGACTCTACAAAAGATCTCTTTAGGACTTTTCTTGCGGATAGATTCATATAAAAACTGTCTGTTTCTATCCTGAATCTGTTTAGGAAATACAGACTTTCCTGCTTGCCGCTGCTAATAATTATTTTTTCATTTTGAGAGTTCCTGTTGTTATACAAATTGAGCAAACCGCGCTGAGCAAGTTCATTCGTCAGAAAAAAATTCGAATCGACTTCTTCCTTTTGTACATTCTCAGATTTCAGAAACTGAAGTGCAAGCATTAAGAGATCCGACATTAGATTCCTTAGAGTCGAGTCATTATAATTTTTGTTTCCGTATAGAGATTTGTATATTTGTTGCTTGGTTAGATTTTTGCTTTCAAATTCAGGATAAAATTTTTTCAAGATACCGAATAATTTCAATATCATTCTTCTGTTGTTAAAGTACGGTGAGCGTAAGAATTGCCCGAACCACATCAATTCCTTCTTCGAAAATGATTTGAGTAAGTCTATTAACTGATGTTTATACATTATTTCCCGGATAAAATCTTTTGAACTTGCGACAACAAAAGTAAGTATTTTGACCCAAGTTATACAATTGGAAGTAAAATTGCAATCTTTTAAATTAAACACTTATATCAATGTTTAAAAATCTGCGACAAATTGAAATTAATTTCTTTGTATTAGATATAGATTCTTAGTAATTTGAATCATAATTTTTTACGAAAGGGGAAATCTAAAATGAAAAAAGCAGTCAAAATATTAATTATTGTAATGGCTTTCATTGCAATACTATCTTTATCTTCTGCAAAAGTTTCAGTAGCAAAAAGCAGCAGCTCTTATGAACTGACTTCAGAAAAATCTGACTTATTTAGAATAGTGCGGGTGCAAGAGAACGGAAAATGGTTTATCTATATTTATCTGGAATCCGGAATGTTTGTAAGTAAATTTGAAGAATTGTAAAATTTTTTGATCGACTGAAAAAAAAAAAAAAAAAATCAAACTAATTTTTAGAACTTAAATAATATTACAATATAACTTTATACTAATTTAACCTAAAAAGAAATAGATTACATCCCTCGTTTCTCCTTTCACCGTTCAAAATTTGGGGTTGAACGGCCTTGAGGGATGTAATCTATTTCTGATTAAGGTGCAAAGTAAACAAAATAATCTGAAAAAAAAAGATTAACCCAAATATCTTTACCAAATATTTTTATCCGGCTTTTTCGGACAAAGTAACCCGATATCTTGCCCGTCGAAGACAAAAATAAAAATGACGCGCGGCTCTTAAAATATTTATTTTAAGAGTATCATTCTCTTTACTTCACTGAAGTTATCAGTTTCCAGCTTGTAAAAATATATGCCGCTTGGAAATTTTTCCCCCTGAAATTCGACATCAAAGCTCCCATCTCCAAGCTTTTTATTTAAAAGAGTTGCAACATTCTTTCCAAGCGCATCATAAACTCTTAGTATCGTGTATTGAGTATTAGGTAATGAGAACTTAATGACAGTCACCGGATTAAAAGGATTCGGATAATTCTGATATAAATAAAAATCCCTAACAAGAGCGTTAACATTGGTGACAAATGTCGGGTCATGAATTATTGTATGAACATATAGACCTGTTTGCATATCCGAAGAAATTATTTTTCCTGAATTAAAAAAAGGATAGCAGCCCCAATTTCCTCCAATACTATTTGCATTTGAGTTTGGATATGTATCGTGATATGCGAATTCTGCGGGAGCAAACGGATTTCTGATATCAATTAACCTTAGCCCAGCTTTGTGGTGAGACACATAAAGGACATTCCCTTTGATAAAAGGATTGTGGGCTATTGATGTCAGATCGCCGTGAGGTCTGTATGTTGTAACGAACTCAATGTTATTCAGGTCAATATTCCAGATTGCAATGCTGCCTGAAAGTGAACCGCTCTCATCGGCTGTTATCAGAAACTTACCATCACTACTCAACGCGCAGCTGTGCGGAACCGAAAATCCGGGAAGAATATTTATGTGTGCTATTTCAATAATGCTATCTTTATTTGTTGCATCAAGGTGCTTAATCAAATTTAAATTTGAAATATACTGGGCATACAACCCGCTTCTGGTAATAAACAGGGAAATTAAAAATAGTAAATATATAATGAGTATTTTTATCTTAACAAAACCATGCTCTTCACTTCACTAAAATCCCCAGCTTCCAATTTATAAAAATATATCCCGCTCGAAAATTTATTCCCGTTAAATTCGGCCTCATAACTTCCCGCAGAAAGTTTTTCATCTACCAGCGTCACAACTTCCTTTCCAAGCGCATCATATACTCTGAGCATTACATCTCGCGTCTCACCTCTCGCGTCTTGCGGCAAAGCAAACTTTATCTTCGTCACCGGATTAAACGGGTTCGGATAGTTCTGATAAAGAAAAAAGCCATCCGGAATTTCAGTAGTGAATTTTCTTATGTTCAATGTTCCGCTGCTGTTGATCTCTGCCCCGTATATACCGACACCGTTTGTTCCTATGTTATTAAATGTCTGCCACACAACAATTGCTCCTTCAGCATGGCTTTGAAGTTCAAAAACTTCATAAAACGGTTTGTAAGTTTGAGAAGCTAAGGTTCTGAATGGAGGATTCCATACAGGCATTCCGTTTCCGTCTATTCTCATCACAGAAAAGTCAGTAACATTATTAAGAACAAATATATACGCTCCGCCTGAATTATCTTTAATGAGATTCGGCTTCGGATACAATGTCTGATAATCTGTTATCAGCAACCCATTGGACGTCCAGAGAGGGTTGCCATTCGGATCAACTTTTTGAGAATAAACATCATTTCTGGTTGCGGTCGTTCTTCCGTCACTCCATACTATAATGTAATTTCCGTCTGAAGTTCTTTCAATATTAGGATCGTCCTGTTTATCCGGATCAGTGCAGATTTCCACACCGGTCGAATCCCACAATTCATTTCCCCCGATATCAACTCTTTGTGCATATATGTTTGATGAGGCTGAACCCGGATAGGACGCCCAAGTGACAACTGCCCCTCCCGAGCCGTCATAAGTTGCCCGGATCTGTGGATAATTATTTCCAGTAAGTTTTAAAGTGTCTTTCGGAAGAAAATTTCCTGAAGTATCTATATGCGTCTTCCAGATGTAATACGGACCGGGAACATTAAACCAGAAAATATTCGCACCGCCTCTTCCGTCAATTGTCATAACGGGAACCCGGCTCTGACCGGTAACACTGAGATTCAACCCGTTACCCGAGGGATTCCACTTAAGGTTTCCATTTGCATCTGCCCGCTGAGCAAATATGAATGTTGCTCCTCCGTTGTAGGTCAATTGGTAAGAAACGACCACACCGCCTGAGTTATCAGTCACACCAACATAATCACTGGCATTTATATGAGCCGTTGTCTGAACGAATATAGCAGATGGATTTGCCCAGACATTATTTCCATTCAAATCTATTTTTCGTGCCCATATTTTATTCCCGCCATTTGTTGTGCTGTACAAAATTATATCATTGCCTTTTCCAGTATAAACTGCTTTCGGAGTTATATAATATGGAATACTGTCGACGATTTTTTTGCCCGGCAATGCCCAAAGCTTATTGCCGTTTGCATCTAATCTCTGTCCGTAAAGATCTGCAATGGTAGTTGAACCGTAACTTCTGCGATCAGCCCAAAATACAAAATAACCCCCGCTTCCGTCTGTGGTAACGGTTGGAGCTGTCTGGTTCAAAATTTCATTGCAAACAGCCATAGGATTATTGGGATCAGTACTCCATTGTGTGTAAGAATTATTTTGAGAAAGGAATGAGATAAATACAACTAAAATAATAATTAATCTTTTCATTTAAGTAATGTTTAAATTTCTAAAATATATTAAATTATTTTAAAAGGACCATTCTCTTTACTTCAGTAAAATCCCCCGCTTCAATCTTATAAAAATATATCCCGCTCGAGAAGTTACTCCCGTTAAATTCAGCTTCATAACTCCCCGCTCCAAGCTTCTCATTTACAAGTGTTACTACTTCTTTTCCTAGAGCATCGAAAATAATAATTCTTACGTCTTGCGTCTCGCCTATCGCGTCTTGCGGCAAAGAAAATTTTATCTTCGTCACAGGATTAAACGGGTTCGGATAATTTTGATACAAATTAAATTTTTTAGGAATTTCATTTTGACTTAGAGTATAATTTACTAAGCCACCCGAGTTTGTAAACATTATTGTCCCTTTCTGCCCGCAAATAAATCCTAAATCCGGATTGAGAAAGAATAAAGAATTGATGACATAGTCTGTCTGAATAAATTGTGAGCTCCAGTTCAGACCGCCGTTCGTTGTTTTTAATATAGATGAAGTAGCATTATTGGAATTTCTCTTTGCACAGTATCCTGTCAAAGCATCAACAAAAAAAATGGATGAGTATACTGTAGACTGCGTCTGAAGGATAGTGAACCAGCTATCGCCTGCATTTGTAGTTTTAATTATGTCATTATTCCCGGATGAATAACCAGTCAATGAATCAGTGAAGAATATTGATTTCCTACTATTGGATGTACCTGTATTAAGAAGATTCCAGGTGTTTCCGTACTCAGTTGTCTTATATATTCTTCCTCCGTCACCTGCTACATATCCGGTAATTTCATTAATGAAGTATATAGAATTCAAGCCATTTGGAGATCCCCCTGATAATACCAGACTCCAGCCCGCTCCGGAATTTCCTGTTTTGTAAATCGAACCTGTGGATGTCGCTGCAAACCCTGTTGTATTGGATATAAATTTTATGACTTTCAAAGACTGTAATGTAATAAAAGGGTTTGTAGACCAATTTTCTCCTCCGTTTGTTGTTTTATAAATGTTTCCGCTGCTATTGGCTACATATCCCGTAAGATCGTCAGTAAAATCAACAGAGTAATTTATGTAATTGATACCTGAGTTTTTTGTCAACCACGTCACCCCTTTGTCTGTTGTTTTTAGGATTGAATGAACATACATGGTTCCTCCAACTGCAAATCCGGTAAATTCATTTAGAAAAAGAATTGAATATAAATCAATTTTGTTTGCGGGTGATTGAAGATTACTCCATGAACTGCCCATGTCAGTAGTTTTAAAAGTAATTCCGGTAGTACCGGTAATAAATCCTGAATTTGCATCAAAAAAGAAAATATATTTAAAATAGGAATTGAAGTAGGTCTGGTTTGTCCATTGGTTTCCTCCATTAAATGTCTTTCTAATATAATTATCTCCTGCAATAAAACCGGTATCCTTATTTAAAAAAAATATTGTCTTAAACGGATCGGCGGTTCCCGTGTATTGACCAATCCAGTTTGCTCCTCCGTCATTTGTCTTAAAAACTGCTCCGTCACTTTTTAATCCATACCAGCTAAGAGTATCAAGGTATGAAACATCAACAAACCCGGTTGATAAAATAATATGTATCCAGTTATTTCCTCCGTTGGTTGTTTTTAAAATTCTATTTCCTTCAAGAACAAATCCGTTCTCTTTGGTTACAAATTTTACTTTATAAAGTGTACCTCCCAAGCCGGAAGACTGACTGAACCATGTTTCGCCCGCTGTTGTAGTTTTCCTTATCCTTCCGCTTCCTCCACAGACATAGCCGGTTAGAGAATCCGTAAAATAAACAGAACGAAATCCGTCAACTATTGCAGAGTCCTTTGTTAACCAGCTATCTCCTCCATCAGTTGTTTTTTTTATTAAACTTTCTCCATATCCTCCAACTGCAATTCCTGTTAGCTCATTTAAAAAAACAACTGATGTGAAACTGGTATTGCTTCCTGTGTTAAAAACTTTCCAGTTTGATCCTCCGTTGGTTGTCTTCACAACAACCCCTCCATCGCCGGACATAAATCCAACATTAGAGCTGAGAAACTGAATACAAGTTAAATCCTGTCCCGGAGGAATCGGATGAAGCCAATACCAGTCAGACTGAGAATACAAATCATTAGAAATTGATATCAGGAATAAAATGAAAATTATCTTTTTCATATTTATTTTATACAAATTTATTTTAAAAGAATCATCCTCTTCACTTCACTAAAATCCCCCGCTTCCAATTTATAAAAATATATCCCGCTCGAAAAATTACTCCCGTTAAATTCAGCTTCATAACTTCCGGCATTAAGCTTTTCATTGACCAGCTTTGTTACTTCTTTTCCCAAAGCATCATATATAATAAGCTTAACGTCTGACGTCTGACCTTTGGCGTTTGACGGTATATCAAATTTTATCTTCGTCATTGGATTAAACGGATTAGGATAATTTTGGAATAGCGAAAATTTATCGGGCACTTCTGACGATATTGAATGAATTCCTATTACCTCGCCCGAGTATTTATAGACTCTCCTGCCGACAGCATAAGCTAAAGTATCACTTAGAAATCTGAACCTGTTAATGTTATAACCCCAGCCCACAAGCTGCCATTGAAGTCCGCCATTTGTTGTTTCGTATGTAGGACCGGTCCTGCCGCCAACCCACCCGGTATTCTCATTCACAAAACCGATCCCTTGCTCGTGATAATTATCAAATGGTATTTCAATCCAGTTATACCCACCGTTTGTAGTTTTAAGAATATCCGAAAATCCTGAAGATTCTATACTTATAAATCCCAATTTTCTTGACACAAAAGAAATTTTCCAGCACCGTTCGCGTTGCGAACAACAATAAACTCTATGCCATGAACTTCCTGCATTTGATGTAATTAAGACTGCAGAAAAGTTATCATATCCTCCAACCATAATACCAGAATCCTGAGTCCAGAAATAACAATCCACAAGTGAACTAACCAATGAGGTATCAGAAAAAACTGAACTCCATGTAACTCCTTTGTCTGTCGTCTTAATTGCATTTGCATAGCCGCCCCATACTCCGCAGGCATAACCAATATTTTCATTTACAATTGAAATCCCGCAAATGCCTCTGGGTGCAGGATTTGGCAGACTTGTGATCTGTATCCAATTCATTCCTCCGTCAGTAGTGCGAAATATTGGGGTGACCTGATTAAGGGTTCCCAGAATTCCATTTTCTGAATCAAAGAATCCTATACTTCTGCTGCTACTCGGTGAAATACGTGGCAGGCTCCAGTTTTGACCGGCATTTGTTGTTTTATAACTGTACCCGATATAATTAATTACCCAGCCGGTATTTGGATTTATGAAATATACATCTTCCAACCTGTCTATTCCTACCGGAGAATTTGGTAATTCTTGCCACTTAAGTGACTGCGAGTATATGCTGCAGTTAATGAAAAGGAAATACACTAAAATGAATGTTCTCGTTTTCATATTATCTCCCTGTTTATTTCAAAAGAATCATCCTCTTTACTTCACTAAAATTTCCAGCTTCAAGCTTGTAAAAATAAATCCCGCTCGAATAACTACTACCATTAAACTCAGCTTCATAACTCCCGGCATCAAGCTTTTCATTGACCAGCTTTGTTACTTCTTTTCCCAAAGCATCATATATAATAAGCTTAACGTCTGACGTCTGACCTTTGACGTTTGACGGTATATCAAACTTTATCTTCGTCACCGGATTAAACGGGTTAGGATAATTTTGATAAAGACTGAACTTTTCAGGCAGCAAAGTTTCCGGAATTACAATTTCGCTCCTGAATCCCGAGCCGGTAGTTAAATTTCCTTTTGCACAATTGAGAACTTCTTTATTGGATGCGTCATTTTGAACAAACGCGACAGTGTAGATTTTGTTTTCTGTCCATTCGGATTCGAGTTTGTATCTGAAATTAAATTCGTATTCGCCGGCTGCCGTCGGAATGACTGTTCCGGTCATATCCGGAAAACTTCTTCTGAACACATTTTCGAATTCTCTCTCGTAGTTGCTTCCCGGAGCTGTAGGATAAATAATTTCTTTTTCAACAGCCATTACTCTTAGTTTATAATCACCCGATGGCAGATTCTGCAGAACATGAATGTTTACGGTTGAAGAAATTGAGTCCGGAGAAATTCTGACATCAACAATATTTATTGTTATCAGCGGTTTAACAGCCTTTCTTGTATTGAAGGCGGTATCAAATTTTATTACCGGCCAGAAGCGGGAAAACAAACTACCGTCGACTTTCAGCCAGGGTAATCCATATATATCGCTGTAGTATTCACTTAGTCTTTGCCTTGCCTCTGCACGGAACATTGGATCCCCTCCTTCAACCCCATGATATTTTATGGCCACAATAGAATCGCCTTTTGAATCAATAAATGATTTCAGAATAATATTAAATGAAAAGCAGGGAGCGCAAGTGGTACTTGTAAATTCTTCAAACAAAACTTTCTTTTCCTGAGCATTTGAAACCGAAATTCCGAAAAGATAAATAAATGCGAGTAAAAAATATGACTTTTTCATATGGCTCATATTTATTTAAAAAATATTTTGTGAAATTTATTTTAATAATATCATCCTCTTCACTTCACTAAAATCTCCCGCTTCCAGTTTATAAAAATATATCCCGCTTGAAAAATTACTCCCGTTAAATTCAGCTTCATAACTCCCTGCTCCAAGATTCTCATTGACAAGCGTCGTAACCTCTTTTCCCAAAGCATCAAAAATTATAAGTCTCACGTCTCGCGTCTCACCTCTAGCGTCTTGCGGCAAAGCGAATTTTATCTTCGTCGCCGGATTAAACGGATTGGGATAATTTTGCGCGAGAAAAAATCTATTAGGAATTTCATTTGAGATATTATTAATTCCAACAATAAAAGGAGACCAGACTTTGTATACTGCAATATCAGTACTGACAAATACAGTATCACCGCTGTTCTTATCTTTGGAAATTCCGATAACATTTCTTGACTCAGCGAAAGAGTTGTTATACAGAAACCAGTTTATTCCTTTATTTACAGATTTATACAATCCATTGTCAGATCCTCCGTATAAAATGATTGAGCTGTCAGGATTGGTTTCTATTGTATTAAAATCATACGACAAGTTACTCGAATCCCAGTTAAGTCCGTTGTTTATTGAATGATAAAGTTTTGTCGGCGAATAACCATAGACACTGTGATCAGCATCACTAAAGACTAATTTTTTTACCGGCGGAATATTAATTGAAAAAAAATTATGACCGGCATTAGTACTTAACATCATTTCATTGCTTACAGTAAATATATAATCTTTATTAAAAGGATTTACCTTTAGAAATCCTCCATCAACCGATGGCTTCAAATTCGGGACAATGGCAATTTCCTGCTGATCAAGGAATCCAACAGTATATACCATTAAATATATTGAGTCACTGTAACCATAATAATAATGAGCTTCGAACAAGTCGGTTGAATCAATGTCTAAACCACAGAATTTTGAAGTGTTGGATATATCAATCGAGGGTTCATAAGTCATACCTGCATCCGATGTTATTTTATTTTCCTCTGTACCGCAGCAATCCGAAAGAAGCTGCCGTGAATGTCTGATTACGACACTGGTATCATACCGGGATACAACAAAGTCATTTACCTGATTGCATATCCAAACCTGATTGAAAGATTCAAATATCCAAAGCGAATTTAAAAAACCGTTATACGGAGTATACCATTGATTAGTCTGCCTGTTTAGCTTAATAAAACTGCCGGTACTATTCGGGGGAGGAGGATTATAGCTATGGGCAAGTTGAACATAGATCTGTTTTTGCGGAAAGTTTTGATATTTAAAACTCTGAAATTTTGTTATTCCCAAACCATTTGAATTAAAAATTAATTCACTACCGATTTGTGAATAGACAGTGCTATTCAAATAAAATAAAATAGCTAAGATAATTAAAATAAAATTTTTCATTTCTATCTCCCTTTTCTCATTTATAAAAAATAATTTGCTTCTCAAACGAGAGATATGAGACACCAGGTGCCAGACGCAAGCGGGTTCACTTCAACAATATCATCCTCTTCACTTCACTAAAATCTCCCGCTTCCAGTTTATAAAAATATATCCCGCTCGAATAATTACTTCCGTTAAATTCAGCTTCATAACTCCCGGCATTTAGCTTTTCATTCACAAGCGTTGCCACGTTTTTTCCTAAAGCATCATATATAATAAGCTTAACGTCTGACGTCTGACCTTTGACGTTTGACGGTATAGCAAATTTTATCTTCGTCACCGGATTAAAAGGATTAGGATAATTTTGTCCGAGAGTAAATTTATCCGGAACTTCCGACGAAATGTTCCTTACATTCGGTACAACATGCTGACCGCCGGAGAAACAGATTATCCTTCCATCACGCGAGCCGGCTACAAATTCATTGCCATTACCGTTTGTAAATCCAAGCGGACCGATTCTCCCGATCTTCTCTACCGCATTATCAGGATTACCGCCGCCGAATGAATACTGGAATTTGATCTGTCCGGTCCTTCCGTTCAAAAGATAAAAATTATTTCCCAGCGTTCCGGCAGCAATATCCATTACAGCAAACTGATCCGTATTCCCAACTATTTCTGCTCCCAGTATGTAGGTATTGTCAAGACCATTGATCCATTTATCCGCGCCCGTTCTCGGATTCAATTTGTTCATCGTTCTCTGACCTGAAGAAATAAGAGTTGTATCCAATAACGGATCATTCCCAAGAAAGTACTTTATGTTTCCGTTTACGCTGGAACCCATTGTCCTTTCCCAAAGCAGCGAACCGTCATTTCCGCTTAGCGCAAATACTCTTCCGTTAAAACCTGCCTGACACACAATATCCCGGATTGTATCAGCATTGATACTCTTAATATCTCTCATGCCCCATATAATGTCCGGACTTGTATATTGAAAAACATTCGAACCCGCATTGTTAAAAAACTGCGCATAATACGGCTGACCGTTATTGCTGTGCGATACAGCGCCGCCGATCTGTGTATTTACAACATCATATAAAAAGAGTGATGTCTGAGAACTTATGAAAATTACGTTGCCGTTCAGACCGTTAAGACAATATACACTTCTTCTTCCGTTTCCATTTGATTCCCCGCTTGCAGATGCGATTACGTCAAACACTCCGTCACCATTATAATCCTTATCTGCCCTTACTCCGTTAATGTCACCGTTGCTGAAATTCACCGAATCTCCGAAAGCCCAGATCCTCTTGCCTGTTCTTCCGGATAATGTATATACAAATTCATTTCCTCCGCCGCAGCCGATCACAACATCCTGAATCCCGTCATTATCAATGTCGGTTCGTATCTGCATTGCATCTTCATAAGGCACAGAGCCACTGTTGTTATTATTTGTTCCGGTATTGAATGACCATAGAATATCAGAAGTGACCGATGAATTTCCGTTAAAGCAGGTAGTCAGATAATTTGAGCTTGCTACAACAACATCATTCACTCCATCCGCATTTACGTCACTGATCTGTTTGATGCTCACAGGTTTGTAATTATCCGCGATCGTATAAGGATTATCTGGCACAACTCCCTGCCATGCAATGTCACCCATTGTCTGCCAGTTGGAAGTCCCGTTGCCCTGAAGCAAGATGCTTGTTATAGGTAAATTAACAGCGTTTGAAATTATCCTTACGGAATCAGAATATGTCCCGAAAACTCCGGGCATGAACCAGACCCTGAAATCTTTTGTCTTCTGTGTGTCGATTGAAACAGGAAATGTCAGACCGACAGTGTCAATCCTGAAAGAGAAAGAGAACGTTTCCATTAAATTAATATTCAAAACTTCCGAGCCTGTATTTTTTATTGAAAAAATATAACCGCATAACGAGAGTCCCCTTCTCGGTCCGAAATTGTAGCTGTTAGCCGATACCTGTATATTGCTTCCGTTATAAATTCCTTTACCTTTTAATGTCACTATCTTTACCGGAGTAACACCGTCGTTACTCGTGATCTGCAATTGCCCGGAAGTTGTATCATAAACAGTAGGCGAAAATCTTACTGTATAATTTTTTGACTGATTAACATTCAAAGTATCGGGAACATTATTCGGAGTAATTGTAAATCTCGGGTTGGTAATGTTAAAATTTGAAATGATAAGTTTAGCACTTCCGGTATTAGTTATTATCAGATTCCTGTCAGTGTTTGTTCCGATGATCGTATTCCCGAAATCAAGTGAATTTGAGTTTGTAGTAATTTGCGGGTTTCCCTGACCTGTCATTGAATACTTATAAAGTGTCCTGTACAGAAACATATTGTTTCCGATCCTGTCTGCGATCAGCCAAAGATATTGTCCGTCCCAGTACATCCCTCTCGGATTACAGTCGCCGTCCGGGTCAGGAGTCGGGAATGAAAACAGAGTATCACCGGTAGCTTTTCTGTAAGCATAAATTCTTTCACCGTCTCCCTGAAAGAAATCATTTACATAAAATATTGTATCACCCTTTAAAGCAATTCCCTGAACCTGCAGACCTCTTAAAGGAATCGTATCGGTAATAAGTCTCGAAGTCAAATCCATTTTGTAAGCATAAGCAAAAGGATAACTTGTAAAGTCAGGATAGTAAACTGTAAACCACATTGAGTTGCCCGATAAATTTATATCACCGACTCCGCCTGTTGCTCCGCCGATTAGCGCAGGCAGCTGAATGCTGTCAAGTCTTTGTCCGGAAGTATTTATTTTATACAAGTCTCGCGCCGGCAGTTCTGAAATCTTCGGCGATCCAGTAACCGCTTCCGTCCCATGCAAGCCCGTGATTAAAAGCAAACGGCGTAGTTAAGCTGTCAAATATGACTCCAGTTTCGGTTACCTTATATATGCTTCCGTTATTGTCGGTTGCGATACGGAGTGTATCACCGATTTTTGTTATTCCCCAGAATGAATTGTATTGAGAATAATTGGGGAAAGGATAAGATGCTACAACTGTCTGGGAATTGATATTAGAAATGAAACCAAATGTAACGAATAGAGTTATGAAAAATTTTTTCATGATATTTTTTTATTGTTGATACTATTAATGTATTAAAACTTTTTTATAAATTATGTTAAATATAAATTTAAGTAAAGTTATTTTTGTAAAGGATAAAAGTTCGGGTAATATTTATTTGATATTTTCCTTTGAATGGGATAATTTAAACAACAAATTTTGAGATTTTTAAATTTAGTCAATTTATTAAATATCTATGATTAACTTCGAGACCTTCAAAAAAGTCGCAACAGCATTCCCCGGTGTCGAAGAGATGCCTCACTTTGAAAAGACCTCCTTTAGAGTTGATAAAAAGATTTATGCCACTCTTAACGAAAAAGAGAACAGAGCCTGTGTAAAGCTCTCTCAGACTGATCAGTATGTTTTTTGTTTAGTTGATAAGTGTATTGTCTATCCTGTACCCAACAAATGGGGACTACAGGGCTGGACTAACATCAATCTTGCAAAGATCAATAAAAAGCTGCTGACTGAAATTCTTAAATCTTCTTACCGGGAGGTTAAATCAAAAACAAAATAAAAGCGACCTTATTAATTATTAATTTTCAATGTTCAATGTTCAATTTAAAATTCGTAATTTATAATTCTTCATTCGATCAATGTTATGATCATTAATCATTAATCATTGATCATTAATCATTGATAATTAAATATAGAATATTACATTGAGCAATATATCTTCCGATCTTGTAACATTTCTTTTTACTGATATAGAAGGAAGCACCAGGTTATCACAGGATTTTCCGGATACATTGCAGGCTGCTCTGGAAAAACATCACGCAATATTGCAGAATGCTATTGATTCGAATAATGGCTTTGTATTTGAAATAGTCGGTGATGCTTTTTGCTGTGCATTTGAAAATGCCGAAGATGCCGTTAAAGCCGCTGTTGATGCTCAGATTAATCTTTCAAATGAAAAATGGCCGCCAGAGTCAGCCTGGAATGATGCTCAAATTAAAATCAGGATAGGAATTCATTCGGGAACGGCAGAATGGAATGGCAAAAAATATATGGGATATATTACACTTGCAAGACTGCAAGAATAATGTCAGCTGCTTACGGTGAACAAATTCTTATTTCAAATGATGCTTATGAACTTGTCAAAGAATGAATCTGTACTTCAGAAATATAATTTCATATCGTGATCTTGGCGAAAGAAGATTGAAAGATCTGATGCAGCCTGTCAGACTCTATCAGATTATCTCTGGAGAACTTCGTGAAGATTTCCCTCCGCTGAAGACCCTTGATGCAAGACCGAATAATTTACCTGTTCAGCTGACAAGCTTTATCGGAAGAGAAGACGAAATTAACCGGGTAAAAGAATTATTGAAACAAACACATTTGTTAACACTCACCGGTTCGGGCGGAGCGGGAAAAACAAGGCTTGCATTAAAGATTGCAGCAGATGTTATTGATGATTTTGCGAACGGCGTCTGGTTTGTTGAACTTGCTTCGTTATCCGAACCGTCATTTTTACCTCAGGCAATTATGAAAGTATTCGGATTAAAGGAAGAGCCGAAAAGAAGTTTGAAGGATGCTTTATGTGATTACTTAAGAGACAAAGAAATTTTAATCATACTTGATAATTGTGAACATTTAGTTGAACATGCGCAGAATTTACAGAACTGCTTCTCAGTAAAAGTCCGAAATTAAAAATCATTGCAACAAGCCGCGAAGCACTGCGATGTGAAGGTGAACAGATTCACAAAGTTTTGTCACTTGAAGTTCCGGATCCTAAAGTTGAAAATTCTCCTGAAAAATTATCTCAATATGAAGCAGTGAGATTATTTATGGAAAGAGCTTTATCTGTTGATGAAAACTTCAAAGTGAACTGACAGCAATGCATATGCTCTTGCCGGAATATGTTTTCAGCTTGACGGAATTCCACTGGCAATTGAACTTGCAGCCGCAAGGATAAAAGTTTTATCTGTGGAAAAAATTTATGAAAGATTGAATGACAGATTTAATCTGTTAACCGGAGGAAAGAGAACAGCCTTGCCCAGACAACAAGACATTAAGAGCGTTGATAGACTGGAGCTATGATCTGCTTTCGGAAAAAGAAAAAATATTATGGCAGAAGATTATCTGTATTTGCCGGTGGATGGACATTGGATGCTGCAGAAAAGATATGTTCCGATGATATAATAAAAGACAATGAACTGCTTGATTTATTAAATAGTCTCACCGAGAAGTCAATAATTATTTTTGAAAATGAAAAAGAAAGATATTATATACTGGAAACAATCAGACAATATGGATGCGAGAAACTGACGAGTGCAAATGAATACGGAACAATAAGAAATAAACACACATTATTTTTTATGCAGTTCGCGGATATTCCTGAACCAAAACACAGTGACGCTGCGCATAGCAATTGGATGAAACAACTTCATGATGAACACTGGAATCTTAAAGCTGCGCATGCATGGCTCAATAATAATAAAGATACAGATGAATTGCGCTATAAAGTAACAGTAGGAATGTGGCAGACATTGAAGAAAAGTCTGACAAAATAAGAGATTTAGCTTCTTCCCCACGGACGAGCGTCTTGTTGCAGCAGATTGAAGTCCCAAGATTCTAACAAATACCAAATATCTAATATCTAGTTCCTAATACCTAATTGAAAGGAAACCGCCTGTGAAAAATTGCCTCAAAAAATTCTGAGCAATGGCTAAAGCAAAAATTGCCTGTCTGACGAGTGAGCAACGCGAACGAGGAGTTGCAATTTTTGCAGACATTGCGATAGAATTTTAGGCAATTTTTCACCAGCGGGCGATTTTTCTTTGGTTCTTTCTTTTGATCGTTCAAAAGAAAGAACAGAATAATTATTTGAACAGAGCTCCACTAAACCACTACTGTCCAAAATATTTTTAAAAAGGGTCAAATAGTAATGATACTAGAAATTAATCGATACTTTTTGATTTACATTTTTAAAACAAACCGCCTGTGAAAAATTGCCTCAAAAAATTCTGAGCAATGGCTAAAGCAAAAATTGCCTGTCTGACGAGTGAGCAACGCGAACGAGGAGTTGCAATTTTTGCAGACATTGCGAATAGAATTTTTAGGCAATTTTTCACCAGCGGGCGATTTTTCTTTGGTTCTTTCTTTTGATCGTTCAAAAGAAAGAACAGAATAATTATTTTGAACAGAGCACCACTAAACTCCACTAAACCATCCATCTTCCAATTTTTTTCCTTTTTATTAAATCCATCATACAATATTTTTAGCTTCACCCAAGTACACGAAATATGAACCACAGCAACGATAAAAACATAAATTATTACGGAACGATCAAAGGACATTTTAGTCTCATTCCTCTGATCAAGTTCTGGGAAAAGGCAAGCAAGTCCAACAAGGCGGTAGCTGCTTCTTATGATTACATAAAAAAGAAACTTGATGAAGTGCCGGAATTAATGCAACCCATTCATGATTCTTCCCTCATCGAAACTCACCGGGAACTGATCGAAGAACTCCTTACAATATGCATTTCCCCTTCCATTGATGTTCACGAATATTATTCTGCCGTATATTTCGACAGACTGGAACCTTTTTATGAAACACCTGCTTTCAGTGAGCTGGGCTTCTTTGCGAACCAGATGAGGTCGGATTGCTTTAATGAGAATTGTTGTCTTACACCCGAGGGAAGAGTGATGGCAGTTTACTCTATCATTTTATCAGCATTTTACAAACTGAAGATAAATTATGAGTATCCTATTATTTACACAAAACAGGATGAAAAAACCGGACTCGAAAGATATTACAGGATAAGAATATTCTCTTGGTTTTGCGAACTCAGAGCGAAGCAGGAGATAAATCCGCTTACCGATCTTGAAAGGAAAAGACTGTTTGACAATCTTGATAATACGAAAATACTGATGGAGATGATTCCGCCTGAACTTTTTGAAGCGCAGGGCTTTCTGATCTACAATGCTGTCGAAATAACTGATCAGGAAACAATCTCATCATTGAAATTTGACCTCATCGGAAAAGAGTCTCTTACTTCGGAAAACAAATTCAAGCTTCTTCAGCATAAGCTCCGTGTACTTCTGAAAAAACCAAATCTAAAGCTTGGACTGATCGGCTTTCCGTCAGGAAAAAAGGATCTGGAGAATGCAGTCAGGATGGGTAACAGCATCATACTCCGGGAATCTTTTACCGAAAATAATATTGCAAGCGAATGTAATATATATTCTGAAGTTCTCGATACCCGGGCAGCAAAATTGATATACGACGTAAAAGATTACAGCTGCTCCGAAAGAGTAGAGAAGGAATTACTTGATGGCGGCATAAGGAATTTACTCGTAGCTCCGCTTTTCTATAAAGAAGAGATCATTGGCATCCTAGAGCTCGCATCTTCGATTTCCGGGTGATCTGAATAAAGTGAACATACTTAAGCTCGATGAAGTGTATCCCCTCTTTGCGGTTTGCATCGAATCAAGTCTCGATGACCTTTCAAAATCGATTCAGTCAGTTATAAAAGAAAAGTGTACTGCCATTCATCCGACTGTTGACTGGCGGTTCCGCAATGCCGCGCTTGATTATCTCAACAAGCTGCGGAATGACATTGTAGATGAGATGGAAGAAATTATTTTTGAAAACGTCCATCCTTTTTATGGAGCGTCTGACATAAAGGATTCTTCCATTCATAGAAACAAAGCTATACAACTGGACCTTATCGAAAATCTCGAACTCGCCGGAGAGATAATCAGGAAAGCGTCTTCGAAAGGCGTAATGCCTATTCTCGAAGAAATGTCTTTCCGGATTTCAAATCAGATTGATACACTAAAGAAGGAATTGAATTCAATGAACGAAATGTCCGTCATTGGTTTTATCCGAAATGAGATCTGGTCAACTCTTGAACAGCTGAAAAGCCTTGATGATGAATTTAGGAACATGATCCAAATATATAAAGAGAAGCTTAATCCGCAGCTCGGCATTCTTTCCAACAAAAGAAAAGAGTTCGAAGAAAGCATCATGCTGATGAATGAAACTATTTCCACCGAACTCGAGATCCAGCAGGATAAGGCGCAGAAAATATTTCCTCATTATTTTGAGAAGTATAAAACCGACGGAGTGGAATACAACCTCTACCTCGGCTCATCGCTTGTCGCAGACGACAAATTTAACAGCATTCATCTCAAGAGCCTGCGTATCTGGCAGCTCGTAACGATGTGTATCATTGCAAAAAGATGTATCGAGCTCAAAGACAAATTGTGTATTCCAATGGATGCAACTCATCTGATATTCGTCCAGAATTCGCCCATAAGCATAAAATTTTTCTATGATGAAAAAAAATTCGATGTATCGGACTCATATGATGTAAGATATGAAATAATAAAGAAGAGAATTGACAAGGCAGAGATCAAAGGCACTGGCGAGCGCCTTGTTGCTCCGGGAAAAATTGCCGTCGTCTATTCACTCGAATCAGAAGCAGCTGAGTATATGCAGTACATAGAATTTCTAAAAACAAAAAATTATATCACAGGCAGTGTTGAGACACTCGAACTCGAAGACATGCAGGGCGTCCACGGCCTCCGCGCTTTGAGAATATCTGTTAACAATGATTTTGTGATTGAAAAGAAACCGGAAGAACGGACAATTGATCAGACTTTGAAAACTGTTCAAATAGATATCCCCAGATTTTAGACATATTACATCCTCAAGCTTTGTCATTCTGAGCGCAGCGAAGAATCCATTACTAAACAGCCGGATTATTCATCGCTTCTCTCCTCAGAATGACAAGTGACCGGAAAACAGAAGGTCACATGTTAAAGATATCAAACCCTGCTGTTACTTAATTCCTAATACCTAATACTTAATACTTAATACTTAATACTTAATACCAAATAAAGTATTTAAAATTTCTGAATGTCTAACTATTTTTCAGACATAAAATTTTCACTCAGAACATATGCATAAACAATCGTACAAACTTTATTTCATCTTCTTAATTACTTTTACAATCTTTCACTTAACAGGAGTACTTTCAGGAAGACTTCCTTATATACTGAATGCGCTCATTACTTTAACAGTTGTGCTTATTTCGCTTTCATTATTTGATAAATGGTATTCAAAAGACTCACTTATACAAGTACTCTCAAATCTTGGATTTCACAAAACATCGTTCATAAAACTCACACCGGGAATATGGATCTCAATGTTTCTGCTCTTATTATACCCATTATTTTATTTCGTTTTCGGAATTGATGTCTATCTGAACAAGAGCTGGTTTTTAAATCTTATCGGATTATTTCTGACCGGAGGTTTGGCTGAAGAGATGTTCTTCAGAGGGTTTGTATTCAGAAACTTAAGAGGAAATATGAGCTTCAAAAAAGCTGTACTTACTTCCATGGCATTATTTGCAGCAGCTCACTTATTAATGTTCACATATATGGAATGGTCCGTAGCGCTGTTCTCGACCATACTTGCGGTGGCAGTTTCAGTGCCGATGGCGTACCTGTTTGAAAGAGCGGACAATACAGTATGGAGCCCGGCGATCGTCCACACGATAATAAGGACCATAGGACTGGTTGTCACCGCACCTGAAGAAGATTTCCTGCAAATGACATTAATGTGGATGGCAGGATGCATGATAATTCCGCTTGTGGTAGTGATCAGTTATAAAGACTTCAGGATAACATGGAAGACAAACTGAAACCCATCTGTTTTTCAACTTTCACAAATCGCGTTTTTTACCATTTGACACAATGACAAATTTTATATAGTTTGCCGCTAAACTTATAGGTCGAATTATGGAAGCAAAGATTAATAACCGTTCTCGCTGAAACTGAGATTGAGATATTTTTAAGTTAAACAAATACTTTGGATTTAATTTAATGTTAACTTAGTTTATATTTTGGCAACAAATCTATAGAATGAAAAAAACTATACTCCACCTGGTAATATCTGTAATAATAATATCAATAACTCAAACTCGTGTTAATTCACAGCCCAATTCAAACTGGTTTTGGCAGCAGCCGCTTCCGACAGGAAATCTGCTGTATGCAATTAAGTTTGCCAATGCACAGACGGGATACGCTGCAGGAGTGCTTGGAACAATAATGAAAACAACTAATGGCGGAGCGAACTGGTTTTTGCAAAACTCAAATGATGTGGATATATTAGCGGATATAGAATGTCTGACTCCGGACAGAGTATTTATTGTTGGAAGACAGGGAACGATACTATACACCTCTAATGGCGGCACGAACTGGATACAACAAACAAGCAATGTCGGAAACTATTTGCGCTCGGTTTCATTCCCGACACAAAACACCGGCTACACAGTCGGCAACGGAGGAACAATACTGAAGACAACGAACGGCGGGTCGAACTGGATACAACAGACAAGCGGGACAGGCGCGGCATTTTTTTCAGTAAGTTTTTGTGACTCTCTGAATGGATTTATAGGAGGTAACGGAGGAATTGTTACAACTACTGACGGCGGAGCGAACTGGATACTCAATCCATTGATTTTACCTCAGTTAACTACCATTGCATTTGTAAACTGTTTTACCCGTTAAATGCCTATGCAATCGCAGATAAGGATATATTTTACAGAACTTCAGATGGCGGTCAGAACTGGCAGCAAAATACTTTGAACATCCCAGTGATCGGAGGAATTGATTTGATAAGAATGGGGTCTTTTATAAATCCAAACACAGGCTATGTTGCGATGTGATTACGGAAGAATATTAAAGACAACAAATGCCGGATACAATTGGAATCAGGATTCGACTTATTTAAAATACGATATTCCAATAGGTGTATTTTGGTATATAGATGCATTGGATTCGAATAACGTTGCTGTATCCGGTTCAGGAGGAAAAATACTCAAAAGCACAAATGGCGGAGCAAGCTGGATACAACAGAACGGATTTAAAAAAACATTGAACAGTATTTATTTTACTGATGCAAATATCGGATATTCGGTCGGTGACAGTGGGAAGATATTGAAGACAACGGATGCAGGTGATAACTGGAATGAACTACAGAGCGGGACTACAAAGAGAATTAAAATCAATATTTTTTGTAAACCCAACTACGGGCTATTCAGTTGGCGATACAGGAACAATAATAATGACAACAAATGCAGGGAATACATTGGTCAAATCAAAACAGCGGAATTAAGAATAATATTAACTCCATGTATTTTCTAAATTTAAATATTGGAATTGCTGCATGCGACAGCGGTAAAGTGTTGAGAACAACTGACGGAGGAAATAGTTGGTTTAACATTTATACCTTATCACTTCCATATGTTTTTTATATGTGTTGATTTTATCGATCAAAACACAGGCGTTATTGTTGGTCAATCAGGAAGAATGTTAAGAACAACTAATGCCGGAATAAATTGGGATGCTACAATATTTGGAAGTAACACATTTTATCTCGTTGGATTTCAGTGATACTTTAAATGGAACGGCAGTAGGATCAATTGGGAAGATAGTAAAGACTACAGATGGAGGGATTAGTTGGTTTAATCAAACAAGTAATTCTATGAACAATCTAAACTCCGTAAAATTTTTAAATGATAGATCGGGAATAATTGCAGGTTTAGATGGAGTAATCTTATACACAACTGATTTCGGACAAAACTGGCAAACACAAACGGGAAATACTGGAAATACATTGAACTCAGTTTGGTTGATTGATAACAATAAAGCTCTTATCGTTGGAAGTTTTGGAACAATAATTAAAACTTTAAACTTAGGCTTAGTCAATATTCAAAATAATACTCAAATCATTAACGAGTATTACACTTTAAGTCAAAACTACCCTAATCCATTTAATCCAACAACGAAGATAAATTATTCCTTAAAATCCTTGGGAAATATTGAAATTAAATTGTTCAATGCCGCATGGAGATATATAGAAACATTGGTTTCAAAAAAACAATATTTGGGAAATTATTCAGTCAGCATAAATGGAAATAACCTATCAAGCGGCATTTATTTTTATACGCTTTATGTAAATAATACTCTGATAGATTCAAAAAAATGTATTTTAATAAAATAATTTAATTACTTGCTATAAAGCAGGAAACATTAAAACAAAATTAATCATGAAAAAAATAATATTAATAGTTAGTCTGGTTCTAATCACAATTAATTTTTCTTACTCACAATTACCGGATAGTTATCCTTTTAAAACTTTCTTAGGAGATGATGGATATCTGTATGTAACTGGAAATGTCTACGATAGCTCAAATCAAACTTATGATATTTTGATCGAAAAGTATTTAGATTCAGTGAATGTTTGGTCTATACCGTTTCTAAGTCCTTATGGAAATGACAAAGGAATGGATATAGTTGTTGATAATAATGGATTTGTGTTAACAACCGGTTATTTATTTAATTCAGAAACAAATACTAATGATATTTTTATACTGAAGTTAGAGAAAATCCTTGGCAGTGTTGAATATATTAAAAAGTATAATAGTTCTGGAGAAGATAAAGGACTTGGAATTGCAGTTGACAATGCTAACAATATATATGTCTGTGGATACATTACAAAAGAAAATAGCAACAAAGACTTTATTGCATTGAAATATTCTGAATTGGGAATCCCAATCTGGACTCATCAATACGATAATCCCAGATACCACGCTGATGATGTCTCAACCGATATTTTGACAGATGCTGGATTTGTCTATGCAGTCGGTTACACATCAGGAGGAATAAATTTTAAAGATGTCATGATGCTGACTTTTCCACAAGATAATTCTGAGCCACCGGATGTTCTTATTTACCAAAAAGCGTTGACAAATGAAATACCGACGGGTTTTGTCCTTTCATATGTATCCGATAATGCATTTGCAAAGTCACGCGCATCGATAACATGTATAACCGATATTGCCTTTGGTACAACTACAGGTTCTGATTTTTTGACGCTAAATTTTAAAGGTACTCAGTATGAGGAATTAAACTGGGCAAAGACATTCAACAGTTCGAGAGCCGGAGCGAGAAACGCAGATGATGTTCCGACAGCTATCACAGCAGACGACTCAGGAAATGTTTACGTAACTGGTTACTGTAACAGAAATTATGGAAGCAACTATGACTTTGCAACTATTAAATACACAAAGAATTCAGGAAATTACGGGTGGAATAATAATGTAGAATATTTTGATTACGGACAAAGCGGAGGATCTGATAAAGCGTCTTCAATAAAGAGCTGGCAAAATCAGGTATATGTGAGCGGAGCGTGTGCACAAGCTCCGAGCGGTTATGAAATTCAATCTTATGTACAGAATCCCGGGGGCGGAGTTTCAAATCAATGGCATGATACATTTTACCCTTCGTTTTCGGAGAGCAATGACATCAACGAAATGAAAAAAGCAACGACACTTGAAGTGGATAAGATAACAGGAGATGTCTGGATGATTGTATTTGCATGGGATGAAAATCAACAATATCTTGCTTTCAGAAAGTATGATAAAAATGGGAATATTATTTCTACAGTAGACAATAACCAGGGGGATTTTATGAAAGAAGAACAGACAGATAATCTGAATTCACAGGAACAACAAAGTAGTTTTTCACTTTCACAGAATTATCCAAATCCTTTTAATCCGACTACAAATTTGGAATTTAGCATTTCGGAATTAGGATTTGTAACATTGAAAATCTATGATATGACAGGTAAAGAAATTAGAACTTTAGTAAACGAAGTTAAACCTGCCGGAAGATATTCTGTTGTCTTTGATGGAAGTAATTTGTCCAGCGGGATATATTATTACAAACTCGAGTCAGGTGCTTTTTCACAGGTGAAGAGAATGATACTGGTGAAGTAGATAGTATTGTGTATTGGGTATGAGCCGGGAGAAGAAAATCATCCGGCTTTTTTATTATTCGTAAGCACTTGTGATGACTCAAAGACCCGAAGACTCAAAGTAAAACCGATAATAGTTAAATACCAACTTGCCGCCAAGTCTCAAGAGCTAATTCTTTGAGCCTTTTCGTCTTCGCGGTAAAAAATATTTAAGTCTCAAAGTAACTAAGAAAACCAAAAATTAATCCTTCGAGTCTTTGAGCCATAGTGGTAAAAAAGATGGGGCTGTAGCACACATAAATGAATTTGTTCAGAAAACAACATTAGATATATTGAAAGAAAAACTTCATCCCCAATGAAAAACATTTTACTTTCTCTTTCAATAATCCTGGCAATTAACATTTCATATTCGCAAACCGGAAATTCACCTTACCCGGTAATATTTGTTCACGGATTAAATTCCAATGACCAGACGTGGAGCAGCATATTAACAAAGCTCAGCAGCGCCTGGGATCTGAGTACGAGCCATACACTTAGCGCGGTGCTCAATGCCCGAGGCGGTGACAGTACGGATTATATACAGGATGTACTTATTCCTCTCAAAGACGCATCGGGAAATATTGTGAATACAATCACTCCATCGAGCATTTACACAACTAATTTCAATAACTTCTGGAACAGAAACATTTCTGACCCGGGAATAATCTTATACAGCAACACCACTCCGGGCAGTAATCAGAATGCAAGCAATCAGTCTGCAATATACAAACAGGCTTATGCATTGAGAGCGCTGATAGATTCTGTACTGAGGATCACCGGCGCGGATAAAGTAATACTGGTCGGGCATTCCATGGGAGGACTTGCGATAAGAGAATATTTGCAAAGGACCGAAAACGGAATTCATAAATGGTGGATAGAGCCGGGCGACACTTTGAACGGACACAAAGTTGCAAAGGTTGTAACGATCGGCACGCCTCACCTAGGAACGAATGTATCCATTACCGATTCCCGGCATTGATTTTAACAGTGAAGCATTAAGAGATATGAGGATTTCTTATTCCGGAACAGACGCAGCTTATTTATTCGGTAATTTTGAATCGACCATTCCCTCGAGTTATTATAACAAAGATGTAAATTGTAATGGCGGTGTTACCGACAACATTACAGGCATTGATTCCAATACAACCGATAATCCCCTGTTGCCTCTTCCCCGGAATATTTTATATACATGGATCACTTCAAATTATCTTGGACTCGGAACAGACCTGGCAGTTCCTCTGAGCAGTCAACGGCTTTATGTTTCCTCCAACATTGCGCCTCTTGGACTTGCCGATACTCTTCTCACAAATAAAAATCACATACAGGAAACCTCAGACACTGCAGTATTGGTAAGAGGTCTCGACGAACCCGACAGCAAAGACTTTGCTTATGACATTTCCTTTAATAAATTGTATTCGGGATTTATTACTTTGCAAAGCGGCGGGCAGACAACTGATCTTGATTTCTATAAAATAAAAACTTTAACAGGCGGAAAGATAACTGTTAATCTGAAATATCTGAATTCGGCTGTAACAAAGATCTCCTTACTTTCATCAGCCGGAGATTCACTCGCGTCAAAAAACATAAATTCTGCAGATGACAGCATTTCATTTACCTCAGCCGCCGGAGAATATTTCATAAAGATAACCGGAAACAGCAGCTTGAATCCTGGACAGAAGTTTTACAACTTTACAGTAAAGCTGCTTCCTGCAATTACTCTGGATCTGACTACAGGACTTCAGGGAATGTGGAATGGACTGGTTCAGGTTCAGGACACGGTTAAAGTTTATCTTCGAAACAGTGTCTCTCCTTTTAACAGCATTGATTCAGCAACGGGTTATCTCAACAGTTCGGGCAATGTAACAGTGAATTTCATTCATGCCCCGGGCGGTAATTATTATGTAAGTATCACTCACCGCAATGCGCTTGAAACATGGAGCTCATCACCTCTGAATTTCAACAACGGTGTAACTGCAAATTATGATTTTACATTATCGCAGTCACAGGCATTCGGAAATAATCAAATACTAAAGGCAGGAAGATGGTGCTTATACAGCGGCGATGTGGACAATGACGGAGTGATAGATTCGCGTGATCTGTCTCTGGTAGATAACGATGTATTTAACATAACGACCGGGTATGCAGATACCGACCTCACCGGGGATTTGGTAGTAGATGCTAACGACCTATTAATTGTGGATAATAATAATTTTAATTTCGTTGGCGTGATAAAACCGTGATGCGATTTTGGATTTTTTTTGATTTTGGATTTTGGATTTCTGCTTTCGCCTCATAGGCTCGAAGGCTCTAAGAAAAAATAAGTTTGGGAAATTAATACTTAGCACTGCTGTCCAAATTATTTCTTAGGATTAAGATAATCTGAAATTGGCAAACAGAATCGAATAATAATTTCCGAATTCAAAAACGAACCCGCCTGTGAAAAATTGCCTTCAAAAAATTCAGAGCAATGGCGACAGCAAGAATTGCTAGTAACGAACGCCTTTTACGATTGCAACCTGCGTTCATGTTGCAATTCTTGCCGCCATTGTGAATGAATTTTAGGCAATTTTTCATCCCGAGTCCTCGGGACGATTTTTCTTTGGTTCTTTCTTTTGATCGTTCAAAAGAAAGAACATAAACTTCAATTTAATCAGAGTTTAGTTTGAACTGGAGTTTTGGTCAATTGATTTTCAATGGGTTATAATAAACGTTTTGGACAGATTTGAATACTTAGAGTCATAGCAATCAGACTTCTATTGTATTTTATATCATCAGTAATTATTTTGAACTCGAATCAAATAATCAACAATGGAAACATTCAAAACAAAAACTACAGTAAAGAAGAATAATAAAATAGAATTGGAGAATGTCCCTTTTGAAAGTGGAGAGAAAGTTGTAATAGAAGTTTCATTAGAAAAA
Source organism: uncultured Ignavibacteria bacterium (assembly GCA_963836395.1). Taxonomy (GTDB): domain Bacteria; phylum Bacteroidota; class Ignavibacteria; order Tepidaquicellales; family Tepidaquicellaceae; genus JAGPCH01. The sequence goes on along the minus strand of CAWIJF010000008.1, from coordinate 7,080 downwards.
AAACAATCAACTAATAATTATATATTGCGAGACTCTTTATTGAAATATGATGAACCTTATAAACCGGTTGCACTTTTGAAATAACCACGAAGGCTCGAAGACTCTAAGAAAAAATAAGTTTGGGAAATTAATACTTAGAGCCTTTGGGTCTTATTGGTCAATCATATTCAAATTACTTCAAAGAGCATCCTCAGCTCATCACTTCTTTAAGAAAGTGAATTTTGTAACTGGATGAATTTCTCTGTTGTTCGCTGCATTCCCTACGGGATTGTTGGAATGTTTCATATCATAGAATCCGACTCCTTCAATTTGTATATGAACACTTATATTAGTTCTCGAGGATTTCTTAGCAAAATAAGTTTCAAACTTATCCCTTACGGTGACAAATCTATCATAAGCTGCTGAACTTTTTACTCCCGGACAGGAAGGGTCACATATTCAGCTACCATGGTAACATCACTTTTTTCATCTTTGATTACTAAATGATAATCCGAATCATCTTCTTTTCTGAATTCCAGTAAATAGCATCTTACTGTAATGCTTCAAGTGGAAATGGAATTTCTAAATTCTTATATTTGTAAACTTAAAGAAAGGAAATTCCAAAATGCAGGAGAAAAAACGTTACACCGCAGAACAGAAAATTACTATTCTCAGAGAGCTTCTTGAGAATAATACACCTATCAGCCAGGTCGCTGAAAAGTACAACGTCCATGTCAATGACATCTATAACTGGAAGAAAAAACTCTTCGAGAATGCAGCTTCTATCTTTGAATCAAAATCATCCGGAGGTGTTAACTCAGCTCAGGAAAAGAAGATTGAATTTCTGGAAGCAAAGCTAAAAAAGAATGCAGATGCAATAAACTGGCTTCTTTCGGAGAATATAGAGTTAAAAAAAAATATCGATGGGGAAATTTGAGAGCTCAATGGGTTGAACCTGACATCAGGGATGAGATCACAGAGTTTGTTGAGGCAGTTAAAAATAAAACTGAATTTTCATTAAAAATTATATTAAAATTGATAAGTCTTAATTCAAGTAAATATTATTCATGGACTTCAAGAGAAGGCATGCCGAATAATCACAACGGCATCATGCCCAAAGAGAACTGGCTGCTTGACTGGGAAAAAGAAGCAATTATTTTGTATGCAAAGAATCATACAGGTGAAGGCTACAGAAGATTAACTTACATGATGATCGATGATGATGTTGTGGCCGTAAGCCCTTCTGCAGTCTACAGAATCCTGAAGCGTGCTGGCTTGCTCAACAAATGGAACCAGACAAAGAAGTCTTCTAAAGGCAGAGGCTTTGAACAACCTTCAGGACCGCACCGGCATTGGCACGTAGATATAAAATATGTTAACTACAAAGGCACGTTTTTATTCTTAATTTCTGTAATTGACGGATATTCCAGATATATAACACATCATGAATTAAGACTGAACATGCAGGAGTACGATGTTGAACTGACGATTCAAAAAGCATTGGAAAAATTCCCGGGGAATAATCCCAGAATAATTTCCGACAACGGATCGCAGTTCATCAGCAAAGACTTTGCAATGTATCTGAAGTTTGCAGGACTGCAGCACATTAAAACTTCAATTGCATATCCGCAGTCAAACGGAAAGATTGAACGTTATCATAGAACTATACAGGAAGAATGTTTGAAAAAATCATCGATGATAAATCTTGAAGATGCAAGAAAACAAATTGCAGAGTATATTGAATTTTATAATACAAAAAGACTTCATAGTTCATTATATTATTTAACACCAAATGATTATTTGAACGGAATAATAAAAGAAAAGCTCGAAGTGAGAGAAAACAAATTACAACAGGCAAGAAAAAACAGAATTGAAATCAGAAATGCTGTATGAAAATCTACCTAAATCAAATTTTGAAAATTCCATTTTCCGGAGAACCAATACATTACCTTGTAAACAGTTTTTTCATCTTCGAGTCTTGGTGTCTTTGTTTTGATTTCATGCCCCGGCAAAAGAGTCTGTTCATAAACTGTGGTAAACACGGGGTGTTTAATATTAACATCAGCGGCTAAGCTATCGGTAAGAGTTTTTTGAGACCATCTGTGATCACCGCATTTATCCGGAGGAACCTGTGTAAAAATTGTGGAGGATACAAATAATAAAATTATTACTATAATTCTTTTCATATTTTTCTTTCTTAGTTTATTGCAATCTATAAATTATATAATCACTTTGCAAATATGATTCAAGTCTCCTGCTTGATTTTTATAAACTATTTTTTATAGAATATATAGAGTACAGAATAACAATTTCTTAACTCCCCTCTTCAAATTCTAATTGTCTGAACTCGAATTCATGGGATTATCAGAATCAGCAGAATTATGAAAAGACAAAATTCTGGAAATTCTATAATTCGTGAAATTCTGGTTCAGACAATGTCTTTGTCATTCCCGCGCGTTTCTGGCGGGAATCCAATCAAGATCAATTTTGTACTTACCCTCTTCATTTATATTGTCTGAACTCGAATTCATAGAATTATCAGAATCAGCAGAATTATGAAAAGACAAAATTCTGGAAATTTTTTAATTCGCAAAATTCTGGTTCAGACAGTGTTCTGTCATTCCCACGCGTTCCTGGCGGGAATCCAATCAGAATCCATTTTGTATTTACCTCTTCATTTATATTGTCTGAACTCGAATTCATAGAATTAACAGAATCATCAGAATTATGAAAAGACAAGATTCTGGAAATTCTATAATTCGTGAAATTCTGGTTCAGACAATGTCTTTGTCATTCCCGCGCGTTCCTGGCGGGAATCCAATCAGAAATCCTTCTTGTACTTCTCCTCTTCATTTATATTGTCTGAACTCGAATTTATTGAATTAACAGAATCATCAGAATTATGAAAAGACAAAATTCGGGAAATTCTTTAATTCGTGAAATTCTGGTTCAGACAATGTCTTTGTCATTCCCGCGCGTTCCTGGCGGGAATCCAATCATTTGCCGGAGCTTCGTAGAAGTTTGTCTGAGCTCTGTAGATGTTTGTATAAGCTTTGTAGATATTTGTATAAACTTTGTAGATGTTTGTTTAAGCTTTGTAGATGTTTGTTTAAGCCTTGTAGATGTTTGTCTAAGCTCTGTAGATGTTTGTCTAAGCTCTGTAGATGTTTGTCTAAGCTCTGTAGATATTTATATAAGCTTTGTAGATGTTTGTATAAGCTTTGTAGATGTTTGTATAAGCTTTGTAGATGTTTGTATAAGCTTTGTAGATGTTTGTATAAACTTTGTAGATGTTTGTATAAACTTTGTAGATGTTTGTATAAACTTTGTAGATGTTTGTATAAGCTTTGTAGATGTTTGTATAAGCTTTGCAGATGTAAGTTGGAGTAATGCAGATGTAAGTTGGAGTAATACAGATGTAAGTTGGAGTAATGCAGATGTAAGTTGGAACAATGCAGATGTAAGTTGGAGCTTCATAGAAGTAACTGCGTGACAAATAAATGTAAGTTTAAATTAAAAAAGTGAGTTTTTACAAGGGGGAGTAAAAAATTTTGTGTAAATGATAAAATAAAAAAAAGGTGAAGGTCTGAAAAACAGTGATGTCCGTTCCCCTAGGGGAACGGCGAAAAAATGGGAGAAAATCAAACATTTTTTTTTCTGTTTTTATTAACTTCATTTTAAAATAATTTTATTAATCAAACACAAAAGGAGATACTCCAAATGGAACTCACCGATAAAATGATTGAGCAGCTAAAAGCGGATCTTTCAAAAGCCCGGACATACTCTGATCTGATGGGATCAGACGGAGCAATAAAAAAAATACTTAAGAATGCATTGGAAGGAATGCTCGATGCAGAGCTCAGTGAACATCTCGGGTATGAAAAATATTCACCATCAGGAAAAAACAGTGGAAACAGCCGTAATGGAAAGACAAAGAAAACATTAAGAAATGACAATGGGGAGATAGAGATAACGGTTCCCAGAGACCGTAATAGTGACTTTGATCCAGTAATCATAAAGAAATATGAACGGACAATAGGACCGATCGAAGATAAGATAATCTCAATGTATGCAAAGGGAATGACAACTCGGGACATTCAAAGTCATGTAGAAGAGTTATATGGACTGGACATAAGTCCTATGCTGGTATCAGATATTACCAATAAGATAGTAGAAAAAGCAATCCAGTGGCAAAACAGAATGCTCGAGTCTGTATATCCGATTGTATTCTTTGATGCAATATTTTATAAAGTCAGGGAAGAGGGTAAGGTAAAATCCAAAGCTGCTTATACATGCCTGGGAATAGACATAGAAGGGAAAAAAGATCTCCTTGGGTTATGGATAGCTGAGACAGAAGGCGCAAACTTCTGGCATGGAGTGGTGACAGAATTAAGAAACAGAGGAGTTGAAGATATACTGATTGCATGTGTAGACGGATTAAAGGGATTTCCTGATGCCATAAGCAGTGTGTTTCCTAAGGTTGAAGTTCAGCAATGTGTAATACACCTGATCAGAAACACGCTTAAGTACATAGCTTACAAAAACAGCAGAGAATTTATGACAGATCTCAAAAGAGTTTACAAAGCTCCGACAGAAGAATCTGCTTTACAGGAACTTGATTTGGTTGAAGAAAAGTGGGGAAAGAAATATCCGCTGGCTTTGAATTCCTGGCGCAGCAACTGGGCTAATGTATCTGTCTTTTTCAAGTATCCGGAGGAAATCCGAAAGACAATTTACACAACCAACATTGTCGAAAGTGTTCACCGGCAATTTAGGAAAGTAACTAAAAATAAATCTGTCTTTCCAAATGATGATGCTCTAAAGAAAATGCTGTATTTAGCTTATAGAGATTTATCTAAAAAATGGACTATGCCCGTTAGAGAATGGAACTTTTCTTTATCACAGTTAGCTATTATTTTTAAAGAAAGAATCAGTAAATATTTAAATTAAAAAAAGTTCATTTACACAAAAAAAATTACAGACTCTTGAACTGCAAAACTGTGACGAAGTGTCTTGATAGAAGCAGGTTTATTTATGTTTGCTTTTCTTAATGCCCGTTTGAAAATTGCCTGGACATTTCTGGGACTGTATTGTGTTCCATTTGAATTTTCGAACAGCCACACCTTGGGTTTATAGACTTTATAATAATTATCAAGCATCGATGAAAGTTTTTGTGAAAGTATGACTTCACGGATATTATTTTTTTTGGATTGAGCAACCTTTATAATGCTCTTCTTTATATCTACATCAGAAATTTTCAAATCAATTGTTTCCTGCAGCATAAGTCCGCAAGAATATATAGTTGCGATCATCAGCTTATGTTTGATATTAGAAATGCATTGTAAAATTCTAGTTACATCATCTTCAGATAAAATCTTCGGAAGCTTATATTCCTTCTTCAGATTTTTTCCAAAGTCTAATGTTAAACTTTTCTTATATATAGTTGCAAAAAACAATTTAACAAAATTCATGTGCTGTTTTAAAGTCGCTGTTGAATATTTCTTTACCCTTGCACAGAATAAGAGATATTTCCTGATGTCAACATCAGATACATTTATCAGGTCTTTTTGATAAAAGTAATTTAAGAAAAGAAGTAAAGCGCTTTTGTAATTTTTAATTGAATTGAGGCTGTAGCTTCTGACTTTAAGAATGCTACAAAATTTTTTGACGAGTTTGTTTTGTTCTTCCGCCATGTTCGTATATCCTCTAATTTAGGATTAAGTGCGAATAACTTAGAAGAAATTCATTGAAACAACAATAGAGATTTGTAATCTAGGCATTGTAAGTTTTACAGCAGACAATCTCAATGAGCTCATAAACCTAAATAAAAAAATTTTAATTCAAATTACACCTATGATTAAAACCCTTAATATTTTACAAGTTATATTTATAAGGGGTCTTATTATTGTATTGTATATCCCGACCGCTTCGTCAATATCCACCAAACCCGCTACATCCCACAACTTTGCAAATTCATTTTCTCTAAGTAAAGTCTTAAGCTCCTTGGGTTACTTCTTCCATCTCTTCCTGCTTGCCAATCGAAGACCTATCTTTTCAAATATGGAATTGAAAAATACAAGTATCCTAACTCTGTGATAAGCAAAGCCAAGTCCTTTGAAGCAGTTTCCGATGCTGTGCAATTCGTCTGTTTTACTAAGTCTTCCAATTCATTCTGCATATATCTTTATTACATCCGCAACTTTACCTTTCGTTAAGGCAATATCTCCAAGATGTATTTCTGAATTTGAGATCAAATTTCTATAACTGTAATGTTTGGAGATTGCCAGTGATTTTTTTCGAGGAAAAATGTTTTGCCTGTTGTTTTTTAAGTTTATTGTTTTACTTTTTAATACTAAATTAATTCAGATGAATACATCAATAATTAATATCGATCCGGAAATTATGAGCGGCGCACCTGTTTTCAGGGGCACTCGTGTAATGATTCAAACTTTGTTTGATCATCTTGAGCATGGTAAAACGTTGGATGACTTCCTTGAAGGATTTCCTTCAGTTACAAAAGAAAATGCACTTGCAGTTCTGGAACTTGCAAAATCAATTATTACTTCGGAAAAGAAGCTGTCATTAGTTAATGAAAATACTGATTGATGAAAGTCTTGATGTTCGGTTAAAGAATTCTTTTGAAAACTTTGAAGTGTATACAGTTCGCGATATGAACTGGTTAAGCAAAAAGAATGGAGAACTTCTCAAACTAATTGATGAAAACAATTTCGAAGCTTTTCTAACTGCGGATAAGAACTTAAAACATCAGCAAAACATTTCAAATATTAATTTTATCATTCTCGTTTTAAATTCCCCATATAGTGATCTTTCACTTCATGTCTCATTAATTCCTAAAGTTCTTGATATCTTAAAAAAAGTCAAAGAAGTTAAAACATCTGAAAAATTCTTTATGATATCATAGTATAACGACACAAAAAGGCTGGTGACTCCAAGTATCAACACAATCAATCCTCAAATTCCAATTACTTCCTTCTTTCCATAAACTTGCAAATTGTTTTCTCCTAAGGAAGTATTAAAATTTTGAATTACTCTTTCCAGCTCTTCTTGTTGCCCTTTGGCAATCGAAGAATTATTTTTAAA
>CAWIJF010000007.1:0-79738 GCA_963836395.1 uncultured Ignavibacteria bacterium | reverse complement strand
CTGTTACAGATTTTTTACTCACGGTTATAATATATTTCTCTGGTTCGGGATCTGTGTTCTGATCGGACTGACGGGGCTGACCATCGGGCTTAAGAGAAGAATTGAGTATTGAGTATTGAGTATTGTGTATAATGTATTGTGAACAGCTTGACATACAAATCTAAAATCCAAATCTAATACATTCCTGAACTCTTCTATCAATCTTCAAACAACCCCCTTTATCCCCCTTTTCAAGGGGGAATTGACTTTATCAAATTTCAAATGAAAATCCCAAATCTAAGATCGAATATTTCGCTGAAATTTCTATCAATCTTCAAATAACCCCCTTTGTCCCCCTTTTCAAGGGGGAATTGTCTTTATCTAATTTCCAAATCTAAATCTTAAATCGTATAGGTATTCCCCCCTATATAAATAAGCTGAACTTCCTATTCTATCTTTCCTTTTTCATTCCAATATTTATAAAGAACAAATCAATAAATAAATTTATCGGAGAACCAATATGAAAGATTATTTTTCGGGCTTTAATTAGAATATAAGTTTATTTCTAAAATAAAAATTAATTTCACATTCAAGAAATAAATAAAAAGGAAAATAAACAAATGAAAACATTAAACATTTACATCAGCTTCTTTATCTTCATCTGCATTTCAATCATCGCCGGATGCAATGATAATTTAATTTCACCGATCAGCAATGAACAGGTGTCAATTAATAAATCCGATTCTCAAATGGATTTAGATGAAAGTTCATATAACTCCAAATTTACTCTGAATCCGGGAGAGACTAAAGTTTTAAGTTATGATAATACAAATCTTATCTTGATATACAGTTACTCGGTCTCAAACTGTAATCCGGTTTCAAGGGATTTACTTATTTCAAGTTCTCTTCAGGCTGACAGTACATCGCTTCCATGCTACTGGAAAAGACACGGTAATTTTGCTTTTGAAGATCTGTCAATAAAAAACATCGGTTCACAGAAAAAAACAATTTCCGTCAGTTTACAAGGTGTGACATTAAATAATTAAAACAAAAGGAGAATCAAAAATGAAAGAGTCAAAACTTTTTATTTGTCTTACAGCAGTTATAATTTCAATTCTTTTTTTTACAAACATTTCTTACTCCCAATGGGAGATTACGGGGAGTTTACCGGATATAGGAATATACCCAACCGTCTCAGTTGTTGATCAAAACATTGTCTGGATTGGCGGAGGAGTATCCGGAAATTCTGTTTTGTACAGAACTACAGATGGTGGTGCTAGCTGGAGTTCAATCCCAACTACAGGTATTCAATTCGAAATTTATAGTCTCTGGGGTATAAATGCAAATACAGCTTTTGTTGCAAATAGTGGCTCTATAAATGGTGGCGGAGGAAATGCAAAATTTTATAAAACAACAAATGCAGGAATTAGTTGGTTGCTTATTGATTCTACAGGAGGAACTGCAGGATTCTTTGACGGTATAGTATTCTCGAAATCTATGCCTTCCTTTGGAATAGCAATGAGTGATTGTCCAAATGGTGCCGGGCAACCCTTTTATGTATCTAAAACTACTGATGGAGGAAATACATGGTTAGCTACACATCCGCCCGGAATTCCTCCCGTGACAGGCGGAACAGGTAATTCTGTATTTGTAATTGATAATTTGTTTTATGGATGGGGTTGTTTTGGATCAGCACCTCCGGCAGTAATTCTTACAACAGACGGAGGAATTACTTTCAATAGAAGAAATTCATCTCTTACGAATATCCCCGCTACACCGGGAGCTGCTTTTAAAGATGACAAATTAACAGGTATTATAGCAACAGTCTCACCTAATCAGGAAATTTCGAGAACGACAGACGGAGGACTAAACTGGGTTACAATTAATGCAGGTCCTGACGCTGGAGGGCGCAAAGTTTTAAACTGGATCTCCGGAACGAATACTTGTTTCTTAAATGCAACCGCGGGAGGAATTAAGAAAAGTACTGACGGAGGATTGACATGGACTTCAATGACAACATCCGGAATTGTAGGAGTAAGGAATATGGGATTTAGCATAGCCGGGGCAAATCTTTATGGTTATGCCATTACAAACGATGAGCAGGTTTTAAAATTAACTGAAATGGTTATAGGAATAACATTTATAAATAATATTGTTCCCGATGAATATACTCTTAAACAAAATTATCCGAACCCGTTCAATCCTGTTACGAATGTTGAATTTGCAATTGCGAAATTGGGATTTGTATCATTGAAAGTTTATGATGTGATGGGGAAGGAAGTTGCTGCATTAATTAACTCAAAACTGTCTCCGGGAACATATAAATATGATTTTAACGGAAGCAATTTATCGAGCGGGGTTTATTTTTATAAACTGGAGGCGGATGGGTTTGTTGATACGAAGAAGATGTTTTTAATGAAGTGACGGTATTGAGTATTTGGTAATAGGTATTAGGTATTTTGTCTGAACTTGAATTGAACGAATTAAAGAATTACTTGAATTTGGTTTAGCTCGATAATTAATTCTGTGAATTTTATTAATTCCGGGAATTCGGGTTCAGACATTACCCGGATATTTTTAAAATTAAAACTGAAGACAAAAACGAAATTTAATTTTGAAGCCACTAAAAGCGGTCTGAAACTTTATAATCAAATCAAATGACAATTCTAAACTTGAATATAAAAATTAATCCATATAATTTTACTCAATCAAAAATCTGCGAATGCAGAGCGAAAGGAAGAAACAATTATGAAAAGAATCTTAACACTTCTTTCACTGATGTTACATTTTGCAGGTGATGCTCACACTCAGCAGGATTTATCTTTTGAAAGTTTATCAGGTGTCCGGACATACGGCAAAAGATTTTTTGCTCATTGTCAGTCTCCAAATCCAAAATATTTTACAAAAGGGTTTTTGAGTAATCAGGGGAATCATACTCAATTCGGACCGGGAAATTCTGCTAATTACGGCGCAATGGAATTTGATAACACCGGGAAGCTATACTGCATAAATGCATTAGTAGCAAATTCACCATTGCAGATATTAGATACTACAACCGGTATTTTAACAACGTTAGGTTCAATTAGCGGATTAACTGCAACAAATGAGCAGATCTGGACTTTAGCGTTAAACCCGTTGAATAATAAAATGTATATTACAACTATTGATGGAGTTCTGGTTCGTTACAAACTTTACACACTGGATTTATCCAACAGGGAAGCGACATACATAGGATATGGTGATTTCATCATTACAGATATTGCAATAAACAATTCGGGTCTGTGTATAGGAACCATAGGCGCAGGTCTTATCATTAGTGTAAATCTGACAGACGGCACTAACAAAATAATCGGAGATCAGGGATATAACTCCGATGGACACAGACAAGGTCTGTGCTTTGACAGGGAAACAGATTCATTATGGCTGTCAGGCTGGAACAGTGATTTAAACAGAGGCGAGCTGAGAAATGTAAACTTAATGACAGGGATGACAACACTGGTGTCTCAGTTCAATCCTGAAGTCGGAAGAGTGGTTGGATTATCAATACCTTTTAAAGGTACAGTCGGAATTCACAACATTTCTGCAGAAGTCCCGGATGGATACAAATTAGAACAAAATTATCCAAACCCTTTTAATCCTGTTACGAATGTGGAGTTTGGGATTTCGAAATTAGGATTTGTTTCTTTGAAAGTATTTGATGTGCTTGGGAAGGAAGTTGCTACGTTGGTCAACGAAAGACTTTCTCCGGGAACATATAAATATGATTTTAACGGAAGCAATTTTTCGAGCGGAGTTTATTTTTATAAACTTGAAGCGGATGGGTTTGTTGATACGAAGAAGATGTTTTTGCTGAAGTGATTCATTTGTCTGAACTCGAATTAAACGAATTACAGAATTACACGAATTAAGTTATTTAGATCAAAATTCTGAAAATTCGACAATTCAAAGAATTCGGGTTCAGACATTACATTGATGTTTTTAAAAATAAAATTTGTAATTTTAAAGTGCCTTTGGTGAAGAATAATATGCTTAAAAATAATTGTAAAAAATATTTTGTGATGAAAAGTAATCTAATACTTCTTATTCTATTTTTTGCATCAACATCAAATTCACAATCAATAAAAATTTCAGAAAGTAATAGAGCAGATTATTATTCAAAAAAGGAAAACTCAGCAGATGACGGAATAAAATTCGAAAAAATATCATCTGAACCCCAACAATTGACAGGCGCCGTTCGCGATATTATTCAGGATAGTTATGGGTTTATGTGGTTTGGAACCACTGAAGGACTTATCAGATATGACGGATTTAATTTTAAAAAATATAAAAACGATTTAAATGATATTTACAGTATTCCAGACAATTATGTTTATGTTTTATTTGAAGATAGTGAAAATACTCTCTGGACCGGAACGCAATCCGGTGACATTTCCAGATATGACCGGGACAATGACAGATTTATTACTGTAAGCAATAAAGAATCAATTCCATCAAATGCAAATGCCCGGGCTTTTCTTGAAGATAAAAATGGAAACTTACTGATCGGATTTAACAGAGCCGGAATTAAATTATACAATAAAAAAGAAAATACTTTCACGGATTATATCGAACCAAAAAAGCAATTTGATATTTTATTTCCTTTCAATGTAGTTTCCTGCATGTTGTTTCTTGACGAGAACAGATTGCTTTTTGGAGGAAGTGATGGACTTGGCATATATGATAAAGGCAATAAAACATTAGTTAAATTCGCTCATGATTCTCTTAACAGTAAGAGTTTATCCTCTAACAGAGTCAACTGTATGTTCAAAGACAGCCGCGGCAGAATATTTATAGGGACTGAAAAGGGTCTGAACATTTTTAACATCAACGATCACTCATTCAATTGTTACAAAATCAGGGCATTGGATTCATCGATACTTTTGAATAACTACATACTTGGTATTTGTGAAGATAAGAACAATGAGATATGGGTTGGTGCAAAAAATCTGAACAAATTTAATGACGACGGGAGCTTTTACAGCTATGAATATGATGTTTATGACCCTGGCAGTATTTTTCAACATGAGATTTACCCGTATGTAGACAGATCAAACGTCCTATGGATAGGTTCAAGAGGAGCGATCTACAAATTAGATTGCGGAAGAAAGAAATTTCATACATTGTCAAAAGTATTTTTGAGCCCGGAAAATAATTACGAAGTCACAACAACAGCTATTCATACCGACACAACAGGTTTATTCTGGATAGGTATCAGATTTCGGGATGGAATTTATAAATTCAGAAAGGACAGCCTGGGTTTCTTAAAGCAGGTGGATTATTCTTATATATCTAAAGTACTGGCTTCTTCCACCTTGACCGGAATTACCTCCGACAGCAAATCTAATTTATGGTTAGCGTATTATTTAGGCGGGTATCTGGTAAAATATCCGCTTGACAAAAGCAGTGTTTCAATTTATGACCTGGCTCCCAAACGAGCTACCGGGATATGTCTGATAAACAACAGTTTATTTGTTTCATTAGAAAACAGAGGGAATATTTTGGATTTTGATATTGATAAAAATAAATTTGTTAGTTTAACAAGTGTGTACCCTGATTTAGAAAATCTTCCCCAAAATAACATTAGTTTTCCATATACAGATAATAAAAATAATCTATGGATCGGATCAATGTCTGAGGGATTATTTGAATATGAAATCAAAACCGGCATCCTCAATCATTACAGTAATATCAAAGATGATCCTTACAGTATCAGTGGTAACGGGATCCAATCGGTTAAAGAAGACAGTAAAAATAATTTCTGGATCGCAACAGGTTCGGGAGGCATTGACAGATTCGACAAGTCAAAAAAACTTTTCACAAGACATGATTTCGGCAACGGCATGAATTCAATTATTAACGGGATACAGGAAGACAACAACGGCTTTCTGTGGTTAAGCTCTAATGACGGTTTGTACAAATTTGATCCGGTAAAGGAAACTGCAAGACATTATGATATTACGGACGGGGTATTAAGTTATAACTTTGGTAATAATGAATGTACAAAAGATAGAGATGGAACCTTATATTTCTGCGGTTCCACACAAGGCATGACTTATTTTAACCCAGATGAAATTAAAGATAATCAATATCTGCCAAATGTTGTCATCACCGATTTTCAAATTTTCAATCAAGCTGTAAATCCATCACCTGAAAATCCTTTTCTTAAAAAAAATATTGCAATTGCAAAAGAGGTAACTTTATCCTACAAAGAAAATGTCTTCTCGTTTGAATATGCCGCATTGATCTATAATAATCCTTCGAAGAATCAATATGCATATCAGATGGATGGATTTGATAAAGACTGGGTTTACTGCGGGGCGAGACGGAATGTGACTTATACTAATTTAGACCCGGAGAATACACTTTCAGAGTAAAAGGTTCGAATAATGACGGACTCTGGAATGAAGAAGGAACATCAATAAAATACAGATCACTCCTCCATGGTGGGAGACCTGGTGGTTTAGGTCGTGCGGAGCTGCATTAGTTTTTATGACTGTTGGTTATGGATTTAAAAAAAGAATTAATAAACTCAAAAAGGAAAAGAATGCACAGGAAGAATTTTCACGAAAACTTATTTCGTCTCAGGAAGATGAAAGAAAAAGAATCGCATTCGAGCTTCATGATACGATTGCACATGATATTTTATTGACGAAGAGCAAGGCATTGCTTGCATTAAGAAATCCGGATGACAATGAAAATCTAAGAAACGCCCTGAATGAAATTTCCGATCTGTCATCCGAAACAATAAACGATGTCAGAGGAATTTCATACAACTTACATCCTCATCAGCTCGAACGTCTTGGGTTTTCAGATGCAGCTGAATCAATTATCAAAGATGTTTCCAAAGCAAGTAATATAGATTTTAATGCTGAAGTTGATAATGTCGATGATGTCGTTTCGAAAGAAGCAGAAATTAATTTATACAGGATCATTCAGGAAGGTATAAATAATATTATCAAACATTCCAAAGCAACTGAAGCGGAATTGAAAGTTAAACGTCTTGAGAATCAGATTATTATTTCAATTTCGGATAATGGTAGAGGAATAGAGTCAGGTAAAAAATCTACTGAAACCGGTAGATATGGATTAGGTTTGTCAGGGATAACAGAGAGAGTGAGAATATTGAAAGGAGAATTGAAGATTGAATCTGAATTGAATAAAGGGACGGTGTTGAGGATAATTGTTCCTTTTAGTTCACGGTTATAACCCCACCCCGACCCTCCCCGCATGCGGGGAGGGAGTTTTTCTTTTAGATATATTTCCTAAGTTTTCCTCTCCGCTTGCGGAGGGGGATTAAGGGGGTGGTTGTGAAAAAGATAGTATATATTTTTAAGTTAAGATTTCGCATGAAGAGATTATGAGATTTTTGTTGAAACTGTTATTTTTAATAAATACAAATTGAAAAGATGAATAGCAAAAATAAAAGAGATGATTCCTATCACAAATGGCAAACCTCAGCTAAACAATGGAGCAAAATAAAACATCTTGTTAAAGAAATGAGAAAAGAACCAACTGTTGCAGAAAATATATTGTGGCAGGAATTAAGAGGGTGTAAATTGATAAATTAAAATTCAGAAGACAACATTCAATTGATAAATTTATAGTTGATTTCTATTGCCGTGAATTTAAATTAATTATTGAAGTTGACGGAGAAATACATGATTATCAAAAAGAAGATGATTTAGCAAGGCAAGAGTTTCTTGAAGAACTTGGTTATAAAGTATTAAGATTTAAAAATGAAGAAGTAATGAATAATCTTGAAAAAGTTTTGGAAACGATAAGGATTATAGAAAATATTTTTTGAACCTCCCCCGGCCCCCTCCGCAAGCGGAGGGGGAGTCTGTGTGTAAGAATAATTTGTGAGTTTCACTAACACTGCAGAGAGGAGTCAGCTTTTTAATTTATTTCAACAATTTTCCTCTCCGCAAACGAGGGGGTGTCTGTGTGTACGCATAATTCGTGAGTTTCACCAACACTGCAGAGAGGAGTTATCATGTTAGATTTATTTCAAGAATTTTCCCCTCCGCTTGCGGGGGATTAAGAGGTGGTTGTGAAAAATTTAAAGTATCATAATTTTAAAAAATCGTCATGACAGAAAATAAAAAAATACGAATGATCATAGCCGATGACCATCCAGTTTTCCGGAATGGATTAAAAAAATTAATCGAAGAAGACTCTTCTGATTGAAATAATGGGTGTGGCGGAAAACGGCGAAAAAGCGCTGGAGATTATTAATGAATTAAAACCTGAGATTGCAGTTCTTGATATTGATATGCCAAAGATGACAGGTATTCAGGTTTTGAAAAATCTGAACAAATCAAAAATCAGAAATTAAAATAATTTTCTTAACTGTATTTGCATCGGAAGATATTTTTGATAAATCGATGAGTCTCGGCATCAGCGGATATTTGTTAAAGGATAGTGCGGTAACTGAAATAATCGAATGCATTCATAAAGTTGCAGATGGCAATTATTACATCAGTCCATCGGTTTCAAACTTTCTTGTTAACCGGAAAGATAAATTGAAAAAACTTGCAAAGGATAATCCTGCTTTAAACGAATTAACAAAGACAGAATTAAATATACTGAAACTTATTGCTGAAGGAAAAACCAGCAAAGATATCGGAAACGAACTTTTCATTAGTTACAAAACTGTAGAAAACCACAGAACAAACATCAGTCATAAATTAAATTTAACCGGATCCGAATAATCTTATTAAGTATGCAATTAAAAACCGACAACTTTTTTGATTGCTTATTAAATTCTGTTAACAATAAACATCGGATTAATCCCGGTCTTGGCAAATCTAAAATCCCAGCCTGCGGAGTTTGTCTCAAAACATCTTTTTAACCTCAAAGGAAATAAAGTTTAAATAATTAATACTTTGAGCCTTTGATGTAAATCACAATATTCAAGTTTTGAGACAGACTCCTGCTGCAGGCAAAATCTAAAATCTAAAATCAAATATAGGTAACCTTACCTATACACAAATAAGCTAAACTTCCTATTACATCTTTCCAATTTCATTCTCATCTTTGTAAAGAATCATCAATTAGAGAAACTTAAACGGAGAACAAATATGAAGAAATATTTTTCGGGCTTTATTTAGAGAAACAAAAATTATATCCAACTGAAATCAAATTTAATTTATAATTAATTTAACCAAAATCAGAAAGGATTAACAAAATGAAAGACTTTAAATTACAATTCACATTCATACTTTTAATTGCACTTCTAATTTTTACAAATACTTCATATCCACAATGGACCGTTGTAGGTGACTTAACCGGACTTACCGGAAGACCAACTTTATCGGTTGTAGATGAAAACACAGCATTTGTAACAGGAGGATCTGATGGTGCAAATGTTACTTACAAAACTACAAATGGCGGAAGTAATTGGATTCAATTAAATACACCTACAGTAAATTTATTCTGGAGCATCTGGGCTAATGATGCTAATACAGTTTTCGCTGGCGCTAATGGAAATGGTAATCAGGATACGGTAAAATTATATAAAACGACAAACGGAGGGAATAACTGGTCGGTTATTGAATCCGGTTACGCGGATATAGCAACTTTCACCGGAATAAGATTTTCCAAATCAATTCCTTCTTTTGGTATAGGAGTGAGCGGTGCACCTGATGTGGATTTTTATATTTATAAAACGAGAGACGGCGGAAATACATGGACAAGGACTCAGGTAACAGGATTCTCCGGATACAATTGCGCACTTGGCAGTTTATGCGTAATAGACAGTTTATTTTATGCTCATGGGACATTCGGGGTAGCGCCTGCAATAATTATTACAACTGACGGAGGAGTTACCTGGAATGTAAGAGATTTAGGTCTTCCGTTCACAGGTTTTTCTACAAACGGTATTGCATTTAAAGATGACAAATTAACAGGTTTAGCGGGAAATACTCTGCCGATCATTGCAAGAACAACTGATGGAGGTTTGAATTGGGTAAACATTGATGTGGGAAACGGTGTAACCAGCAACAACTGCCAAATGAGGTGGATAGAAGGAACAAATACTTGCTATATAACTGCAACCGATGCTTCAACTGGAGGAATATTAAAAAGCACTAATGGCGGTTTAAACTGGACTCAAATGTCAACTTCCGGATTTGGAATATACAGACTTGATACTAAGAGAATTGGCTCGAATGTTTATGGATATGCAATTTCAAGTGCAGGTGGATTTTTTGGAGGTGATTTTATTTTAAAAGTAACTGATGCAATAGTTGGAATAAATCAAATAAGTGAGCTGGTTCCTGATGGATATAAGCTTTCTCAGAATTATCCGAATCCGTTTAACCCGAAAACAATTATCAATTATCAATGTTCAATGTTCAATTTTGTTTCATTGAAAGTTTTTGATGTATTAGGAAATGAAGTTGCGACTTTAGTTAATGAAAAACAAAATGCCGGAACGTATGAAGTTGATTTTGACGGAAGTAATTTTTCAAGCGGAGTTTATTTTTATAAATTAGCAGTTGATGGGAATGTTATTGATACAAAGCGGATGGTGCTTTTGAAATAGAATGACGCGAGTGCAAGGCGAGAGACTTTCAAATGTCAATTATCAATTATCAATTAAAGTAAGGAGCTTTAAAAATGAAAACCCGAAGAACAATTTTAATTTTATTCATCACGCTTGGCTTTAGCGGGCTTCAGGCGCAGGTAACTCAGGAATGGGTACAAAGATACAACGGACCGGGTAATGTTGAAGACGAAGCAACATCGATTGCGGTTGACGCTTCAGGAAATGTTTATGTAACGGGATTTAGCGTTGACCTCACGACAAAAGATGATTTTGCAACTATCAAGTATAATCCGTCAGGTGTCGTTGAGTGGATTCAAAGATATAACGGACAGTCAAATTTTTATGACAGAGCATATTCGCTAGCAGTTGACGATTCAGGAAATGTTTATGTGACAGGGCGAAGTTATGAGGGGACATGGCCTAACTATATGACAATCAAATATAATTCCTCAGGTGTCCAGCTGTGGAATCAGAGATATCCCACGTCTGATATTTCCAGTATTGCTTATTCAGTTGCTGTGGATGATTTAGGGAATGTTTATGTAACAGGAAGTGCAGGCAATGACTATGCAACAATTAAATACAATTCATCAGGTGTTCAACAGTGGGCTCAAAGATACAACGGACTTGCCTATGATAATGCAACTTCACTTGCGGTTGACGATTCAGGAAATGTTTATGTGACAGGAGAAAGCTATAGCAACGGAATTGATAATCATTATGCAACAATTAAATACAATTCATCCGGCGTCCAGCAGTGGATTCGAATTTATGACCAAACGGGGGGCTATTATAATCCACCTACACTTGCATTGGACAACTCGGGAAATATTTATTTAGCAGGAACCAGCATTGATAGCAAAACAGGTAATGACTATCTAACTATCAAATACAATTCATCAGGAATTCAACTGTGGGTTAAAAAATATAACGGACCGGGAAACGGGAATGATTATGCATCTTCACTTGCAGTCGACGGTTCGGATAACGTTTATGTGACCGGAGGAAGTGAAGGTGATTGCATAACAATAAAATACAATTCTTCAGGGATTCCTCAATGGATTAAAAGATATATCGGTGGTTCGCCAAGTTCACTTGCGATTGACGGTTCGGGAAATGTTTATGTAACAGGAAGCAGCGGGGTATACCCAAATTTTGATTTCGCAACAATCAAATATAATTCAACAGGTGTCCAGCAGTGGGTGCAAAATTATAACGGACCGGGAGGCAGCGATGATCATGCTTCTTCACTTGCAGTTGATGCTTCTGGAAATGTGTATGTAACCGGATATAGTTTTGGTAGTGGATCATATTCCGACTATGCAACAATCAAATACTCACAATTAACAGGAATTACGCAAACATCTAATTCAATTCCTGAAAAATTTTCTTTATCACAGAATTATCCGAATCCTTTTAACCCAAAAACAATTATTAGTTATCAATGTTCAATGTTCAATTTTGTTTCATTGAAAATTTTTGATGTACTGGGAAATGAAGTTACTACATTGGTTAATGAAAAACAAAATGCCGGAACATATTCGGTTGAATGGGATGCTGGTAAATATTCAAGCGGGATATATTTTTATAGACTGCAGACAGATGACTTTATTGAAACGAAGAAGATGACATTAATAAAATAATTAGACAGAGTACAGACGTATTATAATGCGTCTCTACAATTGAAAAATTTAAAATAATTTTCGGAGGTATAAAATGAAAACCCAAATTACATTCTTAATTTTATTCAACGTGCTTTGCTTTAGCAGTCTTCAGGCACAGGTGAATCAGGAGTGGGTGCAAAGAAATAATGGATCGGGTAACGGCAGCGATGTTGCACATTCAATTGCAGTTGACGGTTCAGGAAATGTTTATGTGACCGGTAGCAGCATTAGCAGCGGATCTGATTATGACTATGAAACAATAAAATACAATTCATCAGGTATGTTGCAGTGGGCTCAAAGATATAGGGGAATGGGATACGATGATATTGCAAGTTCAATTGCAATAGACGTTTCAGATAATGTTTATGTGACCGGTTACAGTCAAGGCAGCGGGTTTGACTATGATTACGCAACAATAAAATACAACTCATCAGGTATTCTGCAGTGGACTCAAAGATACAATGGAACAGGAAACAGCGATGATTTAGCACGTTCACTTGCAGTAGATAGTTCAGGTAATGTTTATGTAACAGGCGCCAGCATTGGCAATGGTACAATTGCTGACTATGCAACAATAAAATACAATTCAACAGGTTCAGAGCAGTGGGTTGCAAGATATAACGGACCGGGGAATTCAATTGATCATGCGACTTCAATTGTATCAGACGGTTCAGGCAATGTTTATGTGACAGGCAGAAGTATTGGCATTGGAACGGGTTATGATTATGCCACCATAAAATATAATTCAGCAGGTATAGAGCAATGGGTCGAAAGATATAACGGAACTGGAAATTCAATTGACTCGGCTAATTCAATTGCATTAGACGCTTCAGGCAATGTTTATGTGACTGGCACCAGTGTTGGCAGCACAACATATTATGATTATGCCACCATAAAATATAATTCATCAGGTACAGAACAGTGGGTCGCAAGATATAACGGAAATCTTTATGAATTTGCTTCTTCCATGAAAGCAGACGATTCAGGTAATGTTTATGTGACAGGTAAAAGGACAGACGACGAGACATTTATTTCATATCTCACAATTAAATACAATTCAGCAGGTGAAGAGCAGTGGACCGCAAGATACGGACCGGGAAACATTGCTGTTACTTCGTCATTAGCTTTAGACGGTTCAGGCAATGTTTATGTAACAGGTTATAGCGGTGGTTTCGGAATAAATAGTAACTATGCGACAATAAAATACAATTCATCAGGTGATTCACTATGGGTCGCAAAATATAATGGACCGGGAAATTCAACTGATCAGCCAACTTCAATCGTTATTGACGGTTCAGGAAATGTTTATGTAACAGGGGGCAGCATTGGCAGCGGAACAGGTTTTGACTATGCAACAATTAAGTACTCTCAGTTAACAGGAATCTCACAAACTTCCAGCTTAATTCCAGAAAAATTTTCTTTATCGCAGAATTATCCTAATCCCTTCAATCCGGTTACGAAAATCAATTACGAATTACGAATTACGAATTACGTGTCGCTTAAAGTTTATGATGTTTTGGGAAATGAAGTTTTTGTTCTCGTTAATGAAAAGCAAAATGCAGGAAGCTATTCTGTTGATTTTGACGGAAGTAATTTTTCAAGCGGGGTTTATTTTTATAAATTAGCGGTTGACGGGAATATTATTGATACTAAGCGTATGGTGCTTTTGAAATAATTACGAAAGACGCCAGAAGAGAGACGCAAGAAGCGAGATTAGTTACAGTGCAGTAGAGACGCATAATTATGCGTCTCTACAATTTGAAAAATTTTAAGACTTAATATTCAGATTACATTTGTTAAATTCATCACGTCACTTAAAAGATTGTAAGGTGAATAATAATAAAATTAAAAAGAACTTATTTTCGAGAATTAATTTTACTGCATTAACATTTCTTATTCTTTTCTCAATTCAGGATATCTTCTCACAGCCGGATAAATATAAATTTGATAGGTTTATAACGAATCAGGAAAATTTTCCTCTCTCAATAAATTGTATGATTAAAGATAAAAAAGGGTTTATGTGGTTTGGGACTGACTATGGATTGTATAGATTTGACGGATACAACTTCAAAGTTTATACATTCAAATTCGGAGATTCCACATCTCTTAGCTACTAATATGATTACTTTGCATTTATGATGATGATAGATATTTTGGGTAGGAGCTGTTCAGGGGCTCAATAGATTTGACAAAACTACCGAACGGTTTAAAGAATTTAGATTAGGAATTCTATGATGATTTTATTTATGGAATCTATCCTTCAGCAAATAATGAATTATGGATTAGAACGGCAGGTGGTCTAAATAAAATTGATAGTACTAAAGATAAGTACACTAAGTTTAAAGATTTTGGCAAAGATACATTGGATAGCAATGATCTCTGAACGAACCGAATACATTATTGGAAGATAATGAAGGTTATTTATGGATTGGAACTTCTGAAAACGGATTGTATAAATATGATTTAAAAAATAAAATATATAAAAATTATAAATTTAATCCTGAAGATTCAAATAGTTTAAGCAGTAATGATATATCAAAAATAATCGAGGATAGTAAAGGGAATTTATGGATTTCAACATACGGAGAAGGACTCAATAAATTTGATAAAAAAACGGAAACATTTAAAAGATTTCAACATGATTCTTTAAAGAGAAACTGCATAATTAGTGATACCATTTATCATATGGTCATTGATATTGATGAAAAATTATGGATTGGAACTCCTAAGGTATCAGCATCTTTGATCCTAATTCAAATAATTTCACAAATTTACGAAGAGAAGATTATCCCTCTTCACTTACCGACATTTCGGATATTTATT
Source organism: uncultured Ignavibacteria bacterium (assembly GCA_963836395.1). GTDB lineage: Bacteria > Bacteroidota > Ignavibacteria > Tepidaquicellales > Tepidaquicellaceae > JAGPCH01. Next base: position 64,684 of record CAWIJF010000007.1, on the reverse strand, counting down.
GTGATAATGTAGGTATGGTCTGGATTTGCAGTAGCTCATGAATACGGATTCAGTATTTATAATACATTTAAATGGAAATTTAATTATTATAAAAATCTTTCCGGGGATAATGACAGCTTAACTTTCAATTCAGTAAATTCAGTTTGTGAAGATCATCTCGGAAATTTCTGGATTGGCACTGAAAACGGAATAGATATTCTTAACAAAAAAAAAGAAAAAATACGTCATTTTGAACACAATCCGAAAGATTCAACAAGTCTCGGCAAAAATAATGTAGATAATATTTACAAAGATAAAAAAAACTTTATGTGGATTGGCACAAGTAATGGACCATTGGACAGATATGATCCGGATAAAAATATATTTACTCATTATTATGATTTTGACGGAAAGGTTTTTAGTACCTTTCACATTTTTGAAGATAAAAAGGAAAACTTATGGCTGGGATTGGCTCTAAGCGGCTTAAGGGTTTTCGATTCAAGCAGAACAATTATGAAAGAATATCTTTATACTAAAAAGAACATCTCAGTATACTACAAATGCTCAACATAACTGATATTTTTGAAGACAGTAAAGAAAATATCTGGATTGGTTCAAGATTTGGATTAGCAACAATTGATCTTAAGACAGACAGTATAATTTTTTATAAAAATAATCCAAATGATTCAAATTCATTAAGCTCTTATGTGCTGGGTATTAATGAAGATGAGAATGGATATCTATGGATTGGTACCACAAATGGATTAAATAGTTTTGATATTATTTCGAAAACTTTTAAGCAATTTAATAATATTAAAGACGGAGGCAGAGATGATATTATAGGACTGATGAAAGATTCTAAAGGCAACTTTTGGTCTACAATTGACAAAGGCATAACTATGTTTAATCTTAATGATAAAACATTTACAAATTATGGAGTGAGCGATGGATTTCAGGTAAATACATTTGATATTAAACCACATCATTATAAAGCCCGTGACGGAGAAATGTTCTTTGCCGGGTCTAAAGGTCTTACCAGTTTTTATCCCGACAGTATTCCTCAAAATAAAAATATTCCGACTATTGTCCTTACCGATTTCAGAATTTTTAATAAAGAGGTTAAGCTTGATACATCAATTACGGAAATAAAAGAAATTACCATTTCTTACAAAGAAAATTTCTTTTCATTTGATTACGCAGCTTTGGATTATACAAACCCTACAAAAAATCAATATGCTTATATGCTGGAGGGGATTGATAAGGATTGGAATAATGTGGGTAATCAAATGAACGGCAAACTATACCGACATTGAACCGGGAGAATATACTTTTAAAGTGAAAGGTTCGAATAATGACGGAATCTGGAATGAAGAAGGAACTTCGATTAAAATTACAATCACTCCTCCGTGGTGGCAGAGCTGGTGGTTTAAGTCTTGCGGAGCTGCATTAATTTTCATGACAGTCGGATATGGGTTACAAAAAAGAGTAAATAAACTTAAGAAAGAAAAATAAGCACAGGAAGAGTTTTCAAAAAAATTATTGAATTCACAGGAAGAAGAAAGAAAGAAAATCGCATCAGTGCTTCATGATTCCATTGCACATGATGTTTTGATCACAAAAAATTCGAGTGAGATCGGATTGCGAAGTGACGCAGACAAATGAAGAGATGAAAGAAATTTTTAGTAAAATTTCAGAGCAGTCATCTTCGACTTTGAATGAACTCAGGAGAATTCAGTTTAATCTGCATCCTTATGAAGTCGAGAAACTCGGACTTACGAAGGCAATAAAATCAATTGTTGACAGAGTTTCAAAATCCACTGAAATAAAATTTACTTTTGAAGAAGATTTCATTGATAAAGTTTTTACGGAAGAAAACGAAATACATTTGTACAGAATAATTCAGGAAGCGATAAATAATATTATTAAACATTCTTCTGCAACTGAAGCAGCGATTAAAAATAAACCGGACGGATGAAAACATATCTTATTACAATTTCTGATAACGGAAAAGGGTTTTCAAAGAATTATGCAATGAAGAAAAAACAGCATGGGATTGTCAGGAATATCGGAGAGAGTGAAACTGCTTGGGGGAAATCTGGAAATTGAATCTGAATCGGGAAACGGGACGGTATTAAAAATAAGTTTGCCTGTTTCCGATTTATGAATTTTAGATTTATGATTTTTAGATTGGATAATTTGTGATAAATCCTAAAGATCGTAAATCAAAAATCTAAAATTTTATAATTCAAATCATATGAACGAAAATAAAAAAATCAAAATCATTATTGCAGATGATCATCCGGTGTTCAGAAGCGGGCTGATGAAAATTATCGAATCGGATAAAGAAATTGATATTATTGGTGAAGCTGACAATGGGAATCGGCTTTAAATAAAATTCTCGAATTGAATCCCGACATTGCTATACTCGATATTGACATGCCGAAAATGACAGGCATACAGATATTGAAAGAATTAAAAAAAGAAAGGTTAACTGTTAAAACTATTTTTCTTACCGTGTATTCGGATGAATCAATATTTGACGAAGCAATGAATCTTGGCATTCTCGGATATGTTTTGAAAGACAGCGCGATAAGTGATATCATTGATTGCATTAAATCTGTAGCTGCGGGAAAATATTACATTACTCCTTCTTTGTCGGATTTTCTCATTAACAGGAAAAATAAGCTCAAACGCATGGAAGAAAATAAACCTGCTTTGAGTAAGCTTACCAAAACTGAAATGAGTGTGCTGATTTTGCTCGGAGAAGGTAAAACAAGTAAACAAATCGGAGAAGAAATGTTTATTAGTCATAAGACAGTTGATAATCATAAAACAAATATCAGCGACAAACTGCAACTTAAAGGAACTCACAGTCTTATAAAATTTGCGATAGAAAATAAAGCAATTTTGTAGTTGGTATTGAGTATTGTGTATTGAGTATTGTGTATTGAGTATTGTAAGTATTAAGTATTGGAAACAATCTAAGATCAAAAATCTACTATCTAAAATCACAAAATCCCAAATCCGAAATCCCAATTTCCAAATCCCCAAACTTCTCTCTTTTTATAAATATTTATTATAACTATTTTGCAAAACGTTAATAATAAAATATAAAGTAATTTTTTAGACATGAAAATATTCATTGATACAGCTAATCTCGATGAGATTCGTGAAGCTAATGATATGGGAATTCTCGACGGAGTCACAACCAATCCGTCTCTTGTAGCAAAAGAAGGTCATAAGGATTTCAAGACAATGCTCGAAAAGATCTGCGCGATTGTTGACGGAGACGTAAGCGCTGAAGTTGTTTCGACGAAATCGGATGATATTTTAAAAGAAGGAAGGGAACTGGCAAAGATTCATAAGAATATAGTTGTGAAAGTTCCGCTGATAAAAGAAGGTTTGAAAGCAGTAAAAGTTTTCAGTGAGGAAGGAATCAGAACAAATGTAACGCTTTGCTTTTCGGCATCACAGGCAATACTTGCAGCAAAAGCAGGAGCTTATATTATCAGTCCTTTTGTCGGAAGACTGGATGACATTTCACAAAACGGAATGGAATTGATCTCTCAGATAGTTCAGATCTACGGAAATTATAATTATCAGACACAGGTACTAGTTGCATCGGTAAGACATCCGCTGCATTTTGTTGACGGCGCGATGATAGGAGCCGATATTGCTACTATGCCGTTTAAAGTGATTGAGCAGCTTGTAAAACATCCGCTGACTGATATCGGACTGGATAAGTTTTTGAGTGACTGGAAAAAGCTGAAGGGGTAGGTTTAGGTATTATGTATTAGGTAATAGTTAGTTAAGTAGTTAATGTGTTTTACATGGAAATATTTGTAAAGTTTATTCTGAATACAATTAATTGTGGACAATTATTCAACTAAGACTTTTATATTTAAAATAATTTTACTTATACTTAATACCTAATACCTATACCGAATTTGAAAAAGACAGCTTTTAATAACATTCACAAAAAACTCGGGGCAAAGATGGTTGAGTTTGCCGGATATGAGATGCCGGTTCAATATGAAGGAATAATAGCAGAGCATAAGGCTGTGCGTGAATCTGTCGGGGTTTTTGATGTTTCACATATGGGTGAAGTCGAGGTCAGGGGAAAAGATGCGTTTGGATTTTGTGCAGAAGATCACGACCAATGATGTTTCCAAAGCTGAAAGAAGGGGATGTTCAGTATTCCGCAATGTGTTACAAAGACGGCGGGATAGTGGATGACCTGCTTGTTTATAACTGCGGTGATTATTACATGCTTGTGATAAATGCTTCCAATATAGAAAAAGACTTTAAATGGATGCAGGAAAATTTATACGGAGATGTCAACTTTAAAAAACATTTCCGATGAAACATCTCTGCTTGCAGTTCAGGGAAAAAATTCACTTGCCGACTTTGCAAAAGCTTACCGACACTGATCTGTCGAAAATGGAATATTATAAATTTGTTTTCGGGAAAGTTGCAGGTCAGGATGTAATAATCTCACATACCGGATATACCGGAGAAAAAATCTGTTTTGAAATCTATTCTTCTTCAGATGTAAAAAAATCAGAAGATCTCTGGAATGCAATTTTTGAGGCAGGCAAGGAATTCAATATAAAGCCTGTCGGGCTTGGTGCAAGAGATACTCTCAGACTTGAATATGCATTCAGACTTATACGGAAATGATATGGATGAAAATTCAAATACGATCGAATCAGGACTCGGATGGATCACGAAACCGGATAAAGGAGAATTTAACGGCAAGGAAGTAATTTTAAAAGCAAAAGAAAATCCGAAAAGGAAATTAGTCGGATTTATTGTTGATGACAGAATGGTTGCGAGGCACGGACAGGAAATTTTTTCGGGAGATGAAAAGATCGGGGTTGTAACAAGCGGAAGCTTGTCTCCTGTGTTGAATAAAAATATAGGACTGGCATATCTTAATAATGGATTTAATAAAACCGGAACCAGGATAGAAATTGCTGTCAGAGATAAAAGAATCAAGGCAACTGTTGAAAGACGCCTTTTCTTAATTAAGAGTGGATATAAGTGTGAAGTCTGGCTGTAATAAATTATTCAAAAAGAGGAAAATTTAAAAAGAGTATATGAAAAGATTAGATATATTACTGACACAATCATTGTTGACACGATGACCTTGTTTTAAAAGATAAGAATGTGATTATTCTTGATGTTTTAAGAGCGACAACGACAATGACAATTGCGCTGGCAAACGGGGCAAAGGAAATCATTCCGACTGAAAATATTGCAACTGCAGTCAGGGTCGCAAAGGGTTCAAAAAATTCTATTGCTCTGCGGGGAGAGAAACGGGAAAGTCGTTGACGGATTTAATCTCGGCAATTCACCTCTGGAATATACACCGGAAGTATGTAAAAGATAAATCGCTGATATTCAGCACAACCAACGGGACTCTTGCGATTATTAAAGTCCAAGTTTGCAAAACATGTCTTCTATGCAGCTTCATAAATATTTCGGCTGTAGCGGATTATGTTAATTCCATAGATGAGGACTTTACGATAATATGTTCAGGAAAGCTGAATGATTTTTGTCTTGAAGATGCTGTTTGCGCCGGGATGCTTCTTTCAAAGCTTAGCTGCCGGAAGGAATCTTGAAATGAAGGATTCGGAAATTGCAGCATTAAATCTGTGCAATGACCTTGCAATGCTTTTGAATGTTCCGTCTCAGGAAAAGATCTTGAAACTGTTTCATCCTTTCGGAACACGGAAAACATCTTACTCAGATTGGATTTGAAAACGATCTTGAAATCAGTTCGAAGCTAGATTCATATCCCTATCATTCCGATGTTCAAAAACGGTGTAATAAAATTTAAAGAACAGTTTGAAGGTGAGTCCGATCAGAAATCCAAAATGAAACGAATTAATATCGGCATAAAAAGAGAAGAGGTTAAAAAGGAAAAGATAAGCGAATCATAATTTGCTAATTTAATTTTTCAAAATGAAAAAAAGCAAAACTTCACGCTTAAATAAAAAAGACAACCAGTCAAATACATCGCCACGGAAAAGAAATTCTTCTCAGGAAGATTTCAGCATTTCAACTGAATTCAAAAAACAGCTTCTCGGATTTTTAATATTTATTTTCGGAATTCTGCTCGGGCTTGCAATAGATCTCATATTCCGATAAAGACCAGGCAACACTCGAAAGACTGAGAATGATAGATATCTTCAGAAAGGAAGCATATTCCGCAGTTTATGTAACATACAACTGGCTTGGAATTGCAGGCGCTTATGTTTCGGATTTTTTTATCAATAATTTCTTCGGATACTTTTCAATTATAATTTCAATAATTTTTCTTGCATTCGGAATTTCTCTTATCAGGAAAAAGCCTTTAGGCAGAACCATTCAGTTCAGTATCTATTCCATACTGATAATGATCTGCCTGGCATCATCATTCGGATTATTAAAAATATTTTTCGGAAAAGAAAATATTTCTCCAAGCTCAGCGGCACAACCGGGGATTTTTTTGCATCAGTATTTTATCATACCTTCGGAAGTGTCGGCGCTTCTGTTTTTTTTATCATTTCTACTGATTCTTTTCTCTGTGCTGCTGATAGACGGGAACATTATAAAAACACTTGCAAGATTTAAACTTCTTGCTGAGAAAGATAAAAGAAAGTTTTCATAAAGAAAAAGAAGATCTTGTTGATCAGGAAAGGAATTAAAGGATCAGAAAACAATCCAGTCAGAATTTAAAAACAGAAGCTAAATCCCGGAAGATGAGGTCGAAGAAGCTTTGAAAAAAGAACGTGAAAGGATTTTAAAGAATAAATATTCAAAACTGAGCCGCGGAAGAACCGGGTGAAGATGATTTGATTAAGGAAACTGAAATTAACAGACCTAAGACATGAAGAGCCTGCCAAAGAACATTACAAAAAAGAAAAAAGCAAAAGAAATAAAACTCGAACCGGAATTATTGGACAAACATTCTTCAAATAACAAATGCTGATGAAATTGACATTAATCCTGAAAACTCAAATGAAGTGGATTCTCTTCAAAGTAACCGTGAAGAAGATTTCGTGGAAGAGAAACTTGAAAAGTATAAATATCCGGAAGTTGAATTACTAATTGAACCGACAAAAGAAGAGTTTGATGTAATTCCAAATGAAGAGCTGACGGAAAACGGAAGACTGCTTCAGGCAAAGCTTTTGAAGTTCGGGATTGAAGTGGAAAAAGTATTTGCAACACCGGGACCTGTGGTTACACTGTATGAGCTCGTTCCTGCCGCTGATGTAAACTTTCAAAAATAGAATCCTTCAGGATGACATTGCACTTGCAATGAAAGCTAAAGGGATAAGAATGATAATTCCGATTCCGGGTAAAGGAACTGTTGGCGTGGAAATACCGAACAGGAAAGCACAGCTTGTGAGGATAAGAAGTCTACTCTCATCACAAAAATTTAATGACAGTAAAAAAAGTCTTCCCATTGCTTTCGGAAAAACAATTGACGGAGAAGTATTCATTGATGATCTTGCAAAGATGCCTCATCTTTTGATTGCCGGTGCTACGGGGTCGGGAAAGAGTGTCGGTATAAATACGATTATCGCCAGTCTTGCTTTATAAGCTTCATCCTTCCGATCTGAAATTTGTAATGATTGATCCGAAAAAGATTGAGCTTAGTTTGTATTCAAAATTAAAAAAACATTTTCTTGCAACTTCAACTGACATTAACGAAAGTATAGTTACAAGTCCATCCAATGCTGTTTCGGTTTTGAAAAGCGTTGAGAGTGAAATGGAAAACCGTTACGATAAGCTTGCAAATGCAGGAGTGAGAAACATCGAAGCATATAATCATGAAATATGAGGAAGGAAAATTAAAAGACAATGATGTGATACAGACATAAGAAAATGCCATTCATAGTTGTGATAATTGATGAGCTTGCCGATCTGATGATCACTGCAAAGAGGGAAATTGAAGAACCGATTGCACGTATTGCTCAGATGGCAAGAGCTGTGGGAATTCATTTGATAGTTGCTACACAGCGTCCTTCTGTTGATGTAATCACCGGTGTGATCAAAGCAAATTTTCCGGTAAGAATCGCTTATCAGGTTGCATCAAAAATTGATTCGAGAACCATTCTTGATATGGGCGGAGCAGATCAGTTATTGAGGAACGGAGATATGCTTTATTTATCAGCTGCATCTTCAAAGCCGATACAGAATTCAGAACGCATTTATTACAACCGATGAATGTGAAAAGATAGCAGAGTTCATTGAAGAGCAGCAGGGCTTCACAAAGCCTTATCTGTTGCCTTCCATAGTTGAAAAGAAAACTTCTGTTTACGGAGACTACGGATGACCGTGATGAACTATTTCGAGGAAGCTGCAAAATTAATTTTCAAACTTCAGCAATGTTCAACATCGACACTTCAGAGAAGATTAAAGCTTGGATATGCAAGAGCTGCGCGGATCGTTGACCAGCTTGAAGAAGCCGGAATAGTCGGTCCTAAGAACGGCTCGAATGCAAGAGAAGTTCTGGTGACAGACGAAGAAGAGCTGATAAATATTTTCTGAGGCTGCTTTCCATTTTAAAACAAAATTCTCTGACTGACCTTATTAAATCTTTTTTAAATGCCTCATGCTTTGATAGTTGGCGGAACCGGGATGCTGGCAGAAGTATCGCTGTATTTTGCGCGGCATGGTTTTACTGTATCTGTCATTGCACGCAATCCTTCAGGACTCAAAAAACTCATCGAATTAAAATCCGAACATGGTTTTATTAATCCAGTAAAAGTTGATTATTCTGATTATGGAAATCTTGAAAAAGACTGAGATCTGCTATTGATAATTACGGTGAGATCGAAACGGCAGTATGCTGGATACATTCAACTGCACCCGAAGCGCCCTTCATAATTTCTGAAGTTTTGAATGATCAGAATATTAAATGTAAATTCTTTCATGTTCTCGGAAGCGCAAACATACAGCCTGACGGCAGGAATAAGAAATTCGAAGATAGCATATTGAAGTATGAAAATATTATTTACAGGAAAATAATACTGGGATTTGTAATTGAGGATAACACTTCCCGCTGGCTCACCAATACAGAAATAAGTAACGGAGTCATTGATGGATTTGTAAAGGACAAAGAAACATTTACAATAGGAACGACACGGCCATGGGAGAAGAAGCCCTGATCAGTTTATTCAGATCCAATTCTCAAGAAGTTCTTTCAATGAAGTATTCCTTACCTCTGTACCTCCTTTTGATCACGTCTGCAATTTTACAAATATTTTCTTTCATCGGGGAAATCATGAAATATCATATTATCACAGTTAAAAATGAATTTATATTTAAAAATCTTTTATGGATTTTGAATTAAACCGATCATATGACAAAGAAAAATAAATCCCCGGAAAAGAATACAAAGGAAGGTAATAAGAAACGCAAGCACATGCCGAAAGTTCAGAGGGAATGCTCATCATTGAGTGATCTTGATTTGCATTTGCTGGGAGAAGGGAATCATTATAAAAGTTATGACAAGCTTGGTGCAAAGATCAAAACAGTTAAGAAAAAAGAAGGAGTTCAGTTCACTGTCTGGGCGCCGAATGCAAAGAGCGTCAGTTTCGTCGGTGAATTCAATGACTGGAAAGCAGGTGAAGACAAGATGGAAAGAGTAGATCATTCGGGTTACTGGAGTTTATTCATTCCGGGATTGAAAGAAGATACGACTTTATAAATATGCAGTCAAATCAAAATCCGGAGACATAATTTTCAAATCCGATCCTTATGCATTTAAGACCGAACACAGACCGGGCAACGCATCTATTGTTACTTCAGCTTAGATAATTATAAATGGAATGACAAGCAATGGATGGAACGACAGAAAAAAATTTACACTGTAAATACTTCTTACAAAAAATATCCCTGTTTCAATTTATGAAGTTCATGCTCGGTTCATGGAAAAAAGATTTTGAAAATGATTTTGACAATCAGGGATTTCCAAATGAATGGGGATATAAGAACTTACAGTCAGCTTGCGCACGAACTTGTCAGATTATGTCAAAGAAAATAATTATACACACATCGAACTTCTTCCGGTAATGGAGCATCCGCTTGACATTTCATGGGGATATCAGGTTGTAAATTATTTTGCGCCGACGAGCAGATACGGTTCACCGGAAGACTTTATGTATTTCGTTGATTACTGTCATCAGAAAGGAATCGGAGTTATTCTTGACTGGGTGCCGTCGCATTTTCCGACGGATGAACACGGACTTGGTAATTTTGACGGAAAGGAAATTTATGCTTATGAAAATCCGAGGAAAGGATTTCATAAAGACTGGGGCACTTATGTTTTTGATTACGGAAGAAATGAGGTAAGAAATTTTCTGATATCGAATGCATTGTTTTGGCTGGAGAAATATCATGTAGACGGATTGAGGGTTGATGCTGTCGCTTCGATGCTTTATCTGGATTATTCAAGAAAAGAAGGCGAGTGGGAGCCGAATATTCACGGAGGCAATGAAAATCTGGAAGCTGTAGAGTTTTTTGAAAAAGCTGAATGAGACTGTTCATAAAAAACATAGAGGCGTTTTGATGATTGCCGAAGAATCATCTTCCTGGCCCGGTGTAACTGCTGCCGGTTCATCTCGGAGGACTTGGCTTTGACATGAAATGGAACATGGGATGGATGCACGACATACTTGCTTATTTTTCCATGGATCCTGTTTCAGAAAATTTCATCACGGAAAATTAACCTTTGCGATCTGGTATGCATTCAGTGAAAAATTTCTTTTGCCGATTTCGCATGATGAAGTTGTGCATTTGAAAAAAGCCGTTATAGAAAAAATGCCGCCTCGCCGTCTGGCATGCATGATGATCATTGGCAGAAATTTGCCAATCTCAAGATTGTTGTTTGGATTCATGTTCGCTCATCCGGGAAAGAAACTTAACTTTATGGGAAATGATATTGCTCAATACAGTGAATGGAATTCAGAGAGCTCCACTAGACTGGGATGTTCTCGAATATGATTACAATAAGAAATTTCATTTGTATTTCAAGGAGCTAAACAGATTATACAATGAATATCCGGCATTTTATGAAGTTGATTTTGACAGCAAAGGATTTCAATGGCTTGATTTCTCGGATTCGGATAACAGTGTTATCGGGTTTGTAAGATACAATTCAGATAAAAGTGAAATGCTTTTTTTTACATTTAACATGACACCTGTTCTTAGGGAGAATTACTTATTCGGGGTTCCGCAGCCGGGATTTTACAGAGAGATCTTGAACAGCAATGCAGGCGAGTACGGCGGAAGCAGGTACCGGAAATTTCGGGGGAGTCCATTCAGATGAGATTCCAAGATTCGATTTCCAACATTCGATCAGAGTAACACTGCCCCCGCTGGCAATGAATGTTTATAAGCTTGAGAAGTCTGAGCCAGAATTAAATGAATTATCCGGATTAACAGAATTGTCGGAGAGGGAATTAACTGGGAAGTCTGAACCCGAATTGAAAGAGAAGTCTGAACCAAAATTAAATGAATTATCAGAATTAACAGAATTGCCGGAGACAGAACAATCGGTTGATGAGGTATCTCAAGAGGAAGAGGGAAATGTAATTAAGAATGAGCTCATAGATGAAGAAAAAGTTAAGCCAGACGAATTAGATGAATCTTCAGAGGAAAAGGTTGTCGATAAGAAATCTGAGAAATCGATAACCGATGATGAAATGGAAGATAAAATCAAGGAGATCATAAAAAAGATAAAGAAGTATTAATGCATTTGACAATTATTCCTTTTAGTATAAGTGTAAAAGTACTATTTTATTTTAGATGAAAATTCTGACAAAAAAAGAAAAAGAGTTATTAAGACCGATATTCTGGGATACGGATATAAATAATCTGGACCTCGATAAACATAGGGGATATACAATAGAAAGAATTTTGCAGTTTGGCAGGTCAGAACATTTAAAATGGCTGCTTAGAAAATTCAACCAAAACGATATTATTGAAACAGTAAGAAATTCCAGTAACATTGACAGGAGAACTGCGAATTTTTGGTCACTGCTTTACAAAATACCCAGGGAGGAAGTTAAATGTTTCCAGAAACCATTGGTTCCGGGCATTCCGGATTATTGGAGATAATCTCAAAGCATAAGACACTAAATAATAATTATTATCTTGCCGGAGGGACAGCACTGGCTTTACAAATCGGTCACAGAAAAAGTTTTGATTTGGATTTCTTTACTCAAAAGGATATTAATGTAAATGATCTTGCTGCTTATTTATCTAAAGAATTGAAAGGAGAAATTATCTCGACCGGTGAAAACACTGTCAATTCGGAAGTAAATAATATTCGGGTTTCGTTCATAAGCTTCAAATATAAATTGATAAGGAGATTCACAAAATATTCGGGAATCAAATTAGCTTCTTTTGAGGATATTGCCTGCATGAAATGTTCTGCGATCTCTCAAAGAGCTGAAAAAAAAGATTTTTTCGACTTATATGAAATCCTGAAAAAACTTCAGCCTATGGAATTAAGAAATCTTCTGACTGAAAAATTTCAAACAAACGGTTTTAATCCTTATTACATGGCAAAAACATTTTTTTATTTAGACGAAGTAGAGAAAAGTCCCGATCCGGTTTCTTTAAACGGAACTACATGGCAAATGGTAAAAAATTATTTAATTAAAAATCAATCAAAAATTCTTAAAGCCTTTATATCATGAGTAAACTTTTAAGTTTCCTGAATAATTTTAATCTCTCTGTTGATGAAGTCGGCGCAAAGGAAAGGGCAGCAATACTTGCTTCACGGAGTATAAAGACTGACAGCAAGATTTGGGCTTTGAAAACAGCAATATCAATGCTTGATCTTACAACACTTGAAGGGAAGGATTCGGAAGGGAAAGTTCATGCAATGTGCCAGAAAGCAATTCATCCCAAACCGGGAGATGATTCCATTCCGCATGTAGCTGCCGTTTGCGTCTATCCCAACATGATAAAGTTCGCAAAGGAGGCTGTTAGAAATTCCGGAGTTAAAGTTGCTTCGGTTGCAACTGCTTTTCCGTCCGGGCAATATCCATTGAAACTAAAGATTGAAGATGTAAAGAGATGTATAAATGACGGTGCCGATGAAATTGACATGGTAATTTCAAGAGGTGAATTTCTGTCCGGAGATTATGAATTTGTCTTTAACGAAATAAAAGAGATCAAAGAAACTTGTATAAGGTTTGCTGAAGATTACAGCAAGAAAAAAAACAAGGAACATGAAGTTCATCTGAAGGTGATCCTCGAGACCGGCGAGCTGGAAACATTTGATAATGTCCGTAAGGCAAGTTTAATAGCAATGATGGCAGGTGCGGATTTCATAAAGACATCGACGGGGAAAATTCAGCCGGCTGCAACATTGCCCGTAACTCTTGTGATGCTGGAAGCAATAAGAGATTATTACAACGAGACCGGAATTAAAACCGGAATGAAGCCTGCCGGGGGAATCAAAACGGCAAAGGATGCAATAGCATATCTTGTTTTGGTCAAGGAAACTCTCGGTGAAGACTGGCTTACTCCGGATTTATACAGGCTGGGTGCAAGCACTGTTCTCAATGATTTGCTTATGCAGATTGAAAAACAAAAAACGGGTTACTATCAGGGTCCGGATTATTATACCATAGATTAAACCTATTCTTTAACAATGATGAAAATTTTTAAATATGATTTAATGATTAAATGATTGGCTATGATTAGGTGTGACCAATCGAGTAACTGAGATAATTATTATTAAATGATGTAATGATAAGCTTTGATGAGATAAAACTTGTAAATAAATTTGACCCTTAAAATTAAAATAAAAGTAATTTGATATTAAGAGTTTCGTTATTAGTAATTTTCCTGATTAGTTCATTAAATGCATATTCGCAGAAGGACAGCATTTTTGAAAAAGAAATTATGGCTAATGATTTTAAGATACGTTTGAAAAATAATCCGACAAGTTTTTTTACAGGGAGCATCCTGGTAACAGACAGATATAGTAATTCTCTTTTTGAGGCAGATAGTGTTTTTACCGGGTTTAACCGGGATACACTTATTGATTTGAATAATGACGGAACTGATGAGCTCATACTTGATTTAGGCACCGGGGCAACGATGTATAATTACAATATGTATTTGATATTTGATTTTTCAAAGGTTAAGATTGAGCCTTTTGAAGTTCATAATGCGGATCTGCTGGCTGACGTGAATAAGATCCCGAAAATAGTATCCTCCGTCAGGCTAAGCCCGGCTTATCTCGGAGCAGGATATTCCTGTTCTTACACATATGAAAACGGAACTCTGATCCTTGAAACGGATCCGAATACGAGCAGCGTTTTGAAAAACCTGACTCCTTCTGATGATGATTACATTGAATTAATGGACCGTTTCAAATCCGGAAGCGAGGAATGCAAGGATGGAAAAATGTATTCAGTTTACTTTGAGGGATACATTATGCAAATGAAAATTCTTAATAACGAAAGCAAGGGATGGGAATTTTTTGATAAGTATTATCAATGCAATGATAAAAAGGAAGTCAGAGCTGATTTGAAAAAAAAGGTTGATTCAACTTATGATTATCTTGTAAACGCAAACCTGAGTTTTTATTCAGTAAATAAACCATAGTTAATTCCGGTTTTCCATTAAATTTATCATTATATAAAAAGGAAGAGAAGGGCAATCAACCCTTCACTTCCCATACAACATTTCTCAATATTTATGCTAATCTCCGGCAGCCATTCCGGTAGCAGCATCAGGAACTCCGGAAGTTGTACCGACTAAATTTAAGTTGCCGAGAAATCCGCGCTTGTAAGAACTTAAGGTATGAGAGCCTGAATTGAGTACATACACAAACCAGTTATTCTCCGATACAATGATCTCAGTCGGACCATTTTCAGTTGGTATGTCCGCATTTACTAAAAACAGCCCCCCGAAAAAGCTTAAATAGTACGAAGAAACATTATTGCTTGCGGTATTGGTCACGTATAAGAATCTTCCGTATTTTGCGGAAGCAACCCAGCAAGCGGCAGCCTGATTATTGCCAACGGCACCGTTAACCGGAGAAAGGTTTCCCGTGTTTGCTCCGCGGTATGAAGTTGCAGAACTTTGATTGGCAGCGCCGCCGGCAGCATTTGAGACTACCATAAAGCCCTGCGCAAAATCAAAACCAAACGGAGTATCTCCTGTAGATGAAACGGAAGAACCGTTGCCGGCCGAGCCGTTGTTATTCACCTGAAACATGGTTATCATGTTGGTTGCTTTTTCAGTGACATACAAATATCTGCCGTTAGGTGAAAATGATATTTGTGCAGCTCCTGATCCTTTTGAGCTCAGCGGTTTCTTTGAATTGGGAATGAAAGTAAATGAGCCGTCATTTTCAATCCTGAATCCGGTAATGTTGTTGCTTGATGAATTTACAACATAAAGTATGCGGTCATATAATGTCAGGCTTACCGGCGTTTCTCCCCGTGTTGCGACAGTACTTTTTAGAATCAGGTTTCCGGAATTTGCCATTTTAAAAGAGGAAACAGAATTGCTTCCTGCATTAACGGCAAAGAGCCATCTTCCGTTATTTTCGATCGCTCCCTGGTTGCCGAGACCACCTCCTGAACCTGCGCCTCCAGATGGAACAGTTGTCTGAAGCGTAAGTGTGCCGTCGTAGTTTTGATTGTAAACAAGCACGCTGTTTTGTACTGCATCATTGCTCAGAATATAAATATGACCCGAGCGTCTACTGTCATTGTCATGAAGAAGGTCAGCATCATCCGGATTTTGACCGTTCTCAGATATATCCGGAGTATCTGTAACCGGTTGTGTCGAATTGAATATCTCTGATTGGTCGTCCGAACACGATGAAAGAATAAAAGTGAACAGAAGGACAATCAGAGACAGGATTAAATTTTTGTTTTTCATTTTGATTGTATTTTAATTTTTTTGAAATTAGTCAGTCAAATTGACTCGCTATCAAATTAACAGATATTAAATTAACCCACAAAAGAAATAGAGCAAAAAACTTGAAGGAGTTGTTTGTCAACAAGAAAAAAGAAAATCCGTTAAAATCTTCCTTTTTTGAAAGGAATCGGCGAAATCAAAAAAAAGTAAGTGGAAAATTTTAAGGTAACCTTCCGATGATCTAATGTGATTAGATATGACAATTCAAATGGACTCGAAGTCAATCATGCCAAATTCTGTATTTGAGTCCGATTTGAAAATCAATTTATTAAAGTTTTATTTTTGACTAATTTCCATTTAATTAAACTAAAAATTAAGACAATGCCTGAAATACAAGAATTCAAAGGAAACAAAGTTCTGAATCTGAATCCCGAAAGTAAGTTTTCATTTTCATTCGGACTGGCAAAAGCAAAGCTGATACTGGAAAATCTCGACGTAATAAGAAAGTTTGTCGAAACTGAAGGAAAGGATCTTGGTGAGTTTGGAACAAAGAAGCAGGATGACAGCTCCGAGGAGGCTTTTTGAAAACAGGAATTTTAAGCTAAACTTTTTTTAACATTCAATGTCGTTTTCAAACTAACTACTTTCATGAAAAGGTGTTGGTGAACGCGAATTAAAAAAAATCATGAAAACTCAAACCGAACAGAAGCGAAAGATTTCCGCAAACGGAGATCTTTTAAAATCCAACGGATACAAATCCAACGGAGCTTTGAAAAAACAGAAATGGAATTATTCAAAATCCATTGAAGATCCGAAGCATATAAAATTAAAATCAGAATATGACTTATTTATTGGAGGGAAACGTGTTAAGACAAAAAAATATTTTGATACAATAAATCCTTCGAATGAAGAAGCTCATCGCCAAAGTTGCATATGCTTCGAATGAAGATGTAAACAAAGCAGTGAATGCTGCTGAGAAAGCATATGATAAAGTCTGGAGTAAGATTTCCGCCAAAGACAGGGGAAAATATATTTTCAGGATTGCAAGAATACTTCAGGAAAAGGCGAGAGAGTTTTCGGTTATTGAATCAATGGACGGCGGAAAGCCGATCAGTGAATCGAAGACAGTTGACATTCCGCTTTCACTCGCTCACTTCTTTTATTATGCAGGCTGGGCAGACAAACTGGATTATGCTTTTCCAAAAAGAAAAGTTTCTTCTATCGGAGTTGCAGGTCAGATCATACCCTGGAATTTTCCTTTGCTGATGGCTGCTTGGAAGATCGCGCCTGCGCTTGCCTGCGGAAATACAGTTGTAATAAAATCCGCCGAGACAACTCCATTGACTTTATATAAACTTGCTGAAGTAATTGAAGAAGCTGGACTTACCCGAAGGAGTCGTGAATATTATTTCGGGAGACGGAGCAACCGGAGCGGCAATTGTAAATCATCCGAAGACAAAGAAGATCGCATTTACGGGTTCTACTGAAGTCGGTAAGATCATAATGAAACAGATCGCGGGAACGGATAAAAAAGTTACACTTGAGCTCGGAGGCAAAGCTGCAAATATTATTTTTGAAGATGCTCCGCTTGATGCAGCCGTAGAAGGAATCATTAACGGAATTTATTTCAATCAGGGACATGTGTGCTGTGCGGGATCGAGACTGCTTGTTCAGGAAAGTGTAAAGGATATTGTCATAAAAAAATTGAAGCACAGACTGCAGTCACTTGAGAGTAGGTGATCCGCTTGACAAGAATACAGATGTAGGAGCAATCAATTCCAAAATGCAATTGAATAAGATCAAAGAGCTTGTGCAGGCAGGGATTGACGAAGGAGCAACATTTTATCAGAGTCAGTGTGAACTGCCGCAGAGAGGATACTGGTTCAGACCGACATTCTTTTCCGATGTCGCACAGTCTCACAGAATTGCCAATGAAGAAATTTTCGGGCCGGTGCTTTCCATATTACATTCAGGACGCCTGCTGAAGCAATTGAAAAAGCAAACAATACTTTTTACGGATTATCAGCCGGAGTATGGACAGATAAAGGTTCGAAGATATTTAAAACATTAAGCAAGATTAGAGCCGGTGTTGTCTGGTCAAATACTTATAACAAATTCAATCCTGCTTCACCTTTCGGCGGATACAAAGAAAGCGGATTCGGAAGAGAAGGCGGAAGGCACGGACTGGCGGCATATTTGAAATAAATTTCAAATGTCAAATAATAAAATTAAAATGAGTGCAATATTAATTAAAGCCGATTCAAAAAGTAATAAAGAAATATATAAACTGGCAAAAAAATAAGGCGGGAATGTTTATTCATTGAAGGAGGAACAAATTGAGGATTTTGTCTCGGAATCCTTATGGATAAAGTTAAAACTAATCAATTGGTAAGCAAAGAAGAAGTAATGAAAAAATTAAAGAATATAAAAACATAATTTTCGATGGGTTTCTTCTTTGTGTTTACTTTTGCTCTTACGCAAAATTGATAGCGAAAAAGACAATAACTGCAATTACAATTATTCCTCCAAGAATATATAGATCGTATTTATAGATTAAACAAGCAAATAGATTTCACCCCGAAAAATATTTACAAAAAATTTCCCAAATAAACTTCAATGAGTCCAATCATACTAGTAAAAGATTTAGTAAAAAAATACGATGATCTCATCGCTGTTGATGGTATCAGCTTTGAAGTCAGCAAGGGCGAGATCTTCGGACTGCTTGGACCGAACGGCGCCGGCAAAACGACTACACTGGAAATCATGGAAACACTTCAGGGAAAAGACAAGCGGTGAAGTTATTATTGACGGATTTTCAATTGATAAAGACCAGAACAAGATCAAACAGATCATCGGAGTTCAGCTTCAGTCTGCAGGCTACTATCCGAATCTTTATCTCAATGAGCTGATAGATTTGTTCGCAGGTCTCTATAATGTCAGAGTGAATGCCGATGAAATGCTGAAGCTTGTTGATCTTCGGAAAAGAAGAAATCAAAATTCAAAGAACTCTCCGGAGGACAGAAGCAGAGATTCTCAATCTGCACGACTCTGATCAATGAGCCAAAAATTATTTTTCTTGATGAACCTACAACAGGACTTGACCCGCAGGCAAGAAGAAATCTCTGGGAGCTTATAAAAAAAATAAAAGCCAAAGGGACAACCATAATGCTGACTACGCATTATATGGATGAAGCAGAAGTTTTGTGCGACAGGGTAGGGATTATAGATAATGGAAAAATAATTACCATTGACTCTCCGGATAATCTGATTGATGATCTGATTAATACCGGTTTTGAAAGACCAAAGCTACTGAAGCTTGCCACACTTGAAGATGTATTTTTGAATCTGACCGGGAAAGAACTCAGGGACAATTAATAATAAACAATAAATAATAAATAACAAATAATAAATAATAAATAATAAATAATAAATAGTAATGTCATTAGTACTCAATACTTAATACTTAATACTTAATACTTAATACTTAATACTTAATACTTAATACTTAATACTTAATACTTAATACTTAATACTTAATACCAAATGAAATACAGTCAATTCAGGGCAATGTTCGCAGTTACAAAAGCAAGCTTGCATTCCATTGTCAGAAATCCTTCTGCTGTAGTTTTTAATCTTGTCTTTCCATTGATATTCATAATTGTATTCGGATTTATCAGCGGGGGAGGATTCAGAATTGATGTTGCCGTTGATTCAGTGTTCTGATACTGATAATCCTGTTTATCACAGTCTTGAGAAAATAAAGACGTTCGTTTAATAAGGGAAATTCCGGATGATGAAATGATGTCCCGCCTTGAAAAAGGAAGGGTGGATGGTATGCTCAGCATTTCAAAAAATGAAAAAGGAGTTTATGAAATCGGATCTCAAGACCAGTACAGCTTCTCCCGAAGGAGGAAATATTTTGAAGATGATGCTTAATGAAATTATTGACAAGCAGAATCTTGCCATGAATATGACAGGAGCTCCGATGACAGAAATAAAAGAAGAAGTAGTGGAAGGAAGAAAATTCAAGACCATTGATTTCATACTGCCCGGGCAGCTTGGATTTTCTTTGCTAAGCGCAGGGGTTTTCGGGACAGCTTTTATTTTTATCAGTCTGAGACAGACACTGGTGATCAAAAGATTCTTTGCTACACCGATAAAAAAAGTTTATATAATTCTCGGAGAATCTCTTAGCAGATTGATCTTTTCCATGTTCAGCTCAGTGATAATAATTTTGATAGGGACATTCTTTTTTGGGTTTACACTTGTAAATGGCTTCATAACATTCATTGATATGATGATATTATCCATAATAGCTTTGATTGTATTTCTGGGTTTTGGATTTGTTGTTTCCGGAATAGCCAAAAATGAGAACGCAGTTCCGCCGATAGCCAACCTGATCACCCTCCCCCAGTTCCTTCTTGCCGGAACTTTCTTTCCCGTATCAAATTTTCCCGAATGGCTTCAGCCTGTCAGCAGGGCATTGCCGCTGACTTATCTCAATGAGGCATTAAGAAAAATTTCATTTGAAGGCGCAAACTTGTTTGATGTATCATATGATATATTGATTTTGTTAATATGGGGAGTAATTATTTATGCGATAGCGGTAAAAGTATTTAAGTGGGAGTGAAATTGATTTTGGATTTTTTGATTTTGGATTTTAGATTTTATTAATTTTCTTTAACTCCGCTTTTCTTAAGTTCCATAAGGTATTTTGTAATTAATGCCTCGTAGTCTTCCGTGTATCCTTCTTTTTGTAGCTTAAGAAAATCTTCCTTTAATGCGTTGAATGAATTCGGACCGCTGAGAATAATTTCCGGAGGTGTTGTTCTCACTATGTTCTCACCGGGCTTCGATTCACGCTTTGGTTCAAAGTCTTTTTCTCTCTGTGACAGCTGCGCATCAAGCATTCTTGAAAGGATTCTGTTTTGCTTTTCGATAAGCTTGTCATCGCTGTTATATTCACTAAGCTCCTTTACGACCTCCTGCATTTCTTTTGTCATCTGATCAATATCACCCAGAAGCTTTTCTCCGCTTCTCTCCTGTTCTTTTTTTAATTCCTCATTAAGCTGTTCCATCGATTTCTGTATCTGCTGCTGTTCGAGACTCAATCTTTGCATTTCCTGTTTTTGCTCGTCGGATAAATTATCAGGACTGTTTCCTTTCCGTCATTTCCGTTCTTTCCGTTTTCACCTTCTTTGCCGTTTGTCCCATTTTTCCGGATTTTCCGTTGAGTCCCATTTGCTGTGAAATTATTTCACTGAGCCGCTGCATGATCTGCCCCATATTTCCCTGACCGGGTTTTCCGCCTTTTCCGCTTTTTCCGTCCTTGCCGTCTTGGCCCATCTTTCCAAGCATGTCACCAAGCATTTGAGCAGCATTATCAAGTGATTGTTTTGCCTTACCCTGATCTGAAGAAGCGTTTTCCTTTTCCATTTCACCGAGTTTCTTTCCGGCATTATCCATTTTATTGAAAGCATTCCCGAGCTCTTTTCCAAGTTCAGGTGTGATCATTGCTTCCCATCTTTGTCAGGTTCATCAGTTCGTCTATTGTTTTCCGAAAGCTGATTCTGCAGATTTCCCTGCTGCTTCTGATTTTTTTTGAATTCTTCATTATCGGATTCATTCATTTCATCAGTCTTATCTCTGAGCTCTTGCTGTTTTTTACTCAGCTCCTCCAGTTGTTTTTTAATATCGTTCATTTTGTTCATCATCTTATTTTCCATATCCTGCGAATCCATCATGGATGAAAGTGCATCCTGCATTTGCTTATTCATTTCCTTAAGATCTTTCAGGATATCCTCCTGTGTCTTTTCCGAATTTTCTTTCTGACCCTTCTGAAGCTGCTGATCCGATTGCTGCATCTTATTCTCAGTATTTTTCTTTTCCATCTGATCTTTTATTTTTTCAAGGTCTTCTGCGCTCATTTGTTCCTGCATTTTGTTTATCTCATCAATAAGCTTCTTCAATTCTTCGTTAAAATCTTTCGTATTCTCTTTAATATCTTTCTGTTTATCCGAAAGCTCATTCATTTTGTTCTGATCATTTTTATGCGATGCTTCCGTCTCCTTTTTCAGATCTTCCTGCTTCTTTGTTATATCATCGAGTTTTTTTGTCAGATCGCCGAATTTCTGCATATTCTCAATCTTCTTCAGAAGCTCCATCGCTTTCTCCATATATTTCTTAAATGCCTCTTCATCGAACTTAAAATTCTTCAATGCTTCTTTCATTTCATCGGGATTATTTTTTTTCATTGCTTCACGGAGCTTTTCCAGCATCTTCTGAAGCTCGGGCGTATTGATCTTGTTAAACATCTTCTGCAGCTCCATATACTGCTCAAGTGTCTTCTGGTCAAGCATATTTTTTTGCTGCATTTCATCCATGTTCTGTTCAAGCTTGTTCTGGGTTGAATTAAGATTTTTTTGAAAATTGTCGATCTTACTTTCCATTTGTTTCTTTCTCTCTTCATTAAGTCCAAGCTCTTCGTTCTTTTGCATCTGCTTTTTTAAATTCTCAATCTCTCTTTGCATTTCCTGTGACTGATCAAACACGGATTTCAGATCCTCTCTGAGGTCCTTTGTCATTTTCTTCATTTTGCTTCAAAAGTTCTGACAGAGATTTGTATTGTATTGTGCGGATCTCCGACCGGGTTGATTTTCCTGTGTTGTCAGTAACCTCCATGAAGTACTCGGCGCTTTCCCCGGAAGATAGCCCGACCCGTGAAATGTTCCAGATGTAAGGAACTTCAAGCGATGTAGCGTTCAGATTCTTTACAGGAATATTTTCATAAATAAAGGAACGGCGCGCTGGCATTGCCGGTTATCGTTCTTAATTTTCTGTATCCAAGAACAAGCTTTGAAAATCCGTAATCATCTGAAATTCGCGCTCTTAGCAAAAGCTCCTTCTCTCCCTTTAAAATATAATTTGATCCTGTGCCGGCTCTATGATAGTTATTTTGGGAGATTCATCATTCATTAATTTTATTGTGTAAAGATTCTGAATTTTTGCTTTCGATTCCGTTCTCATCTTTTAAAATAAATTTATAAGTTCCGGGTTCGCTTACGACAAAAGAACCTTTTGCGTTTTCATTATCAACTTCAAAGCTGATAAGTTTTTCATTAAGAAGAATTCCTGCAGATGACAGATTTTTGTTTGACTTCAGTTCAAAATAAACTGTGCTTCCTTCCGGACAAAAGATATCGCCTCTGTTTTCCGGCTAATGTCTTTGAAGGAATTCCCGTAAAGCCGGGAGGGTAAATTGAAACTGTAAAACTTTTTACAATGGGATAATCTGAAACGGTAACTTTAGATTCCTGAGATTTTATGCCTTTGTATTCGGCAAAGTAAAGAAGATTTGTATTTATGTTTTCAATTGTGGTCTTAAAATATCCGTCGGAATTGATCTTTAATTCAACAGGGTCTGATAATATCTCATATCCATCGCGAAGTGATCTGCTTTGTAAAAAACTCTATCCCGTCTATTTCATAATTTTCTTTTGTGGAATTTATCTTTACAGTTACACTGACTTTTTCACCTTTTGATATTTCAATGTCTCCGGGTGATATTTCAAAAGTAATTCCAAGATCATTTTCCAAATAGTTATAATTATAATTCAGGATGCGTTTTACGGAGCCAAACATTGGAGACGGGAATATTGCAAATGAAGCAATGCACAGAAAGACAGATGCAAGCAGAATTAATACAGGTTTTTTTAATTTCCTGAAATTAATTATTGAACCGAAATCAACATTACCCGCTCTTTTATTAATGTCATCAATATCGGCGGTGATGAGGTCTTCAGAAAAAACCGTATCATGTTCAGACTCTTTATATGTTTTATAGAGTGAAAGTGAATTTGAAAGCTTGTCCTTTATTTCATCAAAATTATCTCCGACCTTCTTTGAATATGAAATTAAGTCAAGGGGCTTTATTATTCCCGACAATTTAAGAAAATAATTAATAAGAAAATAAACAACGGAAGTTACGGATGTAGAAAGAAAAGCCCAGTAAAATATTTTTCTTACCGATGAATCAAAATGAAAAATTGATTCGAGAATTGTGAGAAGAAGACCGAGTAACAAAAAAATGGTGAAAGAATATATCAGATTTTTCGACAGTTTAAAAAGAAGCTCTTTTTTATTTACAGCGGAGAGTCTTTGCTCAAAAGATCTGTAAATTGATTCAGCGGTGTTTGAAATATTCATGTTGGATTTTTCTGAGTATAGTGATTAATTCCGGTTTTTGTTTCAGTTTTAACATAAAGAGAATGGTAAAAGTTGTCAATGGAAAACAATATTAATATTCAGAATCAGATACATTAACGGATGCATTACTTCCGGTTTTTTCCTTCAATATCTTTACCATTCAAACAGGTTGTCTTATCAGACATTATTTCTATATAACTTTCTAAGTTCAGGGTTTCTTAATTTATTGAATCATATTTAAGAATTAATTTTTATAAATTAATCTCATTACATTTAATTCAATGAATGGATTCTAATAATTCCAATTTACAAAGCGAAAACAGTGAAATATCCTTTGCAGAGATTATAATTACAATCGACAACAACTGGAAAAAAATTCTTTACACTGCTCTTGTATTCGGAGCGATTACTGCAATTTTTGTCTTCTTCATAATACCTCCGTTATTTTTATCCACAGCCACTGTAAAAACTTCCGGCAAGATTGTCGGATTAAATTTACCGGATCTACCCGATATAAGCAGCCTTGGAGACATAACCGGCACAGGTGCTTACAGCAAAGAGCTTGCATTATATGAAAACATTCTGAACAGCAACAGGTGTTTAACAGAAACGATAATCAAGTTTAATCTTAATGAAGATTTTAAATACATGCAGGATGCGGTTAAAAGCTTCAAAGAAAACAAAATGCTGATAGTAAAGGATAAAATTGCAGGAACCATGAATATAAGTGTCTATGACGAAGACCCCGTTCAGTCGAAAGATATTGTTGACTTTCTTGTTTACGAGCTTAATAAAATCAACACCGAGCTTAATAAACAAAATGCAAAGAACCAGCGTGAATTCATTGAGGAAAGATATTTACTTGCCAAAGATGATTTAAAAAAAGCAGAGGACAGTTTAAGGATTTACCAGGATATATATGGATTTAGTCCTGAACTTCAGCTGAGAACCTCTTCAGCCCTTGAGCTTGAGCTTGAAGCTCAGATTAAATCCGAAGAAATCCGTCTTGAACTTTTGAAGAAAATTATCTCTCCAAGCCAGTCTGAAGTGAAAATGTCGGAAGATAAATTAAGTGCGTTAAAAAATGAACTGAACAATATTCAGAACTCACCGGACAACTCATTTAAGCTCAATCTCAAAGGAAAGCCGGAATTGGTACTGAACTTTTACCGCCTTCAAAGAGAAGTGGAAACACAAAACAGAATTCTTTCAATACTGCTTCCGATGTATGAATCTTCAAAGATTGAAGAGAAAAGAGAAATTCCTTCGATCCTTGTTCTGGATAATCCTCTTGTCCCGGAAAAAAAATCCAAACCCAAAAGATTAACTACAATCGCTATTGTTATTCTTCTCAGTTCTGTATTTACAACCGGATTCATAATTCTGAGAAATAAATGGAGGATATTCAGGCAAAACCACTTGCAGAAGAAAAAACAATAATCATAATTAAATAACAGGTTTTGAAAGTCAGTTTTACGTTTTCAGATTATCTAATATTTCTCATACTTACTTTAAATCTGTACATAAGCACTAACCTTCCCGGACAGTTTACAATAAAATCAAATATACATTATCTACAGATTGGGATTATAATTCTGCTTTTGGTGTGCACTCTTCAGTTTAAAAAGTTAAGCTTTAATCCATTTAATATAAATATGATGGGCATTTTAATTTTGAGTATTGCATCATTTTTTATACTGAGTTCATTTGTATTCAACATCTCAAATAACTCTGATTTGAGATCTGTCGCTAAACTTGTAACATATCCGTTAATAGCTTATGTATTTTTTTCTTATCTGGGAAAAAGGCTTTCAGACAGTGATGCGTTGTTTAATAAATACATGATGGTCTTTATTATTGCAGGAGTTTTGAGTTCATTGATTTCCCTGTTAATTTTTGTTTTAGGAATTTCACCCGACCTTACCTATTCATTCACTACTCACGGAATATTTGTTCATCCGAACACGACTTCGTTCCTGTATATACTGATAATACCGATTACAATATATTACTATTATTCCGGGAAAATCAATTCTTTCACATTGACATTATTGCTTGTATTGTTCATAACAGTTTTATTGTATACTTACAGCCGTGCAGGATATCTGGGTGCCTTTTCGGCAACATTAATTTTTACATTTTTAAGATCGAAGTCAAAAAAGATTTTCTTAATTATCTCATTGATCGTAATTTTGGTAACATCCCTGTTTTTGTTTGATTTTATTACCGCTAAACAGGACAGTTCGTACGGAAGAGCTATTCTATTACTAACTGCTTACAATATGATCATTCAAAACAGCGGCAGTTTTTTATGGGGATATGGTGTATACAACGGCGTAGAAATCTTCCGTGAAGAAAAAATATTTTTTGGCAGCAATGAATTTGTAGATGACCCGCATAATTTTATTCTGTTGTCAGGGATCCAGTTTGGAGCTGTCATTCCCATATTAGCCTTATTGTTTATTTTTTTCATTTATGTAAAGTTCTTTTTGACGGGTAAGAATAAATTTTCGGAACAGACTCTGTTGAATTTATATCTTTGCGTTTCTGTCACAGCCGGATTATTAATCAACAACATGCTCGAAGATGTAATAGTATATCCTGAATATTATATAATGCCGGTATTCCTGATGTTTTTGGGATACCTGTATTATTCGCTGCATTCTCAAAAAAAGAATGATAATGAAAGAAATATCTAAAATTTTCTCCGGGCTGTTCATAATAGTACTTTGCATAAAGGCATTTGATATATTCAAGAACCTCGTTACGGCAGCTATACTGGGAGTTTCGGATAATGCAGATATTTATACCTCACTTATAAGTATACCCGACAGTTTAATTGTTTTGCTTGGTCTCGATACAATACGCGGAGTGGTCAACAGCGAATACGCGCATTTTTATACAAAGGGGGAAGTAAAGGATATGTGGGATTCATTTAACAATCTCTTCAATTTTCTGTTCTGGATAAGCCTTGTCGTCGTTACAATTGTATTGATCTTTAATTCCCAGATCATAGGGCTGCTCTTGCCGGGATTTACCGGGAATAAAAAAATGAAAGCAATTGAAATCTCATATATCATTTTTCCGATTTTGTTTTTCAAAGTCTTTACGGGATACTTTCATTCGGTTTACAACTCTGTAAAGAGCTTTTACTTTCCGGTAATATCACCCGTAATAATCAGCATTCTTCTTCTCATATCGGTACTGCTTCCTTATTATAAAGGAGAAGTGATCTTTAACATTTCTTTTGCCAATCTTCTCGGCAATATTATTTTATTTATTTTAATGCTGACCGGTCTGAATAGGATCGGCGCAATAATAAAATTTAAAAAACTGAAGCTTGATCCGATTTCAAAAAAAGTAATTAAAGGCTCATCGTCTATTCTCATTCTGGTGATCTGTAACCAGCTTTATCTTTTTTCAAGAAATTTTTTTGCTTCATATTTCGGGGAAGGTGCCGTATCGGCTTTGCATTATTCAGGAACTATAACAAGCGTAATTGTATCGATGATATTTGCAACTTTCTTTACGGTTCTTATATCCAATCTTTCTTCATTCTTTTCGGAAAATCAGATAGATAAGGCAAGGACCCTGTACCTTCAGACAGTTTCGATAATAATGTTTGTAATCGTTCCCTCAGTCGCCTTCTTTGTAATTTACGGGAAGGAAATATTAACTGTAGTATTTCTCAGGGGAAATTTTACGGAAGCTGGAATAGAAATGACTTCAAAGCCATTTTTCTGGGATGCTTTATCCCTGATTGCTTTTGTTTCATACATTATTCCGACCGCACTTTATCTTGCGAAGAAGGAATATAAGCTGCTCTCGAAGACCGGAAGTCTAGTGTACATATTAGGGATCGGGCTTAACTATCTTCTGAGCAGTTATTTCGGATTTTATGCAATTTCCATGGCTACTTTCATAACGACAGGATTATACGGTATTTTACTGATTGTTTTTTCACAACGGATTGTCGGTAATCTGGGAAAATTTTATTCGACATTAACATTAATTTTTATATGCGGAATTATTTCGTCTGTAATACTGGCAGTTTTTAAAACATTATTTTTCAATGGATTTATAAATAATGATTTTCAAACTCTGCTTTTAATAATTTTTGCAAACCTGATAATACTTACTGCTGTATATCTTTTATCTGCATCTGTGCTGGGGGTTAATTTTACAAAAGATCTTGTCAGAAGCATAAGAAAATGATTTGAATCCTACAACACAGCTTTTTTTAATTTGTATAAGTTTGTAATAATGAATAATTTTGAATAAATGAAAATAAATTTCATACTTCCTTTCGCAGGAAATAGACCGATAGGAGGATTTAAAATAATTTATGAATATGCTAACAGGTTATCTGAAAGGGGTCACAGAGTAAATTTGATACACCCGTCTTACACATTCAGGGAAGACTTTTTAAGAAACTCAAAATATTTTGCGTCTTATTATTACAGAAAATTGAATAAGAGTTATGTTCCGAATTGGTTCGAATTAAATAAAAATGTAAATGTCATGTGGGTTCGCTCGATTGAAAACAGATTTATTCCCGATGCAGACATTCTGATTGCTTCTGCCTGGCGGACGGCAAAATGTTCTTTAAGGCTTGATTCGGACAAAGGGAAAAAATTTTATTTTATTCAGCATTATGAAACATGGAACGGACCCGAGGATGAAGTAAACGAAACATGGAAGATGCCTTTTAAAAAAATTGTCATTTCAAAATGGCTTCAGCAGATCGCGGAATCATTGGGAGAAAAAGCGGAATATATACCAAACGGTCTTGATTTCAACGAGTTCAGTTTGGATAATGATCCTGCAGACAGAGATCCGAACAGGGTAATGATGCTTTTTAATGAGCTGAAATTCAAAGGATGTGAGTCAGGAATTCAGGCTCTGGTTGAATTAAAAAAAGAGAAAAAATTTTTGGAGGCGGATTTGTTTGGTGTTTGCGACAGACCGACGTCATTACCGGAATGGATAAAATATTACAAGTCGCCCGACAGAAAATTACTGAGAAAGTTGTACAACGAATGCGCAGTTTTTATAAGCCCGAGTCTGAGTGAAGGATTCGGACTTACATCAGCTGAAGCCATGATGTGCGGGGCATCGCTGGCTGCAAGTTTAACAGGCGGACATATGGAATTTGCAATTGACGGGGAGACTGCGCTTATGTTTGAGCCCGGAAACGCCGGACAAATAAAGGAAAAAGTATTGAAGCTGATAAATGATAATGAACTGAGAATAAGGCTGGCATTGAAAGGAAATGAATTCATACAAAAATTTACATGGGAAAAAGCAGTGAACAGTTTTGAAAACGTTTTGAAAAGCAATTGAATAATTTTTTTAAAAATATCATATCATCTGCCGGTAATGTAATTTTCTTTTTTAATAAGAAGGAAATTAAAAAAGAAAGCATAGAGAAAATTCTGATCATATCGTTATACTTCAGGGGAGATGTTCTTTTCAATACTCCTGCTATAGCAATGCTTAAGAAAATGTTTCCTGAATTGGAGATTGATGTCATGGTAAAGTCAAGATCGAAAGAAGTACTGGAAGGCAATCCGGATATTAACAAACTTATTATTTTCGATGATATAAAAACTGCAGACTACAATGACAGCAATGAATTAAGACTTAAAGAAAAATATGAATTGTTGAAAAAGATAAGGGAGGAACATTATGATCTCTGTATAGATTTTACCGGGAAATATTCTACTGCATTGATTGCGTTGCTTGGCGGATTTGAATATTCGATGGGTATTAATTATAACGGCTTCGGGTTCTGCTATTCAAAGTTTGTAAATATCAATACTCAAAACACAGAGGGCCATCTTACGGAAAAATATCTTCAGATAATAAAGGAAGGACTGGGAATAAGTGAGGAGGAATGGAAAGAACTTAAGATCAATTTCAACCATGACTGCAAAATATATCTTACCCGCACAGAAGTTGAATCGGCTGAGAATCACATGAAATCATTAAACATTAATCCCGATAGACCGCTGATATGTATACAGACCACCGCAGGCTGGAAAGCAAAAGAATGGAGCGAAAAAAATTATTCAGAGCTTATTGAAAAACTTATCCTGCTCGATTATTCATTTCTGCTTATCGGAGCTGAAGAAGACATGGGATTCAATTTCAGAATACTTGATGCCGTATCTCCGGGACTGAGAAAATATTATTTATCTATGCCGTTAAAATTGAATGCTTCGGTGATCCGGCTTTCGGATGTTTTCATAGGAAGTGATTCGATCGGACTTCACCTCGCAGGAGCTGTGGGCACACCAACTGTCGGTTTATTCGGACCTACTAATCCGTCTTTTTCAAATCCTTCGGGAGAAATTCACAAGGTAATCTATAAAAAACTATTTTGCTCGTCTGAATCCAATGAGCAGTATTGTACAAGAAATGCGGGCAAGAGCTGTCCTACCATAGATTGCATGAAAAATATTAATTCTGATGAAGTATTGGAGAATGTTGAACTTTTGTTAAGTAAATATTTTCATCATAAACGAATTACAGCTTGAGAAAAATTAAAGTGCTGCATATTTCACCTGATTCTGTAATTCACGGGACGGAAAGACATATACTTTCAATAATAAAATATTCCGACAGGGAAGAATTTGAGAACTGTGTTGCAATGCCTGACGAAGGAGAATTTAAAAGAGAGCTGTTTAAGATGGGGATAAAGACTTACATCGCGGGACGAAAACACGGATACCAAAATATGCTTGACGGGATTTTCAGCAAAGGCTCCCGGATGCTGTATAAATTAATAAGGGAAGAAAAGTTCGATATAGTGCATTCACATTTAAATTCTTACGGCGGCATAATTGCAAAGCTTGCCGGAGCTCCCGCAGTGGTGCATACAAGGCACGGAGTTTTCTGGAGCGAAGAAGAGCTCAACAGCATTTCATTCGCCGGAAGATATTTTCAAAAATTAAAATCAAAGATATTTGATATGACCATTGCAATAGGGGAATATGAGAAAAAGACATTAGTTGAAAAGTTTAATTATGATGAAAACAAGATAACAACAACCATCAACGGAGTGGATGTGGATGAATTAAATTCAAAAACAGATAAGTTTAAAACAAAGGAAGAACTTTTCGGGAGCAATGACCTGGTAGTCGGACTGGTGGGAAGACTGGAAAAACAAAAAGGACTGGATTATCTTCTGGAAGCAGTGAACCTGATCAAAGACAGGACAAACGGTACAATATTCGCCGTCATAGGAAACGGAAGTTTGAAAGATGAGCTGATTCAGAAACGGGACAGACTTGGGCTTGAAGAGAAGGTCATGTTTATTGATTATAAAAAAAATATTCTTGACTATATGTACAATTTCGATTTTATGGTTCAAACTTCTTTATGGGAAGGGCTTTCATACGCGGTTCAGGAGGCAATGGCGTTGGGTAAACCGGTTATAGCGCTGACGTCGCCGAATGTTTCCGGTGTGAAGGAAATAATTGTCAACGGGGAAACCGGGTATCTAATAGAATCGGATTATGTAAATGAGCTGGCAAAATACATTCTCGTTTTGTCAAAGGACATTAACAGGAGATTAAGATTCGGAAGAGCGGCGAAGGAAAGGGAAAAAAATCATTTTCCTGAATGGAAAACTGCAAGTGATATGGAAAATGTTTATCGTCAGTTATACGATTCGAAATCAGGGCAAAAATAAATTGAAGATACTTTTTATTTCATATGATTTTCCATATCCGCCTTCGGGAGGATCCATCAGCAGGGATTATAATCTTATAAAACAGCTTTCAAAGAATCATGAACTGCATTGGATCAACAGGACAATACGCGGCGATATCAAACAGGAATATAAAGACGAGATGGGAAAATATTTTAAAGAAATGAATATAATAAAGTGGGATTACAGCCAGAATCCGGCAGGATTATTTAAGAGTCTCGTTTCAAATATTCCTTACATTATAAGAAGATTTGAATCTGCTGAAATGAAAGACATAGTAAAGGAAACAATTAACAAGAATAAATTCGATCTTATTTTGTGCGATCACATTTATATGTCTCAATATTTACCCGACAGCATAACAGGGAAAATACCTGTTATCCCCAACAATGAGGATTGCGGTTTTACTTATTACAAAAGGATGACTGAAAATTCAGGATTTGCAAGAAAGCTTTATGCAGGTTCACAGTGGAAAAAATTGTTGAACTATGAAATCGGGGTATTAAAGAAATATAATGTGTATATTACTACATCTGAAAAAGAAAAAAATCTGATTTCCCAGTATTATAATGAAGCGGAAATAGAGGTAATAGAGAACGGGGTTGATACAGTTTTTTTTTCAGAGAATAAAAGGAAGAATCTCAATCCGAATATAGTTTTCACTGCATGGTTTAAATACTATCCCAATTCCCGGGCAGTCATAGATTTTGTAAATAATATTTTTCCAAAAATTAAAAAGGGAATTCCCGATATAAAATTTTACATAGTAGGAAAAGAGCCTCCTCAAAAAGTAAAAGATCTTGAGAAAACAGAGGGAGTAATTGTCACCGGATATGTAGATGATGTCCGTGAATATCTTGGAAATGCCGATGCGGCAGTCATACCTCTGAAGATAGGTGGCGGAACCCGGCTTAAAATTCTTGAAGCAATGTCAATGAAAATTCCTGTTGTATCCACTGTCCTGGGAGCGGAAGGTCTGGATGTGGAAGACGGTAAGAATATTCTGATAGCCCGCAATGATGATGAATTTGCGCAAAAGGTAATTGGAGTAATAAAAGACAAAAACTTATCGAAACATTTATCTGAAAACGGCAGAACACTCATGGAAGAAAAGTATGACTGGGACAAAATCGGAAACAAGCTTAATGATTTTATCGAGGTATTTGTAAAAAATTTCAACGGGAAAAAATGAAATACGATATACTCATACAAATCATAAACTATAATACGATAAAACATCTTGAAACCTGCCTGATGAGCTTGTTTGATGATTTAGAAAGTTCGGTTATTAATTACAGGATTATTGTACTGGATAATAACTCTAATGACAACCTTGAAGGACTGGAGCGGCTTTATGCAGACAGGAGTATTTCGTTTCATTATTCAAAAAAAAATCTTGGATTTGGAGGAGGACATAATTTTATTTCAACCCTTGAAGACAGTAAATACATACTCATTCTTAACTCGGATGTTAAGTTCATAGAAAAAGATTCAATAAAAAGATTATACGGCAGATTGGTTGGAAGGAGCGAATATAAAGTATCCGGTCCCAGATTAGTAGAAGAGGATATGTCTCAGCAAAGTTTTGACCATGGTGAAATTCAGGGTGTTGCTTCATGGATAAAGAATAATTACGGTTCATCTTACTGGAAGCCGCGTAGTGAGCCTGCTGAAGCAGCCTGGGTATCGGGTGCGGTTTTTCTTATTGAAACAGAATTGTTCAGAAGGGTCAACGGATTTGATGAAAACTTTTTTTTGTATAAGGAAGAAGAAGATCTTTGCAAAAGAATCAGAGAAGACGGAGAGAAAATATTGTATGACCCGACGGTTAGCGTGTTGCATTACGGACACGTAGTTGCAAAAAGAAGTGAGCATTTTTCAAACTCGATGAATTATTATCTTGATAAGCATTTCAGGAAAAATCTGAGTTACAGGATACTGCATTCTTTTAAAGTAATAAAAGATCTAACACTTTACGGAAAGGTAAAGGAACGGGAGTGAAAAGCCATGACTTGGATAAGAACAGGAGAGTATATTGAAATGTATGACAAATGTCATGACTCCGGCTAACTTTGATCATGTTCTGAAATTGTTGAAGAATGTAATTTTACAAAAATAATGACCGGAAGCTTAACGATTTAAAAATATTTGCATATAAAATTATTATTTTAATCATTTAAAAAAGAAATATCATGAACATTCTATTTGTAGCAAACAGGTTCCCGTATCCGCCGTTCAGAGGGGATAAGCTGAAAATATTCAACCTGGCAAGACAGCTTAGTAAGAAACATAACCTTTATCTGATCACATTCATTCAGGATAAGAATGATTACAGCTACATTGGTGAGCTGAAGAAATATTTTAAAGAAATTGAAATTGTTTACTTATCAAAATTTCAGTCGACAGTTAATTGTCTTAAAAATATTTTTTCAGGCAAACCCTTGCAGGTTCATTATTTTCAGTCATCTGTATTTGAAGAATTGCTGAATGATTTCATTGTCCGCCTTAACATCGATGTCTTGCATACCCAGCATCTGAGAATGTCACAGTATACGTACAAAATCAAAAATATACCAACTATCCTGGACCTGCCGGACGCTTACTCACTTTACTGGAAAAGAAGGTCGATGCTGAGCGGTAATTTTTTGAATAAATGGTTTGGTATGTGGGAGCATAAGAAAGTGCTGAAATATGAAAGCATTATTAAAAACTTTGATCTAACACTAGTATGCTCTGAGGAAGATAAATCACTTCTTGAAAATGATCATGAATATCAACGGGTCCGTATTCTTCCTAATGGTATAGATAAATCGACTTTTTATTCGGATTATCATGACTACAGTATTAATAACAGGATAATCTTTACGGGTAACATGAATTATTTCCCCAATGCCGATGCAGCATTGTATTTTTCCAAAGAGATCTTTCCCGAAATATTAAAAAAACATCCCCATGTAAAATTTTACATTGTCGGACAAAATCCTCCCGGGAAAATCAAGGCTCTTCAATCCGACAATATTAGCGTTACCGGGTTTGTAAAATCAATGGCAGATGAATACAGAACAAGCTCCATTGCAGTTTCTCCGGTTAGAGTAGGAGCAGGCACATTAAACAAGGTTCTTGAGCCAATGGCAATGGGTTTACCAGTTGTGTCTTCAGAAATTGGATTTGAAGGAATCGGTGCTGAGCACGGAGAAGAAATCATTCTCGCAAGGGATAAAAAAGAATTTGTTGAATCCATAAATAACCTCCTCTCAGATCAAAGTTACAGACAATACATTGGAGAAGGTGGCAAGAATCTTGTCAATAGAGAATTCGGCTGGGATTCGGTTTCAGAAAAACTCGAAGGCTATTTTTATCAGGTTTGCAATAAGGATCTGAGCCTGCATGACACGACCATGCATAAGGCAGTATAAGATCCCGGCCTTTATTCAGCCCAAACTTTTTTCAGAAATTACCTTATACACAGGCTGGGCAATTTTTTTGAAAAATGTTATATCATTTTCCCTCATAAAAAAAAATCAGATACTTTCCCAAAAATTTATTTATATTTGCGTCTAAACCCTTTTCATTCAGCAGGCATCTAACTAATGAATTCAAAAAAACCAATGGGCTCCCAGGCAGTTTCGTTAAACCTACTTTTAAAAAATCCCGATGAGGATTTCCCGCTTAGTCGAGAAAGCAATAGACGGAAATCAGGACGCATTTAAGGAACTTTTTTTCAAGAATGTTTCCAGAGTTCATTCTTTGTGTCTGAGAATATCTGCAGATTCTCATCTTGCAGAAGATCTTACTCAGGAGGTTTTTATAAAGGCATGGGAAAAACTAAAATCGTTTCAGTTTGAAAGTAAATTTTCTTCGTGGCTTCACGCCATAGCTGTGAATCAATATCTGATGTATCTGAGATCTGAAAAAAGACGATCGGAAAAAACTGATAAATTCAGACACGAAAAATCGTCTCAGGAATCAAAGCACATTCAGGATTCAAGAATAGATATTGAAAAAGCCATAGAAAACTTACCCGAACAGGCGAGGATGGTGCTTATCCTGCATGACATTGAAGGATACAAGCATAATGAAATTGCAAAGATAATGAGTATCGAAACAGGAACTTCAAAAGCCCATCTTCACCGTGCAAGAAAAATTTTAAGAGAGGAGTTATCAAAATGAAAAATGACGATCTAAATAATAAAACTATTTGCAATGATACTGAATCATTAATTGACGATTATATCGAAGGAATGATCTCTTTGAAAGATAAAGAAATCATGGATGAACACATTTCAACTTGTGAAGATTGCTCTAAGTATTTCAAAGATACTTCGGAGTTAGTAAAAAAATTAAATGCTTTACCGGCAAATATTTCAAATCTTGACGAAAAGAGAAAAACAGATTTATGGAAAAATGTGGAATCAAATATTAAGAATCAAAAATCCGAAAAAGACAAAGATATTAATAATAACCGGGGATTCCTTTCAAAATACAAATACTATCTGGGGGGAATTGCCGCAATATTTTTGATTGCAATCGGAGTTTATGCAGTGAAGAATCTGAGCCTGAAAGATGTCCGCATGGCGCAAAATACTTTCGGACTCCCGACATACTGGAAAGTTGCGAGTCTGACGGGATCTCCGATGATAGGAGACAACGCAATGCAGGCGGTCGACAGCATAAAAGAAGGTCAATGGATATGGACAAATGATTCTTCGAGCGCTGAGCTTCTTGTTTCAAACATCGGCACAGTTACCATTGAGCCGAATTCAAAAGTCATATTTGTAAAGGGTGCTGACGGTAATAACAGAATTCTTGTCGAATACGGAACCATTAATGCAGACATGAATTCACAGCCAAACACATTTTATGTTGAAATGCCTTCAGCCGTTGCTTCGGATAAAGGCGGAGCATATATTTTGACAATAGATTCAACGGGCGACGGACTTGTTTATGTAAAATCAGGAAAGGTTGAGGTTCAGTCTCAGAACAAAGGCGCAATTGTTCCGGCGGGAAGCCTGGTTATGACAAAAAAAGAATTGGGAGTTGGAACGCCTTTCAATGAAAATTCTTCCCCGAAATTCAAGAATGCATTATTTAATTTTGATTTCGGAGATTGCAGCGGTTCATGTGTCAGCACTCTGCTTGGTGCAGCAAGGATGTCCGATGCGGTAACTCTTGTAAACCTGATACCGAATGTCGAGAATCAATACAAAGATGAAGTTTATACAAAGCTGGCGAGGTTTGTGGCGCCGCCTGCTGAAGTTCACGCCGACAGTATATATTTTTTTGATGAAGACAAGCTTAATGAATGGGTTGACAAGATACAGGTTGAAGTTCGGGAAAATGTTGAAAGAAGTATCAAGGACGTGGAAAAAAATCTGGAGCATTTGAAAAAGCTGGATAAAATAAACTTTGATTCATTGCAGGCGCTGGAAAATTTTGCGAAGAACTGGAAATTCAAGATCAAACCCTCACCGAAAGGAACATATATCTGGAATGATGATACGTTAGCTTTTGATCAGGAACAGTTTAAAAAAGATATGGAGGAAATGCAGAAAAACATTAATGAAAATTCTAAAATAGATAAAGAGCAGCTCAAAGAGGACATGCAAAATTTACAGGAAGACCTGAAAGAAATGAAACAAAATCTGAAAGAAAACCTGGATCTGAATAATGAGGAATTGAAAAAAGAACTGGAAAAAGCCAAGGATGAAATTAAGAAGGCAATAATTGAAGTCGATAAAATACCAAAGGTCCCGGGCTATGATTCAGGCAGTTATCATCATAAAATAAAGGTATATCCTAAAGATAATGATGATGAAAACGACATTGAAGAAACAAAGACCCCGGAAGCACCGCAGGAACCCGGCAGTGATGTTAATGACAAATAATTCTTAAATATTTTCCGGCAGGCGGTACCGTGGTATTATACCTGCCGGAGAGTCCTCAATTACAATTCTGTTCACGTTACTTCATAAGTAATTTCCCCAATATATATATAATTGTATCTGAATAAAATTATCTTTAGTTTGAGTCAATTTTATATAATACATTTCTGCTATGTTCGAATTTTCCTATTACATAAAAATCTTCATTGCCCTTGCTGTGCTCGTAAATCCGATTGAAGGCATTCCGATTTTTATTGCAAACACGAGAGGATCAACCAGGCAGCAAAAAATCTATATAGCCCGGAAGACCTCTGCTGCAGTTTTTGTTATTTTGATAATTTCACTTTTCTTCGGGAGGTATTTACTGGAGCTCTTCGGAATAAGCACGCCTTCCTTTTCTCTGGCAGGCGGAATAATTATTTTTATCATTGCTCTTCAAATGGTTTTGGGCAAATCGGATTCAGGAGAGAAAAGCCTGCCTGACAGTCCGGCTGAAGACAACAGCGATATTGCAATTGTACCGCTTGCAATTCCGCTGCTTGCCGGACCCGGAGCCATAAGCAGCATCATAGTTTACGGAAGTAAAAGTGCGGGCATTGGAGAAGATATTATACTTTCCGGTATAGTTTTACTAATTGCATTTTTTATACTCTTTTCGTTGAGCGCTACAACCAGACTGGAAAAAGCACTGAATCCAACGCGGGTAAAAATCATTACAAAACTATCAGGATTGCTCGTCGCAGCAATTGCAATGGAACTGATTTTCGGCGGCATTACGGATCTGTTGAAACTGCATGCGACCGGTTAAACTAAACTTGATCTAGTTCGCTATATTCCCTTGAAGAAAATTATATATTTGTTCAAATGGCGCCGGTGAAATTCTGATATCGCCTGTAAAGGGATGATCGAGATTCAAAATAAGAAGCAGAATAATTACGTTTGTCATTGTAAACAATGATGTCATTGCTGCCTGAACAATTATACTTCGGGTTCCGAAAAACAAGGAAAAACCAACCGAGGTCGCAGCCCCGATAATAATAACAGTCCAGAGTATATCCGGAATATGGTTTTGACTGCTTAAGATCCTGAGACGCCTGTAGTCCATCACTTCGTTAAGTTCCTGTATTGATTTATTGAACACAATGCTCTGCTCATCATTTTTGATATCCATTTTCAAATACAATTGATTGAGTTCTGTCAGCTTCTCGCCCGATGCCGGATTTGATTCATCTATACTTAATAACGGCCAGTCATTCTCTATTACTTCTTTTAAATAATCGACTATTTTTTCTTTAACAACCGGCCGGTATTCTTCAGGAAGCCCTTCACTCATAAGAAAAATATCCTGCATTGTATTTGCTTCATCATCACAAAATACAACTGCTTCCTCATAGTCACTCCAGGTGGCATATACAACAAATGAGATCAATACGGCATATATCAAACCCAGTGCATTAAATAAAAATCCGCCGACTTCATGATTTTCCTGAACTGATTCCCAGCTGAGATTTTTTCTTACTATAATAAGTGCAACTATGGATATTCCGCAAAAAATTATGACTGTCAATGAATACATTAAAACCGCTGGGAGATTTAAAAAAGACTGAAGCATAATTCAATAATTATTCAGTTTAAGAATAGTGTTGACCGGTATGTAATATGGTTTTCAATTTTGACAAAATAAACAAAAAATGAATACCTGGATTTGCGATGGAGAAATAGTAATTCAATTTCAGGGATTGATTTACTACATCTCAATATTTAATGTAAGAGTATTTCTGTTTTCGTTTTCAACACAGAATTCCCGTTGAAGCTTATCTAAAATAAATTCTGAATATAATTCAAAATATACTCATATGGTTCGGATGAGATCCTGAGATCTCCGGTAAATGGATGATCGAGCGCTAATAACATCACTATCACAATTGCATTCGTCATGGCGAAAAGAGAGGTCATCGTCGCCTGGACTATGAGGTTTCTAGTTCCGAAGAACAGAGAAAAACCAATGGAAGTCAGCGCACCAATTATTATTACCGTCCAGATGATAGCGGGAATATGATTTTGACTGCTCATGATCCTCATTCTCCGGTAGTCGGTCACTTCATTTAGCCGTGTTAAAGATTCACTGAGATAAATACCCTGCTTATCGTCTTTAAGTGAATCAATTCTTGAATACAATTTCCATAGGTCAACGAGAATTTTTTTGGAGGCAGGATTAGATTCATCTTTGCTGAGCATCGGCCAATCCTCGTTTATCACACTCCTCAAATATTCAAGAATTTTTTCTCTGACTTCAGGCTGGCTTTCTTCAGGCAGACCTTCACTGTTTAAATACAGATCCTGCAGCGTATTAGCTTCGTTGTCGCAGACTACTTTTGCATCCTCGTACTCTTCCCATGTTGCAAAAACCACAAAAGCTATAAGCACCGCATATATCAATCCCAGAGCATTAAAAAGAAATCCGCCTACTTCATGA
The DNA here is from genome assembly GCA_963836395.1 of uncultured Ignavibacteria bacterium. Lineage (GTDB taxonomy): Bacteria > Bacteroidota > Ignavibacteria > Tepidaquicellales > Tepidaquicellaceae > JAGPCH01. The sequence goes on along the minus strand of CAWIJF010000007.1, from coordinate 24,540 downwards.
TTTTCCTGAAAGGATTCCCAGTTCAGGTTCTTTCTGACTATAAAAAGTGCAATGATCGAAATGCCCGAGCTAACTATAACTGCAACTAAGCACATTACAAAAGTCGGAAGACTTAAAAAACCGTGAATCATAAAAGGTTTATTTATTATTTTAAAATTACTAAGGTTTGCAAACTTAATGTAATTTAGTATAAAAATGAATTCTCAAATATTGTCGAAGACTCTGAAAAATCAACATCAGTTTATAAAAATTTATGACTGACTTTTATGTCCTCTTTCCGGGATTCATCGGGTTCAATGCTGATTTCATTAAGGGATTTTAATTCAGCAATCCTCTTCCTTTCGGCTTTCGACACAAAAGCAACGGAAATTAAAATAAAAATAAGAGATGCCCAGTCTTCACTGCTTGGAAATTTTCCTCCGAATACAAAATAAAAAATCAGGGTTGCTGCGGTGCCCGCGATCAGCGAGGTTAAACGGTTTACAAGTCCTGCAAATGTTGCAGTCCTTCCCCTGAACATGAAAATAAATACCGAGAAAAAGGCAACCGCTCCAAAAGCTGTTCCTGCCAGGATTGCCCAGCCCCATAATGAATGCGGATTGTCGAACGAGCCAATGTATTCTGTGATCTGTTTGCCGTTCCATCCGAATAATTCGGGAGAAAAATAAATAACAATTCCTGCCGATAGCATTGTCGCTGTTGCTGCAATTTGTTCAATTGCAAAAAATCCTTTATTATCCTGCTTAACTCCTTTTCCGCGTGTATTTTTGTAATAGTTCATGATGTAAATCCGGATGAGATAGGCAGTTACATAGCTGCCAAGGATCGTTACTGCCGCTGTATTATAAATGAAATCAAATCCGCTTTCTCTATTCCAGAAGATATTTATTGCGACAGCAAGCAAAGCGAATATGACCGCAATGTTTTCCTCCCTGTAAACATGTTTCTTCAAAATTCCCTGCCTGATCTGAACGGCATCGACTATTCTGCTGATGATTATGACACTTCCTCTCATGGTTACCATTGCAACCATCACTGATATCGGAAGCGAATACATCAGAGTCGTGGTGGGAATTACAACCGCAGTGCAGACTCCGGACGGGATTATATAGACAAACTCAACCGGAACTTTCATTCCCAGAAAGTTCACAAAGTTATCTGACGGAAATCTATACCATTTTAAGATCAGGACAACTGACAGTGCGAGCAGATTTCCCCCGATAGTGCTGTACACAAGATACTGCATGTCGAGCATTCCCGGAAAGCCTTTTTGTGAACTTCCCAGGAAATACTTTACGCTTATACCCGTGATCACATAAAAGGTAAAATACCCTATGCATAATTGTATGAGACGTCCGGTGCTGCCTTCTTCCGTCTTCCACATAATTTTTTTATTAAAATAACATTCTGGGATTAATTTGCAATAGTTATTGCGAAAATATATAAAATCAAACCTGAAGTGCTGACCGCAATATGATACTTTCCGCCTTTCCTGCCTAAAGGAAGGATCATCAGTGCAATAAGTGACAAACTGCAAAATACTATTTTCAAAAATGTCAGATCAGCAAATATTAGAATTATGATCAGAACAAAAACAATTGATCCGAAGAATATCTGATGAACCTTTTTGCTCATCGAGATAATCCTGAAATGAAGCAGCCATCCGATGGTGTAGTTTGTAATGTAAAGAAGTAATCCGGTGAGAAGAATGTAGTTGATTGGTTGATTAGTTAATTAGTAAATTAGTTGATTAGTTAACTAAGTAATTATATACTTAACAAACCCAAATAAATTTTGTTTTTTGTATACGTCAAAATTATAAACAAATATATGAATACCGAATTTAAAAGTTTAGGCGATTTTAGCAAAAAGATTTCCAGAGAACAAAGCTTTAGAGATTACATTGCAGAGTTAAGAAGGAGAGCAAAACCCTTAACAGTTGAGATGTCTTTCGATGAGCTCATAAAGAGAATTGGGAGTTTAAACCAAAAGTTCCGGTATAACTTTTTTAAGATAATATTGAACATTCCCATAATCTCCATTTTCTAAATCTCTATAACTATTATGTTTTATATCTTCATAGTCTCCTAACTTACTTGTCCATGTCCCATCCTTTCTTTGTCTGGCTATATGAATGGTTTCAAGATTAGCTTCTTTAAAATATATGGCTATTTTTTCAAATCCTCTTTCAAATGAACCATTCTCGCATATTTCGTAACCAAACTTTTTGCACAATTTTATATAATTTTCAATCGTGGATATAGGTGGTAAATCTGATGGCCAATAATACCCCTTTTTTTCGATTGGTGCAATCCATCTGTTTAAATTTGGATCTAAAGCCCAAGTAATGCAGTTATATTTTGGGGTATCCTCACTCGTAATTTCAAATGTATTTTTTTTTAAGTTTGGCCAACTTGTTTCTCTTTCTTCGTCATCCATGTTGGACAAATTTTCTATTCCTTCCTCCTTCATATATAGTGATTTTCTTGTCCCCATTTAACCCATGCTTCACTCATTTTCTCTATATCCCCTTCATCTTCTTCTTGCACTGGATTAATATCATTTGTAATAACATTTAATGCCCAAAACCAGTGGTCTGGACGTTTATGTAATTCGTTTAAAATCAGCGGTATTGCTTCTTTACCAAGAGAAATTATTTTTTGATAATTTTGATTCATTGATTTTGCAATAATTGAAGAAAACTTGGCGGTTTCTCTTCTCCAATTCTTAGCAAAAATTTTAAAGTCTCGTTCTAATTCTGTTTCCTTGTATTGTTTTGTTGTCTTTAAAGAGTGATGACTGGCAGATACTTTTAGAGTTCTTTTTTCTTGTAAGCAATCACCCCATATTCTTTCCATTTTTTTAATATGTGGATCGAAGCCTATTTGGCTTTTTAGACTTTCAATTGATTCAAAACCATTAGATTTTTTTTTCCACGAAACACGATTTTCTTTAGCCGGATGTGATTCTCTACTTCTCCGTTGATTTGAAAGTAAATTTTTTTCTAAAACTGGCATTTCATTCCTCCTTGTCTTAATAAAGAAGTTTTAAATTTATGTTTTGTAACATAGATTTCAAATTTCTTTCCTTTTTTTCAGCTCGAGCAAGTGCATCCTTTAAAGCTTGTACATCTTTGCTATCTAAAGAGATGAATATATCTTTATGTTCTGCACAATGACTATCTTGATAGTGCAACTGCAAATTATGAACAATAACTGCACTCTTGGGTGTTTCCTCGACATTTGTATTAAATATCGGTCTTATATCGGTTATTATTCTTGCAAATAAGAAATTGTTCTGATTTGCAGTTAATACCCTAATCGCTTTTGAGGAATTTTCAATAGCCTTAGACTCAAGAAGTTTTTTTACTCTACTTTGGAAATCTTCTTTGTTTTGATTATTATATATAATATCCTCTGCATTACCTTCCTTTATTATGTCAAATATATCCTCTAATGTTTCCTCTATTGTATCTTCCGAATTTTCAATTATTTCTGTAAGACCTCTTATCGCAATAACTATCTGTTTAATATTGTCCTCAGTAAAGCTTTTATTAGCTTTTACAATTTGTTCAGATAAATCTTTTACGCTGTACGAATCTACTAAATTTTCAATGTTAGAATATAATTCATCAAAATCTTTTTTACTTAAATTTAATATAATCCCAAATCCTTTTTGATAGGGGCGCGGAATATAGTCAACTATAGCCATTTAGTTTTTATTTAAATTTACGTTTTTTATTAATAAAATAGAATTAATAATTTGAACATTCAAGTTAAGCCTTTTAAGAAGTAACGAAAATTAGAACAAGAGGTAAAAGTCTAAGGTTTCACGGGTTGTCAAATATATAGTCACTTTAACCAATTAACCAATTAACCATTAACCGAATTAATCAATTAATCAATCAACCAAAAGAATTTCCAAAATAATTTTTAAAAGCAAGTTCATTCACGCCCTTGCGCTGTGATGATTTCCAGTCAATTGCCGGACGCTTCATTTTCGGATCCATGTATCCCATCCGGAATATGGCCATCATTTCATAGTCATCCGGAACTCTCAGCATTTCTGAAATGGCATTCCAGTTTTCGGTAATCTCTCCCGGAGTGGAAATGAACTGCATTCCCATTCCGACTGCAGTGGTGGAAAGCCATAAAGTCTGAATTACCGCACCCATTGAAATTACAGAATAAAATCCCGACAGCTCTTCTTTTTTATATTCATCTTTTGTCAGCAGTATAACCAAAAGTATGGGTGAAGTTGCAACCAGTTTTTCTTCATCTTTACCGAGTATGCGGGATACTTTAAACCGTGAAATAATTTTTCCGCCGGCTTCTGAAAAAATACTCCTTGCAAACGGCTTTAAAAAAGCAGGCAGATGATCAATATGAATTCCGTCTTTTGTTTTTTCAATCTCTTCTTCGCTGAATCTGAAATATTTTCTGTATTGTTTCCAAAACCTCCCGTCATCCATCAGCTGAACCATAGAATCACCTGCAATCTTTGCAATTTTTTTTATAGTGTTTTCATCTTCGATGACTATGAATCTCCACGGCTGAGAATTAAAATGACTCGGTGAATGAGAAGCCATTTTTATAAGGAGCTCTTTATGTTCATCAGAGACTTTCTTATTTGCAAAGGCAGTGTTAGTTGTACGCCGGTTTATGATTGCGTCGAATAGATCCATTTTAAAAATTGAAATTCAACGGTTATAACTTAGATTAATTTAATAACGAGTGTTTTTTTTCAAAAAAAATCATCTCCCGAAGTCATCGGATATCCTTCGTATGTCATCTTCATCAGACGGATTATCCGGAAACTTATGCACCCAGATCTCAGCTACTATCCCCCAGTCGTCCATTCCAACCAGTCTGTGTCTTGTTCCAAGTTTCAACTCTATCATATCATCATCATTATAAACGCACATTTCTTTTGGCTGTATATCTGTCGGGCTTGTATAAATTCCAACAGGACCTTTGACGACTCTCCATAATTCCGATCTTCTCTGATGAACCTGCCAGGACAATTTCTTTCCGGGGGCAACCACTAAGATTTTCGGACTGACATTTAATTTTGCAATATCGAAGGGAAGCTCTGTTCCAGCAAAGTAAATTTTCAGAAAATCATTTAAACTCTCATCGGAGATCTTAAAAAATCCTCCCCATGGTCTTTCAAAATCTTCTCCGGCAATTTTTAAACCTTTAGCTTCAATGTCTTTCCGGACCTTATGATAAATACTTTCTTTTGACTCCGTCATTTCATCTAGAATAATTTGGCAAATACTTTTTCGGAAATTGTCTCTCCGATAGAAAAACAGGATGTAGCTCCGGGAGAAGGCGCGTTGCAGATATTTAACACTCTTTCACTTTCGAGAAACAAGAAATCGTCAATGAGTTTGCCGTCACGGGTGCACGCCTGAGCCCTGACTCCGGAACCGCCTTTGATAAGGTCTTCTTTTTTTATGCCGGGTACAAGCTTCTGCAATGATCTGACGAATTGCCTTTTTGAAAGTGATCTGTAATATTCGAACAAACCTGTTTTCCAGTATTTCAATGCTGTCTTCCGGAATCCTGTGTAGCTCAATGTATCAAATGCGTCCTTGAAATTAAAATCACTTTTTTCGTAACCTTCTTTTTTTAATGAAAGTACTGCATTAGGTCCGGCTTCGACTGTTCCGTTAATTCTTCTTGTAAAGTGAACTCCGAGAAATGGAAACTCCGGGTCGGGAACGGGATAAATTAAATTTTTAATTAAACTCTTTTTTTGATTATCCAGAATGTAATATTCACCCCTGAACGGAATTATCCTGAAATCAATTTTTGGGTTCATCATTCGGGCAATCGTATCCGAATACAGGCCGGCACAGGAGATCAGAAAAGATGACGATGAACTTATTTTTCTTTGTCTTAATTTCAATTGATTTCCCGAAACTCAATTTTATTCCGGTTACTTCTTCACCAAATTTTATATCTGCATTTTTATTTTTTATGAGCTCTGCAATTTTACCTGATACAACCTTGTAGTCAATAATTCCTGTCTGCGGAACATGAATGCCTTTAAGCCCTGTTGCGCAGGGTTCAAATTCCCGGATCTCCCGTTCGGAAATAATCTTTATTCCGTTGAGACCATTTTTGATTCCTCTTTCAAAAAGTAATTCCAATGAAGGCAGTTCTTTTTCCAGAGTTGCAATAATTATCTTTCCGCAAATGTCATATTCAACTCCATGCTCATCACAAAAATCAACCAGCATTCTGTAACCTCTGATACAATTGAATGCTTTCATGCTCTCCGGTTTGTAATATATGCCGGAATGAATTACTCCGCTGTTGTGCCCGGTCTGATGTGTTGCGATCCGGTCTTCCTTTTCAAGAAGACATATCTTTAATGAGGAATTTTTTTCAAGAAGCATATAAGCTGTACTCAACCCGATTATACCTGCGCCAATTATGATGACGTCGTAATCATTCATAAGAATTTATTTGTAAAAATAATAAACCTGTCATTAAAAAACACATAAGATAGAATATTGCGTGCAGTGACAGCCCTAATCAAGGAGGTAGTCTGGGAATTTCAGCAGGGAAATTGAAGAGACACTATGCCATTAATTCGTTCAGATCAGGCAGTTTTCCGAATCGTTTGAGCGTGACAATATGTGAGTACAATGCATCTTTAAAAGTATTATTTTCGAGATAGGGAATTCCGAATTCTTCTGCTGTTTCCTTTACTATGCCTGCAATATTCGGATAATGAACGTGACAAATTTTAGGAAACAGATGATGCTCGACCTGATAATTCAAGCCGCCGAGATACCATGAAAGCAGTTTGTTATTTCGGGAAAAGTTCATGGTTGTATTGAGCTGATGAATTGCCCAGTGGTTCTCAATCGTTCCGTGTTCGGTGGGCAGCGGATGGTCCGTTCCCTCAACCGTATGCGCAAGCTGAAAGATCGTCGAAAGTATCACGCTGGCAGAAAAATGCATTATGATAAACCCTGTGAAAACTTCCAGAAAGGAGACGCCGAAGATCAGAGTCGGCGCAACGAGGAATATAAAGAAGTAAAAGATCTTTACTAAAATAATTTTTAAAAATGTAATTGTATTTTTGGATGTTGCATCCGGATACAATCCGTTTTGCTTGAATTGAAAAAACTGAACAAAATCCTTGAAGAAAGCCCAGTATAAAGTCAGCAGACCGTATAAAACAAAAGCATAAAAATACTGTGTCCTGTGAAATGATTTCACTTTTGTATGCGGTGAAAAACGCAGAACCATCCTGTCCTTGATATCATCATCCATATTTACAATGTTTGTATAAGTGTGATGAAGGACATTGTGCTGAAGTTTCCAGTTCTGGACATAACCGCCGAGCAAATTGAGAGTATGGCCGACGATATAATTGATTTTCTTGCTGTGTGAATATGCACCGTGATTTGCATCGTGCATTACACTCATTCCAATTCCAGCTAATCCTAAACCCATAACGAGCCATAAACCGAGGGAGATCAAAAACGGCAGATCAAAAATCAGTATCATGGAAAACGGTATGAAATATATCAATAGCATTACGAAGGTTTTTATAACCATCGAAGTGTTGGCGTGTCGGGACAAATTATTCTTTTGGAAATACTCTTCTATTCTTTCTTTTAATGTATCAAAAAAATAACTGTTGTTATTGCTGATGAACTTAACTTTACCTTTTAGTTTCAATTATTTAAATCAGAAGTAATGGATGGTTTGGGATAGTCTAAAAAATTTACTTTCAAAATAGAGATTTATGATTAATATAGAAAGTGACTAAATTTTATTTTTTTAGTGAACAGTCAATTAAGCTGTTTTATCTGATTTTTTTCAGCATCTTTGTCTCCGTTCTATCACCGGGTCCGAAGATTTCATATGATCAAATTCTTTTCTATCCGGAATTAATATAATTTTAATAAACGTCTCAATTGAGTATTTTGAATAATTATTAAACCCAATTAAATGTAAAGGATAAAGTATTTCAATGGCAGAAAAATTTAAAAACCTGATCAATGGTGAATGGAAAGATTCAAAAAGCGGAAACAATTTTGAGAACAGGAATCCCGCTAAATGGAACGATGATCTTATCGGAACATTTCCGTCATCTGTAAAAGAAGATGTGGATGAAGCTGTTGCTGCAGCTAAGGCGGCATTTGAAAAATGGCGGCTGATCCCGGCTCCGAAGAGAGGCGATATCTTAAAAATTGTCGGAGACAGAATGCTCGAAAGAAAAGATGAAATTGCTCATGAGATGACCCGTGAAATGGGAAAGGTCTTTGCCGAAACAAAAGGCGATGTACAGGAAGGAATAGATACTGCTTATTATGCCGCATCGGAAGGAAGAAGATTGTTCGGGTATAATGCTCCGAGTGAGCTTCCGGATAAAATGAATTTAAGTTTCCGAGTTCCGATCGGTGTCGGCGGATTTATTACGCCGTGGAATTTTCCGATGGCGATACCAACCTGGAAAATATTCCCTGCGCTTGTTTGCGGAAATACCTGTGTATTTAAACCGGCTGAACTTACTCCGAAAACAGCGACGACACTTGTTGAAATAATAGATACCGCAATGCGTGAAGTGCTCGGCAAAGCTTATATTCCCGGCGTGATAAATATTGTTCACGGGAAAGGCAGGATAGTCGGCGAAGCCATTATCTCACATCCGGATGTAGATTTAATTTCATTCACCGGTTCAACTTTAGTCGGAAAGAGGATTAATGAAGTTGCCGGAGCAAGTCTTAAGAGAGTTTCTTTAGAGCTAGGCGGCAAGAATGCTCAGATAGTTATGAATGATGCTAATCAGGAACTGGCACTTGATGCAGTTCTCTGGGGAGCATTCGGGACGACAGGACAGAGATGTACTGCAACATCAAGATTGATCTTACATAAAGATATCTATGATGAATTTCTAAAGAAGCTTGTTGCAAGAGTAAAAAAATTGAAACTTGGATATGGTAATGACAACGGAATTGATGTCGGTCCTTGCGTAAGCGAATCTCAAAGAGAAACTATTAACTCATATGTAAAGATCGGTAAAGAAGAAGACAAAGCGAAATTAGTTGTAGGAGGAGATTATGCGCAAGAAGGAGAACTTGCAAATGGATGGTTCTATCAGCCAACAATTTTTGCGGACGTAAAACCCGGGATGAGAATAGAGCAGGAAGAAATCTTCGGACCGGTCCTGTCAGTGATAAAATGTAATGATCTGGATGATGCAATAAAAATCCTGAATGATACCCCTTATGGTTTGTCATCAAGCATTTTTACCAATAATGTAAACGACGCCTTCAGAGCAATAAGAGATATTAAAGCCGGCATAACTTATGTGAACGGCGCAACAATCGGTGCCGAAGCGCACATGCCATTCGGAGGTGTGAAGCAGACGGGCAACGGACACAGGGAGGGCGGCTGGACTGTGTATGATTTTTATACGGAATGGAAAGCTGTTTATATAGACTATTCCGGAAAGCTGCAGAGAGCACAGATTGATAATTATTGATCCTTCTGTGATACCTTTGCAATGTGAGCTGAGCTTAATATCATTAAAAAAGATCACGTATTTTTTTTTGGCTTTTAAAACTTTATCTGAAAACTGAAATTGTCTACGGGTTAACTCCTGCCCTCATACTAAAAAAATTAAAAATCAATATTATGAAAAAAACAATACTGATAATTACGGGAATAATTTTGTTTACCGTGACAGAACTTTATTCACAATTAGACCCGTCACAGAACTTACAAATGGGAATTGCTTCAGTAGAGGGGAAAGCATATGACCAAGCTGTTAATTATCTGACACAATATCTGAAATCCGATCCGAATAATTTTCTAGGCAGATTCAACAGAGGTATTGCTTACTATTATCTGCAGGATTACCATAATGCAAGTGTGGATGCTGAGGTCGCAATTCAATTTAACGAGAATTATCCTGAGGCGTATAATCTTCGCGGACTGGTTGAAACTGCTTTAAACAATTTTCCCGCTGCCATACTTGATTTTAATAAGGCGATCAGCCTGAATGCAAGTTATGCAGAAGCGTATCTGGACCGCGCACTGGTTTACAAACTTATGAAGAGTTACCCGATGGCAATTTCCGATCTGAATGAAGCAGTAAATTTGAATCCAAATATGCTGTTTGCATATTATTACCGCGGGGAGGTCCTGGTTGAAATGGGAAATTACAAAGATGCCATCAGCGATTTTAATATGTTCATCGAAAATATCCCGGACCACGCTGCTTCTTATTCGGCAAGAGGTCTCTCTTATTATCAGATGGGAAAATACAGTGAAGCAGCTTCAGATTTGGAAAAAGCTATCACCATCAATCCGGCACTTTCAAATGAATTTTCTGCTATTCTTAATGATGCAAAGGCTAAGGCTACCGAAAAATAAAACGTGATGAAAATCCTGATTTGTTCTCTGCTGTTATGTTTGCTTCAGGTCCATTTTGGTTGTAACAGGAATGATCCTTCCCGGGAAATTAATGTTAAGAAAAATGAAATTGCCGGTAATGATCAAACCGGAGCAGAATCCGGAGAAGATATTCTTGATTCCAAATCTTCAGATGAAAATTCCACTTTACAAAAAATAACTTCAAAGGAAGTAAAACAACACATAGGAGATTCGCTCAGGATCACAGGTTATATTGCCGATGTTTATCTCGGGGAGAAGGTTGCATATTTGAATTTCGAAAATAGATTTCCGAAAAATGTTTTTTCATGTACAATATTTCAGAAAACATTTAATGAGTTTGGTGACCTTTCCAAATATAAAAATAAGACGGCTGAAGTTACCGGTAAAATTACGACTTATAAAAATAAACCGCAGGTAATACTCGAATCGAAACAGCAGATAAAAATCATACAATGAACAAAAAATCCGGATTTGTTGCGATATTCGGAAAGCCGAATGCCGGTAAGTCCACACTTATTAACGTTTTGCTCAATTTCAACTTATCCATAGTAAACAGGAAAGTTCAGACCACGCGGGACAGGATCCTTGGGATATTGACCGGGGAGAATTATCAGATCGTTTTCATTGACACTCCCGGAATTCTCGAACCTAAATACGAGCTTCAAAAATTTATGCAGTCTGAAATTAAGACTTCTCTCGAAGAGGCTGATGTAGTAGTTCACATAATAGATGCTGCAACTTTTAATTTTGAAGAGCTGAAAAAAGTTGATGATGATTACGGGAATTTGTTATCCGGAAAAAAAAGAATCATAGTCTTGAACAAGATTGATTTGATCAATAAAGATAAGCTTCTTCCTTTGATCGAAAAGATTTCGGGAGAATTCAAATGTGATGAGATTGTTCCGGTATCAGCACTAAAACATGAGAAAATTGAAGAGCTAAAGCAAATAATTCTCAAATATCTTCCCGAAGGAGATTTTTTTTATGGTAAAGATACACTGACAAATAAGCCCGAGAAATTTTTTGTAAGTGAGATCATAAGAGAAAAAATTTTAAGCCTTTATCACGAAGAGATCCCTTACAGCGTGATGGTTGATATAACGGATTTTAAGGAAAGAGAAAACAATATGATCTATATAAATGCGGAGATCATACTGGAGCGTGAATCGCAAAAAATCATTGTTATTGGTAAACGCGGTGAAGGGCTGAAAAAGCTAGGTCAGCAGTCACGCAAGGACATCGAAAATTTTCTCGGCAAAAAGATCTATCTCGATCTGTTTGTAAAAGTAAGAAAGGACTGGAGGAACAATAAAAAATTTATCAGGGACAGTCATTCTAAAAATATCCCGTCTTAAAAGTCCGCTCACTTGAATAAAGTACAGCCTTATATCCTACATCATTCTGAAACTCTTTCGGCTTTACAAAATCATTGACCGAAAAATAGGTTAAGTATTTCTTCACATTCCATTTGAATTCCACACTGGCAGCTTTCTTAAATTCTTCTCTCGAAAGGTAATCTAAATATGCACTTCGCTCGCTGGTTACTACATAAAAATCCATAGCGGGAAAAAAACTGTGATATTGAACTACATATATTCCGGTGCCCGAACCTAAAGAATAATAAAATTCCGTATTACCGGTTGCTCCAAGATATTTATCCGTAGGAGTTTCGAGTTCAGGAGGAATTTCAGTTGTTAAGTTTATGACATCACCGGGATTGGAATAAACGGAGTTAACAAAACCGCTGCCGTCACTGTAGTCAACGAAGCCGGAAACCTTTAGCCGGTATGAAATCGGTAATTCATATGGTATAATGCTTTTTGTTCTGAAGATATTTCCTTCTTCCTTTGTGAGCATTATTTCAGAGTTACGGTTGTATCCAAAAAAATCTGCAAAGACTGAATACCCTTTTGATCTGTAATCTTTAAAAGGAAGATACACCGTTAAGTCTGAAGTTCGTGTATTGTAAGCTGCGCTTAGATTAAATGTAACATTAAAGGAGACGGTTGTTTCAAATAAAGAAGTCTTTATATCCTTATATTTTCCATAGCTTATTGAATTCTTTTGAAGAAAGATTACATCTCCGTTTAAATCTTTTTTTAAAACAGGCCAGTAAACGATCAGTGTTTTATTTTTTTCTCCAGTAAAAACCTCAATATCCTCGCAATAAAAAAGATCCGTACTGATGAATTTAATAACTGCAGAACTCCCCTCAGGAACTTCAGGGAATTTAACATTAATGATTGCGCTGTGAGCATTTCTCGGATTCGGCTTTCCGAATAGTATCAAATCCGGATTGTCAATCGACAGATTTTTGTAAACTATCGCGGTAGTAGTTGAACGGTCAGCGACTACGGCATCGTAAGGAAATATTATATTTAAAATTTTAAACCTTCCGTTTTTATCTGTCTGCGTTTCATTTCCTTTAATTATTACTTTTGCAAAGGGGACAGGAAAATTTCTTTCGTCTAAAACTCTGCCGCTGACATAACTTGCAGTATTATCATAAGAGAAAAGACTATTATTTGAAAATAGCAGCGTACAAAGAATTAAAGTGTTGAAGACTAATTGCTTCATGGATTGTGATTTAATGGTAAACTAAAGATTTTTTAGTTGAGATACAAAGAAATTAATTTATTTAGGATGAACTCCTGACCCACATTTAAGTAAATTAAAATTTATTTGTTCCCTGAATAAAGGTCTTTAAAATTTCCGGATTAGTGGTCCAAAACACATGTTTACTTTTAAAATTAATCTTTCTAAACAATCAATGTTTGAATTACCTTATTGAACATTGAACATTTGAAATTGATAATTGAATTTGCTTCTTCCTTTATTTTTAAACGAAATAAGACTAAATTAGTCCTAAATTAACAAACATTCCTTAATAAAAGAATTAATCTAATGGGAAACGAAGTTGATATTCTCGAAAAAGTAACGTCCGGTGATTATAAATACGGTTTTACGACTGATGTCGAAATGGATCTTGCTCCGAAAGGTCTGAATGAAGAAATCATTAAAATGATTTCTCAAAAGAAGAATGAGCCGGAATCAATGCTTGAATGGCGACTAAAAGCATACAAATTATGGCTCGAATATGAAAGAACCCAGATGGGCTAACATTCACTACCCGCCGATTGATTATCAGGATATTATTTATTTCGCAGCACCAAAGAAAAAAAATGCTTTGAAGAGTCTTGATGATCTCGATCCTGAAATTAGAAAGACATATGAGAAGCTGGGCATTCCGCTTGTCGAACAGATGATGCTTGCGGGCGTAGCCGTTGATGCAGTGATGGACAGTGTCTCAGTGGCAACGACATACAAAGAGAAGCTTGCCGAGCTCGGAATAATTTTCTGTTCAATGAGCGAGGCAATTGAAAATCACAAAGACCTTGTAATGAAATATCTGGGTTCTGTTGTTCCGCAGTCGGACAATTTTTTCGCATCACTTAATTCAGCAGTCTTTACGGACGGTTCATTTGTTTATATTCCTAAAGGTGTGAGATGCCCCATGGAGCTTTCGACTTATTTCAGAATCAACGCCGAGAACACGGGACAGTTTGAGAGAACGCTGATAATTGCTGATGAAGGAAGTTATGTAAGTTATCTCGAAGGATGCACCGCTCCGATGCGGGATGAAAACCAGCTGCATGCTGCAGTCGTTGAGCTCATTGCTTTAAAGGATGCCGAGATAAAATATTCGACTGTCCAGAACTGGTATCCGGGGGATAAAGAAGGCAAAGGCGGAATTTATAATTTTGTAACGAAACGCGGAATTTGTTTTGGTGATAATTCTAAAATATCATGGACACAGGTAGAAACAGGTTCTTCCATAACCTGGAAATATCCGAGTGTAATTTTGAAAGGCGATAATTCGATCGGAGAATTTTATTCTGTTGCACTGACCAATAATCATCAGCAGGCTGATACGGGAACGAAGATGCTTCATCTCGGAAAGAATACCAAGAGCAGAATTGTATCCAAAGGAATTTCAGCAGGAAAAAGTAATAACAGTTACCGAGGGCTTGTGCAGGTAAGCAAGCGTGCCGACAATGCAAGAAATTTTTCTCAATGTGATTCACTACTTATGGGAGACAAGTGCGGGGCTCATACATTTCCATATTTTGAAATAAAAAATACATCTGCCCATGTCGAGCACGAAGCGACAACATCTAAGATCGGCGAGGATATTATGTTCTATTGCAATCAAAGAGGCATTTCACAGGAAGATGCAGTCGCATTGATAGTAAACGGATATGCAAAGGAAGTTTTGAATCAGCTCCCGATGGAGTTTGCGGTTGAAGCGCAGAAACTGTTGGCGATCAGCTTGGAAGGCAGTGTGGGGTAAAAATTTTATTTACCACAAAGACACTAAGAAAAACGAAGGGATTTAGATGAATAAATTTGATAAGCTTTCTTTAGAAGAAGAAAGAATTGGTAAAGAAATTGTTGATTGTGCATACAAAGTTCATTCTAATTTAGGTCCGGGTTTGCTGGAAAAAATATATGAGACTTGTTTTTGCCATGAGCTCAAAAAGAGGGGTTTAAAATTTTTTTCACAAGTGAGTATTCCAATAAAGTATGATGGATTGATTTTTGATGAAGGTTTTCGAATTGATGTCTTGGTGGAAGACAAAATAATCTGCGAATTGAAAGCAGTAAATGAAATGAATCCGGTTTACAAAGCACAAATTTTAACGCAGATGAAATTAACAGGTAAGAGATTTGGGTTTCCTGATTAATTTTAATGTTCCACTTATTATGGATGGCATCAAAAGAATTATTTTATAAATTAAAATTTACGTCAACGAGGATAGACTTTGTGTCTTTGTGACTTAGTGGTAAAAAAAATGCTGACAATAAAAAATTTAAGAGCCAAAGTAGAGACCGACGAAGGCGGTAAAGAAATATTAAAAGGTCTGAATCTGCAGGTGAATGCAGGTGAAGTTCACGCGATAATGGGACCAAATGGCTCGGGTAAGAGTACGCTTGCATCGGTGATTACAGGAAGGGAAGGATATGAAGTAGATGGCGGTGAAGTTTTATTTGAAGGAAAAAATTTGCTGGAGCTGGCTCCTGAGGAAAGAGCGCGTCTGGGTATTTTCCTGGCGTTTCAGTATCCTGTAGAGATCCCCGGTGTTTCAAACACAAATTTCCTGAAGACAGCCATAAACGAGATCAGAAAATCAAAAGGTGAAGAACCAATGAACTCGGTTGAGTTTTTGAAGATGATCAAGGAAAAGGCAAAGCTTGTGGATATAGAGCCGGAAATGCTGAGCAGATATGTTAATGTCGGATTTTCGGGAGGTGAAAAGAAGCGCAACGAAATTTTTCAGCTTGCAATGATGAACCCGAAACTTTCTATACTAGATGAAACTGATTCCGGACTGGACATAGATGCTCTGCGGACAGTTGCCGGCGGTGTAAATAAATTGAAGACTAAAGAAAATGCTTTTATAGTGATCACTCATTATCAAAGATTACTTGACTACATTATTCCTGATTTTGTCCACGTGATGTATGAAGGGAGAATTGTCAAATCCGGTGGCAAAGAACTGGCACTAAAGCTTGAAGAGCTTGGGTATGACTGGATCGAAGAAGAAGCTTTAGCTTAATAATTTTAAATATAATATGGATAAAATATCAACAGAGAATATTGACTTAAAGATTAAACTGCTTGAAGATTTTAATAAACTGGAGTTAAGTCTTAATGGCGAGTCCAAAAATTATTTTCACAAGATAAGACAGGATGCGATGGCTGTATTCGAAGAGCTGGGTTTTCCGGTTAAGAAGCTCGAAGAATGGAAGTATACAAACATCAACCCGATACTAAAACACGACTTTAAATCTTTACCTAGTCTCAGAGACACAAGCTTAAGCAAAGATGACATAAAGGATTTTTTATTTGATGAAACGAATGCTGATCTGCTGGTATTTGTGAACGGTCAGTTTGATGAGAAGCTTTCTGATGTAAGTTTGAATAGCGATAAGGTTTTTATCGGCAGCTTTCTTGACGGGAGAGTTAAGCTTAATGAAGTTGTCGAGAAACACTTCTCTAAATATGCGGATTACAGGAACCAAAGCTTAACTGCTCTAAACACTGCTTTTGCAAAGGACGGAGCTTTTATTTATGTCAGGAAAAATACTGAAGTTACAAAGCCTGTTCATATTTTAAATATCTCCGATGCAAGGTCTGAGTCATATTTGTCTCAGCCAAGGAATTTGTTTGTGCTTGAGGAGGGATGCAAAGATAAAGATTGTAGAAGATTATTATTCCCTCGGTGATAAGCATAGCTTTACAAACTCGGTTACCGAAATATATTGCGCTCCGAATTCAAGTCTCGAAAGATATAAAATTCAGAATGATGGTGAAAAGGCATATCATATCGGAACAACGCAAGTGATGCAAGAGAAGGACAGCAGGTTTTCTGATACGACGATCTCGTGGGGAGGAGCGATAACAAGAAATAATCTGAATTCAGTTTTTAACGGTCCGAATACGGAATGCCATTTCTACGGATTGTATTTGTTAAGCGGGAAACAACATGTTGACAATCATACTCTTGCCGACCACGCAATGCCGCATTGCTACAGCAATGAACTTTACAAAGGTATTATAGATGACAAAGCAACGGGAGTTTTTAACGGAAAAATCATGGTAAGAGAAGATGCGCAGAAAACAAACGCATATCAGTCGAACGGCAACATACTCTTATCGGAGGACGCAACAATTTATTCAAAGCCGCAGCTTGAGATATTTGCGGATGATGTGAAATGCAGTCACGGCGCAACCACAGGACAGCTTAATAAGGAAGAAATGTTTTATCTGCAGTCAAGAGGAATCGGAAAGGAAGAAGCGAGAATACTTTTGCTGAATGCCTTTGCGGGAGATGTAATCTATACAATAAAAATAGAGCCTCTGAGAGAAATGCTGTTACATAAACTTGCGGCTAAACTGAAACAGTAAACATTAATGCTAATGGATATTGCAGAAGAAACATTAAAAAAGAAAGCAGAATCCGGATTA
The DNA here is from genome assembly GCA_963836395.1 of uncultured Ignavibacteria bacterium. Lineage (GTDB taxonomy): Bacteria > Bacteroidota > Ignavibacteria > Tepidaquicellales > Tepidaquicellaceae > JAGPCH01. The sequence goes on along the minus strand of CAWIJF010000007.1, from coordinate 7,083 downwards.
AACGTTTATAAGCTAAGAAAAGAATTTCCCATTCTTGATCAGAAAGTAAACGGAAATCCTTTAATCTATTTTGATAATGCTGCGACGAATCAAAAGCCATTGTCTGTTATAAACTCAATTTCCAATTATTATAAAACCATAAACAGCAATGTCCATCGCGGGGTGCATTCATTAAGTGAGAAAGCAACATCAGCTTATGAAGAGGCCAGAGAGAAAGTTCGGAATTTATAAATGCAGATTCGGTTAAAGAAATAATTTTTACAAGCGGCACAACAGAAGGAGTTAATCTTGTTGCTTCATCATACGGCGAAAGCGTTTTGAAAGAAGGTGATGAAGTTATTATTTCCGGAATGGAGCATCATTCGAATCTTGTTCCGTGGCAAATACTTTGTGAAAAGAAAAATGCTGTATTAAAATATATACCTGTGAATGAAGCAGGTGAGCTGATCATGGATGAGTTTAAAAAAATGATAAATGATAAAGTGAAATTTATTTCGGTTGTTTATGTTTCAAATTCACTCGGAACCATTAATCCTGTTAAAGAAATCATTGACATTGCTCATAAACATAATATTCCTGTTATGCTTGATGCAGCACAGGCTGCCCCGCATTTGAAAATCGATGTTAAATATCTCGATTGTGATTTTCTGGCTTTCTCAGGACACAAAGTTTACGGACCGACAGGTATAGGCATCCTTTATGCGAAAGAAAAATTTCTTGAAAAGATGCCGCCTTATCAAAGCGGCGGTGAGATGATTAAATCAGTTACCTATGATAAAACAGTTTTTAATGATCTGCCATATAAATTCGAAGCCGGCACACCGAATATTGAAGGAGCAATTGCTCTCGGAGCTGCAATTGATTTTGTAAACAGGACCGGGTATGAAAATATTTCTTCTCATGAAAATGAATCTTTTAAATTATGCGAATGAAAAACTTGAGGAGACCGGCGGAATCAGATTTGTCGGAACTGCAGGAAATAAGGCAAGCGTTATTTCATTTTTAGTTGATGGTGTTCATCCGTATGATGCCGGGACAATTCTCGATCAGATGGGAATTGCAGTCAGGACAGGGTTTCACTGTACACAGCCGCTGATCGAACAAAGGTATAATTTGCCAGGAACGATCAGAGCCTCGTTTGCAGCTTATAATACAAAAGAAGAGATTGATCAGCTGGCAAAGGGTGTTGAGAAAGTTAAATCAATGCTGCTTTAGTTTGGTTAATCGGTTAAATCTCAAAATGAAATTATTAAAATGGAAACCATTAAAGAAATAGAAGATAATATTGTATCGGAATTCAGTTTGTTTGATGACTGGATGTCAAAGTATGAATACATTATCGAGCTCGGCAAGAGTCTACCTTTGATTGATGAAAAATATAAAACCGAAGAACACATGGTAAAAGGCTGTCAATCCAATGTTTGGCTTAATGCCGAATTGAAAGACGGGAAAATTAATTTATAAAGCTGACAGTGACGCAATGATAACCAAAGGTATGATTGCATTGCTGATAAGAGTTTTGTCAGATCAAAAGCCCGAAGATATTTCAAATGCAAAGCTTGATTTTATTGAAAGGATAGGAATGAAAGAACATCTTTCACCAAACCGTGCAAACGGATTAATGTCAATGATCAATTATATGAAAAATTACGCATTAACTTATTCAAAAGAAAATGTTAACTAAATTAAAAAACTATTTTTCAAAAGAAGACAATACTGAATCATCAGACAAACCGGATTCTGCCGTAACGAATGAGGAAAAGATCATGACTAAAGAACAGGAAGATACAAAGCCTGTAATGTTGATGACAATAAGAAAGAACCTGAACCCGCCATTAAAGATACCGGGAACGCAGAAAGCAAATCCGCACATTCTCCTGAAGAAATAAAAGAAGAAGTAATAAAAGTTTTAAAGACCTGTTATGATCCGGAAATACCGGTTGATGTTTGGGAGCTTGGATTGATTTATGATATAAAGGTTGCTACGAACGGAGATGTATTGATAGTGATGACTCTTACTTCGCCTTCATGTCCTGTTGCGGGAATACTCCCGGGTGAGATCGAACAAAAAGTAAAAGATCATCCGATGGTGAATGACTGTAAAGTTCAGCTGACATTTGATCCCCCATGGAGCCAGAAGAATATGTCGGAAGTTGCGAAGCTTGAGCTCGGATTTCTGTAAACTGTTTTTGAACTATGATTAAATGATTAAATGATTTCTATGATTTTTGTTTTAGACAATATTTTGAAATTTAGATTGTAACATGATCTGGATTGTACAGAGAATATCATAGAATTCAATTAATCATTCAGTCATATTTCAAAACAATCATTCAATCCTGGTTCATGGCAATCATTTTAATCATACATATCATAGTTTAATGTCGATAAAACAATACCCGCTAAAAATCAAAAAAATTAATAAGCTAACCAATGAAGCTGTTTCAATTTATTTTGATATTCCGGATGAACTGAAAGATGTTTTCAAATATACTCAAGGTCAGTTTCTTTCCATACAGGCCGACATTGACGGACAGAAATACAGAAGGGAATATTCCCTGTGCAGTTCTCCCTATTATGAAAATGATTATGTGATTGCATCGAAAATCATTGGAAAGGGAATCGTTTCAAATTATCTCTATCACAAATTGAATGAAGGTGATACGCTGAACGTCTATCCACCACAGGGAAAATTTTTTACCGAATTAAAACCGGAAAATGAAAAGACTTATGTCCTTATCGGCGGCGGCAGCGGGATTACTCCATTATTGTCAATATTGAAATCCGTATTGTTTGCCGAACCGAAAAGTAAAGTGGTATTGTATTACGGAAGTATTAAGTGAAGAGAGTATTATTTTTAAAAAAGAATTGAATGAGCTTCAGAATAAATATTCGGACAGGTTTAAAATCTATTATACGCTTTCTGAATTTTCAAATGACTGGGCAGGTATGAAAGGCATGATTAATAAAGATGACCTTTTAAAAATCTTAAATGAGAATTCTTCAGATAAGTTTAAAGAAGCTGAATATTTCATTTGCGGTCCGGGTGAAATGATGGAGCTCGCCAAGCAGTCTCTTCTTTCTGAAAATGTTCCGGCTGATAAGATTCATATAGAATATTTCATACCGCCAATTCATCATGAAGAATACATTCCTGAAGGCGAAGAAGATGATGTAGTCAAAGAAAGGGAAGTAGAAATTATTCTCGACGGAAGCGAACATAAGATTTCTGTTCCTCCTGATACGGTCATTCTTGATGCTGCGATCAATGCAGATCTTGATCCGCCGTATTCATGCAAAGCGGAATATGCACTACCTGCAGGGCTAAACTTTATTCGGGTAAAGTTAAAATGGATGAGCGTGAAGGTCTGTCAGATTCTGAAATTGAAGAAGGTTATATTCTTACATGTCAGTCGCATCCGCTGACGGATAATGTGAAGCTGGAGTATATGTAAGAGTTTAATTATCTTCTTTAACTTTTTTATACCATTAGTTTTGAGAAAATCTGAATAATTTTTATTAGCTGTCTCAAATGATTTTTTTATTATATCAGGGTTAGGGGAAGGAAATAATATAAACTTTCTATATGCTGTAAATAACTCTCAAGTGAATTTATGAAATGAATTCCTTTTTGCTTTTGTCAGCCATTATTAAAATTATTTAATATGCCATTCTTCATTCATAATGAGTCCACATTCTTATAACTTTTACAATTTTTAGTTCTTTGAAAACTTCATATACGATTCTATGATGAATATTTATTCTTCTTGAATACGTTTCTGAAATATAACCAAGTAATTTCTCATAGGTTGGTGGATTTTGAAAAGGATTTTCTTCTAATATCTTTAAAATCGATTCAGCCCTTCCTTTTAATCCAGAAGTTTTTAACTTTTTGGAATCTTTTGCCGCTTGTTTGGTATACACTAATTCCCATTTTACCATGGAAGTTTTTTAATACATTTTTCTATTGGTTCCTTCTTTCCTCTTATTATAGATTCTCTCATACCGGGAATTGATAACAAATACAAAGTTTCTTGAATTGAATTCCAATCTTCCTCAGATATTAAAACGGCATTTGACCTTTTTCCGGTTATCTGTATTGGCTTACTTTCCTCAGCTGTTTCATCGATTAATTTATAAATATTATTTCTCGCTTTTGTTGCTGTTACTGTTTTCATAATTTCGTTTTTTACAAACGTACGCTAAGAAGTGCGCTTCTTCAAGTCAAATATGAATTATTTATATATTCTTTAAGCTCGTTCCTGTTTTTAAAAACAATCAAATTACTCTTATCAAAATTTATCTCCTCCAAGACTGCATACATTTTCGGTCTTACAACTTTATTATATCTCCACACGAATCTTACAAATTCCCAATCCGGAAATCTCTCTTTGCATCCTTCAGCTAAGTCATCTCTTTTTACATTTTTAAACTTCCCGTTCAAAGCTCTTTTATAAATTCCGTATAAGCAGTGCAGCCTTGAACAGTCAAAAAAAAAGATCAGATCAGCGCGCCTTGCCCGCAATCCGAATGTCCGCGTATAATTTCCTTCTATTATCCATTTCTCTTTTGCAATTAGCGATTCAATAATCTCTGTCCATTCTTCGGTTTCGGTTTTCTGCCAGTTTGGTTTCCAGAAATATTTGTCGAGATGATATAAAGGAAGATTTAGTTTGCTCCTGAGAAATTTTGAGAAAGTGCTCTTTCCCGCACCTCCGTTTCCTATAATTAAGATCCTTTGTTTTCCATTAAACATAAGATTGTTTTATGAAAGAGATGCCTTTATAACGCTGCTGATGGTGGATATCTTTTTATATACAACCTCAAATCCTTGTTCCTCAAATTTACTTGTGATAACTTCTATATCAGTAAAATTTTCATCTTTCATTTCATCTGTCATGTCTTTTCTGTTTTCATTCCTGAATTTTTCAATCAAATTTTTTCTGTCTTCTTTGTCCAAATACATAAAATCTCCAATCACCAGTCGTCCTTTGTCTTTCAGAACTCTCTTCATTTCATAAATTGAATCTTCCTTTTCCGCGTCCGCTAAGTGATGGAATGCAAAACAGCTGACGATGAGGTCGAACTTATTGTCCACATACGGGATGTTTATGAACGAACCTGACTTTAATTCTACATTCAAACCCTTTTCCCTTACCTTTCCCATCATCTTTTCAGATATGTCAATCCCGAACAGTTTTATCCCTGCATTGACCTTTTCCTCGAGCAAACCTGTGCCGATCCCTATGTCCAGCAGTAATTCGCCTGCACACGGATCTGCCATTCTTAATACTTCATTGTGAACTTCAAAATAATTTTCCCTGATATAGTTGTTCTTATTTGTAATGTCTTTCAGGATTCCTTTCATCATAACGTTGCGCCTGATCATCATGACAGCCCTTCATTATATTTTTTCCTTTTTATTTTTCGCATTCCATTCCTTTCTTAGTATCGTGAACATATAAGAATCTTCGAATTTTTTATTTAATACTATATCTTCCCTGAGCAATGCTTCTTTCTCAAATCTTAATCTCTTCGGGATTCCGATGCTGGCTTTATTTTCAAAGAACACCTGATAATAATTTTGTTCATATTTAATTCTTTGTAGCAATATTCTGTCAATGCCCAGCAGCTCTTTGTCATGATTCCCAAGCCTGTATATTCTTTTCCGAGCCAGTATCCGATCTCCGTTCTTCGGTTAAATCTGTCAATGTAAACGAGCCCGACCATCCCGGAAATTTTACCATTATATTTAATTGCAAATTGAATCCCCGTCTTCGTTCTTTTTTTGCCTTTGAGAATGTTTGACAAAGTTTTCAGTGTCTGCTACTGTTCTTGTTGAGTCCACCCACGGCAGCCACTTTCTAAGATATCTCCGGTTCTTGTCTGTCAATGCAAACAATTCCTTGGCATGTGATCTGCGAATCAGTTCAAGTTTTAAATTGTTCTCTATGATTATTTTCAAAGTCGGTGATTTTATTTACCGGCTTGTTTATCGTAATCTCTTTTAATCATTGCAGTATTTTTCTTTAGTCCGAATTTTTCATAATACTTTTGTAAAGACTCATCGCATACTATATCTATCATATAAAAATTTTTCAAAAGGTTGAGCATCCTTTTGACAAGTTCGCTGCCGATCCCTTTGTTTTGATAGGCGGGGAGAACTTCAAGCAACGGAATATAAGCGGATAAGACTTTATCGCTTATAGCTGTTATAAACCTCTACAATATTTTTTTCTTGATCAATTGCAATTATTCTATATTCGCTGTTACTAAGATTTCGAGATGTTTTTCCGGTGAAGGAAAATTTTTCCAGCCGGCGAAAAATCCTTTTAGCATGCCGGGTGTAATATTATCAACATTATCTTTGAATTCTATCATACTTCAAAAGTGTGTTTGTCATTATTCTTAATCTCCCGGATTAAAAAATTCCAGATTGTTCATTTTTTAAATGACTATCTCTCTCTTAAATTCTTCAGGTTTCTGCCTGTACAATTTCCAGAACTCTTCAGCAATTATCTCCGGGGTGTATTTTGTATCCGGCTTTACAAAGCCGGTGACTATGACTGTTGCTGCATGAATCTTTTTGGGTTTGAGATCAGCATACAGACTGTGACACAGATTTCTTATGCCGGCTTTTCCTATTGCAAGAGAATATACATCGGATGCGGCTCAAGCGCCAATCCGCCGCCTGTGAACAAGATCGTTCCCTCTTTTTTTTCAAGCATTTCGGGTATGACCTCTTGTGCTGAAACCAAAGCGCCCGCAACGTTTACTTTAAAATCATAAATGACATCATCATACTTCAACTCCATTGGCTTTACTTCACGGAAAGAAAAGACATTATACAAAAGCACATCTGTCTTCCCCAAATTCTTATGAATATTATCAAAAGCCTTTATGAGTGAGGCTTCATCAGAGGCATCAGCTGCCACATAATATGACTCGGTTCCTGAGCTGTCAAACTTTGACTTGTATTCTGCAAGCCGGGAATCATTTCTGGCAATCATGACGATTGCAAATCCTTCTTTCGAAAACTTTTCAGCAACTCCATGGCTGATGCCATCAACCAACTAGCGATAA
>CAWIJF010000006.1:0-52283 GCA_963836395.1 uncultured Ignavibacteria bacterium | reverse complement strand
GATGTATTGCTTGATCCTTCTTCAGATATTATGGTAGGTGACACGGTAAAAGTTTATTTGAGAAATGAGAGCACTCCGTATGCAATAGCTGATTCAGCTTCATCAGTTGTTGACTCATCCGGAACCGGAATATTCTATTTCCCGAATCCCGTGAAGGGAGTTAATTACTTCATTGATGTAACACACAGAAATTCAATCGAAACGTGGAGTGATTCGGCACTTGCATTTACAACTGTGCAACTGAGTTATGATTTTACATCTTCATCAGAACAGGCTTATGGAAATAATATGAAGCAGGTAAATGCTTCCCCTTTGAGATTTGCAATTTTCAGCGGGGACGTAAATCAGGATGAAGCAATTGATCTCAATGATGTCATACTGATAAGCAACGACGCTAATAATTTTATATCAGGATATGCGGTCACTGATGTCACGGGAAATAACCTGACCGATCTGGATGATGTTTTGATTGCTTATAACAATTCGGTAAACTTTGTCGGAGTGATCAAGCCGTGAAAGATCAAATTTCAAAAAGTTAAAAATCAAAGTCTGTTGTTCCCGGTAAAAAGAATGCGCTTTTAAAATAGACTTTGAAATGTCTCCAGTGATAACCCTGACTCATGCCCAAATCATTTATCAGGGTTTTTATTATCTGTATCATTATAGTTTTCCTAAGTTAGCATAACGGAATCTTTTGTATGGTGTTCATTGAAGATTTTTATATAAGAATTCCCGTATTTTCAGCATGGTAATTTTTTGTTATTTTAGATCAAAAATTTAAACTGAATTAAAAATGAATGGGATCAAAAAATTAAAATTCCGCTTCTGTTTTTCTACTATATTGTGTTTTATAATATTGCAGTTAATAATTGCAAATGTCTCTCAGAGCCAGTGGCTGCCCGATGTCCGTCTGACAAATGATCCTGGCATCTCCAAAACATCTCCAAATACATCATGGTGTATTAAATCCAATGGAAATTTTGTTCATGTAATCTGGTATGATGATCGCGACGGAAATTCTGAGATCTATTATAAACGCTCCATTGACGGAGGAGCAAACTGGGGAAATGATACCAGATTGACATTTGATCCTGCGCTTTCAGGTCCACCTTCATTATCGGCATCCGGTTCTAATCTTCATGTATTCTGGACCGAATATCGCGACGGAAATCCTGAGATATATTATAAACGTTCAACTGATGACGGAACAAGCTGGGGAGCTGATACGAGACTTACATTTGATCCTGCATTATCTTACAGTCCGTCCGGTGAAGCATACGGCTCATCAGTTTATGTAGTCTGGTATGACTTCCGTGACGGACAGGAAGAAATATATTTTAAAAGTTCAACTGACGGAGGGACAAACTGGGGGTGCAGACACAAGATTGACAAATGATCCCGCTGTTTCATTTATTCCATCAATCACTGTATCAGGATCAATTCTAAATGTCTTCTGGACTGAGACACGAAATGGGAATTCTGAAATTTACAGTAAACGCTCTACTGATTCAGGATTAAACTGGGGAGCTGATACACGATTAACAAATGACTCAGCATCTTCATGGTTTTCAGCTTCTGCAGTTTCTGGATCAAACTGGCATCTGGTCTGGTCTGATAACAGGGATGGAAACGATGAGACTTATTACAAGCGCTCAACTGACGGAGGAGCAAGCTGGGGAGCTGACGTACGTCTGACTTTTGACTCTGCCGATTCATTCAGACCTTCAGTATCTTTATCCGGGACAGATGTAAATGTAATCTGGACCGATAACCGTGATGGTAATTATGAAATATATTATAAGAGATCAACTGATGAAGGTATAAGCTGGGGTAACGATCAGAGATTGACAAAAGCTCCGGGAGATTCTTACAATGCAACTATCTCTTCTTCAGGATCAGGTTTGCACGTTGCCTGGTGGGACGCCAGGGATGGTAATCAGGAAATATATTATAAACATAATCCTCAAAATATTATTTTGCATGTTTCTTTATTAATTGAAGGTTTTTATAATGTTCAAAATAACCTGATGAATATGAATGATACTGTCAGAGCTTATTTAAGAAGTACAGTGATTCCTTATACAATTGTCGACTCAGCTGTATCAGTTATTGATTCGCACATATATTTCGGGAAACTATACATTTTCAAATGCTTCTTCCGGATCCTATTATATTGTTATATAAACACAGAAACAGTATTGAAACGTGGAGTAAGTCCGGCGGTCAATGGTTTGCAAAAGGGGATACAACATTACTTATGATTTTACAAATTCCAACAGTCAATCTTTCGGAAATAATATGGCATCCAAAGGGACGAAATACTGTATTTACAGCGGCGATGTGAATCAGGAAGGAAATGTTGATCTGAATGACGTGTTATTAATTTATAATGATGCAGTTAATTTTATCACCGGATATATAGCAACTGATGTAAATGGTGACAATGTAACAGATCTAAATGACGATATAATAGCTTATAATAATTCTGTGAACTTTGTAAGCAAGATAACGCCTTAAGTTCATAAGTCCATAAGTTCATAAGTTCATAAGTTCATAAGTCCATAAGTTCATAAAGTATCATAATGTAAATGAATTTAATTTGAAATCATTGAGGTGTTGAAGCTATACAGACTCAACGATTTTAAATAAACCGTTCAATTGAAATCAGTCAAATCACATCATTATTCAGACTCTCATTGATTTTCTATAGTCAGTAAATAAAGCAAGAAATGTCACTGCATCCCTTTGGTTATTTTGTATGATCTGATCTTCCTGAATTCCGCCGAAGTCCTTTAATTTATTTAAATAAATTTCAATCTCGTCATAATCCAATTCTAATTTTCCGGTAATCATTTCAAAAAGTCTGCGTGATTTTGGACCTGAAAATCTTGAATTTATTGACATCAATAGTTCTTTTAATTCTACATTCATTTTAATTGTTTTATTTTAAAATTTCAAAAATACATTAGACAACATAGAGTAACATTCCTAATGACGACTTGAAATCCAAATATAATACCTTTTTACTATCCTGATATTCCTAATTACTGGATGATCAACAATATGAATAAGGAAACGATGAAGTCGAATAATAATAAGAGAAATTTAAAAACCAAAATTAATGAGTTATATTTCACCAAAATTCAACTTATCTTAACACTAAATTAAAATACAAATAAAACAATGAATATACCGGAAATTTCTGCAGCAACAAAATTGATAAAAGAGATAAAATACAAACTCAATGAACTTGAAAAGATAATCGGAAAGGTTTCAAAAGCAAAATATACATACCCTATGAATAATGACCGCCACCAATCCCCTCCGAGAAAACGCAACGTTTATAATAGTTCAGATAATAATCACAATAAGTAAGGATTTAAGAAGTATAGTGAGTAAATTTATTGAGTAGTTGAGTTAGTGAATTATCAGTGTAAATTTATTGTTTTTGTGAATTTCTATCTATAGATCATAATGAATCACACCAAAGCATTATTATCCATAAGCTCATGATCAAAAAATTAATAAATTAGATTGTATACAAAAGTATTTTATGTATTTTATAAAAAACTAATTGCACCTTGAACTTAATTTCTCTTTTTATTACTTTTTAAAAATTTAATAATAAACAAAACATTTATTAATGAATTAAAAAAAATCTAATTGGAGGAGAAAAATTATGAAGTCCAAATTTATCATTTTCTGCTTTGCCCTTTTAACTTTACTTTTCTTATTAACATCATTTGAAACACAAATTAGTTTTAATCTAAATAAATCTGCATTAAATCAGGAAGATATATTCAGCTAAGCTTTATTGTCCAGAACCTAAATTCTTTGAAAATATCATTGAAGAACAAGATCAGAATTTGAAAAAAAACGCTGATCTTGAGTTGAATAATATTTCAAGCTCTGACTGGTACAATAGAGTGGTTAATGAGTTAAGCGCGGATGAATATAATATTACTTTCGACAGTGAATCAAAAGCTTATCAATCCCCTAATCGATTGAACAATATGAGATTCACTTATTCCAATGAAGGATTTATTGCCTCAACAAGAAATAACAAAGTTCCTTTATTTGATATTAATTACAGATCTATTACTGAAGACAAAAAACAATATAAGACAATCCCTTCATGGAAAGTTCGTTTGGAAGTAAATTCTTTTTTTAAAGGTGAGAAGAGTGAAGTTAAATTTTCCGGTGATAAATTTAATGCGGATAAAAATACCGCTTTTATAGAAGATGATAATTTGAGAATAAATTATATTAATAATAAGGAAGGTATGAGACAGGATTTTATTATTAAAAAAAAACCGGACGGAGATGATAAATTAGTTTTAAATATAAAAGCTGAAACAAAATTAAAATTGAATCTCGGCTCTGACGCTATAGTCTTTAAAGATAAAAGGGGTTCAGATCAATTAAAGTATTCAGGGTTAAAAGTCTGGGGATGCAAATGGAAAAATATTACGGGCTTACTTTACGGATAATGCCAAGTTGCAAGTTACGAATTACGAATTACGGGATAAATCAAAAATCAAAAATCAAAAATCTAAAATCAAAACAAATTCCAAATCATTTGATATAGTGGTAAACGATGAAGAAGCTGCTTATCCGATTACAATTGATCCTCTTTCTTCATCTCCAAACTGGAGTTTCGAAAGTGACCAGGCAGGCGCTGAATCCGGAATAAGTGTGTCAACTGCCGGTGATGTAAATGGAGACGGATACAGTGACGTCATCGTAGGAGCGAAATCATTTGATAATGGACAAAATAATGAAGGGAAGGTATTTGTATTTAACGGAAGCGCTGCAGGACTATCCACTTTCCGGACTGGACGGCAGAATCAAATCAGGTAGGCGCTCACTTTGGATTTAGTGTTTCAACCGCCGGTGATGTAAATGGTGACGGTTATTGCGATATTATTGTCGGCGCAATCTTGATATGACAATGGAGAAATTAATGAAGGCAAAGTGTTTGCGTTATCATGGTTCTTCCTCGGGATTATCTGTTAATTATCATTGGTCCGCTGAAAGCAATCAGGCGATTGCGTTATTTGGAATCAGCGTTTCTTCCGCCGGTGATATTAATGGTGACGGATATTCTGATGTCATTATCGGAGCTCATCTTTTTGATAACGGACAAAGTAATGAAGGCAAAGTTTTTGTTTATCACGGTTCGGCAGTCGGATTTAATTCCGCCTGTAAATTGGAGGCTTGAAATCAATCAGGCAAATGCATTTCTTGGGCTCTAGCGTTTCATATGCAGGTCGATGTTAATGCCGATGGTTTTAGCGATGTTATTATTGGAGCTTATCAGTTTGACAATGGACAAACAGATGAAGGAAAAGCATTTTTTTATCTTGGTTCATCAACAGGGCTGTCATTAACATCAAACTGGAGCGCTGAACCAGACCAGCTTTTTGCAAATTACGGATTCAGTGTTTCTGGTGCAGGTGATGTAAATGGAGACGGGTATTCCGATATTATTATTGGCGCAATCATATTTGATAATGGAGAAACTGACGAAGGCAAAGCATATGTTTATTATGGATCCGCTTCTGGATTATCACTTAACAGCAAACTGGACACTAACAGAGTGACGTGATCAGTCTGCAGCACATTTTGGAGTACAGTGTTTCAACCGCCGGTGATGTAAACGGTGACGGCTATTCTGATGTAATTATCGGAGTCAAGATTTATATAGATAGCGGACAGATAAATGAAGGAAAAGCTTTTGTATATAATGGGTTCCGGTTCAACCGGTTTATCATCGACATCAAGCTGGACAGCTGAAAGCAATCAGACAAATGCACATTTCGGAATCAGCGTTTCCACCGCAGGTGATGTGAACGGTGACGGCTATTCATGATGTGATAGTCGGAGCTCCACTTTATATGATAATGTGACAGTCCGACTGAAGGCGGAGCATTTCGTTTATCACGGTTCCGCATCAGGACTTGTCATCGATTAGCAAACTGGATCTCGAGAAAGTGATCAGGCCGGCTGCTCAATTCGGTATTCAGTGTTTCCTCAGCCGGTGATGTGAACGGTGACGGTTATTCGGATGTGATTGTCGGAGCAACTTTTTATGATAATGGACAAACTGATGAAGGCAGAGTTTATCGTTTTTTACGGGTCGGCGTCGGGATTATCAACTGTTCAGCTAAGCTGGACAGCAGAGCAAGTAATCAGGCTACGCTCGGATTACGGATTCAGTGTTTCTACAGCGGGTGATATAAATGGAGACGGTTATTCGTGATGTGATTAGTCGGAGCAAGATATTTTCGACAACGGACAGACAAATGAAGGCAGGGTATATGTTTATAACGGGTCGGCCATCGGGATTATTGGATATCTGCAGCCTTGGGTCGGTGAAAGTAATCAGACAAGCGCGCTCTTACGGGTTTCAGTGTTTCTACAGCGGGTGATGTAAATGGTGACGGTTATTCGTGATGTGATTATCGGATCTCCACTTATATGATAATGGAGAAACAGATGAAGGCAGGGCTTCGGTTTATTATGGTTCACGCAACCGGATTATCTTTTTTTATTAAGCTGGAATGCTGAAAGTGAATCAGACAAATGCACAATTCGGAGTACAGTGTTTCCACTGCCGGGGATGTTAATGGCGATGGATATTCGTGATGTGATTAGTCGGCGCTTTATTTATATGATAATGGAGAGTCAGATGAAGGCAGGGCATATGTTTATTACGGTTCATCTGACCGGATTATCATCTGGCAGCAAACTGGACAGCTGAGAGCTAACCAGGCAAATGCGCAATTCGGATACAGTGTTTCCGACATGCCGGTGATGTCAATGGTGACGGCTATTCAGCATGTAATTGTCGGAGCACATGAATTTTGACAACGGAGAGACGTGATGAAGGAAGAGCATATCGTTATATCACGGTTCATCTTCGGGACTTGTCTACCGGCAGCTAAGCTGGACTGCTGAAAGCAATCAGGCCGGTGCCTAATTTCGGATGTAGCGTTTCGACAGCGGGAGATATAAATGGTGACGGTTATTCTGATGTGATAGTCGGAGCCAGACTTTATGATAATGGACAAACAGATGAAGGAAGAACATATGTATATCATGGTTCATCTTCAGGTCTTTCGGTCTACAGATAAACTGGACAGATGAAAGTGATCAGGCGAGCGCAAATTATGGAATTTCTGTAGCAACAGCGGGAGATGTAAATGGTGACGGATTTAGTGATGTGATCGTCGGAGCATATTTATATGACAACGGACAGGGTGACGAAGGAGGAGCTTTTATATATTATGGCAACGGATCAGGAAAACCTTCATTGGTTCAGCAGCTGAAACCAACAAATGGAAATCCTGTATCTGCGGGTGGGTTGACCGGAAGAGACGGAGATGTCAAACTGCAAATTTTCGGAAAAAGCCCGTTTGGCAGGAGTCAGGGTAAAATGGTTTATGAGTATAAAACAAACGGGATTCCATTTTCAGGAAATCCTATCACAAACAGCGTAAGCAATTCCGGTGAAAGTTCTTTTTCAGATTTGCTTATGAACGGAAAAGATTTATCAGTTGATTTATCGGGATTTTCTTTGATTAATGAATACAAATGGAGAGCGAGGATTCAATATAAACTTTCAAGCCATCCGTATCAAAAATTTGGTCCCTGGAAATATTACAATAATTATGTTCCGGTTCATATGCCGGTTTCAAAGCAAGAGAAGATCAGCAAAATTATAAGACTCTTGATCTGACAGTTTATATTCAGGGACTTTATGACTCGAATTCTCATTCAATGATTCAGGATACAGTAAGAGCATATATAAGAAATTCTTCTTCACCTTTTGCTGTAATTGATTCGGCAGAAATTTATCTGGGCACTGATGGTAATGGAATTTTTACATATTATCTTGCTTTAAATTCGACTTCTTATTATATACAGATTAAGCAACGAAATTCTATTGAAACCTGGAGCTCATCACCGGTTATGTTTATTAATTCATCCTTATCATACGATTTCACGAATTCCAAAAATAAGGCTTTTTGAATTAACATGATACAAGTTGATAATTCACCAGTTAGATTTGGCATTTACAGCGGGGAAATAAATTAGGATGGAAATATTGATCTTACAGATGTGATCGCTGTATATAATGACGGCAGTATTTTTCTTAGCGGGTATTCAATTACAGATCTAAACGGTGACGGGACAGTAGATCTAACCGATGTTATATTGGCTAACAATAATTCGAACAATTTTATAAGTGTAAAGAAACCGAAATAGGATTGTAAAGATCAATAAGTTTTAAAACCGGGTTATTATTAAATATAAACTTTCCACTTAAAAAAGCCGGGATATAATCTTTCCTTAAGATCTAATCTCGGCTTTATTGATTCAAAATTTTTTTATAAAAAAATGCAAATTATGGAAAATAATTTCATTTCAATTTCATTTCATTTTCATATAAATTTAATATATTTGTAAGCATCTAAAGTCTATATGTTATTTAACTCAGTTGAATTTGCAATATTCCTGCCCATAGTATTTACATTATACTGGTTTGTTGCCAATAAGAATTACAAATGGCAAAATTTATTGATTGTGATTTCCAGCTTCGTTTTTTACGGTTGGTGGGACTGGAGATTTTTGTTTTTAATGATATTCAGCGCGAGTATAGATTTTTTCGCCGGATTGAAAATAGAACAATCGGATAGTCAGAAAAGGAAAAAGTTTTTTTTACTTTTAAGCGTTTTTACAAACTTAGGAATACTGGGAGTTTTTAAATATTTTAATTTTTTTATTGATAACTTCATAAAAACTTTCGGTATTTTAGGCTATCAGATTAATAAGGTTTCGCTTGAAGTTATTTTACCATTAGGAATAAGCTTTTATACATTTCAGGCGTTAAGCTATACAATAGATGTTTATAAAAACAGACTTCCTGCTGTCAAAGACCCGGTTTCGTATTTTGCCTATATTAGTTTTTTTCCTCAATTAGTTGCCGGACCGATTGAGAGAGCGACGCATCTTCTTCCGCAATTTCAGAAAGAACGAAAGTTTGATTATGCCAATGCAGCCGATGGGATGCGGCAGATACTCTGGGGATTATTTAAAAAAATTGTAATAGCAGATAATTGCGCAATATCCGTAAACTACATTTTTTCTCATTATGAAGAATTATCGGGAAGCACATTGCTTCTCGGATGTTTCTTTTTTGCTTTTCAAATCTATTGTGATTTTTCAGGGTATTCAGATATAGCAATAGGAGCGGCAAGATTGTTCGGATTTAATTTAATGAGAAATTTTGCTTATCCCTATTTTTCGCGGGATATCGCGGAATTCTGGAGAAGATGGCACATTTCTCTTACGACATGGTTTAGAGACTATGTTTACATTCCCCTCGGAGGATCAAAAGTGCCGGGGAAAATTCTGATCAGAAATATTTTAATTATATTTTTAGTCAGCGGATTCTGGCACGGAGCAAGCTGGACTTTTATTGTCTGGGGTTTGCTAAACGCATTATATTTTCTACCGCTTTTAATTTTTAAAAAACACAGAAGTCATCTGAATATAGCCGCAGAAGGAAAATTACTTCCTTCTCCCGTCGAGATTTTACAAATAAGCATTACATTTTTGTTGACTTCCTTTGCCTGGATTTTCTTCAGATCGGCAAGTATGAGTGATGCATTTTCTTACATCTCAATAATATTTTCAAAATCACTTTTCACTTTCCCGGAAATATTTCCTACAAGTTTGATTGTTATTATAATAATTTTTTTGTTAATTGAATGGGTTCAAAGAGAAAAGCAGCATGCTTTGCAAATTGAAATACTTAAATTACCGAGACTGGCTGTATGGGGATTTTATTTACTCCTGATAATTGTTATTTTTCTTTACGGCGCCAAGCAACAGGAATTTATTTATTTCCAATTTTAATTATTAAATGAAATTATTTTTAACTAAAATTTTAAAATTTTCGGTCTTTTCAATTTTAACCATTTTCTTTTCGTATTTATTAATTTTAATCTTGTATCTACATAAACTAAATAATCAAAAACTTGATGGAAAAGTTGATACTCTTATACTTGGGGATTCCCAGACGCAAACTGCAATAAATGACAGCTTATTTGAAAATGCTAGTTAACTTTTCACATAACTCTGAGCACTACATGCTAACTTACAATGTCTTAAAACTTATTGTAAAAAATAATCCGCAAATAAAAAATTTAATTTTAGGATGTTCCTATCACAACATAAGTACCTTTTACGATAGGTGTTTATTTAATGAGAAATATACTGCTGATCATATTTCGAATATGCTACTTACCAGATATTTTACAATGATTGATAATAAAAGCAAATTAATACTTATTGAAAACAATTTTAGCGGAGTATTGAAATCTTCTAAGGATGGTATAATGAATATGATCAATTCTTTTACAGGTAATTATTCAAACTATCAGGATTATGAATTTATTGGCAAATATTATCAAGGAGGAAAAAGATCCTTAACTGACATTGGAAATAATAGAGCCATATGGTTGCATTTTTATAAAGATGTTGACGGATCGGAATTAGAAGATTTTTCCTCCCTCCAGTTGGAATATTTGAAAAAAATACTTTCATTTTGTAAAGAAAATAATATAAAAGTTTTTCTGCTGAACACACCGGTTCATGATACTTATTTCAGGAATATCCCGGAGAAATTCATTACCGGCTACTATTCAATAATGAAGGGACTCGAAGAAAGCTACAACGTAACTCTTCTGGATTATCCTGAAAGTAATTATCCTGATGATTATTTTGGTGACAGCAACCATTTAAATAGAGCCGGTGCATCAGTCTTCACTCCAAAGATAATGGAAAGAATAAATCAGAATCAGAATTGATTGACATCAAATTAATTTTTTAGTGGTTTTTTTTGTAATTTGTAAAAAAGTTAATTTTAGTATCCTCACTCGAATAGTATTTTTTATAAAAATTTAATATTAAATAAGTGAATATGAAAATTCTATTTTTACTTATTCTGACCATATCAGGTTTGATTATTCCTGCACATTCAAATTCATTTGCTCGTAATATAAGCCGGGCAAAAATTACAAGTTCGCTCGTTTTTTATCAGGCACCAAGAAACTTGCAGTTCTTTGCACGGGATAATCAGGATTCGGCAAATGTTCCTATAAGCGGAAATACAGATATAGCAGGATTTGATTCCGTTTATCTTGAAGTATACAAAAATAATATACTGTGGAAAAGGAAATCCACTAAATTAATATATACTGCAGGCAATGCATCTTTTGCAATATCCCAGAAAATTCATGCAGAATTATCCGAATACCTTTTTAAATTATATATAAAAGATGTCAAAGGAATGAATACCTATCAGATTTTGAATGCTGACAGCTTGGTGTGCGGCGACGCTTTTATCATAAGCGGTCAGTCAAATTCCCATAACACGAATGATACGGCAACATATAAAAATGAATTTTGCAGATCCTTTGGAGTACAAACTCCAAATGGAAACGGGGATATTTATAATCCTGCCGATACAAACTGGGGAATATCCAAAGCTACATCTTATCAAGGCGCTAGCTTTACAGGTCCTTATAATGTGGGAGTCTGGGGATTATATCTGCAGAAACAAATAACAGACAGCATTGGAATACCAACATGCATCATAAACGGCGGCAGGAGAGGCTCGAGTATAGAATTAAATCTCAGAGATAATTCTAACCCTACGAACTTAAATACTATTTACGGAAAGTCATTATACAGGGTATTAAAATCCGGTCTCGCAAATAAAATAAAAGCTATATTCTGGTATCAGGGCGAAGCTAACGGTGACAACAGCTGGATGACATACGCAAATAATTTTCAGACACTATATAACTCCTGGAGTGAAGATTATCCCGGATTCAGTAAAATATTTTTATTTCAGGTCAGGCAAGGCTGCGGGAATAATTTATTGGGAGGTCTTTTAAGGGAAGTACAGAGACAATTAGCATACACATATTCAAAAATTGAACTGGTTTCCACGATGGGAATCCCGGCACATCATTTTGATAATTGTCACTATGGCTTTCAGGGATACTATGAACTATCGCTAAATTTATACAGACAGGTTGCAAAAAATTTTTATACAATATCAAATGATACTGATATAAGACCGCCGAATATTAAAAAAGCATATTATACTTCTTCTTCCAAAAACGAAATTGCCTTAATCTTTGATAATTCGGGAATTGTTTCATGGCCGGCTGATTCTCTAAACCAGAGTATGAAAGATTATTTTTATCTTAACGGTGTGTACGGAAACATAAGCACCGGAATAATTTCGGGTTCAATGCTCAAACTTCAGTTAATAAATCCAAGTAACGCTTCCAAACTTACCTATCTTCCGTCAAAATATAATAATGGAACTCAAGTCGTTTATCAGGGACCCTTTTTAAGAAATTCCAGAGGGATCGGCGCACTCTCGTTTAATGATTTTCCGATTACAAATCCTTCAACTTTAAATCTGACTTCTTCCCAGCAAGGGTATTATAGTCAGTCTCACCATTTAAATATCAGCGATACGATTACTGTAATTTTAAGAAATAGTTTTTCACCTTATCTGATCAGAGATTCTGCTAAAGCAGTTATAGATTCAATTTCGTTTACGGGATCATTCAATTTTTATAATATTCCGAACGGGGATTATTACATCGTTATTAAAAGCAGAAATGGTCTCGAGACCTGGAGCAGCGACGGGACAAATATTATTTCAAATTCAACTGCAAGTTATAATTTTACGTCTTCTGCTTCTATGGCATTTGGAAATAATATGATTTTGATAAATAACAAATATTGCATATACAGCGGGGATATAAATCAGGATGGTTATATAGACCTTACAGACATTGTCATAATTAATAATGATGTTGCTGATTTTGTTAACGGATATGTTGCTACGGATCTAAATGGGGATTATATTACTGATCTGGAGGACAATTTGATTGCTTATAATAATTCGGTTAATTTTGTCTCTAAGGTTACACCTTAAAAGAAATGCAGGGATACAGAGATTATCCCTGAATGGCTCTCTCCTTTCGATATTAAAATTCAAACTCACATTTCAAAGCGGTTAATTTTTGATCCGGGTGGTTACCTTTTCCAGGGAATTTGGATTAACAGGTAAAGTTAGGTGTAAACCCACTTAGGTGCTTAATTTAATACATAATTTCTTAATATTCCAAAATAGTTCAGTATATTAAGACCAAACATTATTACTAAATGAAAAATATAATATTAATATTTTCTCTTAGCTTATCCTTTGTTTTGAATTCCTATTCACAGGAAACCATTCCTCCAAGACAAAATATCAGCGGTAAGACTTACAAAGCCGATTTTTCAATATCTGCCGTTCCTGAAATTGACGCAGGAGTTGTATTTGGAAAAAGATTTTTTGCACACTGTTTATCTACAATTCCGCGTCATTTTACGAAGGGCTTTCTCTCGGCTCCCCCTAACCATATTCTGTATGGTCCCGGGAACGATCCTTTTCTTTTCGGTGCGATGGAATTCGACGGAGCGGGAAATTTATATTGTATAAGCAACGGATTTGGAAGACCTTTGAGAAAACTCGATACACTGACAGGAGTAACGGATTCACTGGGATATATGACAGGCATTCACGGAACCAACGAATCCATAAACGGAATGGCATATAATCCTCAAAATCACACTATGTATATTATGTCCTTTGACCAGTCACTTTCATATCTTGGAAATATACATTCACTTAATCTTGACACAAGAGTGGCAACTTACATTGGCAATACACAGGTGATCTTACATGATATTGCAATTAACAATGAAGGGGAGTGTTACGGGATTGAAGCTTTTGATCATCTGGTAAAAATTAATTTAACAAATGCTGAAACAGAGATCATAGGACTTACAGGAGTAAATTGTGACAGTTACATTCAAAGTATATGTTTTGACCGGGAAACTGATTCCTTATGGTTCTCTGTAAGAAATTCTGCTAACGGCATGGGAGAGCTTCGCAAAATTAACATAGAAACCGGAGCAAGCACCCTTGTAGGGGCTTATGTACCTCAGTATCCTCAGCTTGTCGGACTGAGCATTCCGTTTACAGGTATGGTGTCAGTCAATAATATTGCATCTGAAATTCCGGAACATTTTTTATTGGAGCAAAACTATCCGAATCCGTTTAATCCAGAAACTAAAATAAATTTTTCAATTCCAAAGTCTTCAAATATATCAATTGTTGTTTATGATATTCTTGGAAATGAGATTGAAGTACTTTTAAAAGAATTTAAGAAAGCAGGAGTATATCAAACATCATTCAACGGCTCAAATCTGCCAAGTGGAATTTACTTTTATACTCTGAGCACAGATGAGTTTACTGAAACGAAGAAAATGACGTTGCTGAAATAAAAAAGCATCAAAGTTTTGAATCAAAATGTATGAGATTTATACCCGTTTCAATACAATTTATCTTAATTTGGAACAACAGCAGAAACAAAACTTAAGCAATTGTTATAGACTATATTCACATCAATCGAATTGACAATGTTGTCACCGTTTAGATCTGTCTTGACATAACCTGAAGAAAAGTTCTTCGAAGCATCATGCACCAGTATTAGATCCTGCAGATCAATTACCTTATCCTGATTGACGTCACCGCTGTAAATGCAATACTTTGTGCTTACCGGTTTCAGATTATTCCCAAAAGCTGAAGATTGAGAATTTATCATGCTGTAATATTTAATATACCCGCCGCGGCTAAACTGTGGAGTTAGGTTCGTCCAGGTTTCAATAGAATTTCTATGTTTCACGACAAAATACAAATTTTCAAACGGAGGAGGTCCCAGGATGATCGGCACTGACTGAACACTGAATGTTGACAAGTTAATCGAATCCAGCCTGCTTTTGAAACTGCTTATCAATTGATAAGGATAATCTGATTGATGTACTTCTATAGTGACAGTGTCCTTTTTGTTGAGCATGCCGGTTGAAGTATTATAAAGTCCTTCGATTGCAACGTTTAAGCTGAGAAGTCTTGCACTGTAATGAATCCCACGGTATAGTTTCTTCAATGAACATACCGTAATAATTTGGAGAAACATACATTTCTGCTGAATTTGTTATATCGGTTAATGAACTTCCTATGTTTGCTTTTATTTTTGTAAAAGGCAGTGCCGGTCCTATCATCCAGCTGAGATTCAATTCATTGCTGGGATTGATGTTATGAGTAATAAAGGAAGTTGCAGTTGTTCTCAGTCTTACTCTGGCAATTTTTGTCCCGGGATAAACATTGCTTATAATGTATCCCTCTCCTGGCTGGGCTGTGATATAGGATCGCATGCTCAATCTCGAGTCTGCAACACTTACCATTGGGAAAAATGGTTTCAGCTCAAAAGGAAGGTCAGAAGAAATTATTGAAAATGAAAGTGTTCCTCCCTGAGCAATTGAAGGATCAAAATTAAAATAATATTCAGCGTAAGCATATTCAAGAGGTTCGGAACCCGTGCGCAGCAGATACACATCCCATTCGAGAGTTCTGTAAACTCCGCTGTCCAGGGAAAAGTTTTCTGCAGTGAGCCTGTATTGCGGTATCTGCGAGTAAGAGTCGCAAAACGAAATCAAAAGAATTGAAAAAAATAATAATAGAAAATTCTTCATTGATATGTTCTCCTTGCTGTTTTATTGTGTGTAATTTACCGAAACTTAATACAGACAATCTCATTATTCAATGGATTTAGTATGACCATTATTTGCTTTAGTAAGCTTTAGTATCAATCACGAATTTGAAACCCGTTTGTCTAGTCCGGTAATATTAATCAATCTCCTCTCAATATCAGACGAAAGCGCAGGAATAATATTTCTGCCTTTTAGCGAGTCTAAGGTATCTTTTATTGTAATTTGAATATCGGTCAAATTAAGACCGGCTTCGGCTGCTTTTACATTACTCACGTTCATCAGGGAGCTTCTTGCGCAGCCATCCTTTCTGTAAAGCGGAAGGTCAAACTCAGTCAATCCTTCAGATTTAATGATCTCATCGATAACCCATACAATATTTTTAGCTCCTAAAGCATTCATGAAATCACTCCAGGTAATTCTCAGACCTGCAAGATTGAATATCCCGCGCATATCGTATTCAATTACAATCTTTATGAATTGAGCCACGTCAAGCGCATCTATAACCTGCAAATGATCATTCCCATCACCGGGTGCAAGCATTTCTCCGCCCAAGGATGACACGCCGCACCCAGTATGAAAAACGATCAAACGGGTCATGAGGTCCGGCAATAATCTGCGGGCGAAGGATCGTACATCTCGTCTTCGTAAATCTTTTGAACTATATTTTCACAAGTGACTTTGAGTGCGCCATAGGTCTCGCTACTATTGATTTCAGTCACGTCCTCACCGGCAGGTGGCAGCAAGGGATAGGTTTCGTAAGACAGGACCATGATATCGGGATCACCATAAACACTGACAGCACTGATGAATATATAACTTCCAACACTTTAACCAATTTTTGAGCACTTGAGCGTACCTGACAGCGGAGTGTATCCGCTCACATCAATACATGCATCCCATGTCCGCCTGTTCAGAATATCCAGAGCCGGTATTCCTTCATTTCGGTCGCAGCGAATTCGTTCAACGTAAGAAGGTAATTCGTCCGGTGACTTTCCTCTGTTCAGTACGCTCACTTTATGTCCACCTGACAGGAGAGCTTCGGCAATGTGTCTGCCAACGAATTGTGTTCCGCCAAGTACCAGGATCTTCATAATGTTGAAACAGAGATTGGTCAGGAAAACAATATCAGTATGGATTCTTTATTTCTTATATTCAATTTGGAATAACCGCCGAAATAAAACTGATCGAATTATTATAAACAATATTCAGATCAGCGGAATTGACAATGTTGTCTCCGTTTAAATCTGTATTTAACATAACCTGTTACAAAATTTTTCGAATCGGAATATACTGAAATCAAATCCTGAAGTATCAATTACCTTATCCTGATTGACGTCACCACTGTACAAGCAATACTTTGTACCAACTAATTTCAGATTATTTCCGAAAGCCGATGATACGGAATTTGTCATGTCAAAATAATTTATACTGCCACCACGAGAAAAATTACCGAAAACAGTACTCCATGTCTCGATTGAATTCCTGTGTTTGACTGCGATATAAAATAAATTAGGTGCGAAAAAGTAAAAAGGAACCGCCTGAACGCTAAACGTTGACAGGCTGATCGAATCTAATCTGCTTTTGAAACTGCTTACAAGTTCATATGGATAGGTTATATAATGTATCTCAATTGTGACTGTATCTTTTAAATTCAGCTTGCCTGTCGAAGTATTGTAAAAGACCTTCTGTTGCTGCTTTTCATACTCAAGAAGTTTTGCACTGTAGGCTATCCCATGGAATCGTTTCCCAATAAACATTCCGTAAAAATTCGGTGTAACATATACATTTCCCTGATTCGTGATATCAGTAAGTGAATCTCCAATATTTGCCATGATCTTGACTCTAAGTAATTCAGGTTCGACTCTCCATTGAAGATTCATTTCATTTTGCCAATTGACATTGTTTACAATTAACGAAGTTGCATTGGTTTTGAGTCTTACTCTGGCAATCTTTGTTCCCGGATAAGAACTGCTGATAATATAACCTTCACCCGGAGGAGCGGGGGAAATGGATTTCATACTTAACCTTGAATCAGTTACACTCACTGTTCCAAAATACGGCTGCAAAGCCGGAGGAAGATCAGACGCAATTCTGGTAAATGTAAGTGTTCCTCCCTGAGCTATGTAAGGGGCAAAATTAAAATGATATTCCCAGACAAATCGCATAAGCAAATTCCAAAGGAACAGAGCCAGTGTTCCGTATAAAAATATCCCATTCAACGGCTTTATAAACTCCGCTATCCATTGAAAAATTTTGGGCTGTGAGCTCGTATTGAGGCAACTGCGCGTTTGAATCGCAGTATGTAATCATGAGAATAATAAAAGATAAATATATATATATAAAATTCTTCATTGAATAGTCCTCCTTAAAGGGCTTTGTGTAATTTTCCTGAAACTTAATTCAAGGAATTCTATATTTCAATGGACTTTCTTTGCACATTGACTCAAATTAAATGCAACTATGAACTAATGCAAAATATGTCGTTGACTTCATAATTAATGTAACCGTAAAATAGCCGGGCAAACAATTAAAATACTGTGATTAAATAAGGATTACTAAAACTCTTAAAGTGTATTCCCTCATTGATCACTTGTACTGCCGTGACAGGCTTCTTTTTTGAAAATAATTTTTACAGGTAAGACATCTTTTAATTTACAGGCTCAACATCAAGAATCACAAATGTATTGGGTAATATAGCTGCTCGGGGATGAGGATTATCTTCGCTTGGTTCAGGAGGAGGTCCGTATTCCGCGGCAGGCAAATAAATATGATGGGTTGTATTATCAACTGTGAGAGTCCTTGCTCCCTTTTGTGTATCGACATTTTCAAGAACTGTAAAAGTATTGGCATCTTCTTCCTGAACAACTGTTAATGAACCTTCACCGTTAGAACTGTAAACACGTTTAAGTCCGGTATCGAATGCTGCTCCGTCAACTCTTTCACCAATAGGTAAAGCGGTTACAATACTTCCGTCATCACTGTTTACTATAATCATCAATTTATTATGGCATACTGAAAACAGTCTGTGATTTTCAGTATCAATTGCCAGTCCGGTTGGTTCTTCGCCGGGTGCGATTGACCAGGACTGCTCAATATCCAATGTCGTGGCATTTATCCGGCAGATCAGGCTTTTATCTTCGATATTCACAAATACATTTCCTTTTCCGTCAGTGACAGCGACTTCGGGATTACCTTGAAATTGAATTGTCCCGGTTACTTCATTTGATTTAGCATCTATGACAGTAGCATTATTGCTACGTGCATTGAATACGAAAACATTTTGTGAATAAGGATCATACAGGATTGCATCTGGATTTATTCCTGTTACATTTACTTTTGTTATGAAGCTGAGTGTTTCAAGATCAAATACTGTAACAGAAGAATCTTTCCCGTTGCTTATAAAACCTTTATTGAGTTCATTTGCAAGTGCAATTCCATGAACTCCTTTTGTATCAGGTATTGTATCAATTAATTTACCGTCTTTTGAATCTACTACATCGACAA
Source organism: uncultured Ignavibacteria bacterium (assembly GCA_963836395.1). Taxonomy (GTDB): domain Bacteria; phylum Bacteroidota; class Ignavibacteria; order Tepidaquicellales; family Tepidaquicellaceae; genus JAGPCH01. Next base: position 33,086 of record CAWIJF010000006.1, on the reverse strand, counting down.
CTGTAGAATGGGAAACAAAAAGTCTTCCCGTAGATTCATCAATGTTAATGAAATCCCAGCCTCCTTCACCTTCTACATTAAATTTATTTGCAATCCTGTATAGTGATGTATTGTCCTGTGGAAACAAAATGGTTGCTGCAATCAGGGAAAAACAAATTAGAGTTAATGTAATTTTTTTCATTGTACAGTTTTCAAAATCTGATGCAGGCAATTCATTTTAACACAAATAAAGTCACTTTCTTGATTTACCTTTTTGTAGGGATTCACCAATTTTTCTCAATTGAGATGATAATTCCTTTACAACTATTGTATCAGCGAGTAATGAGATAAGAGCTCCGTAATAACTTTTTTCACGCGGAGGCAAAGGCTGAGGATTCAGCATTACTTCATCTCCAAACAGCATTATCCAGGGATCAGGACTCGGTACCGGACCTCGGGGAAATGTGGACGAGGTCTGGTAGGACACCAGTCGTCATCATCATAGCTCATGGATTTAACACCCGCATTGAAAAGACTTTTGCCGATCGCATTTAATTTCTTCGCTGTACCGGTATCCTTGATTTCTTTGGCAATGGATTTAATGACCATCGAAGCCATTATATGCCGTGTTCCTTCCGAAACTTTCGCTACATGGCGGATGAATGATCTCCCACAATCTTGGATTCAGATGTGCAAGATATACAAGGAAAGATGTTCTTGATGATAAGCTCATAATAAAGTTAGTTTTAAGTTTTGTGAAATTAACCGATCAATTTTTTAATCCTGTTAATTTCCGTGCTATTTTTTTTTACTGTAAAACTTATGTAAGCGGTTAAGCATAATCAAGGTTGAAATTTAAATTCAGTGTGATGAGATCCTGATAGTTGTGTCAGACCGGAAATTCTGACACAACTTTTGAAGAAACTGGAAGCACATTTAGGATAAAACTACCTGCGATATTTTCCCATCAGGACAGTATTATTCTTTATATGTCCGTTCATTGCTTCTAACAATTCATTCTTCGAAGCGCCGGCTTTTAAATCGAGTACTTTATCGAGTGCATATAATTTGAAATAATACCTGTGCGTCCCCGAAGGAGGACACGAACCACGTAGTATAATTTACCGGATCCGTTTATGCCCTGAGGATAAATACTTTCACTGTTTTTGACTGAAGAAAAATTTTCAGGCAGTTCGTAAACACTTGATGGAATATTATAAATCACCCAGTGAACAAAATCACCACTCGGTGCATCCGGATCATCCATTATTAATGCAAAGGATTCCACTTCGCTGTCAGACAAATTCCACTTTAAATCCGGTGATATGTTTTCTCCGTCACAGCAGAATTTTCTTGGGATCTCTGCCTCATTCTCAAATGCAGTGCTGGTTAAATTAAATTTAATTTCTGTTTTGTTGTCCATTTTATCTTCTTTTATGTTTTTTGTTCTTTCCTGTTCATTTTGTTTCGAACAGGAAGTAATAAAAATTAAACACAGTATAATTGTTTTAAAAGTGATTTTCATATTTAAAAATGTGATTTGATGTATTGAAAGGTCTTTCATGACTGAAATTGTTACAGAATCATTTGCTTAGCTGTTTGCTCTAAAATAATCACAGGATCTTTATTATTAAAGTCCTTCCTTTTTGATTTATACATTTGATTTTTTACAATCCGATATATACTATCTTTTATTTTTTATCATTAATTTTGGATAAACAAAATTTTATGCTGGAGATAAGACCTGTTTGCGAGAACTGTGGCAAAGATTTACCCAATGACAGCACAGAAGCAATGATCTGTTCTTTTGAATGTACTTTCTGCATCGATTGTGCTGATGAGATACTTCATAATGTCTGTCCTAACTGCGGAGGAGGATTTGAGAAACGCCCGGTAAGACCAAAGGAAAAGCTGATCAGGTTTCCGCCAAAAGGAGTTTCATTTTTCAGACCTGTGGATCTTGAGAAGTTCAGGGAGCTGCTGGCAAGGTATGAGAATATAAAGCCCGATAAAAGATAAAATAAGTCCGAAGTCTCTTCACGGTTATTTAATCTTTCCGGATAAGTGGTTACACCTAATTGAGATTAAGGGTAAATCACTCTTCAAATTTCAGAATAACCATATTATTTTATATAAAGACTAATTAATGTCAGACTATGTCTGACAATGTCTGACTTAAGAAAAAAAGATTACTTTATAATTGAAAATATTAATAATATATTTGCAGCTAATAAATTAAAGTTAGCTATGAGTTAACATAAAAATTTCAAGGAGGATACAATTATGAAAGTGCATTTTCAAACCTGTTCAATCTCTCAGACATCACTTCATATTGTTTACCGATTAAATAAGACCGATAAATAAAAAGATTCAAATAAATTTCTTAATAGAAATTAATAATATTTTAAATATATGGACGAAGACAAAGAAATACTTGTATCTGTATTTTACTCAAATAATCCGGTCTTATTTGAAGCGTCTAAATCTCTGCTCAAAAGTCATAGAATAAGATTCTGGCACAATGGCGAATACAATAAGTTTAATCTGACCGGATCACCATACTTCTATGAGATAAAGGTCTTTGAAAAAAATGAGAATACTGCAAGAAAAATTTTATCTGAATTACCTGAAACATCAAACCAGTATACGCCATCAACTAAAACACAATCTTTTATAGTACGTCATGGGAATTTTGATAATAGTTAATTTTTTTAATAATTATTATTGTTTTTATTGCTTAAATAATGATACTATGTGTGACTATTACTTAATATAATAATGGTTTAGAAAAAAATATGACACGATTATATTTCTATAGAGTTGGCGGTAGCAAACTGTTTTCCATTAAATAGCAGGTATTTTAAAAATGCTCTGGAACTGAGACCTTTTATCCCTCGTCCTGACAGGCGTTTCCTTTTATATTTGACATGCACACAACTATATTGTAATATCCCGTTTTGATTTGTACCTGACGAATGCACGTTACTTTTCCCTGATGTCTAAAAGTTACTCTTATAGTATGTCCGAAATTGCAGGATAAAACTATCTGCCGTCGCTTTCTGTAACTCCCTGTCCTGGTAACTGTTCCCGAGGTTCTGTCTTCTACCATATAGTCTGCACCGCTTAATGGCACCGGTAAAGTACAGTTCCGTAAGATCAATGTTCCGCTGAATGGAGCCGCCGGCAATTTGTTTTCAATGCTTTTTCTCGAATAACAATGCCTTGTTTCACGTAGCTAAATCAACTGCTTGACGACTACAGAATAGATTATTTTTCATCGGTGATTTTTTTTAGTTCTGAATTTATTAAAAAGTTATTTGATGTATTACTAGATGGTTTTAACATTAATACATTTCTAAATAAAAAGGTAAATTGTTTAATTCAGTAAATTAAAGACAACTCAATATCACCGTCAGGCCAACTTGAACAATATAGATTGATATCATTGAAGTGGTTTTGGTATATGGTAATATTTCTGAGCAATGTTAATTTCTATTGATGTATAATTGTTTATCTGATTGCTTGAATAATACCAATTGATGTCAGAGCAAAGTCATGGGACGATGTATATTTTCTTTATAAATGTTGCCGGCAGCAAAACGTTTTCCCTTAGATAAACATGTATTATTAAATTGCGTTGGTCAAATTGCTTCGCTTTTATTCCTCGTCCTGGCAGGCGTTTCCTTTTATGTTTGACATGCAAACAACTATATTGTAGTATCCGGTTCTATTTTGTACCTGATGAATACATGTTACTTTTCCCTGATGAGTGAAAGTTACTCTTATGTTATGTCCGACTTGAGCTTTGAAAACCATTTGCCGTCACTTCCGGTGACACCTGCACCAAGCACAGTTCCAAGTGTTCTGTCTTCCACCATATAATTCGCACCGCTCAAAGGTACAGGTATAGTTTCACAAGTTCCATTATGTTATCAATGTACCGTTAAAATAGGGAGCTGGCAGGTGATGACAAATTGTTTTCAACCGCACTTACTGATGTTGCATTATAAAAAATCGCGCAGAATAAAATAAATGCTGAAACGACTGATATATAGATTCTTGATTTCATTGTACTTTTTCCTTTTTAATTTGAATTTTTTAATAAGTTTTTTAAATTTAACTCAGCTAGTTAAACCTTAATACATTTCAAATTAAAAAGGTAACCTTTCTTAAAAGATTTACCAGAAGTGATCTTAATTTAATTACTCAAGTTGACCGCTTCTAAAAAGAAGACAAAAGATTGCCACTAATTTTACGAATTAGCACGAATTAGAAAATTATTATTGAAAATAATTAGTGTGAATTTGTGTAATTCGTGGCTAAACCAACTTCAAATGTCTAAGCGGTCAACTTAAGTTAATTATTTAGATAATATCTTTACGCTGAAATATAAGAGGCGGGATTTTTTTAAAATTCCTAATTCCTAATTCTTAATTTTATTATTTTGAGAAGCAATTGAATATCCCTCATATTTTTTTCATTTGTAACTTCTTTAATGACAAATTCCGGAACAGCCAATTCATTAATCTTTTTTTCCGATGCAGCTTCTACTTCCAGCAGGACAAAATCAACTTCGGATCTATGAAAATTTCTATTAAAAAATCCTTTCCCGAAAAAGGATACCTGTAAATCTTTTTCATCAGAATAAATCCCCGGATCTCATTGAACATTTCATATTCATTCTTTGATAAATATAAGGTTGTCAGCGGTTCACACTGGTGTGTAATCTTTCCGTATTTCCTTGTAAGCTTATACAGTATCTCGTTTGAACATGTACTTGAGTCATCTTCCGTAATCTCATCCTTGTATCAGGGAAATATTTATCGGTCACTTCTGTCATTTCAGATCTGACAAAGAGGGAAGTTTGCTTTTATCAACTATCCATTTTTTTTCTATCTCAAGGAGGGAATATTTGGGAATGGTTTTTTAGTCATGCAAGTTGAAATTAATAATTGTAAAAACAATTGCTTATTCCAATTCTTATTTCATCGAAACAACTTCCGTGTCAATCTTCTCGCCTCTGAAGACTTTGAAAACACCCAAAGCCATGCAAGTATTATCGGTCCAAGGAAGAGTCCGAGTATTCCGAAAAGCTGAAGCCCGCCGATGCACACTGAAAAATACAAACAGCTCATTCATCTTTACACGCTGTTTTATCAGTTTGGGAAGAAGGAAGTTATCTATCATGCCGATGACAAGAGAAGCGTAGAGAGCAAGGATCCCTGCTTTCCAGTACTCACCGGAAAAGAAAAGGACTATGATCACCGGAACAGTAACAAAGGCTGTTCCGCCTGTTGGGATTAGAGAGAAAAGCATTGCAAGAAATCCCAGAAGAATATATGACGGGATTCCAAGTATCCAGAATATTATTCCGGCAAGCGTACCCTGCAAAACAGCTATAAACATTGTTCCTCTGATAGTTGCATTGATCAGTGCAGAAGTTTCGCGTATGAGTTCTTCCCCCTGGCTTTTATCCATGGGAAGTATCTCCGGAATGTCGCTGACGATCTTTTCTCCGTCTCGGAAGAGATAGAACATAACGAAGACCGAAATTACAATTCCGATCATCAGTCCAAATGCTCCTTCTACAAAATTCCATGACGCCGAGAGCATAAATTCACTGAACCGTGGAAACATATGCCTTTATATCCTCCGGCTTCAGGAAATTTTCAAGGTTTACAAACTCTCTGACGTAGTTGTAAATAAATGAAAACCTGCTGTTCTGAAGATCGCTGATAATCAGTTTCAGATCATTAAATGTGTTTTCGGAAATTCCGGTCAGCTCGTTTATCACTGATGCAGAAATGATCATTAGCAGGCAATATAAAAATGAGCAATGATACGACTATGGTTATTAACGCACTTAAAGTGTGATTCTTAGTTTTGCCAAAAAGTTTTTTATATAACGGGTGGAATATAATTACGAGAATTGTCGACCAGAGCAGGATAGAAATAAAAGGTGCGAGCATCAGCCAGCAGATGTAAAGAAGCAATCCCGTAATGAAGATCAGGAGAATAAACTGAGCAATCTGTTTTCTGTCATTTAAAATTTTATCTTTCATAAATTTTATTTAGAAGACCCGGTAAGTTTGTAAGACTTTCACAGAGCTCAATTTCTTTGAGTTCATCAAATAAATAAATTATTTTGCCTGAAAATAATTATTAAGTTTTTATAATACAATACAACTTTATTATTCAAAGTCTTTAACACCAAAGACTCAAAGTCTCAAAGATGGTAAGATAAACTTTTCTCTTTGAGCCTTCGAGTCTTTGTGCAAAAAACCTGTTACGTTACTTACTATTAGGACATTTGTCCTATGACTATTTCTTTGATTTTTTTGGATAAAAATTGTAATACAATTTAGTATATTCTCTTACAACTTTCAAACTTCTCCCCGGTAATTCCTCTGATTGATTCTTCATTTAATCCCTTTCAATATTAGTTTTTTTATTTGTTCATATTGTTTTATATATCTATCAACAGCTGATCTGACTGTGCGATGTCTTTAAGTACTATATCTGCCGGAGATATTCCTTGCTCATACAAACTAATTATTATTCCTTTATGAGTTGGTAAACTTCCCTGGTCCAATATATATCCCTTTAAGGGTAATATCTCTTGTGTCTTTTCCTGATATGCTTTTAAGTATTTACCTATGGTTGATAAACTTCGGTTCATCAAGATACTCAATTCAGCTCCGCTTAATAGTCCTCCTTGCTGCTTTGCACTCTTCAATAATCTTACCATTGTCTCTATGTCTCGGGCTTCTCTATGCTTATAATTACTGTTCCTGTCACCTTTTCTATAATAGACTCTTCGTTCTACATCCTCTTCTGTTACTAAGGGAAGTATTACTGTAGTTGTTGCATAATCCTCTGTTCTCTTTCCATAACTCTGTCTTTGACCATCATCTTTTGTTGTCCGGAATAATATTTCTCCATACCCAATCTTCTCTTTATTGTAATTAAACTCCCTTTGCAGTTCTTCTATATCCTCTGCCAGTAAATTCAATATTTTGTGCGAACCTAATATTTTGTACTCATTTTCCAGAAGATGGATTAATGCCTGTCTGAAATTTCTTTTATTTATGCTTTCGTATCTGTCTCGGATATTATTAAGATTCATCTGTAACCTCCTGTCATAAGATCCGCTAAGCTTCCAATACATGCGGTTTTCGTTTTTTTTAAACCTTTTTCCCGCATCTGCCTGATAAATCGAAGCTTCTCCTGACGTCTCCGATTTCCTTTACTTTCCTCAAGAATTTCACTGTACTGTCTTACAAGATTTAACGATATTCCTGTTAATAAACTTATTTCTGTGCCATCTTCTATCCCGCGGCATTTACTCATATACACTTTTGTAAATTCCTGAATATAACGCTTTATTGCTCCTACACTATGTCTGGTGCGCAACTTTATATCTGCAAAAAAATATCCTTCTAAATATAATCCAATTATCTTTTTCTTATGTGTCTGACCTCTGCCTATATTATGCAATACGCCACGGGTTATTACTTCTATTCCTCGCCTTTTAATATTTTCTATATCTCGGCGGATCGTCCGTACATCACATGACAAATATCTTGAAAGATCTTCCTGGCTTAATATTCCATCTTGATCTATTGCCTCCTCGCTTATTCGTTGGATTCGTATTTGTCGCAATCCAGTCCTACCAAATTCCTTCTTTGATTCAATATCTTCTATACCTGAGTCAATTGTCAATTTAACTTTCTTCTTTTGCATCTTCTCCATTTTCTTGCCTGCTCTCTCTTCTATTTCTATTACCGTTACTTCTATCTGACCTTCCTTTAAAATACTCTCCCGAAGTAATATTTCTTTCGCACTTTCGAGTATCAGTTCACATAATTTGGGGGAAAGTTGAAATGAATTTTGTAATTCAAATATGAACTCTCCCTCTGATGTTTTTGTCTGTTGTCGTTTTAAATATAAATTGTTGCGTGTACCCATTTGCCTATCTCCTTTGTTAATTTAATTTTATAACAATTTTGATAGGACAAATGTCCTTATTTTATAAGCACCATTTTCTTCGTCAGCCGGAATTCATTTGCACTGATCATATAAAAATACATCCCGCTTGCAAGATTCGATGCATTGAAATTAAAACTGTAATATCCCGCTGACTTGAATTCATTTACTAGTCTTTCAATTTCCTTCCCGGAAATATCATAAATGATAAGACTTACTTTCCCATCGGAAGGTAATTCAAAATCTATTGTAGTGGACGGATTAAACGGATTAGGATAGTTTTGTGATAGAAAATATCGGTCCGGGTACTCCAACTTCAACTTTGTTTGATAAATAAAAATATTCGAAGTTACCGTTGAAATCTATTTGTTTTAATCTGTAACTGTATTTTCCTGCATTTACTTTTTCAGAAAAAGAATAATCCTTATGCTCGTTTGTATTTCCGTTTCCGGTTACGTTTCCGGCTTTTAGTCCATTCTTTTTATTCACAGTTCTTTCTATGTCAAATCCTGAATTATTATTTTCAGCAGTTGTTGACCAGTTTAAAGTAACTTTATCTTTATTGACATTTGATGTAAAACCCGATAATTCTACGGGTAATGACCCGTCGTATAACTGACCTCTGATTTCTCCTCCGGAAAAATAGTACTATGGATGTTTACATACCAAAGTCCTGCAAGAGTTGGGCTTCCTGCTCTGATGTTAAAACATATACTATTTGAATAATGCCGGATTACCCCCAGGGAATCCAGTAAATGCTAATCTGAACAGGTGCAGTTTGACCAAAATCTGCAGGTCCATGGAATTGTGCTGATGTTGTATGTTCCGGTTAATCCGTTAAAAACCAGTGTAAAGGTTAAAAGCTTTGTTTAGGGATTGTATGTTCCTGTCAGATTGCCTAAAGCAGTTGATGGATTTGGAGGAACACCTGAAACCCATTTAAAATTAAGTTGAAAGTATTGTTGAACCCGGTTGCGGCAGTTGTGAAATTATATATTGCCGAAGTCACAATATTATTAACAGAATCTTTAGCTTTTACACGCCAGTAATACGTTGCCGAATTGCTGAATCCGCTTACAGTCTTAAACGTATCGGTGACTGTAGAGTCGTTAAAAAAGAAATTATTCAGAGATGCATTTTAGATATCTGTAAAGTATAGTTAACTGCCCGGGCAGATCTGTGCCAGAGAAAATCAACTGTAATGGGAATTCCTGTTGAATTATTTGCCGGACTTATCAAAAGATCATAAGTCGTAAAATTCCAGGTCTGAGAAACTGCATAATAAGCTGAATCATTTTTTGCATAAACTTTCCAGAAATATCTTGTTCCTTCGGATAAATTATTTATAGTTTTAAATGTATCGGTAACCGATGAGTCAGTGAATACGACATTATTAAAGTTCTGGTCATTTGAGATCTCGATTTTATAAGTTACTGCATTATTCAAACCATACCAGATACATTTTACAGGTAAATGAAGTGAAGTCGAATTATTTGCCGGACTGTTAAGTAAAACAGGAATTGAGTTAGTAGTAAATTTTCTTGAGCCAGAAGCTGCAAAAAACACGGAATCATTTTTCGGAGTTACTCTCCAGTAATAATCAGTCAGAGAATTTAAATTACTAACGGTTTTAAATGAATCAACAATAGACGAATCGTTAAAAACCATATTGTTAAAATTCTGATCAGTTGATATTTCCAGTCTGTATGTTGTATTGCCGGCGGATCTCAGGCCGGACAAAAAAGATTCAGCATTGTTTGATTCCTTATTATAAACATCAGATGATTTATCAAATCTCAAAATATGCGAGCTCAGCGGATGTAATTGGTCCGGCTTTATGCCAGGTAAAAGTCACAGGTACCTGAACCATCGTCTGATTATCCGCCGGATCAATTAAAGAAACCTGATCAGCGGTAACGTTGAAAGATGATACATAAGAATTTGCAAAATACCCGGAACCATTTTTAGCTGATACCCTCCAGTAATAAGTGTTACCTGGTAATAAGCTGCTGACAGTCGTGTTTGCGAATTGCAGGGAAGAATCTGAAAAAACAATATTGTTAAATCCAAAATCAGTTGAGATCTGCAATTTATAAGATACAGCATTTATTGACTGCCAGGCAAAATTAATATATCTCATGGAAGTAGAAGAATATTCCGGAGGTATAAAAAGCGAAATCGCTCCGCCGGCAGAAGAATCTTCAACAGAATAGTGGTTTACTAAAGTATCATATAAAGCAACGGCAAATTGATTCGGGAACAGTTGGCTGTCAACTGAATCAGGATATGGAAGAAAACTCGCCACAAATGTATTCGGTGACGGACCAAGCTTGTATTGCAAATTGAGCGGTACCATGTTGAATGACCTGTTGTTTGTTCTTGCTTTGAAAGTTAGAATTTTTGTCCCGGGAAATGTTCCGCTTATGAAAAAATTAGTTAAAGATTGTGGTAAGTTACCCGAAGCTTTAAGATATCCGTTTACAGAATCTACCTGAAAAGACGGAGGTCTCAGATTAGGAGGAAGTTCGCAGGAATCAGGAATTATTCCGAAAACTAAATTTCCTCCCGGAGAATGAATTAATTTATTATATCTGAGAGTAAACTGCCCGCAGCAATATTCAAAATCATAAACCCCGGGCTGTCCCTGGTTTGTCTGCTGTAAATAAATTTCAAATGTGATAATGCTGTCCTGACCATTCGGACCCGGATATCTGTGAATATTCTTTGCTGTCATATTGAAAGTAGGATTAATGCCGGCTTGTGATGAATTACAGAAAGTAAATAACAGGAATCCAAAGATTATGAATTCGTAAATTCTTTTCATGATTTTGATATTAGATTTTAAAACCTAATTAATTAACCTACATGCTATTCAAAATTATCACTTCACCACTACCATCTTCTTCGTCAAACGGAATTCATTTACAGTGATCATATAAAAGTAAATGCCGCTTGCAAGATTTGAAGCATTGAAATTAACACTGTAATATCCCGCAGTCCTGGATTCATTAAGGAGCTTTTCAATTTCCCTTCCGGAGATATCATAAATGATCAGACTTACCTTCCCGTCAGAAGGCAATTCAAAATCTATAGTTGTTGAAGGGTTGAACGGATTCGGATAGTTCTGCGATAGAAAATATCTGTCCGGTATTCCGACTTCAACTTCGTTTGATAAATAAAAATATTCGAAGTTGCCGTTAAAATCTATTTGCTTTAATCTGTAATCATACTTTCCTGAAATTAATCTTTCTGTAAATGAATAATTTTTAGGTTCGTTTGTATTTCCGCTACCGGCAACATTTCCCGCATTAATCCATTCGGATTTATTTGTTGATCTTTCGATTTCAAACCGGGAATTATTCGTTTCACCCGAAGTTGACCAGTTCAAAGTTACATTGTCTTTAAATGTACTTGATGAGAAACCTGTTAATTCTACCGGATATAAAGCCTGAAAATTTATTTGGGCTCTGATTTCACCTTCAGGAAAGGAAGTGCTGTGAATATCAACATACCATTGCCCTGAGTATAGCTGAAATACCTGTTCAGGAGTTAAAATATAACTATTCATATAAACTCCGGATGAAACACCTAAAGGGAAACCGGCAAAATCAATCTGGACCGGAGCGTTATAACCCGGATAAGCAGGTCCATGCAGGTGAGCCGAGGTAGTTGTACCGGTAATGCCGGAAAACTCCATATAGAGACTAAACGTATTTGTTGAATCTGTATAAATTCCCGCCAAATTTCCTATTGCGGTTGTTGAATTTGGAGGAACAACGTTAAAACCATTTAAATATAAAGGCGGTTCGATAAGGACTGTACCTGTTGTTCTGAAATGCCTGATATTTGAATTAAGAACATTATTTAATGTAACTGCACTTACCCTCCAGTAATAATACCCATCTAATAAAACATTTACAGTCTTAAGTGTGTCTGTAAGTGTTGAATCGTTCACAATTAAAAAATTAAACGAATTATTATTAGATAACTGAAATATATAATTCACTGTACTGTCGACTTTATGCCACAAAAAATTTATAGCTATAGGCACAATAGTTGAATCGTTCGCAGGACTTATCAAAAGATCATAAGTTGTAAAATTCCTGGTCTGAGAAACGGCAAAATATTCGGAATCATTTTTAGCCGAAACCTTCCAGTAATAATGAGTACCCAGTAAAAGGCTATTGACTGTTTTAAAAGTATCAGTAATAGCAGAATCATTGAAAACGGTATTTTGAAAATCCGGGTCTGAAGCAATCTGTAGTCTGTATAAAAATGAGTTATTGGTGGTGTACCAGGAAAAATTAACGGGGAGAAGGACTGACAATGCATTGTCTTCCGGACTATTCAATTGAATGCTATCAGCCACTGTTGTGAATCTCCATACATCTGAGCTGTTCAAAAACAAAGAATCATTTTGCGGAGAGACTTTCCAATAATAACCGGTTATCAGATTCAGATTACTGACAACTTTGAAAGTATCTGATATGGTAGAATCACTGAAAACAATATTGTTTAAAATACTATCTGTAGCTACTTCAAGTTTATAATATATATTCGAGCTGAAATCAGTAACAGACAATAAATCTTTTGAACTTGAAGCTTTATTAAAAATTTTATTTTCTGAATTTCTGTCTGCTAAAATAACGGAAGAAGCTGATGAAGTCTGTCCTGTTATGTGCCAGGAAAATTTTACCGGCAAAGAAACCAGCGATTGATTATTATCCGGTCTATTTAAGAAAATCTGATTTGAGGAAGTTCTAAAATACCGGATTTCTGAATCTGCAAAATACACAGAATCATTTTTCCCTGAAACTTTCCAGTAATAAGTGGTATCCGGGTTTAAGGTACTCACTGTTTTTGATGCATTCAAAATTGAAGAGTCACTATAAACAATATTATTAAAATTTACATCTGTTGATATTTCCAATTTGTATGATATTACACCTATATCCTGCCAGGAAAAGTTAATATACCTATGATTGGTTGAAGAGTTATTGTTCGGACTATACAATTGAATTTCATAATTCGAAGCTGAATCCTCAATTGAATAATGGTTTTCTACTGTATCCATCAAAGCAAGGGCATATTGATTCGGATGTTGTTGGCTGTCAACTGTGTCAGGGTATGGGACAAAACACGCCACAAATGTATTCGGTGACGGACCCAGTTTAAATTTTAAATTCAAAGGCACCATATTTAAAACCTTATTATTTGTCCGGGCTTTAAATGTCAGAATTCTCGTTCCGGGAAATGTTCCGCTGATGAAAAAATTAGTTAAAGATTGTGGTAAGTTACCGGAAGCTTTAAGATAACCGTTTGCTGAATCTACTTGAAAGCTGGGCGGTCTCAGATTAGGAGGAAGTTCGCAGGAATCAGGGATTATTCCAAAGACTAAATTTCCTCCCGGAGAATGAATTAATTTATTATACCTGAAAGTATATTGCGCGCAGCAATATTCAAAATCATAAACTCCCGGCTGTCCCTGGTTTGTTTGCTGTAAATAAATTTCAAATGTGATAATGCTGTCCTGACCGTTCTGACCGGGATGTCTGGTAATATTCTTCGCGGTCATATTGAAAGTAGGGTTTATGCCGGCTTCAGCTAAATTGCAGTAGATAAATATCAGAAAAATTAAAATTATTGATCTTAAAATATTTTTTTCCGGTTTGGATTTTGTAAGAAATCTTGTTCTATTTGCCGGTAAAATTATAACAGGGGAGTTTTTTTTGATAAATAATTTGTACATTCCTTTCATAATTATTGGGGTTTTGATTTAAAAAAACCTAATACAAATGTAAATATTAATCTAACTTTTTCCTAACAAATAAACACCCTATATCACCTCTAAGACTCTAAGATAATAAATTAAATTCGAATTCTTTGATTATTCGAGTCTTTGTGACAAAAAATGAAAGGAATTCAAGGTCTGAATTATACTGAATTATTAAGTCTTTATATTGACTTTGAACTTACTCAATGAAATTTTTAATTTAACAGCTATAATTTTTTAAATTAATCAACAAATGCAGAATAAAAAATCTTATGATCTGATAGTTATTGGTTCCGGTCCGGCAGGTGAGAAGGCAGCAGCTAAAGCAGCATATTTTGGAAAGAAGGTTGCGCTGATAGAAAAGTCTCCTAACTCAGGTGGTGCTGGAGTTCAAACCGGTACAATGCCGTCAAAGGCACTGAAAGAAACGGCTCTTTACTTTTCACGTGTGTATGAAAAACATATCTTCGAGAAGTTCGAGCATCACTCAGGAAAAACCAAACATAAACAATTCACTTACAGGCGTGATGTTTCAAGAAAAGAAATGCAGGAGGAAGTTGACAGAAACCTGTTCATACATAAGATAGATGTCTACAGAGGATTTGCTTCGTTTGAAGATGAACATAATATACTGATCACAGGGGATGATGACATTATCATTGAAGGAAAGAACATTCTGATTGCAACGGGTTCATATCCGGTAAATCCTCCTGAAATCCCTTTTGACGGAAAGAGAATTCATGATTCTGATACTATTTTAAAGATCAAACGATTTCCTAAATCGCTTTGCGTCATCGGAGCCGGAGTCATAGGCTCAGAGTATGCAACAATCTATGCTGCAATGGGAGTTAAAGTTTTCCTTATAAATAACAGGGAGAAAATCCTTCCTTTCCTTGATTCTCAAATATCAGATGCTTTGGTTGCGCAAATGTGCAAACAGGGAATTGAAATTCTTTTTAATACTTCAATTGTAAAATATGACAAACCTAAGAAAGAAAGAGAGCCAATAAAGCTTACTTTGAAAAACGGTGATGAACTTGAAACTGACATGGTGCTTTATGCAGCAGGCAGAAGCGGAAATATCAGCGGACTGAATTTAGAAAGGACCGGGGTAAAGACAGGTGAAAGAGAGACGATTTTAGTAGATGAGAATTACCGTACAAATATTCCGCATATTTATGCAGTCGGAGATGTGATCGGATTTCCGTCACTTGCAAGCACAAGTATGGATCAGGGTAGGGTAGCCATAACTCAGATGTATGATACTCGGGATCTGGATACTGTAAACAAGATCTTTCCATATGGTATATACACGGTGCCGGAAGTTTCGATGGTTGGGATGACAGAGCAGGAAGCAATCACCAAAGGGATTCAATACAATGTAGGGATAAGCAAAGTATGCAATATTGCACGCGGGAAAATTCAGGGATCTCCTGATGACGGATTTCTCAAAATGGTTTTTGAAAATGATTCTAAAGTTATTCTGGGAGTTCACATTATTGGAAGGATCGCAAATGAACTCATTCATTTCGGCATGACACTGGTTCAGGATAAAAAGACTCTTGATCAAGTGATAGCAACTGTTTTCAACTATCCAACTTTTCATGATCTTTATAAATATGCAGCTTATGACGGACTGGGAAACAGGAGCGGGAAGAATATTAAGAATCCGATTGAAGCACGCGAGACGCTAGACGCAAGACGCGAGATGTGAGACGGGAAATGTCAAACGTCAGATGTCAAACGTCTAAACGTCAGACGTCAGAAGTCAAATGTCAAACTTAAAATGTGAAATGCCAAACGTCAGATGCCAAACGGCAAACGGTATTTAACTTAGATTGCAGTATCTTTTAATTTAAATATAGCTGTCCGTGTTTTTTAATTTTTTAATAAAATCCAAAACCCAAAATCCAAAATCTAAAATCCAAAATCCCATAAATTCCAAATCCGAAATCCCCAATTCCAAATTAAGTGTTGACACCTATCAATAAAGTGTATAAACCTCTATTATAACTCCAACTCATTCTTCCTATTTTTGAATAAGTAAACAAACAAATACTTACTATGACAAATCAAACGACCCCAGGTTTTGCAATTCGAGATTACTTCCGAGATTACATTTCAGAGTGGCTCCGGCAATGAAGCCGGGGTCATCCTTTCTTATCAGAATTATCAGAATTAATATAGACGATATAATAGATTTTGAGTTTTGTACTGAATAATTAAAAAAATTAATATTCATAAAAAAACAAGATTTAGTTATTTTATCTGTCATCAATTGATTTTCCGGTTAATTTTTTATTCTTTAAATAAGAATTGTCAATAAATATATTATCAGTACTTTATAAATAAATGTTTTTATAAAATAACCAGGGGTTTTCAATATTGAATGGTTAAAAAGAAGAACAACAATTATATAGTTCTTCCCCGCAACAGACCTGAAATCACAATAAATACTTATTGAAAACCTTATTTCAGAAAATAGCACAATTTAAATTATGAAAAAAGTTCTCTCCATTGACGGAGGAGGTATCAGGGGAATCCTTCCTGCACGTCTTCTGCATGAATTAGAAAAGACCGTAAATAAACCCGTCTCTGAAATTTTCGATCTCATTGCCGGAACATCAACCGGCGGCATTCTGGCATTGTGTCTTACACTACCGGACAATAACGGCAAACCGAAATACAAAGCAATAGACATTCTTGAACTTTATGTAAATGAGGGTAAAAGGATATTTAAAAAATCTGCCTGGAAAAGTACTATTTCTCTGGGAAATCTCATTGATGCTAAATTCAACGCTGACGGAATTGAAGCAGTCCTTGATGAATATTTAGGTGAGACAAAATTGTCTGAGGCTCTTACAAGCGTAATTATCCCCAGTTACGAAATTGAACAACGGATGCCATTCTTTTTTAAATCACGAAAAGCAAAGGAAAATCCGGATTATGATTTTAAGATGAAAGACGTTGCGCGATCAACGAGTGCTGCACCAACCTATTTCCAGTCAAAGATAATAAAGGTCAATCCCCCGGTTGATTACTATGCCCTGATCGACGGAGGTGTCTTTGCAAATAACCCGGCAATGTGCGCTTATTCAGAAGCAAAGAAAGTCTTCGGAAAGGATGAAGAAATACTTCTTGTGTCGATCGGTACCGGTCAGCTGACACGACAGATAAGCTACTACGAATCTAAGGACTGGGGTGTACTTGAATGGGCGAGACCTCTGCTGAGTGTTGTATTCGACGGAGTCAGCGCGACTGTGGAATATCAATTAAACCAGCTCCTTAGCGATGATGATAATCTGAAAAACTATTTCAGATTCCAGACCTCACTTGAGATCGGAAGCGATAACATGGATGATGTCACCAATACAAATCTTCGGGCTTTAAAAATTAAAGGTGAGGATATGATAAAACATAATGAAGATAATCTTAGAACGCTGTGCAAGGTATTAACGGAAGATCAGAAATAGATTCTGTAAAAAGGATCATTGATTTAGAATGATGATCTCTTTAGTTAAAATATAAAAAAATAATCTTATGCCTCCACTAATTAATATCAAAGGTTATACATCAAAGGATCCGCTCGATAAAGCTCCTGTATTCATGCAGTATCTTCTTATGATGGTCGTGACATTGGTCGTCTCGATACTTCTTGTCTATGCAATCACAGATGTTTTTAAACTTCTGGAATTCAGGACATTCGGAGTAAAGGTTCTCGAAGTAGCAGTGTTTACTTTGATAGCAGCTCCTGTAATTGTGTATTTAAGAAAATCAAGTTCGCTTATATTAATTCTAATTATTTTCATTCCCCTGTTCATATTCGATATTTATCTACAGGCAAATGTAAGGGATAAGGGAGCTGTCGCTCTCTGGAGCTATCTCCCCGGAACTTTCATAGATGATGTTAAAATACTTCCGCTGAGATTCCTGATGACATTGTCTTTTGATGCTTTGATCTTCGGACCTGTTTGTTTATGGATCGCAAGAATTCTTGCTCTGATCTTTTATAAAAACAGAGATGTCACTGAGATCCCGACAACGGAGCAGCACAAAAGTCTTTTCACTGATGAATGGTCTGCTGAAAATGTTGACAAGCCCTCGCGTGATGCCGGTTATTGGATCCTGAGACTGCTTGGGTTTTCATATTTAGCTTACCTTTTCATATTGATAATCGGTATTCTCGGATTCACTCCATGGCCGCCTGCTATCGGAAATCTTATAAGAATGACATATGAAAATCCCGCACTTGCGATAAATACATACAGCAAGATCGGAATGATGATACTCTTTACATTTATCGGAGCCTATAATATCAATGTAAGGTACTATTGCTGCTGGGGTTTAATAGTGGGGCATCTTGTATCGACATTGAGCTCGCTTGGATTTTATTTTTTTACAGACGACATACCGGATATAAAGAGCTTTCTGCTGACCTCAGCAATTGTTGATGGCGTGATCATAATATTTTTTATTTTCATTTTAAACGCATCAAAGAAATACACATTCGAATTAAATCCGGAAAAAGGTCTTACGAAATTTTTCTCGGTTCCTGCACAGCTTGCAAAGATAGCTTATTCACTGGTTGCTGCAGTATCCCTGCTAATGGTAGCGGCTGCATTATATTTCAGAATTTTTACCGGCGGTGAGTCAGGTCTTAGTGCAATTTACGGATATCCCGATCCTTCATTGGGAAATACACTTACACTTTACTCAACTGTTGCATTTGTCTCAATACTGCTTGCAGTCAGTGACAAGCTCCGGAATTATTTGTTCAGTGTGCTGATACTTCCTTTTTTCATCGGAGCAGTTGTGACGATACCTATATTCATTGTCAAAGACATGTTCTCCGGAACAATGATATTGACAAGAACCGGGAAACTTGTGCTTGTTGACTGGTATTTTCTGATCTTCATTGTATTTAATATTCTTGTGTTCGCGTTGCTGATCGCAATAAGAAAAATGTCATATAACATAGATTATTTAATCTCATCAATGAATCCCTCCAGCGCTAAAAACATTGTAGCTCTGGCAGATGCTTTTTACGGAGGTGATCCAAAGAAGCATTCCTCAGTATTGATATCCATAGATCAGTATATAGGTGGAATAAGAGGGAGGAAAAGGGGACTGCTGAATTTTCCTTTCTGGCTGGTTGAACAGGTCTTCAGTCTGATCTTCGGGCTTCATCCTAATTTTTCTACAATGAGCAGGGATGAGCAGAGATGGTTTTTGAAAAAATATTTACTGCGGTCACCATTGGAATGCAGGAAGTCTTTCATTCCTGTTCTTGCTGATGCGGGATTTCAGATAGGGCTTGCAGTTAACGCGATGATTATGTTTGCAAACTATTCAAACATTAATACAAGAAAAGAGATCGGTTACATTCCATTAAATGCGCGTGACAGATTACAGGGAAGCACTCCGTTATTTGAGCCACCATTTAATAATGTTTCCGAACTTCCCAGAGATCAGAATGATGAATTGAATAACAGACAGGTATCACCGCCTCCGGTAAAACCGTTTGTTGCTCCGAGAGTTTCCACTCTGGTAAGTGAACCGGATATTCCTGATGAAGTGGATTATCTTATACTTGGATCGGGTGCTGGCGGAGCTATTATGAGTTACAGGCTCGCATGTCAGATAAATGATCCATCGAAAATACTTGTAGTCGAAAGAGGCAACCGTTATCAGCCGAATCAGGATTTCAATGACTATGAAATGGAAATGATGAGGAAGCTTTATAAAGAAGGCGGACTTCAGCAGACAAAGAAATTTACAATGTCGGTTCTGCAGGGAGAATGCGTCGGCGGCACAACGGTCATCAACAATGCTATCTGTATAGAAATGGCTGATGAGATCCGAAATAAATGGCAGACAGAATATGACATTGATCTAACAACATTAGATGACGAGTACAGCAGAATTGCTGAAGAAATAGAGATCACTAAATTAGACCCGAAAGGGATAAACAAAAATGTAAGTGACAGGTTTGTAAAAGGAGTGGACGGATTTAATTTGAACTCAGCTGAAAAGCTGAATATTATATTTCCTCTGAAGGCAAATCACAGGAATATCATAGGCGACGAGAACTGGAATCTGGGAAATAAAAGGCTGACAAAACGGACAATGCTTGAAACCTATCTTCCATGGAGTGAAGCAAGAGGTGTTAAGATAATTTCAAATACAACGGGCATGAAATTTTTTGCAAACGGAAACAGGGCTGAAACCGTTTTGCTCAGATCGGATAACGGAGATTTGAAGAAAGTTAAAATTAACAAAGCGGTTATTGTTGCAGGCGGTGTGATCTCCAGCAGCCATTTCCTTATGCGAAGCGGTTTGACAGGCAATGTTGGAAACTCAATGAGCTGCAACTTTGCGTTCCCGGTTACATTTCAGTTTGACGAAACCATCAATGCATTCGACGGAAATCAGATCACACTTGGAGCCCTTGATGAGACGAACCGTGCAGTATTCGAAACATATTTTAATCCTCCGGCATCATTCGCTCTTGCGTCTGTTCCGTTTTATTTTAACAGAAGGGAAGAGATGATGAAGAATTATAAGAGTCTTATAAATTACGGAGCGCTTGTCGGGTCTGAACCAAACGGTATCATTCAAAAGAAAACAGATCTTATAAACGGACAGGCATTTACATGGGAGCTTGGAAATACCGACAGGGAAAATATAAGGTATGCATTCTCAACCATCTTAAAGATCGGATTCTATTCCGGAGCAAAGAAAGCAATACTTGCCATGAAACCCGGAATTGAAATCGATCTCACACATGAAAGCATCAGCAGGTTTGAAAAAAACTTTAATGAATATCCTTTGAGAATGGATGATCTGCTCATAGGAACGGCGCACCCTCAGGGTGGTAACATAATGGTTGGAGAAAACTCAAAACACAAAGGCAAAAGAGTTTTAAATTCAAAGAGCCAGGTCGTGGGATTTGAAAATGTTTATGTAGCGGATGCTTCCGTATTTCCGGAAAGCATGCGGCTAAATCCGCAATGGACAATAATGGCAATGAGCTCGATGGCATCTAAAAAAATACTGGAGAATTCTTAATGGAAAATGATAATAAAGAGACCAAAAAAGTACCGGAAAAAGAACCTAAAGAAGCTGCAAAAGAAGTCGTCAAAAGAGATCAGGAAGATTACATGAATCTGACAAGAAGTGAAGCCCAGAATCATTACAGAACAGAGGATACAAAAGAAGAAGTAAAAAAAGTCAAAGAGCAGACAGCAATGAACAAGCTCTCTACCTTTTTTGAATCAAAGTGGTTTTCATTTTTCTTCCATTACATAAAGAGCCGGTTCGGCCCGAATCATAAATTTCAAAATTATCTCTCCGAAAGCAACGACAACGGTGTTTATAAATTAGAAAAAACTTCGCCGGAAAGTAAGCCCGGGATAAACATAGCGTTGGTATCTGACTGGGCAACCGATACAAATGAGTCTGACAGGATCGGAGTAATGATTGAAAAAAGGAAGCCTGATTATACGATACATTTGGGAGATACATATTTTGTAGGTATGAATGAGGAGATCAGCAATAATTTTTTAACCGACAATTCATCCTGGTACAGAGGAACTTCCGGCAGCTTTTCTTTAATGGGAAATCACGAGATGTACTCAAGAGGGATTTCATATTTCAGGGATCTTCTGCCGACTCTTGGAATTTATTCAAAGGAACAGAAAAAATATCTCGGTCAGAAGGCAAGTTACTTTTGTCTTGAGAATGATCACTGGAGAATCATTTCACTCGATACAGGATATGAATCAGTCGGCATCCCGCTTATAGAATATGTTTTGAAACCCAAGTGCGGATTTCCGGCCGATATAATGGAATGGCTTGAGAAGACCCTGGATCTTAAAAATGACAAGAGGGGAATTGTCCTGTTGACTCATCATCAGTATTGTTCAGCTTTTGAAGAAGAGTATAATAAGCCCGCTGAGCAGCTTGCTTCAATAATCGGTGAAGACAGAAACGTTCTGTGGTACTGGGGACATGAGCACAGGCTGGCAGTTTACGGAAAGTTTAAAAGAGGAAAAGGGATTACTGCTTACGGCAGATGCATAGGACACGGAGGAATGCCTGTCGAGTTTAAGAATAAGATGAAACCGGATAAAGCAAAGGAAACCAATCTTATACTGTATGATGAAAGAAAGAATACCGAGATAAAGGATATTGACATCGGCTACAACGGGTATGTGATGATGAATATAAAAGGAGCAGAATTAACATCAGAGTATTTTGACATTCATAATGAACTTCTGCTCAGGGAAAGATGGACAACTGATTACCAAGGCAACGTTAAGCTTTTGAATCTTGATATTATTTCGAAAGAGCTTACTTTATTTGATAATTGATAAATTCAAAACGTTTCTACAGATTTATTTTAATAAAATCATTCGTTTTGTTTCAACAAAGCCACCGGATTCCAATTTATAAAAATATATCCCGCTTGAAAGATTACTTCCGTTAAATTCAACTGTATACTT
Source organism: uncultured Ignavibacteria bacterium (assembly GCA_963836395.1). Lineage (GTDB taxonomy): Bacteria > Bacteroidota > Ignavibacteria > Tepidaquicellales > Tepidaquicellaceae > JAGPCH01. The sequence continues at coordinate 10,844 of CAWIJF010000006.1, read as the reverse complement.
TCCCGCAGGTTTTGTTTCATTGACTAATGTAGCGACTTCTTTTCCCAAAGCATCAAATACTTTCAAAGGAAACAAATCCCAAATTCGAAATCCCAAATTCCAAATTTGTAGTTGGATTGAACGGGTTCGGATAATTTTGATATAATTCAAATTTATCAGGATTAATATTACCTGAAGACGAGATACCGGTTGAACTTGAAGTAATTTCTGTAAGAACCCGGAATAGTAAATGATATTGGATATCCGAGTGAACTTAGATCAACATTTATCGAAGGTCTTATATCCTTTGCTATCCAGATATCGCTTGCAATATAAACAGTATCAGGAAGAGTGACGATCGGTATGTATATAATCGGAGGCAACAGAGCATAATCGATCTTAAACGTCAATATGAATTTTTTACAAAGCAGATCTCCATTAACTGTTGAGATTGTCTGGTCATTCAGTCTTCTTCCCGTTGAGGAAATACGAAGCGGTAATGATATTGTATCAAGGTTCAATGTAGTGTCCTTTGAAAAAATAGTATAGTTAGTATTCACAGTTTGTGCAAACCTATAAGTGCTGTACCATGCTTCGAATGATCTGAGAAAATTCACCAAAGCCACTGAATCCAAACCCGGGATGCTGCCAATGATACTAAGCACATTGAGATAAACGTAACCGTTCGTTCCCTGAAAATTATAATAATTGGTGTCTGTATAAGGTGTATTCTGATTGATGCTCAGAAGACCGGATTTGGAAAGCACACGGCTTGCGGCTAAGTCCGTTGTATGTAGTATTATTTGCAAACGAATCCACCTGGAAAGTTGAAAGAGAGTTTATCAGGATTGTTCAATGAATCAAGCGGTGTATTTTTATAGAACCATTTATAACCGGGAGCTGACGGAAAATATGTTGATGCATTTTGTGAATAGCATAAACCTGGTAAAAATTACTATAAACAAAATTAATAAAAGATTTTTCATTTTGAATGTTGAATTTTATTTATGAAATTTAGAAATACTGCTTTTAGAAAGCAAACTCAAAATTTGTTCTTCGTTAATCGTTAATCGTTATTCGTTAATCGTTAATTTACTTTCTTCGTTACTCATTGTTCATTGATCGTTATTCATTGTTCATTACTCAATTGTCAATAATCAATCGTTCATTAGTTTCATTGTATCATTGCTTATTATTCATTGCAATCCGATTATTCTTGCTTCATTATCTCATTGCTCATTATTCATTGCTCATTTATTCATTGTTCATCATTTCATCATTGCAAAATCATTGTTCAAAATTATTCATTATTCATTGTTCATTAAAATCAGAATTCATATTATGCACTTTTAAAAAATACATTTGATGAAAATAGGAAATTATAAACTTCATTCTTTACAGACCGGTTTATTCAAGCTTGACGGCGGAGCGATGTTCGGTGTAGTACCGAAAAACCTCTGGCAAAAGACAAATCCTGCAGACGATCAAAACAGGATAGATATGTGTACGCGTGCTTTATTATTGGATGACGGAAAGAGAAAGATCATTATTGATACAGGTGTCGGATACAAACTTTCGGATAAAGTTAATAAAATTTACGATGTGGATTTTTCACATGACACTCTTGAAAAAAGCCTGGATAAATTAGGTCTTAAAAGGGAAGATATTACAGATGTCATTTTAACACATCTGCATTTTGATCACGCCGGCGGAAGCACTTACTATGACGAGGATAAAAATCTGAAGCTATGTTTTCCGAATGCAGTTTATCATGTCCAGGAAAAGCAATATGAGTGGGCATTAAATCCGACTGAGAGAGATAAGGCAAGTTTTTTCCCGGAAAACTATAAGCCGCTTGAAGAAAAAAAAGTTTTGAATTTAATAAAAGGTGAATATAAGTTTGATGAGTTCATTACACTTCTTCCTGTTAACGGTCACACGAATCACATGCAGATGATAAAAGTATCCGACGGAGAAAATACTTTATTATACACAGCTGATCTGATCCCGACAGCCGGTCATGTACCCGCTCCTTATATTATGGGATACGATCTGTTCCCGTTGACAACGCTTGAGGAAAAGAAAAAGTACTTAAAGGAAATTCAGGAGAAAGATATGACGGTTTTCTTTGAGCACGATCCATATAATGAGTGTGCTAAGATCGGATTCAATGAGAAAGGATATTTTATCAAGGAAAGATTTAAATTACCGGAATAATTTAAGTTAAAAGTTAAATGTTGAAAGTTAAAAGTTATAGTTAGAGATTTCTGAAAAGTATTCCGGTAGTTTGTCGTTCCACGTGCTCCTGGCGGGAATCCACTTTTGAGTTTATTTTGCTGTTTGGATTCCAGAAAAAACATTCGGGAATGACAGCATGGAGTTTTTCAGAGGTTTATAATTAGAATTTTAAAATAAGATAAATATTTGAACTTTTCTACATTAGATTACTCCATCGTTGTAATTTACCTTATCGCAGTTGCGTTTATAGGCATATTCATTTCAGGCAAACAGACTTCCGTAAAAGATTATTTTCTCGGGTCAAAATCCATTCCATGGTGGGCTGCGTGTTTTTCAGTCGTTGCCACTGAAACAAGCACATTGACTTTCATAAGCATTCCGGGTCTTGCATATATTTCAAACATGAACTTCCTTCAGCTTGCTTTTGGATTTTTGATTGGAAGGATCGTAGTTGCTTTTGTTTTTATCCCGAGATATTATGCAGGAAATATGGAAACCGCATATCAGTTTCTCGGAAACCGATTCGGAACGCCGATGAGGAAATATGCTTCTGTGACTTTTATTGTTTTGAGAGTTTTTGCTGACGGAGTCAGATTGTTCACAACAGCAATTCCGATAAAATTCATAACAGGTTTGAGTTATTTTGAATGCATATTGATTGTCGGATTGATCACATTGGTTTATTCATACATTGGCGGTATCAAGGCTGTGATCTGGACGGATGTGATACAAATATTCATTTATACAATCGGTGCGTTTGCTTCAATGATCGTGATATATAATCTACTTCCGAACGGATGGAGTGATGTCGTGAATTTTGCGATTCCTGACAATAAGTTTCAGATATTCAATTTCAAATTGCCGGATTCATTTTTTCAGAAATGTTTACCGGCGGATACGGATTGATCGGCGGAATTGTAGGGGGAGCGTTTCTTGCAATGGCTTCACACGGAACAGATCAGATGATCGTGCAGAGACTTCTGACCTGTAAAGATAAAAAGTCATCACAAAAGGCAGTCATATTCAGCGGAGTGATTGTGTTTATTCAGTTCGCAATTTTCTTACTGATAGGCATAATGTTGTTTGCAGTTTATAACGGAGTTGACTTTAAATCTTTGACTAGTAGACGGATATAATCTTACCAAATCGGATGAGATATTTCCGATGTTCATAATTCAGAATTTACCAGTAGGTCTGGCAGGACTTGTAGTAGCAGGATCTGCTCTCAGCTTCAATGTCAACACTATCATCTACATTCAATTCGCTTGCTTCCACCACCATACTTGATCTTATGCAGGGAAGGAAGTTTCTGAAAAATGAAGCATCACGAATTGAAGTATTCACGTCTTGCAACTATCTTCTGGGCTTTTGTGATTATGAGTACAGGACTTCTTTTTGAATCTGAAACAAATCCGGCAGTTGATTTTGCTCTTAAAATACAGTCCCTGATCTACGGAGGCTTGCTCGGAGTATTTCTGCTCGGCATAATTTACAGGAAGGCAGATCTTAAAGATGCAATGATATCTTACACGATGGCTATTCTGATATTGATTTTACTTTTCATTCTGCCAAAATTCGGGGTCATGCCTGCTATTAATCTGACATGGTTTACCTTCTTTGGTGTTATTATTACCTTTATTGTAGCCAACATTACGATGATGTTTGGGGAAATTAAAAAATCAGATCAATGATTTGAGCTTTGTCTATTTAAGCTTAAACAGAATTCAATAATTCCATATCTGTGAAATAGTTAATTCTCGTCAAATAGTTGATTCTTATGAATTATTCTGCTAAGTTTACATATCAAATAGTATTTTTAAACTATTAAAAAGGGGATTAAAATGAAAAAATTAAATCTGCTTTTAATTGTATTTACAGTCTTATTTTCTGCAAAAATATTTGCGCAGGATATGACACTGCCTCCGCCAATAAAATCACCCATATTTGAATCGCTGACCGGAACCTGGCAATCCGAATCCTATGAAATGATGGGATCAACAATGTCAGATGAAGTTACTCAGAAAATGGTATTCAACAGCCAGTTTTTAAAGATTGAGATCAAAAGTGTTTCTGCCACCGGATTTATTTATGAGGGACTGGTGATGATTGCACCTACTCTGGACGGAACAGTCTCAGGATATGGCTTTGATATTTTCGGAGGTGAAGCTATTACAACCTATTCCGGTACCTGGAGGGATAATATGATATATTTATACGGAACAGGCAGCTGGGGAACCGAATCAAGAGTAATAAATGTGGATGGAAATGTAATGACTCAAAATGTAATACTTAAAATGAAAGATGCAAACGGCAAACAAATGCCCGAACAAAATCTCTCCATTTCATATAATAAAAAAATGTAATTTTTTATTTTATTTTCAAATTAGTTTTACTAAGTTTGCATATCAAATAACATTTTATTAACTAAATCTAAAAGGAGTCAAAAAAAATGAAAAAGTTAAATGTTTTTTTAATCTTATTCGTATTTCTCTTTTCGGCAAAAGTTTATTCGCAGGATATGATGCCTCCGGCACCGGTTAATTCTCCTGTTTTAAATTCAATGGAAGGAACATGGGTTTCTGCTCCTTATGAGATGATGGGCTCAAATATGACCGATCAAGTAACAATGGAAATGGTTTTAAACGGTCAGTTTTTGGAAGTAGATGTCAAGTCAACTTCTGATAAAGGATTTGTCTACGAAGCAAAAGGTTTCATCGAACCAAATGCAGACGGAACATTTTCCGGATGGTTCTATGATATATTCGGTAAAGAAGGGATCACCACTTATACCGGGACATCTGAGGGAAGTAAATTGTATTTAACAGGAACAAGTAAAATGGGAACTGAAACAAGAAACATTTCGGTGGAAGGAAATGTAATGATCCATGGCGTAATTTATAATTGGAAGGATAAAGACGGAAAGGATCTTCCCCAGCAGTCATTTTCAATAACATATAACAAAAAATAATCAGCTTTCGAATTGAAAAGATCCATCTGGAAATTTTTTCAGGTGGATCTATTCCTTGTCTAAAATTTTTTTCTAAAATCAAAAAAAGGGGTAAAAATGAAAAAACTTAATTTTTTTGTAATTGCACTTGCTTTAATCTTTTCAAGTAATTTATTTGCGCAGGACATGATGCCTCCTAAACCAATAGATTCACCGCTATTGAATTCCATGGTAGGTACATGGGTATCTGAACCTTATAAAATGATGGGTTCAACAATGACTGATGAAGTTACACATTCAATGATCCTTAACGGACAGTTTTTCCAGGTCAAGGTAAAAAGCACTTCGGACAATGGGTTTGTATATGAAGGTCTCGTAATAATGGCTCCATCAAGTGACGGCTCAATGACAGGTACAGGTTATGACGTTTTCGGGAAAGATGCAATTACAAGCTATACCGGAACTACAGACGGCCAAACAATTTATCTGACCGGTTTAAGCAACTGGGGAAAAGAGCTGAGAAACATTACAATGGATGGAAATGTAATGACTCAAAATGTTGTATTTAATATGAAAAGTCCGGACGGCAAGGAAATGCCGGAAGAGAAAATGACTATTTCTTATAATAAAAAATAGTTTAAGTATACAGTGATTACAGATTCTGAAAAATCTATTTACTTTAATCCGTAAATAGATTTTTCTTTTTTATAATATCAGAACTGCTATTCCTCCTATTATTAATAAAGATCCGATAACTGCTTTTAAAGTTACAGGTTCATTAAGGATCACAAAAGATAAAATGATTGTCAGCGCTACGCTTAGTTTATCAATAGGTGCAACGATAGACAATGGTCCGTCATGAATCGCTTTAAAATAAAATATCCAGGAGAGACCAGTCATTATACCGGATATTAAAAGAAAGTATAAATTTCTTTTTGAGATCAAAGCCAGACCTTCCTGTTCACCTCTGAAAAAAACTATGCCCCAGATCATTATTAAAACCACTACGGTTCTTATCGCAGTGGCTAAGTTAGGGTTGACATCCTTTACACCGATCTTGGCAAACAATGCCGTAAGAGCTGCGAAAAAAGGCAGAAAGAATTGCATATAAAATCCACATAAAAATTTTTTTGGAAAAATTAAATTAAATATTTATTAAATCATATAGATAAAATAAACGGTACTAATATTTATTGTTCAATATAATTTATGAAACCGAATTGTTAAATTAGATTGTATGAAAAATATTTATGCAAACATAGCTTTAAACTTACCTCTCGATACATTATTCACATACAGAATCCCCGAATATCTGGCAAATTCAGCTGAGCCGGGGAAAAGGGTGCTTGTTATTTTTGGAAACAAAGCAATGACCGGTATTATAGTTGACATTACAGACCGCACTCCACTAAAAAAAGTAAAAGACATTAAAGAAATTCTGGATGAAAGAAGAATAATCCCTGATGAATTAATAAAATTCTGTCAATGGGTCTCTGAATATTACCTGGCTACTGTAGGGGAAGTTCTATTTTCTTCAATGCCAAGGAAGATAAATATCAAATCAGATATCTATTATTTTTTAAATGAAGATTACCGGGAAAAGCTTGATAATACTAAATTTGAAGATGAAATATTAATTGATATAATTGGTATACTGGAAAAAGACATTAAGACGGGATTTACAAAAAAGCAGCTGGAAAAAAAGCTAAGGTACGATGACCTGACGAAATATATTGACAAACTTGTTGATTCCGGAATATTGACAAAGGAAAAATATTATTCAAAACCAACCAAAGAAAAGATAATAAAGATAGTTAGTAAAAACTTTAATTCCCCAGATATATCTCTTTTAATTAAAGAAGTTAAGCTAAAGTCTCCAAAGCAAATTCAAGTACTGGAAAAGCTAATGGTCCAGATAATCTTGAATTGACAAAATTAAATAAGGAATTAAGCATCACGCAATCTTCAATTAATTCTTTATTAAATAAAAACCTTATAAAGATTAATGAGATCAGAAAGCACAGGGATTCGGAAGAAATATTTTCTGAAGTTTTCAAAGAAATAAGTCTGAATAATGATCAATCTACTGCACTTGAAAAGCTTAGTAAAAGCATAGATGAAAACATATTTAAAGCTTTTCTTCTGTATGGGATAACCGGAAGCGGGAAGACAGTCGTTTATATTAATGCCATTAAGAAAGCTTCTGGAAAATGGAAAGACAGCGATTGTTCTTGTCCCCGAAATTTCACTAACGCCGCAATTGATACACAGATTCAGAAATGAATTCGGGAAAATCGTTGGAGTTATCCACAGCAGGTTATCAGACGGAGAAAGACTTGATACTTATGACAGGATACTCAACGGAACATTTAAAATAATAATCGGAGCGAGATCAGCAATATTTGCTCCGGTGACAGAATTTAGGAATAATAATAGTTGACGAGGAACATGATACTTCATACAAACAGGAAAATTCCCCGAAGTACAACGGCAGAGATGCGGCAATTTACAGAGCTAAACTTAATAATGCTGTTGTAGTGCTGGGATCAGCAACACCTTCAGTTGAATCGTTTTATAATGCTGAAACCGGTAAATATGAACTTCTATCTCTTCCTTCAAGAGTTCTTGATGTAAAGCTTCCCGAGATTAAGATAATTGATCTGTTAAGACGTGAAAAACTTAGAGTCGGACGAAGACAAGAAAGATTTCTTTGATTCCATTGATAAAGTAAGAGTAAAATTTTTGTCAAAGGAACTTATCTATGAAATCGGCGAACGTCTTTCGAAAAAGGAAAGCATAATGATACTTCAGAACAGGAGAGGATATCATTCATATCTGGAATGTCTTAACTGCGGTAATGTTGAAATGTGCATCAGATGCAATGTTGCTCTGACCTATCACAAAGCTTTTGATCTTTTGAAATGTCATTACTGCGGGTATTCGAGGAAGTTTACTAAGATCTGTTCCGAGTGTAATTCCGACAGGATAATTCCAAAAGGAGCAGGTACGGAAAAAGTTGAAGGAAGAACTTCAAAAAATATTTCCATTGGCGGTGATCAGGCGTCTGGATTCTGATACCATACATTCCAGAAAAGTTTATCAGGGAATATTAAAAGATTTTTATGACAGAAAAATAGATATTCTCACAGGCACACAGATCATTTCAAAAGGACTGGATTTTCCTAATGTAACACTTGTGGGAGTTGTCAATGCTGACATCGGTTTGCTCAATCCCGATTTCAGGGCAACGGAAAAGACCTTTCAGATACTCACACAGGTTTCCGGCAGAAGCGGCAGAAGTGAGAATAAAGGTGAAGTACTTATTCAGACAAATCATTCCGACTACTTTGTTTTTAAAGATGTGAAGGATCATGATTACAGAAACTTTTATGACAATGAACTAAGAATCAGGAAACAACTCAACTATCCGCCTTTCAGCAGGATCACGATCATTGAGACAAAATCTGAAGACAGGCTTTTGGCAGAATCAAAGATAAAGGAGATTTATAATTTAGTTAGACAGCTTGACACAGAAAACAAGCTCGAGATCCTGCCCCCCAACCCTCCGCTGTTTTCAAAATTAAAGGATAAATACAGATATCACTTACTCATAAAATCCAATAAAGAAAAAGACATTTCCGGGAAACATCTCAACGACATTCTGAAAGACATAAAAATTTATTCAAATAAAAATATTACGAAGAAGGTAAATGTAATAATAGATGTAGACGCGGTAAATCTGTTATGATTTGGAAATTGGAATTTCGGATTTGAAATTTATCAGATTCGAGATTAAATCTCTTTAACACAAAATTAGTAATTTGAAATTTGAAATTTGAAATTTGAAATTGAATTTGTACCCCTGCAAGGATTTGAACCCTGACTAATGGTTCCGAAGACCATTGTGCTATCCATTACACCACAGAGGCGGGTTAAATTTCAAATTACAAATTTCAAATTTCAAATATTTTTTCTGATGATTGCAATCTGTATTGTAATTCAAAATTTATACAAGATAATTTATTTGAAGTTTATTTTCTTTATAAAAAATCAGTTGTTAGAATTGCCGGTTTGTGTTTTTAAGCTGCTCTCTTCTGATACAAATGTTTCTGAAACTCAATGAAAGTATTCCGGATCGTATTAATATCACCAAGCACATCCAGGGCATCTCCCAGTGACTGATACTTGTTTGTAAGCAATACAGGAAGTTTCTCCTGATCAAGCTCTTCAACTCCGGTTTCAATGTATTTACTTAATACAAATTCAAGAAATTCCTTCTGCCTAGTTATCCAGTGCAGCAAAAATATTCAATTGTGCCTCAGCTACACGAACCTCTCTTGTAATCGGCTTTATAGCAAAAGAAATGTATTCAAGCACATCAAAGATGTCGCTCTTTTCAGCATCTATGATCTTTTGCAGTGATGTAAGCTGTTCTTTACCATATCCGGCTTCAGTTAGCTTGTCAAGTAATGCTTTCCTGGTAATCGGATTGCTCCAGATTGTCCGTAATTCATCTTCACTTTTGAAAAAGTCCGGGAGTGTGCCGAATAATTCATGTAAAAATTCTTCAACTGAAATTGGCTTTCCGTCAGCACTCCAGAAGGAAGTTGAGATCATTTGCTGTATCTCACGTTCCTTTCCGTCTCGTAATTTTATTTTGACTTTCTTAATTCTTTCTCCGCCTTAGGAGGTTCTTTCGGTGGTTTTGGCTCATAAGGTCGTTTCGGTTCACCAACTGTTCCAGGTTCCGGCTCTATCGGCTCTCCGTCCCATTCGGGATCATTAAAATGATGATAAGCATCTACATAATCGTAAATCGTAAAGAACTCCTTGCCTTCAAATAACCTTGTTCCTCTTCCTATGATTTGCTTGAACTCTATCATTGAATTGATCGGTCTCATCAATACTATATTCCTAATGTTTCTTGCATCAACTCCGGTTGAAAGTTTTTGTGATGTAGTCAGGATAGTCGGGATCGTTTTTTCATTGTCCTGGAAATCTCTTAAGAATTGTTCACCGATTGCACCGTCATTGGCAGTTACACGAACACAATAGTTTACATCTTTATTTGTCTTCATCTGATTTATAAGATCCCGGATAGCTGCAGCATGATCCTGATTAGCACAGAATATTATCGCCTTTTCGTTTTGATTGGCTTCCTCCATGATAGATCTTTACACGCTTAGCTTCTCTTTCCTTTATCTCAATGATCTTATTAAAGTCCGGCTCTGTGTATATTCTTCCTTCCTCGATTTCTCCTTCTATGATCTGATCATCACTGGTATAGATATAATCATCAATTGTTGTCTTTATTCTCTTAACCTTGAACGGAGTTAGGAATCCGTCATTGATACCTTCTTTAATGAATAAATATATACTGGATCACCAAAATACCTGTAAGTATCAATATTATCTTTTCGTTTTGGTGTTGCAGTTAAACCTAATTGAACTGCCGGAGAGAAATATTCAAGTATCCCTCTCCAGTTTCCTTCGTCATTTGCTCCGCCTCTGTGACATTCATCAATAACTATGAAATCAAAATAATCTTTGGGATATTCTCCAAAATACGGAGCCGGTTTTCCTTCTGCATCTGTGCCTGACATGAATGTCTGGAAAATGGTAAAGAAGATACTTCCGTTTGTCGGAACATTCCCGGACTTTCTGATCTCGCTCGGTTTTA
>CAWIJF010000005.1:0-688572 GCA_963836395.1 uncultured Ignavibacteria bacterium | reverse complement strand
ACGATATCGTTATGCCGTGGACAAATACTATCCAGTAATCGTCCGACTGATGCGGGACCTTTTGATATAAAAAAAGCAGCAAAATATTCTTGAAACGACCTATGAGTAAAGACGAGATGCAACCCATCTCGCTGAAGTATGCACACCGACTCGAGCAAGTCGGCGAGAAACTTTTCTGGATTTGTATCTACTTTGGATAGCGCTATAGCGTCGCGCAGCTCATCTTTAATATTCGCCCATTCAACAGTGGCGGCTTATCCCGTTGACTCAGGTTCGTCTATATATAGTGGCTATGCCGGCTTTTCAGAATCGCCGCGCGGCGCTTGCCGCAGCCAGGGCAGACGAAGCCGTCCGGCCAGCGCCGTTTGAATAAGAACGCAACGCAGCTCGCTTCGTCAGAAAATGCCTTCTGGAATTCGGAAAGCGAGCGCGCCCTGGCCATCGTGTGTGCGTCCTGGCGACCTCACGCGGCCGACCTCGCGACACACTACATCTAGCGAGGCTCCGCCTCAGACCGACAAGTCATGTATACCCCGTTCACGTCATGACCCGAAAATCCTTTGGGTTGATGATGCGGAAATTGTCGGTGACCGAATCACAAAGGTCCGCCCAATTCCCCGGAACCTTTTCACGCAGAAAACTGAGCGTCGCATCGGCGAACTGGGCGCAAGTTGCGTAGCACTTGTTGTGAGTGACGTTTCTGTGCATGAGGCCCCATAACCGTTCGATCGGGTTCAAGTGCGGGCAATACGTTGGGATGAAGTGCAGCTTGATGCGTCGTCCCGGCAGGGCCAACCATTCCTGCACGAGCTTGGCATGATGATAACGCGCGTTGTCCAAGAAAACATGGATGAGCGCCAGCATCGGATAGAGCGCCTCGATCGATTGCAGCAGCCTGATCGTCGAGGCGGCGTCGATGGTCAGGGCCTCGATCATCCGGGTTTGCCCGGTCTCCAGGTCGATCGCGCCGTGAATGTTGATGCGTTGACGCCCGCTCGTCTGCTCGATCGCGAGCTTCTCTTGGCTCGGCGCCCAGCAGCCGACAGGTCGCGCCGCATGGGTCGGATGCACGGCGTCCGCAAACAGCACGGCCTCGTCGTCGCCCAAGGAATTCAGCAGCTTTTCGTAGCCCTCAATGAAAGCCCTCTGCTTTTCTTCGTCGAGCTTGCGCGGGATGACATTGGGTTTGTGATATTCGAGCCCCAGGCGATGCAACAACGCGATCAGTCCTGACCGGCCTTCGTAAACGACGCCGAATTCATTCTCGATCCAGGCGCCGACCTGGCGCGTTGTGCGCGGTAAGGCAGTGGCGACCCAGGCTTTCAGCTTTTCCTGTTGCTCGCCGCTCAACTGGCAAGCGCTGCCCTCGTAGCTGAAGTTCGTCAGCCCCTCGATCCCATCCCCTTCATACAGGCGATACCAAGTGCGGATGGTGTCGTCGTCCAGCAACAGGACCTTCGCAATCGCCTCGCAGCTCATCCCATCGTCTAGCAACACCAGCGCGTTCGCACGTCGGGCCAGACGATGAGCGGCCAACCCGTCCCGAGCCAACTCGATCAGGTTTTGCCGCGATTCTATGTCCAGAAAGCCGGGCCGTATCATCCGTTCGGTAGAATCCGGATCGCGCCGTTTGGCAAGGGGGGTCTTCGGATTCTCGCGGAGTTCGGGGTATATAATATTCTCCACATAGTGGACGGCGCGGCTCGCTCACCGAAGCATTCCAAACGACGGTCAAATAACGGCTTGCCTCGCCAAGTTGTTCTAGGCTCCCACCGGGGACATCGCCCTTCAAGGGCACTCACCGTCTGATCCAGCGTCGGAAACGGAGCGGAGGCATCGCCTGAAGCGTTCAATACGCCATTTGCCTCCGCGATATATCGCGTTTGAGGAGACGAGCTTTGCGCCCGCATATTGCAAAACTTGACTTATTTGCAACACGTTTCATTCAGTCAAGGACCCTAGAGCTACCTGAGTCAACGGGATAAGCCACCAACAGTGAAGTGCAACGGGCAGATTTCTGGCGCTGAAGAAAATCTCGCGAGGGGTTTGGTAGCCGAGTATCTTTCTGGGGCGAGAGTTGAGTTTGTCCTCGACCCTTTGGACATCGGCATCGGACAAAATAGAGAAGTCGGAAGTCGACGGATCGACGCCAATTTGCCGCGCGATGTGGGCTTGCGAGTGGCCGCTTTGCAAGAGCGCGTAAATCTGGCAGCGTTGTTCGCAGGTCAGATGGAGATAGCCTTCGGGCATTTTTCCTCCGTGAGATGTGCTGTCCCACGCAAGGATAGTCTTCCATCTGACCGCCAGAAAAACCGGCATACACAACATGGCAAAGTCTGGCGGGAGAAAACGTCGGCCTCAAGGGTGCTCGCTGCGCTCGCATCGTCTCCGGCGACTAAAGCCCTTGACCCCGACCCTTTCCCCCGCCACTCACTCCGCCATGCCGTCTATGCTGCCCTGTTGCACTTCGGATTTGAAACGGCGATTTGTTTCCGAAAAAGAAAATTTTTCCTTCAGGTACGTTGATATAGAAAAAAATGCCAGACAAGACTTGAACTCGTCTATTGGCAAGTCGGAATGCATCTTTCTCCGGAAGGCAGCTTCCTTCGTTGCATCATGCTTGAAGAATAGTGCGTCAAAGGCTTATGCCGCAAATTCCGGTCGGATCAACATTTCGTAGGTAATGGGTTTGGTTACAAGGCCGATGGAGAGTAGCGAGCGAAAGGCGGCGTTACGAGTGCGACGGCGGTTGAATCGGAAGACGAATTCGTCGAGATAGCTTTGGAGATGTTTCCTTCGCAGGCCGTGGTAGACGCCGAGCGCCCAAGTCTTCAAGTTGGAGAAGACGCGATGGATCCACGGCAGCACGATATGGGCAGCCATGTTGCCGACGACATGGGGATCGTGAGCGACGTTGGGCGCGCCTGGATAGGCTGCCCATCCATCGGTTTTGATGGTTGCGCCTTGAGCCAGGTTGGCGGCGACAAAACCGTGCAGCGAGGCGGCGGAAAAGTCCTGGATTGTTGCGAGGCGAATGCGGCCGGGCGCGCCGTCGGCGACTTCGACCGCGCCGGCGACGAGCATTTTGCTCTGGGACGAGCGACCGCCGCCACCCCTGATCGGATCGTCCTTGGCGCGCAAGGGGATTTCTGTCTCGTCGATCTCGGCGATCCCAGCCAGGAGCGCGCGGGCAGGCGCGACCATGGCCCGCCGCAGCTTGGCGCACAACAGCCAAGCCGACTTATAGGAGCCCAGCGCAAGCAGCCTCTGCAATTGCAGCGCCGAAATTCCGTTGGAGTGGGTGGCCATCAGATAGGCGGCCCAGAACCAGACGGTCAGAGGAAGCTTCGAGCTGTGCATGATCGTCCCCGCCGCGACGGAGGTTTGCCTGCCGCAGGCGGCGCATTCGTAGGTGAAAGCCTTTCCCCCGTGCGGCCAGGCCTTGTCGTTATCGCAGGCCGGGCAGCGAAAGCCCGTGGGCCAACGCGCCTCGAACAGCCACGCCGCGCAGGCGGCCTCATCAGGAAAGCGACGTTGAAAATCGACAAGCGACGTGGGGAAATCGACCATGGCGCGACCTCGTGGCAGAAAGAATGTTCGCTATTTGTTCTTATGCCACGGCGCGCCGCATGTCACCATATTTCGTAGGCCCGGAGTCAGCGGGATAAGCCTCGTGCGTCAAACGCCTGATCGTAGAAAATATGAATTTTTTCGGGAATATGAGCGATTTCTTTGAACGTTATAAGCATCATTATAGCTAATAACGGATTCGAAAGAAAGCTCTTATGTTTTTCATACAATCCATCATCTTTAATGGCCTTCGTAAATTTTCTTTTTATATCTTTATCATAAGAACTCTTGGTTAAGAGATCGATCAACTGTTCTTTTTCAAGAGGAAGGACGTGAAATGAGGCTTATCCCGCTGACTCCGGGCCTACGGAATATGGTGACATGCGGCGCGCCGTGGCATAAGAACAAATAGCGAACATTCTTTCTGCCACGAGGTCGCGCCATGGTCGATTTCCCCACGTCGCTTGTCGATTTTCAACGTCGCTTTCCTGATGAGGCCGCCTGCGCGGCGTGGCTGTTCGAGGCGCGTTGGCCCACGGGCTTTCGCTGCCCGGCCTGCGATCACGACAAGGCCTGGCCGCACGGGGGAAAGGCTTTCACCTACGAATGCGCCGCCTGCGGCAGGCAAACCTCCGTCGCGGCGGGGACGATCATGCACAGCTCGAAGCTTCCTCTGACCGTCTGGTTCTGGGCCGCCTATCTGATGGCCACCCACTCCAACGGAATTTCGGCGCTGCAATTGCAGAGGCTGCTTGCGCTGGCTCCTATAGGTCGGCTTGGCTGTTGTGCGCCAAGCTGCGGCGGGCCATGGTCGCGCCTGCCCGCGCGCTCCTGGCTGGGATCGCCGAGATCGACGAGACAGAAATCCCCTTGCGCGCCAAGGACGATCCGATCAGGGGTGGCGGCGGTCGCTCGTCCCAGAGCAAAATGCTCGTCGCCGGCGCGGTCGAAGTCGCCGACGGCGCGCCCGGCCGCATTCGCCTCGCAACAATCCAGGACTTTTCCGCCGCCTCGCTGCACGGTTTTGTCGCCGCCAACCTGGCTCAAGGCGCAACCATCAAAACCGATGGATGGGCAGCCTATCCAGGCGCGCCCAACGTCGCTCACGATCCCCATGTCGTCGGCAACATGGCTGCCCATATCGTGCTGCCGTGGATCCATCGCGTCTTCTCCAACTTGAAGACTTGGGCGCTCGGCGTCTACCACGGCCTGCGAAGGAAACATCTCCAAAGCTATCTCGACGAATTCGTCTTCCGATCATCTCTTTTTACATTTTTAAACTTCCCGTTCAAAGCTCTTTTATAAATTCCGTATAAGCAGTGCAGCCTTGAACAGTCAAAAAAAAAGATCAGATCAGCGCGCCTTGCCCGCAATCCGAATGTCCGCGTATAATTTCCTTCTATTATCCATTTCTCTTTTGCAATTAGCGATTCAATAATCTCTGTCCATTCTTCGGTTTCGGTTTTCTGCCAGTTTGGTTTCCAGAAATATTTGTCGAGATGATATAAAGGAAGATTTAGTTTGCTCCTGAGAAATTTTGAGAAAGTGCTCTTTCCCGCACCTCCGTTTCCTATAATTAAGATCCTTTGTTTTCCATTAAACATAAGATTGTTTTATGAAAGAGATGCCTTTATAACGCTGCTGATGGTGGATATTTTTTTATATACAACCTCAAATCCTTGTTCCTCAAATTTACTTGTGATAACTTCTATATCAGTAAAATTTTCATCTTTCATTTCATCTGTCATGTCTTTTCTGTTTTCATTCCTGAATTTTTCAATCAAATTTTTTCTGTCTTCTTTGTCCAAATACATAAAATCTCCAATCACCAGTCGTCCTTTGTCTTTCAGAACTCTCTTCATTTCATAAATTGAATCTTCCTTTTCCGCGTCCGCTAAGTGATGGAATGCAAAACAGCTGACGATGAGGTCGAACTTATTGTCCACATACGGGATGTTTATGAACGAACCTGACTTTAATTCTACATTCAAACCCTTTTCCCTTACCTTTCCCATCATCTTTTCAGATATGTCAATCCCGAACAGTTTTATCCCTGCATTGACCTTTTCCTCGAGCAAACCTGTGCCGATCCCTATGTCCAGCAGTAATTCGCCTGCACACGGATCTGCCATTCTTAATACTTCATTGTGAACTTCAAAATAATTTTCCCTGATATAGTTGTTCTTATTTGTAATGTCTTTCAGGATCCTTTCATCATAACGTTGCGCCTGATCATCATGACAGCCCTTCATTATATTTTTTCCTTTTTATTTTTCGCATTCCATTCCTTTCTTAGTATCGTGAACATATAAGAATCTTCGAATTTTTTATTTAATACTGTATCTTCCCTGAGCAATGCTTCTTTCTCAAATCTTAATCTCTTCGGGATTCCGATGCTGGCTTTATTTTTCAAAGAACACCTGATAATAATTTTGTTCATATTTAATTCTTTGTAGCAATATTCTGTCAATGCCCAGCAGCTCTTTGTCATGATTCCCAAGCCTGTATATTCTTTTCCGAGCCAGTATCCAATCTCCGTTCTTCGGTTAAATCTGTCAATGTAAACGAGCCCGACCATCCCGGAAATTTTACCATTATATTTTATTACAAATTGAATCCCTGTCTTCGTTCTTTTTTGCCTTTGAGAATGTTTGACAAAGTTTTCAGTGTCTGCTACTGTTCTTGTTGAGTCCACCCACGGCAGCCACTTTCTAAGGTATCTCCGGTTCTTGTCTGTCAATGCAAACAGTTCATTGGCATGTGATCTGCGGATCAGCTCAAGTATTAGATTATTCTCTATAA
The DNA here is from genome assembly GCA_963836395.1 of uncultured Ignavibacteria bacterium. Classification (GTDB taxonomy): domain Bacteria; phylum Bacteroidota; class Ignavibacteria; order Tepidaquicellales; family Tepidaquicellaceae; genus JAGPCH01. The sequence goes on along the minus strand of CAWIJF010000005.1, from coordinate 682,200 downwards.
TTATTTTCAAAGTCGGTGATTATAGTTTGCCGGCTTGTTTACCGTAATTTCTTTTGATCATTGCTGTATGTTTCTTTAGTCCGAATTTTTCATAATATTTTTGTAAAGACTCATCGCATACAATATCTATCATATAAAAATCTTTCAAAAGGTCGAGCATCCTTCTGACAAGTTCGTTTCCGATACCTTTGTTCTGATACCCGGGAAGAACTTCAAGCAACGGAATATAAGATGATAAGACGTTGTCGCTTACAGCTGTTATGAAACCTGCTGCAATATTTTTTTCTTGATCAATTGCAATTATCCTGTAATCGCTGTTACTCAGGATTTCAAGATGTTTTTCCGGTGAAGGAAAATTTTTCCAGCCGGCGAAAAATCCTTTTAGCATGCCGGGTGTGATATTATCAACATTATCTTTGAATTCTATCATACTTCAAAAGTGTGTTTGTCATTATTCTTAATCTCCCGGATTAAAAAATTCCAGATTGTTCATTTTTTAAATGACTATCTCTCTCTTAAATTCTTCAGGTTTCTGCCTGTACAATTTCCAGAACTCTTCAGCAATTATCTCCGGGGTGTATTTTGTATCCGGCTTTACAAAGCCGGTGACTATGACTGTTGCAGCATGAATCTTTTTGGGTTTGAGATCAGCATACAGACTGTGACACAGATTTCTTATGCCGGCTTTTCCTATTGCAAGAGAAGTATACATCGGATGCGGCTCAAGCGCCAATCCGCCGCCTGTGAACAAGATCGTTCCCTCTTTTTTTTCAAGCATTCCGGGTATGACCTGTTGTGCTGAAACCAAAGCGCCCGCAACGTTTACTTTAAAATCATAAATGACATCATCATACTTCAACTCCATTGGCTTTACTTCACGGAAAGAAAAGACATTATACAAAAGCACATCTGTCTTCCCCAAATTCTTATGAATATTATCAAAAGCTTTTATGAGTGAGGCTTCATCAGAGGCATCAGCTGCCACATAATATGACTCGGTTCCTGAGCTGTCAAACTTTGACTTGTATTCTGCAAGCCGGGATTCATTTCTGGCAATCATGGCGATTGCAAATCCTTCTTTCGAAAACTTTTCAGCAACTCCATGGCTGATGCCGGGTCCCATCCCGACTATTGTTAGTATTTTTTTCTTCATGTTTTATTTTTTATTTATAAAATTCTTTTCTTCTGTCTTTAAACAGATGGTTGTTCCGCGTTATGTTTTTATCAAATGCATCTTCAGGATCTATTTCTGCCAGACAAATTTCTTCTTTGTCCGGACTTCCCTTGCAAAGATACTCTCCCTTTGGAGAAACAATAACGCTCTCGCCTGTAAAGGATAATTCTTTTTTCCCTCTTACATCTTTCCCTGTTCTGTTTGCAGTAATTGTAAAAACCCCGTTCTCGACTGCACGCGTGAACATTGCTCTCTGACAATATGACATCACGAGATTTGACGGATGACATATTATCTGCGCTCCTTTTAAAGCCAGTGTCCGCGCGGTCTCCGGAAATATCCAGTCGAAACAGATCATCATCCCGATTTTTACAGTGCCCAATCTCCCGCTTCTTATTTCATACACCTCAAGCTGTTTATCTCCGGGTGTGAACCAGATCTTCTCTTCGTCGAATAAATGTATTTTGCGGTATGTAAAAATTTGTCCGTCCGGACAAACCAATACCGATGAATTAAAAAAATTATCCCCGACTTTTTCACAGATACCGGAAACAATATATGAATCACTTTCAGAACAGATTTTCTTCAGTGCATTGCAAAACATTCCGTCCGGCACTTCCTCTGATAATTCCGCAAGTTCTTTTTGATCAGTAAAGAGATATCCGGAGTTTGAAAGTTCGGGAAGAACCAGCAGATCAAAATCTTTATCTGCAATAAGTTCATTTATTCTCAAAATATTTTCAACCGGCTTTCCGAACAGCGGCTGAAATTGCAGGTAACCGGTTTTCATTTTCTATTTTTCCTTAATTGCTCTGAAATGGATCATCCAAGGTTTTGTGGAAAGCTCGGCGTATGCATCGGGAAATTTTTCTTTGCATTCTTCCAGCGGGAAAGGCTCGAGCAGCTCATCAAATTTAAAATCACATTCTTTAAGAACTTTAAAAATGTCGGACAATGGTCTTCTGAAATGACTCATTTCAATTCCGTATCCGCTCCATTTCTCTTTCAGAAATTCAGTTTCAAAATAATTTCCTTCGGGATTATTGTGAAATGCACCGAAAGGATGGTCTGTCGAAAAAACGAGTATACCTCCCTTTTTCAAAACCCTGTTAAACTCGCTGAACAATGAATGCCAGTCCTTTATATAATGTATCACCATCGAGCATACTATCAAATCAAACTCCCGGTCTTTTAAAAAATCCATCGGAAAATTGAGATTTGCTTTTATTGCTCTTACACGGTCTCCGACTTTTTCCTTAACCAGAGAAATCATCTCATCACTGTAATCGATCGAAGTAACACTCGCTCCTTTATCAAGCAGATACTCTGTATACTTTCCCGGACCGCATCCGGCATCCAGAACTTTTTTCCCGTTTACCCCGGGAAGCAGTGACAAAGTCGCAGGTCTTTCATATAAAGCATTGTGTGAATTGTATTCTATCTTATTGGAATAGCTCCTGGCGAATTCGGGGTCGTCATAAACTTCAAGTGACAAATTATCAAGATTGACAATTTTATTTTTTGTATTTTTATCAGGTTTCATTTTTAAATTTAACTAAATCAGAGTAATCATAAAATCATTTAATCAGTGGTCAAAAATATGTCTGACAAAATTTCAAAAACAGATGAGGAATGGAGAAAAACTCTCACCGAAGAACAGTTCAACGTAACACGCATGAAAGGAACCGAAAGGTCTTTCAGCGGGAAGTATTACCGGTTTGATGATGACGGAACCTACAATTGCATTTGCTGCGGAAGTCCTTTGTTCAAATCCGATACAAAGTTTGATGCAGGATGCGGGTGGCCGAGCTATTATGAGCCGATCACTCCGGATGCCGTCATTTATGAAGATGACAAAACCCACGGAATGATCCGTACCGAGGTCCGCTGCGGCAAATGTGATGCACACCTTGGACACGTCTTTGAAGATGGTCCCGAACCAAGCGGACAGAGATTCTGCATAAATTCTGTTGCGCTGGATTTCGACAAAAATAAAACTGAATGAAATGCTGTCAACTGAATTTAAAAGAGACCTAAAGATTTCATCCGAAGCAGTATGGTACTTTCTTTCTGCGGCAGTGCTTGCGCTGTTAATAATGACATTCTTCTTTCCGGAGACATTGATGAAAATTTCTCCTGTCTGTATCAGCAAAAGTCTCTACGGGCAAGAATGCTTTATGTGCGGATCTACAAGGGCATTTATTGAGATTACGAAGGGAAACTTTTACAAAGGCTTCCATCTGAATCAGTTCAGCATTGTTCTTTTTAGTCTGTTCTTCCTGAACACTGTTGTTTTTATTACGCGCTTGATACTTAAGCCCGGAAGAATACTGCATATAAAAAAGATTTTCTTAACATAGATGTCAAAATTAATTAATTTAAACAAATACAAATGCAAATCTTAAGTTTATTCTGGGGGATACTTTCAATTATAGGAATGCTGATCGGCTTCATACCCTGTCTCGGAGCATACAACTGGATCAATATTCCTTTTGCGGCAATCGGATTTATTTTAAGTATCATAAGTATTGTAAATGCCGGGCCGGGAGAATCGAAAAGTACAGGGACAGCGGGATTAATCATGTGTGCCGGCGCCATGATATTCGGTTTGATCAGGCTTACCATCGGCGGCGGTGTCTTTTAGCGGATTCTGAAAATCAAAAATTGAATCATTAACAATGAAATTTCTTATTTTGGTTTTACCATTCATGCTAATTATTTCCTCAAAGGCATTTTGCCAGGACCCTGATCCGGAGTTTGAAATCCTTATGAATAAATTTGTTGATGAGTATCTGAATTTTAATCCTCAAACTGCCGTCGCTCTTGGATTACATGAATTTGACGGAAAAATTTCTGACTACAGCATTGAATCGTTCAACAAGGAGATCAAATGGGGTGAAGATTATTTGAAACAGCTTTCTGATATTGATCCTTCCCTGCTTAACAGGAATAATTACATCAACTACAAGATCCTGAAGAGTGAAATTCAAAAAACGCTCTTCGGCTTAAAAGACCTTGAGACATATAAACATGATCCCTCTCTTTATGCAGGTGCGATTGATGCAAATGCTTACATTAAAGAGAGACTTCGCACCCATTGAAGACAGAGTCAGGTCAATAATTGAAATTGAAAAGACAGGCACCGGCAATATATTCAAATGCCAGAAAAAATCTGGCGGATGTTCTTCCGAAGCCTTATGTTGAAATTGCAATTGATGATGCAAAGGGAAACGCTGATTTTTAAGCAATGAACTTGTAGAAGCATTGAAGGAAGTTAACAATGAATCTCTTATGTCTGAATTTAAAGCAGCAAATAATCATTGCAATAAAAGAACTTAATGACTATGCCGGATATCTTGAAAAAGAAAAGCTTCCAAATGCAGACGACAGTTTCAGGCTGGGAAAAGAATTATACAGTAAAATGCTTGAGCAGGAAATGATAACGCTTACTCCTGAAGAAATTCTCGAATATGGAAAATACAAGCTTAAGCTCGAACAGAAGCTGTTCGAAGAAACTGCCGCGAAAATAGACCCGCCAAAAAATGCAGTTGAGGTCTTTAAGGAAATTCAAAAGGATCATCCGACTGCTGAAAGTCTTCATGCCGGATACTAAAAAAAATACCGAAGCTATCAGACAGTTTCTGATTGACAACGGCATTGTAACAATTCCTTCCGAAGTAAGGGTGATAATTGAAGAAACACCGCAGTATGCCACGGGCAACAAGCTTTGCTTCCATGGATACCCCTGGTCCTTTTGAAAAATCAACGCAGGCATACTATTATGTTACTCCTGTTGAAAATGACTGGAGCGATAAACAGAAAGAAGAATGGCTGACGGCATTTAATTACTATACTACTGATGTTGTGACAATTCACGAAGCTTATCCCGGACATTATGTTCAGTTTCTTCATCTCAATGCATCACCTGTTTCAAAGCTTCAGAAGATCCTGGGCAGCTATGCCTTTTCCGAAGGATGGGCTCACTACTCGCGAGCAAATGATGATAGAAGAAGGATTCGGCTGGGGATAAGCGAAATGGCTGCTTTGAAATATAAGCTTGCCCAGCTTGACGAATCACTGCTCAGATACTGCCGTCTGTGTGTTTCGGTAATGATGCACACGCAGGGCATGACTGTGGACGAAGCTACGACAATTCTTTATGGATAATTGTTACTATGAAGAGAAGCCCTCGCATTCGGAAGCAATGCGCGGAACTTCCGATCCGGGTTATCTTTATTACACACTGGGAAAACTGATGCTGCTTAAGCTCAGGGATGATTATCAAAAACAGGAAGGCGAAAATTATTCGCTGAAAAAATTTCACGACACAATTTTAGAATACGGATCTCCACCCATCCCGCTGTTAAGAGAGATCATCCTTACAGATAAAAACTCATGGAAGGAAATTTTGTAATCCGTTCTAACTATAATCTCAAGTACAAAAATTCTATCAAGGTCATTGTTAACTGTTAACTGTTAACTGTTTAACTGCTCATCATCCTCTCCCTCCGGCAGCTCCAGCGCCTTTATGTTTCCCACCGAGCTTCCTGCCAGTCCTTTTATCGAACCGTACATTGAAGAAGTATTTATCAAAACCTTTTTGATCTGTTTCTCTCTTGTGCTCCACATTTTTTCCATGGCATTCTTTTCTTTGATCAGATCATTCTGCATTGACGTAAATCCTTCTACTATTGCTTCTACCTGCTGCCTGAATTCGCTGCTTGTAAGATAATTATAGATCATTTCCATCTTGTCACCTTTATTTTCAGATACTGACTTTACAGATTGAGTCATCAGCAGCATCTCTCTCAATACAAATGATAAGCTTTTTATTTCCTGAAAGCTGCATATCCATACGCCCTGTCTTAGTCCATACCGCTCCATGTCTTTCGGCATCGTTTCTGTTACTATCACAGCTATCTCCGCCATTTGATTCTTCTGGTCTTCCTTTAGTTTTTCTATCCACGAATCGCTGAAAGCCTTTGTTCTCTTGCTTTCATAAATTATCTTTCCGCATTCCTGCTGCAGATTATTTCTTACGATCTGGATTGCGTCTGCTCCTTTTTCGCCTTTTCTGACTTCGGTTATTCTGTCAAACGGAAAGTTGATCTTCAGGAATTCTTCCAGTGCAAGCTCCTGTATCTCACCCTGCATCTGAACGGAACCCTGCTCCGCTTTTTTCTTAAGCTCGTCAATCAGTTTCTTCTGATCTTCGAATTTCTTCTCAAACTCCCTTTGCTTAAGCTCACTTTTCTCCCTTTCGAATTTAACCGCTTCATCTCTGATTTCTTTTTCCCTCTCGAGCATCTGTCTCTCAAGATCCAGTTTTAACTGCTCCTCACGGTTTTGCAATTCCCGATGCCGGTTCAGCATCTCAAATTCTTTTTTCTTCAGCTCATCTATTGATTTTTTTCTTTCTTCAAGCAGCGCTTCGTATTCCGTAACTTTTTCCTGTTCACGTTTCAATGCCCTCTCTTCAATTTCTTTGGTTTTATCTTTCATCTGTTTTTCCGCATCGGCTTTCAGCTGTTCCACTCTGTTAATAAGATCATTCTCCTTGCTTAACATTTCAGATTCTTTCTTCTTAAGCTCTTCGATAAACTTCTTCTTTTCTTCGAGCTGTTTTTCATATTCACTGCTTTTCTGATACAGTTTTTCCTGCTCCTGCCTTAAGGCTTCCTCTTTCAGTTGTTTTGCTTTTTCTTCCATCTGTTTTTCTAAATCCAGTCTTACCTGTTCGTTCAATTCCTTCAATTCGAGTTCTCTCTTCTCCATCTCTATTTCTTTTCTCTTCAGCTCTTCTATGAATTTCATTTTCTCTTCCAGCTGCTTTTCATATTGGCTGCTTGTCTGTTCAATTTTTTCCTGTTCGCGCCGTACAGCTTCTTCCTCCATTTGTTTTGCCTGTTGATTCATTCGCCTTTCCATATCTAGCCTGAACTGCTCATTGTTTTCTTTTATCTCTCTTTCTCTCTTCTCCATTTCAATTTCTTTTGCCTTAAGCTCTTCAATAAATTTCATTTTCTCTCCAAGCTGTTTTTCATATTCACGCTTATTCTGGTCAAGCTTTTCCTGCTCCCTGCTTAATGCTTCCTCTTCAAGCTGCCGGGTTTTTTCTTCCATCCGCTTTTCCAGATCAAGTCGGGTCTGTTCGGCTTTCTCTTTGATTTCACGCTCCCTGTTAAGAAGTTCGGCTTCTTTTTCTTTCTTTTCTTCAATTAATTGCTTTTGCTCTTCGATGCTTTTTTCATACTCGAGTGTCTTAAGGTTGAATTTTTCCTGCTCGCGCCTGATGGCTTTGTTTTCAATGTCTTTAGCTCTTTCTATCATCTTAAGCTCAACATCCAGTTCAAGCTGTTCTTCCTTATCCTTGAGATTGCGTTCCTTGTTAAGGATCTCAACTTCTTTTTTCTTAAGCTGGAAATTTTCCTTTGTCTTCGACTCGCTCTCCTGTTTCATTTTAAGAAGCTCAAACTCCAGGTCTTTTTTCGCCTTGAACTCTGCCTCCGCTACAAGCTTCTCCCTTTCTTCAAAAAGTTTTTTCCTGATAATATCATCCTGTTCTTCCTTGAGCTTTTTAACCTTCAGCATCTCCGAATCAACCTGTTCCTTTTTCTGATTCAAAGCACTTACCTGCTTTGAAAGCTTTTCTTCATATTCTTTCCTTAGATCCTCTTCAGCCTGATGCTTAAAGACCTCATCTACGTCTATTTCGGCTCCGCAGCTCGGACATTTTATTTGTGTTTTTGTCATTTGTTCAGTTTGTTAAAAACATTTTTAGAACATAAATTACTTACTACCCCGTAAAAATAAAATCCCATAAAATCATTGGTTTATGCCGGTTGTTTCCGGTGATGAAAAAATATTTTCCATTTCGTTTAACCTTTTCTCATCATCATTGCTGACCAGCGTTATCTCGATTATCAGTCTGTCCTTATCAGGAGCAAGGTTATACTTTTTTGTTCTGTCATTTGAGATCGTCTCGATCATATTTTTGAAAAAATTGCTTTCAAATATTTTATGATCTTTATCTTCAGGAAAATATAATGTAAGATGTTTATTGCGGATTGTTATTTTTTCCAGACCGAGCGCCGTAGCTTTTAATTTTATTTTAATTATTCTCAGGAGATTTTCAACATCATCGAGATATTCACCGAACCTGTCTTTAAGCTCGATACTTATTAACTTTAACTCTTCCTCATCTTTAAGCTCATACAAACGCCTGTAAATATTCAGTCGTTCTGTATCATTGCTGACATAATCTTTAGGTATTAATGCATTGAGATCATTTTCCATTACAGTACTTTTCTCTTCGAGCTTTTTCTTAATGCTCTCATTGATTTTTTGCAGCGAGCTTTCATTCTTAAATAAATCCTTAAACTCTGTTTCCTTAAGCTCAAGGACTGCTTCTTCAATAATATTTACATACATGTCAAAACCAATTTCCTGGACAAATCCGCTTTGCTCCTTCCCGAGTAAATTTCCGACCCCGCGGATTTCCATATCCCTCATCGCGAGATTAAATCCCGAACCCAGCTCCGTAAATTCTTCTATTGCCTGCAATCTCTTAACCGCAGTCTTTGTCAGCTTTCCGTTGGGCGGCGCTATCAGATATGCAAACGCCTGTATGTCGCTTCTGCCCACCCTTCCTCTCAGCTGATACAGTTCAGCCAGTCCATACCTGTCTGCGTTATTAATTATGATTGTATTCACGTTAGGGATATCAAGACCGGATTCAATTATTTTTGTACAAAGCAAAACATTCAGCTTTTTCTCTATAAAGTTTATTACAATGTTTTCAAGCTCTTTTCCTTCCAGCTGTCCGTGTGCAATTCCGATCTTCGCCTCGGGAACGTATGTTTTTATTGTGTCACCGAGCGTGTGAATATTTTTGATCTTGTCATTCACGAAATAAACCTGTCCTCCGCGGTTTATTTCATGCCTGATAATGGAAGCTATGTTATTCCAGTCAAGCTTTATGATTTCCGTAATTATCGGGATCCTGTTTTTTGGGGGAGTATTAATAATCGAAAGGTCTCTCGCTCCGAGCAAAGAAAAATTTAATGTTCGGGGAATTGGTGTCGCAGTGAGTGTCAGCGTATCAACATTTGGTTTAATGCTTCTCAGTTTTTCCTTTGCCTTCACGCCGAATCTCTGCTCTTCATCTATAATCAGCAAACCTAAATCCTTAAAATTAATATCCTTCGATAAAAGACGATGAGTCCCGATAAGTATATTAAGCTTTCCTTCGGCCAATCTTTCCAAAATTCTCTTTTGCTCTTTTGAATTTTTAAAACGTGTAATGTTATTTACTTCCACAGCAAAAGAAGACAATCTGTCACGGAATGTATTGTAATGCTGAACCGCAAGTATAGTCGTAGGGACAAGCACTGCAACCTGTTTATTATCCAGCACTGACTTAAACGCAGCTCTGACTGCCACTTCGGTCTTGCCAAAGCCGACATCACCGCATACAAGCCTGTCCATTGGATTCGGAGATTCCATATCCTCCTTTGTTTCAACTGTTGCCCTGAACTGATCCGGCGTGTCTTCATACATAAAATTCGCTTCGAGCTCTTTCTGCCAGTGTGTGTCAGCCGAAAATTTAAATCCAGTCTCTGATTTTCTCTTTGCATAAAGTATGATCAGATCTCTGGCAATGTCTTTGACTTGTTTCTTCGTTCTCGCTTTTAATTTATCCCATTCTCCTCCGCCAAGCCGGGTAAGAGAAGGTGTATGTCCTTCAGCGCCGGAATATTTTTTTATCAGATTAATGTTGTTCAGGTTCAGAAATAATTTGTCGCTTCCGTGATAGGATAACACAACAACTTCCTGATTGTTATCCCCGACTGTAATTTTCTTCAGCCCGGAGTATTTCCCGATCCCGAAATCCCTGTGAACGACATAATCACCGTACTGGAGTTCCTTCAGCTCACTGAAAGTCAGCCCTTTGAATTTCAGCTTTTTCTTTTTTAGCTGTTTAAAATATCTTCCGAAGATCTGATGCTCGGTATAAATTAACATTTTCGGATCCCTATATATAAATCCGTTATGTACCGACTCTGGAATGATCCTGAATTTATTTTTAATGCTGAAGTTTGATTTGATATTACCGTTGGTTTCACTTTGCTCGTCCGTGTCATGGTGAATTTCCTCATCTCTTTCAATGATATTGTCATCTTCAAAATCTTCAATCAGCTCTTTGATTCTGTTTGCCTGATACTCATCGGAAGTAAGTATAAATGCTTCGTATCCTTTTTTAATATTTTCGGATAAGTTTTGATAAAGTGTTTTTAAATTCGAATGAAACTCCGGCTGAGGCTTTGAGTCAAATTTAATCTCTTTATTTACTTCAACATCAGTAATCCCGCTTGTAAAGGAAGTAAGATAAACTTTCTTAAACCTACCAAGTGTATTCAATACTTCACCGTCTTCTATTTCACTATTTACAATCCCGGATTCATCAATGAATACAATTGTATCATCGGGAAGGTAATTAAGTATAGTTTCATTTGATTCATAATTTTTTTCATCATCTTCGGAATCCAGATTTATTCCGATTTTCACGGAATCAATTTCTCTCACAGATCTTTGTGAGTTAATATCAAACTCTCTTATTGATTCTATTGTATCACCGAAAAACTCAATCCTGACAGGGCTTTCAAGGTTTCCCGGAAATAAATCTATTATCCCGCCTCTCACCGAATAATCACCGGTCTCATCCACAAAATCTTTTCTGTTAAAATTATATTTGTTTAATATATTCAGAAGCTCATCGAAGCTTTGATTCTCGCCTTTCTTCAGTTCGATTATCGAAGCTTTGAATTTATTCTTTGGGATTATCTGGTTTCCGAGTTCGGATGCATTTGCGATCACTATGAATTCATTATTGCCGGATAAGTCAATAAGGATTTTGGAAGTTGATTCACCGTCGGTAAGTTTGGAAGAAAATACGGATAAGTTCTCAACCGGATTTAACAAATCCAGATCATCTTTTAATTTAATTATCCTGTCGTTATCATGCGAAATATAAAATATTTTTTTGCAGGTATTTGTATAAATGAAGCTGACAATAAAAGAAACGAGGGAGCCGTTAACGCCGCTTAAAATTATGTCAGCGTTATTGCTGACAGAATCTTTAAGCAGCGCGAACTTTTCGGACGAGAGTATTTTTGATTTTATCTCCTGTAAGTTTTCTTTCATTTTTCTTTCATATTGTTTCTCCGAATCCTTCGGCAAAAAATTTCACCATTTCTTCGGAAAGCTCTTTCTCGTCTTCCCCTTCGAAGCGGAGGGTAAGGGTTGAGCCTTGTTCGGCTGCCAGGGTCATTACGCCTATTATGCTCTTTCCGTTAACTTCAAATCCGCCTTTTGAAATAAAAAAATCCGCTTTATATTTTGCTGCCATTCTCACGATTGCAGATGCAGGTCTTGTATGCATCCCTGCTTTATTTGCGATTGTTATTTCTTTTTCTATCACTGACTATGATTGAATGATGAAATGGTTTCTTAACTATGATTGAATGATTGAATGATTTCTATGAAAATCCATTAGTGTTTAAATATTTTCTGCCAATACAGTTAAATCAGAACAATCTAATCCGTGAAATCAATTTAATCAGCAATAATATGCGGTTAAAAGCTGCGTCCCATCAGCATTTCCGAGAGCCATTTTAATCTTTGTTTGTGTTCACCATCCGGCAATACATCTAAATGTTTATCTGCAAGTTTGGTATAATGTTCGATTTCCTTTTGAGCCGAATCCAAGATACCGTATCTGCTGTAGATATTCTTTATCTCTATAATCTTTTCCGAATCGTCCGGCTTCGGACCGTTTTTATTAACAATGTCTGATATTGTCTTCCGGTCGTTTCCATTATCAACTAGTTCCATTGCTTTCAACAGTAAATAAGTTTTCTTCCCTTCAACTAAATCGCCGCCGATTTTTTTCCCGAATTCCGTTTCATCTCCCGTGATATCAAGCAGGTCATCCTGTATCTGAAATGCAAGTCCGATATTTGAAGCATAGTTTCTCAGATTACCGACCAGTTCATCGCTTCCTTTGCCAATCAAAGCACCGATAACCGCGGAACTTTCAAGCATTTTTGCTGTCTTCTTGCCAATCATCATTATGTATTCTGACGGTGTTACGTCATTTCTCTCTTCAAACTCTTTATCGAAGCCCTGACCTTCGCAGACCTCGGTTATTCCCTGAGTGAATACTTCAATGATCCTGTTCAGCCTGTCGGATTTTGTCTTCATTAAATAAGTGTAGGCAAGACCGATCAGCAGGTCACCGGAAAGTATTGCAACGTTCTCGTTCCATTTCTTGTGAATTGTCTCATTGCCACGGCGTGTATCTGCATTATCCATTATGTCATCGTGAACGAGAGTAAAGTTGTGCAGCATTTCCATTGACACTGCTGCATTCAGAGAAGATTCCAAACTGCCGCCGGCTGCATCACAGCAAAAGATCACCATCATTGGCCTGATTCTTTTTCCGCCGCTGTTTAAAATATATTTCAGCGGCCCATAAAGAGTTTCCGGCTTCTGATCCGGTATTGAATGAGATAGAATTTCGTTGACACTTTTTTTGTATTTCAGATAGATCTCGTTGTGATCTGTCATTAATTAAAATTTAGAGGCTTGTAATTTTTTGAGACTTCAATCTGTTGGTTGTATTATCTAATTTAGCTTTCAATATATAAAATTAATGTTTTTAGTTATATGAAAATACAAAACAAGACCAAAGGTATTTTATATTTATTAATTGCAGCTTTAATCAGTATTAACCTCCTGAGCTTCAGTTCCGGTGAGCCCGCCGAAAAAAGAATAAACACACTACAGAAAGCATTTGAAAACAAGGTCAGCAGCGGAGACCTTCCCGACTGGGCTTTGATGGACCCGGATATTGATGGTTACGAAGGCACCAGGACAAATTCATTTTATAAATATCTCAAGTCACTCGAATACGTTCCCGAAAGACAAGAAGTCGTTGTAGCGGTTATTGATGACGGATTTGATATCAATCACCCCGATCTGAAGGAGAATATCTGGAACAACGAAGCGGAAATAAACGGCATCACGGGAATTGACGATGATGATAACGGTTACGTTGATGATTTTCACGGCTGGAATTTTCTCGGCGATGCAAAGTACATAAATCTTGAAGTTACAAGAGAATACGAACGCCTTAAGAAAGCAAATACTCCCGAGTCAGATGACTACTTTCAGAAAGTTGAAAAAGAATACTATGATCAGAAAGATGAAACCTTCAGCATCCAGACAGGTATCGATCAGACTCTTGAAGAAATTTCAGAAGCTGAAAAAGTTTTGAATGCAAAGAACATTACTACAGATCCGAGAAAGCTTCAGGGAATTTCAAATGCATTGCCCGAAGGCAAGGTCAGTGATGCAGCATCGATAATACTCGGCGTCTATATGCTTTTCGGCGCAGATAAAAATGATTTGCTTGAGCTTAAAGAGTCGTATGATTTAAAAACAAAATATTTATTTGATACGGCGCAGGCTTACCTGCAAACGGGTGATAATCCTGAGATTCTACTTGAGAAGGGTTACGGAAATAATGATGTGGTTGAATTGAAGGAAATTCACGGAACTCATGTATCGGGAATAATTGCTTCAAAGAAAACCGGACAGGCGCCGTTTGCAAAAATAATGTGCCTTCGCGCGGTTCCGAATGAAGGTGATGAACGGGACAAAGACATTGGTAATGCAATAAGATATGCCGTAGATAACGGAGCTGATATCATAAATATGTCAGCCGGAAAATATTTTTCACCTGACCCGGAATTCGTTGCAGATGCAATAAAGTATGCTGAAGAGAAAGACGTCTTGTTTGTCGTATCATCGGGAAATGAAGGCGAAGATATTTCGAAGCTGATAAGCTACCCGAAGAAATTTACCGAAGAGAACGGAAGGAAAGAATCGTTTTCTAACATGATAGTTGTAAGCGCAAATTCGTGGATGAAGAAATGGAGTCCGGAAAAAGATCCCGAAAACAAAAATTTAAAATACGATCTCGAAGCGCCGTTCAGCAACTATTCGAAAGAAGTAGTTGATGTTTTTGCTCCGGGCGTTCAGATAAATTCAACCGTACCAAACGGAAAATATAAAAAGATTGACGGTACAAGTATGGCGGCTCCTGAAGTTGCCGGCATTGCTGCGGTTCTGAAATCTTATTATCCGCAGCTTACAGCGTCCCAGTTAAAGGAGGCTATAGTATCTTCCGTAAGACAATACCCGGGATTAAAAGTTAAGGTAAAAGGAAAATCTTCAAAGGAATTGTTTTCGGAACTGTCAAAATCCGGGGGCGTGATTGATATGATGAATGCTTATAAAAAAGCCGGTGAGATGGCGGGACTGCAGAATTAGTATTTGTATTAAGTATTAAGTATTAAGTATTAAGTATTAAGTATTAAGTATTAAGTATTAAGTATTAAGTATTAAGTATCTAATACCTAATACCTAATACCTAATACCTAATACCTAATACCTAATACCTAATACCTAATACCTAATACCTAATACCAAACACTTTTTCCCCACAAAAATAAGTCGCACAAACCTTCGCATCTTTAATTTCATCACCGCTCATTTCGAATAAATCATTTTCAAGAATTACTATATCAGCAGCTTTGCCAACTTCTAAACTGCCTCTTTCCTTTTCATCATAAGTTGCATAGGCATTATAAATTGTATATGCTTCGAGACAGTCTTCAAGCGAAATATTATTTTCGGTAACGAAACCGTTTTCAAATCCATTTACCTTTCTTGTCATTGCACAGTAAATAGTTTCGAACGGACTTTCACCTACGACGGGAAAGTCCGTTCCGAAGCAGACCTTTGCTCTGATGTCAAATAATTTTTTATAATTATGCTCAAGCCTGAAATCATCGAGAATCTCTGAAGCAGTCTTCGCATCACTGAATAAATGAGTCGGCTGAACTGAAGCTATAACATTCAATTTTTTAAATCGCTGAAAATCCTTTTCAGCAATATGTTGTGCGTGCTCGATCCTGAAACGCCTGTCTCTTTGACCGAATCTTTTCACCAGCTCTTCATTCAGATCCAGAAGTTCTGTAACGGCTTTATCCCCGATAGCGTGAACCGACATTTGATATCCGACTTCGTCAATTTCAAAAGCAGTCTTTTCAAATTCACCGCTGTTCACAAACTCTGTCCTGATGCCGTTATGATTTGAATTTTTATAATTTGAATGCATCAGTGCTGTCCTGCTTGAAAGCGAGCCGTCGTAAAATGCTTTAAGAGAATGAAACTTTATCAGGTCCGATAACTCAGAAAATTCTTTCTTATGTTTTTCAAGATTTGTAAATTCTTCAAAAGGCAGCCTTGCATCAACTCTTAACAGTAACTTGTTTTGATTTATAAGCTCTTTACATATCTCAAGATCTTCGGGTAAGGTTATATCCGAAATTGCAGTGATACCAAGTGAATGAAGTTTTTCTATTTGCATTACTGCTGCATCAGTTCTATCCTTTAAAGAAGAGACCGGTATTGCATTCAATACAAATTCTATCGCTCTTTCTTTCAGTTCACCGGTAATAGTATTGTTTTGATCTTTTAATACTTCATCTGAAGTAAATTCATTTTTTTTGCTGAATATTCCGGATAGCTCAAGTGCTTTTGTATTTACAAATGCGGAGTGCATATCAAACTTTGAAATTATCATGGGCACATCTTTTGAGATCTCATCAAGAAAATTTCTGTCCGGATAAATTTCTTCAGTGAAATTCGCTTCGGAAAAGTATCCGCCGTAAATCCAGCTGCTATTATTTTTGCTTTTATATTCATTTATTCCATTAACAAAGTCTCTCTTTGTTTGGGCATTCCGGAGATTCAGCTGTGAATTTACAAGAGCGCCTTTTATGAAGTGGCAATGCCCATCGGTGAAGGCAGGAATTACAAGCTTTCCTTTGAGGTCAGTTACTTCGATGTAATCCTT
This sequence comes from uncultured Ignavibacteria bacterium, assembly GCA_963836395.1. Taxonomy (GTDB): domain Bacteria; phylum Bacteroidota; class Ignavibacteria; order Tepidaquicellales; family Tepidaquicellaceae; genus JAGPCH01. The sequence continues at coordinate 666,040 of CAWIJF010000005.1, read as the reverse complement.
AACTAGTTTGTTGTCAGACTCATTCCCGGTTCCAATGAAAGTTATTTTGCCGGTTTGAGAATCGAATCCGATCGAGTCAGCAAATATTCTTTTGCCAAGCCATACTTTCGCATTTGTTAACAATATTTTCATTTTTCTATAAAATTAAAATAATAAATTTACTCAACTTAACTATCGGTAATTGAGGGTTTGTTTTTTGTCAAACTACACGAATTCTCACTATTTTTTTTCACAATTAATTTTCTAAATTCGTGCTTATTCGTGAAATTCGCGGCAATCTTTGGCTTACAATATATTAACTGCCAACTTAAGTAAATTTAGCAATTTTCGATATGTACATTCAAATTGAAGTTACTACATTTGCATAAACTATTTTTTATAAACTTAAATTAAAATGAAAAATGAAAAACGCAATCAACTGGTTTGCAATACCTTCATCCGATCTTAAGAGAGCGGTAAAATTTTACAATGCAATTTTCGATTTTAAAATGAATGAAATGAAAATGGGGGATCAGGATCTGGCTTTTTTCCCGAGCGAACAGGGAGGAGTTGGCGGACACATATACATTCAAAAAGATTTCACACCTGCGGGTGACGGTGTGACGATATTCTTAAACGGAGGCGATGATCTTAAGACAATTCTGGACAGGGTGGAAGATGCCGGTGGCAAGATCATAACACCGAAGACCCAGATATCACCTGAGGTCGGCTATATGTGCTATTTTATAGACAGTGAAGGAAATAAAATTGCGCTGCATTCACCGAAATAAAAAGTACTGGAAGGAATTTTTACAGAAGTCTCAAAGACAAAAAGAATAATGTTCACAGATCTTTGTGTCTTTGATGGCATTAAAATTCAATCGATCTCGCAAGTCTCAACTCGCTGTCTGTTCACAGAATTCATTTATTTCATTCACGGTCTGATCACACTCACAAAGTTAGCTGCATTGCCATCAGTTATTGCAAGATCGGTTGCATCCACGACACCATTATCTGTAATATCAGTATTCAGATCACAGCCGGTTATGAAATTAAATACGTCATTATCTGTTAGCCCCAGATCTATCCCGTCAATAAATCCGTTCTGATCCGCATCGCCACCGAATATCCTGAATGGAGAGGAAGTCCCCGCCATATTGTTTCCGTATGCCTGTGATAAGGCATTATCAAAAATATATGAAGCAGTGCCTGATGTGAAATGCATTGTTGCGGAGCTCCACGTCTCGAGGTGATTTCTCTGCTTTAATATAATATAAAAGTTAACTCCTGTTGAAATTGAATCTCCGAAGCACAGATAAACATTGTTTTGATTGTCGAGATCACCCGTGCAGGTCGATAATATATTGTATGGAGAGACCGCGCTTCTTAACTGGTGAAAACACTGAGCTCCTCCTGATGCTGCCGCCGGATTTATTCCCTCATAAACAGCTCTTACAGTTAAGACTCTAAGCGCAGGACCTTCATCTGCTCCGCGATACGGATAGACAGGGTCTCTTGTCTGACCGTCAATGTCGACGGTTACTGAATCCAAAGGAACCCCATTCATGTCGCCTCCGACCTTTGTGAAATCAAGATGGAGATCATTAGCAGACGTAAAAACAACTGGCTTAAAATTTGAATGCAGCTCTATGCCATATGAACAGAGAGCACGATGATAATCAGAGAGAGAAAGATCATTAACACAATGAACTCCATCTGAATAAGTGATTCCATTGAAAATTACTCCCCTGATGCAGACGCCGGTATCGGGAGTTCCATAATTATTATAGTCAGCATCAAAGCCTCCGTTAATTCCATCCCAGGAATAGCTTGCTGCAGTATTGGTTGAATTATTATTGATTGTGATTCTTTCTGCTGACAAAAGATTATTCAGAATGTTAACCGAAGAGCCGGCGAGCGGCTGAGGAACGCTCAGGCATACAGATGAAGTCAAAATATTTGCTGCCGTTCCTCCGTTTCTCAAAGAATTATTGTAAATGCTGCAAACGAAATCCGTTGAACCCGGACTAATGTCCACACCATATAATCCAGTCGCAGAAGAATTATCCTCATCAAGAGAAATAAAATTATTTACAATGTCGATTTTGCATGCATTTGAACCGGGAACAGTAAGTTCTGTGGGATTGGTACGGACCCCAAAAATTTCGTAAGAAGACGCCGATGAATGCAGATCATGAATCCGGTTGCTTTTTATATTAATGTATCCGACACCCTGACAAAGTATCCCAAAGTATTGAGATGAAGTCAGGACAAGTGTATCCATATAAATTTCATTCGAAGTAATATTATCCCCGACCGATTCAGAGCCGTGAAAAACTCCTATGGTCGTCTGATTCTTTATTACATTGTTGGTGATGATCGTATTATCATTTGTGAACGAGCCTCCGACAGTTCCGAAAGTCTGGACGCCTCTTCTCCCGCCGTTTATAATACAATGGTCAATGGTATTGTTGTTATTTCCACCGGAGACCGGAGTTGACTGTGAAATGCTGATATTCCTTCCTCCAGCAGTAAATCCTGATGCGCCCGGTGCATAGCAGTTCACATATTTTACAGTATTATTGCCTGCACCATTTTTCATTTCGATAACTCCTGCATTGACATCTGTACTTGTATTTTTAACAGTAAGGTTTATTGTACTTCCTATACTGCCTGACCTCCCGTCTATGATCGTATAGTCAGCACCGTCTAAAATAAATACTGCAGAAGCCGGGCTCACGGTGATCTTCAGATCAGTAACACCGGACGCCGGCCGAATTGTAATTGTGTTCAATGCACCGGAGCCGGTCTTTTGAGTAAGGGTGACCGGAAAAGTATCAAGTGCACCCGTGTAACCGGCGAGCATTTCGATCACGTGAGGAGAGGAGATAGTGCTGCCTAAGCTGTTATAAGCAGCCTTGATACTGTTAAATAAAATATTGCCGTCCAATTGGACAGAGCTGGCTTGAGAATAGATGGAATTGTTAAAACTCAATAGGAAAAGAATTACAACAAAGAATGTTATTATGCTTTTGAATTTGTATTGAATGCCCTTCATAATATTTCCCCTTTTTTTGATTTAAAGTTAGAAATAATTTATGCTAAAATAAATAAACTTTAATTATTTGGGAATCGGGTGCGATCTTAATTTCATCGTATAATTGAATTGTCTTTCGGCTTGTTCAATTAATTTTCAGGATACTAAACGGGGACAATAACGTTGTCTTGATGGATCTAAGCATAGCCGATAATAATGTATTTGATTTTGTAAATATGATAAGACCATAATTTAACTAAGAGCTTAACAGCAAGTCGTATATATTTTTATAAAATTAAAAAAACCCGTGATATCAAACCACGGGTTTTTAATTTTTTAATATTGAGAAATTAAAAAATATTACTTCAGCAAATACATCTTTTTCGTTTCGACGAAGTTTCCTGCCTGGATGCGGTAGAAATAAACACCGCTCGAGAAGTTTGCTCCGTTGAATACAGCTTCATAGCTTCCTGCATTCTTAATTTCATTTACAAGTGTATATACTTCTTTTCCGAGAACATCATAAACCTTAATGGATACCAATCCTGATTTTGGAATTGAATAGTCAATCTTTGTCGAAGGATTGAACGGGTTTGGATAGTTCTGGCTTAATTTATAATTATCGGCTATGCTTGTTACGTTATTGCTTACGCCGACTATTGTACCGTAATCAATTTTTATAGACCATGCCCTTAGGTTTCCGACGTCTGCAGCTGCATTATCCGAAATTCTTAAAATGTATGATCCGTTTGGATTTGTCCCGGAATTCTGGTACGGTGCTAACGGTGCTTTAGGATTAAATGTGCCGGTTGCCTGAGCTAGGACCCCATTGCATGTACTCGGAATGTTTTGAATATTTATCGGTCCTACAGTATCAAGTAAAACAGTGCCTGTGAGATTATCACATGAATTTCCGAATCCGGTTCCTGTGTATCCTATACGGCTGATTATGGTATCAAAAGCAGTTGGAGTATGATTGAGCCAGAATCTTAAATCACCAATGTAAGTATGGATTACTGTATCAATTGTTACCTGGATCTTTTTGATTTCATTACCTGCAGGAATTCCTGTGATTACTATTGAATCAACAGCGGGATTTGCATTTCCGCCATTATCGGGTATTGATATATTCAATCCGTTTCGGTTGACGGTAATTGAGCCGCCGCCTGGAGGAGTCAGATCTTTTAATTTATACCCAAGCATTGCAAAATTCTGGAAGTTTAACGAAAGAACTAACATGTTATTCTCTACAAATACTTCAGCACCACCTGCAATTCCAAGAGTACCGCCTACTAACGGGAAAAGGTAAGTTCTCGTGTCGGTATTTGTATTAATGTAAATCCTGTGCAATTCATTATCTCCTCCGACAACACTTGACTGATTCCACACCCATAAGAAAGCAGAGTCAGCGGTTGATGTACTGTCAAAACCCATTCCGTATTTTCCGGCAAGTGTATTCACAAGAGTCTTAATTACGACACCGTTTGTATCACGGCAGACAATATTATCGCTGAAATTACAGCTCCAGAATCCTTTTCTGTTAGGATCCCATGCAATTGCTCTGTAAGCTGCACCTGCATGTATATAAGAAGCTATTCTGGTTCCGGCAGAATCCAGCTTGTATAAAGTTGTGCCTGCGGCACCACCCCATAAATAATTAGTACCGGAACCATCAGGAGCGATGGTCATATCTCTGATTGTTCCGAGACCACCGTTATAAGCCGGATTAATATTTGACTGGGTGCCCGGACCTCCGTTTGGTCCGTCGGGATTATATTTGTAAAGATTAGCGCTGTTCCATGAATTAAGAAAATGTTTTCCCTGAAAATAGCAAGCGCCGACAGTACCTCCAGCCGGACCCGGGTCAGCGGAATAATTAAAATTCCATAATTCCGGATACGGGAAATTTGCCGGAGTATTTGTGTCAAGACCGGCGGGGTTGTTGTAATTTACATCTGAACTTCTTGGAGCTGCGTCGTATCTGGGGTCATCCTGAGTTGAATAACCGTAAACTAAAAACACGACAAGTAAAACAGGTAAAAAATAAATCGGTAACTTCGATTTCATTTTATTCTCCTTATTTAAGGTTAGTTAATATAGTTTAGTTAATTAAGAAAATGCTTGTTGGTTGTGTAAAGTTTAGGTTAAGTTATTTATAATATAATCCATTGTCAATAAAAAAATATGTATTGCAGGAAAATAAATTAAAAAAATTTTATTTCCGGAAATAAAAGTCTTTAGCACTCTTTTAATTCTTTTGTAAATTGAATATGAAACTCTAAAAATCTATTTTGATAAAAAAATAAGTTAAGTGTTAAGAAAAAAAATTTTACTGCTCATTGTATTTTGCTTTTCAATGCTAATACAGTCTTGCGGAAAAAAAGAAGATGAGCAGACATTCATTCCCCCGCAGCAGGAAACAACGGTAGACAAAGATAAGGAACAAAAAGAACGAGAAGAGTTTGAAAGGCTGAAAAATCTGGAAGGCAAAACAGACTCTGCAATTGCGGCTGATTCACTTTCGAAGTTAGATTCTCTCGCCAGATCCGGTTCAGGTTCTGATCCGAAAAAATTCGTGCAGAAAGAAAAAGAGCTTAATAAAAGACTCGACAATCCGAAAGTTACAATATCGGATTATATTGAATTTCTGCAGAGAGGGACAAGCGGCGGCGGCAACTTTGAACAAAACATGAAAAAGGCAAGCGAGCTCTGGGAAACAAGCAATCTTGACAGATTCACGGCAAATTATAAGAGTACAAAAAAATTAATAATTATCAATGAACCTAAGGTAATATCACAAAATGGTAACGAGGCAGTAGTGGAAGTAAGGCTGAAAAAAATTGACAATAAGAATAATAAAGATGAAGAGCTGGATATGGTTGTAAAATATAATCTGGTTGCCGACAGCAAGGGCAAATGGAAAATCAAAAGCAATACGGTAGAAAAAAAATAAAAATAAAAATAAATTGAGCATATTAGTAAATAAGAAAACAAAAGTTGTAGTTCAGGGAATCACAGGTGCCGAAGGATCGTTTCATGCCAATCAGATGATCGAGTATGGGACAAATGTAGTTGCAGGAGTAACTCCCGGAAAAGGCGGGACGCTTTTTCAGGATTTGATTCCGGTCTTTAACTCCGTGAAGGAAGCTGTTGAAGCGACGGGTGCCAACGCTTCCGTAATTTTTGTACCGGCATCATTTGCAGCCGATGCAATTATGGAAGCAGCCGATGCAGGGATAAACGTGATTGTTTGTATTACTGAGGGAATTCCGACAGAGGATATGATCAGGGTTTATGAATATGTAAAAAATAAAAACACAGATACTCACGAGGTCAGGTTCATCGGGCCGAACTGTCCGGGAATAATTACTCCCGGAGAATGCAAGATCGGGATCATGCCGGGATTCATACATAAAAAAGGAAGAGTCGGAGTAATTTCACGAAGCGGAACACTAACATATGAAGCCGTTTGGCAGCTGACAAACCTGGGAATAGGGCAGTCAACCTGTATTGGGATTGGGGGAGATCCTGTCATCGGGACAAGGTTCATAGATGCGGTAAAATTATTTAATGAAGACAAAGATACGGATGCTATACTGATGATAGGCGAGATTGGCGGAAGCGCAGAGGAAGAAGCTGCGTATTACATAAAGAAAAATGTAAAAAAGCCTGTGATAGGTTTTATAGCGGGAAGAACAGCTCCTCCGGGAAGGCGAATGGGACATGCAGGCGCGATAATTTCAGGAGGCAAAGGAACAGCTGATGAAAAGATCAGGGTACTGAAAGAATGCGGGATTATCATTGCGGATTCTCCTGCCGATCTGGGAAAGACAGTCCAGAAAGCTCTGAAAAAATCATCTTCAGAAAAAGTACCGGTAAAAACTTCAAAGGAAACCGGTATCAGACTGATTTCAAAAAATAAACTTCCGAAAGACAGGATAAAGACATTAAAAGCTTCACGGGAAAAAAAATCCTCCGGCAAGAAGTCTAATAAATAAAATTCGAATTTGACTACGATACGAATTAACAATGCAAGGTTTTATGCTTTTCACGGAGTGCTTGATTATGAAAAGGAGATGGGAAATGAATTTGAAATTGATATTGAAATGAATTGTGATCTGGACAAATTAAAGGATACTGATGATCTGAAAAACACCGTTGACTACCTGTCGATTTATAAGTTAGTTGAAAAAATATTTAACGAAAAGAAATACAACCTCATCGAGACGGTAAATCAGAATATTTGCAGGAGCATACTGGAGAGCTTTCCGCTTGTGAATTCGGTGGAAGTCAGGGTCAGGAAACCCAATGCTCCGCTTGGTATTATAGATTCGGTGGAAATAATAAATAAAATGAACAGAGAATAAAAATGACTGTCGCATATCTCGGGCTTGGTTCCAATAAGGGTGAAAGAATAAATTACATTGAATCAGCATTGAAGGAAATCGGGAAGCTTGTAGATACGAAGATCCTGAGATCTTCGGAAATTTATGAAACGGAACCTTGGGGAGTCAGCGGACAGAATGATTATCTGAACAGTGTAACTGAGATCAGTACGGAATTAACTGCAGCAGACCTTTTAAGAAAATTGAAGGGAATTGAAAAAAAATTAGGACGGAAAGAAAGCGCTAAGTGGCATGAAAGGGAAATTGATATCGATCTTTTATTTTATGGTGATTTAATTGTGGAAAATGATCTTATGAAAGTGCCGCATCACCAGATAGAGAACCGGAAATTTGTTCTTGTCCCGATGAATGAGATCTCACCGGATTTTGTTCACCCTGTTTTCAAAAAAAAGATCTCGGAGCTTTTAAAAGATACAAATGATAAATTAAGCGTGACCAGATATAAACTCATCAATACCGAAAAATAAATATTATTGGAAGATAAGAAAATAAAATATATAGCCATCGAGGGGGTGATAGGAGTCGGCAAAACCACTCTTGCAAAGAAGCTTTCTGAAAGACTGAATGCAAAGCTTATTCTCGAGAATTTTGAAGACAATCCTTTCCTTGAAAAGTTTTATAAGGATCCCGTGAGCTATGCATTTCATACGCAGATGTATTTTCTGATGAGCAGGTATAAGCAGCTGCAGGAGATCAAGCAGATAGACCTGTTTCACGATTATTATATTTCCGATTACATTTTTGAGAAAGACAAGATATTCGCATATCTGAATCTTCAGGATGACGAGCTGAAGCTTTATGAAAAAATAGTTTCACTGATTGAGCGTACCGTAGTCGTCCCGGATTTGATTATATATCTACAGTCCACCGTAGAAAGGCTGATGCAGAATATAAGGCACCGTGACAGGGACATAGAAAAAGATATCAGGGAAGATTACATAAAAGACCTTAACGAAGGGTACAATTATTTTTTCTTCAGGTATAAGGCAACAAAGGTCATGATAGTAAATTCTGCGGAGATTGATTTTGTAAATAACGAAACGGATTTTGAAAATTTAATTTCGGAAATTCTGAAACCGGATCATTCGTCAATCGAATATTATAATCCGGTATCCACAAACATTGCGAAGTAACTTAATTTATATTTATGACAAGATTGATCATAATATTGTTTTTGATTTTCATAATCCTGACGATAATAAGAAATATCATCAAAGGGCTGCAAATAAAAAATTCACCGCTAAATAAAACCTCCGGAAACCCGGGCCCAGATGAAAAAAGAAAAAATGACGGCAGAATTTCAGATGCGAAGTTCGAAGAAATAAAATAATTTCCAATCATGCTTAAATATATTTTTAAGGTCTTTGGAAGTCCGGCTTCTGATATTAATCCTTCCGGCATTGACCCCGGTAATATTAAAAATATTTTAATAGTCAGGCAGCATAACCAGCTTGGCGATATGCTCTGCTCCGTGCCGCTTTTTGCCGCGATAAGAAAGAGATTTCCCGGAGCACACATTACTCTTGTCGCCTCGCCGATCAATTACGAAATCCTTTTCAGTGACATTAATCCGTATATTGATAAAGTAATCACTTATCGCAAAATTCCTTTCAGGAATCTTATCGAGTTTTACAAAGAATTGAAAAATCATGACTATCAGATAGGAATAGTGCCCTCTACGGTTTCGATATCGAGAACTTCCCATTTTATAAATTTTTTTTCCGGGGCTAAGATCAGGGTCGGAGTGAGAAGCATAGATGATAAATATAATTCTGTCGAATACCTTCTGAATGTAAAATCTGATTTCCAGTGGGATTCAAAAAAGCTTCATCAGGTGGAAAGAAACCTTGATGTAGGCAGGCAGATTGACTGTGATCTGAGTGAAGAGGAAAAAAATGAAATGATGATACATCTGAGCAGTGAAGAAATTTTATTCGCGGAGACTTTCATTAATGAAAATTTTCCCGACAAAAACAAATTGATCATATCTCTTCATCCGGGGGCCGGGAAGACTGCCAACAGGTGGGACAAAGCAAACTTTGTTGAACTGATTGGCAGGCTTCATGAAAAATACGGGTGTTACATTCTTCTGACCTCGGGCACCATAGATAAGGAGATCACGGATTCAATCGGAGAAGAATTAAGACTCCAAGACATTAATTGTGTCATCCTTGAAAATTCTCCGATAAGAAAAGTCGGAGCAGTGATAAAAATGGCAGATCTCTATATCACAAATGATACCGGAACAATGCACGTTGCCGGGGGAGTAGACGCGAACGTGATTTCACTGTTCGGACCGACACACGGTTATGAATGGGCGCCAAAGGGAAAAAATAAAATTTTTATACAGTCCCCGACGGAAAACATAAATGATATTTCCGTCGAAAGAGTATTTGAAACTGCATCCGGCATGATTGAAACAATATACGGAATAAAGCAAAAAGCATTTTCCCGTATTTAGCTAACGGAAATTTATTACATAGAAATTGAATAATATTTTAGCGGCAATAGATATAGGCACAAATTCGTTTCATCTTGTCATTGCAAAAATTGACAGTAAAAAAAGATTTACTGTTCTGACAAGATTAAAGGAAGTGGTGCGTCTCGGAAGCAGCTCAAAGGACATGAAACATATTTCCCCGGAGGCAATCGAGCGCGGCGTGGAAACACTAAAGCGCATTAAATTAATATGTGATTCCTATAATGCTGACATCATAGCAGTTGCTACCAGCGCAACGCGTGAAGCATTAAACAAACAGGAATTCCTCTCGAGAGTACTGACTGAGACAGGGATTGAAATAAACATTGTATCGGGTTATGAAGAAGCCCGTCTGATATATCTCGGCGTATTGCAATCGCTTGATATTTACAACAAGAAAATTCTTCTTGTTGACATAGGAGGGGGGAGTACGGAGTTACTTGTCGGTGAAAGAGGCGAAGTAAAGTTTGCCAGCAGCTTAAAGGTCGGAGCTGTGAGGCTGACACATAAGTTTTCTCTGAATGAAAAAGTGGAAAAAAGTGATCTCAAGAACGCGCGGCAATTTGTAAATGGGGCAATCAATCAGACGATACGCACTATAAAAAATGAAGACTATGAACTCACGGTCGGCTCATCAGGAACTATCAATAACATCGGCGCAATCATAAGCGCCGGGGACAATCCCGAAGCAGACTACGACATAAATCTGAATGGGTTCGTGATCAAGAAGAAAGCATTTCAAAATGCACTTGATAAAATTTATGACGCAGAAACTCTTGATGAGAGGCTGAAGATCCCGGGCCTTGATCCGAAACGGGCTGACATCATTACAGCGGGCGCGGTGATCCTTGAACAGATCTTTGATGATCTCGGCATAGAGAAAATGACTCTGTCGAGCTATGCACTTCGCGAAGGGATAATCATGAATTACATTCAGCAGAGGAGCGGTGAATACGATTTCGGCCATCTCACGGATGTAAGATATAACAGCGTCGTGTACCTGGGAGAGCTGACAAATTACGATAAGGTTCACGCAATGCAGGTTATGAAGCTGGCAAATAAGATCTTTGATTTCGTCAAGCTTAAATTTGCTTTGACTGATGACGAAAGGGAATATCTCGAAGCCGCATCATTGCTTCATGATGTCGGCTACCACATTTCTCATACAGACCATCACAAACACTCATACTATTTAATAAGGAATGCCGAGATGATGGGCTTTAATGACAAGGAAATAGAGATCATCGCAAACACTGCGCGTTATCACAGAAAGTCTCACCCGAAATTAAAGCATGAAGGTTTTAATAAACTGGATTCCCAAAGCAAAGAGATCGTGAAAAAGCTCGGAGGCATTTTGAGAATTGCGGATGCGCTGGACAGAAGCCATAAGTCCATTGTGAATGACCTTGAGATCAACATAAAGGACAAGGTTTTTGAAATTACTCTTAAGTCGTGCAATGCCGATCCTTCACTTGAGATCTGGGGAGCCGGCATAAGGAAAGGGTTGTTCGAGGAAAGTTTCGGATATGAGGTAAAAATGGTTTATAAGAAATAAAACTACGGAAATAAATTCTTTAAAATAATTTCAAAACTATATCTTTGGAAAAATCACGTTCGTAATATTTTATGAACAGCTGCTTCCGTTTCTCCGGTTCGCTCAGATCCGCCGGCATTTGGGATAAAATTATTTCCCTTACGGTTTGACATAAACTCAGCATTTTTTCAAATCTCTCTCCGGGAGATAATTTCGAATACAGCTCACGGAGTTTCTTGTCTATGTCGGGATGTGTGTCGTTCAATTTTTATAACTTTTTATAAATATCATATAGTTCTAATTTTGAAACCCACTCGTTTACATAGGTATCATTGAATTCATTTTTCATTAACTCTCTTATATCGTTTAGCTGCATTTCCGAATATGAATCTTTAGCCCAGTATAATTTTGAAATAATCAAATCCTCAATTGATATTACATAAACTTCCAGTCCGTTTATTTTTAGTTTTTTTCTTCTTTCAAACTTTGTTTTTTCATATTCATCATTTTTCAATATTATAAAATCAATTTTAAACAAATTCTTTTTATTGAATATATTAAACATTATTCCGGTATTCAGAGAATCGTTAACCATATTTTCATCAATGAAAAAATCCTTTTTTAACAATTTAACAAATTTATCGATATCATTTTCATATAGCTGTATCAGAATATCCAGGTCTCGAGTCATTCTTGGAATGGAGTAAAAACTTAAAGCCATTGAACCTGTCAGTAAATATTCAAATTTTCCTTCGTCCAGCTTCGATACAATATTCTTAAGCGTCTCTAATTCCTCAGTCATTATTTTTTCTTCGGCTTCCTTATTTTCTTATAATTAACCTTTCTCTTTTCGTTGAATGCAGAGATCCCTTCTTTTACTTCATCCGATAAGTTATGAATGGAAAGCCAGTCTCTTGCGTGGCCGATGGTTGTATGCCATGACAGATCGCGCCAGAAGTTCAGCTGCTGTTTGGTATAACGCAGACATTCGGGAAGCTTGTTGTACAATTTTTCCGCCATCACATTCACTGCATCGTCGAGCAAATCATAAGGAACAACCTGATTCACGAGCCCCCACTCAAGAGCTTTTGCAGCGGGAATGTCTTCGCATAAAAACAAGATCTCTCTTGCGCGCCGGTCGCCGACTATGAGAGGCAGAAACTGCGTGGCTCCCGCAGCCGCAACGCTTCCACGCGCTGCGCCGACCTGTCTGATAATGATGTGATCTGCAGCAATTGCAAGATCGCAGCTCATATTTAGTTCATTGCCGCCTCCGACTACCATCCCGTTGAGCCGTGCAATCGTCGGCTTTCCGAGATTTCGCATTACCTCATGAAGCTGAATGAATTCATACATCCATTTGTAATAGTCTCCGGGATTATTAAGAAAATATTTTTGCTGTTCATCAAGGTCTGCTCCTGTCGAGAATGCTCTCTTTCCGGTTCCTGTCAGGACAATGACGGCGATGTTGTCATCCCATGCAGAATCTTTGAATGCTGAGGTAAGCTCGTTTATTGTTTCAAGGTCAAGACAGTTAAGCTTGCTTTCGCGGTTTATCGTGATTGTTGATTTGTAGTCGTCCTTCCTGTATAAGATATTCTTGAATTTGAAATTCACCGGAAGATAAGATTGAAATTTTTTTGACAAGATATTTTTATTTAATTTGTCAAATATACTTATTACATCCGTTTGAAATAATTCAAAATTAGTTCAAAGAAGAAAATTATTTTTTAAGATAAATTGTAAACGGCAGTTTTATTTTTATCCAAAAATTTCTCCCTTAGTGAATAATTACTTGACTTAATATAGAGTTTTATATAATTTCATCAAAACTTTTTTTACGTATTAAAAATTTTCAAAGGAGATTGTATGAAGGATTTTGAGGGATTGGATTTTCCTGGTGAAGAAGATTCTAACAACAAAGGCAGACGGAATAAAAAGAATGAAGAGCTTGAAAAGATTCTTAAACTGGAAGAAGAGGCAAAGAAAAATTTCGATTCGGAGAATCTTGAAGAGATAATAAATTTTTACTTCGAGAATAATGAGTTTGAAAAAGCGCTAAGCTATGTCAATGTTCTTCTGGACATTTACCCTTATTCCACCGAAGCATGGCACAAGAAAGCGCTCATTCTCGACAGTCTCGGAAAATTTGACGAAGCAATTGAGTATTTCGATAAGGCAATTCTCCTTGATCCTACCGATACTGAGATCTACATCAACAAAGGAATCACACTGGATAACTGTGAGAAGTTTGAACAGGCAATTGATACCTTTTTAAAGGCGCTCGAAATGGAGCCGGAAAATATTGACGCTTCTTTAACATGGGACTGACTTATGAAAAGATGGAAAAGTTTGTCGAAGCTGCTGAATGTTTTGAAAATGTTTTAAAGATAGAAAAAGAGCATAAGGATGCGTATTATGAACTGGGATATTGCTTTGATTTTCTTGATATGCTCAAAGAATCCGTTCAGGCTTATGACGAGCATTTGAAATATTCCCCAATGAATTATACTGCCTGGTATAACAGAGGAATTGTTCTCAACAGAATGGGAAGATATCTTAAAGCAGTTGAAAGTTATGAAATGTGTCTTGCCCTGCGAAGCAATTTTTCATCTGCATGGTATAATTGCGGAAATGCCTATGCTTCGATCGGAAGATTATATAAAGCAATCGAATGTTACGAAGCAGCGCTTGAGCTTAAAAAGACTGATTCGTATTCACTTCATAATATGGGAAATGCGTATGAAGAACTCACTGAATATGAAAAAGCTGTTCACTTTTTTACTGAAGCCATAAAGATTGATTCTCACAATTATGAGTCGTATTACGGAAGCGGCAACTGTTACTTTAACCTGAACAAGTTTGAAAAAGCTCTTGACGATTTTAACTCTGCGCTGATCCTTTGCAAGGATTATTCAGAGATCTGGTATCTCAAGGCGGATTCGGAACATGCGCTTGGAAGACTGGATGATGCGATAAACAGTTATGAGATGGTTGTGAAGCTTGAAGCTTCAAATTATGATGCGTGGTATGATTACGGCTGTGCGCTGCTTGATGCGAAACATTATGACCATTCACTCAAAGCTTTTGATAAAGTAATAAAATATCATCCAAACTGGAGTGAGCCGTATTACGAAAAAGCAAAGATATATTTTCTGAAAGAAGAAATTGATTCGGGTATCATGATGCTTGAAAAAGCTTTTGATCTGAGCCCGTCTGACAGGTTTGAATATGACTTTGAAAAAGACTGGAAGAAAGTTTTGAGCTTCCTTACTAATAGATGATCTGATTTGGAAATTGGAATGTCCGATTTGGAATTTGAAGGATCTTAGATTTTAGATCTTGGATTTTAGATTTTGGATTCAACCACACGCAAATATCCATTTAACTAATCAACCATTTAACTAATCAACTATTCACCCGCGCTAGTCTATTCGCAAGCTTAATCGCTTCCATCGTGCTTTCCGGATTTGCTTTTCCCAGTCCTGCTATGTCGAACGCTGTTCCGTGATCGGGCGAAGTTCTTATTATATTCAGTCCGGCGGTATAGTTAACACCTTTATAAAAGGAGATCATCTTAAACGGGATCAGCCCCTGGTCATGATACATTGCAATTGTGATATCAAACCTTTCATAAGTTTTATTTGCGAAGTAAGCATCCGAAGGATAGGGACCTCTCAGATTAAATCCAAGCGAATTCATTTCTTCAACCAGCGGAATTAATGTTTTCTGTTCTTCCTTTCCAATCAGCCCGCCGTCTCCGGCGTGAGGATTCAATGACAGCAATGCGATCTTCGGATTTTTAATTTTGAAATCCTTTACCAAAGCATTATTGACGGAAATAATTTTTTCAGACAGCAATCCGGAAGATATTTTTTTGCTGACATCTGATAGAGGTATGTGACCCGTAACTAATGCAACGGAAAATTTCTTTGAGTACAAAATCATTATCGTATTTTTTGAGAAGGTCAGCTTGCCGAGCATCTCAGTATGTCCCGGATAATCAAATCCGCCGAGATTAAAAGATTCTTTTGAAATAGGAAGCGTGATCATTCCGTCAAACTCTTTTTTCATGCAAAGCTGAATTGCTTTTTTTATTGCATCACCCGAGATCTTTCCTGCGCCTTTATTAATTTCACCCGGCTGAACCTTAAACCTTTTTGGCAATGGGATTTCAATAATATTTTTTTCACTGATCTTTTTTAAATTTAAAAGCGAAGAATAATAATCAAAGATTTTCTTTGAACCGATAATCGTGAGATCGAATTTGGATTGAAATGATTTATTGCTGATGATTTTTAGAATAATTTCGGGACCGATCCCGTTAGGGTCACCGGTGGAGAGAAGCAGGCGGGGTTTTCTTTTTTGCATGTGTCATTCATCTTTTATTTCGGTAATGTCCGCATCAGCCCAGAGACCTTCGAGATTGTAGAACCTTCTTTTTTCATTTGAGAAAATATGAACGACCACATCAACAAAGTCAAGCAATACCCAGCTTAAATTAGTATAGCCCTCGTTATGCCACGGGTGCGCATCTATTTTTTTTGTTTCCTCTTTTATGAAATCGGCAATGGCTTTTATTTGTGTATCTGAAGATGCAGAGCAGATAACAAAAAAATCCGTAACAGTGGTGAGCTTTTGCAGATCCATCACAACAATGTGTGTTCCTTTTTTCTGAAGCATCAGGTCCGCTGTTTTAAAAGCAAGTTCTTTTGAGTCCATTTATGTTTACTTCTTTTTTTCGAGATAAGGCTTAAGCTGGTTAAAATCTTTTCCGATAACAACAGTTACGTCGAGATAAAGAGTATTGTTCATTTGCTGTATAATGTTTTTTTCACTCACGCCGAGAGTCTGCGCAACTTTCTTCGCTTTATTTTTATCCCCGACGCGGTCTATGACAAGTGTGCGTTCGACATCTTTTGATTTGTAATTTCCGATCTCCACAACATCGACCCCGTTTTTTCTCAGATATTCAGTAAACTTCGTTGCTACGCCGTTTTCGTTTGTGCCGTTCTGAACGTCAAGCTGAATTGTAAGATTAGGCTGATTGGTGATTGACTTTGTTGTATCCGTGATCTCTTTTACTTCTTTATCCGATTTGATTGAATTATTGATCAGGGAAAACCCGAGATAGGCGACTAAAATCAAAAATAAAATTATTGCTCCGTTTAAAACGTAATTAAGTAAATTATTTTTCAACCTGATTTAATAAATAAAAAACCGAAAGCATTAAATTACTTTCGGTGCAGTGTAATATAATATTTGATTAAATTTTATCTCCAACCGGTATCATATAATCCGTTATATCCGTAATTGTTATAAAAAGGGTTATAAGGATTTGCAAGATAATCACTTTCGTTTAAGTTTCTGTATTCAATATTGATGAACGAGTTATCAGAAATTCTGTAATTCATGGATGCTCTCGACAAAAATAATCCCGAAAGATTTTTCTGTAAAGCCGATGAATAATCCGGACCTAAGCTTGAAGAAGCAAACGGTGAATACTGCATCGTTACATCTGCACTCACGTTAAAGCGGTCTGAAATTCTATAATTCATTGAATTAATATATGATGTCAAAGAAACATTTCCGTATGAGGAACTGAGCATTGAAACATTAAACGAATGCTTCATTGTGAAATTATTCGGATTGATAAATCCGAGGATCAGATTATTAGAGCCTTTATTATAAGAAGATGGTCCTTTGTCGTCATATCCTTTGAACTGTGCTTGTGAAATGTTGATTGAAAGTATAAATGCGAGTAGTGTTAAAATTATTATTTTCATTGTCTTAGTATTTAAGTATTAATCTTGTATTGAAGTTGTGTAAAATTCCCTTTTTAGGTTAGAAATGTCAATGATAAAGATAATGCGTTTACAAACCGTTACGTTCAGGTTTTTCAAAAAAATTCCGTTTTTCACAAATCGATACATTTACAATTTGTATAATTGATAAAATTATTTTAAGTTGTACAGGTTTAAAGTTCATTGTTTCAGTTTTTATATAAAGCTAAATTCACTGTATGGAAAATATAGTAGCAATAGTCGGGAGACCGAATGTAGGCAAGTCAACTCTTTTCAACAGATTAGTCGGGAAGCAGACAGCAATAGTTCACGAAACAAGCGGCGTGACACGCGACAGAAATTACGGTGAAGTCGAATGGACGGGAAAGAAATTTTTTCTGATTGATACCGGAGGATTTGTGCCGGATTCGGAAGAGAGATTCGAAAAAGCCATTAATACTCAGGTGAAACAGGCGATCGAAGAATCAGATGAAATACTTTTTGTTGTGGATGCAAAGAAAGGTATTCATCCGGTAGATGAGGAAATTGCGGATATGTTAAGAAAGAATTCCAAAGGAAAAAAAATAATTTTGGTTGCAAATAAAGTTGATACAGTGGAAAAAGAACCGAACGCGCTTGAGTTTTATTCGCTCGGACTAGGCGAGCCGTTTCCCCTTTCGGCGATAAACGGATATAACTCAGGTGATCTGCTTGACATAATTACAAAAGATATAGAATTAAATGATGAGACCGATGACTCGGTAATTAAGTTTGCAATCATCGGCAAGCCAAATTCGGGTAAATCTTCCATTGCAAATGCGATATTGAATGAAGAAAGAAATATCGTTACGGAAGTTCCGGGAACAACAAGGGACACTATAGATTCAAAATTAAAATATCACGGTAACGATATTGTGTTAATTGATACAGCCGGGCTGAGAAAGCAAAATAAGATCAAAGAATCAATAGAATTCTTTTCAACCGTTCGAACCTATAAAGCGCTCGAAAGATGCAATGTCGCGATACTTGTTATTGATGCCGCCGATCTTCTTGAGGAATTAAATAAATCTTCTGATATAAAACTTGCCACATTTAAGCTTGATAAACAGGATGTCAGAATAATTGAGGATGTGATAAGAATAAGAAAAGGTTTGCTGATTGTCATAAACAAATGGGATCTTGTAGAGAAAGATTCTAACACTGCAAAGATCGTTGAGCAAAAAATCACCGAGCATTTGAAAAGTTATACTTATCTTAAATTCATTTTTATTTCAGCTCTCACCAAACAGCGCATTCACAAAGTCATAGAAGAGGCAAAGAATATTTATGATGAAAGAAATAAGAAAGTTAAGACAAGCGAACTGAATGAAGTATTATTGAACCAGATAAAAGCAACACCGCCTCCTTCCATAAACGGTAAAGAAGTAAAAATTAATTACATAACTCAGCTGAAAGCAGCTCCTCCGGTATTCGGATTTTTTGTTAATGACCCGGATAGTGTGGCGGACAATTATAAACGCTTTCTCGAAAAGAAAATCAGGGAGAGCTTTGGGTATAAAGGTGTTCCGATAGAGCTGGTTTTTAAGAAAAAAAATTAACTAAGATTAAATGATTTCTGAACTATGATTAAATGATTTTCTGAACTATGATTAAATGATTTTTGAACTATGATTTAATGATTTTCTGAACTATGATTTAATGATTGAATGATGACTATGATTGTTAGATTAGATTTTAAGTTGTTGAATTGAAAAAATAATTTTTGTCTGTTTACGTTCTTTATAATATTTTATTAGACCTTTCGATTTTCCCTCTTTCGTTTTCAAGTATTCTATTCATAACTCATAACTCATAACTCATAACTCGTAACTCATAACTCGTAACTCGTAACTCATAACTCATAACTCATAACTCATAACTCATAACTCATAACTTAGTATGATTACAGAAGTCTTCACGGCATCTACTTATGGTGTTGATGCATACATAATCAGGGACGAGACTCACATTGAAAACGGCTTGTTTGCTTTTGCAATTGTCGGACTGCCTGACAGTGCAGTGAAAGAGTCCAAAGAAAGAGTTGCAGCGGCAATAAAAAATTCAATGTTTCATTTTCCGATAAGAAGATATACGGTGAATCTTGCGCCGGCAGACGTCAAGAAAGAAGGTTCGGGATTTGATCTGCCGATCGCGATCGGGATTCTTTGCGAAACATCTCAGGCATCGCCTTCCAAAGTAAAAGATTATTTGTTCATCGGTGAACTTTCCCTGGACGGAAAGCTCAGACCTGTTCCTGGAATTTTGCCGATCGCGCTTGAAGCAAAGAAAAATAAATTCAAAGGAATAATACTTCCGGTTGAAAATGCAAAAGAAGCTGCGATCGTCGAAGAGATAGATGTCCAGCCGTTTGAAACCTTAACCGAAGTCATAGATTTTCTTAATGATGAAATTTGTCCGCAGCCTTTTAAAATAAATGTAAAACAATTATTCGAACAGGACAGAAATTATCTTGTCGACTTTGCTGATGTAAAAGGACAGGCTGAAGTGAAACGGGCAATGGAAGTTGCCGCTGCCGGATCGCATAATATCATTATGATCGGACTCCCCGGTTCGGGAAAAACCATGCTTGCAAAACGACTGTCAACAATCCTCCCGCCTCTGACTCTTGACGAAGCACTCGAGACAACAAAGATACATTCCATTGCGGGCATTCTTCCGAACAGCCAGGCAATAATTTCTACTCGACCGTTCCGTTCTCCGCATCACACAGCCAGTGATGTGTCGCTTGTGGGCGGCGGTCCGAATGCAAAGCCGGGAGAAATCTCATTTGCGCACAACGGAGTTTTGTTTCTCGATGAACTGACGGAGTTTAAGAAAAATGTTCTTGAGGTTATGCGTCAGCCGCTTGAAGACAGAGTTGTTACGATCTCGCGCTCAAAGATAACGGTTCAGTATCCCTGCAACTTTATGTTAGTTGCAGCTATGAATCCCACACCCGCAGGCTCACAAAAGGAAGCAGCTATGTTTTCGGAATATGATGTTCAAAAATTTTTAGCAAAGATCTCGGGACCAATACTTGACAGGATTGATCTTCACATCCATGTTAATCCGGTAAAGTATCAGGAGCTTTCAAGCAAATCAGACCAGGAGAAGTCCGAAAAAGTCAGGGAGCGTGTGATCAATGCAAGAGAAATTCAGTTGTGCAGGTTTAGAGGAAGAACGGGCATTTATTCAAATTCAAACATGACAACAAAAGAGATAAAAGAATTCTGCACTATTGACACTGACTGCGAAGAGTTAATGAAAATGGCAATTACAAAGCTCGGACTTTCGGCAAGAGCATATGACAGGATTCTTAAAGTCAGCAGGACAATTGCCGATCTTTCAAATGAGAAAAATATTTCATCGGCACATATCAGTGAAGCTATTCAGTACAGAAGTCTTGACAGGACGAGCTGGATGTGACCGGTGATGGGTTTTTGAACTGTGGTGGATATTTAATTTTTCAGTTAAATCAATTTCACAGGATGTTATTAAGTCCTGTAGTAAATTCTAAGATAATAAATTAAATTGTAAGTAAAATAATAAATTAATAAGTTTTGAAGTACAGAGACATAGTCAGGTTAATGATTGACGATGGGTGGTATTTAAAGCGTCAACGGGGAAGTCATAAACACTACAGGCATAATATTAAACCCGGATTGGTAACAATAGCCGGGAAAGCTAATTCGGAAGTTCCGATAAAGACTTTAAAGAGCATATTAACACAGGCAAACATAAAATTAAAATGAAGCATTTAAGGTATACAATAATTATTGAAAAAAGTAAAAATGGTTATGGTGCATATGTGCTTGACCTACCCGGATGTGCAGTTGTAGGAAAATCAAAATCAGAAGTGATAAAACTAATAAAAAAAGGCATCGAATATCATCTGGAACAATTGGTAGCAGGAGGAGACAAAATTCCTCTGCCAAATTCCGAGACGATGCAGATTACAGTTGAGGTTGCCTGAAAAAATTTTTGTCTGCAATACAATTCAATATTATCACTGAATCATAGTTATCATTTCATCATTTCATAATTTCATAATAGTTCAAAATTACTTCAACAGCAGCATCTCTTTAGTCTGTATAAACTCACCCGCATCAATTTTATAAAAATAAAATCCGCTGCTTAAATTTTCCCCGCTGAACTTGATGTCGTATGTTCCGGGATTTTGTTTCCTGTCAACCAGTACTGCCACTTCGCGTCCGAAGCCGTCATAGACATTAAGCTTAACGTGAGTATTGACAGGTATGCTGTAAGTGATCTTTGTTGACGGATTAAAAGGATTGGGATAATTCTGTGCAAGAGAAAATCCGTTTGCATTTTCAACCGGATCATTGATCCCGGTCGGTATGTTTATTCCAACTGTGTATGTTCCGTCATATCCGCCGGTGGCGTTCGGAGCGGCTGACATCACAAGATACTGGGGATTGGCATTATGGAATATGCTGTCCATTGCGTTGGTTGTCGGATTAGGACCGCGTCCGGAATATAACGGAGTCGCATAGACCGCATTATTAACACTGTCGAGAAAGCAATATTGTGATGTAACATAAGTCGAAGAATTCAAACGCACTTTAAAATGAATGTGTGTTGCTCTGCCCGGATACCATCCCGGATATACTGTATCAAAAACAGCTACGCCATTGCTGTCTGTCAATTGAATTCCTCTCATGAAAGTCTGACCAACAAATGATCCATATCCGGAGTAGTTACCGTCCTTATCACAGTGCCAGACGTCAACTAATACATTTGGTATCGGGTTACAGTCGAAATCAATCACAGAAATGCTCATATGAAACGGCATGCCCGGTCTTCCTTCGGTAATATCCTGGCGGACAAGATTTGCATTGAAGTAATAGGGACCTTCCGTAAGTGCGGGAGTAAGCCAGCAGGTTGCTGCGTCTTCAAATCCTTCATTCCTGGCTGCCTTGGATGCTTTGCTGAATGCACGAATCGTATTCTGTAACGGGATCATCGAGCCGAGCCCGAGCATTCCGATTCCCTTTAAGAGATTTCTTCTTTTCATGGTTGTGATTTTTAATTTTGAGTTGGTAGAGAAACTTTCAGTTCTTTTTGTTTAGTTAAATTATATAAAAGAAATTGTTATTGCTGTAAAACTTTGTAAACTGGTTACATTTCGAAAACGTTTATTTATTAATTTCCTTCATGGCATTTCTATTATTGCCGCTATTATTAATTGAATCCGGAAGTACGGCATTTTCAATTTCGCTTATTTTATCCATTTGAATGCGTGCTCTGCCGTCTTCTGTTTTTCCGTAAACGCTTGTAAACTTTGCTCCCCAGACAATTTCATTATATCGATATGAAGATCTTGAATGAACTATCTGTGCGAAAGTGTCATCGAATCCTTTTAACAGGATAAAAAATTCAGCATCTATATTTTTAAGATCGTCTGCTGTCATTCCGTAGATCGGGCTTTCTTCATCTATTGGATGATTCACAGTCCATGTAGTGGTGAAAAAATTTATCTTTGAATATTCAAGCTTAAGGTCATAAATTTTTCTTGTATCATTTTCAACACAGGCAAGCATTAACTCCACTTCAACATCCACCATCTGATGGTCAGTCCGTTTATTGGCAATTCTGAATTGAAACCCTGTAATGTCCCGGAACGGCGCAATGACAGCATTTTCACTGTAAATAATTTTTGCAATAGGTCTCGAAAATCTTCCGTAAAGCAAACCCGTTGCCAGTGCAAGCGACAATAATCCGGCTAAGGATTCGACAGATGAAATGATATTTGAATACACGCCGACCGGATTAATTCTCCCATAACCGACGGTCGTAAAAGTCTGGGTGCTGAAGAAAAAATCGTTTAAGAATCTGTCAAAGTCACTTCTAATTACCATTCCCTCGAAATTCGAATCACCTCCGATAAAATACAGGACAGCGAAGAAAACATTTACGACAAGATATGCAGCTAAGATCAAAATACAAAACTTCGTCCATGACATTGAAATAAGCCAGTGGTAAACGCTGAAAGACTCAAAGAACGGAAGCCCGCTTCTTTTTATGTTAAAACTTCCGTCACGGTTAATTATACGGTGGGTCTTATCAATGATCTTGTTGCTCAGCCCGAGATCGGTAATTTCCTTATTTTTAATTATCGACTTCTTGTTAGTTTTCAGCTTCATTGGATTAAATTGATAATGCTACAATACTTTTTCGCCGAGAATTCTTCTCGGACGGTAAACTTTTCTTACAAGTTTATATTTTTCCACAGCATTTTTCTGAATATGCTCGATCGCTTCATCGACCGAATCAGTTAAAATGAATAATTTGAGATCATCTTTACTGATAGTTCCCTGTGTAACAAAATCCTCCAGCAGCTCGATAAGATTTTTCCAGAATTCCTTGCCGATCAGAACAACGGGAAAATCCGAAATTTTTTTTGTCTGAATCAAAGTAATCGCTTCAAAGAGCTCATCCATAGTTCCTGCTCCGCCGGGCATTACAACATATGCATATGAATATTTCATCAACAGGACTTTTCTTACAAAAAAAAATTTAAATGTTACCCACTTATCCATGTAAGGATTCGGATCCTGCTCAAACGGAAGTTCGATGTTACATCCTACTGATCTTCCTCCGGCGTCTTTTGCGCCTTTGTTTGCAGCTTCCATAATACCGGGTCCGCCTCCGGTCATAACTGTGAACCCTATCTCGCTGAGACGCCTGCCAAGATCATATGCGAAGACATAATATTTATGTTCTGTTGCTATTCGGGCTGATCCGAAAACAGTCACACAAGGTCCGACAAAATGAAATGCACGGAATCCTTTTATGAACTCAAATAGAACCTCGAGCGTAAATTTAAACTCCTGAAAGCGAGGACGCGGTCCTTCAAGGAAATATCTTTCTTTTTCCGATGGAGGAATATCTTTTGGATTGAGATTCTGATCCGGTTCATTTTTAAGAGTAGGTTCGGTTTCCATAAAATGAGTTTAGACAAAATACTCATTTATGAATTTAAGATAAGTAATAAAATAATTTCTGGAACAATCTATTCCTCTGGAGAAAAAAGAGTTTTTTTAACTTTTTGATTTTTGGATTATTTAAAGGAAAGAATTTTTTCGTTTTAATCTTACCGGAGTTCTGAACCGTGACATTTCACCTCCTTATTTTATCTTTGCAAAATCATTTTTTTTGTATCAGTTCACCTGCACTAAATGTCACCTCATAAGTTCCTCTTGACAAATGTTCATTAACCAAATCTGCAACTTTTTTTCCGAGAATGTCATAGACTTTCACGATTACATTACCGGCTTTTGATACGGAAAATCTTATAACAGTGGAAGGATTGAATTAAGTATTACATATTAAAACAAGAATTATTCCTTTATTAAAGTATGCTCTTCTTCTTTGATTGATTGTTCAAGGAAGTTCGTCCGAACTAGCGCTCCATTCCATTATCTGCGCTTCCATTTCATCCTGTGAATTAAACCGTGAAAGGTCATAGCATCCGAGCGGAGAAAGGGGAGTCCGCGCAGGACATCTGTTGCAGTGAGTACAGGGCTTGTCCGGAAGATTTTTTCCCTGCCGGAAAATATCAATTAAATTTACATTTGCAAGAAGTGGTCTTGCCATTGCAACCATATCAGCTTTACCCGATTGAAGTGTCTGTTCAATGAAATCTCTTTCCTGAAATCCGCCGTTGGCGATCACCGGCAATCCGGTTTCCTCTTTAAAAAGTTTTGAATTGTCAGCCGAAATTCCCGGTACATATTTCCATCCGATATTCATTACCGGATTTAAAATGAATTCGGGAATGATATTTAGCAGGGAAGCTCGTATCCATGCTTTAGTGGAAAGATGTCTGTTTGAATTATAAAACATTTTCATTTCATGCAAAGGAAAATCACCCGGATTTCCTTTTGGATTAATAAAACCGTAACCCATGTCAATGTGAAGATAATCTATTCCGAGAGCTTTTAATTTTTTTGCATAATATAAATATTCTTTTATTGTATTTCCGAAATACCAGTCTTTTAAAGGAAAACGAATAGGCAGACGGATATTTAAAGGCAAATAATTATAATCAGCTGATGAAAGTCTTATGCCGATCGGGAAATCATTACCAACTTTTTTCTTTGTTTCCATGAATTATGTCTTCAAGCAACTGAAACCGCTTATCAACCGAACCTCCGTACTTATCTTTTCTTGAATTTATTCCCGGATTTAAAAACTGATGGATGATATATCCTTTTGATGCTGTTATCTCAAGCCCGTCTGCACCTGCTTCCCGGACACGTCTTCCCGCTTCGGCAAAATTATTTATTGTCTCTTCTATTTCTTCCAAAGTCATTTTATGCTTTATGATTGTGATATCCATATGCAAAGTCAAACACATTTGAACATGATCTTGGCATCTTCCTCCTGTTTAAATAAGCTCGTATGTGTGACTCCGCCGGTATCACCTATCTGAACAATATATCTGCAGTCATAATTATGAACTGCTTTGATTGCTTCAGCTAATGGCTTCACAAATCTGTCATCACTAAGCTTTGGATATTCCATCGGTGAAGTACGCTTGTCATGTAACGCTTATGGTTGCTGAGATTATTCCTGCAACATCATTTTGTGCAAAACGCTTTTCAAAATTCTTGAAAGCCGAACTTACAGTTCCGTCATAGTAAGATGTCCGCCCGCCGATTGATGAACGAAGGATACGGTTTTTGAAATTCAGGTTTTTGATTTTAAAGGGTTCGAATATCATGATTGATTTTGAATTAAGTTTTAGATTAATTTCATTATACCATAGATCACAATAATGTAACGATAAGAATATGAATCAACGATTACACTAATTAAATTCAACGAATAAGAATAACGAATAAAATAACATTAACAATAATGACATATGTCTCATATTCAATCCGTAAAAAACTTTATGCACGTTCATTCACAAGATCAGGTTGTTCATCTACAATAAAATGACCTGTATCGTCAACACTTCTATTTCAAATCATCAGCATACTTTTCATATCCTCTGAGAAAAGCTGTTGAGACCTGTGCATCTTTGACTCCGAATAAAACATAAGTCGGTGTTTTCATATGATACTTTTTATATTTTCCCAAACCGAGCGGAATGTATTCTTTTAAAACAAAATCCCTGTACAATTTCGAAGCGGCTTTTGCACGCGAGATATCTTTAAACCTGTCACTGAAAACATTCATTTCTTCTTCAGTCCATCCTTCTTTGCGTGTATTGCCGCGTTTGAAAATAAAATGAGGATAGAATCCGCTCTTCTGAATTCGCGGTCCAAAGTAAGGCGTGGCTATCGGTATCATGTAAAATAACTTTATTGTTGCGGGAATCAATTTTAAGATCGATCTTTGGCCAGATCGGAGGAATGTTGCATGCGAAATGCTGTGTGATCAATCCCGGATTTTTTGCTGCTGCAATGAACCCGATCCAGCCTCCCCAGTCGTGAGCTCAGCAGCCGGGCTTCTTTATAACCTAATTTATTAATGAGTTTAACGAGGTCATCTGCAAGTTCATCTTTTAAATAGCCCGACGTAGGTGCATCACTCCAGCCGAAGCCGCGGATATCAGCAGCATATTACGCGGAAATGTTTTGCAAAGACAGGGATTTGTTTTTTCCACATATACCAGTGCTGAGGCCAGCCGTGAAGCATTATGAGCGGCTCACCTTCTCCGGCTTCCGCTATGTGAATTTTTAATCCGCCGATGTCAATGTAACTGTGTTTTACTTCTATGTCTTCTAATGCGGGGAATTCATCTTCAGGAATATTCATTCTTCCAATATTTATTCATTAATATTTTTTTAATATTTATTAACGATATATTTTTAGAATTGGATTTGTATTTGTACCTTTAATATTCCAGCAAATATATCAATCCGCTTTAAATAAATCTATATATTCCTTTTGTGAGGTCAAAAATTCGAGCACGGGGAGCTTTTTCAAATATTCAGGTCTAACTTTCAATTCAATTTTGTAAAGAATATTTTACACAATAAAATTATACAGACAAATAAGTTATGCAAAACCATGAAATTCATATAAGAAATAAAGCCGGATATAAATCCGAAATTAAATCAGGTGATCATCTATTGACATCAGATGAACCGCTCGAATGCGGAGGAACGAATTTAGGACTAAACCCTTATGACCTTTTGCTCTCGTCTCTTGGCTCCTGTATAGCGATAACAATGAGAATGTATGCCGAAAGAAAGAATTTTCCTCTGGAAGATATTATCTTAAAACTTTCACATCAGAAAATTTATGCCGAAGATTGTGTTGATTGTGAATCAAAGGAGGGAAAAATTGATAAGATTGATATTAAGATAAATCTTATCGGGGATCTAAGTACCGAACAAAGATCCCGGCTTCTGGAAATATCTGTAAGGTGTCCGGTTCATAAAACGCTCATGTCGGAAATTAAAATCAATACCAGTCTGGTACACTGAATATTTTTAATCAGGTTTGCACTGCACCGACTTTCAGTATGAAACGGGGAGTGATAGATGTAATAAGCTTTTCCTGACCTGAAAAAACGCTTAAACAAAAAAGAAATACGAGATCAAAAGACCGATAACAAGCGTCAGTCCGAACATCATATTAAGCTGAGCAGTCATCATGATATGTTTTGTTCCGTACTCAAATCTCGCGTGTGCCTCAGAAGGAAATCCATCCGACATTTTTACGATTTTCAATGCGAGCGGTAAAGTTATCAAAGCAAGTAATGCAAACCACGGGAGCATTTTGAGCAAAACAAAAATAATCAAAGCCAGGTAAGCTCCGAGAACCATCACATAAAATAATTTTATTGAAAGCTTTTCTCCGAGCAAAATAGGCAGAGTTTTCACGCCGAATTTCCCGTCAAAGTTAATGTCCCTGATATTGTTGGAATGAAGAATTGCATCTATAAGCAAACCAATCGGGATCGAAAACAGCAGAGGCATATAAGAAAACTGATGTGTCTGAACAATATATGCGCCGAGTGTCATTCCGAGTCCGAATGAAATTATAACCTGTAAGTCTCCGAGAGCTTTATATTTGAGAGCAAGTGGTTTGGCTGTATAAAATATTGCGGACAACAAACCGAACAGGCTAAGATACAAAATCCAGACACCCGCCTGTGTATAAAGATAAACTCCGATTAAGAAAGCCACCAGAAGCGAGACAACAGCTCCCGTCTTCATTTGTTTAATATTGACGAGTCCCATTGAGATTACCATAGAACCGCCGTGCGGGATGCCGAGTTCTTTGTCTTCTTTGTCGATGCCTTTATCATAATCGAAAATGTCATTAATGAGATTAGTCCCGACCTGAACAAGAACGCATCCAATAAGACAGAGGAAAAAGTTTATGAAATTAAACTTCAATCCGGGGTTTAGCAAAACAGCAAGGACAGAACCGAATAATACAGGAATGATCGAAGCAGGAAACGAATATGCTCTTGCAGCCATTAGCCATAACTTTAAGCCTTTTGGGGGTGAAGTAGTATTTTCCGACATATATTTAAGATTTTTTTGATTGGAGTAAAATTAATCATAATAAGTATTGAAATAAATATAAATAAATTAGATTGATAAATTTTAAAAATGGTAAACATTGAATGAATAATGGGAACAGATAAATTTTAACAAATTTTAACTTAACATTACCACCTAATTTTAATATTTTACGACATGGAAAAATTATCCTTCTCAGGTCACGATACATTTATATGCAGACAACCTTGGTTGAAGAAAGGTTATGATTTTGTGGTTAATGGAAATTCCTTTTCGGATGAATCATCAGTAATAGAATTAGGAGTTGGAAAGAATATGGTTTCAGCTATTAAGTATTGGCTAAAATCATTTGGATTAATTGATGAAAAAGAGAATCTTACTGAACTTGCCAGATATATATTCGATGACAATGGCAAAGATCCATTCATCGAAGATATTGGAACGATATGGTTACTTCATTACAATCTAATACGTACTCAAAGAGCCTCAATATACAATATAATCTTTAACGAATTTATTAAAGAACGTACTGAATACCCAAAAGAAAATATCTATAAATTTCTCATGCGAATTTGTGAAAATCAGAATGTGAAAATTAGCGAGAAGACTTTGACAACTGATTTAAATGTATTTATTCGAAATTATTTCGATAAGGGCTTGAGTAAAAATAATTCCTATGAAGACATGGCTGGTGTTCTTTCTGACCTACATTTAGTCTCATATTCAACTTTCAAAAGTATTGATGAAAAGATTATTGATATAATCAGCTTTAATAAAGATGGAAAGGAAAACATACCAGAACATATTATTTTGTTCGCAATTTTAGATTTCACAAGTAATAGAAATTCTATTAATATGAGAGAGTTGATTAACGGAGAAAATTCGCTTGGCAAGATCTTTTTGATAAACTCAGATTATTTAATTGAAAAGTTAGATATTCTCAAACAAACGTACTCTGAGATTATTTTTTCGGAAACTGCGGGAAATCAAGTTATTCAATTCAAAGAAGGTTTAGATAAATGGAAAGTACTGGATGATTACTACAAAAACTAAGTATTCCCCTTCAGTCAATATAATCAGGGATTCAGAAATATCCCTTGATTACATAACAACTCCAAATTCAAATCTTGTTTTCAAGCAAATCATTGATAATTACAATTTAGGAATTCATAGTTTTTCTCTTGTAGGGGCTTACGGCTCAGGAAAGTCATCTTTTTTGTGGGCTATAGAAAAATCTTTAAACCACATAAATAACTTTTTCTCGTTTGAAAAGTCAGATTTTTTAAAAATAAAATCCTTCCATACTATTAGAATTGTAGGTTCGTATAATTCTCTTATAAAATCATTTGCAAAAACAATAAATAGCAAAGAAAGCCCAGATCATATTTTAGAAAAATTAGACCATATTTCAAAAAATGGGAAAGGTATTTTAATATTAATTGATGAGTTTGGAAAGTTTTTAGAATATGCTGCAAAAGAAAATCCTTCCGAGGAAATATATTTTGTACAGCAGCTGGCAGAACTAACAAATAATCCGAAAAATAATATACTTCTTGTAACTACTCTACATCAGGATTTTAGATCTTATTCGTATGGATTAACCAAATCTCAGATTAATGAATGGGATAAAGTAAAAGGAAGGTTTAAAGAAATTACTTTTAATGAACCTGTTGAACAGTTACTGTATTTACTCGCTGAAAGAATTTCAAATTTAAATCTTGAAATCGAAAGTAGCAAAGAGTTTACCTAAACTATTAGACTTAATCGAAGATTCAAAAACTTTTTTACTGAAAGATTTTTTTGATTTGAACACTTCAAGTAAGATACTTCCGTTTGATATATTATCAGCTTCGATTCTTACTCTTGCTTTACAAAAGTATGGACAAAATGAACGCTCCATTTTCTCCTTTATAGAATTAAATGAACCATTTGGTTTGAAAGATTTCCTGGAATTAAACTCAGGGAAAAATTATTTCAGCATTGCTCATATTTGTGATTATTTATTTTACAACTACAGCTCATTTATATTTTCTAAATTCAATCCGCATTCTATACAATGGTTGTCAATAAAAGATAGTTTAGAAAAGGTTGAAAGGCGATTTGATGACGGTATTGAAGATGCTTTAAAAATCATTAAGACAATAGGATTATTGAACATATTTACTTCCACATATTCAAAAATCGATAAATCTTTTTTAATTGAATATTCGAAATTAAGTTTAGGAATTTCGAATCCCGAAAAAATTATTGACAAGTTAACCACCTTGAATTTAATTCGTTTTTCGAGGCACCGAAACAAGTATATTCTTTTTGAATGGACAGACCTTGACATCGATTTGGCAATAGATGAAGCGGGAAAGTTAGTAGAAGAAATTTCAGATATAGTATCTGTTTTAAAAGATTATTTTAGCGATGAATATGTTCAAGCTAAAGCCGTTTTCTATAAATATGGTACTCCGCGTATATTCAAATATTTAATCAGCGAAGAACCACTTATACAAAAACCAGAACATGAAATAGATGGATTTATTAATTTGATTTTTCCAAATCACAATGTTCTTGAAGATATTCAGAAGGTATCCAAAAACTGTTCGGAAGCAATTCTATTCGGGGTTTATTCAAATACCTCAGATATAAAAAACATGCTTTATCTAATAGAAAGAATCAATAAGGTAAAAGAAGAAAACCGGGAAGACGCTGTAGCAATAAAAGAATTAAATAATATTCTAAATCATCAGAAAAATTTATTAAATCATTATCTATTTAAAAGCATTTTTACTAATAACTCCACTGTCAAATGGTTTTATAAAGGCAAGAACATATCTGATTGAAAATAAGAAAATTTTTAATAAAGAATTATCAAAGATTTGTGAAGATGTTTATTCAAAAACACCGTTATATCATAATGAACTAATAAACAGAACAAAAATCTCCGGAGCAATTGCCGGCGCAAAAAGAACTTTATTGAATCTACTAACTAGTAAATATAGTGAAGATGATTTAGGATTTGAGAAAGATAAATTCCCCCCTGAGAAAACAATATACTTGAGTCTACTTAGAAGTACAGGAATTCATTTCTCAGCCAGCTTTCGAGAACCAACTGAAAAGTCCTTTAAAGATTTATGGAACGAGAGCGATAAGTTTATAAAATCCTCAATTCACTCTAGGAAGAATTTAATGAATTTAATAGATATTCTCTTGCAAAAACCTTTTAAGCTCAAAAGCGGGTTAATCGATTTTTGGATTCCTATTTTCCTGTTTATTAAAAGAGAAGAATTTGCTTTGTACGGCGATTCAGGATTTATTCCTTCTTTCAATGAAGAGGTATTTGAACTTATGAATAAGAACCCTCAGAAATTTTATATTAAAGCATTCGACATCACAGGATTGAAATTAGAAATCTTTAATAAGTACAGAGAAATTTTAAACAAATCACATGATAAGACAATTTCAAAATCAGGATTTATTGATACAGTCAAGCCTTTTTTAATTTTTTATAAAAATTTGCCTGAATATTCTAAAAGAACCAAAAAGTTATCAAAAAAAGCAATACAGATAAGGGAAGTAATATCTAGTTCAAAAGATCCTGAGAAAATTTTCTTTGACGAGTTTCCGTCTGCTCTGAATTTTGATCCAACAAAAGGGAAGACGAAGAAAAAAGATTTAGAGAATTATTTGTCTGAACTCCAACAATGTATTAATGAAATTACAGTAAGTTTTGATGAATTAATTATTAGGATTGAGAACTTTCTATCGGAATATCTTTTCGGGCGTATTCTTAAATTTGAGGAAATGAGAACCAAAGTCAGAAAAAGATATAGTGCAATAAATGAAATATTGTTAACTCCTGCTCAAAGATCGTTTTACTTTAGATTGGTTTCAGAAATAGATGATAAAAAATCCTGGATAAATTCTGTATGCAACGTAATATTAAAAAAACCTCTTGAAAACATTAACGATGATGAAGAGATTATTCTTTATGACAAACTTAAAGTTTCATTTCAGGAATTGGATAATTGGAGTGAAATAAGTAAATTGCAGATAGATGTAAATGACGAGGAAGTTATAAAATATGATATTACATCCCTAAATGAGTCATTGTCTAAGAATATACTAAGATACCCCAAATCAAAAGAAAAACAAATTATAAGTTTGCAGGAAAAAATAAATAGAATTCTTACAAAAGATAAAAATACCAATAAAGCTGCATTAATAAAAATATTAAAAGAACAATTGTAGATGTCAAAAGTTAGGCACGTTTTAGGAATTTCGGGTGGAAAAGATAGTACTGCGTTGGCAATATATTTAAGGAATAAATATTCTGAACTGAATATCGAGTATTATTTCTGTGATACGGGGAAAGAGCTTCCTGAAACATATTCTTTATTAAATGGGCTTGAATCATTTCTAGGTAAAGAAATAACTAGACTAGTTGCTGCACCGAATAGTCCTAAAGATCCTTTCGATCATTTTATAGACCTATATCGTGGTTTTATACCCTCATCTAATGCCCGGTGGTGTACTCAAAAATTAAAATTGGAACCATTCGAAAAATTTGTTGGTGAGGATCCTGTTATTTCTTATGTAGGAATAAGAGGTGATGAAGATAGGGAGGGATACATATCAAAGAAATCTAATATTCAATCCATATTTCCATTCAGAAAAAACATTTGGAGTAAAGATGTTATCGGTAAAGTTCTAAACAACAGTAATATTGAAAGAATGTGTGAATATTATGAAGACCTAGCGAAGAATAATCCAGAAAATTACTTGGAAGTTGCTAAAAGACCATTATCATTTAATTTTATACAATCTCAGAAATTAAATTCCTTGATGAATTTAGGAATAAAAGAATTTAATGAGGTTGTTTTTAGATTTCTGAAGTCAACTGACTATCCCTTATCAACGGAAGATAAATTTCCCCTTATAGAAAATGAAGACATACTGATTAAAGAAGATATTTTTAAAATCCTTGAAGACAGTGATGTTGGAATACCAGAATATTATTCGAAAATTGAATTCGAAGTTGAAGGTGAAAAGGGATTCTATAACAGGAGCAGGTCAGGATGTTTCTTCTGTTTCTTTCAACAAAAAATAGAATGGATATGGCTATATGAAAACCATAATGATCTATTTATGAAAGCAATTGAATATGAAAAGGAAGGATATACTTGGATGCAGGATGAAAGTTTAAACGAATTAATTCGTCCTGAGAGAATAAATAAAATTAAAGAACAGCATTTAAAAAAATCTGCGCAACAGTCATCGAAAAAATCTGATTATCTTTTAGATATCTTAGACGAAGAAGATGAAAGAGGATGTGCGGCTTGTTTTATTTAGATTGTTTTTATGGCATTTGATATTGACTTCATAGAAAGGGGAATTATTAAACAGCACATTAGGAAATTTTTGCTTTACCCCGAACATTGGAAAGATATGTCAAACCATATTTCCTATACTTTGAAATGGAAATGTTACAGGTTTAATAGAAATAATATAGATCGTATACCAAATCAAAAAGGGATTTATTGTTTCATTGTGAAACCTAAATTGCCGAATTTCTTTGAAACTAGATATCTTTTTTATGTGGGACAGACAACAAGAACATTGAAAATTAGATTTAAAGAATATTTAAAAGATCAAAGTGGACAAGGCAAACCAAGAAGTAAAGTATTTGAAATGCTAAATTTTTATAAAGATAATTTATTTTTTTATTTTGTGGGAATAAATGGGTTGCAAAGAATTAATTATGTTGAACAAAAATTGCTCAACATATTTGTTCCACATATTAATTCGGATATTCCAATCGCAAAAGTCAAACCTGAGCTAAGGAATATTTATGAATAAGAATAAGAAATTATTGCTCCCTTGTCTCAGAGGAAGATTGGGAGATTGGATTTACTATGTAACCATAATGACGTTCAGGGAAATCGCAAATCGTAGTTCTATGACTGATGAGATTCATAAAAATATGGAATTGAGTAGATGGATACAGAGGGAAGTAACCGATAGAAGTAATGAAATAGTTGAGTATCTAGTTACACAAGAGCAAAGATTTTTTAACTCAATTATATTTGGTATTTATGGTGGGAGACCTTCTTGGCAAGAAATAAATATTGAATATTCTATCAATAATTCCTCGAAACCAATTCCTGAAAGTGATTTAAACTATCTAAATAGAACTTTTGGAATTTTGAATCTTTCCCGCTAAAGAGAAAATATTTGCAATTGATGGTCAGCACAGAACAAAGGCTATAAAAAAAGTGGTTGAAACCAATAGTGAACTATGTGAAGAAGAAGTTGCAACGATTTTTATAGCTCATAAATCAACACTTGAAGGTGAAATTCGAACAAGAAGATTATTCTCAACTCTTAATAGATATGCTGTTCCGATTAACATAAGTGAAAGAATTGCTTTAGATGAGGAGGATAATAGCGCTATTTTAACTCGATTAATAATGGAAGAATTTGAATATTTCAAAAATAAAATTAAATTTTCAAAAACAAGAAGCATTTCTCCTAATGACAATACATATTTTACAAATATTGTTCTTCTTTATGATTTGATCACAATTATCCTTACAAATAAATCTTTTTCTCAAAAAATAAAGTTTGATGGATATGACTTCAAAAAATTTACTACAAGAAGAGAGTCAGAAGATTTTTTGAATAATAACCTATCAAAAATTAAAGAATATTTTATTGAAGTTTTAGAATCGATTCCCTCAGTTAAGAAATATTTTTTGAAAGGTGAATTGAAAAGAAATAAGCCTTTAACAAACTTAATTTTTAGACCAATTGGTCAGCTCATAGTATTTTATGTTCTTAAAACTGCGAAACAATTCAATAAAAGAAAGAAGGCGTTAAGCTATTTTGGAGAGGATACATTTAATTTGTCTAATGCGAGTTGGAAAAGAATTTTTATTGATTCTGAAAGTAATACAATAAGAACAGATAAACCTAGGCAAATTCTTGCAATTCAACTTATATTAAGAAAATTGGGAATTGAAATAACCATGACAAAAAAGGAAAAGGCGTTAATGATGAACTTTGATATTGATTTCGGATCTTTATAAATTGATTATTGTTCCAGAGTTCCCATCAATTGTTCCATACCAAAGTTTAACAAAAAACTCGAATAATGACTTTCAAAAACATCTTTAATATAATCTACAATATCTCGGTCCTCTTCTACATTTCCAACTAATTGTCTCATCGAATATTTTTTATTTTTGCTGATTGTAAATAAAAATAAAGTATGAAAGTAAACAGAACTAAAATATTTTTTATCGGCTAAATTAAATTGTTCTTCTGATTTGAGATTCGTTTTATAATTTTTCAAAACATTGCTGTCCATATTTACATAGATTCTCTGAAGAATATCACCCTCAACAAAAGGATGAAGGATATTTGGGAAATCCATTTGGATGCCTACTTCTGAAAGTTTTTCCCAAGTCTCTCTTTTCTCCCCCTCTTTTTCATCTTTGTAAACTAAAACTAACTCCGGAAGTCCAATCTTATTTTGATCATCTTGTTCAGGTTTTTTTACTTTTTCTTTAGTCTTATCTTTTTCGGAAATTTTAACCAAAAATATCTGATCAAATTCCTTTCCGGGACTTGATAATGATGCTTTGATTTGAAATGAATCACCAACCGAAACTTCTCTAGTTGGATTAAAGACAATTTTAATTGTTCCATCCTGTGGATTACTTTTTATCACATTGAAAACATCTTCAACTTTTTTGGGATTAATTGGACCTTCCCCTCCATCATTTTCATTGTTTGAATATTTTAGTAAGCCAACTTTAATTCCCCGGGATCTTCTACTCTTACAAAATAATCATTTTCTACATCGGTGGAAAATCTAATGGATTTCTCTCCGCCTAATGGTATTTTTACAACCGTTTCTTCATTACTACCGTTTTTTCCAAGTTTAAAATATGTAGGATATCTTTGAGGTTTAAATTCTTCGGTTTCTTCTTTTTTCTTTATTTCTTTTTTCTTCTCTTCCGACTTTTTTTCACCTTTATCCTCGAGTTTAAATGTTTGATTGATAAGATTCAGTAAATCTTTATTTAATGGGAGATTCTTTGTAAATGATCTTATAAGTTCTTTTGTATCTTCTCCTTCAAATGATATGGAATCTCTTCTTTTTTTGTAAATATCCTGTAACTTACTTTTTAATAAAATTTTGCCAACTGTCTCTCGCAGAGTACTCGTCTCATCTCCATTTTTCAGCCTATCTCGAGAAGCCATAAATAATTCAGATCTGAAATCATAGTTCAAATTTGTACAATCCACATGAATTAACAGGTAATCTTTTAATAATTGCATCTTCAAAGTTCTAGAGATGAACTCAGATGTCAGATGTCCGTGTACTTGTCCATTCATTGAAAATAATACAGACATACCATTTTTAAAAAATTCTCTTCGTATTGAATCTTTACTTTCCTTTACATTCTTACCTTTCTGATCTTAGTTTTAAATATGTAAGTTGTAACCTTTAAATTTCCAATCTCTTTATCAGTAAAATCTTCAATGAAATTATCTTCAACATATTTATTTTTGGATTCTTCCAATCTTCTTTTTAATCCATACAAATCTCTTTCAAGATTCCTATCGTCCGGATATCTTTCTTTCTTATCAACGGTAATTACAGGCAATGCAGGTTCAAATAAATACTCATTTATACTTTGATTTAAATCTCTTGAAATAACAGAGCGTGAACCGGAAGGGCAGATCGTAAGAGTACATTTTAATTACTGTACCTGTTTTGAATTTTCTTTTATTATTCAAACCTAAGTCTAAAGTAGTGATTGGAAAAGAAGGAATGTTTTTATCAATCTTAAAATATTCATTACCATGTACTTTTTTTTGAAATTTTTTCTTTATCTGAGAACGGATGTTTCCTTATTAATGTGAATCCAAATTCTCCTGTCGCGTCAAACCTTTTTGATGCAATTAGCTGATATCTCTTCTTTCCACAAAAAACTATTGCCCCGCTTCCTCCCATATTATACTTTCCCTGTACAAAATGTATTTCGTTTTTATTGCCTCTTAATAATGACAAAAATGTTTTTTCAAAGTCTCTGAGGCAAATGTCCTTCTCCATCATCATAAACAATAAGAGAAGTAT
The DNA here is from genome assembly GCA_963836395.1 of uncultured Ignavibacteria bacterium. Lineage (GTDB taxonomy): Bacteria > Bacteroidota > Ignavibacteria > Tepidaquicellales > Tepidaquicellaceae > JAGPCH01. The sequence continues at coordinate 628,137 of CAWIJF010000005.1, read as the reverse complement.
TCATTCTTGGGACCATTTGCAATTATTTGGATACTCTCAGATTGTTTTTTACAGGAATGAAGGCAGATCCCAATTTTTATAATCTGGAAAAAACTTATGAATTGCTTCCTGCATTGAACGAGGAGCTGACGAAGATTTCGGATCTATTCCAGCTTCATAACATTTTTTTGTTAATATTGCATCAATTGAATTAGTGATTTTTTCGATTAAAGCAGGAATTGGAGAAGCTTGCTGGTTTTTCTATTACACCATACAAACTTTCATTATCACCTAAAGGAAACCAATTACTTTGATGGAATATATCAGGATATTTCTGAACAACTTTATCAACATCAGTTTCAGTTGATGAAAAGTATAACTTTTTGAAAAGCTCTTCCGGGGAAATTTGCAAATTGGATGTATTAATTATATTATTGCAAAATTAGGGATTTTAATAATTAAGAGCAAAAGAAATATTTCATGAACTTACTATGTTCTTAGAAATTAAAAAATGGGTGGAAGTGGGATTTTGTTTAATTAAATAAAAGGGGGATCCTAAAACAATTTATATTTATTTTAGATTGATAGTAAATTCTAAAAACGGTAATTTGGTAAAAATTTGTTCAGGACAGGTAGCTCAGTCGGTAGAGCAACGGCCTGAAAAGTCCCGATTTCATCGGGATTCGGTTTCAATTGAGTTCTTTTAAAAAAAAATTAGAATATGCGATAAAGGACAGGTAGCTCAGTCGGTAGAGCAACGGCCTGAAAAGTCCCGATTTCATCGGGATTCGGTTTCAATTGAGTTTCTTTTATAAAAAAAAATTAGAATATGCGATAAAGGACAGGTAGCTCAGTCGGTAGAGCAACGGCCTGAAAAGCCGTGTGTCGCCGGTTCGATTCCGGCCCTGTCCACTTGTGATTATAAGAAAGTGGATTTTATTAAGATATCATGCACTATGTATATATTTTGATTTCAGAATTGAACGGAAGATTGTATATCGGTCAAACAAATAATGTTATTAAAAGAATAGTTAGGCATAATTCTGGCAAAGTCAAATCCACTTCAAAATTTTGTCCTTGGACTCTACTGCATTTTTATCAATTTGAAACAAGACAAACTGCAATGAGATTTGAAAAATATCTGAAATCCTTAAAGAATAAAAAGTACATTATTGATAATATTACTAACTTAGGTTTTAGGTTTACATTGCCGGAATAGTCCCGATGAAATCGGGATTCGATTCCGGCCCTGTCCACTTTTCAATTACAAGTTTCAAATTACAAATTTCAAATAAAATTTGTAAAGTTATATTTTATAAAGTGATAGCGGAGTTTGAATAAAGCTTCGCTTTTTTTATTTAAGATCATAATATTTAAACATTTTCTCTTTCTTAAAAAATATCAATATGAGCTTTGAAAAGTACCTGAAAATTTCAAATGAAGTAAAGTCCGCTCTTAAGGAGAGTAAACCTGTTGTTGCTCTCGAGTCAACTATCATTTCCCACGGCATGCCCTATCCTCAAAATTATGAAACAGCTCTCGAAGTTGAAAAAACTGTCAGAGCCAATAATGCGGTGCCGGCTACTATTGCAATTATAAAAGGAATAATAAAAATAGGTCTGAGCAAAGATGATCTTGAATTCCTTTCCAACACCAAAGGCAAAAATATTTTGAAAGCGTCGCGAAGAGATCTGCCTTTCATAGTGTCACAAAAGCATAGCGCTGCAACTACGGTTTCTGCAACTATGATATGCGCCAATTATGCGGGTATAAAAATTTTTGCAACAGGCGGTATCGGCGGCGTACATAGAAATGCGCAAAACACTTTTGATGTCTCAGCCGATCTTACCGAGCTTGCGCAAACCGACATTGCTGTTGTTTCCGCCGGCGTGAAATCGATTCTCAATATCGGGCTTACTCTTGAATATCTTGAAACTCTTGGAGTTCCTGTTATCGGATATCAGACTGAAGAATTTCCTGCGTTTTATACAAGGGAATCAGGATTCAAAGTAAACTACAAAGTTGATTCTGCAAAAGAAATTGCCGGCATAATAAGAACCAAGCTGGAGCTGGGTCTGAAGGGAGGGATAATAATTGCGAATCCCATTCCTGAAGAATATTCGATTTGATAAAGAAAAAATTGATGCTGCAATAGAGAAAGCTTTAAGAGCTGCTGTGAAAAATAAAATCAAAGGAAAAGAAGTCACACCATTTTTATTATCCGAAATAAAAAAAATTACCGGAGGCAAAAGCCTGGATGCAAATATAAAGCTTGTGTTGAACAATGCAAAGTTAGCCGCTGAGATAGCGGTTAATATGTAACAGCGACAAACTGTTTGATCGCATTATCCGCAGTCCAAAACATTTCGAAACAAATCATTTCATTTTACGAAAAACTTTGTAAACCTTAAAAAAAATTTTTGCTATATGAAAAAAATATTATACTTATTTATACTGCTGCTTATTACTTCCGCATCATACTCACAGCTTCCCAACAACAACATGCACCTTTTAAAACAATTGAATCTGCATCTGATACCAACTCAATTCGGCGCGCCATGGAGCTATGCGGCTATCTGGGGATATGTTGCTCCGGACGGCAGAGAGTATGCGATACTTGGATGCGGTTTCGGTACAGCGTTTTATGATGTAACGGATTCAGCTGATATTCATGAAGTAGGTTATTTTCCTGCACAGATTGACCTGTCAAATCCTGACCACGGAAATATCTGGCGTGAAATGAAAGTATATTCACATTATGCTTATGTTGTATCTGAAGCCGATACAAGCGGCATCGAGATCTTTGATCTGCAGAATCTTCCCGACACTGTAATTTATGTAAAAAAATTTTTTGCTCCCGGACACAGATCAACCCATACTATTTCACAGGAGGGTCCTTACCTTTATCTTAACGGTGCGAATGCTTCATTCGGTCACGGAACGGTTGTGCTTGACCTTTCGGCAGATCCGGAAAATCCGGTAGTAAGGGGAAAGTGGGATGTACGTTACGTTCATGACTGCAGAGTCCGCAATGATACAATTTTTGCAATGAACATAAATTCCGGCGACGGACAGATCACGGTAATTGATGCGAGAGATAAGGACAGTCTTAAGACAATTACACAATGGTTTAATCTTCCGAATCCTTCCCCGCATAACTGCGCTCTTACAACAAACAGAGATTATCTTTTTGCCACAGACGAAGTGGGTTCTCTTCCGAGACTTCTGAAAATCTGGGACATTCGTGATTTTTCAAACGTTACGCAGGTTACGACATGGCAGCCTACCGATATTACAACATCAATAGTTCACAATGTCGAAATATACGGCGACACAGCCGTGATCGCGCATTACACTGCCGGTGTAAGAGTTCTTGATATTTCAAATCCAGCAAGTCCGGTTGAGATCGCGTGGTATGATACTTATCCTGCAAACAACGGTAATACTTATCTCGGATGCTGGGGAGTCTATATGTTTCCTTCAGGGAAGATCGTTGCATCGGATATGAAAACCGGATTATATGTTTTGAAGATCGGTAATTCGGTCGGAGTAAATGAACACAATAATTTTGCGGAGGATTACAGACTGGAGCAAAACTATCCTAATCCTTTCAATCCGTCTACAGTTATAAACTACTCTGTTGGTCAAAATGAAAGAGCTCAGAGGTCAAATGTCAGGCTTGTTGTTTATGATGCATTAGGGAAAGAAGTTGCAATGTTAGTCAATGAAAAGCAAAGCCCGGGAAATTATTCCGTTAAATTTGACGGGTCAGATTTATCAAACGGGATATATTATTATAAGTTAAGTGCTGATAATTTTAACGATACAAAGAAAATGATACTGCTCAAATAACAGGAACTTTTCGTCAGGTCAGGAGGGAAACCCCTGATCTGAACCCGATATAATTCCGGTTATTCAAGTGCGATCCTGACCGCATCTTCGGGCTTCAGCTTTTTTCCTTCCTCAACATAGCTATCCATATTATTTTCTTTTAATATACCGATATTTCTTTCTCTGTGCAGGGATTCACAAATTGCATAATGATATTTAGTTGATTTTCTCAGAACTTCAGAAGCTCCTAAGAGCAACCCGGCATTCTTGTAATCGTTTTGTGACACTAACAATCCAGCGAACTCATCCAAACAAAGCATGATGAAATGATTATTCCTTGTTTCCACACTGAGCTCAAGAGCATTCCTTAATACGCTTTTTGCATTATCATGATTTTTTTCTTCGCGATACAATTGTGCAAGCCATATGAGCGCTAATGCGCATCCCCACTTGCTTCCGTTATGCCGGAATAAATCAACTCCTTCTTCCAGTAATTTTTTTGCCGTAGCAAATTCGCCTTTGTCCAATTTTATATGTCCGAGCAGAATTATCTCGTTGCAGATCACCCATTTGTTTCCTATGTCTTTCATGACAGTCATGCTTTTATGGACGCAGTCTTCCGCAGATTCATAGTCCCCGGTTGAATGGTACAAAACACCCTTCAGATAGTTTGAGAATGCAATCAGCTGATTGTCCTTAACTTCCTTTATGGTCTTTACAGCTTCATTCATCAGTTCAGAAGCTTCATCAAACATTCCCAGCATCACTTTGACCCAGCCGATGTTCATGTTGGCAAATGCAGTGCCTCTTGGGTCTTCTATCTTTTTTCTGATGGCTCTGCTTTCCCGGTTGTATAAAAGAGCTTCCTCAAAATTTCCCTGTTCAAAAGCCAGCCATGCCATATTATTTTTTGCAACCGCAACCCCGGTTTCATTTTTCAATTTCAGATTAAGGTTAATGGCCTCATCACAAAGCAGGTTTGCCACATTCACATTGCCAAGATGAATATTTACCCAGGCAATGTTATTAAGGACCATAGCGATGCCGGGCTCATCATCCAGTTCTCTGTAGATCCCGAGCGCTTCCTCAAGTAATTTAAGAGAACGTTCATAATCGCTGATTTCGTGCACTATGGTTCCCGCAGCATTCAGAGCTTTTGCCCTGTAAGCGGTATTCATATTTTTCCGGGGCATATCAACGGCACTCATGATTTCCCTGAGGCTCTCTACCAGGTTTCCTCTTATGATTCTGAATTTCCATAAAGCGCCGCACAGCCGCAGCGCCAGTTCTGAATCATTATTTTCGACAGCCCAGGTCAGACTTGTCCTGAAATTGTAATTATCAGCATCGAGCATGTTAAGCCAGTATTCCATCCTTGCCTTTGAGAGATTCGGTTCTGTTCTCTCTGCCAGCTGCAGAAAATACTTATTGTAATGTTCCATCAAATTCTTTTTTTCCTCTTCCTCCATGATCTCGCATGCATATTCCCGGATTGTCTCCAGCATGTAAAACCTCGGCTCATTGTTTGCATCATCTGTTCTTCTTAACAAGCTTTTGCTGATGAGCGCTTCTACGCCGTCGAGTGTATCAATCTGTAAATTCTTCATACCGGAAAATATGTTTTCAAGTGCTTCGACCGAGCATCCTCCTGAAAAAACAGACATCCACCGGAACAGCCTTTTTTCATCATCCGATAATAAGTCGTAACTCCATGAAATCGCCTGCTTTAAAGTCTGGTGACGTTCGGGCAGGCTTCGCGATGTGCTTTTCAAAATATCAAGCTTTCCGCAAAGACGTGATAATATCATCTGGGGAGTAAATATTTTTATTCGTGCGCTTGCAAGCTCAATGGCAAGCGGCAGGCCGTCCAGCCGTACACAGATCTCGGCCAGCGCCGGTGCGTTTTCATCTGTAACTTTAAAATCAGGGTTGACTTCCTTTGCGCGTTCGATAAATAATTTTACCGCTGCAAACTGTGAAATGGACTGAGTGCTGTCAAAGTTCTTCAGATCCGGAAGCGAAAGCGGAGGTACAAAATACTCGGTTTCATGTTTAAGATTAAGGATTATCCTGCTTGTAACCAAAATTTTCAGATTATGGCAGGCTTCGAGTAATTCATCAAGTATCATTGCCGACGATACGATCTGTTCATAATTATCCAGAAAAAGCAACATCTCTTTTTCTCGGAAATAATCAATCAAGATATTCAGGATGTTCCTATCCGGAGATTCAGTTACACCCAGTGTTTGCGCGATTGCCGATGCTACAAGGGAAGGATCTGAAGTAGAGGCAAGCAACACGGCATACACCCCGTCCCTGAATTCTTCTTTTAAAGATTCCGAGACATTGTATGCCAGGCTGGTTTTACCCGTTCCTCCGGGACCTGTGAGTGTAACAAGCCGGACACTTTCATCCAAAATAAGTTTTCTTACATCTTTGATTTCCTTTTCCCTGCCGATCAAGCTTATGAGATTGAACGGCAAATTACTTTTTACATGTGAAGATGAATTGATTGGCGGAAAATCCTGAGGCAGGCCGTTAATTTCAAGCTGATAGATTTTTTCAGTTTTTTCCAGATCTCTCAATTTGAAATCCCCGAGCTCCTTGACTGAGATGCCGGCGGGGAGATCATTTTGTACCAGAGTCTTTGTCGATTCGGATATCAGCACCTGTCCTCCGTGTGCCGCCGAACTTAGTCTCGATGCTTTATGAACATCAATTCCCACATATCCTGCTTCCGAAACCTCGGGTTCCCCTGTGTGAATACCCATTCTGACTTTTAATGAAATTCCGTCAGTCCATTTATGCAGGTTTATGTTTTTCTGGATTTCAGCGGCAGCCAGTATTCCGTTTTTTGCTTTATCAAATGAGATGAAAAAGCCATCTCCCGCAGTGTCGATCTCTTTGCCGCCGAATTTTTTTAAAGAATCTCTTAGTATTTTGTTATGATCCAGAAGAACTCCGGTATATTTATCCCCAAGCCTCTGCAAGAGTTTGGTTGAACCTTCAATGTCAGTAAACAGAAATGTTATTGTCCTGGAAGATATATTTTCATTCATAGGTCCTGTTTCCAAAAATTAAAACTAATTAAATTTAATTATTAGATATAAAAAAAGTATATTTTTGTAATATGTAGACACCTGAATGGAATTTTTGGATTACCGGAAATCTTAGGAATGAACTATTCAATGTTACTGTAAACAAAAATAACAGCGGCTATCAGTAAGACAATATAAAGCACCACTAAGACAGTATTTCTTATCTGTTTTCTTCGAAGCACTTTCTTTTCATGGGACAGGTGACTCTTTGGATAATCCCCCTGCGACGGGTCCCACTTATAGTTCTTTTTGATTTTCTCTAAATCCATACCGTTTGTTTGGACAAAATAATATTTTAGAAAAAAATTACCTAAGCAATATTCTATGGTCTTATACAGGTCAGATTGGATGATAAGGTTTCATAAAATATTTAGTAGTATTGATCAAGTTTGAGCCGGCGTAAATTAGTTTCAGAATATCATTTTTCATTCATCAACTAATTATTAACTTAATTAAAAAATTAATCATGAGAAATTCCATTACAGCTTTTTTTATATTTCTATTATTTGCTTCAGATATCCGATCACAGGATACATTCTCAATTTGCGCAGTTGATCCCGTTACCGGTGAAGTAGGAAGTGCCGGCGCATCATGTGTAAACGGCAGTGTGATCATTTCAGATGTTCATCCGGGTTACGGAGTCGTTCATACACAGTCTTATTACCTTGCTGCAAATCAGAACTATGCACGCACGCTTATGGATCTCCATCTTTCCCCGGAGGCTATCATAGATTCCGTCGTGCTTCACGATGCACAGAACAATCCCACGATACGGCAGTACGGAGTAGTTGATCTGGTAAACGGAGGAAGATCGGCTGCATACACGGGAGTTAATTGTATTGATTACAAAAACCATATTGAAGGTCCGGTTTATTCAATTCAGGGTAACATATTGCTCGGTCAGCAGATACTGGATTCAATGGAATCGCGATTTATCAATACAACCGGTTCGCTTTCAGACAAACTAATGGCAGCCCTGCAGGGAGCTAAAGTAATCGGCGCGGATACACGCTGCACCGGCAATGGTACATCATCACTGTCTGCATTTATAAGGGTTGCCAGACCTGAAGATACACTTGGGGTATTATACCTTGATCTACAGGTGGGAAGCACGACTTCCGGGAGAGATCCGATCGATTCGCTTCAGGTGCTTTATAATAATTTTATTACTTCAGTAGGGAGTATTTCTAACACTGTACCGGGAAGATTTTTTCTGTATCAGAATTTTCCGAATCCGTTCAATCCGGTTACCGTAATTCGTTATTCATTATCCCGAAGTCAGTTCATAACACTAAGAGTATATGATGTACTGGGGAATGAGGTCGCAACGCTTGTAAATGAAAAGCAAAATGCCGGCAGCTATGAAGTGAACTTCAACACCAGCTCTCCCGGTAAAGGGAAGGATCTGCCGAGCGGAATTTATTTTTATAAACTTAATAACGGAGACTACAGCGAGACGAGGCGAATGATCCTTCTGAAATAAAATTACTTCATTGGTTTTGAAACCAGTCCCCGGTAAGATACCATTTGCCGGTAATTTGCCTGAATATAACCGGTTTGGTTAGAGCGGGACTTATAAAAACAAGTTCGCTTTTGCTTTTATTGTAGAGCGGTTGAATATTTTTTGAAATCCTTAATGCGTTGTATAATGCAATTTGTTCTTCCTTATCAAACAACATCACCGACTGATCCAGCCCGCCTTTAGATGTTAAATAGGACGGGTCAACATAATTTTGCATAAACTTATCGTAAAGTCCCTGATTCAGAACGTCCATCATCGTTTGCATCTGGGACCATACGCTGGTTGTATATTGTTCGAGTTCTGATGATGAACTGCCGCAACCGGAAGAAATTATGATTGCAAGAAATACATATGCCGGGAAAAAATATTTTTTGTTGAACATAATAACAAACTTTTAAAAACCGAACAGTATAAACAGACTAAAATAATTAATCATATACTTTAATTCAAGTATTGCAATTAATTTTCCTCATAAAAAATAAGACGGCAGAAAAAATATCACTTCTGCCGTCAAAAAGGATTTCTGTTATTAATTTTTTCCGAGCCAAGCATCTCTGATCTTCAGCTGGTTGTCAGTGAGTTTTTCTTCATTGCCTATGGCATAATTGTAAGCTGTCTTTGTCTTACTGACAGTAGCCGAAAGTTCTTTTACGGTTTCTTTTCCCTGTGCATCTGTCCTTGCAACTTCAATCTTGATTTTATCGCCTTCCTTGATTTGATTCGAAGCGGATCCGAAAATGCTTCTTGCATTCTGAAAAGTTATCGGTTTCCCGTTTACCGAAACAAGCTCATCGTTTGTCTTTATACCGAGTGCTTTTACAAATTTATTATCTGGATCTTCAATTTTCAGAATCTGCAGCCTGTAAGTTTTGGAATCGAATCCTATCTGCAGCCCACCAAAGTCAATGACCTGATATGGTTCTTGATCAAACGAAATTCCGACCTTTCCAAAAATTTCCTTGTAAGGAATTTTTTCCGGACCTCCAACATACCTGTCCAGGAATTCCCTGACCTTAGGCGATGTAAGCAATTCAATTTCACTGAAAAGGTCATCGTCAATAAATGCTTTCTCCTTTCCGTATTTTTCCTGAAGCTTGTTTATTACATCCTGAAGACCGGTCTGGCCGTTTGATTCCTCCCTTATTAAAATATCAAGACACATTCCGATCAAGGCTCCTTTTTCATAAACATTCTGATATTGGTTTTCATATTCCCTGAGGGCGCCCTTGCTCATTACTGTGAATGGCAAAGTATCATTGTATCTTGAAGCGGTGTTGAGTTTTTTATCCATTTCTTCCAGGTATTTATCAAGCGTAATAAGACCCTCACGCAGCATAATATAGTGTGCTGAATATTCGGTAACTCCTTCATAAAGCCATAAGTGCTCGCTCATCACCGGATTATTAAAATCAAAATCGCCTATTTCAACGGAATGCAAATTAAGAGGTGTGACCGTATGATAAAATTCATGCGAGCTCGTGGACTGAAGCTGATTCAGCATATACTGTTTTGCTTCCTTAGGAACGTCAGGCATGAAGTAAAGTGAAGAATTATTATGCTCGAGAGCCCCGAACATTCCGCTGACGGTCGGCTGGTCGGTAAAATAATATAAAAAAGTATACCTGTCTGTCGGAAGCTTTCCTCCCAGATAATTTCTGATTGCTTCGAGAAGCTTTTGGTCGTTTTCTGCAATGTCCTTCGATGTGATTCCTTTTCCCGGAGAGTATACTGATATCAGAACATCTGCTTCGTCAAAATGAATATGGCTTGTATCGGGAACATTAAAAAAAATAGGATTGTCGACGAGGTAATGATAATCCGGTGCGGCAAATGTTTCTTCGGAATCAGTTCTGTCAAGAGCTGTAAGACTCGTAGAACCAAAGAATCCTGACGGCTTCATGAATTTAAGCTCGTAGTCATTATCAATATAACCCTCAAAGTAACCGAAGAAGCCATGATTGTTTATCACAAAAATTTTTCCTTCTTCAATGCTTGTTCCCGCCGGCTCAAATATCGGTGTCCCTGTCGTGTCGTCGAATGAGTCATCCGCGATGTATGTAATTTTAAAGAGCTTTCCTGCATCTGATATTTCCCAGGTATTAATATCTGGCTTGGTGACTGCAAGCTCATTGCCCGATTCATCGAACGCCTTGAAATCCGAAATGAACCTGCCGAAGTCATAAATCTTGTAAGTTCCCGGAACCATTGCCGGAAGCCTGTATAATACTTTATCAGAACTTATCTTTGGTGTTATGAGCTCAATTGCCAGCTCGTCATTATCTGCATTGTTCAGATCGACAAAGAACTGGTAACTATCATTTTGTAATGTTTGTGAATATGAAACTGATGTGATCAGGATTAAACAGAAAGAAATAATAAATGGACGCATGCCGATGGTTTGAATTAAAAAAATATTATTAACAAGTTAGGGAAATTACGTATAAGTTTAAACATTGTTATAAATTCAAAACAATTTTATGAATATTCTTGAAACTGAAAGACTTTACCTTCGCGAATATGAGGACGGCGACTTTGACAAACTGGCTGAGATATATCTGGATGAAGATGTTATGAGGTATATTGGGAAAGGTGGAGCTGTTACGTTAAATCAAAAAGATAAAGAAATTATTCTGAAGCATCTCTCAAAAAGTTATAAGGAATGGGGTTTTGGAATCTGGTCCCTCATAGAAAAAGAAAGTAATTCATTCATAGGAAACTGCGGATTTAATAAGCTTAAGAATTCAGATGAAATAGAAATTGCTTATCTTCTCGCAAAGAATTACTGGGGAAAAGGCTATGCCACTGAGATCTCAAAAGCTGCGCTTGAATACGGAATTAACAAGCTGAATTTAAAAAGAGTCGTTGCTCTTGCTTACCCCGAAAATGCCGCTTCAATAAATGTAATAAAAAAACTCGGAATGAAATCCGAAGGCGAAATAGATTATCTGGAAAAAAGGTTTTTGTGTTTTTCAATTGAATCGTAAAGTTTTGCTGCCGCGAATTTGTATCTGTAAACTTTGCCACGAATTAAACTAATCAGCACGAATTGAATTTAGAATAATATGTTTTACGAAGTTGTTGCTAAAAAAAGTCCTTTATAAGATTTCTCTGTGTATCTGCTAATCTGTATTAATTTTTTTTATACAAGAATACATATTAATCAGGGCTTTACTGCTTTCAAAGAAAACAACAACGGAATCTCCTCATCCATTCTGTAATATCCGTCTTCGCTTTTTTTCATCCATGAAAACTGCTGCCAAACTGTAAAATCAAATTCATGAAAGAATTCTATCTTCAATCCGGTGTTAAGCAATGCAGTGAATATATCCGACAGACTGTGTGTCCACTCAAAAGTTATATTGTTGACAGTCTTTGCATTACGGTCTGCGTAAGTTCCTTCTTCATTAAACATAAGCGGCTCAGGTTTTCTGAAATAAGGATATTTAACTTCAGGTCTCTTTACATCTCCGGAGTTATCGAATATCATGGACGCGGGGTGAACTTCAGCAATATAAAAAAAGCCGCCGGGTTTCAGAAAATGGTTTATGATTTCTCCCCACTTTTTCAAATCGTGTAACCAGATCAAAACGCCATATGAAGTATAAACTATGTCAAATTTCTTATCAAGCTTTTCCGGCAATGAATAAATATCAGATAAAATATATCCCGATTTCATTCCAAGGTCATCTCTTAATTCAATTGCTGATTTAATTGCTTCCTCCGAAAAGTCCACGCCGGTTGATTCAGCTCCGAGCATTTCAAGTGAAAGAGTATCCATTCCGAAGTGACATTGAAGATGTAAAACGGATTTTCCGGTTATTTCGCCAAGTTCTTCTCTTTCAAGGGAATGAAGCTTGTTGACGCCTTTCTTGAATTTTTCAAGTCCGTATAATTCTGACTTTTTATGAAAGGCAACTCTCTCATTCCAGTTTGCTTTGTTAGTATTTAAATAATCTTCGATGTTCATTCAGATAAGACAAAAATAAATAATTGTTTAACGGATTTAGAAAAAAATGGTTGTCAAAAAGTATGGAGAAGGATATTATTTTATTAAATGCTGAATAGTTTAAACGACAAGATCTACAAACTCAAACTTACTCCCGTCAAACAAACCTTTATCACTCAGCTTCAGCTGCGGGATTACCAGCAAAGCCATGAAAGACAAAGTAATATACGGTGCATATAGTTTCGAGCCAAGCTCTTTGACAAGCTTGTCAATTTTTATATATTTCCTTGCAACAGTATGCCCGTCTTCTTTCGTCATGATCCCGGCGATCGGCAGTGGAAGCACTTCGGCTTTTCCGTCAGAGACGACCGCAAGCCCTCCTTGGTTTTCAATGATTGCATTCACTGCATTACAGATATCTTCATCGGTAACTCCAACAGCAATGATATTATGTGAATCATGAGCAACACAGGATGCAATGGCGCCTTTCTTTAAGCCGAAATTTTTTATGAATGCTACTGCGGGTTTTCCGTTAAGATATCTTTCAACTACTGTGATCTTCAAAACATCATTGTCAGTATTTGAAATTAGTTTTCCGTCTTTCACTTTAGCCGGGACATGTACTTCATTGGTTATCAGCTGTCCGTCCATTGCTTCTATCACCCGGATCGTGCACTCGCTTCCTTTAATTTCAAAATCTTCAGCGTTCTTCTTCGAAGTGTTAAAGTTATTAATAATTTTTTCATCTACACTTTCAATAAGAGTTTTCCCTTTATCGGCAACGAGCAAACCGTTTATATAGGTCTGTAAGATTTTAAAGTCCACCAGGTTATTAACGACAATAAAGTCAGCCGGGTCACCTGTTCTCAATAATCCGACATCAAGGTTGTAATGCTCAACGGGATTTATGCATGCGCATTTCAGTACATCAAAAATATCATAGCCGTTGGCGACGGAGCGTGAGACTATTTTGTCAATCTGACCAACAATCAGATCATTGGGATGTTTGTCATCACTGCAGAACATTACATTATCCGAATGCTCTTTGATTATCGGGTGAAGCGCTTCATAATTTTTTGCAGCTGAACCTTCACGAATTATTATCTTCATTCCGTATTTTAATTTTTCAAGAGCTTCATCGAGCATATAACATTCGTGATCTGTTTCAATGCCTGCTGAAATATAATCTTTTGCCTCTTTCCCTCTCAGTCCCGGCGCGTGCCCGTCAACAGGACGCTTAAGCTCGTGCGCAATTTTTATTTTATCCATTACAACAGGATCTTTATGAAGCACTCCCGGATAATTCATCATCTCGCTTAAGTAATGCAATCCGTCTTTTTCAAAGAGCTCATGTATCTGACCGGCTCCTATTTCTGCGCCGGCAGTTTCAAAAGAAGTTGCAGGCACGCAGGATGACGCCCCGAAATAAAATTTGAACGGGACCTTCTTCGCATTGTCGATCATATATCTTATGCCTTCGAGCCCGAGAACGTTGCCGATCTCATGCGGGTCAGAAACGGTTGAAACCGTTCCGTTTACAACCGCAAGACGTGCGAACTCCGACGGAATAAGCGTCGAGCTTTCGATATGAATGTGAGCATCTACAAAACCGGGAAGTATGAAATTATCATAAGAATTCTTGTTCTCTTCAATCTTAGAGATTTTAGAATCTTGCACTGTGACTGTCCCCGGAAAAATTTTGCGGCTGAAAATGTCGACGATATTGCCGGAGACAGAGAAGGAGTTATCCATAAAGTAGATCTTGATTTTATAAATTTAAAATATATTCAATATTTTCAAAAATAATTTTATTTCTTTTTTTAATATTAAAGTATGTTCCTTCGCACAACTGTGGTTCTCCTAATAAATCCATCTCAAACCCAGTCACATTAGATAAAATAATTTGTCCGTTATCTCTTGGTCCTAAATTTATTATAAATCCATTGGATTCATTATCCGAAAACTTAATGCTAGTATTCATTTTCTTTTCAATACTATTTATCTCACATTGTATGTAACTCTTACATTCCAAATTTATTTTGAGATTAAAAACATCTTTAAAAAATAAAACTGTCGTTCTTAGTACTCATTCTTATTTATAGCCTACTTTTTCACCTTCTCCACCGGCGGCTTATGTTCAAGGAGCGCCTTATCCCAGCCGGCAAGCTTCACGCCTGTGCGGAAAGTGCTTTCGCAAAATTCCAGCAAGGATTTTTCGGGATCATCTTGCTTACGAACAAATTCATAAGGCAAAATGAATTCACCTTTCTCAGCAGACCATTTAGCTTCTGCAGGTTTGATGGTTTGATTTTCAAATCCATCCGGTTTGGGATAAGTGTAAGCAAAGAACACGGGCTCGGGTGACTGATCATTACCGGGCCAGAAACCAATGGTTGTTTGCTCGGCATCCATGGCAACGCGGTAGAGAAGATCAAATTCCGGGCGGGGCTCTATGAACTTTCCTGAAAACATTGTCATACACAGGTCAAAGCTTCCCCAGAAAAAATTCACGGGAGATTCCTTACCGGAAAATCTGCTTCGGAATTTATTGAAGACATTTGACATCATGACAAGCAAATGCCACCAACGTCTCACTGCTTCCGGATCGTAAGTCTTGTGCTCTTCATCAGTATCCATCTTTATTGCAGTCTGCATTTCAACTGACATGGGATTGATATTAACTTTGATATCCAGCTCATTTAAAATGCGCATTACTTCTTTATAAAATCCGGCAACACTTTTATCCGTCAACGAGAAAGAAAATTCTTTTCCGTTGCTTGCATAAATCTTAAGTGTATGTGAAATGAAATCAAAAGCAATGTCGACAGATCCCGATTCCACAGGCATTCCGATTGACGCCAGACCTCTTGATGTGACAGTGAGCGGAACCTGTGCCCATTCCGCCTGCATCGGCATTAAAGCAAGACGGATCTTGCCGATGATCTGCGTAAACAAATGCACCGTCATTGCGCTTTCCTTCCAGTCAGTCCAGGGAAGTGGCGCCCACATTTCATTTTTATTATTCATTTTTCAGGTTTAAGTTTTTTGAAGTCTTACTTCTTTTTATTTCTTCTTATTTCTTTACGACTCTTACAAAATGGATATAATCGGTAACAGGCAAAGAGGCAACAAGCGGCTTTATCAATAAGATTATTTGTCCGCGGTGATACGGAGAATGAAGCGCCAGTTGTGACAGGATATCTTTTACGGTTGAACTGAATCTTTCGCCTTTTGAATTTGTGTATTCAATCAGATCGCCCGTTTCATTTTCTGAAATATTTTTTAAAAACTCAATCAGATCCGAAGATGATTTTTTCAGAGCTTCAGAAATTTCGGAATTTGGATAAAGCTGCCATACACCGACAGGAGAAGTAATTTTTTTCATTCTGTAAAGCCACAGTGTCCGGGCATTAATAATGTGGGACATTAAAGACATAGCTTTGCCGGGAGGATCGTCAATTGTCAGAAGAGAATTCAGAATTTCTGCATTCGCCCAGCTGTCATATTCGAACAGGTTTATAAAGTATTTCTTCATAAGAAGATTTTTCCATAAACTATTTAATACATTCATTTTTTACAATACATAATTCTTCATTGCATTTGTAAATGATCAGGGCACTCTAAAAAGATCAGGAATAATTGGTTAGATTATTGATGAAAGTCGGAAGAGGATTAACGAAAGTTTATGAAAGTTTAACATTTCAAATATGTATTTTATGTTGTAATTGACTTTTGATATACTTAAATTGCATACGTAAAAAAACAGTACAGCGTTTTTTTGTTCCGTTAGATCGGAATTGTTCTACCAAAATAAGAAAGTAGCAACAAGCTTTTAATATTTTGCCGGTGTTTAACCTTTTTAAAAGGTGAAATCGCCGCAAATAAATCATGATAATTTATTTATTACGGTTGAAAAGATTTAAGAGCCAAAAAATTTGCGAGCGTACATTTTCACTAACAACAAAAAAGGAAACACAGCAATGGAAAAAGGAACTGTAAAATGGTTCAACGTTACTAAAGGTTATGGTTTCATAACCAGAAGCAACGGGCAAGATGTATTTGTTCACTTCAAAGCAATTAATGCAGACGGCTACAAAAAACTTGACGAAGGCGATCAGGTTGAGTTTGACGTTGAAGACGGAGCAAAAGGTCCTCAAGCTGCTAATGTAACAAAAGTTGCATAAGTAATTACTTAAGTACTATTAAAAACCCGCGACTCAAAACCGCGGGTTTTTTTTTATTCAAATAATCTTTTCCCAGTATCCAACGTCTATCCATCTTCCGAATTTAAATCCGACTTCCCTGAACTCCGCACATTTCTTGAATCCGAACTTTTCATGCAATGCTATACTCGTCTCGTTTGGCAATGCTATTCCTCCAATTAAACAATGTATGTTTTTTAATTTAACCTCTTCGATTAATTTTTCGAGCAGCTTGCTTCCGATTCCTTTTCCGAAATAATTCTGATGAATATAAACCGAGCTCTCAGCTGAATGTTTATAGGCTGCTCTGTTCTTCCATTTATATGCATAAGCATAACCGGCTACAATATTATTTTCTTCAAATACAAGCCATGGAAATTTTTTGGTAACCTCATTTACCTTTCCTGCAACCCTGACCTCATCAACGGGCTCTTCTTCAAATGTTGCAATAGAATTCTTTATGTAGTAATTATAAATTTCACGAATGAAGGGAATATCCGAATTTTTAACCGCCCTCACCAAAGTTGATTATTAACTGATTAATAAAAGCGTTAACTTACTTACTCAGCTCACCAATTTTCTCTTGAGCATTCTTATTTGAGGGATTCAGCTCAAGGGATTTCTTGTAATTCTCCATTGCCAGCTCTACATTGCCGTTGAACATATAAGCTTCTCCCAGACTGTCATATACATTTGCCGAGTTTGGAAAGCTTTCAGCATTAAGCTTCAGAATTTCGATGGCTTCTTTGTTTTTCCCTGCCTGCAGAAGTCTGTATCCGAGTGTGTTCAGCTGGCTTTCCTTGAAATTATATTCATCCGCATGATTTGCTTTCAGATCATTATACTGGCTGACGGCAGTCTGAATATCCTTCTCCAGAATTGTCTGGAGCAGTGCATCGGCGATGGATTGTTTCGGTTCGCTGACGCCCACAAGCTCGACATCGAATACAAGCGTTGCATTTGGAGGTATGAGATCACCCGCGCCCTTGCTTCCATAAGCAAGTTCCGGCGGAATGATCAACCGCAATTTATCACCAACGCTCATTAAAGAAATTCCTTCGTCCCAGCCTTTTATTACCTGCCCGGCTCCGAGAACAAATTCTAAAGGTTCATTTCGGTCTCTTGATGAGTCAAATATTTTTCCGTCGAGCAAATACCCTGTGTAGTGAACTTCAACTGCTTTATTTATTTCTGAAGGGATTCCGTTTCCTTTTTCTATTACAATATATTTCAGACCGCTCGATGTTGTAGTTGTATCCTGTGCTCTTGACTGGTTTAGCAAAACTGCAATTAAAAATGTTAAAATAAAAATTGTTTTCATTTTTTGAGTTTAATATATAAAAGTGTTTTGTTAGTTACAGATTATGATTTGAACTTTAGTTTGATTTCTTCGATGCTTTCTTCAATTTCTTCACGGCTCAGGTTTCCTTTTATTAATTCTTCTTCGCTTTTATCCCGAAGCTTGTTATAAAAAGTTAAAGCTTTCTTTTCCATACTTTCTGCATCTTCATCCATCACTTCAAATATTAAGTCTTCGGCTTTCGAATATTGACCTGACATTTCAAAATAATCTATCAGCTTCAGTATTAATTCTCTTGAAAATCCCGATTGAGATAAATTTTTAATGAGAAAGTTTACTCGAGGATAATAACTTTCCGGAGCCGGCAGCTCTTCGGTCAGTAAAGCTTCTACATACAGGTAAAGGGATTTATTATAAATGTTAATGCTTTGTTCAGACTTATTTTTTTCGGCAAGGATGTCACCGTATTCTTTTAAGAGCTCTGCCGAAACCAGGCATCTTCCCGCATAAATATCCGAACTCTTCATAAGTCCAATGACATCTTCAGCATTCAGAACGCTTATCAGCTTAAGGTCCAGCCCGACAATTGTTTTTGCCCCGGATTCGATTTCCTTCTCTGCATCTTCGTAATTTTTATTCTCTTTATTGAATAAGATCTTAGTCAATACAGCGGCAAGCATCTCCGTCATTCTCATAAAATAATCCCGTTGCAGCATGGTCGTATGCAGAAAAGCCTGTTAAACAGATCTGCTTAATTCTCCTTTCAAAACAGTTACAGCTTTTCCCGCCAGCAATACTCTGTCTCCGTCCAGCGTGACAGTTAAATGTCCGCCTCTTTGAGATGCCTGAAAAGCATTCATTGTTTTTTTATTGAGTCTTTCACTCCAGTACGGAGCCAGAACGCAGTGAGCAGAACCGGTAACGGGATCTTCATTAATACCTTTTGCCGGCGCAAAAAATCTGGAAACAAAATCATAGTTTTTATTTTCAGCTTTGCTTGTAATTATCGTTCCATACTTAGAAAGTCTCTCCAGTAAACCATAATCCGGTTTGATATTTTTTACATCCTCTTCGGAATTTAATTCGGCTATATAATGATGTTCTGTTGTTCCGATATTTAGCGGTATTATTCCCAATGCTGTTTCAAGCATTTCATTTCTTCCCGAATCATTTGGCACAGTTACCGGAAAATTCAAAATAATTTCATCACCATTTTTTTTTGCTGTCAGAGTACCTTTAAACACAGTATGAAAAACAGCTTCCTCATTTCTTTTCAGAATGTCTTCCTCCCAGAGAATATGAGCGCTCGCAAGCGTAGCATGCCCGCATAGCTCAACTTCAGTTTTCGGCGTGAACCATCTTAAGCTGAACCAGTCTTTTTCCTTTCTGACAAATGCAGTTTCAGACAGATTCATTTCGGCAGCAATGTTTAAGAGCCAGCCGTCATCTTTATTTTCTTCGAGCAGACAAACAGCAGCCGGATTTCCGCTGAAGGGCTTGTCGGTGAACGCATCTACTGTGAAGATCCTTATCATCTTATTTTAGATTTACGATTTTTGATTTTCTCTAATTTGCTTTGAAATATTCCTGTAAAAATTTTATAAACCATAGTAACAATTTCAAAAAATTTTTACAATTACAAATTTAGTTTTTTATTTTTTTTCTTCTTCAAAAAATCAGGGACGTAAAAAATTTTTTTATAGTCAATAGCGAAATTTTTTTAAAACGTTTGCATTTAAAAAACATTTCTTATAATTTTGATTAAATAATTTTTCATACTTCTTTACCTTCTCAAAAAAATTTTTTCATCTGAAAAAAATTGACTGACAAAATTTATATTACGGACCTTATACATATTTCAAATCAAATAATTCCTTTAACCCCAATAAATTTTTATGTAAATGAAAATTAACCGACTCTTTGTTGGCAGCAGTTCCTCTGCTTTTGATAAAATTGAATTCGATACACGATCATCGGTGATTCGTAATCCCGACGGCTCGATAGTTTTTGAGATGAATGATATCAAAGTTCCGAATCACTGGTCTCAGGTCTCAACTGACATCATAGCTCAAAAATATTTTCGTAAAGCCGGAGTTCCGGTATATCTGAAAAAAGTCAAAGAGGAGGGAATTCCCGAATGGCTTCAGAGAAGCGAGCCGGATAATGAACGTTTGAGGGAAATAGTCGAAGAAGAAAGATATACTTCTGAAAAAGATTCACGTCAGGTATTCACCCGTCTTGGAGGATGCTGGACTTACTGGGGTTGGAAGCATAATTATTTTGATTCGGAAGCTGATGCGAAAAATTTTTATGAAGAGCTTTGCTACATGCTTGCAATGCAATTTGCCGCACCGAACTCTCCGCAATGGTTTAATACCGGGTTGAACTGGGCTTACGGAATTACGGGACCTCCGCAGGGTCATTTTTATGTTGACCCGAAAACAGAGAGGCTCGTCACTTCTAAAGATGCATATACACATATGCAGCCGCATGCATGTTTTATTCAGTCACTCTCGGATGACCTTGTAAATGAAGGCGGTATTATGGACCTGTGGGTGAGGGAAGCCCGGCTGTTTAAATACGGCTCCGGTACCGGCTCAAATTTTTCCAACATCCGCGGCTCAAATGAACCTCTCAGCGGCGGAGGAAGATCTTCAGGCTTAATGTCATTCTTAAAGATCGGTGACAGAAGCGCAGGTGCGATCAAATCCGGCGGAACTACCAGGCGCGCTGCTAAAATGGTCACTCTTAATCTTGATCATCCTGATATTGAAGAATATATAAACTGGAAAGTTACAGAAGAGCAAAAGGTTGCCTCACTCGTTGCAGGCTCGAAGCTTCTTAATTATCATCTGAATAAGATCATAAAAGCGTGTCACAACGGGCATCCTGAAAATGACGGCTTCGACAGAAAGACAAACAAACAGCTTGCACTTGCGATTTCAGAAGCCAGAAGAGTTCAGACTCCGGAAAATTATATTGAGAGAGTTATTCAGCTTGCAAAACTCGGCTTTAAAGAAATTGAATTTCCTGAATACAACACCAACTGGACTTCCGAAGCATATATAACAGTGTCCGGACAAAATTCAAATAACAGCGTGCGCGCAACCAATGATTTCATGCAATCGGTTCTGGATGATAAAGACTGGAATTTGTACTGGAGGACGGAGCTGAAAAAATCCAAATCGGAAAACAGGCCTCCGAAGCCCTGTAAGACTTTGAAGGCGAGAGAACTCTGGGAAGATATTGCCTATTCTGCCTGGTCATCTGCAGATCCCGGAATTCAGTTTCATACAACAATAAATGAATGGCACACCTGTCCCGGCGGCGGAGAGATCAAAGCATCGAATCCGTGCTCGGAGTATATGTTTCTCGATGATACTGCATGCAATCTTGCTTCGTTGAATTTAATTAAATATTATGATTTTGAAAAAAATAAGTTTGACATTGAAAAGTACAGACATGCATCCCGGTTGTGGACTATCGTTCTGGAGATAAGCGTATTGATGGCGCAATTTCCGAGCAAAAATATTGCAAAGCTTTCTTATGATTACCGAACACTCGGGCTGGGCTATGCAAATCTCGGCGCATTGTTAATGGTGCAGGGAATTCCCTATGATTCACCGGAAGCACTTTCAATTACCGGAGCGCTGACTTCGATCCTCCATATGACTTCTTATGCGACATCTGCAGAAATGTCAAAAGAGATCGGGTCATTTCCAAAATATAAGGATAATGAAAATGAAATGCTGAGAGTAATAAGGAATCACAGACGCGCTGCATATAATGTTGCTGCGAATGAATATGAAGGATTGTCAATCGCACCCATGGGAATCAATAAAAAATTCTGCCCGGATGATTTACTGGAAGCTGCAAGGAAGGATTCAGACCTGGCGCTTAAGCTCGGAGAAAAATACGGATTCAGAAATGCTCAGGTAACTGTCATTGCTCCCACCGGAACTATAGGTCTTCTTATGGATTGCGATACTACCGGCGTCGAACCGGATTTTGCACTGGTCAAATTTAAGAAGCTTGCCGGCGGCGGATATTTTAAGATCATAAACGAGTCAGTCCCTCCCGCTCTGAAAAATCTCGGTTATTCCAAAAAAGAAATTGACGAGATCATAAAATATACAAAAGGCTACGGTTCGTTTATCGGCTGTCCTCATATTAATGCTCAAACATTAACTGAAAAAGGTTTTACAAAAGATATTCTTGCTAAAGTGGAAAAATCACTGCCGTCGGTATTTGATATTAATTTTGCTTTTAACAAATGGACGCTTGGCGCCGGCTTCTGTAAAAATGCACTTGGTTTTTCAGAGGAACAGCTCGAAGATCCTAACTTTAATGTTCTCAAAGAACTTGGTTTTACAAAAGAGCAGATCGAAGAGGCTAATGATTATGTCTGCGGAACGATGACTATAGAAGGAGCGCCGAATCTTAAAGAAGACCACTATCCTATATTCGATTGCGCGAACAGATGCGGAAGAAAAGGTACGAGGTATATTTCCGCCGATGCTCACATAAAAATAATGGCGGCAGCCCAGCCGTTTATTTCGGGCGCAATCTCGAAGACCATTAATCTGCCGAATCATGCAACCATCGAAGACATGAAAAGCGCTTATATGGCGTCATGGCGTCTTGGTGTAAAAGCCAATGCGCTTTACAGGGACGGCTCGAAATTATCCCAGCCGCTGAATTCAATTAAGGATGATGAGATGATTGATATCGAAAGTTCTGATTTAATTAATGCCGGTACTTCGAGAACAAACGACATAGTGAAAGTTGCCGAGAGAATCATTCACAGATATATTGCAAAAAGGAGAAAGCTTCCGTTCAGGAGAAAGGGCTATACACAGAAAGCGAAGATAGGGACACATTCGGTTTATCTGCGGACAGGTGAATATGAAAACGGACAACTCGGTGAAATTTTTATTGACATGCATAAGGAAGGCGCTGCGTTCAGAAGTCTGATGAATTGTTTTGCAATTGCAATCTCTCTTGGCTTGCAGCATGGTGTTCCTCTTGATGAGTTTGTTGATGCATTTGTTTACACACGCTTTGAACCCAACGGGGTAGTGATCGGAAATCCGAATATAAAAATGAGTACATCCATTATAGATTATTTATTCAGAGAGCTTGCAGTTACATATCTCGGAAGAAATGATCTTTCACATATTGAAAATCATGCTGAGCTTCAGCGTTCACCGATTGACGCGCTTTCGAAGCTGGAAGGCGACAATGATTTTGACGAAGAAGAAATTTACAGCGAGAGGATAATCGAAGAACATGTTCCTGTAAAAGATCCAGTGCCGTCTCAAACAGCATCTGTTCCGACCGGTTCAAAAATAAAATTATCCGGACCTCATTCAACAACGATTGAAAAAATAAAAGAAGCAAAACTCAAAGGTTATACAGGCGATATCTGCACTAACTGCGGCAGCACGACAATGGTGAGAAACGGAACATGTCTGAAGTGTATCACGTGCGGTGAGACGAGCGGATGCTCTTAAGAGCAATTAAAATTACGAATTTCAAATTACGAATTAGAGCCGGTCATTGAAGTGTGATTGGCTTTTATTTTTTAACCAATATTATCTAATGAATATTAAAGAATATGAAATAGCGTACAGTTATTTTGATAAAATAGTAAAATTAGTTTTATATTCATTCGCCATTCATACTAATGAACCAAAAGATATTATAATAAGGAACTTCATTGCAAAAGGGAATGCCTCTTTACAAAGTATATTTAGTTTATGGAATATAAAAAATTATAATGATTGTTGGATTTTGTATAGATGTATTTTAGAAAGACTATTTTATTTGAGGTCGCTAGAAAAGAAAAATGATTATAAAGATTTTGATGATTGGTCATTTAAAGTACAATTTGAAATGAATAATAAGATTTTTAGTGACAAAGATTACAAACACAAAATAGATCCAAAAGACTTTATGTCAACTAAAGAAGAAAGAAACAGATACAACTCTATTCGTAAGCAGAATATAGAATGGAAAAGACCCAATATGGATGAAATAGCTAAAGAAATGGATTTGATTTTTTTATATAAATTTGGATACGACCATGCTTCTTCATTTGTTCATCCAATGGCAAATGACGGGCAAGAAGATTTTAGCAATCAGACAAATATTACATTAAATGAAGATTTGTTTAAAAATAAAATTATGGTTATAAATAATTCTTGCTTAATAACCTCATTATTAGTAAGAGAAGGAATGAACAATTGTACTTTGGGCTGGCGTAATATTATGTTTGATTTTTTTGATCATTTCAATAACAGTTTAAAAAGTGGATCAGATGATTACAAAAATGCATTTATAAAAATCGTTTCATTGGATAGATAAATGGACTGTGCAAAAAATAACTCCTCTGTAAAAACCTACTATTGAGTTGCTAAAAAGTGATCGGTTTTTTTTATAATTTGTAAAAAAGAATTATTAGTATTAGTTTTAAATATGGATAAAGTAATAAAACAATTCTGTAAAGTGGAACATCTAGGAGTTATCGCTTTTCGGCTCCTCGCTAACCTTAAAAAAATATTACTACTTTAACGCTTGAAAATTTATTTGGATAATTGTTGTTACAACAGACCTTTTGATGATCAAAGTCAGGTTAAAATCAGAATAGAAACAGAAGCGATTTTATTTATTCAGGAAAAAATTATTGAGAAAAAGTATAAATTATTTTGGTCATATATGTTAGATTATGAAAATAGCTTTAACCCATTTCCCGAAAGAAGAATTTCTATTGAAAATTGGAAAAGTTTTTCACAATTTGACATCATTGAAACAAATGAGTTGTTGAATTCTGCGAAGAAATTATTTGAGCTTGGAGTTAAAGCAAAAGATTCTTTGCATATTGCGGCAGCGGTTACAGCCGATTGTAAGTATTTTATTACTACTGATGAAGACATCATAAAAAAATTAATAAACTATAATAAAATTAAAATTATTAATCCAGCCGAATTAGTAATTAAGGAGGATATATAAATGGCAACTGATTCCGAAATTAAACAAAAGGGTTATAATGCTTTAAAAAAAGAACTGGGTGAATTGGATATGGAAAGATTTATATCTCTTATAATAAAAGATCCTTTTGATTATACAACCTGGCAAAAGAATTTATTTCTTGAAAAAGAATTAACTGAACTAAGTAATGAAGCAATGATATTAAGAGATAAGAAATAATGCTTCGGTGCAAACTACGATAGTCTCTCATGCAAAAAATCTTTCCTCCGTTAAATAATTTCTCATGGCTCAATCCTCAATCGAATGGACGCAAATGACATGGAATCCTACAACGGGCTGCAACAAGCTTTCAGCGGGATGTAAATTTTGTTATGCATTAACAATGTCTAAAAGATTAAAAGCAATGGGTCAGGAAAAGTATAAGAATGGTTTTAAACTAACTGTTCATCCGGATACACTAAGCATCCCTTATACATGGAAAACTCCTAAGACGGTTTTTGTTAATTCAATGAGTGACTTATTTCATAAAGACATTCCGTTGGATTATATAAAAAAGGTTTTTAAAGTAATGAATGAAAATCAGCAGCATACATTTCAGATATTGACAAAGAGAGGGAGATGTTCTTGCAGATTATGATTCACGAAATGAAATAAACTGGACTCCGAATATATGGATGGGAGTTTCTGCAGAAGATAAAAGAGTAATTGACAGAATAGATTATTTAAGAAATACAAAGGCAAAAATTAAATTCTTATCATTAGAACCGTTATTAGGATCATTACCGGATTTGAATCTGCAAAATATAGACTGGGTAATAGTTGGCGGTGAATCAGGTTTTAAAGCAAGACTAATTAAAAAAGAATGGATAATAGAGATAAGAAATCAATGTAAAAAACAAAGAATACCTTTCTTTTTTAAACAATGGGGAAAACCTGAATTTAATGAAAATAAAAACGATCCTACGATAAATTCTAATCACAGAAATCATGCTAAAGGCGGTTGTTTATTAGATGGGAAGATGTACAGAGAATTACCGAAAGTAAAGAAATTCACTTCAAAAGCAGCGTAACATTTTTCTTTTGTGTTCTATTATCAGCTTAAGCCAAGTGATTGGCTTTTTTATTATGTGTCATAATTATTAATAAATGTTTAATTTGCGTCAAGTCCCCAATTCAAAATATAATATCTAAATAATGTCAGTTAATTATTCTGAGAAAATTAATAAAATAATTTTTGATGCAATTGATGAGATCAATCTTCAGCTTACAGAAGGAAAGTTTATAGAAAAAAATGAGGGGGCAGTACTGTACGGGCAAAGAAGCAATATCGATTCTCTTGGACTGGTGAATTTAATAGTCGACATTGAGCAGAGATTTCAGGATGAACTTGGGATCAGCATCAACCTCGCGGATGAAAAAGCTCTTTCGCAAAAAAACAGCCCGTATCTCACGGTTAAATCTTTATCCGATTATATATCAAAATTATTAAGCGAAAATATTTCCGTATAATCTTTTAACGCGCTGAGTAAACGAAAAATAATATTAATTACAGGAACAAGAAAAGGAATCGGAAGATATCTGTCGGAATATTATTCTGACAGGAATTTTCAGGTTATCGGATGCAGCCGGAAAGAAAGTGATTTGAAAACAAAAAACTATAAACACTTTCTGTTGGATGTTGCAAATGAGAAGGATGTTAAACAGCTCTTTGGCAAGATTAGAAAGGATTACGGGACACTTGACGTACTTATTAATAATGCCGGCATTGCTTCGATGAATCATATTCTTCTTACGCCTGCGGAAACGGTTGAAAAAATTTTCAGAACAAATTTCTTGGGATCATTTTTATTTTCAAGGGAATCCGCGAAGATAATGAAGAAAAATAAAAAGGGAAGAATAATAAACCTGTCCTCGATCGCAGTGAAGCTGGATCTCGAAGGAGAAGCAGTGTATGCCTCGTCAAAAGCAGCGCTCGAATCATTTACAAGGATCTTTTCAAAAGAAGTTTCAGAGTTTGGAATTACAGTTAATTCGATCGGACTGACTCCGGTAGAGACAGACCTTATCTCAAACATTCCTGAAGAAAAAATCGGTCTACTCCTTGACCGGTTAACGATAAGACGTCTTACTAAATTCAAAGACATTTCCAACCTGACTGACTTTCTCATAAAAAAAGAAAGCGAATATATCACCGGACAGAATATTAACTTCGGAGGTGTGTAGTGTTTATTGATTTCCTGATTCAAAAGTTTGAAAAAGAAAAAGATAAGGACGCCCTGATATGGAAAGACAAAATTTTTTCATATGGAAATCTGGCGGACAGCATTCACAAATGGAAACAAAAACTTGACGGCGAATTTTCATTAAAGGGAAATACTGTTGCTCTCGAAGGAGACTTCTCACCCAATACCATTTCACTTCTTCTCGCGCTTATAGAAAAAGAATGTATAATAATACCTTTAAATTACGGTAAAAAAAACAGACAGGAGCTTATGGATATTTCATTGCCTGAGTACTCCGTTACGGTCGGAAGCAACGATGAAGCGGTGTTAACAAGGAACAGTTACAATGCAGACAATGATCTGTATAGAATCTTAAGAGAAAGAGGTCACCCCGGTCTTGTCTTGTTTTCTTCCGGAACATCGGGAGCTCCGAAAGCAGCGGTTCATGATTTTACGGGACTGCTTGAAAAATTTAAGACAGCAAGAAATCCTTTCCGGACACTGAACTTTCTACTGTTCGATCACTGGGGAGGATTGAATACTATGTTTCATACACTGTCAAACGGAGGCACATTGATTTTTCCATCCGGCAGGTCCCCGGATGAAGTCTGTGCATTAATTGAAAAATATAAAGCAGAGCTGCTTCCCGTGTCACCGACTTTTTTGAATCTGCTTTTGATAAGCGAGGCATACAAGAGATTTAATTTAAGCAGTCTTAAGGTGATCAGCTACGGAACCGAAGCAATGTCTTTAGCGACATTAAACAATGTGAAGGAAATTTTTCCTGATGTAAAGCTGCATCAGACATACGGATTGATTGAAGTTGGAGTAATGCGAACAAAGTCCAAAGATGACGGCTCACTATGGCTAAAGCTTGGCGGAGAAGGATATCAGACAAGAGTGGTTGACAATATTCTGCAGATAAAATCACATTCTGCTATTCTCGGGTATCTTAATTATCCAAGTCCTTTTACAGATGACGGATGGTTTGTTACCGGGGACTATGTTGAGGTTGACGGTGATTATTTCAAAATACTCGGAAGAAAATCAGAGATAATAAATGTCGGAGGAGAAAAAGTCTATCCCTCCGAAGTTGAAAATGTGATCAAAGAAATTAATAATGTTGCTGATGTTAATGTCTTCGGGGATAAGAATCCCATTACGGGAAATATTGTGTGCGCGGAAGTCAGCATGATAAAAACGGAGGATAAATCGGAATTTAAAAAGAAGATCAGGAATCACTGCCGTGAGAGGCTGCAGAGTTTCAAGATTCCTTCACGAATAAACATAGTGGATAAATTGAAATACAGCGAGCGGTTCAAGAAAAAGCTGACCTGAATCAAACCAAATCCCGGCGGACAATTTGAAAGAAAGTTTTGTAAATTTACTTGCGGAAAAAACAAAGAAACATCCCGCTGCTATTCACATAGACCTTATCGGTCTGATCAGAACCGGGAAGGAGAACACCGAACGTCTTGATGAGTTTTGCAGACTGTTAGCAGAAGTACAAAGCAAGGGAGGGAACATTTGCATTCCGGCGTATTCGCTGAGTTATACAAAAAATGAAAACTATAACATTCTGGAAACTCCGGCTTCCAACATTGGAGTAGTTTCGGAATATGTAAGAAAGAAATTTTCGCACTTCAGAACTGTCGATGCATTATTTTCATACATTGTACATGGAAGCGGAATTACCCGTAAACATTTTGAGCCCGGGGATTATGAATCGTTCGGAAAAAATTCGCTGATTGGAGAGATCTTTGATAAGGACGGATACATTTGTTCAATAGGGGGAATTTTCAGAAACTCCACCGAAATTCATTATATTGAAAAACTTCTTGATGTCAATTACAGGGCTGATAAAATATTTGAAGGCAACTTAACAGACATAAATGGCAAAACCCATCGACAGAGAATAACGTATTTTTGCAAGAAGTTTGACCATCACTTGTGGTATGACTTTAAAAAACTTGAAGAGAGTCTGAAGAAAGACGGACTGATGGAGATATTTAAAGTTGACGGATATCCTGTGTTCATAGAAGGAATTAAATTTAAGACTCTTTATGATTATCTTGAGGTTGAGATCAAAAAAGATTACAAATATTTCATCAATGATTTACAGGATAAGAGAACCGGAAATTGACATTACAGAATTAAAAATTAATTTACAGAAAGAAGCTTAAAAAAATTATTATCATGAAAATTCAGTTTGGGAGAATAGCCATACTTGTAAATGACTATGACGAAGCCTACAGGTTTTATGAAAAAAATTTTGGCTGCAAAAAGTTTTTTGATCTGGAAGATGAGACCGGACAGAGGTTTCTTCACATAAGTTTCGGTTCGGACAGAATTGCCGGTTTATGGCTTGTGAAGGCAGAGACAGAGGAACAAAAGTCGCGTGTTGGCGACCAGACAGGCGGCAGCCCGTTGTTTGTCGTTTATACCGATGCATTTGAAGAGCTGGCAGAAAGACTGAACGGGAATGGAGTTAAAACAGTTATGGAAAAAAGTGTTACCGATGAGTACATCTCAATGAGCGTACTTGACCTTTATGGAAATGAAATAGTGATAGTGGAGCAGAAAAAATAAGTTCTAAGGTTTAACGATGAAGGATAGAAAGGAACAGGTAACTGTCGGGGCTTACCATTTCATAAATTACGATAAAAAAAATTTAACAGAGTTCATAAATAAGATTTCTGAAAAGAATTCCGTGATATGTTTTGATCTTGAAGACAGTATTCAGGATTTAAAGGACTTTCAAAACAATGCATCCGTAAAAAATTATCACAGGGATCTTTTAAGAAACTATTTTTATGAGCACCCTGATCTTAAGGATATTTCCTTAGGAATCAGGATCAATGCATCGGGTTCAATTGAAAATAAACGTGACATCGGTCTGTTGGAAGATCTAAAGGACAAACGTTACTTCAAATCCATCTTTCTTACAAAGGTTGAAGATAAGAATGAAATAAAAGATCTGGAGAAACAGCTTGAAATGAATAAGATAAATTATGAGGAGATTATTGCCGTAACGGAAACGAAAAAGGGTCTTAAGAATTTATCTGAAATTCTTTCGCATACTTCCGGTAAATTCAGAAAGATCACTTTCGGGCACTGTGATTTTAATTTAGATAATGAGATATTTCCCTTTTATCATCAGTGTTCACAAACTTACTGGGACTGGCTGAAATTCATTCTGTTTGCAATGGAAAATTCCGGTAACAAGACAATTGAATTTGTAAACTCACCTTACCTTGAGTTGGGTAACGCCAAAGGATTTGAAAGTATGCTTTCGAAATTGAAATCCCTTTGCAATAATAATTTTTACCAGGTAACATTAACTCACAGGCAGACGTTACTTTGTAAAGATTTTTCGAATTCAGGCAAAGAAGGTATTCCCCGTCGCGAGCAAAAAAACTGCATAAAAGAATATGCCCGGAAAATTGTCAGAGACTTTGAGAACCAAAAGGAACTAAAGGCTTTTGTAATTGACGAGAGCAGAACGCTTATTTCCCCGCACGAATACAAAGCTGCAGTTAATTATCTAAATGCAAATTGAAATGACCATTAACTTAACAATTGTCGGAGGATGCTTTACCGAACAGCATAACATTGCTTTTGATAAATTGTATCATCAGCTGGTTAGGAATGCCATTGAAAATGAGTTTGGTATTGAAATGAAACTTGACATAATAAGATATGAAAGATTTTCAAAATGTCTCGAAAAAATTTCAGATCATTTTGAAAACAATCAGATTGATATCCTGATCTTTCATATCCGCTCGGAACAATTTCTCCGTCTTTCAAAGCTGTACTATAGATTTGCGGATGGTAAAGGCAGAATTAATCATTCGCTCAATCTTCCTTTTCTGAAAATATTAAATCCGGAAAAACATAAATTACCCGGATCCGGAATGATAATCCGGGACAATCAGCTTCAGGACAGAAACAGTTTTTGGAAAAAAACAAAGTTAAGAGAAATACTTGCGGAAATGAATTACATCTCGGGAATCCTGGCGGGAAATGTAAATCTATGCACTGAAGTGCTATTCGGAATTGCTGGACTCTGTCGAAAATTTTTGCAGAAGTAATAATATCAGATTTATTGCTGCAGGACCGGCTTCCAGACCCCATACCAAAACGGAGGATTACTTAACAAGAAAGCTTCACAATTACTTTGAAAATTCGAAAGACGGAAAAAAATTAAAGCTGATAAATTGTCTCGGAAAATTATCTAAAGATAATGAGTCCCTGTTTTTTGAAAACGGGATTCACGTTAATGAAGCCGGTCATAAAAGGATAGCGGAGTTTATTATCAAAGAGATAGGTGAAATATTAAGATCAGGAGAATTAAACAAGATAAATTTATTAAAAACAAAAACAGCATAAATGATAATCGGGGTTGCGGGACCTTATTCTGCTGACACTGAAAAGAAACGTAAAGAAAATTTAGAGGCAATAAATACGGCTGCAGCGAAGCTTCTTGAATCGGGACACATCCCTTTGATTGGCATAAATGCAGCGCTTCCGGTAGTTGAGCGAGCCAATGTAGGGGATAAATACAGTGCTCTTATGGAAATTTCCCTTGCTGTGATCAACGGGTGCGAGGGAATTCTTATTCTCGGAGAAAGTCCCGGCGTTAATAAAGAAAAAGATCTGATAGTCTCAAAGGGATTGCCGGTCTATTACAATATTAATGAAATTCCAAAATCAAATAATAAATCATGAATGAGAAAAACTTCAACTGGGACAAATTTTCGCATTCGATTTATCTTGATGCGGATCCGGAAAAAGTATTCGAATATCTGGCAACACCTTCCGGGATTACCGGATGGTTTATGGGGGAAGCAAAATATTATTACAAAGACCTGCACATCAGGCTTGGAAATGAAACCGTAAAAAAAGGCGATTCATTTTTATGGAAATGGCTTAACAAGGATCTTGAGCTGAAAGGGATAGTCACTGAATCAAATGACAATAGCATATTTCAGTTTACCTTTAGCCCGCTGTACTTAGTTACGACAAAAGTTACAAAAGAAGGGAATAAGACGAAGCTGACACTGACACAGGAATATCAGAAGTCTGCGGAAAAAGACGAGTTCAATTATCTCAACTGCTGTGTGTGCTGGGTTTTCTTTCTTACCAATCTCAAATCTGTAATTGAAAACGGAATTGATTTAAGAGAAAAAGAAATTGATGACGAGATGATAGTTAACCGGTAAAATTGGAATTTGAGATTTTGAATTTGGGGTTTTCGAAATTTTTAATTTAAAGTAGTAATTAGTGTAATAAATTCCATTCCACTTTAATCTCATAACAAATTCAAAATCCCAAATCCCAAATTCGCTAATCTTCTTCATTGTAATTTCAAACCCATCTGAGTAATTTACCGCTAAATAAAATTGCAATTAATAATCTACAATTAATCAATGAGCGATAAATCCCACCTTTCCGTTTCATATAAACATATTTTAATATCGGAAATAGAAAATTCAAAAGCTCTTAAGGTAGGTTTGATCCGGCTTAACAGACCTGAAGTTTTGAATGCATTGAATATTGAACTGATGAAGGAAGTTGTCGAAGCGCTGGAATCTTTCGATAAGGATGCTGAAACGGGATGCATGGTGTTAACGGGCAATGAGAAAGCGTTTGCCGCAGGTGCCGACATAAAAGAAATGGCAGATGCGACGGCGGTCGAAATGCTGCTGAGAGACCAATTTGCGAGATGGGACAGGATCAGAAAAATAAAGAAACCTATAATAGCAGCTGTAAGCGGATTTGCACTCGGAGGCGGGTGTGAGCTTGCAATGACCTGCGATATGATAGTTGCAGCAGAGAATGCGAGATTCGGTCAGCCGGAAATAAATCTGGGTGTGATACCCGGAGCCGGCGGGACTCAGCGCCTGACAAAAGCAATTGGCAAGGCGCGGGCAATGGAAATGATACTCACCGGAAAAATGTTCACGGCAAAAGAAATGTTTATTGCCGGGCTGGTAACAAAGGTCGTGGATAACGATATGTATCTTGATGAGGCAACAGAGCTTGCAAAAGAAATTGCTTCAAAGCCTACAGTTGCCGTGCAGCTTGCGAAAGAAGCAATATTAAAATCATTCGATTCGACAATTGAGGCGGGGCTTGAATTTGAGAGAAAGAATTTTTATTTATTATTTGCCACAGAGGATAAGTTTGAGGGGATGAAAGCATTTGTTGAGAAGAGGAAGGCGGAATGGAAAGGGAAGTGAGCAATTAGGAATTAAGAATTAAGAATTAAGAATTAGAGAGTTACAAGTTATGAGTTACAAGTTACAAGTTACAAGTTACAAGTTATGATTTAAATTTGACTGCACTTTTATGATTGATAGTGGAAGTATTAAAAATTAATAAATTGGATTTGGGAAAAGTTCTATTTGGGATAATAACATTATTTTTGATAAGTGTTAATATTTCCTTTTCTCAGGGCGATCAGGGGAAAACCGTAAACGGCAATTCCGGCGACGATCTCAATGCTGAACAGATAATAGAAAAATACAAACCTGCTTTGATATCGATCTGGATGAATGACAAAAATTATTACTCCTACACAACCTATAGTTATACCGATACGACGGTTCTGAACGGAAGCGGATTCATCGTCAATGAGGAAGGACTGATCGGGACAAATTATCATGTGATAGAACAGATCGACAGTCTCATCGTGAAGACAAGTGACGGGATTTTTTACAATGCTGAATTAGTGCTTGCCGATGAAGTAAACGACTATGCGATTCTGAAAATATCGGATGCCAACGGTAAAAAATTTCCGGTCGTAACACTGGGAAACTCGGATGATGTGAAAGCGGGACAGGAAGTATTTGCAATCGGAAGCCCTCTTGGATTTGAATATACTATTTCTTCGGGGATAGTTGCTGCCACAAGAGAAAATGAAAAAGTCAGTTTTGAAGATCCGGTAACTTATACAATGAAAGAAAAGACCTTTGACAAAGTCATACAGATCACTGCGGCGATATCGCCGGGAAACAGCGGCGGCGCCTTGTTTAACAAGAAGGGTGAAGTTATAGGAATCACCACTTATACATATGTCGGTTACGGAAATTTAAATTTTGCTCTGGCAATAAACGGATTCAACAGATTCTTATCAATTGTAAATTCGCCGGACTTTGAGAACAGTGTGGAACTTAAGGAAAAGAAAGAGGAGAGCAAATTTAATTCAAATTACAGATTGCATCCGGCCTGAAGTCGCAGCTTGCTTCCGACTGGTATTACTCTACGCTGAAAGATCCTATCTCATCCCGGGATTCTTTTATTGTAAAACAAGATTCCCTTAACCATGCAAACCTGTCCAAGGCTGAAATGTATTATGAGAAATGTCTTGAGCTTAAACCGGATACATTTATAGTTTATCAGGATATGCTCGATATGTATGTGTTCACGGATAATTTTCAGAAGGCGGAAGATCTGTATAAGAGAGATCCGTTTGCAATTTGATTCCGACAGTCTGGTAAATACACTGTCATCGAATCTTGCATCTGCGTACTCCAATTCAAAAGATTATCAGAAGGCAATACAATTTTATGAGAAGATGCTTTTGCAGGACACAACGCAATATTACATTCGCTACCAGATCGGAATCCTTTATGATCAGATGGGTGATTATAAAAAATCACTTAACGAATATATGAAAATAATAAAGTCCGATTCAAATTATGCAGATGCTTATGTCCAGATCGGAAAGATCTATTACTCAAAATTCAATAACATAAAAAAAGCAAAACGTTATTTCAGGAAGCTTATGAGAAGGAATTATACATAAGCGGAAACATACCTTATAACGGCAATGTGCATTATTATCTTGGAATGATTGCTGTCAGAGAAGGCAGAAAACTTGATGCGATTCTGGCATATATGGATCTGAAAAATACCTATGACAGCGGATATGAATTAAATGAAAAGAAACTGGAATTATATAAAGCCATAAAGGAAATGGATGAATGAATTAGGATTTTGGATTTTAGAATTAGGATTTTAGATTTAGTCAATTCGCGATAAACTTTACAAACTAATTACAAAGATAAATGGAACATACTGCGGGCTTAACATACAGGACAGATAAATGGTGGATTCAGCCGGTATTAGTTTTAATTGGATTAAGTGCATTTGTTGTTTATGCAACATGGGCGGGAATGCAGGGCGAATATTATTATTTTGATCCGTACCTCTCTCCTTTTTATTCACCTTTGCTGTTTGTTAAAGAAGGTGTTGCAGGCGGTGCACCTTTATCGCTCTCATGGTTCGGCTCATGGCCTGAATGGTGGCCTGATTTCTTTTTGATTCCTGCTTCCCCTGCAATTTTCATTTTGTTAATTGTTGGACCGTTCCGTTTAACCTGTTACTATTACCGTAAAGCATATTACAGAGCGTTCACATGGACACCGCCTGCCTGTGCAGTCGGAACGATTCAGCGAAAAAATTATAAAGGAGAAACCGGGTTATTGATTTTTCAAAATCTTCACAGGTTTACTCTATATTTTGCAATTATAATTATTTTCTTTTTATTCCATGATGCTTTTGAAGCATTTTTCTACAAAGGGAAATTCGGAGTTGGCGTAGGCTCGATTATACTTTTGATTAACCCGATACTGCTGGCCTGTTATACTTTTGGATGTCATTCATTAAGGCATTTAGTCGGAGGTGGAACTGATTGTTTCTCCTGTTCCGGTGTAAGATACGGAGCATGGAAGAAAGTAACTTTCCTGAATGAACGACATCAGCTTTTTGCATGGGTGAGCTTGTTCGGAGTGGGACTTACTGATATATATGTTCGTCTCGTTTCAATGGGAATCATTCACGATTTTAATACCTGGGGAATATAAAGACAATTAAGAATTAAGAATTAAGAATTAGGAATTAATGATTGAAATATCAGAACTTCAGACAGTAGAACATGATGTAATTGTAATCGGCGCCGGCGGAGCCGGACTCCGTGCCGCAATAGAATGTTCGCTTCAGGGATTGAGCACAGGATTAGTTTGCAAATCATTGCTCGGCAAAGCCCATACTGTTATGGCAGAAGGCGGAGTTGCTGCTTCGCTTGGCAATGTTGATTCCCGCGACAACTGGAAAATTCATTTCCGTGACACGATGCGCGGTGGAAAGTTTCTAAATGACTGGCGGATGGCTGAGCTGCATGCAAAAGAAGCAGCGGACAGAGTTAACGAGCTTGAAGAATGGGGCGCAGTTTTTGACCGGACAAAAGACGGATTGATCAACCAGAGAAATTTCGGAGGACACCGTTACCCAAGATTAGCTCACGTTGGTGACAGAACCGGACTTGAAATTATTCGAACGCTTCAGGACCATGCAATTCACCAAAAAAATCTTGAAGTGTACATGGAGTGCACAGCTCTTGAACTGCTCAAGGACGGTGATAAGATTGCGGGATTGATTGCATACTGGAGAGAATCGGGACAGTTTATTTTATTCAAAGCAAAAGCCGTAATACTTGCAACAGGCGGTGCAGGTAAAGCATGGAAAGTTACATCGAACTCATGGGAGTACACAGGTGACGGATATGCGCTGGCTTACAAAGCCGGTGCGGAATTAATGGGAATGGAATTTACACAGTTTCATCCGACGGGAATGGTCTGGCCTCCGTCTGTAAAAGGACTTCTCGTAACAGAAGGTGTGCGCGGCGACGGCGGAATATTATTGAACAGCAATAAAGACCGTTTCATGTTTAAGTATATCCCCGAAAGATTTGCTGCAGAAACAGCTGACACGGAAGAAGAAGCAAACAGATGGCTTGAAGGTGATAAAAATGCCCGAAGACCGCCTGAGCTTTTAACCCGTGACGTTGTTGCGCGCTCAATCACAAAAGAAGTAAATGAAGGACGCGGTTCGCCGCACGGCGGAGTTTTTCTTGATATTGCTATCAAGAGTATCTGCAGAAAAAATAAAAAAGAAATTGCCGTCGATGTATCATCAGTTTAAAGTTCTTGCTAATCTTGATATTACCAAAGAGCCGATGGAAGTCGGACCGACGCTTCATTATTTTATGGGTGGTATTCGTGTAGATTCAGATTCTCAAATGTCTAAAGTTCCGGGGTTGTTTGCATGCGGTGAATGCTGCGGCGGAATGCATGGAGCAAACCGTCTCGGTGGAAATTCGCTTTCGGATTTATTGGTATTCGGAAGATTGGCCGGAGTTGGTGCAGTTAATTATGTCAACAGCTTATCTTCAGTTCCGAAAATTTCCGATTCACAGGTGAATGAAATAATTTCAAATGCAACAGATATTTTAAACAGAGAGACCGGAACGAATCCGTATTTAGTTCACGAAGCTTTGCAGGAAATAATGAATCGTTATGTTAATATAGTTCGAACCAAAGAAGAGCTTGAGACAGCATTGGAAAAGCTTGAAGAAATTAAAAAAGATGCGGCAAAAGTAAAAGCTGCCGGAACAAGCCAGTACAATCCCGGCTGGCATGAAGCATTGAGTCTGCAAAGCTTGATCATCTCTGCAGAAGCTGTAACACGCGGCGCATTAATGAGAGAAGAATCACGCGGCGCACATACACGTATTGATTTTCCGGGTGAAAGCACATGAGTGGCTGAAGTACTGGATTGTAAGCAGTAAAAATAATGACAGCTTAATGAAGACAGAAAAGATTGAAAGACCTGAAGCTCCGAAAGAGCTTGAGGAGATTGCTAATGCGAGTATAGAGGAGCTAGAGAAATAGTTGTTAGTTGTCGGTTATATGTTGTTTGAAATAACTTAGTTGTTTGTAAGTGATGCTTATATGAATGAAAGAAACTACTCTTGAATGAAAAAATCAAATCGTTTAAATTAATCAAAATTTAAAATATAAAAAAATGAGACAGGTTTTAATTTATCGGGGTGAGGATGGTTATTGGGTTGCAGAATGTCCGAGTTTAAAGGGATGTATTTCACAAGGTAAAACAAAAGATGAGGTTGTTAAAAATATTAAGGAGGCAATCCAGGGATATGTAAAAGCATTGGAAGAAGATAATCTTCCTGTACCAAAGGAAAAATTCGATTCAATGATAATTGCTATATGAGCAAATTGCCTGTTGTATCAGGAAAACAATGTGTTAGGGCATTAAGGAAAATTGGATTTTATTTTAAGA
Source organism: uncultured Ignavibacteria bacterium (assembly GCA_963836395.1). Classification (GTDB taxonomy): domain Bacteria; phylum Bacteroidota; class Ignavibacteria; order Tepidaquicellales; family Tepidaquicellaceae; genus JAGPCH01. Next base: position 589,902 of record CAWIJF010000005.1, on the reverse strand, counting down.
GACAGGAAGGAAGCCATATCATTTTAAGGAGAGATAATCCATTTGCACAAACTGTTGTTCCCGACCATAAGGAACTTGACAGAGGGACTTTAAGAGCAATAATCCGGCAGTCAGATTTAACAGTGGAAGATTTTATAAAGCTGCTTTGATGAATTGGCATAGAAATAAGTAAAAAATTCATCGAGGGAATTATTCTCGAACCCGAAAAAATTGAAGACAGGTTATAAAAACAGGTTGATAGCTCAAAAGAAAATAGACGAAAACCATGTTTTAAGAGTTGTTTATGAAAAGAATATTGATAATATTTTAGTAATCACAATTTATCCAGGAAGGAGTGAAAGATATGACAAAAGCTAAATATAGCAAAGACGTTGATGCGTTAATAGTAGAATTTTCCGATAAGAAAATTGATTATGCAGAAGACAAAGGCCAATTTATTATACATTATACAACCAGTGGTGAACCTGTATTGCTGGAAATATTCGATGCTAAAGATTTTTTATTGAATTCATTATCAAGCGTTATCAAAGACACTGAAGTTGTTATAGATTAATAAGAAGGCTTTCTTACAAACCAATTGACAATTCAAATAAAAGAGTTTGCAATGCTTGATCATCTCTGCAGAAGCTGTAACACGGTGGCGCATTATTGAGAGAAGAATCACGCGGCGCACATACACGTATTGATTTTCCGGGGGAAAGCAATGAATGGCTGAAGTACTGGATAGTGAGCAGTAAGAATATTGATGACTCAATGAAGACAGAAAAGATTACGAGACCGGAAGCGCATGGAGAGCTGGAGGAGATAGCTAATGCGAAGATAGAGAAATCGGAATAATAATTGTTGATTGTGATTTTTAAAAAATTCAAATATAGTATTTTAAAGAAGAAGTTTATTTATGAAAATCAAAAAATAAATGCTCTGGGGAAAAGAACAAAACATATTAAATCCATTTATATGATAGTATGCTTAACCATTCTCTTTCTTTTCTCTTGCGGTAAAAAAAACACTCGTGAACTAATTGAAAGTTATAATAAGGAAATCAAAGCAAACCCAAATGATGAAAGTTTATATTATAACAGAGGTTTTCTTAAACTCCAATTAGATGACACAGCTGGAGCATTAGTTGATTTCAATAACGCTATTGCAATCAATCCAGAAGAAGCAAGTGTAGGACGAGGCATTTTGAATGTATTAATCTCGAAAAATTTTCGTGAAGCTATCAAAAATTTTGATAAAGCAATAGAAATAAACCCAAATTATTCTTCTGCATATGAATACAGGGGAAAATCTAAGTTCGCAATAAACGATGATGAAGGTGCTATCGAAGACTTTATAAAAGCAATTGAATTAGATCCCAATAATTCAAATTCACTTGTTGAACTATTGAATCACACTAATAACCTAACTGATTACAAAAAGGGGATAGACATTTGGGATAGAGTGATAATGATAATGCCGCATTCTGGAGCTTATCAGCGCAGAGCGTATTTAAAAAACAAAATAAAGGATTATGAATCAGCCATTGAGGATTTGAATGAAGCTATTAAATTATATCCTGAAGATTTTAAATTTACAATTCAACATGGTGAATCTAAACTTTATGATATTTATTTTTCAAGAGGTGCGTATAAATTTTTAGCAGATGACATGGATGGGTGTATCAAAGATTTTGATAAAGCTCTTGATATATGTCCTGAAAATAAGTATAGGGAAAGGAAAGAAATTATGGAATTCAAAATTACTGCCGAAACTCTTAGGGATCTAAACATGTAATCGGTTTATCATTAGAATCTATATATACAAGACGTCAAAAAATAAAAATGAATTGGACATTCTAATATACAAACTAGTTTTAAATATATTCATATTATAACTAGTGATTTATAAGGCTAGAAGTGAATAAGATTTTTGATATACCCATCAGTATATTTTGTTTATCAAAACTTTATAAGGAGCTTAACAATTATGAAGATAATATTAACCTTAATATTAATTGCTTTTTTATTCATTGGTTGTTCCAATAGTTTGAAAAGTAAATATGAAACTATGATGGATGAAATAATTTTTAAGAAGAATTTTAAAGATCTAATTAAGCTAAATGGTTTTGAAGAATTGAACCAATCTGGAGCAAGTATCATCGATGGGAAGAAGAAGTTCTCGGTATTTCATTCTAAATTTGAAGATAATAAAAGAGTTTTAATCAGAATTTCTATAGCATTTAATGATGTAGACGAAGATGACAATATAAAAAAAGTTTCATATAGAGTATCGGTATTTGATAAGAATGAAGATATTAGTGAGGAACTTGCAAAATACACATACGAAACGGGAAAAGAAGAAAAAATTCCGGGAGTAAAACAAACACCTTTATTTTTATCAAGTGAGGAAAACGATAAATCAATAAACAAAAAATCAACAAAGATAAATATTATCGACACAGGTTCTTATATTTTTACGTTTAAGCATGAAGGATTATCGTTGTGGGCTGGAATTGCAAAACTTTACTATGACGGTAAAGAAAAAGATGGATTTTATAACATACTAGTTAATAGTAAAGAAAATTATTCAGGACAAAAAGTTATTACAATTCCAGATACTGGGAATTATGTTTTGAATGTATCGGCTATTGGAAGTTGGACAATTCAAATGGAGAAGCAAAAAAGTAAATGAATTTGCTGTTGTAAGGTGAGATTGAAAAATTCAAGACACTATAACTATTAATAGAATTATTTCAAAGTCGTAATAAAAGCAAAGCGTATGACAGCAATAACTCTTTTAAGTTTCTTGATGAGATTGATAAAAGTATAGAGTAGGTACAAGATTAAAAATAAAGGAGAGGTTAAGTAAAGGGTGTAACTAGCATAATCCCTTTTCAATTTGAAAATTAGATTGATTTATTTAAAATTAAGATTCTTATCACAACAAACGTTTAATTTTATGAAAAATCGAAAAAGTTTTATGTTAGCGTCATTATTCTTAATTTCCGGATTAATTTTCTCATGTGATAATAGTGGTAATAGAATTTCAGGAGAGTTAAAAGCAAACGCTTATCATAAATTTGTTACGAAACTTCTTAAAGGAGTTTATGCCATATCATTAAAATTAGAAAAAAATGCATTGGTTGCTACGCGTTTGAAAGAATTTGATTTGGAAGGAAATGATGAAACGCTGCGAAATGGAGTGCAGCTTAATTCCAAATTAATTATTTGGGATAATTTTTTCGATCAACAAATTAAAGAACAAAAATATTCTGATCCACAAAATTATAACGATACAATTTCGATTGAAAAGAATGGAGTGTATCTTTTTGTATTAAAATCATTTGATAGTGTGGAATTCTCATTGAATATAAAGGAATTATTAGACCCACCAAAAAGAACATACCGCAATTTGTATCAGATAGATACCATTCTGAATGGAAAAGGTGACGAACAGAGAAAAATTACATTAAATAAGAGGCCAAGCTTTGTTTAAAAAGAGTCATTATTCCGGTTATGACGGTCATCACTCAAAAGCTATTTCATTTATTCTTAGAACAAATGAAGGGGAAGAAGTTTTGCCCATTGCAAGCGATGGAGAAGATTTATATAAATATACCATTGAAAAAACTGATACTTATTTAATTGAAGTAACAACTTCAGACTCTTGGAAAATTGAAATTTTTTGATCAATAATAAAATCGATTACGGATCAAAAGGTCAATTAATTATTTGTATAAGCTATTTAAGAATAAAACAATTTACATTAATCACAAAGAAAGCTGCCGATGCCAAAAGCAAATAAAGTTAGGAAGAAACACATTGCTTAGACAGTTATTGTGAATTAATCTTTCTTGTTTGCTCCAAAACATTTATTTTTTGTGCAACTAAAATTCGGGTTATGATAAAGTTAAAGATATCCAGGATAAAAAATAAAATTCTTCTTCCCGAAGAAGATTTTTATAAGATTGTCGAGCAGGCGAAGAAAAGTGAAGAAGTAATTATAGCATCTGATGAGTTCAAAGATTTAGAAATTGCTTCTTCATCAAGTTTTGATTTTTGGAATAATGATGTTGACGATAAAATTTGGAATGACAGTTAAACAAAGAGAAATATGTTTGCTCCCGATTCCATTTTCCGATTTAACTTCCGCTAAGCGTAGACCGGTCCTTGTAATCTCTAATACATGACTATAACTCTAAAAAGGAAGATATTTTGGTTATGGCAATCACTTCAAATATTCAGGATTTATCAAAGTCAATATTATCCAACAAACGGATATGAAATCAGTACTTTTGAATTCGGCCAGTCAGATACGAATTGATATGATTTATTAGATTAATAAAGAATTGATTGTGAAATCTTTTGGCGAAATCAATACTGAAAAGTTTGATAGTGTAATTGAAAGTCTGATTCTTTTTTAAAGTCAAAGAACTGAATTTAGAATGTTGGAGATTCGGAAGAAATTATCGATAACTATTGATTTGTTAAATATTATCAAACTCTTTCAAACAATAAACAATAGAAACCAAACAACTACTGCAAACAACTAACAACGAAGCAACTAACAACTTTAAAATATGGCGCGGTGATTCAAAAGGCGGAGACTTTGTAGATTATAAGTATCAATGCCTGATGTTGGAATGGTCATACTTGATGTGATCCATCGCATACAGGCTGACCAGGCGAATGATATGGCTGTTCGCTGGAACTGCAAAGCGGGAAAATGCGGCTCGTGCAGTGTGGAAATCAATGGCATGCCAAAGCTTGCATGCATGAGCAAGCTGAGCGATTACAAAGATGATGAAACAATTACTATACAGCCGATCAAATCTTTTCCCGTTATCAAAGATCTCGTAACGGATGTATCATGGAATTATGAACAGAACAAAAGAATCGCTCCGTTCAAACCGAAGGCGAAACCAAAAGACGGAAAATACAGGATGCAGCAGATTGATGTTGACCGTGTTCAGGAGTTTCGCAAATGTATAGAGTGTTACCTGTGTCAGAATGTTTGCCAGGTTTTGCGCGATCAGGAAAAGAAAAATAAATTTGTCGGTCCGCGTTTTATGATCCGTCTTGCAGGATTGGAAATGCATCCGCTTGATACTGCCGACAGGATACCTGAAATTAAAAATGAATTTGGCTCCGGCTTCTGCAACATCACAAAATGCTGTACTGAAGTTTGTCCCGAAAGTATTCAGATCACCGACAACGGAATTATTCCATTGAAGGAAAGAGTAGTTGACAGATATTATGATCCTGTTATGAAATTGATCCAGGTGTTTACAGGAAAAAAATAATTTAAGTTTTATGTTCCGAAGAGTTTTTTATTCGGGAATTTACTTTACAAACTTTATAAACTTTATAAACTTTACAAACTTACAAACTAATTTTGATAAAAACATTTGATGTAGTAATTGTGGGAGCCGGCGGAGCCGGACTTCGTGCTGCGGTTGAGATTCCAAAAGAATATTCCTGTGCAGTAATTTCAAAAGTTTATCCTCCGCGCTCACATACCGGAACTGCCCAGGGCGGAGTTTGTGCTGCACTTTCTAATATGGAAGAAGACTAACTGGGAAAACCATGCATTCGATACAGTAAAAGGAAGTGATTATCTCGGTGACCAGGATGCAATCGAAGTTATGTGCAAAGATGCCATCAGGGCTATCATAGAGCTTGAACATATGGGAATGCCGTTTTCAAGAAACAAAGAAGGATTGATTGCACAAAGATATTTCGGAGGACATACAAAACCGGAGGATAAAGATGATCCTTACGGAAAAAGAATTCCTGTTAAACGCGCATGTTATTCAGCTGACAGAACAGGTCACGTTATGCTTCAGACCTTATTTGAAACTTCCATTAAGAATCAGATAACATTTTTTTTCGGAATATTTTGTAACCGAACTTATTAATGGATAACGGAATTTGCAAAGGAGTAGTTGCAATGGAAATTGCAACAAGTGAAGTTTATATTTTTCAGGCAAAGGCTGTTTTGTTTGCAACGGGAGGTTACGGAAGAGTTTTCAGAATTACTTCAAATGCACATGTAGGTACAGGTGACGGAATGGCTTTGGTTTATAAAGCAGGACTTCCGCTTGAAGACATGGAATTTTTTCAGTTCCATCCTACCGGTTTATGGAAGCTGGGAATACTTGTAAGTGAAGCAGCAAGAGGTGAAGGAGGAATTTTAATAAATAAAGACGGTGAAAGATTTATGGAAAGATATGCTCCGTCTGTGATGGACCTTGCTCCGAGAGATATGGTTTCGAGAGCAATCATTAGTGAGATCAGGGAAGGAAGAGGAATAAGAGGAAGTGACGGAACAGATTATCTCTTGCTTGATGTAACCCATCTCGGCAAAGAAGTTATTGATGAAAAACTTCCGGAAATTACCGGCTTTGCAAGAACATATCTCGGAATCGAGCCGACAAAAGAACCGATTCCGATTCAGCCGACTGCTCATTATGCAATGGGAGGAATTCCAACGAATGTAAATTGCGAAGTTCTTATGAATGAAAGGGGTGAAATAGTAAAAGGGCTTTATGCAGCAGGTGAATGCGCATGTGTTTCTGTTCACGGCGCGAACAGGTTAGGAACGAATTCTCTTCTTGATCTTGTAGTATTCGGAAGAAGGGGAGGAAAGGCAATAGGAGAATTTTTAAAAGACGCAGCATTTACGGAAGTTACATTATAATGATGATGAAAGAAGCAAAGAGATGATGTCAAAACTGCTCGAAAGCAACGGCAATGAAAATCTTGTTGATATAAGAACTGAGCTTCAGAATTCGATGATGGAAGACTGCGGTAGTATTCAGGACTAAAGAAGGTCTTGAAAAAATGATCGTAAAACTTAAAGAGCTTAAGGAAAGATTTAGAAATGTTTCCATTCAGGATAAGAGCAAAGTTTTCAATACCGAATTGAGTCGAAGCACTCGAGCTGGATAATTTGATTACGAACTGCCGAAGCTACTGTCTACGGAGCATATGACAGCACTGAAAGCCGCGGCGCACATACGCGGGAAGATTTTCCAGTCCGAAATGATCAGGAATGGATGAAGCATACGTTTGCATTTGAGGGAAACGGATCTGAACCGGTCCTGAAGTATAAACCTGTGGTAGTGACAAGATATCAGCCGACGGAGAGGAAGTACTGATCAATGTTCAAATATCAGTTTTTCAATGATCAATTATTTTTAGACGGGAATGCGTGAGAGATATCAGGTCCTTGTAATTCCTTTTATGTTTGAACCTGAATTGAAAGTTGCAATTTTTCAAAGAAGTGATGATAGCTACTGGCAGTTTATTGCAGGCGGAGGTGAGAACGGGGAAGAACCAATTGAAGCAGCAAAGCGTGAATCATTCGAAGAGGCTGGAATCGGACCCGAGAATGAATTTATTAAGTTGGATACCGTGTCGTCTGTACCAAAGAAACATTTTTCAGATCATAAAAATCAAAAAGGATTTTGGGTGATTCCGGAATATGTTTCGCGGTAAAAGTAGAAGCTCGATTGCTTAACATTTCTTCCGAGCATGAGTCAGCGAGATGGGTAAATTACGATGAAGCTAATTCATATTTAAAATACGATGGTAATAAGACTGCATTGTGGGAATTAAGAGAGAGAATTATTGAAAAGAATATTAAAATTTAATATCGTCATTAAACACCATTTCGTCCATATGTAAGAAAAATTATTTTGAATAAATTAACCCTGATATTGTTATTCGTTATTATTTACAATGCAGACAATACTATTTTTGCACAGTGGTCTGATATTAATATTAAATTCGGAAGGTATACTTTTAAAACCGGATATGATTCGATTAATTACACAACCTCTTTGAAAATTTATGACGATGATAAATCAATCTATAAAAGAATCTTTGAAGGCAGAGTGTCTGATGTAAAGGAGTATGATCTGAACAATGATGGTAATAAAGAAATATTAGTTGATTCATACAGCGGAGGAGCGCATTGCTGTACAAGCCTTTATCTCGGTAAGTTTACAAGCGGGCGGTTTGACTTCATAGATTCGATATACTGGGGAAATTCATTTTATGAAATCAAAGATCTTAACAATAACGGTAAACAGGAGATAGAGGGCGTGAATGACATGTTTGCATATGCGTTTACGAACTATGCCGCTTCGGGATTGAACATTCTTATTTATGCTTTTCAAGACAACAGGTTTGTTGATGTAACAAAGGATTTTCCGAAGCTGGTTGAGGAGAACATTGGAAGCTACATGGAAGCTCTCAAGCCTTTCACTACTGACACTTCATTCGCCTGCCCGGAAAATGACAATGAAGATACTTTCAATACGGATGCGGGCGCAGTAAAAGCATTACTTGCACCAATAGTCGCGGATTATTACGCACTGGGTGAAGTTCAGAAAGGATATGAGCTCGTTGATTCGCTGTATAAGTGTGTTGATAAAAATAAATTCATCGGGGTTTTAAAAAACGATTTCAAACTGAAATAAAAATTCATGGACATACAATTAAAAATTTTAAGATACAATCCGGAAAAAGACAAAGAGCCATATTTTCAGGATTTCAATGTAAAAAACGTAACTCATGACTGGCGTCTGCTCGATGTGCTTCACGAGATAAAATGGAAAATCGACGGAACACTTACATTCAGGCGTTCTTGCGCCCACGGGATCTGCGGCAGTGACGGAATGAAAATTAACGGTAGAAACCGGCTTGCATGTGCTCTATTGTTAAAAGATATCAATACAAAAAGACCAATCGTGATCGAACCGCTTCCGTCATTACCGATCATAAAGGATCTGGTGGTTGACATGTCAACTTTCTATGAAAAATTTGAAGTGGTAAAACCATACCTGATAAATAACACTCCTCCTCCGCCGGACAGCGAACGGCTTCAATCCAATGAAGATGCTGAAAAAATATTCGAAGCGGCAAAATGCATTCTGTGCGCCTGCTGCACGACAAGCTGTCCATCGACCTGGACTAATGACAATTATTTGGGTCCGGCTGCAATGCTGAAAGCTTACAGGTTTATTTATGATACAAGGGATGAAGGAGCAGATGAAAGGCTTGATATACTCGACACTCCGGACGGAATTTGGAGATGTCATACTATATTCAATTGTGTCGAGTCCTGTCCCAAGGAAATTGATATTACCTGTCATTTATCACAGATGAAGAGAAAAATTTCTTCGAGAGAGATGTGACTTTGATTATTGAACTATGATTAAATGATGAAATGAATGCTATGATTTTTATTGATTTTAATTCAATGACAAGATTTCAAAATTTTCGCATATCATCATTGTCACCATTCAATAATTTAATTTCTGAATCATAGATCAAGTATCATAGGTTCAGCATCATAGCCAACATTCAATCATTGAATCATAGTTCAATTCATCAGTGAATAAACAATAATATTCGTTCCCATCTTAAAGGCTTCTTCTTTTTTTTCAGGAGGATCCTGATGTTCCTTGGTGTCAGCCCATCCGTCGGAGATATTTGTTTCGTAAGTATAATATACACACATCCTTCCGTTCTTATATATACCGAATCCCTGCGGAGGCTTTTGATCATGTTCATGAATTTTCAGGCAGACCGTTTGGAAAGTCATACTGTGAATGATAGATCTTATGGTCAAAAGGAAGCTCTTTCATCTCTTCCTCCGGAAAAACTTTTTTCATCTCACGCTTAAACGAAACGTCCATTCCGTAATCATCATCGGCATAAAGAAATCCTCCCGATTCACAATACTTTCTCAGTCGCGCAGCTTCTATCGGCGAGAATTCTATATTGCCGTGACCGGTAATGAGCAGAAAGGGGTAATTAAAAATATCATCCGAGGCAATGTCAACGGAGTAAAATTTCGGCTCATCAACATCGATGGTTGTATTCTTTTTCAGATATTCCATCATATTAATTTCCGCCGATGGATCATTATACCAGTCGCCTCCTCCGGAATATTTTAGACGTGCGATCTTAAACGGTGATGAGTTTTTGTTTATACCGTCTGTTTGTGAAGAAACAACCGGGGCAATAATTAAAAAGCTTATTATAAAAAGAAACGATTTCATGTATATATGTTTATTTCAAAATAGCAACTTGAGAAAATACTAGAAACACTAAAATGAGTTTAGAGATAAAAAAAGCACACCGGGACAAAACTGCTCCCGGTGCGCTCCATTATGATGAAAAATAACCAGACAGGTTTAACAAAAACTCTATTTTTTCAGGTAAGTAATCATAGTTTTCAATTTAAAATTATTATTATTATTAAAATTATCAAAGCTCCAAAATACTATCACAGTTTAAAAAGCAAAATCATATCCGATTTTAAAATACTTTGCAATATACTGCAAATTTTCTCCGTTCATGTTTACAACGATGTAAGCACTGCTTCCTGCGAAAAATTCATACTGCAGAATTGAATTCCATAATGCCTGTTGTGACAGGTTGTCTCTTTGAAAATAAGATCTGAGAAACAGTTTTGGCATTACTTTCCAGTCGAGTCTTGTATTCAATATTGTTCTTTTGAATCATCCAGATTCACAAAAGTTAAGCTTGCGCTCAGAGCCATTCTTTCAAATAAAAATATATTGCCGCTCATGTAAGGATTTTGTATAAAAGAACCGAAATACGGACCGAAGAAATATCCGAGATTAAGATAATTTGTTCCGAGAAATATGCTTGCATTATATTCCTGCGCCGTATTGGTATAAGTAATTACATCACCGTTCGCGTCAAAATCATTTGGGCGGTTATATTCAAAGTACTGATTAAACCGCAGCCATTCAGCAACTTTAAAATTAGTATTGAACGACCAATTGTTTTGGAAATTAAAATTTCCCGGGAAAAATTGGTCAGTCTTTATAGTATTCAATTTATAAAATCCGCCGTTAATATTCAAATCACTAAAATATTGTCTGTCAAAAACAAATTTATATCCGCCGGAAATACTTGTCCCCTCATAGTTATTCGGAAGACTGGTGTTGCTGTTAAAATAAGTGGAAGCAAAAAATCCCGGATTGACTCTGTTATAACTTACGTCAGCATAAGGTCCGCCGGCATCGTTATATTGATAGTATCCGTAAAGATTATAAGCTGTGCCGTGATCTCCTTTATTTTCAAGACTGGTCACACTGTTTACAAACTGCGCCTGAAGCCGTACAGGATTTTTTGGAAACCTGTATGTTCCGTCAAAGCTCATTACATTTTCATTGTAGTCCGTACCGAAATTTTTTGAATGAATGAAAAGAGCTCCGATATTAGCATCCTGAAAATTAAATTTAGGACGAGCAATAAAAAAATTTCTTCTGTCACCGTATTCATCTATGTCGTCTACAAATACAGCACCGGCTTTAACAACATCACTGCGGTAAGTGTAATTTGATCCGTATCGGATGTCTTCAATTGCTCGTGTATAAAACAAATTAATCGGGGTACGGAAAAGATCAAGGTCTTTACTGAAGAAAGGTCTTTTCTCCTGTAAAAAAATCGGACGGGCATATAAGGAAAATCTGAAAGGATCGGCTTCCAGTGTTGATTCATCCGGATTATAAGTTGCTTTGAGCTTGTGTTTATCCAGACTGACATTTATGTCTCCGCCGTAAATCAACGTATCCTTCGTCAAACCGGTATTAAAGCTTTGACCTACTGCAAAAGGAATTACATTAAAATTAAGATTTAATTTTTCGTCGAAAGGAGTTACAAGATCAAGTTGATAAGTATTTTTCAATGACAGCAGCTCGCTGTCAGGAACTAAGGAATAATAATAATAAGTCCCGTCTTCTTTATAAGAAAACATCTGAACATCAACCCCAATCTGCTTTTTGTTTTTATTCTGCAACCTGTCAACAGGAATTCTGACTTCTGTCTGAATATGACCGGGTTTTCCGTCTTTCGGCTCGACTAACATCGTTGATTTAACATCCCAGACCCAATCCCATTCGCTTGATTGATTTCTCTGGTTGTAAATTACTGCATCCCTTTGATTATTAAGAAAGCTGAAGGAAAAGAAGTATCCGTTCTGATGCTTGTTTTCCAGATCAAGAAGAATAAAGAATTCATTTTCATCTTCTGTGCTTCGGTCTCTTGTTAGTGATTTGGAGATTATTTTTCCTTTTGGAAAATAATCGAACCCGAAATAAATTGCATCCTTTGTCTGCTTGATATAGACAATAGTGCTGTCATAGTTGTTATCTTCTGATTTGGGAATAAATTTATAAAACTTTGTGAAGACTGTTGCGCCCAACCATTCTGAATTATCCAATTTTCCGTCGACAGACGGTGACTGAATTTTAGCACCCTGGGTTTGAGAAAAGACTAAGCCGGCAAAGAAAGTAAAAATTAATACCAAATTAATAAAATAATTTTTCATGGTATTGGTTAAAAATTATTTAAAAACATTTTTACGGGAAATTTTTTAAAAGAACTACTTGGTTGAGGGTGATAAAATATTGTAAATTTTTGTAAACTTTTTTATCAAGACGTTTTTAGTTTGAAAAGGTTTCAAATAAAATTATTCAAGCTAAGATAATAATCACACATGGGGAGTGCCCCTGTCCTGAATAAAAAATATTGGATACCAAAATTTTTACTTATTGGGCTGAGGGGTAACCCTGAGATATGGTTTTATTTTCTTAAATCCTTTAGGAAATTTCTTAACCGCATCTTCGTCATTAATTGAATTTACTATAATACAGTCGTCACCGTCTTTCCAGTTAACGGGAGTTGCCACGCTGTAATCTGCAGTAAGCTGTAATGAATCAATTGCTCTCAGGATTTCATTAAAGTCTCTGCCTGTTGAAGCCGGATATGTCAATGTAAGCTTTACCTTTTTATCCGGTCCGATCACAAAAACAGAACGGACAGTAAGCTTGTCATCGGCATTCGGATGGATCATATCATAAAGCGAAGCGACGAATTTGTTATCATCGGCTATCATGGGAAAATTAACGGTTGTGTTTTGAGTTTCATTAATATCGCTTATCCATTTATCATGAGAATCAAGAGGATCGACGCTTAATCCGATCACTTTGACGTCGCGCTTGTCAAATTCATCTTTGAGTTTTGCCACCATCCCGAGTTCGGTGGTACATACGGGAGTGAAGTCTGCCGGATGGGAAAACAAGACTCCCCATTTATCCCCGAGCCATTCGTGAAACATAATTTCTCCTTCAGTCGTCTTTGCACTGAAATTTGGAGCTGTATCTCCAAGTCTTATTGCTGCCATATTTAATTAAATTTAGAAAAAATAGAATTATTAATCAGTTTTGGAAAAAAGAACATTTTCATTTTTAGTTGATTCACCTGTAATTATCTGCAAGCTCATGGGAATTAGTATCAGGTATGCCGGCAAAAATTTTGCAAGTTCTGCCATATACCCGTAAAAAAAATATAATACAAAATACATTCCAATTGCAATCAAACCCAATTTAAAAAATTTATTGCTCTCTTTAAATGCTTTAATGCTAAGAATTACAAAGATCAGGACTTCTGCTGCCCAGAGCTGAATGATCAAGCTGATATTTTCGGTATTCCTGAGAGTGTTATAATTTACCTCGGTATATTTATATCCAAACTTCCATCTTAAGCCGAAGTAAACAACAGCACATGCAATGACTGACAAAGCAATAACGATGATGCTCTTCTTTTCTTTCAATTTGTTTGTTGAGATCAAGTATGCTGCATAAAACACAAACAAAAAAATTATCTGTTCCCGGTTCATAAGTCCTATTCCGAATACCAAAGGGAGATAGTAATCTTTTGATCTGAACATCAGCAAAAACCCGATTGTAAAAAAAATAAAATTATAAAAATCTCCCTCCTGCCAGACACTAGTTATTGATAATGGTATGACAACCTGAAGCAGTACTAATCCGATTATGCAGGCAGTATCTGAAAAAAATATTTTTAAGAACAAATAAAAACATGAGTAAAGTATTGCAAAGGCAAACAGTGTAATGATCTCAAAAGCATACAGATGAGCCCGGTAAGTATTGTTCACAAAATTCAGAAGTAATTTCTGCAAAACATATCCCATAGCAGGATTTAACACTCTGTACTGATATGGATATTCAATTTGCCCGGACAAAATACTGTTCTGAACCTCAACACGCGCAAGCAGATCAGGTGATAAGACCTCCTTATCCACTATCTTATAAGAAATAAGTGTAAGAAGGATTATTATATAATAGACAGGTTTCAAATTAATTTTGAAATTAGATTTGGTGTTGCATCAATAACTTGGTATAATTTAATGCAAAAATTTCTTATTTTGGAATTCACCGATTGCAAAATAGTGTATTTAATAATAAAAAATTATTGCTATTAATTGACCTAATTGGTGACCTCACTATTTAATAAACTAAAAAAACAAATTTAAGGAGTTAAACAATTTTAATGAAAAAAATCGGAATTTTATTTGGACAGGAAACTACATTTCCACAGGCATTTGTGGAAAGGGTGAATGAAAAAAATGAAGACGGAATATTAGCTGAATTTGTATCAATTGATAAAGTTGTTCAGGGTGAATCAAGCGGCTACGATGTGATTATTGACAGGATCTCACAGGATGTTCCTTTTTACAGGGGATTTTTAAAAAATGCAGCAATTACAGGAACAGCAGTCATTAATAATCCTTTTTGGTGGGCTGCCGATGATAAATTTTTTAATAACGCTCTTGCAACAAAAGTCGGTGTTCCGGTTCCCAAAACAGTTTTATTGCCTTCGAATCAAAATCCTCCCGATACCAATTCAAACTCATTTAAAAATTTAGCTTTTCCGCTTGACTGGGAAGGAATATTTAATTACATAGGATTCCCGGCATACTTTAAACCGTTTTCAGGCGGCGGCTGGAAGAGTGTTTATAAAGTGACGGACCCGGCTGATTTTTTCAGCAAGTATAATGAGACCGAGCAGCTGGTAATGATGCTTCAGGAAGAAATTAATTTTGATCTGTATTTCAGATGCTATTGTATTGACAGAAGAGATGTTTTGATCATGCCATATGAACCGAGAAATCCTCATCATTTAAGATATGTTTCAAATGCAGGCCCGGCAGAACAAAAACTTCTTGATACTGATCAAGGATTATGTATTAAGATTAAACAATGCGCTTGGATATGATTTTAATACAGTTGAATTTGCTAGTGAGGGACGGAATTCCTGTTGCCATAGATTTTTGTAATCCTGCTCCGGATGCAGATGTTAATTCCGTCGGACAGGAAAATTTTGACTGGGTAGTTGAAGCAGCAGC
This sequence comes from uncultured Ignavibacteria bacterium, assembly GCA_963836395.1. Lineage (GTDB taxonomy): Bacteria > Bacteroidota > Ignavibacteria > Tepidaquicellales > Tepidaquicellaceae > JAGPCH01. Next base: position 574,665 of record CAWIJF010000005.1, on the reverse strand, counting down.
TAATATGGCTGATCAGAAGAGCAAAGCATCATAGAGACGGAATGAATAATTTAACATGGGGAAATTTTGTCAAATCATTTGCAAACGACGAATCATTGTCAAACGGATAGCCGAAAAAAAAAAGTCTAAATCAGTAAAACCAAAAGTAAAAAAAGAAAAATCAAAATAAGGAATGCATTTGCGGCTCATAAACAGAAATGAGGAAACATATACATTGGGAATTAGAAGAAGAATTTCAGATTGTAAATCCCGTAACAAGAGAATTACAGTCCCATGTTCAGTCAATATTTGATGAAGGGAAAATTTTATTAAAGGAAAATTTGAAACCCGAAATGCATGCGTCGGTTGTCGAAGATCGGAACGGGAATCTGCAAAAATATACAGGAAGCAAGAAAAGAAGTTACTGAATTAAGGTCTACACTGGCTAAGCTTGCTGATCAAAATGGCTTAAGAATTGCCGCGTCAGGAACACATCCGTTTTCACACTGGAAGGATCAGGAAATAACCGATCAGCCCAGATATAAAGAAATAGTTAATGAAATGCAGGAGACTGCAAGGGCTAATCTTATTTTCGGAATGCATGTTCATGTTGGAATTGCTAACCGGGAAATCGGTATTCAGATAATGAATACCGCAAGATATTTTCTCCCTCATATTTTTGCATTGTCCACTAACTCACCATTCTGGCTTGGAAGAGATACTGGTTTTAAATCATACAGAGTAAAAGTCTTTGATAAATTTCCAAGGACAGGGATTCCCGAGTTATTTCAGCAGCCTTGCGGAATATGACAGTTTCATAAATCTGCTTATTAAAACAAAATGCATAGATAATGCAAAGAAAGTCTGGTGGGATATAAGAACACATCCATTTTTTAATACACTGGAATTCAGGATCTGTGATGTACAGTTACGAGTAGATGAGACTATTGCTCTTGCTGCGCTGATACAGGCAGTTGTAGTAAAGCTTCATAAGCTCATTCAGCAGAATCTCGGATTCAGGATATACCGAAGAGATTTGATGATGGAAAATAAATGGAGAGCATCAAGATACGGGATCAACGGAAAGCTTATTGATTTTGGAAAAGAGGAAGAAGTTTCCTTTATGGAACTGGCAAGGGAGCTGCTCGAATTCATTGATGATGTTGTGGATGAACTCGGAAGCAGGGAAGAGATAAATTATATTTTTAAAATGATGGAGCAGGGAACCGGAGCCGACAGACAGCTGAAAGTATTTTATGATTCAAAGGAAAATTATAAGAAGCTGGTTGACTATATAATAGAAGAAACATATGTGGGTCTCAATTTTAAACCCATAACGTGTAATAAAACCAAATTTAAGAACAGAAATCAAACCAAAACCCAATAATCCATAAAACCTATTAACATACTACAAAATGAAAAATTCTTTTATTACTGAAATTGATTTTGATAAAGACCTGACCGAAGGAGCTAACAATGCCATTAATGTCTGTCTTCGCCTTAAACCGGAAGAAAGAATCACAATAATAACAGATAATGATTCACTTGAAATCGCCTCTTCACTTGTGAATGAAATAAAAAAAGTTGGATCTGAATACAGTCTGATGATCATTGAAGACTATACTCCCCGTCCAACACCTAATATGCCGAAACAGATACTTGATGATCTTGCGAAATCGCAGGTGAGTATTTTCTGTGCACAGGCGCAAACAGGTGAATTGAGTTCGAGGATTCAGATGACAGCAGTTGTAAATTCAAAAAAAATCACGACATGGTCATATGGTCAATATCAACAAGCAGATAATGATGGAAGGAATGCGAGCTGATTTTTTGAAAATAGATGAACTGAGCCAGAAGATTAATTGAAAAAGCAAGAAAGGCAAGATATATAAAATGTAAATCAAAAGGAGGAACTGATATTGTTGCTGAATTTTCTCCAAAACTGAAATGGCTTAAGACAAGCGGAATCATTTCAATTGATAAATGGGGGAATCTGCCGGGCGGAGAAATATTTACTTCGCCTTGAATGTTGAGGGATTATTTGTAGTTGACGGAGTTGTCGGCGATTACCTTTGCCAAAAATACGGAGATCTGAAAGATACGCCGCTTTACATTGATATTGTGGATTCACGAATTAAAGAACATGACCTGCAAAAATTCTGCTCTGCTTGATGAATTCACTGCTTATACAATGACGGATGAAAACAGCAACAGGGTCGGTGAATTTGCAATCGGAACAAACATTGCTCTGAAAAAAGTCATAGGACATATTTTACAGGATGAAAAGCTTCCGAGCATTCATATGGCTTTCGGTCATCCGTATGCAGAACATACAGGAGCCGACTGGGTTTCTACTACTCATATAGATTGTGTCGGAATTGATATGGATATCTGGCTTGAAGATGAAAAAGTAATGGAGAATGGAAAGTTTCTTATTTAGTTTAGCAAGGTGATTCAGTTGGTAAGCTGAGTTTTGTGAGTAGATGAAACTGGTTTATTAACAAACTTGTGTAACTGAACTCAACTCAATTAACTCAGCTCATTCACCTTACTACTTCCAATTAACCAAACTTACCTAAGTCACCTTAATAAACTTACTAAACAACTAAACTTGATAAAAGAACTTAGAGAAAAATTCAATTCGGAATTCTCTGAAGAAAAGTACAATTCTTTTATTAAATGATCTGGATTCAGCATTCAATCAAAAAATTGATTTCAGCATTGCCGAGACACCGATATTTCTTCCCAAAGAATTGCTAAATGAAATATTAAATGCCTCGGATGAAATAGTCACAGCTCTTCAGTCAGAAGAATTTAAAGAATATTCGAAAAATGCTTTGCCCAAACAATTAGCTGTTCCGAATGAAGATGACCATCCTTCGCTGCTTGCTGTTGATTTTGCAATTTGCAAAGACGAAGAATGGAAATTTTATTCCACAACTTATTGAGCTTCAGGGATTTGCCTCACTGTATTGTTATCAGGAACTTGCTTGAATGCAGCGATGAGAAAACATTTTAATATAGGAAATAATCTTCGAAAGCCATTTCAACGGATCTGAATGATAAGACTTATATTGGAAAAGTTAAGAGAAGTCATAGTTGGCGATTCGGATCCGGAAAATGTCATTCTGCTTGAGATAGAGCCGGAAAAGCAAAAGACATATATTGATTTTTTATGCACCGAAAAATTTCTCGGAGTGAAACCTGTTTGTCTGACAAAGATAATGCAAAGAAGGAAAAAAGCTGTATTACGAAAAGGACGGAAAGAAAACCCCCATTGAAAGAATTTATAACCGGGTTATTTATGATGAACTTGCAAAAAGAACGGATATAAAATACAATTTCAGATTTACCGAAGAGCTTGATGTGAAATGGATTGCACATCCGAACTGGTTTTTTAAGATAAGCAAATATTCACTTCCGTTTTTGAAAAATAAATATGTTCCGGCGACTGAATTTTTAAGCGATGTGAAAGAATATCCCAAAGATCTGGAAAATTATGTTTTAAAACCGCTGTATTCTTTTGCCGGAGTCGGTGTAAAGTATGATGTAACTAAAGAAATACTTGATTCTATAAAAGACAAATCAAAATTACATTCTTCAGAAAAAGGTAAATTACGAACCTCAGTAATAACACCGGATACACCGGCAAAAGCTGAGATCAGATTGCTGTATGTATGGGATGACAAACCAATGCTGATCAATAATCTTGTAAGACTTAAGCAAAGGTAAGATGATGGGAGTGGATTTTAATAAAGATAAGACCTGGGTAGGTTCGAGTATAGCTTATTATGAGAACGTGAAACGTGAGATGTTAAACGTCAGATGTCAAACGTGAGACGTGTGATGATAGACACTGAAGTAATAAAATGGATTGTAAAAAATTTTTACATTGGTTAATTTGTTAACTTGATAAACGGAGTCGTAGTTCAGTTGGTTAGAACGCCTGACTGTCACTCAGGAGGTCGCGAGTTCGAGTCTCGTCGATTCCGCAAGAAAAAAATCCTTTAAGATAATAACTTAGAGGGTTTTTCATATTTAAGACAAAACTTAGAATTTTCTTCATTTTTCCATGAGAAAAAAATTGTGGCTCACTCCTATAAATCATCCCGCCATGAGATGTCTTCGAGAGAAGTGCTTCGCAGGTGAAAGCGGTTTGAGGTTGGTGACCAAAAGTTTGCATGAAAGTGCTGAAATATTTTAAAATTAAGATACGCAACTTTTGGAACACCAGACCTCGGCGAAAAAATGATTACACCAAATCAAAAAACCAATGCAGATCTGCTGCTAAAACTTCATGAAGAGAAATATCCAAAATTCATTTATTACTTTCGTTAGTAAATTATCAGCAACATTTTAAAATGACGGCAGAAAAATGGTACGGGCGAGGGATAGGGTGAGTTAATTATAAATTTTAAATAGATGATCAGAATTTTTAAGTCTAATTCTTCAGTTTATCCGAAAAATTCAAAATTGTTACTCCTGTAATTTCTAAAGTTTCCGGGTTAAATCTTATCAATGTATCCGAACCGTTTTCAAGAACTTCACTGTCAACGGGTTCTCCGAACGATATATATAAAACATCAGCTGTTTTATCAAAAAAGCTGTTAACTTTTTTGTTTTCCGGTAGAATTATTTTTTCCAATTCTAATACTTTTCCCATAATGTTTTTCTATTCTTAGAAATTCTTCTTGAAAAATAAGAAGTGATAATAAAACCTGTTTTCTTTTCCAGGATTTTTTTGTAAACTACAACACAAAATTTGTCAAACGTAACAGGAGTTTTTTCAAATTTTTTAATAGACAAGAACTCATCCCTATTTCCTGATTGTATTAAATCAGGGTCTCTTAATGCATCCTTGATGAAATTCATTTCAAATTCCATTTCAGGATGAAAATAATATATATGTTTCATCCTATTTTCATTCAGCTCAATTTCATAATTATCTTTATCTAAATATTTCATATACGTTCTGGTTTTAATTTAATTATTTTAACAGCATAATCAAATTCAATAATTTTTTTTTGCCCTTGAAAAGTGGCTGAATACTTATTTATAAAACATTGACCTTGATTTACAAAAATATTCCTCCCGCTAAAGAAACAAACACCGCCCTCTGAGTTTGATTTTGATAAGGTATATCAAGTGGCGTTACGAATATCTTTTTTCTTCTCTCCAAAAATCACATCTTCAAAAATGAAATCTTCCGGTCCGGCAATCAGCAAAGAAATTTTTATGGAGGTCCTTCAAGATGATAGAATTATCAACAAAGAGACTTTACTCATTTTTCAAACTGTATATTCGGCAGTTAATCAGGAACTGTCTGCAACCGATATTGCAAACAAACTCGGTTGGAAAAATGTAATGTTGGTAAATACCAGAATAGTTACATTGGGAAAACGAATGGAAAAGTTTTACGGGATAATCCCGCGTGAAAGAGAAGATGGTTCGAAATCATACTGGGATTTCTTTTTCACAGGTTATTATAGCGGGACATATTTTATTTTTTCATTCAAACCGGAATTAAAGAAAGCATTGGAGGAATGCTGTCTTGTGGATGATGTAAGATGATATTTGCAGATAGAAGAAAAATAAATTTATTAGGAACATTTTCAATATCAAAAAAGGAATTAGAAATGGAACAGAAAAAAGAAATCACAGACGAGTTGATTCAAAAAACAATATCGTCAGGAAAGCAGTATTGTTTCCGCTTATATAAAGCGGGACCCAATCGAAATCAGCCACCCGACGAGGCGGCAAAAATCCAAATGGAGCATCTCCGGTATTTAATGCAATTGCGGGCAGAAGGAAAACTGTTTATCAATGGTCCGATTCTGGACGATCCCGAACTTAAAGGCATAAGTATCTTCAATACAACAGATAAAGAGGAAGTGAGAAGACTTTCAGAAGGAGACCCTGCGGTTAAAGCGGGACGGTTAGTCTATGAAATCTATCATTGGTTTGGACTACCGGGTGATTGTCTGCCACAAGAATGAATCCGTAATTCTTCCGCTCAATAACATCACTAATGGTGCAAGACTTGTTTAAGCTCTTCTGTGTTAACTGTAATTTTACTATTGACGTACAACAGAAAAAATAACTTCAAAGAAACGAAAAAAAATAAAGTAAGCATGTATGAAAAATATTGACAAAATTATTGAAGATATATTGAAATAAAAAACCAACAACTAAATTCACCCCAGCTCAAAAGTAGTCACTCCATATATCTTATTAACATCAATTTTCGGTGGCTTGCCATAATACATTCTCGCACATTCAAAAACATATTTTGCATCATGCTTTTTTATAATACTCAACGCTCTCTCATTTATCATCGGAACATCAATGTAAAGCGGCTCTCCTTTAGCTGAATTCAGACAGGCTTTATATAATTCTTCTGCAATCTCATGATCATCGGCGAACAGCGGACCGATCTTATAACCAACCGTCGCTTTTCTGACAACTGCAAAGCCTCTTACCTGAGCTTCTTTCTTATATTCAAAAGTTTTGTTACCGGGAAGATTGATCCACGGTCTTAAGAATTGAGGTCTTGAGAATCCAAAACACTGCTTATCGTATGAAAGAATCTGATCGAGATCTGATTCAACTATTGGTGAGATATTATTGTCGGTTTCAAATTCCATCCCCGTTTTTTCGTAACGTTCCTCAGTATATGCTTTTTCAAATCCTCCTTTATTATAGAAAGGCTGCATAGCTACAACTCCATCCATTCCAATCGAAGCATTGTCGTTAAGTCTGTCAAGCAACAGATCGCGTCTCAGATACCACAGCTTCCTGCCAAGACCATAACCTCTGTATTCCGGCTTGACTATAAATAATCCCATGAATCCGAATTCTTTATTGTAGGATATTATTGCGCCTCCGGCTATAAGCGCGTCCTTGTAATAAAAACCATAAAAGCCGTCGGGATCAGTGGTCCAGAAAACTTCAGCGTCGTGAGGACCGGGATTCCAACTCTCTTGCTGCGCCAACTTCATTAAGCTCTGTACTTCCGGAAAATCCAGTTTACGGAATTCTAATTCTTCTATGTTTATCATTTATTTCTACACCATGAGTAAATTTTTTTTTTAAAAGAAGGACCTGAGCCGGACTTTAATTCTGTTCTTTTTTATTATTATTCAATTTCATTAAATTATGGAAATAGTAAAAGTCATAGATAAGCCATAAAAAATAAGGAAATAAAATCCATGATGAAAAAGTATCAACCATTAGCAATTGAAAATATAAGGCTGCAAGGATAATGGAAAATGGAATACCGGACAGGTAAAATTTTCTAAGAGACTTTTGTTTGAACAAAAATAAATTAGGCAACGCATTGCCAAGCATCATTAAAACAAGCAGCAGCAGGGTCAATTTAAAATGACCGCTTTCTTTGTCCTGAAAAAGCCGATAAGCAATTGTCCCGCAAATAAGATAATATAAACCGCCAATAAAATACCAAGCAGAAAATGGCAGCGCAAAGCGGGGTTGCTTCAAAGATTCAAACCATTGCTTTCCTTTTTTAGAAACAGTGAATGCTTCAATAATAATAAAAATTGAACAAAATAAAAATGTCTGGATCAGCACAGAGTAGTTCATGATTATAGTAAATGTGCAAATATATAAAGTTCGAACCAATGAATCGATGATAACTAGATAAACGATTGACGTTTATAAATTAATAGGAATAAATTGACACCACAAAAATTATATCCGGCTCTATTTGCTTTTCCTGTTTTATTTTTATAGAAATTTTTATGTTAAATGTGACTAACGGAATTTTCGAAATATTCCTAAATGATAATTCAACATCAACCTTAAAAATGATAAAGGCAAAAACTAAAAAATATGACAGACGAAAATTTCTGAACAAAGGAATTTCAGGGACAATAATAACAGAAATTTTAGAATTTAGCTAAGCATATTCAATAAAAACAAGTACTGATAATTCGAAAACATAAATGAAACAAGCAAAAGAGAATGAGCTTGTCAGAGCGCTTACCTTAAAGGATGCTGTTGGAATCGGACTTGGCGCTATAATAGGAGCGGGAATTTTTGTAGTAACCGGAGTTGCTGCCGGAATTGCCGGACCGGCTTTTATTGCTGGACTTATTATTGCAGGAGTAATTGCAACATTTAATGGTTTGAGTTCAGCCCAATTAGCTGCCGTTTATCCTCAGTCCGGGGGTACTTATGAATATGGATATCGATTGCTAAATCCTGCTTTCGGTTTTTCAGCAGGCTGGATGTTTCTCATCAGCAAGTTATCTGCTGCCGGTGTTGTTGCAGTCGGTTTCGGAAGTTATTTTTCACAATTAATCCCGGTGGTATCTCCTCTGACATATTCTATTTTAGCGGTTATACTTCTGACTATTGCGAACTATTTTGGGATCAAAAAAGCAGGGACACTGAACTTAATGATAGTAACGTTTACATTATTGTCCTTAATATATCTGATCATAAGTGGATTGCCTGTAATTAACGGAGATAATTTTATTCCCTTTGCACCAAACGGAATTTCGGGAATTGCAGAATCTTCAGCTTTATTATTCTTTGCATTTACCGGGTATGCCAGAATTGCCACGCTTGCAGAAGAAGTCCAGGATCCCGAAAAAACTATTCCCAGAGCAATCATAATTACCATCGGAATATCCATTATATTATATTCAGCAGTCTCAATAGTAATGACCGGTGTTATAGGAACAAAAGGAATATCGATCAGCAGATCACCTTTACAAATCGTCGCAGAAAAATTAAATTCGCCTTTGATAAAAACAGTGGTCACACTTGGAGCATCAACTGCAATGCTCGGAGTATTGTTGAGCCAGATTTTAGGAATAAGCAGAATGATGCTTGCTATGGGAAGAAGAAACGATCTTCCGCCTGTATTTCAAAAAGTTCATAGAACTTATAAGATTCCGCATGCAGGGATTCTCATAACAGGTTTAACAATATTAGTTCTTACCATCCTCGGTTCTTTTGAATTCATCTTAGGTTCAGCAGCTTTTACAATTCTATTGTATTACGTCATTACGAACATTGCTGCATTTAAACAACGGGAGAATGAACAAAAATATGGGAAAGTAATTTCGGTATTAGGTTTTACCGGCTGCATATTAATGTCAATGTCTTTGCCAATTAATGTCATTATAACCGGAATCACTTTGCTTGCAGCAGGTTTTGTATTTAGATTTTTACTTCATAAGAAGTATCCTCAATATAAAATCTAACTTGCGTTTAACATATCCGCAAAGTTAAGAAATCTAATGTTGCATTTGCTTTTGAAAGCGTCTTTTTTCCCATGCCAGCTCAAGGCTGTAGGAAATCAGTCTGGTGAAATCACACAAAAGTCGTTCTTCTTCTTCTGTATAATCGCCGTCTAATTTGTCAGAAAGTTGTACTAATCCCCAGTTGGTTTCATTTCTGTCTTTCAACGGCGCTGCAAGCCATCCTCTCATCGGCGGATGTTTACCCGACTGTCTGCCAAAATTTTTAAATTCACTATTTACTTCAAGTTCGGCCTGGGTCAAACGAATAGGTTTGTTATAATGTAAAATGTAATTGTGTATTCCGTAACCTGTAGCCGGCTCTGCATAATTTTTCCATTCGAGAGGATTTGTAAATTTTATTTGCTGCTTTCGTCTGTTTATTTTTGTTAGGACATGCAAAAATAATTTAATTGTAAATATTTTACAAAGAAAAAACACCTGACTTAGCGGGCGGTGGGATAGGTTTTCAAGTAGAATCACCCGAAATAAAAAAGAAAAAGAAAGAGAAATTAATTCGTGAACTGAGGACAAATTATAAAAATTTGGCACAGAACGGGTTTTTGCGTCAAGCGGTCTGACGTGTAAACTGCGGGGGAAACGCTTCACTATAAAAAAGCCTGCCCGAATTTACACTAATCGCTCTATTGTTTAATATATTTCCTAACATCTGTACCCTGCTTCATTAATGATTCTGTGTTTGCTTCCAATAAATCATAAGCAGCTTTATTAATTTGTTCAACGCTTATTTCTTTCCATTTGCTAATATCCTTTTCAAATTCATTTTTAAATATGACTTTAGATAGATCTCTTATTACACAATAGTTTGCAACTGAATGTCCGTTTTCACTTTCATAATTAGAATTGTTTATAAAAAACTCAATAGTTTTATATAAAGTCTTTTGCGCCATGCTTAATTCAGTAAGTTTAGCCCTGTATTCCAAATCGGCGCTCTTTAATTTCGGAAATATTTTATAGTCAGCAAAATGCCTGCTCTCGTGTGCCAGATAGCTGATCTTAAATCCTTCGCTATTCAGGTCGTATACTTTCCTTACGCAATAAAGCGCTTTTTTTGTAGCCCAGCCTCCCGGATAATATCTGTCAAGAGTTGCGTATTCTTCCCAGCCAAGTGTAACAAAATCATCCATGAAAACTACTTCGGCGCTTGTTTGTTCATTGTGTAATGAAAAAGAATAGGTAGTATCTTTTTCAGATGCCCATACAAGCAGGTCGAAATACTTTCCCGGTTTTTCCAAAACCGGCTGTGTGTAAACCGAAAGATTCAATATATTTTTTTAAGTAAATATCTAAACTGTCTTCATTCGCTATGAGTGTGCCGGCAGTCAAAGAATTGTCCGTTAAAAAATTTGCAACATTTTGAAATAGCAAAGTATCATAATTTTTTGAATTATCCAGTAATGATACTCTCCAGTAGTTACGGTATATTTCTAACAAGTCTGTAATTGCTGATTTCCGGCTTTCCAAAAAATCACTCTCATCAAATTCATTTTTAAACCTGCTTTCAAATTTAGTTTTGAATTCTGAATCTTTCTCACTGAGCTTTGTGAGGTCAGTAAATTCCAAAGCCGCTAATGCAGTCTTTACATCTCCGTCTAAACAATAGGAATAGATTTTTTTATAGTCAATTTTCATGCTGTCATTTGGATTATTTTGAGAATGCAAATTTCGGGTTATTGCAATAACTCCCGCAATAATCAGAAAGTGTAAAATTGTTTTTTTCATTTGTTTGAGTTTTAAAAAATAATTCGACAAATCCGATTGATTGAAAACATAATTCCTGTTCAAGCTTTATTTTCGCTAAAGTTTATTCTGAGTATTTTACTCACAGTTCAATTCCGGTTGCCGGAACACAAAATTAAAGATACCGCAGAAAAGATTATAGAACAGGATTGATGGTTTGGAATGAAATTGATGTTATCTATAAGCTGCGATATTCAAGCGGTGTAAGACTTGTTTGTTTTTTAAATACTCTGCAGAAATGGCTCTGGTCGGAAAATCCAATTTCAAACGCAATATCAGAAAGATCTTTATCCGTATGTCTTAAAAGGTAACAGGATCGTTTGACTTTAACCTGCCGCATGTATTCACTGATCGTCACTTTGAAAATTTTTCTGAACTCACGGACTAAATGCTCGGGAGATACATCTGCGATCTGTGCAAGCTGTAACAAAGAAGGGTTGCTGTGATATTCATCGTTCAGATATTCCACAATTTTTTTCAGATAACAGGGAACAGAACTGTATGCAGAATTATTTCTTGAAAAATTTACGATAGTTTCTAACAACAATCCTTCAATCATTAAGGAAGAAAGATCGTCATAGTTGTTTAATTCCTTATAAATTTTCAGCACCGAATTTTGTATGCTGTAATCGCTTGTTTTTACAATTGAACATAAATTCAATTTTGTCTCAACGAATTTACTGATCCAGCTTTCAGAAAACTCAAGATTAAAACAAGTTGCCGGATTGTCAGAAAAATTATTATGATGCTCTGTGTGCCGGGGATGAAAAATAACATCGCCTTTTGAACACGTAAAATCATTTCGGACAGAGTGCTCAGAATAATTTCCATTAAGCACATAACAGAAATAGGGATTTTTATGGTAATGCAAAGGTAGTGATGATTTATCTTTGTAGTAAGATTTAGAGATTATCACATCGCCAAGATTTAGTGACTGCACTACTTTACCGTAATATTGTCCGTTTGAAAGTTCCATTCTTATTCTGAATAAACGAAGGATTCTAGTTAAAGATACTAATTTCGCCGACATCTGTAAATTAACAAAAGGAATCACTTTTAATTTAAGAGTTATCGCCCAATTTTATTAGTGTAAAATATTTATCCGGTGATTATTAAAAATTTGTGTATTGTTGAAGTATTAAGAGTGACTATAGGCTAGATGAGGATAATTTTATTGCATCCTAATAATGGATAACTTTATTACTTCCTTTCGCAAATCATAAAACCCGGCGCTCAAATGATTGTTAGTTTCACCAATAATCTTCTGCTGAAATTTTTAATTCTTAATTTTAATTCTTCCCTCCTTCCCAAACCCCAGTTTGGGAAGGGAATGTACATTACTCAATAATAAGGTGTAATTTCTAATCCTCAATTTTCATTCTTCAGATAAAATCTTGCAGAGCTATATTTCCAATCCTCAGGATTTTCTACCAAGCCTTTCCTGACAGGATTATTATGAATATATTCAATTTTTTGTTTCAGCATTTTGTAATCTTTAATTTGCTGAGGATGGTAACTCTCCTGCCAAACCTGGTAATTTGATTTTGTTTTGTAGCTGGATTTTCCCATGGATAGATTAGTAAGTATTTTGTAACCACCGTCCGTGTGCAATTGAGCTAGTATTTCATTTGCTGAATAGCTTTTGATATACTGAATTGCTTTTCTCAGTTCGTTACAATTACAAATAGCATGAAAGTGATTGGCATAATAACATAGGCTATTATTTCCATTTCATATTTCTTCTTATAGAATTTAAAATTTTCCAGCATTTAACAGTACCTTCCCAAACTGGGGTTTGGGAAGGAGGGAAATTTTTAATTCTTAATTTTCCCCGCCGCGGCATAATATTGCAGCTTAACAAAACCAATTATTCAATTTCATATGAGTTTTTATAATTCTATTTTGCAATACATAAAATAAAATCTAAAAAAAAACTTACCCCGCTTGATAGTGTCTCGCGTCTTGCGTCTATGCTGTCTCGCAGGTGTTAATCAACTTATAATAACAAATGAATCATAAACGTAAAATATTATTTCTGCTGTTACTCAGCGTAATTTTTATTTGCGGCTGGGGTGCCAACGGACATAAGGTCATCAACAGAAGATCAACATTCTCACTTCCGCCCTCACTGAGTTTCCTGAACTGGGCTGACTCTCTTGCTGCTCATTCATCAGATGCAGATTACAGAAGATCTACTGATCCGAATGAAGCCCCGAGACATTTTATTGATATCGATGATTACCCGGAATTTGTTGCAACCGGAAGGATTCCTCAGGATCTGGATTCTCTTATCGCACTTCACGGAAGCAGTTTTGTTTATGATACAGGCATTTTGCCTTTTTCAATAATGGCAACTGCCGATTCAATAAAAAAATATTTTCAGCTGCACAATTTTCAAAAAGCAATGCTTCATGCCGCTGACCTCGGACACTATGTAGGAGACGGACATCAACCTCTTCATATTACAAGAAATTATGACGGGCAGTATACAAATCAGAACGGAGTTCATTCAAGATATGAAACACAGCTTATAAACCGTGATTCCGGAAATATTATTTATACTTTCGAAAATGCAACTTATGTTTCAAATATAAACCAGTTCGTATTTAATTTTCTTTACAATAATTACAGGTATGTTGATTCTGTCCTGAAGTATGACAGCATAGCGCATGCAATTGCAGGAAGCTATCAATACAAATTATTATCAAATATACTGGGAGCTGGCAGGAAATTTTACCACAATGTTATTTAATAACGCATCTCACTTCATTGCAAGTCTTATATATACTTCATGGGTGAACTCCGGCAGTCCGACATCAGTAACTCCTGCAGGAACTTCACTTCCGGAAAAATATTACCTCGAACAGAATTATCCTAACCCGTTCAATCCTTCGACAAAAATAAAGTTTGAAATACCGCGAGATGAAAGACGGGAGACGAAAGATGTGAAGCTGGTAATTTTTGATGTCATGGGAAAAGAAGTTGGAACTTTAGTGAATGAACAGCTTCAGCCGGGCTCGTATGAAGTGGATTGGAATGCTGCAAACTATCCATCCGGAACATATTTCTATAAGCTTTCATCAGATGTTTTTTCTGATTCAAAACGGATGTTGTTAATAAAATAAGCTGCGATATCTTATTTGATTATTAAAATAACTTATGGATGATTTTGAAGAAATAGGACACTCAGGTGGAAAAATTGAATTTATCCATGATGAGAAAGGATTGAGCATAAGATTTTCTGGTTGCAATCCTTGGGCTATGAAAATGTATCAACTCAAATTTTCTCTCGATGGAAGTATTTTGAAAATTAATTCATTTCGCGAAACCGATGATGATAAAATAACTGATAATTTTTATATACCATGTTTTATTATTTCGGATCGTAATGGATTCTTTGGAAGATCTTGTTCCGTTTGCAATTCCTATTTCAGAACGGATTCAATTAATACGCAATTTTGTCCTTACTGTGGATGCAGTTCTCCTTTTATATCATTCCATACAAAAAATCAACTTCAATATATCGAAGCATTCTGTAATGCTTTTCTAAAAGCTTCAATTGATAAAAATGATATAATAATTGATTTAGATGAAATTGCAGATAGTTTAGAAAACAATAAATCACCTTGGACCTATAAAAAAGAGAAACAACAAACCCAAATAACTTGTAGTGGTTGCAATACAATATACGATATATTAGGTGAATATGGAATTTGTCCCGATTGTCGAAAATATAATGGGAACCAAGTAATATCAAGCAAGATTGATACTATTGAAAATCAATTTAATTATGCAAAAGAAAACATGTCAGAACGTAAAGATAGAGAAGATGAATGGATAAAGGTCCTTTACAAATGCGTTTCCGAATTTGAAGGATTATCAAAGAACATCTGTTCTCATTTACTCAAATTCCAAATGATTTCTAATCGACGAACCGAATTACAAAATATTAATTTTCAAAATATTATGAACGCAAATGAGATCATCAATAGAATTTTTGGGTTTGAAATTTTGAAAGATTTTACCGAGATCGATAAAAATTTCATAAATATTATATTCAACAAGCGACACATATTCACACACAATAATGGAATAGTTGATTTGGAATACTTAAGAAAAACTAAAGATAATTCTGTTCGTGAGAAACAATTGGTCCGTTTGCGAAGTCGAGAAATTGCACGTCTTATACAATTAATAAGAAAGGCTTGCTCAAATTTTGTTGAAGGTTATGAAGGTGTTAAATAGTTGTAGCCCAGGTAAATTCATCCCTCGAACAAAGATTAAACTTGATATTCCAAATACCAGAAATCAGTTTTGATTTTGAAAATGATCAGCGCTTCGTCAACGGCGACCAAACTTCTTGAAGCGCAGCTTTAGAAAAAAAGATTCGAACGTTTAAACTCTTACAGATGATTAAGGGGAGTGATCTGAATTATGTTGCCTGATCCGGAAAGTTTGAACACTTAGTTTTTTTCTTTTATCTCTTTTAATGTTATTGATAGTATTGAATCAATCCTATTCCGATACTGTCTGTCAACCAAGTTTTGACATTCGTCAAAGTAATAATCCTTAATTTTTTCTATTTGCTCTACACTTTGTAAGTTGTTCATTTCCGTCCAGTTGTTATAAACTGTTATAGACTGCGCTGTGATTACTGAATCAACAAGCGAATATAAATTGTCTTTATTCTTAAAAGCTATTTTTACTTTTGCTAAGGTTTTGTATAAATCATTAAAGTTTTTAGATATCTCTTTAATTAATTCTTTAGCTCTATCATCTTCTTTAATTGCTAATTCATAATCGCTGTGTTTTGAAAACATTTGAAATCTAGTATAATAAAATCCTGATAATACCCCGGCTTCGTTATGGCTAGTAACACTTTGAATAAATGATATACCTGCCCCAGATAATTCTGAATAGCATTGTTCTTTTAACTCCTGATTATGTTTCTCATCATAAGAATTATCCGATACATACTGAGATATTATTGCACCAAGAATAACAGCAAGGAAGGTTGAAATGTACGGAAGAAGTAATTTCAGTAATTTGTATTCGCTTTCCTTTTCATTAATTTTTTCCATTGTTAAAATTATAAAATATGTCTGTTATAATAAATACTAATGTGTTAATAGGAAGTGTATGAACTACTAACAAGGATTGGGACGTTAAGTAAGAAGATTAAATGAAAAATGCCTGCTTCTATTCGGGCATTATAACTTTTAAATTCATCATAAAAACCTATCCAATAGAAACAGAAGTACAGGAATTATTAGTGTTGAAATAATAGAAATCCAATCTTTCGGAGTTAATTTAGTTTTCCTAGATTTTTTCAAGTTGTTAGGCAGCACTTGGAAGGTTTCACACCAATGACCGGGGAAAGTCATCCTCCTCAACGGAGCGTCGAGCGCTGGCAAATCGACACTGCATCGGCGCTGCAGCAGCAACTCCCGCTTCCGTTTGGCACTACTCGATCGACCATCTGACCTTAGCAAAATTGCTGAAGCTCCTTTTGCTTTATTATATACGATTTGCATACGATTTAATTGATAAGTCTAAAATATTGATATTTTAAAAGTCTAAATATTATAATTATATTTGGGAAACTATAATCTAAAATAAAATCATAAAAATTTGGAAACAGGCGACTTAATATTAATTTTCAGCTTTACAGTTCCTGTCATTGTGATTTTTATAATATTGTATTTTCTCCGGAGAGGATTTAAGAAGCAGAAAAAATATGCGGATGAACTCAGCCGAAAGATCTTAAAAGCTAAACCTACCACAGCAGTAGTAGTTTCCGCTTCCCAGGGAATGACCGGCGGTGATATTAACAGGATAATTCATTTGAAACTTCAGGTAAGCGACGGGTTCAGCGAACCGTATTCGGCAAAAGCTACTTGGTTCGTTAATACACTGCATTTTGATAAAATAAAAGAAGGGAATGTAATTAAAGTAAGAATTAATTCTGAAAACAGATCAATTGTTTATCCGGATGAGTCCTGGGGAAAATATACTGAAGGCTATGAAAACTTATGATCTTTTTCGTCTCCTCTGAGTCATACGCCGGTCACTCCTTAGAATGTGCATTTATTCGGGAGCTAAATTTTCTTTCAGATAAACCGCCGAGTAATTTATGCACCCTTTCAAGTAACCATGATTTATTTGTGGTAAGCTCTTCAATTGAAAAGTTGTTTATATCGCTTATGAGCTTTGAGATATTGTATTCATCTTTTTCGAGACTAACTGAAAGCAAAGTCAATCTGCGAAGAATATTTATGAAGTTCGTGTATTTTATTCTCAGGGATTCCGGGATCATTTTATTTGAACTGAGGTAGTGTTTAAAAGAATCAATTAGTGTTAAAACACTTTCGTATTCTTCCTGATCAAAAAAAATTTTAGAAAGCAGTGCTTTTATCCTGATGTAAAGAGTAAAATCCACTCCTCCGATTTTGGAGATATCCTCTATTGCTTTGCTGTATTCCTTTTGGGCATAATGCAGCAATCCTTTAGCGAACGGACATATATTCACTTCTTTCAACGGATTCAGTTTGCGGGTATGATCATTGATGAATTTTTCAGTCAATTCTAAACTTCCCAGCCCTATCGATAACATGACATAGCTAATGTAAAATGCATAGTCCATATATCCTTCGTTTTCAGAAGGATAAGTCTCATGCTTGATCTGCAGGTTCATTATGTCAAATGCTTCCTTTTCAAATCGGGATTTCCCTTTATAAGATCTGAACATAGCGTAATTGAATAATTCCGTGAAGAGTAATTTTTTATCACCCATTTCTAAAAATTCTTCATGAGCTATGAGATATTTTTTTAATTCAAAGTATATCGCCTCATTCTCATTATTTTCACCAAGCTTTACTGCGAGATAAAATGATCTTATGGTAAGGTAAGAATCAAAATTATTCTCACTCATAAATTTCATTATTGGCTCATACATCTTATAGTCAAAATCAAATTTCACACCCATTTCCCGGTTTTGCATTAATATATAATATACAAGCATCTTACTTACAAAGTACAAGGTGAATTGGTCGATTTCAGATTTCAGATCCTCGTAATAAGGCTTTCTTTTTCCGGTCAGTAATTTTGTTTCGTAAAAAGTTCTTTTGTCATTTAATTGGTTGTGCTGGAAATAAAAAAAGTTTTCATTCTTTTTACCTTTTGTATCAAGTATAGACTGAATTTCCCTGAATTTTTTATTAAAATCGATCTCCAAACCTCTTATAGTTAATTGATTAAGTGAGTGCCTTTTAAATGTGACCGGATCTTTTTTGTAATCCATCCATGAGAGGTAATCAACAGCGAGCTTATGCATATCCGAAAGTCTTTCCCTGAGTTTTTTGTCTTCATATTTTGTGCTGCCGTAAAGTTCAGTATAAAGGTTTTCCTTTGTAAGCCGCTTATTACTAAAGTCAGGATAGTACTTCTTTAAAGAATCATAGAGTTTGATCATTAACTTACTGTCATTATGCAGCGGAGAATTTATGAACTTGCCGAGTTCATTTAATTCAAAAGATGAAAATGTCTTCAGTAACTCTATTAATTTTGATTTTATCAAACAGAAATAAATTTTTTAAATGAAGTAAAGATAAAAGTTTAAAAAGAATATTATACCGAAATGTAAAAGCCGGCTACAAATTATGGATATTCTCTTTAGTTGACAAGCCAATATTTGAATTATGTCTGGTAATAAATATTTCGAAGATTTTGAGAGTCAGGCGACAAATTGCTGTGAAAATATTTAGTTTTTATTTCAGGGATAAAGTTTTTTTGAAAACCCTTCTGGGAAAATCAGACGGCAAATTGATTTATTTCTCTTTGCTTAAAAATTTTATTAGAAATATTTTTGGATAGTTGATCAACTAAAAAACTTTTTCGCAATTTTCATAAAACAAAAAAAATGAACACAATAAATTGCATTTTTAAAAAATTAAAAAATAAAATAATGGAAAAGAAAAAAAATATTCTTGCAGGAACAATAATTACCGGAGCTCTGATTTACTCCGGCTACACTCAGAATGTCAATACTCAGGATAATCCTGCTTCTGACTCCATCCGCCCGTTTCACGTCAGTATTTCCGAAGAAGCAATCACAGACCTTCGCCGGCGAATATTAGACACAAGATGGCCGGAACGCGAAAATGTCGCGGATGCATCACAGGGCGTTCAGCTTTCTACAATGATGGAACTCGCAAACTACTGGGCGACTGATTACGATTGGCGCAAAGCCGAGGCGAAGCTGAATGCTTTACCACAATTCATGACAACAATAGACGGGCTGGATATTCATTTTATTCATGTTCGTTCGAAAGAAAAGAAAGCTATGCCGATCATCATCACGCACGGCTGGCCCGGTTCGGTCATCGAACAAATGAAGATCATCGGTCCTCTTACTGATCCCACTGCCTATGGCGGAAAAGCTGAAGACGCTTTTGACGTGGTGATACCTTCGCTTCCCGGTCATGGGTTTTCGGGTAAACCGGCTGAGACCGGATGGGATCCCATCCGCATCGCCCGGGCCTGGATCTTGCTGATGCAGCGATTGGGATATAAAAGATTTGTCGCTCAGGGAGGAGATTGGGGGAATGCTGTTACGGAGCAAATGGCGCTGTTGACGCCGCCGGAATTGATAGGAATCCACACTAATATGCCGGCAACTGTTCCGGCTGACATTGAAAATTCGCTCCAATTCCATAACCCGCCGCCGGCTGGACTCTTAGCCGACGAAAAGCGTGCATGGGACCAGCTCGACTTTTTCTACAAGCACGGTTTGGGTTATGCAATAGAAATGATAAACCGTCCGCAGACACTTTATGCGATTGCGGATTCACCTGTTGGTCTGGCTGCATGGATGCTCGACCATGATGCACGCAGTCAGGAGCTAATAGCACGTGTTTTCGACGGAAAGTCAGAAGGGCTCACACGGGACGACATACTTGATAACATCTCACTTTATTGGTTTACTAACACCGCGGTTTCCTCTGCGCGTTTGTATTGGGAAAGCAAACTTGCCTTTTTCGCACCAAAGCATGTGACGATCCCAACAGCAGTGAGTATATTTCCGGACGAGATCTATGCAGCACCGAGAAGCTGGGCAGAAAGTGCATATCCGAATCTCATTTATTTTAATGAGGTAAGCAAGGGCGGACATTTTGCAGCTTGGGAACAACCTGAGATATTCGTTTCAGAAATGCAAAATGCTTTCAAAACATTACGATGATTTCAAACATTTAGTTTAGGTGAATATCATGACAGGTTTGTTCGTACAGAGCAAGGATAATAATTAATCTCGGGACGTTGGGTCGAGCTGTTTACAAGCGGTGATGTCGTAAAGCTCTAGTTAGGATCCAGGATAATTTATCGCGGTGATTTTTTTACTGCTAAGGATACTTAATACACTAAAAATTTATGTGAAGTAGGTTACATCGAAGTAATCAGATTCAGAAAATTTTAAATCAATTTTGAAAAATCAAACAAACATTATCAATGAAAAAGAATCTATCATACAATCAATTTCTAAAATCGAAATTGTTTTATTCCCTTGTAATTACAAGTATGCTTTTCATAAGTCTTTTGTTGACCATTCCATCAAAAGATATAAAGGGAAAAAACTTAAACAAAAACATTCTAAAGGAAAACAAAAATACCATCGCAAATAATATAGTCATCGTTCATGGAGCTTTTGCAGATGGCTCCGGCTTTAAAGAACTGTACAGGATACTTACAAAAAAGGGCTTCAATGTTACCATTGTACAAAATCCACTGACATCACTGAAGGACGATGTTGACGCTACACTTCGTGCATTGGATAAACAGAATGGTCCGACAGTTTTAGTTGGTCATTCGTGGGGAGGAAGTGTCATCACAGAAGCTGGCATGCATCCTAATGTAGTTGCATTGGTTTATGTCGCAGCCTTCCAGCCCGATGCCGGAGAGACGACTGGACAATGGGCATCTTCATTACCGGCCGCTCCTGAAAATGGAATTTTATCGCCTGATGAAAAAGGTGTTGTCTATTTTGATAAATCTAAGTTTCATGCCGGATTCGCCGCTGATCTGAGTGAAGAGGAAGCAGATTTTATGTACGCATCACAAGTTCCTATTTTCGTAAAATGTTTTACTGATCCGGTTAAAGAAGCTGCCTGGAAAATCAAGCCAAGCTATGGTATAGTTGCAACCGAAGATAAATCTATCAATCCCGATATTGAACGCAACATGTATAAACGTTCGGGAACAAAGATCACAGAAATTAAAGGCAATCATGTAATATTTATTTCGCAGCCGGAGTCTTTCGCCGAGGTAATTATAGAAGCAACAGGACAGAAATAACCTGATAATCAAAGATTGATTCGATCACCAATATTTTCTAAAATATTTGCTTAAATAAAAATATGTCAAAAAAAATTATATATAACCGTCGGCAGTTCTTAAACAATGCGCTTATGGTTTTTGGCGCTGCAGAATTATCTCTGTTGGGAATAGGATCGAGCAAATTCATTAATCAAAATTTTACAAATACCAGGATGAATAAATCAGGAAATAACAAATCATTTGATCAATTAAAAAAAATAGATGCCGGGCTTTTGAATGTCGGTTACGCGGAGTCTGGACCGGCTGACGGTCCGGTAGTAATTCTTTTGCACGGTTGGCCTT
This sequence comes from uncultured Ignavibacteria bacterium, assembly GCA_963836395.1. GTDB lineage: Bacteria > Bacteroidota > Ignavibacteria > Tepidaquicellales > Tepidaquicellaceae > JAGPCH01. Next base: position 552,988 of record CAWIJF010000005.1, on the reverse strand, counting down.
ACGACATTCTCAGTTTTGCTGAAGTTACGCCTTTGCTTGCATCAAAGGGTTATCGTGTGATAGTACCGTATCTGCGCGGGTTTGGCACCACTCGCTTTCTCTCCGATGAAACAATCAGGAATGGACAGCAATCTGCAATTGCAGTTGACATCATCGCTTTTATGGATGCTCTCAAAATAACCAAAGCAATAATTGCAGGTTTTGACTGGGGAGCACGAACAGCAGATATTATCGCAGCGCTTTGGCCGGAGCGCTGTAAAGCTCTTGTATCCGTGAGCGGCTATCTTATCGGCAGTCAAAAAGCGGGCAAGATACCGTTACCGCCAAATGCCGAGCTTCAATGGTGGTATCAATATTATTTTGCAACTGAACGCGGTCGCGCAGGCTATGAAAAATACAGGAACGAATTTGCCAAGCTGATCTGGAAGCTTGCTTCACCGAAGTGGAACTTTGATGATGCGACATTCAATCAAACTGCAGCATCACTCGAAAATCCTGATAATGTGGATATCGTGATACATAATTATCGCTGGCGGCTTGGACTTGCAGAAGGTGAAAAACAATATGACGCTTTTGAAAAGCGACTTGCCGAAGGTCCTGTTATTACAGTGCCAGCGATCACTCTGGAAGGAGATGCCAACGGTGCACCTCACCCGGACAGCAGTGCCTACGCAAATAAATTTTCCGGCAAATATTTACACAAAGTAATTGATGGCGGGGTAGGACACAATTTACCGCAGGAAGCTCCGGCTGCTTTTGCTGAAGCCGTAATTGAAGCTGATAGATTTTCGGAATGAACATAGGTAAAAATAAGTTCTTAAGGTTTACTTCCCTTTTTTCGTCCCCCCGGAGTCACCTGCTGTTCCGATTCAAAATTAAGTTTATACATAAAGCGGGGACTCAAAGGAGTAAGATTTCCCCCGACCGAGTCCCTGCAAATTTAATCATTAAAGTATTATTTTAGAAGTGTAGTAGACTCGGCCGGAACGGGAAAATTTTTTTGTTACTAAAATTCTTCTTCAATAAGTAAATTTCTTTCCACATTTAAGCCGGCTAACTGTTTCTCTACTGCTTCCATCATCATCGGAGGTCCGCATAGATAAAAATATTTCTTAAAGTCAGTAATATTTGCTTTAAGAAAATCTTCAGATATATGCCCGTAAGGATACTGATCGGTTTTTTCTTCTGATAAAATATTTATGAAATTTTTTCCAAGCAAGTTTTCAAATTCCTCTTTGAGGATTATATCACCTTTTGTCTTATTGGAAAAAATTAATTTGTTTTCACCTATTTTATTCTTTGAATGAAGATCCCTGAAAATCGCAATAAACGGCGTAACACCTGCTCCACCTGCAATAAACACACCTTCACCTTTATAATGAATTGCACCGAAGACATCATGCAAGATCAGCTCATCATCCTTTTTCAATTTCAAAAGCTCGTTAGTAACTCCTTTACGGGCAGGATATGTTTTGATTGTGAATTCCAGGTAATCATCTTTCGGCAGACAAGTAAAAGTGAAAGGTCTTTTTTCATTTTGCCAGCCGTCTTTATTTATAGATATCTCCGTAGCTTGCCCGGGCTCAAAATTGAAATCCATGGGTTTTTCAGTCTTAATTCTAAGTACATTATGGGTTACAAAACTTATTGATTCTATCTTTACTATATTGTTCATAATTTAATTTGTGTTTTGTTTGAGAATCCCTTTCTATTTGTTGGGGTGGATGAGATTCGGAAAGGTTACAAAAGTTTTTATTGCTATATTTTTGACATCTTTAATATAAACTTAAGGGTTGTTCAAAAAAGAACTCTCTTTCCAAAACCCCAGTTTTGGAAAGTAGTATATAAAATTCCCTTACCAAACTGGGGTTTGGTAAGAAGCCTCGTGGACTTTTAGTCAACCCAGAAGTAATTTGAATAAAAAATTTTGTTTGACTTGTAAGTTCTGCCTATATTGCTTTAAAGCTGTTCAGATATTTTTCAATGAATATAGATTTAGAGTTTGATTTATATTGCATCACATATCTCGGATGTTCCAGCGGGATTATCTTTTTGAAAAACCCATACTTGTTGTTTAAAGCTTGCAGGAAGCTGAAGTTCTTTCCTGTTCCCAGACAAAAGCAGATGCTTGTTCCAAGTCCAATCGCAATTTGTTTCCTAAGTGTGCTTACAATGAAAGGGTAAACAGACTTTGTTAATTCGGGATTATCATAATAATTATAATTTACCTCTTTACCTCTTTCAGTTTTGAAAGTAAATCCCAAAGGACAAATTGAGTTGATATAAAACTTTGAATAAAATTTTTCAGGTCCTCCGAATGCATCTATTACTTGATAAACAAAAACAGAAGAAGGCTCATGTGTTTTAATCGCGGTAAAAGATACTCCGCATTGGTTTTGTAATCTTTTTGTATCTGTAAAAGGAATTCCGGTAACTCCCGCTCCAAACCTTCCGGGATTTATTCCTGCTATAAAATATCTTTCATTATTGTCGCTATAAAACTTTTGATAAAACTCTGTAGAAGCTTTAATTGCTGTTTTATTTTTAAACGGGTTCATTGAGCTAATTCCCAGAGGCAAAGAAGAACTGATCTTTAACTTTTTGTTAAATGCAATTACTTTATCTGCAAAATTGATCATGTCGGAATCTTTATTGCTTTAGTCTAAAATTAATGAAGTATACTCTTAAGCACAACTGCATCATTATATTCTTCATCTTTTGCGGAATACAGCAGCGTAATATTTCCTTTTTCTTTTTCCAGCTGCTTAATTTTATTAATAAGTTCAGCATTATTTTTCAATTCACGTTTGTACTTTCCCGCAAATTTTTTCCATTTGTTACGATCATGAGCAAACCATTTCCTCAAATCAGTACTGGGCGCAATTTCTTTTAACCAAATATCTATGTCTGCCTTTTCTTTTGTTAGACCTCTAGGCCATAACCTGTCTACAAGAATTCTGTAACCGTCCTCTTTAGTGGGTTTTTCATAAATCCTTTTTATTTTTATCATACTGTTTATCAAGTTTAGATTAATTATTTACTTAAGTTGACCGCATCTTATACTAAGCTGTAATTTCGTCACGAATTACACGAATTCGCACTAATTATTTTCACAATTAATTTTTTGAATTCGTGCTAATCTAAATCCATTAAATATGAAATAAAAATTATCAACCACATACCATTTATTCTTAAGCATACAGACTTTGAATCCACAATCCTTTTTTATGCTTTAAACCGGTCAGTTTTTTATAGCATAAAACATCAACTCTTCTAACAAAGCAGAAAGACTTAAAGAAGCACATGCAATTTGATCGTCAGCCGCTCCGTAATAAATATATAAGATGTCGTCAAACAAGGCAGTGCCTGTAGGGAAGCATACCTTATCTACTATTCCTGTTAATTCATATTCAAGTTCCGGTTTAAATAATTTATACGGCAGCCTTGAAATTTCTTTTTGAGGATTATCTAAATCCAGTAATGCTGCACGTGCTGAATAGATATGGCCTTTTTCTGTATCCTCTACTCCATGATAAATCAATAACCAACCGCGAGTAGTTTCAATCGGAGGACAGCCGGCTCCAATATAACTTAATTCCTGGCTATACCTTGGCGCAAGTAAAATATTTTCATCAATGTGAGTAAAGTAATTTCTCCAAAACTCTTTGGTGAGTTCCTGCAAATTATTTACCGAGACTATTTGTATCTCAGGTCTTATGCGGTGCATAAAGCTTAGCTTATTATTAATTCTCCGGGGAAAGAAAACCAAATCTTTGTTCATAAGAAAACCATCTCCTTTGTTCATGTTGAAATATTTATTAGTTACCTTCCCTTCAGCGAGACTTTTGAAGTCTCTTTTCTTAATCTTTGGAACTATCAAACCATGTTTATCAAACTGCTTTAAATCTTTTGAACTAGCTAATGCTCCAAGCGCATTTTCCCCGTCAAATGCCGTATAGGTTAGATAAAATAAATTATCAATCTTAACAATACGCGGGTCCTCCAAACCATGAGATTCATACTCAAACTGCGGAATGAGCACAGGCATTTTAAAACGCTCTTTAATTTTTAAAGGACCATCTAATTTGCAATAGCCGATACTTGAGTGATTACTATTTCTAACAGCCCTGTAAAAAAGGTGAACTGAATCCCCGTCACGTATAACAGCAGGATTTAACACAGCCTCGTTTTCAAAACTTAAATCAGTCTTGCTTAGTATGACACCTTCTTTTTTGACTTCAATCAAATTTTATTAAAAATCAAGTTAACCGTTTAAAAATTAAACTTACTTACAGAAATTTATTTACTAATTCAATTCATACAATTATAAATATTCAGAAGGAATAAATACCTATACACTTAAGATCTAACTTTTCTATTTTTTACAAAGTAAATAATCCTCTTAGCTATAAATAAGTTTTCCATCTTCAATTTTCGCCGGACTTGTAAATGGATGTTCTTCAGCTTTTCCTATACCCATTATATGCATAACTTTCCAACCATGAAGTTTAAGATAGTCAGAAACGAGTGAACGGTGACAACGCCACCAGACTGCTTCCGCGCACATATAGGCAACTCGCTTTTTATCCGCAAGATGTTCGAGTTCTTCCACCGCTGTATGAAACATATCGGATTCCATATAATCCGCATATCCTCTAAAGGCAGTTGAACGCCAGCCCGTGTTGATGGAGTCCGGATGAACTTTCCTTCGTCCTCCAAGCTCTTTTAAATGAATATAATCAATTTTATTTTCAGGGAGAGAAATCTCGAGAGCTTCTTTATTAAAATGCTGATAACGTCTTGAACCCGGATAACTCCGAATGTCAACAGCCAATTCAATATTAAAGGATTTCAACATAGCTGTAAACTCTTCAAGAGAACGTGTAGAATGTCCTATTGTCCAAATGTATCCTTTACAGTAAATCATTGAGATTTTAATTTAAGGTTAGATATAATTTAATAAATAATAAAGGACAAATTTATCCGAAATAGATTAATATTTTCCTGTAAGTTTATTCGCAGGATGTTACAAATGCATTTTTGTAATAACTTTGGTTAAAATCTCAATTCGATTATGTACAATTAATACAATTAAATAAAAGCTAGGTATTGAAAGACTTTATTCTTAACCATAGAATTGATATTTTAATAAAAACATAAAACCCGGTTAATACAATCGGGTTTTTATATTTTGAATAGTTTTTTGAAATTATAATTAAATAAATAAATCCAAATTATATATGAACAAAACATATCGTCTTTATTCTCAAAATGAGCTTTTCAAAAGATTCAAGAATAACCCGATCATTACACGTTCAAAGTGGCCATATAAGGTTAATTCCGTTTTTAACCCCGGAGCTACAGTCTTTGAAAATAAAGTGCTGCTGCTTGTGAGAGTGGAAGAAATGTCCGGACGCTCACATTTATGTAAAGCAATAAGTAAAGACGGATTTACTAACTGGAAGATTGATAAAACTCCGACTTTACTTCCAAAGCCCGAAGATTTCCCTGAAGAAAAATATGGAATTGAAGACCCGAGAATTGTAAAGCTGGAAGATGATAGTGTATATGCTATTGTATATACCTCATTCTCTGAAAGCGGACCTTTAGTCTCATTGGCAACAACAACCGATTTTGATACATTCAGAAGATACGGAGTAATAATGACACCTGATGATAAAGATGCATCTTTATTTCCGAGAAAATTCAACGGCAGATGGGCTTTGCTCCACCGTCCCTCTCCGGCAAGTTCTTTTCTCGGAGCGCATATCTGGATTTCTTATTCCCCTGATTTAAAACATTGGGGAGACAGTTCAATTTTACTGCCCGCAAGAAAAGGAAGCTGGTGGGATGCATACAAAGTGGGATTGGGACCGCCTCCGATTGAAACTTCCGAAGGATGGCTTTTGATTTATCACGGAGTAAAAACTACAGCATCAGGCTCTTTATACAGACTCGGACTTGCACTTTTGGATCTTGATGACCCGCACATATTAATTAAAAGAAGTCATGACTGGATATTCGGACCGATTGAACCTTATGAAAGAATCGGTGATGTACCCGATGTAACATTTCCCTGCGGAGTCGTTGTAAATGGAGACGAACTTATAATGTACTATGGAGCAGCTGACACCTCTGTTGCAGTTGCAACAGCATCGATAAAAGAGTTACTTGACTACCTAAAAAAATCCTGAACCTAAATCCAATGAGCAGACGCCTTGACATATCGGTAGTATCTTCGTATATCCCGCGGCAGTGCGGAATCGCAACATTTACAAATGACCTTGTAAATTCCATTAGAAATCTTAATTCAGCAGGCGGACATTCGGTGGGTATTACAGCTCTGAATGACATAACGGAAGGATACAAATATTCTTCGGAAGTTAAGTTTGAAATTAAGGATAAGAATATAGATGATTTTAAGGATGCTGCAAATTTCCTTAACATTTCGAACTCAGATGTAATAAATATTCAGCACGAGTTTGGATTGTATGGAGGAGATGCAGGTTCAAATATTCTTTTTTTAATTGAAAAACTCAGTAAGCCTGTGATAACAACTTTTCATACTATTCTCGAGACTCCGTCCGAAGAGCAGTATAAAGTTGTAAAAGAAATCGGAGAGATGTCATCATTCTTAATTGTTCAGTCAAACCGTGCTTCAAGAATGCTTGAAAGAATTTATAAAATTCCGCCGGAAAAAATAAAATTCATTCCTCACGGAGCGCATGACGTTTCTTTTATTGACCCCGCATATTATAAGGATAAATTACAATTATCAGGAAAGAAGGTTATACTAACTTTCGGACTGCTTAGCCCCGGAAAGGGAATAGAGGATGTAATTAATTCTTTAAAATATGTAGTTGAAAAAAATCCCGACGTGATGTATATAATACTCGGCGCTACACATCCGCAGGTAAAAAGGCATTACGGCGAATCATACCGTAAAACTCTCGAAAACCTCGTGAAAAAAAATGAACTGGAAAATAATGTAATGTTCATAAACAGGTTTATGGATACCGATCAGTTGCTGGAGTTTCTTCTGATGAGTGATATTTATGTTAGTCCGTATCATAATAAAGAACAAATTGTATCAGGGACTCTGACATATGCGCTGGCGTGCGGAAAAGCAATTATATCAACTCCCTATTGGTACGCTGAGGAACTGCTTTGCAGCGAACGTGGTGTTCTTGTACCTTTTAAAAATCCTGAAGTAATGGGTAAAGCAATTTCCGATTTAATTATTGATGAAAACAAAAGAAATAAACTCAGGAAAAACGCATACGACGCAGGGCGTGAAATGATTTGGTCCAATATTGCCGAAAGTTACTCAAAAGTCTTTCATGAAGCGCTTGAGAATTTTAAAATTAATACAAAGCTTCCTTTTGTTTCAACCAAACTTAAGTTGCTGCCATCATTGCAGGAAATTAATTTTCAGCATTTGAAAACCCTTACTGATGACACAGGAATTTTTCAGCATGCTACTTACTCAATTCCCAATCCTCATCACGGATACTGCACCGATGATAATATCAGAGCTCTACTTGTGACATTTATGTACAACCTTGATTTCAATGACCCTGAAATAAATGTCTACATCAACCGTTACCTGACTTTTGTTTACTATTCATTTAATATTGAAAGGGGATTATTCCGCAATTTCATGTCGTTTGAGAGAAAGTGGCTCGAAGATGTAGGCACAGAAGACTGCAACGGAAGAGTAATATTTGTACTGGGTTATTTAATTAAAAATACGAATTCGAATTCCATGCTGGGACTGTCAAAAAATCTATTTGACAAGAGTATAAAAAACATGTTACAGTTCAATTCTCCGAGAGCTGTAGCATATATAATAATAGGATGTATTTTTTATTTAAATAAATATTCAGGAGCAAGGGAAATTAAAAAAATACTAAAGAGCATGTCGTCAAAACTTTTCAGATTCTATGAAACAGTAAAGAGTAATGAATGGCAGTGGTTTGAAACAAGCCTTACATATATAAATGCACGGCTTTCGCAGGCGCTTTTAATGGCGGGACAATTTCTGGGCAATAAAACTTATACTGACGCGGGGATTGAATCACTGGAATGGCTTTATAAAATATTATATGATAAGAAAAAAAAATATATTTCTCTTATCGGAAATGACGGCTGGTATATTAAAGGAAAAACTAAAGCAAAATATGATCAGCAGCCGATTGAAATTCCGGGATTAATTGATGCTTGTTATCAGGCATATCTGGTAACAGATGACAAGGAATGGATCAACAGGCTGAGCATTTCCTTCAGCTGGTTTCTGGGAAACAATGAAAGACAGGAACTTATGTGCGACTTTGCAACCGGCGGATGTTATGACGGACTGACCTCCAGTATGATCAATCAAAATCAGGGCGCCGAGTCAACATTAAGCTGGTTATTATCACTTCTTCGAATGACAAGAATGAGCCAGGAACTGCAGATCAAAAATGAATAGAGAAAAGATAAGCTTCAGGCTATTGTGGAAATTATTGATCGAAACCTATAATCAGTTTATTGATGATAAGGGTTTTAAAATGGCTGCGGCACTTTCTTATTATGCAGCATTTTCTCTGGGTCCGATGCTTTTGATTGGAATTTCAATTGCGGGATTTTTTTTCGGAGAGGAAGCCGCAAGGGGTGAGATCACAAACCAGATTACTTACCTTGTCGGAGAAGACAGTGCGGAAATGATTCAGACAATTCTAAAAGGCGCTTCGGATAAATCCGCCGGTATATGGACAGGTATTGTCAGCCTGGTTTTTCTGATTTTGGGCTCAGTGGGAGTATTTCTTGAGCTGCAGGAATCATTAGACATTATATGGGGGGTTGAATTGAAGCCGGGAAGAGGAATTTGGGGATTTATAAAAAACCGGCTGGTTTCATTTTCGATGGTTGTAGCAACAGGTTTTTTGCTCATGATCTCATTGATAATAAATTCCCTGATATATTTATTCTACAATTATTTCGGAAATTATTTTAGTCCGATACTTTCCGCATCCCTGGCCATCAATCTCATTACTTCATTCATTGTGATCACATTGCTGTTCGCATTGATTTTTAAATACCTTCCCGACGTAATAATTTCATGGAGGTATGTTTGGTTTGGTGCAATTATAACTTCACTTCTTTTTGCAGTCGGAAAATATTTTATCGGACTTTATCTAGGCAACAGTTCCTACAGCTCTACTTACGGCGCTGCGGCATCAATTGTAATTTTGTTCATATGGATCTACTACTCAGGTATCATTCTTTTTTTCGGGGCGGAATTTACGCAGGTATACAGAAATAAGTTCAGCAAGATTGAATTAAAACCTGATGTTGACGGCATAATCGTTCCGAAAGTTTCCGAGCTCATAAAAAAATCCGTTGAGGAAGGGAAGAATAAATAGTTAATTTGAAGCCGGAGCAAAATTAACTGCGTCTGAATTACCTATTAAAATAAACGGAGCCCAGAAAAACGGTGATGAATTATACTGATTTGAGTTTTCGATGTAGCTAAGCTTTGCCGATCTTAAAGATGCGTCAATTCTGTTTCCGTGAAATAATTCTTTGTAGAAATCAACCATTATTTTTGATGTTGACCGGTCATTGACCTGCCAAAGACTCATGATGATGCTGTTACAGTTTGAAAATGCAAAACCTCTCGCTATGCTGAGAATTCCCTCGCCTCTGATCAGCTTGCCAAAACCCGTATGACACGCACTCAATACCGCAAGCCTGGAGTTAAGTTTTAAATTGAATAATTCATGGCTGTGAAGGTAATTTCCTGTTTCCGGATCAGGAGATCGGGAAAAACAGATTTTTGAAAACATAGGATTTTTTTCATCTATCAGGCAATGTGTTGCCAGATGAATAATGGAATACCTGTCTGCACTTTTCAGGAACTCGTCTTTCGTAGCGCTCTTCTTAATGAAGTAATCTCCCGGAAAATATTTTTCAATCTCTTTTAATTCGAAGGCATTATAGTTCAATGGAGCTAACCCGGAAACATTTTCCTCACCGTTTGACCTGATGGAAATTTGATCTTCACTGTCTTCAAAATCCGGAGCGAACCCAATAATTTTTTTTTGATTAATTTTTTTTTGCACAGTAATATTTTTCATTAGATAAACGGATGAATAGCCGTAACTAACGGTAAAGTTTTTTATCAGATATGAAAAATCTTTATACCCTGAATCCTCTTCCGTCTCCGCGGTGATTAATGCTTCAAAAGGAATATAGCCGATTGTGTTGTCCGGAATGATAATAAGACCGGATTTACTTGCCGTATCATTCAGGACGTTCCCGAGTAAAGTAACATACAGGCGGTATGAACTGACGGAAAATTTTTTTCGGTTGACTGAAAAGTTTACCAATGAGTTACTAACTAAGGACTCTCTTAAATCCTTGACCGATTTATCAAAGCTCTTCTTTTTTAAAACTTTATTGACAGAAATATCCTTATCTGTAATTTTAAAAATATAAATATTTCTTTCCCCGGCAAAGTATTCGATGATAATGTTATCTGCCGTAATTAATTTTTTTCGGATTTCCTCAATTGAGACATCCGGGGATTTACTCTTTAAGGCGTAATACTCCGGATATTTTTTTTCAAGCTTTTCAATAAATGCATTGTATTCCCTTTTCAGATTAAATAACGTTTTATCGAGATGATTTACAGCACTCTTGCTGTATCTTCTCCCTTTCTGAAGCTCTTTGTGTTTTTCACTTTCAGTAAAAGCAATTTTAGCTTTAAGTGATCTTTCTCTTTCGACAAGCTTCTCCGGAAGGTTTGCAGTTATCTTAGCTTCCGAATCTCTTATGTTTTCAATAAGAACCGCTGCTTTATTCCTTTCCGATAAATGAAAGGCGTGTTCAAGATATTTCCTGTCCCGGGTTCTATCATAAATTTCTACTGCTGCCTCAATGGCATCTTCATAAACGTTTAATAAATTCTCCGTCATGAAATATTTTGAGTTTTCTTCACGGAAGCCTGTACGGATCCTGTTTGTTAAGCTAAGTGCAAGTTCATATGTTGATAATGCAAGTTTAAGATTGGTTAATGAATTACGGTTTGTTGCACTGAATTTTCTAAGTGCAAATGCTTTAGCAACCAGAGTTTCGAACATTTCCTGTCCCGAATACGCTTCTTCCGTTGGCGGAGCATTATTTACTAATCCGGAAGTAAAATTTTTTGAATTGGCTATGAGAGATCTCTGATACATTGACAACGCATTTTTGCAGTTTCCCGATGATAGAAATGCGTTGCCTAAATTTCTGTAAGCGACAGAAGTATTGGGATGATGTGACCCGAATTCTTTTTTGCTGAGAGCTAACTGGTCTTTAAAATATTTCAGTGACAGATCAAACTTCTTCATTTCACGGTATATTTCTCCCATATTGTCCAGCGCATGAAATAATGCCTGCGGAAGATCATATTTTCTGCAGATATAAGTCTGTTTGTTGAATGCCTTAAGAGCGGGTTCAAATTTTTTTCTCAACTTGTATATTAAGCCGATATCACCGATTGCACTCGCTTCCTGTCTGTGCATTTTCAGACGGGTACAAAGCTCAAGTTCTTTTTTAAAAAACCTGAGAGCGTTCGCAGGTTCTTTTTTGCTTTTGCAGACATTTCCCAGCGAGCTGTAGATATATACGAGTCCCCGGATGTTTCCCAATTGTCTATCATTTTCCAGAGCCCGGTAAAAATAGGACATTGAGAGATCATAATCCTGTTTTCTGAAATAGGCGAGACCAGTATTGCTGAAGGCAGCTGACAGCCCTCGTCTTTCGTTGATCTCCTCACAGAGCAAAATCTGGTTGTTCAGATAATAAAAAGCTTTTTCAAAATCATACATGGAGAGATAGGCATGAGCCAGTCCTCCATATGCATAGGACAGGAATTTTTTGTTTTTTAATTTTAGGCACAGTTTTTTCTGAATTTCAAAATAGAGAATGGCTTTATCATAATCATTCATTTCAAGATATGCGTTTGCAATTTTGCCCGATACCATCTGTACTTCAAAACTGTTCCTAAGCTTCCGGTTGATCTTTAATTCCTCTTTGAACAGATCCATGGCTTCCTTATACAATCCCATGAAGTACTTTATCAGTCCGATATTGCCGATTATATCCGCTATGTTTTTCAGTTGATTGAATTTTTGGGAAATCCGCAATCCTGTATTTAAGTAATGCATTGCCCGGGAAAAATCGCCGAGATTTATATACACAATTGCAAGCTTATTGAGACATTCGGAATATTTATTATTATCATATTGCCTGAGGATCTCTTTTGACCTGCAGAAATAATTTTTCGGCTTCGCGCAGTTTATTGTTATCTCTAAGGGCAATTGCCTTTTTATACAGGGCTTCAGTCTCCGGGGAAATATTAAGGACAGTTTTTTTCATTCAAAAAAAATAGCACTTCTGAGAGAAGTGCTAAAGTCAAAACGCTTGTGTTGTATTACTATAATGTTTTTTATCTATTTGTTCATAGAGACAAATTTAATCCTCTACTGCCGGAAACATTGGACAGTTACGATGTACAACAATCGTCATATTGACATTTTCTCCGTCCTTGATTTTGAATTGAGGAGATGTTTCTCCCCAGTTTTGATTGGAACACACCCGGATTTTGAAATAAATATTAGTTGGAAAGGATCCCGTTCCTCCGTGAATGGAAGGATAGCCGCCTATTTCCTGACCCGGCAAGTCTAATATAACCTGGCCGGTCGTAGCATTAATCAGCTGAGCAACATACGGTCCGTGATTTTGACCGTCGGTACTTTCAATTGACAAATAAATATTTGATGATTGTGTTTCGGCAGCAGCTTCTTTTTGAAGCTGAAATGCAAGGACTGTAAAGACCAATGCCAATACGGTCAGGGTAATGATTGTTCTTGTTTTCATTTTTGTGTTTTTTAGTTAATTAAATTAATTGATTTATTGTGGATCTCTTTCTGCAATTTAATGAGATTGTAATTCTGATTTAATGGGGAATTGTCTGCACTATGACTTAAATTGATAAAGTATGTTTAAAAGTTTCATTGCATAAAAGAGTATTCTAATAAGTCCCCGTCACTTAGTGAATTATACAGCTTAATACGTCGAAATAAAAAAAGGTAACCGCATACAAGAGCAAGGTTACTTTTCCGTTTGAAAAGGAATTAAGAAATAGTTGCGAATTAACTTAAGCATTAATACTGTTTTTGTAATTTATTATCTTGAGAAATCATTTTAATCAAAAGCTGACATTTAATGACTGTAAGTTATTATTCAGACGAACTTATTGTAGATACAATCAGGCAAAATGACAGTGAAGGCTGTAACGATGTCTTTAAATTTATCTATGAATCATATTATCACGTGATCAAAAAACTGATCACATCAAACAGCGGAAATGATACAGAAGCCAGGGACATTTTTCAGGAAACGGTAATCACTTTTTATGAACAGGTCAAGAAGGAGAATTTTAAGCTTACATGTTCTTTGAAAACATATTTATATTCAATCAGCCGGAACCTATGGCTGAAACGGCTCAGCAGGATCAAAAACATAAATCACGACATCAATGATTTTGCGGATTTTGTCAGCATTGATGATGATGCCGGCGGGGACAAGACTAAGAACGGGGAAATTCTGATGGAGATGATCAATAAGCTTGACGAGAGCTGCAGAAAGATCCTTATGTACTTTTATTATGATAATCTGAGAATGAATGTCATAAAAGATAAAATGAAACTGGGCAGCGAGCAGTCAGCGAAGAATAAGAAATTAAAGTGCATGAAGCGTCTTATGGAAATAATAAGGGTCAATAAAAAGCAAGGCATGATTTTAAAGGAAAATTTATAAATACTAAAATGAATATAACTGAAAAAACCATTATTCTTTTTGATAATTATTTAAACGGAAATCTGAGCAAAGAACAGGTCATGGATTTTGAAAAACGGGTATCTTCTGATAAAGAATTTTTGGAAGCATTCTCTGATTATGAGTCAGCTAAGCAGGCGGTTAAAGTTTTAAGCCGGGAGAAACTCAGAAATAAACTTTCGGTTTTATTTTCCGGAGAAAAGGAAAAATCTCCCCGGACTATTAAGGAAAAGAAATCAGGCATAAAAGAATTACTGTCGGAAATATTCAATGAGTTTTTTATTCCGTTCGAGAATGTCTTAACAGCACGTACACATCACGGGAAGGACGCCGAACTATTGAAAGCAATGTCACTGTATTCAAAGGGTGACTATAAAAGGGCTTCGGTACTTTTTAAACAGCTGTTAAAGAAAAATCCTTCTGACCCGGTCATTAATTTTTATTTTGGAATTTCAGAGCTTGCACAGGAAAATCTTGAAGGCTCGAAAAAAATATTCAAAAAAATCATTCTCAATGATAAAGATTTGCTTAAAGAACTCGCACGCTGGTACCTGGGACTGGCGTATTTGAAATCCGGGAATACAAGATCAGCGAAGAAACATTTTGAATCCTTATCGGCCAAAAGCTCATTCTTTGACACCGAAAAGATCCTTAAGAAAATAAACTCGCTTTGAACATCAAAATATAACAACCATTCATTCATAATCTCCTTCAAATTTACATCCTCAACAGGTTACCTTTTTTCTCATTCCGGAATTAATATTATCAAGCTCCATAATTCAAAGAATAAGTTCTTCCCGGAAGAGGGAAGAATTTATTTATTAATAAATTTTTTAAATCAAAAAAAGAAGGAGAAAAAAATGAAAACTTTAAAATCTTTTTTAATGCCTGTAATAATTTTTGCTTTTGTCTTCCCAGGATTTGTAACTAGACCTGCTCTTTGTCATGATGCAGAACTGATCTTTTTCAATACCTCATACTCCAGGCAAATCGCAGTTCATGTTTATCCTATCAGCATGATTTTCAACGGGAATAATGAATATGATCTGCATTCAAGATATTCAACACAATACTATCATTATAATATTGGTAAAGGCACCGGACAATATTATTTCATCGTTCCGCCAAATTCTGAAGTAGCAAAAATAAATCACGATGCAAATGGAGCTACAGGCGGTAACTCTGCATCGGTCGGCTTCGGGAAATATAAAATTATTGTAAGCTGGAATACCGGACAGGATACCTGTACAGCAGAATGGGACTACGGTTACAGTTTCCCCAGCCAGTATTTTTCAGGTGATCTTACTATTTTTTTCAGAGACGATAATAATAATCCGAGAGTAACATTTCAATGGAGCGGCAATCCGGAAGTTCCGATTACTTATGTTAATAAAGAAATAGTTGCATGGAATCAGCTGGGCAGAATACGGAGAGAAAAAAATTATGGAAATTTTATATATGACAACTCTTTCGGGAATACATATAATATTTTCCCGCAGGATTCAAGAAGGGACTGCGGTGTGGAAAATCAGTCATTTGACGATAACAGAAGCGGCGTGATGACTCAAAACCTGACAATAGACAAGAATGTATTTACACCGGGTATTTCAGACCTGTTTGATTTCCCGACTAACGTAATTGTAAATCCCAGTGTCACTTTGAAATTAAATTCTGACAGAACGCTGGATTTTACCGAGATCATACCATACTACACGGGCGGTGAATTCAGAATGACAGTAAGAACTCAGGGAAATTTGACATTGAATAATTCAGCGCAGATCATCATACGGAATCACAATTGGTTAACCCTTGAAAGCGGAAGTTATCTGACTTTAAATACAGGGTCTGAAATAAGAATAAAACAGGGAGGAATATTTTGTAATCAGGGAGCTTACATAATCGGTCCAGGTCATATAATTTATGAGGGCGGAATACACTATCAATGTGCAGCAACAGCTGACCTGCCTGTATCAGGCGGGGCAGATATCAGTCTGGAATCTGATGCAGTTCTGGAAATCCCGGATAATGCGACTTTGCATTTTAAAGATAACAACACTTCACTGACGATGTCTGATGATTCCAGAATACTGCTTGGAAAAAATTCAAAGATCGTATTTGAAAACGGATCAAGAATAATTTCAAATGAAAACGATAACGTTTTTAATTTATCAAAAACATACCAGAACTCCGAAGGCAAACAAGTACAGCTTGACCGTGAAACGCTGCTGCAAAAATTATCTGAAAAGTCCGAATATGCGGCTGAAGAAAATTCCGCAGAGAGATTCACGCTCAATCAAAATATGCCAAATCCGTTTAACCCTACAACTGTAATAAATTACAGGATACCAAATGATAATTTTGTTACTTTAAAAATATTCGATGTAGCAGGAAAGGAAGTCGAAACATTAGTCAACAATTTTCAAAAGGCAGGTAATTATAATGTTACCTTTGACGGGAGCAGCATATCCAGCGGGATCTACTACTATAAAATTGTTTCCGGTGATTTTGTCTCAATAAGGAAAATGATATTAATAAAGTGATCAATCAAAATTTACAGGGATTATTATTTATAATCCCTGTAATTAAATATCTAAACAATACTATATTTTTGAGACATCAGCCGGTATCAACAGAAATTTCACTTGCTTTAACCCATCATCAAAATACTTCCGGGGACTAAGACCATTTATTCTTTCATGTATTTTTTTTAAAGCCGTATAAGATTTTTTTTTGTTCTTTAAATTAATTTCATAATATGGCATAATTGCCGTAACTTTGAAAAACTGTATTCGTCAAAACAAAAAATTCCGAATTTTTAAAATGCATAAAAAAATATTTATTAAAGGGATAATTTTTCTGTCCATACCTTTTTTAAATTTATATTCACAGGAAGAAATTGATTCGACGAAGACAGCATTCACACCGAATATCAAACCCGAACTGAACATACCGAAGCTTACCGCAGGAAATATGAAAATAGACGGAGTAGCAGATGAGCCCGTCTGGAAAGATGCTGCCATTGCAAATAACTTTACTGAGATAAACCCCGGTGATAACGTAAAGCCGGAAGTTGATACAGAAGTAAGGATCTTTTACGATAATGATAATATTTATTTTGCTTTCACCTGTTATGAAAATGACATGTCAAGCATAAGGGCTTCGATGTCAGACCGCGACAGAATGTATTCGGATGACTGGGTCGGACCGTTTATCAATACTTACGGCGATTTGAAACAGGCATTTGAAACTTATGTAAATCCCAAGGGAATTCAGGGTGATCTGTTATGGACGACGGATAATGAAGATTCAAATTTTGACATTATTTTTGAATCCGAAGCTAAAATATACAGCAATAAATGGACGGCTGAAATAAAGATTCCTTTCAAAAGCCTGAGGTTTCCGGATAAAAAAGAACAGGTGTGGCGGATACATCTTTTAAGAAACCGTCCGAGAGGAGCGAGACAGGAGATCTACTGGGCTTCGGTTTCAAGAGATGATCCTAATTTTGTCGGACAGTCGGGATATCTAAAGGGAATAAAAAATATTAAGAGAGGAAAAGACATTCAGATCCTTCCTTATGCGCTTGGGACACAAAACAACGGGCTCGAGGATACATATGATCCTGACTCAAAATTTCAGAATAACGGATTTCAAAGTGAATTGGGATTGAGCGCAAAATACGGAATCAGCTCTACCCTGACGCTTGACGGAACTTACAATCCCGATTTCAGCCAGGTAGAAGCAGACGCTCCGCAGATAAGCATTAATTCACCGTTTGCACTGTTCTATCCCGAGAAGAGACCTTTCTTTCTTGAAGGCAAAGATAATTTTTCAACTCCCATTAATGTTGCTTACACACGTTCAATAAATAATCCTATCTTTGCAGCCAAGCTGACCGGAAAAATCAATAAGCTTAATATTGGATTTATTTCAGCTTATGATGAAGATACTCCTTTCATCGTTCCTTTAACTGACAGGAGCTTCTTTTTTGCAAGCAATAAGAATTCGATCTCAAATATTTTGCGGCTTAAGTATGACCTCGGGGGCGAAGATTATTTCGGAGCTTTATATTCGGACAGAGAAGAGAGTTCTGACAGTTCAGAAGCATTTAACTTTACAGGGTTCAACAGGAATTTCGGGATAGACGGTAAGATAAATTTTGCATCGAATTATTATCTGACATTTCAAATACTTCAAAACAACACGCAGGAAATAAGCGATACAAACTTCAATTACAATACCCTGAAGTATTATCGTTTTGATAACGACAAATATACTGCCTTATATGACGGCGAGAGTTATAAAGGAACAAACATATTTGCTTCATTCGTGAGGAACGCCCGCGGATGGAGCTTTTATACGGAATATTTTATGCAGCCGTCAACCGTGAGAAGGGATAACGGATTCATTCAGAGAAACAATTTCCAGTATTTTTATATGCAGCAGGAATATAATTTTTATCCCGAAAGTAAAATATTCAGACGGTTAGACCCCGAAGCAAATTTTGAAATTCAATATGATCTCGACGGAAATCTCACGGAACAATTTATTGATTTAAACCTTGTGACAGACTGGACAAACGGAATCTATTCTTCAATCGGTTATCTGCCGGTAAATAATGAAAGGTATGACGGCACTTATCTTAAGAATGTTAACAGATGGCACTTTGATATTGAGGCAAATAATTTCAGTAAAATTTTGACAGGCGGATTTTATTATGAAGTCGGAAAATACATTGTCAGGTTTGAATACCCTTCCTACGTCGGGTTTGGTCATAATCTTAATGTCTTTGCAACCTTTAAGCCGTTTGACAGATTAAGAAATGACATCAATTACAGCTACTCTGAGCTTGCAAAAAGTGCCGGAGGTGAAAAGCTTTATGCGGGATATGTCCTTAGCGATAAGATCACGTATCAGTTTAATAAGAAATTTTTTCTTAGAGTTCTTGTACAATATGATCTCTTCGGCAAAGTTTTTAATTTAGATCCGCTTCTTAGCTATAAATGGAATCCGTATACTATTCTTTTCCTCGGTGCGTCACAGGACTTCAATCAGCTGACAAATTCCGAGGGATTTTCAAATTATTATGAAACTGACAGACAGATCTTTCTGAAGTTTCAGTACCTCTGGAGCCTGTAGGAAATTAAGAATTAAGAATTAAGAATTAGGAATTAAGAAAGAATTAAAAATCTAAAATCCAATATCTGAATCAAATCCTGACACTTCTTTTTATTTAGATCAATTTAAATCCTACATTTAGCTGACAAATAATTCTTGCAATTACCAATTAGTATTTTTAATTTGACTCAAATTAGAAACTGGTGTATTGAACATGTCTTTCAAAAGTATACTTACGATTTTACGTTCAGTAACTGTATTAACTTTTGTTGCATTGTCGGTTACGGGAAGTGATTGTGATAAAGTCACAGCTGATAATAATTATATTCCGCAGCAGCTTATCGGCAACTGGCTTTTGACCGAACAGACCGGAGCACTGCAGGACGTTTGCCCGGATGAGTATGCCGGCTTTCAGTCAAATGGAATTGCCCTTCTGACCTGTCCTGCCTCCGATACCATATCAAGAAATTTTAAAGTTGAAAACAGCGAGCTAACATATATACAGACTTCAGTCAGATACAGACTGGAATTTTCAGACGACAACAGCGAAGTGTGGTTTTACGGAACCAATGTTTCGAGAAATCTGAAATATGAAAAGATCATAACGACCGGTAATATATCCTCAAAAAAGAAAAACACAGGTTATGTAAATTCATCCGAGAAAAGGTAGGTCTATGAAAAGGATAATAATACATTCAGTTGTTCTGTGTGTGTGGTTTTTAATATCAGGATATGTAAGAGCCGGCAATTCAGATAATGGAAAAATATATTTATCAAATAATCAAAAGGAATCAAAAGCAATTAGCCTGAAGAATACCGGCGCATCATTTAAAAAAGTGTGGATATTTGAATTTGACAGACATGTAAATGACAACGACTATACATACGGTTTTGTATCAAATGCATCATTGGTAAATCTGAATAACAAGATGCTTAAAGAGATACTGAGGACCAAAGCGGAAAATATTATTTTTGAAATTCCGTTAACCGGAAATAAGAATATGGAACTTGAGCTGAGACGAAGCTACCCTGTTTCCGGAGATTTTAAAATAATGTCGGTAAACGGATCGGGCAAACATCCGGAAGCATACTCCGAAGGGCTTCATTATTCGGGTACCATTCACGGAAAAGAGAATTCAATTGCATCGGTAAGTATTTTTGAAAATTTTGTTATGGGAATTATTTCCGATGAAACCGGAAATTATGTTTTAGGTCCGATAAAAAATTCAGATAATTCCTTTTCCGATAAATATATTTTTTATAACGATGCTGATCTGAATGTTAAAAGTAAGTTCAAATGCAACGTAGATGATTACGAAGACAGGTTTACAATACCATTGCATGAAATAAATAATGACTTCTCCGGAAAGTTATCTGCAGTCAATTCAAACCGCCTTCCAATAAAGGTTTACTTTCAGGCAGACTATCAAATGTACCTTGACGGGAATCAAAACATTCAGACAGTAGGTGATTTCATTACCGGTTTTTTTAATTCCGTTAAAACGATTTATGATAATGAAAACATTCCTGTAGAGATTTCTCTTATAGAGATCTGGACTTCCCAGGACCCGTATGCAAATCTTACAACTTCATCTTCCATTCTATCCAGCTTCGGAGCTAATACTCAGGATGACTTTGAAGGAAACATTGCTCATTTACTTTCAACGAGAAGTGACGATCTCGGAGGGGTTGCATGGATAAGAGTTTTATGCGCCGAATATAATTCACAAAACAACTCCGGAAGATTCGCATTCAGCAATATCGAGCCCGGCTATAATATTTATCCGACTTACTCCTGGACTGTAAATGTAGTGGCTCACGAAATGGGACATAATCTGGGATCCCAGCATACACAGGCATGTGTCTGGCCTATCGGGGGAACAATTATCGGAGCTATCGATTCGTGTTATCAGGCAGAAGGAACCTGCTTCCTTCCCAGTCAGGTCAGACCGACAATCGGGACAATA
This sequence comes from uncultured Ignavibacteria bacterium, assembly GCA_963836395.1. Classification (GTDB taxonomy): domain Bacteria; phylum Bacteroidota; class Ignavibacteria; order Tepidaquicellales; family Tepidaquicellaceae; genus JAGPCH01. The sequence goes on along the minus strand of CAWIJF010000005.1, from coordinate 532,040 downwards.
ATGAGTTACTGTCACATCTGGACCCCGGCTCAGGGCGGGGGCGTTAACCTGGCACTGGGCTTCGGTCCGCTCCCCGGTGATACCATAAGATTAAGATATTTACAGGCGCACTGTTTCGACGGATTATTAAACTCATCCGAGCGTCCATTGACTTTTGATCTGGCGCAGAACTTTCCAAATCCTTTCAATCCGAATACTGTGATCAGATTTGCATTACCAAATGCAGCTGAAGTGAGCCTGGAAATTTATGACGTTAATGGAAGATTGGTTTCCGGTTTAATAAAAAGCAAATATTATGATGCGGGATTTTATGATATTGAGTTTAATGCGTGGGGACTTAACTTATCAAGCGGAGTTTATTTTTATAAATTTATTACAAAGGAATTTTCTGAAACAAAGAGAATGGTCCTGATCAAATGATGATAATAAAAAAACCAATGATAAAAAAAATATTTGTCTGTTCTTTATTTTTAATTTGTTTGTACGGTTGTTCGTCAAGCATCGACCCCGGCTTTAAATTCGCGACCGGTACATATCATTTTAAAATGTCCGACAGTCTTGGAAGTCCGATAGCTGACGGAATTATAAATGTTAAATCAACTACAAATAATCAGCTGACAGGCACGTATGACATTAAGAATATTTATCAGAAAGATTTTCCCGGCTTAGGGGTTATGGACGGAGAGTTTTCGGGAGAAGTAAATACAAAAGAAAAGCAGATTTTTATAAATACCAATCCGAGAATAGCTGACAGCAATGTCTTCTGGTATCTTAATCTTAACAGCGGTTTGCTTTCCGGTGTATGGACGCACTCAACATTCAGAGGACCATCGGCCAACGGAAAGGTAGAAATTGCAAAATGATGTATTTAAATTTCTTAAAAAAAACTAAACCAAAATATTATGAAAGTAAAAACTTTTACTCAGTTTTTATCCGCAGCTCTTTTCATTTTTGCTTTAATCTTAAATGAAGCAAATGCATACCCCCGGTTTGCAGCCTACGGAGGGGATAAGTGTATGGATTGCCATGTCAGTCCTACGGGCGGAACGATGAGAAATAATTACGGTACCGAGTTTGCAAAGAAATATCTTAATATGGATATGTTCAGGAAAATTGCCGGGAAGACTGAATTTTCCCCGAGAATCACGAAAGAAATTTCACTTGGTTCTGATGTAAGGGTAGCTCAGGTGGATGACCAGGTTCCCGGCGCTTCTAATTTTAATTCTTTTCTTGCAATGCAAGGAGACATTTATGTAAATGCACAGCTCAATGATATTTTGAACGTGTTTGCAACCTCAGGAATTCAAATCCCTAATATTGAAACAAAGTATGAGGTCTACGGGATGATCTCAAAGCTTCCCGCAAATACTTATTTCAAAGTAGGGAGATTCAGACCGAGTTATGGGATTAAGATAGTAGAGCATCGTGCGTATCAAAGGAAGTATTTATTGAATACGCCTTATGACGCAAATACGGGTTTCGAGCTTGGCGTTTCCCCACAATGGTTTGAAATGAACGTCGGGTTATATAATCCAATGAAGCTTGATTTTCTCGGAATGGATCCTCATAAGATGGTTACGGCAAATGCTAATTGTAACTTTGCATTTAACAACAGTAATTTGAACGTGAATTTCGGCGCTTCATTTTTTAACAATCCGTATAATACTCTCGATAGCATGAATACAATGACCATTACAGCGGTGCAGCAGTCATACGGAGGAAATATGCGCATCGGAATAATGAAGCGGATCGCTTTTCTCGGTGAGATTGATTTTGAGGAGCAATGGGCGGACTATCCTTTAACAAGGAGCCTGTATGGATTTGCCGAACTCGATGCTGTAGTAACAAAAGGGCTTGAGCTTCGCGGGCAGTATGAATATTACGACGAGAACAGGGATATAACCGGCGATCATATCAGCCGGATAAGCGGCGGCTTTGCCGCATTTCCATTCTATGGATTTGAAACGGAGATGATGGTCAGATTTCCGATTGAAGAGCAAGATGAAAGGAATGATGAGTTTCAGTGGAATTTTCATTTTTATTTTTAAATGTTGATCATACCAGATCACATCGGTTCAAAACGTTTTCATTGAAATTCAATTAGTCTTTGAAACGCGAGCGAGTAAAACTGTATATACATAAATTAAAAAATAATTTTAAATTAAAAAGAGTTGGTTTCAACGGCATTCAACAGCATAACAGCATTCTAAAACCATTCCTGACTTTATTTAAGAAATATTAAAGACTATTTTTGAACATCAGTAAAAAGCTTAACCAACAAATCCGGAAAAACACATATGCTAAAAGAATTTAAAGAATTTATTTCAAAAGGAAATGCCATCGATCTGGCGGTCGGAGTAATTATAGGAGTAGCTTTCGGAGCCATAATCAGTTCGATCGTAACTGATCTGCTAATGCCTCTGATAGGAATAATAATCGGAGGAATTGATTTCAGCGGACTTTCAGCAACTGTCGGCGGGGCAGTCTTACCATACGGAAAGCTAATTCAGGCAATAATTAACTTTTTGATCATAGCATTTGTGCTGTTTCTCCTTGTAAAGGTAATTAACAATTTCAGGTCTAAAAAAGAAGATGCTCCCGCGCCTCCTTCAAAAGAAGTCGAACTTCTTACTGAAATACGCGATTTACTTAAAACTCAGAAATAATTTTTTTCTTCCAATTTATCATTTCAAAAAAATATTGAAATTGTTAATTTACACAGGTTAAAAAATTAAAATCACTATGGCTAAATACGTTTCAAACAAAAACGAAACAATCAGATTATTCAAGAATCCATTTTTGGAATATTTTTCACACATACATCCAATAACCCCGATAATTGTATATGTACCGCTGCTGACTGTGCTGGCATATTTAGGATTCAAGGAGGTTGGCTTTATGAACGGAGTCATCGGCTTTATTCTCGGAATACTTTTATGGTCATTGACGGAATACACAATACACAGATGGGCTTTTCATTATCATCCTAAAAGTGAAGCAGGCAAGAGGATCCACTTTCTTGTACACGGAATTCATCATGATTATCCGCGTGATGCAACGCGGCTGGTTATGCCGCTGCTTGTGAGCGTTCCTCTTGCAATAATATTTTATTTCTTATTCAATGCCTTATTCGGATCGTTTCAATTCAGTATTTTTTCAGGATTTATTTTCGGATATGTCTCCTATGATTCGATACATTATGCAACACATCACTTCGAAATGAAAGGTAAATTCGGAAAGTTTTTGAAGACATATCATCTTCGCCATCACTATTCTGATGACCATACGGCATACGGAGTAAGCAACCCTTTGTGGGATTATGTATTCGGAACAGTTCCCCAGCAGGTAAAGGAAAAAAAGAATTCCAAACCGGTGATAGTCGGGAAATAAAACCGTAAATCTTCATTTCACTGATTACTTTTTTATTGACCGTAATCTGTTACCGGCTAATTAATTGTATGCATATCAGGAAATTATTCCGAGGTTAAAATAAAACATGAATTCTGCAGCCGGAAATTTTTTTAACATACCTTCTGACCTTCCGAAAAATTTCGAGTTATTCCAGTCCGTATTATCGAACAATAATTTAAGCATTGAAAGAATTATTTCGACAGGACAGAAGACTCCTGATTCGCAATGGCTTGAACAGGATAAAAACGAGTGGGTCATTCTGTTGCAGGGAGAAGCTGAATTACACTTTGAAAACGAAAAAGTCAATAAAATATTAGCATCGGGTGATTATGTTCTCATCCCCAGAAACACCAGACACAAAGTAGTAAAAACAAGCCCTGATCCGCCGTGCGTCTGGCTTGCAGTTCACTATTAATTAAAACTCCGAGATGGAACGAAGCGCCCTGTACTGGATCGAAAAATTAAAATTGCTTCCGCATCCCGAAGGCGGATATTACAGGGAAACATACCGCTCGGAAGAATCAATAAATAAAGATCATCTTCCTGCCCGATTTACCGGAGACAGAAATCATTCAACGGCAATTTATTATCTTCTTGAGAACGGACAGACATCTAGGTTTCACAGGATAAAGTCTGATGAGCTCTGGCACTTTTACGACGGAGACAGCCTGATCATTTATTCTATTGATAAAAATGGCAGGCTTACTGAAAATAAATTAGGATTAAATTCCGACAGTGGGGAATCACCTCAGGTAATCATAAAAGCCGGTGAGTGGTTTGGCGCAAGACTTCCGAATCAGAATTCATATTGTCTTGCGGGCTGCACGGTTTCACCCGGTTTTAATTTTGATGATTTCGAAATGGCAAGCCGTGAGAAACTCCTTGAATTATTTCCGCAGCATAAAGATATTATAGAACAATTAACTAACTTAAGTTGACCGTTTCCATATTGAAAACAAAAGATTGCCACAAATTTCACGAATTAACACGAATTCAAAAAAATTAATTGGGAAAATAATTAGTGTAAATTCGTGTAATTCGTGGCGAAATTAAAACTCAGTGTAAGAAGCGGTTACCTTAAATAACTAATTAATTTTTTTTATGGATAAATTCATGGAAGCAGCCATTGAAGAAGCAAAGAAAGGTCACAGCGAAGGCGGTATTCCAATCGGATCGGTTCTTGTAAAAGACAATCAGATAATCGGAAGAGGTCATAACAGGAGAGTGCAGGAAAATGACCCTGTGATACATGCAGAAATCGATTGCCTTAGAAATGCAGGAAGGATCGGAGTTTACAAAGACACAATTTTGTATTCGACATTGATGCCCTGTTATCTTTGTGCTGGGGCTTCAGTCCAGTTTGGCATAAAAAAAGTCATTGCCGGCGAATGCGAGACATTTACCGGGGCAAGGGAATTTATGGAATCCCATGGAATTGAAGTCATTGATCTTGACCTGGCGGAATGTAAAAATCTAATGAAGGAATTTATCAAAAATAATCCCGGGCTCTGGTATGAAGATATCGGAGAGCTGTGAGGATTTGTTTTGAAGAATATTTAAAATAATCACATTGTTAATAAATTTTTCTGCAACTAAAATTTACTGATGTTTCACAAAAGACATTTCTCATTATCCGAAGCAAGGAGCTTTCTGCCCCAGCTCAAAATCAAACTTAATGAAATAGTAAGTCTCAAAAAATCACTGGACGAAGACGGCTACGACATATATAAGCATCAGTATTTCGGCGGCATCGGACCTAACGGAACCGGTAAATTTCCAAAAGACATGGAAGCCCTGATAAAGCTTGTTCAGGGAATAGCCGAGGAAGGAATTCTGATAAAAGGACTGGATAACGGGCTCATAGATTTTCCACACGTCAGAGATAACGGCGAAGAAGTTTATCTCTGTTTCCAGCTTGGCGAAGATGACATTGAATACTGGCATTCGATTCAGGACGGTTTTGCAGGCAGAAAAGACATTGAAGAGCTGTAATAATATTCAAATTTAACTGACGCAATTTTTCAAATGAAGGTTCTCAACAGAATACTGGTTCCGGGCATACAGGTGCTTCCGAAAGGGATCGTTAAGGTCTTTGCAAATAAATACATCGCAGGAGATAAATTATCGGATGCAGTAAACACGGTAAGGAATCTTAACGGAAAAAAGCTGATGGCGACTGTAGACGTACTCGGTGAATTTATTTCGGATAAATCAGAAGCCGTAAAATCCAAAGATGAAAACATTGCAGCGCTGGATGCAATTTATGAGAACAATCTTGATTGTAACCTGTCCGTTAAGCTCACGATGCTCGGGCTGCATTTTGATTATGATTTTTGCATGAGCCTTGTTTCGGAAATTCTTGAAAAGGCAAAGAGCATAAACACCTTTGTCAGGATAGACATGGAGGATTCATCCGTTACAGAATCAACAATAAGAGTTTTTGAAGAGTCAAGAAGAAGATTTGATAATGTGGGGATTGTAATACAGGCCTATCTCAGAAGAAGTGAGAGAGATGTCTTACGCCTAATTGAATCAGGCGCTAACTTCAGAATCTGTAAGGGAATTTATATTGAACCCGAGGAAATAGCTTTCAAGAACGGCGATGAAATCAGGCAAAATTATATGAAGCTTTTAAGATTAATGCTGGAAAGAAAATCTTATGCCGGAATAGCAACGCATGATGAATTTCTGATCAGGGAATCTGTAAAGCTGATAAACGAATTGAATCTCAGAAAGGATGAATACGAGTTTCAGATGCTTCTCGGAGTCAGAGAAAATCTAAGGGAAGAGGCGGTTTCAAAAGGACATCGAATGAGAATTTATGTGCCTTTTGGCAAGAGGTGGTATGAATATTCAATAAGACGGTTCAAGGAAAATCCAAATATTGCGGGACAGGTATTGAAAAGTATTTTTACCGGAAATTGATTTTCCTAATTCTGATTTATTTTTTATTGTCAACTTCAAACCAGATCTTCGTTGTCTCCGGATAAATATCCATCATCAGATCTTTCATAGTTTTGGCATATTGCTGTATCTCCCATTGCGCAGTTGCCTCATTCCGCAAATCAATAAAATTCATTATTGCCTGGAAAGACGCAGTCCAGTAAACTTCAGTATACTGATTTAAAGGCAATATCATTCTTGCCTGTTCTTTGGCAACCCCGATGTCAAGCAGTTTCTGATATGAATCGAGCATTTCAGCCATTACAGTTTTAAAAACTTCGTTTGCAGAATTCTGATCTTCGATGCTTCCTTCAGATGCCTGCTTATTGTCTGCAGATTGTCTGCGCCAGTTTGCGGGCACATAAAAATCATTCACAGGCACATATCTTCCGCTTATTTCATTCCATGCGTGATCCTTTGCAGATGATGCCGAAGACGTTTCAATACCGACGACGTGTTTATACCACTGGCGCATCACGAACTCCGGAGCTTTAACATGAAACTGCACCATCATATGTCTGAATGGTGACCAGTGTTTATTTTTTGCAAGAAACCTGATGAGCTTGCGGTCGCTCTCATCGAATTTTTCCTTTCTTTTTCCGAAAGATACACGCGCCGAATTAACAACGGTCAGGTCAGAACCGAGCTTATCTATTACTTCAATGAATCCTTTATCGAGAACTTCTATTTTCAATTGATTATTTTTTTTGAATTGGTAATCAATATACTAAAATAATTTTGAAGATAAGATTTCAAAAAATTCTGACCTTTAGTATTATTTGTAATTTCAATTTAAAACGAATATTTATAACTTAAAGCCAATGAAAGATATTCCAGATGGTTTTTATATAGGCATTGATTCCGGTGGGACGAAGTGTGAACTCATTATCGCGGGGTACGGTAAGAAAATTCTTTTCCGTAAAATTTACAAAGGCATACACTATTCGGTTGCCGGTCTTCAGTCATACATCAAAGCAGTTTCGGAGTATATACAAAGTTCACTAAGGGAATCCGGGCTGAAGCTAAAGAATTGCAGAGGTATTTGCATAGGCGTTGCCGGGGCAAGAGAAGACAAAGACAGGATCAATTTAAGAACATCCTTTGAAAAAAAACTTGGAATAAAGAAGATACTGATAACTACCGATGCTATGACGGCGCTGTACGGGGCATTTGAAGGCGGGGAGGGAATAATTCTTATCTGCGGAACGGGCTCGGTGCTTTACGGATATTCGAACAATAAAATTACCCGTGTCGGCGGGTGGGGCAGAATAATCGGCGATGAGGGAAGCGGCTACTGGATCGGCAAGAGAGCATTGAATCTGGTTGCAAGGGAATATGACGAACAGAAGAAGCCGGGCAGATTATCAAAGAGACTTTTTCTGAATTTTGGAATAAATAAAAAAACACTGAACGAAAAAGTTTTCAGCGGAAATTTTGAGATCCAGAGAATCGCGCCCTTAGTTGTTGAATGTGCCGGAGAAAAATGTAAGCTGAGCAGACAGATTGTTAATGAAGCAGTTGACGCACTGACCGAAGACATTCGGATTTTTTTAATGGTCTCAAAAAGAAAGCTTCCGATAAAGGCAGCGTTTGTCGGCGGAGTAATAGAGAATCACAACATACTTTCGGACAGGCTTAGAAGCAGGATCCGGAAACTTAAAATCGTCAAAGTGGTTCCCAAAAAACATTCATCTGCATACGGAGCTGTTTTACTTGCATCGGAGAATTCCGGCATAATTAAAAAGTTATAATTTGAAAAAAGAAGATTTAATTCTCATACTCGATTTCGGTTCTCAATACACACAGCTCATTGCAAGAAGGACACGTGAGCTAAAAGTTTATTCCGAAATCCATCCCTGTAATATTAATATCAAAAAAATCTTCAAGGAAAAAAATAGAAATTACAACATAAAGGGAGTGATCTTTTCCGGCGGGCCGGCAAGCGTTCTTTCTAAGGGATCTCCAAAGATTTCAAAAGCTGATCTGGATTTCATTATTCAGAACAAAGTTCCGGTGCTCGGGATATGTTACGGGATGCAGCTGCTTTGCCATTTATTAAAAGGGAAGCTGCACAGCTCGCTTCAGAGGCAATACGGCCTGACGAAGATCTATATATTCAGGGAATCGGAATTGTTCCGCGGCATCGGGAATAATCTCAACGTCTGGATGAGCCATGGTGATTCAATCGACAAGCTGCCGGACAATTTTACCTCATCATCAAAAAGTTTGAGCGGTGTCATATGCAGCTTTGAATCCGAGAAAATGAAAATTTACGGTTTACAATTTCATCCTGAAGTTCATCACACGGATTCCGGCAGAAACATACTGTATAATTTTTTATTCGGCATTTGTAAAGTAAAAAATCTGTTTGAGCCCGAATCATTTATTGAGTCAAAGACAGAGGAGATAAAGAAGCTTGTCGGAAAAAATGCTGCGATCTGTGCATTGAGCGGCGGGGTTGATTCTTCAGTAGCATCCATTCTTGTAAACAAAGCAATAGGAAATAACCTGATATGCATTCATATTGATAACGGGCTCATGCGAAAAGGCGAAAGCAAAAAAGTGATAGATATGTTTCAGAAATATTATAAATTAAATTTGAATTTTGTAGATGCGTCCGCCATTTTTCTTAAACGGCTCGAAAAGGTATTGGACCCTGAGAAAAAGAGAAAGATAATCGGAAAGACATTTATTGATGTCTTTGAAAAAGAAGCTAAGAAAATAAAGAATGCAAAATTTCTTGTTCAGGGAACACTCTACCCAGATGTCATAGAGTCAGTTTCATTCAAAGGACCTTCAGCTTCCATCAAGACGCATCACAATGTGGGCGGACTGCCGGAGAAGATGAAACTGAAATTAATAGAGCCTTTCAGGGAATTATTCAAAGATGAAGTAAGGGAGATTGGCGTTAAGCTCGGACTTTCGAAAAATTTCATATACAGACATCCGTTTCCCGGACCGGGACTTGCAATCAGAGTGTTGAGTGACGTAACAAAAGAAAAATTAGACCTGCTGAGGGAAGTGGATGACATTTATATCACCGAATTAAAAAAACACGATCTGTATGATAAGATCTGGCAGGCATTTTCGGTGCTGCTTCCGGTGCAGACTGTCGGTGTAATGGGTGACGAGAGAAGCTATGAGAATGTAATCGGGTTGCGGGCAGTGACCTCTACTGACGGAATGACAGCCGATTTTTTTCACTTTGATAAGAGTTTTCTTTCTCACATTTCAAGTATGATCATTAATTCGGTAAAGGGTGTCAACAGAGTTGTGTATGACATAAGTTCAAAACCTCCTGCAACAATAGAGTGGGAATAAACATCATGATAAAAAAAATAATCATTCCGGTTTTAATTATATTTTTATGGATTGCTGAATCTTATTGTCAGAATACCATTGGAATTGCTTTGCCTCTGATGAATTCTTCAGGCAATGATGAAGATAATACAGGACAGCAAATGTTAAACGGGATCAATGATGCACTGGCGGAATACAATTCTTTAAATCCCGGCAAAAAAATCAAGATTAAGACGGAAGACACGAAAAGAGATCCGGACGTAACTTTGGATATACTGAATAAATTCGGAAGTGACAAAGATGTCATAGCTGTATTCGGTCCGGTATACAGCACCGAACTCGCCAATACTGCAGGTTCAGCTGCGTTTCACAAGATCCCTGTAGTTTCACCAACCGCCACACAAAACTTTCTGGCCGAACAAAACGAAAATGTTTTTCAACTCAATCCGACTTATGATATCAGAGGCAGGATTATTGCGAAGTATGCTATGGATAATCTGGGAATGAAAAATTTTGTAATTCTTTCCGAGGAAAGTTATGGTAAATATTTTGCGGAAAGTTTTTCGGATGAAGTGAGAAAAAGCGGAGACAGTGTTCTCTTTATCAAGTACTATTCGAAAGATAAGATAGATTTAACGGAGGAAATATCAGAGATAAGAAATGAATTACTGGCAATGGAAAAATTCCTTGATTTTGGAAATCTAAGCCGTGCACAGATTGATAACTTAAAAAAACTAAAGTTTAATTATTCCGATCTCGATTCTTTGCTGGATACAAAACTTAATGTGAGCATTTACAAACTGTTTGGAAAGAGAGCTGATAAAATCCTGGATTCAATGGGGATCCGTTACAATGCGGTTTCGAGAAATGCTCTTAATACAGTGTTTGGCTATGCTGACGCGATATATATCCCCATTGCCAATTTCGGGGAGATATCAAAAGTTGCCCCTCAGTATTTTTCCGGAAATATTAATCTGCCTGTTTTGGGAACAAGCGACTGGAATAATGAAGAGTCTCTGATAAATAATAAAATCTATATTAAAGACCTGTATTTTGATTCGGATTTTTATTTAAAGGAAGATTTGAATGAAGGTTTTGAAAATCTGAAGGAGTCTGAGATAAGGAATTATTATTTTGGCTATGACGGAATGAAATTCATCCTGGATAAAATTTCGGAAGGTAATAATAGCAGGGAAAGCTTAAACCATGCTTTGGAATCCTCAGTAAATTATGAAGCAAAACATAACACGTTCAGTTTGAAAAACAGAACCAATCATCATATGTATATAATGTATTTCGGCAATGGCAAATTGGATTACTTAAATGACTTTATATATTGATCCGATACTAATCCGGGGATCTATGCAGGTCATAATATCATTAGTTTTGATTTTAGAATGTTTTTTAATTATTTTGTGAATGATTAAATTTTTTAAATAATAAATTATACTATAATGGCAGAAATTGACATTAAGCTATCAAATAAAGAGGAGAATGATTTGACGGGAAGTGATCCCGGTATTTCTTTTGATTCAATTCAAAAATATGATTCCGACCTTAAGCTATTTAAAAAAATTACTGTAGATAAGAATATAAACCGTATTTACAACGAAGCGTTTAGTGCAATGTTGAGTGCAGGTATCCCGTCCTTTGTTTTGCTTGTCTTATCTTTTTTTGTAGGAGTAGCCGATGTGCCGTTTATGGGAAACGTGTTTCAATCCATTTCAAACTATATAAGTCCGGGACAACAGCCTTTAAATTCAGAGATATCGGCTGTCACATTATGGTGGTTTCCTTTTATCATTTACCTGATTTTCATTTTCTTTGCCATACTGGCAAACAAAGGTCTTAAATCCGAATTCCGTGAAATGGAAGCATCAGAGGCTTCAATCACACGGATCATAGACAGGTTCAGCGGAATTGTTGACGGATTGGGTACAGCATTACCTTTGCTGGGAGCTGCAATATTATTGATATCCATTGAAAAAGGTCCGGTAGTATTTTTAGGGTTCGCAGTCCCTTTTGAAATTAAATCAATTTTAATTCTTGCAATTGCAAAACTATTTGATTCCATATTTGACGCGTTGGCATTAAAGTATCAGGAGATTCAGGAAGATATAAAGAACGTTGAAAAAGCTTATCATTACTTTATGCAGGAAAAATTATTTAGTCAAAGAATAGCACAAAGATCTATGGAACCAAGAAGTATCAAAATAGAATCAACCGTTTCAGAAGCCCATCTGAATAAGATTTCCGAGACAATGCAATCTAACAAAGAAATGGGAATAAGCATCAAGGAGCTGATAACGGAAATCAATAACCTGAAACTTCCTGATGAGAAAGTTTTAAGAGAACTTGAAAGCACGGCAAAGTTTTTGGGTGTCACACTTGAAAGCTTAAAAGATGAAAATGTACTTGAAAGTCTGAAGAATTTAGCATACCTATCGGGAAAGAGAGAAAGCCAGGAATGATTTTAAATCTTTAAAATTCAAAGATCATGATTAACCGAAAGAACCGGGACGTAAAATTTATCATATATCAGTCATTATACATTTTCGTGATCGCCGTCCTTGCATTAAAAGGAGCAAACCTTGACCTAACAGAAGTCGTGAGCAAAGAAAAAGAAGAAGAAAAAAAATACACTGACTCCCTTAGAATAATGATAGATTCTCTTTTGGCAATGGGAATCGTACCTGAAATTAAATTTGACACTGCGCAAAAATTCACCAATGCGGGTGAATTCCAGCAAAAGCTTGCTGAAAAGCAGAGAGAGATATCGCAGTTAAGAATGGAGATCAGCCAGAATCCTTCATTTAGCATTGAAAGAACATCTCCAAACATTCAGGCCCCCGGAAAAGAAAAAACTACAGAGGAAAAAAAGGAAGAGGAAAAGAAAGAAGAGGAGAAGGAAAAGGAGAAAGGTCCCGAATTCAGAGTACCGCAGTCGTTCAAGCAGTTTACAACAACAACTGTTTCAAATCCGACTAACGAGACCATTGAAATTTATGGAAGCGACGGCAAGCTCCTGGCATCTGTTCCGCCAAACGGCTCAAGATCTTTTACCATTGGGGATCAGAGCACCCTGACCTTCAAGACCGGCGGAACAACCAAGACAGTGACGACAACAGAAAATTCCAAGCCGAAGATAATAATGCAGAGACTTGTTCCTGCCGGAGAGGATGTTTCGCTGAGAAGTCTGCAGCAAACCGTAGGGTACAGGGTAACAATAACAGACGATACTCCCGGACAGCTTGACGTAAAATTTACCGGACCGGTGACTGTAAAACAATCAGGGACAATGGTTTATGACGTTACACTTAATCTGCTCGGGTCTAAGACAGCATTTGAAAATTTTACTGACAACCGCGATTCGCCCTATACTGTAACGTTTCAGGTAACGGTCAAAGACAAAATTGCAACACAACAAAGTCTCACACAGATTGGTGCATTCCAGTTTGGAGAATGGTAATTAATAAATAAATTTTAATAAACTTATGTTAAAAACCAGATTATTGTTTGTAAACTTACTTCTTCTATTTATTTCTGTAAACGTTATTCAAAGTTCATTTACTTTTGCTCAGGAGGTAGAAGATAATCCCCGCACGTGGACTTACTTCAGGATTTTGGCAAGAGCGCAGGATGACAGTGTATTTATTAAATTGCAGGACGAATTGAATATTGACCCCAAGCTTGAGTCCTATATTTTAGTAGTAAATATATCCGATCCTTTTAATCAATATGTTATTATTGGCGATGAAAACTCACCCGATGCAAGCAGGTTTTCATGGATTCAATTGTCAAAGGGTGTTCAGCAGGCATTATTAAACTGGACTGCAACCAATAAAGAAAACCTGAATAAGAAAAAGCTGACGTACAGTTCTGTATTTCTTGATGTATTTAAGAAGATAAAGTTAAAGGATGCCCTTCAGCCGCCGGCAAGAGAAAGAGACATCTTAAGCACAACTGCTTACATCAATCCTTACCTTCAGGCATTTGGAGGTGATCCGCTCGGCATCCCTATTAAGAAATCCGTCGGTTTTACATTTCAGTTCGGAACACCTTATACGGGACCTATGGAAACTGACATAGTTGGAACGGCATTTCATATACTTGGATTATCGGTAGGAATAACAACGAGAATCAAGGAGTTTGTATTAAAGACATCAGGCGGGGATACATCTCCTGTTACTCCCACACAAAATTTAGCCGACTACAATAATTTGTTTTCTCCAAACATAGGATTGGAATTCAGTTATGTAATTCCTTTCGGAAATTTTTTCGAGATAAGCTATTTCACAACTGTTGATTCGGGTGCATATGATCCCCCGGTTGTAGTTTTAAACACAGAGACAAAACAGCCGATGCCGAACAACATTATCAGCGGCAACTATACTAATTTCGAATTCAGATATCCTTTCAGAACATTCGGATCCACACGGGCAAAATTATATTATGCGCAAAGGTTTGGTGAACAACATTTAGGATTTTTATCAAGGGAAATGAGGATCGCGGGTTCACAATTTGATGCAAGAGTTGATGCAACATTCGGAAGCAATAAAAGAAACTTCCAGATTTTATTGGAAACAATGATTTCCAACATAGGGGAGGGCTTTGCGTTAAGTTCATTTGCGATTGGACCATCAGTAAGATTGGGAACTACTTATAATAATGATTTTGGATTTCTCACCATTCTTTTGAACATGAGATTGAAGATCGGGGATTACTTTGAAGAGCGCCCGGGTAAGTAGTGACTGAGTCCTTGTCCCTTTTTTTAGACACTTTTTATAATATCAGAATTTTATTACTGTTATTACAAAAAAAGTGTCTATTTTTTTAGAATGTGACTTGACTATGTTTTTTATTAAAATTATTTTACACCTACTTTAATTAACCCTATTTCAAAATGCCAATAAAAAACAGGAGGTTTTAAAAATGGCAAAAATGAGAAACTTGTTTTTCATTTTATTAACCGTAACGATGCTGGCTGGTTCTACATTTATAGTCGGTTGCGGTGGATTAAGTGACGAGCAAATTCAACAACTAAATGACTTGAAAGCGGAAGTCGATGCACTTCAGTCTCAAGTTAACGCAAAGAATGACGAAAAGTCAAATTTGCAAAAGCAAATTGCTGATCAAGAAGCAAAAATCAAAGAATGGCAAGGAATTGCAGACGGCATAAAGAGAAATTGCCCGTAATTAATTGCTGAATTTTTTCAAAACAATTTTTATTAATTTAAAACTTAAAAACAAAAGGAGATTTTAAAAATGAAATTTCATAAATTATTAGTATTTATGATGGTTTTCTCCTTGGCAGTATTTGCTAAATCCGCATTTGCTCAAGATGATGATGATGATGATGATGATACCGGTGGTATGGAAGAAATGGATGAAGATGAATGGCAAGCGCAAATGGACGAGTATACAGCCAAGAAAACCGATTTAACCAATCAGCTTTCAACATTAAACACAGAAATCGAACAGTTAAAATTTGGATTACAAACCAGACAAAACGATGCAGATAATGCAGTTAATGCTGTCTGGGCTGCAGTAGGCAGCAAGACACAATACGAAGAATACAAAGGTAAATTCAGCGATGCTGAAAAAAGAGTCAACGCTTGTAAAGGACCGGATGACGCTGCTGATATAAACGCAAATATAATGCCTTATATCAACGATGCAGGAATAAACAACAGAATGCACTGTCTTAATGAATTCTATGACAGATGGAATTCAATGAAAAAGAAAATTACCGAATGTATGGGCAAAGTTGAAACCGGACAATACACCGTTGTTAAAGGTGACTGTTTATACAAGATCGCAGGTATGAGCAGCATTTACGGAAATTCAAGATTATGGCCTGCAATCTGGGATGCAAATAAGAGTGGTGTTGTAAGCGCTCCGACAAGAACACCTACTACTATCCCGAACCCGAATTTGATTTATCCGGGTCAGGTATTGAAAATTCCTGTATTAACAGAAGCTCAAAAGACAGAAGCTTTAATGAATGCAAATTCATACAGAGGTTCTACAAAGAGAAGAATGAAGAGTGATAACACCGAAATGAAAACTATGAAAAAAGATTCAACCAAGAAATAGTTAGCAATTCAATATTTGGACATTCATAATATTTAGTTCAAACCCTTATACTTGAAAAAAGTATAAGGGTTTTTTAATTTCTTGTTTATTGATATAATTTTAAAGACATGAATGAAACAGAAAAAAAAATTCCACTAACGGGAATTGATATTTTAAATTTCGCCGGAGTAAATGAGGAAAATCTGAATCTCATAACGGATAGTTTCGACTCAATCATAGTTCTAAGGGGAGATGTAATAATATTAAAAGGCGAGGAAGATGAAGTAAAAGCTATTGAGAAGGTCATTAATGAACTGATCTTTCTTCAGAAAAGACAGGGGGCAATTCATTCCAAAGATGTAAAGCTTGTTCTTGATTTAATTGATTCCCGGGAGTACAAACCGGAGAAACTAAAAGAAAAATTCGGATTTTCTCCGAATGAAATACGGGATGTAATTCTCTCCAGAAAAAATGATTTTATCAAACCTAGAACTCCGAACCAGTCTGAATATTTTAAAAGAGTTACTGAAAATGATATTGTATTCGCAATTGGACCTGCAGGAACAGGTAAAACTTATCTGGCAGTTGCATTTGCAGTTGCGGCTCTTAAGAATAAAGAAATCAGTAAAATAGTCTTAACACGACCGGCAGTGGAAGCCGGAGAAAGTCTTGGCTTTCTTCCCGGAAATTTATCGGAAAAGGTTGACCCGTATTTACGGCCTCTTTATGATTCTCTTGAAGATATGATACCTTTTGAAAAGCTTGAAGCTTACATGGAAAAAAATATAATTGAAGTAATTCCGCTGGCTTATATGAGAGGACGAACTCTGAACAACTCATTTGTTATTCTTGATGAAGCTCAAAATTCAACTTCACTTCAAATGAAAATGTTTTTGACACGGTTAGGACCAAATTCAAAAGCAATAATTACCGGAGATATTACTCAAATAGATCTTCCCCGCAGAGAAATGTCAGGTCTCGTGCAAATTCAGGAGATCCTGAAAAATATAGATGACATATCTTTTTTGTATTTTGACAAATCAGATGTCGTAAGACACAAGTTAGTTAAGGATATTATCAACGCCTACGAAAAGTTTCAGGGTCAGTAATTATTCTTTCCTGATCAATCTTGCCGAAAAGGCTCCGTCAACATTGTGTACGTGCGGCAGCAATTCAATACACCCTTCGGCATTAACCAGTTTTTCCGGTACATATTTATTTGCATTTTCCAGAATGAATTCGGGATGCTTTGAGAGGAATGAATTTACTACTTCGTAGTTTTCTTCCGGCTCGATCGTGCAGGTACTGTAAATTATGACACCCTCAGGCTTTAAGTATTTTAAAGAGCTTTCAAGGATCTCCAGCTGCAAATTCTGAAGCTTGTGAATATCTTCAAGTTCTCTTTTCCATTTTATGTCGGGTTTCTTGGACAGAACGCCAAGTCCGGAACAGGGAACATCGACTAAAATTTTATCAGCCTTTCCAATAAGAAATTCCTTCAGCTCTTTTGACCTGGGTTCAATAATATCATCATGAATGATTTTAACATTATTTACTCCAAGCCGCTCAAAGTTCTTTTTCATAACTTCAGCGCGGGACAGATATTTTTCGACAGCGATTATCTTACCTGCATTTCCCATTAGTTCGGAAATGTGAGAAGATTTTCCGCCGGGAGCAGCGCAAACATCAAGAATCAGCTCATCTTTTTTGGGATCGACCAATAAAGAAACCAGCCCGGCGCTTTCATCCTGTATGGAAAAAAAACCCTGTCTGAAAAATTCATCTGTGTGTATCTTCGACATTGTCTTTGCTGTAAAAAAATTAGCTATGTAATTTCCCTTTCGGAAAAATAAGTTCTTTTCCGACAGATACTTCTCGAAATCTTCGGTTGATATTTTCAGGTTATTTACTCTTATTGACATTACCGGGCGCTTGTTATTTTCCTCACACAGCTTGATCGTTTCTTCGAAACCAAATCTGTTGATCCATCTCTTTACCATCCAGTTGGGATGTGACTGTACGATCCCAAGATAATTAACTTCATCGATCTCTCTTGTCGGCCATACAAGCGCATCCAGGGTTCTTATTATGGTTCGTAATAAACCGTTAACAACTCCGGCATGCCTCTCCCCATGAATTCTTTTTATGAATTCAACAGCTTCGTTTACTGCAGCAGAATACGGGATTTTATTTAAAAAGAGAATTTGATACAATGCTACACGCATTGCATTCCTGACCTCAGGCAAACACTTTTCATAATTGCCGCGGTAAAAGCCATTCAGAAACCAATCCAGCCTTCTCATCCATCTGATGACTCCGTGAGCTATCTCATTTAGCAATGCTTTATCGAAATCATTTAACGTGTCGTTCTTAAGTTCGGCATCTATCAGCTTCTCGAGATACGAATCGCTTCTTTCGCACCGGCAAAGAATTTTTACAGCACAAGAGCGAGCATCTTCGTACAGGTTCTTTTCATATTCGTGATTTTTTTGTGAATTACCGTTTTCCTGATTTCGGAGAGATAATACTTCGGATTTTTGATTTTCCATTTTCTAAGGTGCTTATGTTTCAATTTAATGTTTCAAAAATAATTAATTGAAAAGTGATATTAAATGGTATTGCGAATTCTATTCCACCACTTCCACTTCGCATTCATCAATCGAATTCAGAAAATATTTACCGTAGGATTTTGTCACGATTCTGCTGTCAAGAATGGCAATGATCCCCCTGTCTGATTTATGTCTTATGAGACGGCCGATCCCCTGTCTGAATTTCAATACAGCTTCGGGCAATGAGAATTCATAAAAACTATTGCCGCCGTTTTGTTCTATGAATTCCATTTTCGCCTGGACGACAGGATGCGAAGGCACCTGAAACGGAAGCCGCGTTATTACAAGGTTGCTCAAGGCTTCACCCGGGACATCCACCCCCATCCAGAAGCTGTCCAGTCCGAACAGCACGGAATTAATATCACTCTTAAAATGCTTAAGCAAAATGCTTCTCGATAATCCTGAACCCTGCATCAGTAATTCAATCTCATCAGCTGCTAATATTTCTTTCAATTCGTTTCCTATATTCTTCAGCAAATAAGAGTTTGTAAATAAGACAAGAGCTTTGCCTTCAGTCTTCTTGATAAAATAATGTATCCAGTCTTTCAGACTTTCTTCGTAAAATGTGTCGTGAGTTTTTGCAGGGGAAGGAATGTTCCTCGGAATGAATATTTTTACCTGTCGTGAAAAATCGAAAGGTGTGTTTAACTTTAATTCTTCTGCTCCTTCTGCTCCAAGACGCTGTTTGAAATAATTAAAATTATTGTTGACTGTTAATGTCGCGCTTGTAAGAATACATGAATTGTTTGCACGGAAAATATTGTCTCTGAAATAGTCTGAAATATCAACGGGAGATGAACATATTTTTACATTGGATTCCGGCTTCTGCGAGGACAGCTCAACCCAGTAGACATAAGCATTTTCATTTTCATTTTTCCTTTGTCCCAAAAACTCCTCCAGAATGTAATTGAATTCTGTAAATCTTAATATGTATTCGTTAAGCTCATTTTCCATTATTTCATCCTTACAGGCAGGTCTGAGTGAACGTAAATTCTGCAAAAGATTTTCCATCTCGGGTTTCAAAAGATTTTCTTCAATTTTCCTGTCATAGACCCGGGCTGTAAGGCTTTCAATCTTCCCGTCCTTCATGAAAAATAAATTATTCCTGAGACGGTGAAAAAAGAGCTGATTCAGATCCAGAAGGTTTTGTATTATCATTTGAATGTGGAGCGAAGGAAGCGTAAGCAAGAAACCTTTTTTCTTCTGTTGATTGTATAGTTTCAGAAGATGGTACTTAACCATTTCCCTTGATAATGACGGAGCTACATGTTCGGTGGCTACCTGCTCGACAGTGTGAGCTTCATCCAGTATTAAGAAATCATTTCTGTACAGGTACCCGTCCTTGTCATCGTTTACACCGTCGAAAAGCGTGAAGAACAGATGATGATTTACCACTATTACATCCGATTCTGCTAGTTCGGATTTTGCCTTTTGATAAAAGCATTTTGTATTTTCACCGCCGCATGTCTTTACAGTGCAAATGCCTCTTTCCGAGCAAACAGAATCCCAGACGTTTTCATTTATGTTAAAGTTAATGTCGGATCGTGTCCCGTCCTTTGTATGCTTTGACCATTCATAGATCCTTTCGAGAATGATCTGTTCTTCCGATTCAAAGAGTGTATTCGAAGTCTCCATTACACGTGAAAGTCTTTTCGGGCAAAGATAATTATTTCTTCCCTTCAAAAGCTTTGCCTTGAATTCCACCGGCATGACCTTCTGAAGAAAAGGAATATCCTTATTTATCAACTGTTCCTGGAGATTTATTGTATAGGTTGAGACTATGACTTTCTTCCCGCTTTTCTTTGCATAGTAGATTGCCGGCACAAGGTATGCAAAGCTTTTTCCTATTCCGGTCGGGGCTTCAATGAATATATGGGACTTCATTTCCAGTGTACGAAGTATTGAAGCTGCCATTTCTTCCTGCTGCATGCGGTATTCGTAACCTTCATAATTCTCAGCAAGAATTCCCTCTTCTGAAAAAAATTCACTTACATCTTTTAGCTTTTCGGTTGATTCTGTCAATATAGAATGAATTGTTTCTTAGAAAAAACTTTAAAATCTTAAACAAGTTATTCATACAGACAAACATTGTAAATGCGAAAACTTTCACATTCCGAAATTGAGGCTGACAGGAAAAGATTAGATGAATTAAATAACTACCGGAGGAATCCTGTTTATGTTCTGTGTGATAACATAAGAAGCATATTTAACGTGGGAGCGATTTTCAGAACTTCCGACGGAGCATTTATTGAAAAATTATTTCTCACCGGGTATACACCATATCCGCCCCGAAAAGAAATTGAAAAAGTTGCCCTTGGCGCCACCGAAAGCGTACCGTGGGAATATCATAAAGATCCCGTTGATGTAATACATAAATTGAAAGAGAAAAAAATAAAGATCGCCGTTCTCGAAATTACCGACAAAAAAAATCTGGTATGGAACATTGAAAAAGAGGATTTTCCGTTATGCCTCGTCCTTGGAAATGAAATCTCCGGGGTATCAAAGGAGATCATAGAGATAGCAGATAAATCATTTGAAATACCTATGCTCGGGATGAAACAGTCGCTCAATGTCTCGGTGGCTTATGGAATTGCTGTTTATGAGATGATGAAGAAACTTAATTTCTGAATTGTAAAGGATTGAATTACAAATCAATTAATAATATATTGCAGAGAAAATTTTTTTAATCATGAGAAAAAATAATATTACTGAAGAAGAGGTTTTTGAAGAAATCGAAGTTGAAACTTCAAGGATTAACCGGAATGACATAAGAGAAATAATTTCAGGGGAAAGCAGGGTTAAATCGAAATCTTCGAAGCTGGATCTAAAAAAGTTCAGTAAGTTCATAAATCAAATCAAGCTCGCAATGAGCCTGATCAAAGATTTCAAAGATAAAAGATATACGGACGTTCCCTGGAGGTCCATCGCTATGATTTCGGCTGCCATACTTTATTTTATAAACCCGTTCGACATGGTTCCGGATATGCTGCCTTTGTTCGGGATGGCTGATGACGCAATTTTCTTTGCAACGGTATTTAAGTCAATTCAGCTTGATCTAGAAAAATACGGAGACTGGAAAGGAATCAACACAAGTGAATATTTTTAAATCAAATTACCGAAGGAATAAATAAATCTTTGCCGGATACAATTAAAGTATTATTCATCGGTGATATTATCGGCGAGCCGGGATATAATCTGACGAAAACACTTCTTCCCAATTATATTTCAAAATACAAAATTGATTTTGTAATAGCTAACGGTGAAAACATCACCGAAGGAAAAGGCATTGTCGAAAAGGACGGGAAAAGACTCCTCGCACTTGACATAAATGTTTTGACCGGCGGAAATCACACAATGGACAAGATTCAGTCACATAAGTATCTGAACGAAACACCTAACGTCCTTCGTCCCCAGAATTATCCAAGAGGTGTTTATGGTCACGGCTTCGGCGTATTTAAAATTCCGGATACTGAATTGAAGATTGCCGTGCTGAATCTGATGGGCAGAGTTTTTATGAAAAGCATTGATTGTCCATTTAAGGCATTCGACTGGATATATGAAAAAATAAAGTATGATACAAATATCGTTTTTGTTGACTTTCACGGCGAAGCAACCGCGGAAAAAATTGCTTTCGGGTGGTATGCAAACGGAAGGGCTTCCGTTGTTGTAGGCACACATACGCACGTGCCGACTGCCGACCACAGAATTCTTCCCGGCGGAACGGCTTATATCACCGATGTCGGCATGACGGGTCCCTACGATTCGGTCATTGGAATGAAAAAAGAAGGATCCATTAAAAGATTTATTTATTCGACTCCCCAAAAGTATGAAGTAGCCGAAGAAGACCTGAGATTTTCGGCAGTCCTGTGTGAGATTGACGCAAAAACCGGGAGAGCGATTTCAATAAAAAAAATTTTTTATCCAGAGTTTTAAACTATCCGGCAACTGCCTGTTGCGGAAAACTGACATGAGCATAAAATTCATGTTTTATTAATAAATAAAATCAAAAATTAAGACAAGACAATGAAAGCTGTTCCAATTAACGAAGCAATGTATAATTACATACTTGAACGATTTGTTCCGGAAGATAAATTGTTCGATGAGTTAATAAAAGAAACCGAATCCCTGGATATACCGCTTATACAGATCTCTCCCGATCAGGGAAGATTCCTGTATTTGCTCTGTAAGATGATAAATGCAAAAGATGCGCTTGAAATAGGCACGCTGACAGGATTTAGCGGGATTCACATAGCAAGAGGGCTGAGAGACAATGGTAAGTTGATAACTGTTGAGCTTGAACAGAAGCATGGTGACATTGCGAAAAAATATTTTGAGAAAGCCGGGCTGAGAGATAAGACTGAAGTTGTAATATCACCCGCGCTGGATCATATGAAAAAGTTAATTTCTCAAAAAGCGAAATTCGATTTTATCTTCATTGATGCAAATAAAACTAATTACCCGGACTATTATGAGGCTGCTTTAAGTCTCTCACATCCGGGAACAATCATTGCGTTCGATAATATGCTGAAAGCCGGAAGAGTGGTAGAGGATGCCGGTGATGATGAGGACTTAAAAGCCATTCAGCTCACAAACGACATAATCTCAAAAGACACTCGGGGAGAATCAATGCTTATTACAATTGGTGACGGTCTTACTGTTGTAGTAGTTAAATAATTTTTTTATTTACACCTAATACCACAATTCTTTTTCCATTCTTTCAGGTACTGTTTTCAATATCCTGTTTACTTTCGGACTTATCAAAAAAGAATACATTAATACTGATCTTATAGGTTTTTTTATGAATAGTTTATTATTATTTCATATTTGTTATCTTTGAAAAGGATAAACGATGACAAAATTGAAGAGTGTATTGAAGCATATTTCTTTTACAAGGAATGAAACAAAAGTAATATTATTTATCATAGCTGTTTTAGTCGCTGGGTTTTCAATAAAGTATTACAAACAGGTTATCAGCGCGGGTACCGGCAGTCTTTATGATTTTTCAAAAAGTGATTCCGAATTCAGAATTAAATCAGGCAATGCATATAAAAATAATTTTTCCGGTTCAGGATTGGATTCTTCAAAAGACAGTGATGCAGGGCAGTACGGAGATAGAGAGTACGGGAAAGACTCAATAAACAGTTTATTTACAGGACTCATAAGTAAAAGCATAAACATTAATACAGCTACAAAGGAAGAGCTCGTAGAATTGCCCGGAATCGGCGAGTCCATTGCTGAAAAAATAATCAGTTACAGAGACAGCAAAAAAGGATTCAAAAAAATAGATGAGATCATGTCGGTAAAAGGGATCGGCAAAAAGAAATTCGAAAAAATCAAAGAATACATTAAAACAGAATAATTTCAGATTTGGCTATTTTAATTTTAGGATTCACGGAAAATACTCTGAGAGTACTTCAATTGAGTGATTCAAAAGAGGTCATTTCAAAAGACCAGATTAATTTGAGTTTCAACATTAATGACAAATCCCATTTAAAAAGTAATAGCGAAGAATTAATAACGGAATTTTCGGGAAATATACTTAACATTATTGACAGCAAAAGCGCTGAGGCTCACACTGCAAGTGTCTTGATTGATACAGCCCAGACATTTCTGAATGTCGTACCTGTGGATTTTAATGAAGACCGGAACAATATTAATTCACACATATTATGGGAATTGTCAAATTACTTTCCTGATACATACAAGAATTTTAATATTAAGTATTACCGTCTTCACAATAATTCTGTCAACGAGGGAATTGATGAAGTGCTTCTTATAGCAATCGACAAGAACCGGATAGACTTTATTAAAAAGCTGTGCAACGGCAGCAATATTAAGATCCGGAATATTGAGATAGACCAGTTTGCCGTGGAAAAATGTTTAAAGGAAAATCACGGCGCGGATATGTTAAATAAAAACATACTGATAATCGGATGCAAAAATTCAAGACTGGATTTTAGCTTAATTAAGAACGAAGTCCTTAAATATTATGATTATGATATTTTTGAAGGTAGTAACTTTCGTCCGGCTCTGGTGAATCAAATGAATTTTTTTAATTCAGCGTTTAATGACAAGAGCATTCAAAAAATTTTTTTATACGGTTATGAGAGTTCCGGAAATATAAAAAAATTTCTTGATAAAGAGTTCGGGAATATCGAAATTTCATATATAAATAATGATGGCATCGACAGCAGTTTCGCGCCACTGTATGGCTTAGCTCTCAAAAATTGATAAATTAAGAAATTTGAGAATCATCTCCGGTATTTATGGAAGCCGGCTGTTAAAATCCCCGGCAACGAATGAGATCCGGCCGACATCAGACAGGGCTAAAGAAACATTGTTTAATGTTTTAAGCAATATGATTGATCTTGAAAGAATAAACTGTCTGGATATTTTTTGCGGTTCTGGAAGCCTTGGATTGGAATGCATATCACGCGGAGCTGCTATGTGTTATTTTGTTGACAGGGATACAAAATTAGTATCAGAGAATATCGAAAAACTAAAAGCAGAAAACAGCTGCAGCGTATTCAAATCTGACGCACTGGCTTTTCTAAGGGAACACAAAGTCGGGGAATTCAGATTGGTTTTTTGCGATCCTCCTTTCAGATATGAATTTCACAATGAGCTGCTGGAAACTATTTCCTCCATGAATACGCTTTTGATACTGGAACATCCGGGAAAATTTATACCGGACAATAAATTTGAAAATTTTATTGTCCTAAGAAAAAAAATAGGCGTTGTAAATTTCACGATATTTGATTTCAAAAATAAACCTGCATAATTTAATTGAAAAAAAATACTGCGATATATCCGGGGACATTCGATCCGATAACAAACGGTCATCTCGATATTATTGAAAGGGCCAGTGATCTGTTCGAAAAGATAATTGTTACTATCGCTCCTAATTCTGATAAAAAACCGATATTTTCGGAAAAGGAGAGGATGGACATGATCCGGCGTGTGACGGATCACCTCGAGAATGTAGAAGTTGATTCATTCAACGGATTGTTAGTCAGGTATGCGTCCGGCAAAAATGCAAATATTATAATACGCGGATTGAGAGCTATTTCTGATTTTGAATATGAGTTTCAGATGTCACTTACGAATAAAAAACTAGCGCCAGAAATAAACACTATATTTATGATGCCGAATGAAAAATATACCTATCTGAACTCTTCACTCGTCAGAGAGCTGGCTTCATTCAATGCGAATGTAAAGGAGTTTGTGCCTGATTATGTTTTCAATAAATTAAAGGAAAAATTCAAATCTGGCAACAGGCTCTAATCCTGAAAAATTGTTGAAAGATCTGTATCCTTGTATTTGTTGTCGGAAAAAAATTTAAGGAGTTCTGTAAAATCATCCTCTCCGATATATCCTGAAAGACTGGAAACTTGCTCCCCGTTATATTTGAATTTTATTACACTACCGTCTGAATTCAGAATCACAAACGTCGGATAACCGGTACCACCGAAATATTTAGCAAGCTCTCCTGCAGTATAATCGTTCTTTCCATAGTTATATTTTTCCTGAGAATCCGGATTAAGCTTAACAAATACAAAATTCGATAATGCGCTTTTAACGTTTGCCGAAGATAAAACTTCAGATTCCATTTTCTTGCTCCAGTTATCTGAATCCGAGTATATATCTACAAAAATCATTTTACCGGAAGATTTGGCTGTATTTAATCCATCACTAAAATTATAGGTGGTTTGACAAAAAGAAAGTGATGAGCTTAGTAATAATATTGCAGTGGCTGATAAGATTATTATCTTTTTCATATTCATTTATTATTTGCAATAAATTTAATTGTTAATCCTTCCATTAAAAATGCAAAATTTTGACTGTGTGTAAAAATTTTTATTCGAGGTTTTGCAGCACTCCGTATGATAATAAAATAATAATCAGTATTCCGAGAGCGATCCTGTAAATAATAAAAATCAAATTGCTGTTCTTTTTCAGATATGAGATCAGAAATGCAATCGATAAATATCCTGTTATTCCGGCGACAACAGTGGCAACGGATAAGCTTACAAAGTTTTCATGAAGGAGGACATCGCGCTCTTTGTAAAGCTCATAAAGTCCGCTCAGTCCTATCGCAGGAATGCTCAGCAAAAACGAGTATCTTGCTGCAACATCACGCTTAAGATTTCTAAAAAGTCCGGCAGTTATAGTGACTCCGCTTCTTGAGCTCCCGGGAATAAGCGCCAGAGCCTGTGCGCAGCCTATTATTATTCCGTCTTTCATTGTAATTTCCTGAAAACTCTTTTCCCTTTTGCCAACTCTGTCAGCAATAAAAAGAACTACCGCAAGTAAAATCAATGCGAAGCTTATTACATATAATCCTCTTGCTTCCCCTTCAATGAATCTTTTGAACAATCAAACCGAAAACCGAAATGGGAATTGTTCCGATAATTATAAGAATGAAGATCCTTGATTCATTATTGGTAAGAAAATCATTTTTCCTGAATGCATCTGATAAAACCCCTTGTCAGATCGACAATATCCTTTCTGAAATATATAAGAGTCGCAACAAGTGTTCCGATCTGAATTACAGCGCTGTATGCAGCTCCGATATCCTTCCAGCCAAGTAATGCAGGAATTATCCTTAAATGAGCCGTGCTGCTTATCGGAATGAATTCTGTTGTCCCCTGTATAATTCCGAGTACTATTGCTTTAATAATCTCTTCCAAATAAAGATTTATGTTAATTTATATTTTAAACATCGAGATTGGCATACTTTGCATTTTCTTCTATGAACTTTCTTCTCGGCTCTACCTCTTCACCCATAAGCACTCTGAAGATCTTATCAGCGGCGGCAGCATTTTCATTTGTTACCTGAACTATAGTTCTTGTTTCCGGATTCATGGTAGTGCTCCAGAGCTGTTCGGGATTCATTTCTCCCAAGCCCTTTGAATCTCGAAATGTTAATTCCTCTTGGTATTTGCGTCCCGAACTCTCTTCTCCGTTTTCGGTAATTATCGATCACTCTTATCAACTTTCATTGATTTCAAAATCTCCTCTCGTTCGGCTTCATCATAAGCATATAGCTCGGTCTTGCCTTTTTTGATTTTGTAAAGTGGAGGCTGTGCTATATAGAGCCTCTCAGTTTCAACGATCTCTCTCATATGTCTGTAGAAAAAAGTCAGAAGAAGAGTTCTTATATGCGAACCGTCAACATCAGCATCGCACATCAGAATTATTTTATCGTACCGGATCTTTGATTCGTCGAATTCATCCGAGTTTCCAAGTCCGGCTCCGATTGCAGTAACTATAGAGCGGATCTCCTCGTTCTCAAGTATCTTGTTTATTCTAGCTTTTTCTACATTCAGAATTTTTCCGCGCAAAGGAAGTATTGCCTGGAATCTCCTGTCCCTTCCCTGCTTTGCAGAGCCGCCCGCAGAATCACCCTCAACAAGATAAAGCTCGCATTGAGAAGGATCCTTTATCGAACAATCAGCAAGCTTTCCCGGGAAGACCGCCGAGATCAAGAGCATTCTTTCTTCTGGTAAGATCTCTCGCCTGTCGCGCGGCCAGTCTTGCTTCGGCAGCTACGACACATTTCTCAATTATCTTTTTTGCAACAGACGGATTCTCCTCAAGATAATTTCCGAGACTTTCTCCTGTGATTGACTGCACAATTCCTTTCACTTCACTGTTGCCGAGTTTGGTCTTTGTCTGTCCTTCAAACTGCGGCTCCGGCACTTTGATGCTTAAAACGCATGTAAGACCTTCTCTGAAATCATCTCCTGTCAAATGTGATCTTATCATTCTTTATAAGATTATTTTTTGTTGCATAATTATTCAAAGTCCTCGTCAGAGCTGCTTTAAGATCCTTCAAGGTGGGTTCCGCCTTCGTGAGTATTGATATTGTTCACAAAAGTATAGGTGTTGTCATTATAAGGATTCATTGTATTGAAATGCAACTTCAACCTGTACATTTTCCTTTTCCCCGCTGATATAAATAGGCTTTCCCATTATTGACTTTTCCGATTCATCAAGATATTTTACAAAATCAACTAATGCCGCCTTTATAATGAAATTCTTCTTCTTTCAGCTTTTCTCTTTCGTCCTTTAAAATTATTGTAAGGTCTTTATTTAAATATGCCAGCTCCCTCAGTCTTTCCTCAAGTGTTTCATATTTGAAAATTTATTTTCTTAAAGATTTCATTATCCGGATAAAATGTTATCTTCGTTCCCGTCTTCTTTGCATTGCCGATCACTTTTCACTTTTCCTTCCGGAACTCCTCTTTTATATTTCTGATAATATACTTTTCCGTCTCTTACAACTTCGGCTTCGAGATATTCACTCAATGCATTCACAACTGAAACTCCGACTCCGTGTAAGACCGCCGGAAACTTTATAGCTGTCCCGGTTAAATTTTCCTCCTGCATTGAGCTGGGTCATTACAACTTCAAGTGCGGATATTTTTTCAGTCGGATGAATTTCAGTCGGGATTCCCCTGCCGTTGTCCGTTACCGTCACCGAACTGTTCTTATTTATTGTCAGAGTTATTTTATCGGCATATCCTGCAAGCGCTTCATCGATTGCGTTATCAATTACTTCATACACAAGATGATGAAGTCCTCTTGCAGAAATATCACCGATATACATTGCCGGTCTCTTACGAACGTGTTCAAGTCCTTTTAAGACCTGGATATCACCGGCTTCATATTCATTATTGCCTTCATTTTTGCTTTTTTTTTGCCATATTATTTTATAAATTTTCTTTTAAATAAAAATATATCTCTTTAATTAATTTCTTTTTGAAACTTCCGTTTAGATTTTCTATTATTTCATTTTTCTTTAATGAAAGTTCATATCTCCATGCTGCATTCTCAACACTTACAAATAGCTTGTTCTTTCTGATTTCCTACGGCGATGGAAAATTTTGCAATTGCTTCACCTACGCACTCTTCCAGACATTCAGTATCTGAAGCTCCTGCATCCGCGAGATCAAACCCGATGTAATTCATAAAATTATCAAGTTCACTCTTTAAGGCAAACTATCTTATTAAACCTCATTTTTGTTTCAATATTTTTCACGTTTTCTGTTACTTTCCCTTCTTCAATTTTAAAAACCGAAATTTCATTGTTGCTGATAAAACTTTCCAAGGTTATCTTTATATTCTCTTTCTGTTGTCGTCAAAAAAATCTGGCCGTAATCTTTCAGGTGAGAAATTATTTTCGAGACTCTTGTTTCATCAAGTTCGGATAAAACATCGTCCAGAAGCAGCACTGGACTTGTTGATTTTTTATCGTTTAAGATAGTCATACTCAGAAAACTTCAATGCAACTAAAAATGTCTTGTGCTCCCCCTGAGAGGCAAAATTTTTGAGTTCAAAAAAATCATTATTCCTGCTTTCAGCTTTGCTTACTTTGAAAATATAATCATCCCTTTGCGGACCTGCTAATGAAAGACCCCTGTTTATTTCTTCATCAAATTTAGAGTAGGTTAATTCTTCGATCCTTGTCTTTATGCAATTAATGTCCGGCAGTTTTTTTTCATTCTCTGATTCCGGAAAAAAATCCGAGTAATAGCTTATTTCAGCTTTTTCATCGCCGGCAATCAGAAATGAATAGTTCTTCCTGAAAAAATTTTCAAACTCTAATTAAAAAATTAAGTCTCTTAAATATTATATTGGATGATACTTCAATTAATTTTTCATTGTAGGAATTTAAGAGATTCTTTAATTCGCTTAAAGAATATTTCCTGAACATTGAATAACTTCTCAGCAGTGCATTTTTCTGTTTGAGCGTTTTGGAAAGTTCCTTAAGATAATCGAGATACAGGCTGCTCGTCTGTGAGATGAGTATGTCAAAAAATTTTCTTCTGTCGGAAGGATTTCCGTAAGTGATATTCAGGCTCTTTGGTGAAAGGAAAACAATCGGATATCGTCCGAATATCTCGGAAGAAAATGCATAAACTTTTTCTTTGTTCTTATGGATTAATTTTGATTTGCTGACTGAATTATAATTTACTATCACTCTGTCTATATTTCCTAAATCATTTTCAAATTCGGATTCTACCGTAAATTCATTCTCTGCCAAATTTTATACAATCTGCTTCTGCAGATCCCAGGAAACTTTTCCCGAATGTTGCATGCGATACGGCCTCGAGAATATTTGTTTTTCCCTGCCCGTTGTTTCCGTAAATAAAATTAAATTTGTCATTGAAAATTATCTCCTGTTCTTCATAATTCTGAAATTCTTCAATATATCCTCTTTAATATCATAATTAAAATATCCCATCGTCTACGGTTATTATTTGACTGAAATGCTGTCGAATGGAGTTTATAAAACTAAGTAAAGACGTTTTAAAAATAAAAAATTGTGAATTAAATTTCTCTAACCGACTCTGACCGGCATTATTAGTTCAATGAAATTTTCATTTGCCAGTTGTTCGATCGGAGTTACTATTGCAGCCTTTGAAGGACTTCCAAAGCTTACATTGATTTCCTCTGTCTCCATCTGCGAGACAGCATCGAGCAAATAACCTGCGTTGAATGCAATAACAAAAGGCTTTTTATCAAAATCTTCGGTGTCGACCTTACTGTTAAAACTGCAATCAATTTTTTCCTCTCCCTCTGATCCGATTTCAGGATTATCAGCTTTAATCATCATTGAATTGTGTGTAATCTCCAGCCGGACCCGCTTGGTAATCACATCCGCAAATATCAAAGCTCTCTTTAATGAGTTGGAAAATTCATCCTTATTTATTTTTAAAATTTTATCATTGTCACCGGGAATTACTGTCTCATAACTGGGAAATGTATCATCAATAAGCTTTGAATAAATTTCAATATCCCCAAAAGAAATCTTCAGGTCATTTTCATCAAACTCAATGACTGATTCATCATTGTTATTCAATCTTAAGATCAGGTTGCTTGTCTTTAATGGAATAATGATCTTTTCCTCTACTTCACTCTGGGATTTGAAATCATCTTTTATTATCTTTCCCAGACGGAATCCGTCGGTCGCAACAAATTTCAGCTCTGCCTTATTAACGTCAAGAAGTATTCCCGACATGTTCCTTCTCAATTCATCAGTGTTTACAGCGTGAATGATCTTTGACAAACATCTTCTGAGGGTCCTTCCGTCAAACTCTAATTTATGCAAATCATTTTTTTCTTCAGGTGAAGGAAAATCCTCTGCCGGCTCTCCGCCGATCGAATATTTTCCGTTCTTGGTCTTGATTGTGATCCGGTTCTTATCATTTACCTCCAGATCTAATTTTGCAGAAGTTAAAGTCCTGGATATCTCAAGCAATTTTTTCGCAGGAATGGCAACTCTGCCGTCTTTCTTTCCACTAACTTCCAACGTCGTCCGAATAAAAATTTCCAGATCGGAAGCAAGCAATTTCAATTCATTTCCGTGAAGTTCGAATAAAATGTTGTCAAGAATGGGTAATGGGGAACGGGTTGGAATTACTGAATTAAGCTTAGAAAGATAATCTACAAGTGTATCACCTGTTGCGGAAAATTTCATTTGCTTATATGATTTTTATTTTAAATTTAATGAAAATACATATAAAATCCCCTATTTTCAATTCATTGATTCAACATAAAGCACAGACTGAACTCGAAAACAGCAATCCGGGGAAGTATGTTAATTGAATGAAATGACAAGCTAAACTTTATCTAAAATATAGATCTTATTGTGATTGTGACAGATGTGTCGGGTGACTATAAAAATGTTTCGTGATGCTACGTAACATTAATATTCTTATAGATTATTTGAAATTTTATAACTAAGTTACACAAGATTTTAACATCCCTGAATCCCCTCCTTTCCCTAAAAGAGGGGAATTCACAAGACAGACCCAACCCTCATTAAATCTTTCTTGTTTATCAAGGACGATACTATATTTATTTTAAAAGCATCATTTTTCTGGTCTCGCTGTAATTTCCTGTATTCAGAATGTAAACATAAATACCGCTCGGAAGACTTCCGGCATTAAACTCCAGTTCATTCATTCCTTTCAAATAATTTTTGTTGTCAATCAAAGTGTACACAACATCACCTTTCATATCATATATCTTCAGGGAAACATTTGAGGTCTGTGGAAGATCAAATCGAATCAATGTAGTTGGATTAAAAGGATTCGGAAAATTCTGCATTAAGATTGAATTCTTATGATCTATTGACGCCGCGGAATTTTGATCTTCGGTTCTCTCAACTTCAATTACTAAATTTTCATTGTTAGTTCCTTTTTTATAATTGAAATCCAGAATAGTCGGATAATAGGGAGGAGCTGAATTATCATAATCATTTGGATAAGCCATTAGCTTAGTTCCATCAATTTGATAAATTATCTGGTTGAATAATTTGAAATTTCCTGCCCTGTCAATACTGACTGTCTCTATGACTTTACTTCTTCCGTCAATATCATTTAATTTAATTACCTTTATAACCCCCTCGCTTACAGGACTTTTATCATCCGAATAGACCACAACTCCGGAAATGTATTTTAAATTATCTGAATTTGCAAAAATATTATTTTTGCTCCAGCAGAAAATTAAGCTAACCAAAAAAATTATTCTGATTAAATATTTAGTATTGGTTTTAATCATTTTTTTACCCCCTATATTGAGTTAAAATTTTTTAATTTACTTTTGATAAAATATTTGATTTTATTCTTCTTGATTTTTTAGCAAATACAAAATCACTTTCAGACGGCTCATCTAATTCTTCGATCGAAAAAGATTTCTGCCAGTAATAATTAAACAGGTCTATCATTCTGTTAGCAAATGCCTCGTTCTTAATTATGATATCAGCCTTATTATGTCTTGGAACACTTTTATCCTCAATATTAATAAAGGTTATTTTCTTATCAAATATGGTCATGTTGGGAAGTTCAGATTTTGAAATCTTAACCAGCTCTCCTGTCTTTTCAAATCTCTTGCATATTCTCAACAAGTCATCCAGTTTCGCATCCTGACGTGAACTTTCCTTTATGATCTTAAAATCCAAACTCGCTTCGTATATAGACTTAATCACTCCGCCTCTACTGATAAATTCGTTTACGTCCGAATCAAGTTCTTCAGAAATATAACCTTCAAGCCTGATCATAAACAGAATTTCTTTTTTTGCTGAATTTACTAATTCAAAAAACTTCGTCTGTCTCTGCTTGTTAAATCCTCTGATCAGTTCAATATTAATATTACTGTTCTCAGAAGAAACTTCTGATTTATGTAATCCCTCAAATTCTTTAAACGTTTCCTTTAAGCTCTTAACCTTTTCATGATTGTGCTGATCAATTTCTCTTTCTATCTTGTCTGCAATTACTTTGGGATCTATTATTTCATATTTTAAAATTGTATTTGTTTCTATCTCATTACAAAATCCCCTGGAAGCAAAAGTTTTCAAGATCTCGTATACGGCTGTTCTTCTTATGTTTGCTTTCTCCGCTATCTCAGAGGCACTCAAAGCCGATCCCTTCAGCAGAACTAAAAAAATCTTAGACTCATATTCTTTGAATCCAATTTCCTGCAACTTTTGTATTAATTCTTTGGATTGCAATATTGTTGTCTTTTTAAGTTAATGCAATATTGCATTAAATTTTTATTTATGTCAAGAACTAATTTTATGACCTGTAAAAATAATTTCATGAGAGAATATTTTTCAAAAAATTTATTTTGCAACAATGTTTACCATTTTATTTTTCACGCTTATTATCTTAACAATTTCTTTTCCAAGTATATACCTTTTTACATTCTCGTTGCTCAATGCCTCATCTTCCATAAGTTTTACGTCAGTATCAAATTCAAATTCCTGCTTAGCCCTTACCTTTCCATTGACCTGAAATACTATGGTTATGAAATTTTCCTTTGTGAGTGATTCCTCATACTCGGGCCATGCTGCAAGCTGAACACTGTCCGAATTTCCAAATCTTTGCCAAAGCTCCTCCGCTATGTGAGGAGCAAATGGTGACAACAGCAGTATTAGTTTTTCAATAGCGGTTTTGCTGATCGTATCCTGCTTATACAGCTCGTTTACAAAAATCATTAGATAAGAAATTGCCGTGTTGAATTTCATATCACCGTCTTCAATGTCATCGGTTACCTTTTTAATTGTCTTATGAAGAAGTTTGTTTATTTTTTCTTCCGGCTCCTTTTCAGTTATGCTTGATTTTATTTCGCCGGTATCTTCATCGATTACCAGCCGCCATATGCGGTTCAAAAATCTGTTTAGTCCTTCTACTCCCTTTGTGCTCCAGGGCTTTGTTGCTTCAAGTGGACCGAGAAACATTTCAAACAATCTCACCGAATCGGCTCCGAACTTACTGATTATTTCTCCGGGGTTAATGACATTGCCGCGGGACTTACTCATTTTTACACCGTCTTCTCCGAGTATCATTCCCTGATTAAACAACCTTTGAAAAGGCTCTTTATACGAAACGTATCCGAGATCATTCAGAACCTTATACCAGAACCTTGCATAGATCAGATGCAGGACGGCATGTTCTGATCCGCCGATATATAAATCAACAGGCATCCAGAATTTTTCACTGGCGGAATCACAGATAAACCTGTCATTTTCCGGATCCAGAAATCTCAGATAATACCAGCACGAGCCTGCCCACTGGGGCATAGTATTGGTTTCCCTTCTTGCTTTCCTTCCCGTTTCCTTATCGGTTGTATTGACCCAGGAATCTATCGTTGCAAGCGGTGATTCTCCGGTTCCGCTGGACCGGTAAGAATCAACATCAGGCAATTTCAAGGGCAATTCGCTTTCATCCAGTGCTTTAAATGTTCCGTCCTCAAAATGAATTATTGGAAACGGCTCCCCCCAGAATCTCTGCCTCGAAAATAGCCAGTCGCGTAATTTAAAGCTAACTGTCCTCTTCCCGATTCCTTTCTCCTCAAGCCATTCAATTATTTTTTTTATAGCATCTTCCGAAGCAAGTCCATTGAGAAAATCTGAATTGATGGAGTACCCTTCTCCGGAGAAACATTCTTTACCGGTCTTTGTTTTTTCTGAGAATGCTTCGGATTCCTCTTCAGTCTTATATTCTGACGGCACAACCACAGGAATTATGTCAAGCTTAAATTTTCGCGCAAATTCATTATCCCTTTCGTCGTGTCCGGGCACGCCCATTATTGCGCCTGTACCATAACTCGACAAGACATAATCTGAAACAAGGATGGGTATTTTTTTACCGTTTACCGGATTGACTGCATACGCTCCGGTAAATTCCCCTGTCTTTACCTTTGACAATTCCGTTCTGTCCATGTCGGATTTTCTTTCAGCTTCTTCGATGTATTTATTTATTTTTCCTGAACATTCTTTTGTAGTAATCTCCTTAACAAGCTTGTGCTCCGGGGCAAGTATAATGTATGTGGCTCCGAAGATCGTATCGGGTCTCGTTGTAAATACCCTGACAGACTTTTCATCTTTCAGGTTATCGCTTTCAATTCTAAAATTAATTTCAGCGCCCTCACTTTTTCCGATCCAGTTTTTCTGAAGCTCTTTGATGTTGCCCGGCCAGTCAAGCTCTTCGAGATCCTTCAGTAATCTGTCTGCGTACTTTGTGATTCTCAGATTCCATTGCCTCATGTTTTTTCTTACAACAGTAAATCCCTTTTCAATTTGTTCCGGGACCTCTTCATTTGATAATACAGTGCCTAATTCCGGACTCCAGTTTACGGGAACTTCAGCAAGATAGGCAAGTCTGTGTGAATTTATAAAATCAAATTTCTCTTTTTCACCGAGACCTTCAGGTATTTTTAATTCCGATATCGGCTTTGCTTTATTTTCATTCTCGTCATAGTATGAATTAAAAATTTTGAGAAAAATCCATTGGGTCCATTTATAATATTTTTCATCTGTTGTATTTATTTCCCTGTCCCAGTCGTAAGAAATTCCCAATGACATTAAGTCTTCCTTAAATGAAGCAATACACTCCGCGGTTCTAATCTTCGGATGGATTCCGGTTTTCATTGCATACTGTTCAGTTGGAAGCCCAAATGCATCCCATCCCATCGGATGCATTACATTAAATCCTTTCATTCTCTTATAACGGGCTATTATATCAGGCGCAGTGTACATCTCAGCGTGGCCAACGTGCAGGCCATCCCCGCTTGGATACGGAAACATTCCGAGGACATAATATTTCGGTTTCTTACCGACTGACTCATCACTTTCAGCTGTCTTAAAGGTACTATTCTTTTCCCAGTAGTCCTGCCACTTCTTCTCTATTTCTCTAAAATTGTATTTCAAATTATTTTTTATAAATTAATTAGAAAACCTTAAAAAACTATGAGGCTGAAAATACTTGAAAATAAAATTAGATTCATGGGATTTCCAATAGTATTTCGTCCGGGAATCAAACCATGCTCTATCACGGCGCCGCAATTCCCTAAATTGTTTTCTAAATTGAAAAAAGTATTTAATAAAAGTATATTGGGCTAAATTTATATGAGTTTAAGAAAAAATTACTTAGCAATAAGAGAAAATATAAGGACGATTTGCGACAGGGTTAATAGAAGCCCTTATGATATTCAGATTGTAGCGATCAGCAAGACAGTTACTTCTTCGAAAATTGCCGAACTTCATAAGCTCGGGCAAATTGATTTCGGGGAAAACAGGGCAAGAGAATTAAAGAAAAAGTATTTTGATCTGACATTGCAGCATGTCAGCAAAATTAACTGGCATTTAGTCGGACATCTTCAGAGCAATAAAGTAGAAGATATTATTGCGTGCGTTCATTTGATTCATTCCGTTGACAGCCTGAAGCTTGCTGAAATAATTGATAAGAGTGCAGGAAAAATCAAAAAGATAATAGATGTTTTAATTCAGGTGAATACAAGTGATGAGCCCCAGAAATCAGGTGTTACTCACGAAGAAGCTGTAATTCTTTGTAATCAGATTTCACTGCTTCACAATATACGGGTTAAAGGACTTATGACAATTGCCAAGCTGACTGAAGACAGGGATAATATCAGACAGAGCTTCAGAAGCCTCAAAAACCTGTTTGAAGAAATGAAACCCGGTAGAAAGGATTTTGAGTATCTTTCAATGGGCATGACAAATGATTATGATATTGCAATAGAAGAAGGATCAAACATGATCAGAATCGGAAGTGCTATTTTCGAAGAAAATGAAGAAGAATAAAAAATCTTAGAACATGAACATAATTTCTTCAAAGGACATCAAGAAAACAGATTTCAAAAAAATATTCCGCGGTTATGACCCGAATGAAGTTGATGCATTTCTTGAAACCGTCAGCCTCAGATATGAGCGCCTCCTCGAAGAGAATATGAATGTAACTGAAAAAATCAAAGCTCTTGCCTCGGACATTGAAATCTATAAGGAGAATGAAACTACTCTTCAAAGAGCTATAGTAAAGGCACAGGATCTTGCTGAGGAAATTTTGGGGAATGCAAAAAAAAGAGCTGAGAACATAATAAGAGAGGCGGAGCTGAACGCTCAAAAGGTCGAACAGGAAACTGACAAAGACATCATGACAAGAAAGCAGGAGCTGGAAGAATTAAAGTTGCGAAATGATAAGCTCGTCGAGGATGTGAAATTATTCTTTATGGAAAAATTAAACGAGATGGATGAATTTATCAAATCGAGAAATATCTATAAAATGGAATTAACAAAATTGAGTCCCGCCGCAAATGAAAGTGAAGCAACTGAGGAAGATATTCATTTAAAAAAGATTTCCATAAATACAGCCGGTTCAAATTTTTCTGAGTAGGTTTCTTATATTATAATGACAGGCAAGCATAATGAAGCGGTTGAATTTTTAAAAACACTTCTCAATGATGAACATGAAATCGGGATTATTCTCGGAACAGGGCTTGGCGGGTTGGTTAAAGACATTGATGTTAAAAGAAGAATTGATTATTCCGAAATTCCCAACTTTCCAGTTTCGACTGTCGAATCACATTCCGGTAAATTAATTTTCGGATCTCTTTCGGGAAAAAATATAATTGCGATGCAGGGACGTTTCCATTACTACGAAGGCTATTCGATGGACGAGGTTACATTCCCGGTTCATGTCATGAAATCCCTCGGTGTAAAATATCTGATCGTGTCAAATGCCTGCGGTGCATTGAATCCAAAATTCAGACGTACTGATCTTATGATAATGACATCGCACATCAACCTTCTTTTCGATACGCCTCTGAAAAATAACGGGCATATGTCTTCCGGCGGAAACAGCATCTATTCAAAAGAACTAATTACGCTGGCCGAGGATACTGCTTTTGAAAATAATATCCCCGTGCAAAAAGGCGTATATGCGCCGGTACAGGGACCGAATCTCGAGACGGTTTCTGAATACAGAATGATAAAAAAATTCGGAGGTGACACAGTAGGTATGTCAACAATCCCTGAAGCACTGACGGCAAACAGTCTGGGAATGAAGGTTCTGGGGCTTTCCATTATTACGGACGAAGGATTTCCCGACACTCTGCAGGTTGCACTGCTGCCGCATATTCTCGAAGCCGCCGCCATTGCAGAGCCAAAGCTGACGTTGCTAATACGAAAGCTGGTGGGAAAGCTGAATTAGTCCGGTCAATGAAATTTCGAATCATCAAACAAAACAATAATGAGCGAACAGCTAGAGAAAATCTTGGAATCTTCGGAATACATAAAAAAGAAATTCCCGAAAAATTTCAGACCTGAGATTGCGTTAATAACGGAAAGGGATTCAGATATTATAAACTCATTTAAGATAACCGGAGAAATTGATTTTGCAAAGATCCCTAAATTTGTTCAGACCGGCAAAAAGACTTCCGGTAAAATTTTGTTCGGGAAGTTAAACGGAAAGGACATTTTGATTTATAACGGCAGATACCATTTCTATGACGGTATCCGGATGAGAGACATTGGTCACACTATTTATGTCCTGAAATACCTGGGTATAAAAAAAATCATTTCCGTTGATGAAGTCGGTCATCTTAATCCCAGATTTAGCTGCGGGGAAATCGCTCTTATTTATGATCACATAAATCTTATGGGGGATAACCCGTTAATCGGAAAAAATGATAACGAGCTCGGACTCAGATTTCCCGATATGAGCAATGCTTACGATAAAGATTTATTTCAGAAAATTTATAAAGTATTGCAGGAGAATCTGATAAAGATAAACGATTCGGTTTACCTGGGAACAATCGGTCCTGAAAGTGAAACTGACGCAGAAGCCAGATTCTACCGCGATATCGGAGCAGACATTGTTGGATATTCAGTCGTGCCGGAAAATATTACCGCTGTCCACTGCGGGATCAAATTCATTGCCTTGGGTCTGATTACGAGAGAGCTTGTCGCCGATAAAATGACGGAAGATGAGCGGGATGAAAAACAAAAAGTTAAACATCAGAAAGAAAGTTTGAAAAAAGCTGAGAAGAAGCTTGAAAGAGTTTTGGGAGAAATAATAAAAAGAATTTCTTAGTTTAATTAAGTTTCTTTTTATTGAATTGTAAAATCTTTAGTTTAAATAAAAAAAATATGGATAAGAATATAAATTTAACAACTGTTTTTGAGAAAGCTGATGAAGGAGGATATATTGCTTATATTGAAGAAATACCGGGTGTAAATACTCAGGGTGAGACAATAGAAGAAGCAAAAGAGAATTTATTTGAAGCTTTGGAATTAGTATTGGAAGTTAATAGAGAATTATCGCAAAAAGAATCAATTAATAAAAAGGTAATTAAGGAAATAATTAGATTGGTTTCTTGAAGCAAACAGATTTTATTAGATATTTAGAGAAGAATAATTGTGTGTTGAAACGAGAGGGCGGAAACCATTCTATTTATTTAAATTTAAAAACCAACAAGATACCTTCAATACCAGGACTTAAAGAGATCAAAAATTTCTTATGGGTAAAAATTTGTAAGGATTTAGAAATACCTTCATAGATAAAATAATTTATTCAATAAATTTATGTCCTATGTCAACTCGCCTTGAAATTCCAAAGATGTACAAACTTTTCATCGGAGGGAAGTTCACGAGGACCGAATCTGAAAGATACCTCGATGCAGTCAATCCAAA
Source organism: uncultured Ignavibacteria bacterium (assembly GCA_963836395.1). GTDB lineage: Bacteria > Bacteroidota > Ignavibacteria > Tepidaquicellales > Tepidaquicellaceae > JAGPCH01. Next base: position 491,702 of record CAWIJF010000005.1, on the reverse strand, counting down.
GACCGGTCATAAGATCTGTAATGTCTCACGTGCTTCAAGAAAAGATATTCGGAATGCCGTAGTCGCTGCAAGAGCAGGCTTCAATGAATGGAGCGGCAAAACAGCTTATGAACGCGGACAGATAATGTACCGTCTGGCAGAAATGCTTGAAGGCAGAAAAGAACAGTTTGCAGAAGAGATTTATCTTTCAACCAAACAGACAAAAGCTGAATGCAAAAAGGAAGTTCTCAAGGCGATCGACCGCGCAATTTATTTTGCCGGTTTTTGTGATAAATGGATGCAGCTAGTCGGCTCGGTAAATCCGGTACAAACAGGCTACTTTAATTTTTCGATCCCGGAACCAACCGGAGTTGTCGGTATTATCCTTCCGGATTCTTTGAGTTTTCTCCCTTTGATTTCGAGAATTGCTGTCACACTGACTTCGGGAAACTCATGTGTGGTAATGGCAAATGAAAACGCTCCGCTGCCTGCTATGTCATTTTCAGAGGTAATAGCAACAAGTGATTTTCCCGCGGGCGTCATCAATATTCTGACCGGACTGAAAAACGAACTTGTTCCGCATCTCGCAGGCCATTTCGATGTCAATGCTATCGATTATTGTGATGATAATAATGAGATGAAAAAAAATATTCAGATCCTTTGTGCCAATAATGTTAAGAGATTCCATTCACTATCAAATGAATCCAATAAACAAAAAAACCTGAACTGGTATGACGATGATCTAAATGAGAACTTAAAGGAGATTGAGAAGTTTACTGAAATAAAAACAGTATGGCATACGATGGGAAACTAAATGTTACATCAATTTTTGATGTAGTAATACTCAATACTCAATACACACATGTCTAATTTCTTAAAGCTAATAATCAGCCTCGCAGTATGTCAGGCAGCCGGAGTTATAGGAACTTTCTTCACGCTGGATTCGATTCCGGTATGGTACGCGTCCTTAAATAAACCAGCGTTCAATCCTCCTGATTCTTTGTTTGCTCCTGTCTGGACAATTTTGTATTTTATGATGGGAATTTCAATGTTTCTAATCTGGAAGGAAGGTTTGAAAAACAAGGGAGTAAGAACGGCATTCATTACTTTTTGATTCAGCTTGCCGTTAATGTTCTCTGGTCAATAGTCTTTTTCGGAGCGCATTCAATAACAGGAGGACTCGTTGTGATCATTATTCTGTGGATCTTGATTTTTCTAACGATAATTCAATTTATGAGAATCTCTGCGGTTGCAGGAATATTGATGTTCCTTATTTGTTATGGGTTGCGTTTGCAACTGTTTTGAATTTTTATTTATTAACATTAAACTGATTTGTAGAAAATGAACTTGAAAAAAAACATTAACATGAGATTTTTGATTTTATGCTTACTGATCCTTTTTACACATAATAGTAAAAATGCATTCAGTCAGGACAACGTTGATTCACTAAATGTAAAACAGAATGTAGGGCATGATTCGGAGATCAAGAAAGTAAAGCTCTACTTTGAAACTGAGGACACTCAATCCAGTGACCAGATAATCAGGGATCATCTGACTGACCAGTTTCCAATCATTTCAGAGGCTCTGATAAATCAGATCTTATCGACTAAATCAATAAGGCAGAGTCCGCCTCAGAATGCAGACAGTACATTATCTTCAGCATCCGAAATGATTTACAGAGTATCTTTTGAAGTTCCGGAAAATTTTCTTGGCGATACCGCAAAAATTTTATGGGAGCTTAACCTACCGGGTTTCGAATCCAAGCTTTATCAGCTGTATAAAGGACAACAGATCTATATTGACACCTGGCCAAATGTAGTTGGAAAAATAAGTACCAAAACCTATACAGGAAATTTCCAGGCATACAGAATCAGGAACTGGCCGTTTTATAAAGACCCTGATCCGTCAAAAGCAGATCTGCCTCCTACAAAGCCCGGCCCGGATAATCCGCTGGGATTATTTGTTGTTCATTATGATGAAAACTCTCTTACGATATTTTCACGGCACAAACACAAATACAGTTTGCTGAAAAATAAAATGAGAAATCTTTCACACGGCTGCGTGAGAAATGACAATGACAATATTGAGAAGATGAAAGAGTTTATTATTAAAGAGAGTGGTAAAATCAAAGGATCTTTCCGGCTGGCTTGACAGCAAGAAAACTCTTGTGTATGACTTTGAAGAGATAGATAAATTTCCTGTTCAGATCACTTATAAAACTTTTGAATTTGGATAATGATGAATCCGGAAAGTATATAATTCTTATACAAAGACATCTATAATTACAGCAATCCGGATAACATAGATACTGAATGGAACGACATCGGATTTGATCACTTTAACAAACAAAGAAAATTTAATTTCGGAATACCAGAAAAAATTCGGAACGATCTTCCGGCTGAATGCTTTGAATACTAATGCCTGATTATTTTATCAATAACGGAAAGAAATATGAAAAGTATTATATCGATGATCTGAAGAACAGAAATTTATGATTCAAGAATTAAAAGCTTTCATCACGCCATCTGCTGATCTTCCAGACATCATCTAGATGAATTTCTGTGAAGGTTCATATCGACAAAACCGTTTAATCCGGGTTATGTCGCTTGGATTGAATGTGATGGTAAGATTAAAACTTCTTTTTACATTTTGCTCCAGTGAATCACCTCCCTGAAAAATAATATTATTCCATATTACTATCAAGCTTTTGAGCGCTCTGAAATAAGCCGTTTGTCGTCCTCATTTCAGTTGCCCTGTCCCATGACACGTCAAATCCGGATTCATAATCCCTGTAAATAAAAATGAAATCTTCACTGCAAGCAAATTTCCATAAACAGTAGTGTCTTTAAATGTATAAGCATATTTAAAATTCTGAAATAACTCCTTCAACAGTTTTCTGATCAGTTAAGATTGAAGTCGGTGTGCTTTCATTTAAAGCTGGGTGAGAAAATATTATCACATGAAGGAAAGACATAAGTGTCAATGAACAATTAATAATCAGTAATGCAAAAAAAATTTTACTGATGAGTATTTTATTTCTTTGATTTTAACATTTCAACTATCAACTTCTTAATTTACAAAGTTCGCCTTTAGCACACTCCATGTAGTATCATTATTATCATCAATAAAATCATACCATGTATGAATTGACCATAGTCCCCTGAATCAGTTCCCATGATAAATCTCAGTTTCCCTTTGTCTGCTTTGCAACATTCTGTCGGTTATGATTGAAAATCAAGTATGTAATCCATATCCACTATTGCAGAATCTATGGCAGTATTGAAAGTTACATTATCCGGAAAAAGATTTGAAGATGCTTCGGGAATCGTAAACGGATATCAGGATTGCTGAAGTAAATTCTCTCGCTGTTCAAATTCCAGTTCAGAAAAACCGGATATGCAGACTGTGACAAAGCATCAGGAAAATATTTAAATCTTCTCGTACGGAAAAATCAGAATCCACAAAGCATCTCATATAGTTGTCAAGATCTTTTTCAGCAATTGCAAATACTTAAATTTGTTAATTACATATGTCCGGCGAAGTAGGCTGAGTAAATGTAGAGCGGGAAAGTTCGTTGGCGGTCTCAACTGTCGCGCGTATCAAACAACCCGCAGCTTTGAATGAATAATAAAGACCAGAAAGCAATATTATGTTAAGATTTTTTTGCAATGATTATTAAACGCTGGGATTTGGTTTCATTGAACTTGTTTCCGAAATAATCTCCGTAAAGACTTTTGAAATTTCAGACTATAACTCTCAAATACTTTTTTAAATTCACTTACCGAATAAAGCTTCAGAATTTCCTCAAATTTAATGTCTTCTTTTCCTTTCTCTAATCATTATTTGCTTTTTTACAAATCCATCTTCAATTTTTCTTTTCTGTATAACCGTATATTTTCCTGTTTCTGATTTTGAATATGGAACAATATTCTTCTCTAAATATTTTTTATTAATAAAATCAAAAACAAAATATCCGTTCTTTTTCAGTGAATCCGATACATTGCCGATCACTTTGAAATTCTCACTGTCATCTTCAAAATATCCGAAGCTTGTAAAGATATTCACCGCAATGTCAAATGAATTTTTGAAATTAAAATTTCTCATGTCTCTGATCAGAAATCTGACTTTGAGATCTTTTTCCTTTGAATTCCTTTAAGAGCTTTTTTTGCTTCGCTGATCAGAAATTTTGAAAGATCAAAACCTGTTACTTCAATACCTCTCCTTGCCAGCTCCAGCGAATGCCTTCCTGCACCGCAGGCTATATCGAGGACTTTGATCAGTATCGCAGAAATGCTTCGCTGAAGAAGATTTATCATAAGTCTCGCATCTTCTTCGTCCCTGTGCTGGTAAAGCTCAAGATAAAATTTACTTGAAAACCATTCTTCAAACCACATTTTTTCAATTAGAAATTACGAATTATAAATTACGAATTTCAATTCCTTCTAACTCAAATATTAAAATTGTAAAATCCCAAATCGAAAATCCACAATTTAACATATCAAATCCTAAATTAAAAATCCAAAATCTAAAATCAAACAACAACTCTTCCTTCAAGGGCTTTTGCAAGCGTGACTTCATCCGCAAATTCAAGGTCAGAGCCGATTGGAATCCCTCTTGCAATTCGTGTCATTTTTATTTCAAGAGGTTTAATCAGTCTGGCTAAATATAAGAATCGTTGTTTCTCCTTCAACGGTTGGATTTAAAGCAAGTATCAGTTCTTCCACAGCGCTTCCGTTTTCTCTGCCTAATCTTGATAGCAGCTCTCCGAATTCGTATGTCATTCGGTCCGATCCCGTCGAGCGGTGAAATTATCCCGTGAAGAACGTGATACTTCCCTTTGAATTCATTTGTCTTTTCTATTGCAAAAACATCCTGCGGCTCTTCGACTATGCAGATTGATCTTTTTACTTCTCTGTGCCGAATGAGCAGATCCTGCAAACTTCATCTTCGGTAATGTTACAGCATACTTTACAAAAACGTAAGCTTGTCCTTTAGTATCAATCAGAGCTCTGGAAAATTTTTCTACTTCTTCTCTCGGCTGTCGTGTAATATACATTGCCAGTCTCTGAGCAGTCTTTCTCCCGATCTGACGGCAGTTTTGCAAACTCTTCAATCAAATTTTCAAGAGTGTCTGAAGTATTATTGCATCGGAATTTTTCCAGTTTTAAAATTTTGGTAAATTCAGTCCCGGAATATTCGGCATCATGCCTGATGTTGCTTTTGACATCTCGTCATTTGCCATTTTCTGCGAACTCTCCAGCGCTTTATTGATCGCTGCAATCAGAAGGTCTTCAAGCATCTGCGGATCTTCCGGGATTGATGATCTCTTTTTCTATTTCAATTTTTGTGAATCACATTCTTTCCGTTGACTGTTACTTTCACCATTCCGCCGCCTGATTCTTCTGTTACTAATTTAGTTCTCAAGCTCTGCTGTATCTGATCCATCTTCTCCTGCATTTTTTTTACCTGTTTAAGCATTCCCTGCATTTGTCCGGGGTTCATTTTACTTTCTCCTTTTTATATTATGATTTATTTAATTGTAAAGTTTATATTATTGAAATTGAATTCAATGTTATAATACAACCATTGCTTTCTCTGAATTGCTTAAATCTTAAATAATGTCTCAGCATCAACTTTTACCGCATCATGGCTGAAATACGGCTCGCCGAATTCCACGCCGATCTTAAATCCAAAATGCCTCGCCCGGGCTTCGACTTCCATTTCGAAAAGCTTTGTGCTTATGAATGTTTCCGGCTCTTTGCTTTTCGGATTATAGAACTGTGTACTGTAGCAAGACATTACTTTTAACTTCTTCGAAAACACAGAGCTGATATCGAAAATAAAACTAACCGGAATATCATAAGCATTTCTGTAATAAAATACTTTTGCCGGTTTGAATGCTTCCAATCCTTCCGTTTTGATTTTGCTGAGTCCCGAATAAAAAACCGATTCGCCGATAAGATTTCCGGCATAAATATGGTCGGGATGTCTGTCAAAAGGATACGGCGCAAAAACAATTCCGGGTTTATATTTTCTTATTGATCTTATTACTTTTTCCCTGTTCGTCTTATTTAATTCTATGTCACCGTCTTTTATTTTCAAATTATCCCTGACGGAAATTCCTAACTGTTTTGTTGCAGCTTCAGTTTCTTTTTTTCTCGATTGCAAATTCCCGCGTGTGCTGAATTCGCCGAGTGTCAGGTCAACTATCCCGACCTTCTTACCAGACTCAACTAATTTAATTACAGTTCCGCCGCAGTTCAGTTCAACGTCGTCAGGATGCGTCCCGAAAAATAATGCGTCTAAGTTAATGGTTTTATTCATTTAATTTGTATTGCCAATATAACGATAATTGGTTTTTGAAAATATTCATTTAAATCTGTGACATTTCATTTTAGCTTCAGATAAGTCATCACTCCAAAGCACAGTTTAAAACTTAATTGTTATGGTGTTAGAAATTAAATTATCTTGAAGTTTTGTGAGTAGTGATCTTATATCGCTCTTTAGGATAGGGTTTTGTTGTTGGTGACCAAAAAAGTTTACACAAAATTTAAATCAATATTCATAATACATCAGAAAACTTTTTTGGAACACACAACAACGGCGGAATAAATCTATTACCGGTGACTTCGGAATTAAAATTAGTATTATTCTCATTCTTATACCAGTTTCCGTTTCTGTAATTTGTACTTTGCTGATATGATTTACACCTACTCCTATATCCAGTCTGTTATTTGTATCATTAATTTCCGACAAATCCCAGAATAAATACCTTTGTGTATAGCTTGTTTCTTCAGGGTCGAATACGGGGACATGTTGTATGTTTTCGTCAAGAAATGTTTGTCCTTTGGCATTATTCAAAGACAAAATTAGTGTAACAGCAAGAAAAATAAATTTTATTATTTTTATGAGACTTGCTTCAGCAATATTGTTAGTAATTTTCGTATTCCATTTTTTTATAAGTTTTAAGTTTTTAAAAATTAATTTTGAAATGAAATATAAAAAACGAAAAGAGGGAAAGACGAAATCTCATGTAAGATTTTTCTAAGTTTAACCTTGCCGGGTTCGCTCAATACGTCTTCGCCCTCTTCTTTAATATTTATGGCGGACTTCTTATCAAAATAAAGTTATTTATTTGATTATCAGCATCCTGTTTGTTTGTATTATCTTACCGTCAACTTGCAAAGAATAAAAATATATCCCGCTTGAATAATTATCCCCCATTAAAGTCCATTTTATAATTTCCGTTATTCTTCCTTTCATTTGCTAATGTTTCAATTTCCTTACCCTGAATATCATAAATAATAATTTTTACCAAACCATAATTTTGAATTTTGTATTTAATCTCTGTACTGGAATTAAATGGATTTGGATAATTGGTTAACAATATATTCATTTTCACTTTTTATTTCATTTATTAATGTTCCTGTTAACTGAGAATATTTGATTGTGGCAATTGTCCCATTTCCGGAATTATCACAACCTCCAGTAACATATACGCTCTCTGAGTTGTCTAAATTTATACAAAAAGCAGAACAGTAACCATTGCTGTAGGTTCTTGTCCATATAGTATCTCCAAAAGAATTTAATTTAAGTGTTAAATAATGTTCAACTCCTCCTGATGACATAGAAAAGCCGGTTACATATATATTATTTTCCCTGTCCAAAATTATGGAATGTACACGATCGGTTTGATTGCCTCCCACCTTCAAATAACTTGTTTAATATTGTGTCTCCATTTGGTGAATATTCTAAAATTAGATAATCTTCAAAACCTGTTGAATAGGTAGACCCTCCAATTAAGATATTATTTTCTTTATCAACAGTTAAACAGTTAGCATGATCATCATTCAGTCCAGCATAATATCTACTCCATATTATATCTCCGTTTGAGGAATATTTTAATGTTTGAAAATCATAGTTGTTTGAAAAATAACCATATCCGACAACTACAAGATTATTTTCATCATCAACTGCAGAAAATGTAGGTCTTAAATAATCACCTTCATTAGTTGGCGCTGTTCTAACCCACTTTTCATTCCCATCTGAATTATATTTCATTGTAATTATTTCGTTTCCTGTTGGTACTGCTCCATATCCGGACGAGTATACATTATCTGAATCATCTGCAACAACGGAATATCCCCAATTAGATCGTTGTGGAAGTGATGTATAGCTTTGACACCATACCGAATCTCCATTCGAACTATATTTCATTGTTAGCATAGCTCTTTCTAAAGATGTAACTCTGCCGAATCCAATCACATAAATATTTCTATCGTTATCTATATTCATTCCAAAATTTTCGTCTGTATTGTTAGCTGTCCAGTTCAGGCTCCTCTTCCATTTCATTGCGCCATCTGAATTATATTTTATTGTCACCCAGTTTATTCCCCCGCGAGAAATTCCTTCTTCACTGCTTCCTGTCACATATACATTTCCAGAATCATCCAACACCATCCCGCTCAGATAATCATAGCCGTTTCCGATACCGTTATATCTTTGCTTCCAGATAAGATTTCCTGAAGATGTATATTTCAAAACAATATAATCATATCCGTTTGTGCTGTCGCTGTTTCCCGCTACAATAATATCTCCGTGATTATCTATTGCCATTTTCTTCGGGAAATTAAATCCCGAGCCGGTTCCGTTATATGTCGCTACCCACTCCTGTGTCACCTGCGCCTTTGCAATGAGTAATGAACAATGTATAATGAGTAATGACATAATTATTTTTTTCATAAAAATTTTTGGGTTATGTTTTAGTTTAAAATTTGAATCTGTTCAAAAACTCATTTGGGGAGCTTAACAAAAACGAAAAGTAATTATCTTCCATATTCGCTTTAATTAATTTATGAAGAATATCTTTCTATATAGAGCTTCCTTTTTTAGGTCACAGTAACATATCGACATTCAGTTCAAATGTCAACTTACATATTGAAATTCGGCGTGAAATATCCTACCCGGACCTCAACCACATTTCAGATGCATACGGTAAAATATTTCAATTGTAAAAAATAAATATTAACTTGTTCACAATATTAAAGAGGGAAAGACCAATCTTATTAAATTAAGATTTTAAGTAAACCTTGCTGGGTTCGCTTAATACGTCTTCGCCCTCTTTTATATTTATGGCGGACTACAAAATAAAAAGACTTTAGTATCTTTCCAGCTGTGATGAACCTTTACGATTATTCAATAAATCTGATCATGCGTTCCGATAGTAAGCAAATCAATTACTTTTCATTATTAAGCTCACGGAATTGTATTATTATTCTTAACTCATAGGATAAACTCAAAGACCATAATTCTTCATGCTCGCCTTTTAATTTATGAGTTTTTAATGATGGGTTAAATGGATCTTCGGAAAGTGTTTTTAATGTATCTGAAAGTTTATTTCTTAACGAGGGATTTCTTACAATTAACTTTGCAGATTCTCTCTTGAATTTATTTGTCAGATTTAATTTCATCATCAATCGATTTCATAACCTCTTTATAATCTCCAGTAATATAATTTCCTTTCTTTATATCTTCTTTAGCTTCCTGAATATCATTTGATAAAATCTTTCTCTTTTTCTCCATGATCCTCTTTTTTTCGATTTCAATTAATTCTTCCTGCTCATCCAGTGAAAGAGAATCTATTAACTCCAGTGCCTCGTTAAATTTCGATGTCATGTTTTTTTTATTATTATATTTTTCTTTTATAAATAATTAAAGATAAAAATGTGTTTTTCTACATTCAATACATTCAACAAGTTAAAAGACTCAAGGTTTAAGACGTCAAGCTCACAACATTTTCAACATGATAAGTATGCGGAAACATATCCACCGGCTGAATCTTTTCTACACTGTAATTCCCTTTGCTGCAGATTATCTGTAAATCTCGCGCCTGTGTGTGGGGATTGCAGCTGACATAAATTATCTTTTCAAATTTTGTTTCCGAAAGGATCTCGCAGATCTTAGGATGAAGACCAGAGCGAGGCGGGTCAAGCATAAGTTTATTGAATCCTTTCAAATTACTTTCATCTTCCAAAAAGTACTTAATATCCGAACAAACGAATTCTATGTTTTCAATATTGTTCAGCTTTGAGTTATTAACTGCATCTTTGATTGCATCTTCTATAAGTTCTACACCTGTAACTTTATTTACAAACCCGGAAAGTAAAATTGAAATCGAGCCCGCTCCGCAATAGAGGTCAAGCGCATTATCTGCTTTACTAAAGTCTCCGTATTTTAAAGCAATATTGAAAAGGTTTTCCGCCTGAAGAGTATTGGTCTGAAAAAAAGACTGCGGTGAAATTTTAAATTTGAATTCCTTTCCATCTTCAGTTTTCAGCGCTTCATAAATGAATCCTTCCCCGAAAAGAACATATTCACTTTCTCCTGTTGCGACCTGAGCCTTTTTTTGTGATACTGAATTTATTATTGTTGTGATTTCCGGAATACGTTCTTTCAGCAGCAGTGAATATTCATTCATTAACTCTTCATCATGATCATAAGTAATTAAATTAACCATCAGATCGGGCGTGTTTTTACTTTGCCTGATTATGAGAAATCTTAGAAAGCCGTTTTGAGTCTTTGTTGAATAGACAGATATGTTTTTGCTTTTAAAGAATTCACGTGTGAAATTCAAAATGCTGTTTGAAATTTTTGACTGGAGGAAAGCATTCGTCAATATTGATTATTTTGGAATGAAACTTCGGAACGTGAAGACCGAGTGCAAATTTTTGTTTTCCCTCATCTATAAAATTTACGTCGAGATCTTTTTCTGTAAGCCACTCATCATCAGAAAATGAAAACTCCATTTTATTTCTGTAATAAAAAACTTCATCGCATTTTATAGCATCCGGAACTGTCACATTTTTAAATCCTCCGATTCTTTCCAAAGCATTTTTTACAACATTTGTCTTGAACTCAAGCTGTTTTCCATATTCATAATTTTGAATTTTACATCCGCCGCAAACTCCAAAAAAATTACATTCGGGTTCGATTCTATATTGTGATTTCTTTTTAATTTCAATCAGCTTTGCTTCGGCATAATTGGATTTCTTTCTTTGAATCTTGATCAGCGCTTCATCGCCGGGCAGAGTTCCGGTTGAAAAAATTACGAATCCGTCTTCAAGCTTTGAAACACCTCTGCCTTCCGAATTCAGTTCGGTTATCTCTGTTAAAATTTCGTCTCCTTTTTTAATCATTCAAAATGTTTATTTTAAAAAAATTATTTTAACTAAGTTCAATAAATTTAAAAAAGTTATAAAGGTATTAATGAGTATTTCAAAACGGCAGAAGGATATCATAGCAAACGGGAAAAAGGTAATAGCCATTGAAAAAAATGCAGTAGCAGATCTGGAAAAGAGATTCAGGAGTGAGTCGTTTAAGAAAAGCTTTACCGAGGCAGTTGAAACAATTTACAGATGCAAGGGAAAGGTAGTTGTAACCGGCATTGGCAAGTCGGGAATCATCGCGCAGAAAATAGTAGCTACTTTCAATTCAACCGGAACGTATTCGATTTTCCTTCATTCTGCCGACAGTCTTCACGGCGATCTTGGCGTATTGAGAAAAGATGATGTCGCTTTGATTATTTCCAAAAGCGGAGATACTGCAGAAATAAAACAGCTCATACCTAATTTTAAATTACTGAACATAAAGATAATTGCGCTTGCAGGAAGTCCGGATTCCGAGCTCGCAAAAATTTCCGATGTTGTACTTGATGCCTCAGTCAAAGAAGAAGCCTGTCCACATAATCTAGCACCAACCTCATCTACGACAGCAGCGATGGTTCTGGGTGATGCGCTAGCGATATCACTTCTGCAGAAAAGGGAATTCACTACTGAAAATTTTGCAATGGTCCATCCCGGGGGCAATCTTGGAAAAAGACTGCTTTTGAAAGTCGAAGATATCATGGTCAAAGGCGAAGACATCCCGGTAGTAACGACAAATGCCAATCTTCGCGATCTGATCTATATGATCTCATCGAAGCGTCTTGGGTGCTGCTGTGTTGTCAGCAAAAACAAGGTCGTCGGGATAATTACGGACGGTGACATCCGTCGTCTGCTCGAAAGAAACCTCGACGGGATAAAAAATACAACAGCAAAAGATATCATGAACCGCAACCCGAAAATAATTTCGGGAGGCATGCTTGCAAATTCGGCACTTGAATTAATGGAAAAGAATAAAATAATGCAGCTGATAGTCGGCGATAAGAATAAGAATCCGGTGGGATTAATTCATATGCACCGGCTTGTAGAAGAAGGATTGTAAAAGATGACTCAAAAGTTTTTTCTTGCAGTGATGTTTTCCATTTTGTTAATATTTCTCGGTTCGTGCGATGACAAATTTAAGCCAACTCAAATAAATATAAATCCGGATGACACTCCATCCCAGGAGAGCTGGAATTCTACAGTGATCTTTTCCGATTCAGGAAAAACAAAGGCAGTATTGGATGCCGTGCATATCTCGGTTTATAAAAGCAAGGGTTACACATTGATTGACAGCGGCGCTAAAGTTGATTTTTATAAAAATGATGTTAAGGTTTCAACTCTCACAGGAAGGTCAGGCAAAATAGATGACAGGACAAAGGACATTGAAATATCAGACAGCGTAGTTGTAATCAATAACGAGGGAAGCGAGCTGCGGACGCAAAAACTGTTCTGGAACAACAAGACACAAAGAGTTTCTTCGGATGAATTTGTTCAAATTAAGACTCCATCCGAAAGCATTGAGGGAGTCGGATTCGAATCGGATTCAAATCTGAAAAATTACAGGATATTCAAAGTCAGCGGTACATTCAACGATCAGAAATGATAGTTACCCTAATATAAAATTATTTTTAACGGGTCAATTTTTTCTTCAAAGACATTCTGTCCGATCTCGCAGTCTTTACATTTACCTTTTACACAATAAAAATTATGAAGCTGTATTAACCCCTGTTCATCTGCCATTGAAACTACTCCTGTATCAAGCTGGCTTTTCATCACTCTGGTAATTTCATTCAGGCTGTTTTTGTGTTTTACAGTCTTATAAAAATATTCAGTTCTTTTTTTCAGAGCAGCTTTCTCAAACTTAGCGGAGTAAAGGTAAATTATGGGGATCAATATATTTGAAACTATATCGGTTATTCTTTGCTTTCCGATACTTTTGTATTCACTGCTGCTTATCCTGCCGAAGTTGTAATGCGCTTTCCAGTAGTCCGAAACTCTTATTCCGGAAAAGAGCTTAACAAGTTCATCCATTACTTTGTCACTGCTTTCAAAAATATTTACAATGCTCTTGAAGAAATCCTTTTGAATCAGTTCATTCAATATCCCGGACGCATATGCAAGCCGGACGGTCGGAAAATTAGCCGGACGCAGCCGGAAAAAATTCCATTCCGACTTTTTCATAATCTCCTTTCTCAAAACATCCCTGAGATTATTCCATGATGATTTGGTTTCATTAATATAATCATCCCTGAATTTCAGATCATATAAAAATCCCGCCATTCCGAACAACACTGATTCCATCTGATCCCTGCCTAAATCCAATTTTTTTATTTCTTTCACATTAACGTTCTTTGCAAGCTTTAAGAACTGTTCTTTATTTTTTGAATAACCCAGGGCTTCACAAATAAACTCAAACAGGATCTGGTCCCAAAAGATCTTTTTTGAATGGTCATCAGTAAGCTCTTCAAGTCTTGAATTCATTCGCTGGGATTTGTAATGCAGTCTTTCAAGGCTCAGCTTTTCGATCCAGACATTTTTAATTTCAGCAGGAACTTCTTTCCCCTGGGGAAAGCAGGGAAGTCGGAAAACAGGAGAGGGATTGTTTATTATTTCTTTCCAGATATCATGAATTGAACCGGAAAGAAATTCAGAAAGAATTACAGTCGGGATGGTTCTTGATTTTTTTACTTTAACATTACTGCTGTGATCATCCCCATAAAAGACGACATGAAGGATCAGGTCGTTATATTTATTGTCATTTTCGTGATTGTGGAGATACCAGTCGTTTAATGTTCTGTGAATTTCTATGCTTCCGGAATAAACCGCTTCCCCTATTCTTAATTTTGTATCCTTATAATCGGGTCCGGCATCGTAATTTCTTTTACCATAGTCCAGGACCTCGACTTTATCATTGTATGTTGTCTTTAAGCCGGAGTAATATGATTGTTCTTCCCAGATCCTGCAAATGAAATTTTCATTTAGGTTTAGTTTTATCATTAAAATTTACATAGGTTTTAATTACATTGCAGCCATCACAATGGTAATTCATTAATTAAACAATTAAATATAATATGCGAAATCTTAATTTAAAATTCTTTACGGTTATTATCTTTTCGATGATGCTTGCCGGATGTTCAGAGAATCAAAAGACAGAAACTCAGTATTTGGACGATGCGAAAACAAAATTAGACGAAAAGAAATATGCCGAAGCAATAACCGAATATAAAGAATTTATAAAGAATTATCCCAAATCTGACCAGGCGATTTTTGCTTATAATCAGATTGCAGGAATCCAGATCGAAAATTTAAAGAACCCACAGGAAGGAATTAACACATACAAAGAGCTGGCTGAAAAATATCCCTCTACCAAAGATGCCAAACAGGCGCTGTTCATGGTTGCTTTTATGTATGACGAAACGTTGAAAGATAAGGACAATGCTATAAAATCGTATCAGGCTTTTTTGGAAAAATATCCGACCGATACTGATGCCAACGATAAGATGAGCGAATCCGCAAGGACGATGCTGGACGTTCTTCAGTCCGGAAAATCCATCGAGGAAATAATACAGCAGAATATTGATAAAATGGGAAACCAGCCTAATACTGACACCCTGACAACAGGTCAGCAGACAAAAGAAGAAAATGTTAAACCATTGGATACGAAAAAGAAAGGTGAACTATCTGATCCTTCAGAGAAAAAGAAAGCTGATGATGAGTCAAAACAATAAGGTAATTTTGCCAGCAATAAATAAAATATAAACTAAATTGCAGCAAGTTTCCGACTACAAGAAATTTCTTAACCCTTCTGTTATCGCACGGCTTTCCAATATGGAATTGAAAGCGCGTATGGTAGTAGAAGGGTTTATTGCAGGAATGCATAAATCGCCTTATCATGGATTCAGTGTTGAATTTGCAGAACACAGGCAATATATGCCCGGAGATGATTTGAAATATCTTGACTGGAAAATACTCGGCAGGACGGACAAGTATTTTGTAAAGAGATTCGAAGAAGAAACCAATCTGAAATCTTATATGCTGCTGGATATAAGCCGGTCAATGGATTTTAAATCGGATGAATTGACAGGAATAAATTCGCAAAGAAAGAATTTTTTAAATAAGGTTTTTCCAAAGAAGGCATCCGAAAGTCCGGCCGGAGCTGAGTCCATTACCAAGCTTGAATACGCATCCCATCTTGCAGCATCTTTGGCTTATCTTATGCTGTTGCAAAGAGACGCAATTTCCCTGACAACATATGATACAAAAATCCGCTCTTATATTCCCCCCCACTCAACCAAAGCAAACCTCCAGCTTATATTAAGAGAATTGAGCAGCATTAACTCCAGATATGAGACAGGGACAGCGAGCTGTCTGAATGAGATCGCCGACAAGGTAAAGAAGAGAGGACTCGTAATTATTTTCAGCGATTTGTTTGATGAGCAGAAGGAAGTAATGAATGCCTTAAGACATTTTCGATATGATAAGAATGAAGTAATACTTTTTCAGATACTTGACCCCGTTGAACTTACATTTCTTGAAGGAAGTCCTTTAACTCTTAAGGACATGGAAACTAATGAAGAGATTTATTCACAGCCGTTTGCAATGCAGAAAGCGTATCAGGAAACCATCAAAGAATTTATCGAAAACTATAAGACTGAATGCAGAAAAAACAGTATCGACTATATTACCATATCAACATCAACTCCGTTTGATAACGCTCTGCTCGGCTATCTTAACAAGAGAAAAAAACTAATGTAATATTACCTCATTTTTGTTTTATCCTCATCCCAGATTGGAACGGTCAACCGGTAATCACCGAACCCAGTATTATCCACAAAAACAAACTGCCTGTTTACACTATAGAAATCCCATATTTCATAAGGTTTAGTATTTTCCGAAAATGGATGTCTTTCGATATTGCTCGGCTCACCGAAAATAATGAAAACCATTCCCATATCAGTTTTCCATCCATCGACATAATGGGAGTACCTTTCATTTGCTATCATCACCCTTTTGTAATATTCAATCAGCAGCTCATTCTTGGAAGTGTTGGGTGAAGGATCTTTGCTTCTCCAAAACTCTATAAAATATTTTTCCTTCAGTTCAGTAGTAGGTGCATTTTTAATTTTATCAAGCTCTTCGCCCGTAGCGATATATAAAAGCTCGCTGATCAATGTATTGAGGTCTTTTGAATTTACAGGCATACCGCTCATCTTGTTTACGAATTGCTTTTCTGCAAGCAAGTGTCCGTTGGATACGTCTTCTATCTCAAAAATATAGTCACCAAAAACTAAATTACCGGTTGGGATTTTTTCAAAGAATTTATTAATTCCGGGAGTTAAAGTGTATGTATAATTTCCCTTTTCGATTACATTATTTTTTTTATCAATTACTTTATAAGAATAATTGTTAGTAACATCTTCACTCTTTGAATTATAAATTTCAAAGAACAGGTAAATTTCCTTTAAATTATCTATGTTCTTATCAATCAATGGTGTTATTACTTTCTTACCGTTTTCCTGTCGCAAATTGCTTATCAGCATTATGTCGCTGAATGAAATGTCCTGCTGTGCAAAATCGGCAATCAGGATCTGATCTGTTTTGGACTTTTCTCTTTTGGTATTTATGTCATTTAATGTAACTTCAAGTGTATACCTTCCCGGATTCAGATAAAATTCCTTTACAATACTCTTTGATGACATGTCAAGTGTTTTTTGTTCGTCTTTCGTTGTGGTTACATAGTCCGTTATCGATTCGTTTGTCACGATTTCATTAAGTGAATTGGTGATCTTAACAACATAATTGATACTTGCATCATAAAGCTTTGTTGTATAATTTTTCTTGAACTGAAGATTCTCAAGCGGAATTTCCATATATAAATCGAGATGAGCCTTCATCTGGTCCTTGCTGTAAAATACTATGGGATCTATGAAGAAAAAATCCTTTCCGACATCTTTAATAGATTTGTCCTTTAGCTGTGAGGAGGCGTAGCTTCCAGTAAATAAGAGGATAGTAAGTAAAAGGAAAAATGATCTTTTGAATCCGGGTTCATACATTACGCATGAACAATTTTTATATAAGTTTTTCATAATAAACCCCTTTTGGTTTAATACTTATTATTTATTGGATTTTAATTTCTATGAACTTAAGGTTTCACCGAATAAATCAAATTCTTCTGCATCGAATATTTTTACACGGTAAAACTCTCCTGTTTTCAGGTTTGAACCATTTATATAAACTTCCTGATCAATTTCCGGTGCATCTTTATAGCTTCTCCCTATAAAATAGTCGTTTTCTTTTCTGTCAATTAATACTTTGAATATTTCACCTATTGAATTTTTATTATTTATGACTGAAATTTCTTTTTGAATATCCAGTATTTGCTTTTGTCTGCTTAACTTCTCTTTATATGGAATTCTGTCGGGAATATCTGATGCATAAGTTCCGTCTTCATTTGAATAAGTAAAAACACCAAGCCTGTCAAATTTAAATTCCTCTACAAAGTCTAATAATTCAATAAAATCCTTTTCAGTTTCATCAGGATACCCTGTTATTAGTGTTGTCCTGATGGCAATCCCCGGAATTTCAGTTCTTATTTTTTCAAGTAGCTCCATTAAACTCTTTTTTGTAATTCCTCTGCGCATTGACTTAAGGACATTATCAGAAATATGCTGAATTGGTATATCTATATATTTGCAAATATTTTCCGTTTCATTTATCACTTCAATTATTTCTTCCGGAAATCTTGACGGGTAGGCATACATCAGTCTGATCCATTCAATGCCTTTTATTTTAGATAATTCAGTAAGGACTTTCGATAAATTCCTTTTTCGTTCGGTATCAAAACCCCAGTAAGTCGTATCCTGACCTATAATGACAAGCTCCTTCACTCCCTTAGACGCCAGTTTCTGTGCCTCTGTGACAATCTCCTGTAATGATTTTGATCTGTGATTCCCGCGCATGATCGGTATTGCGCAAAAGGAACAGGGATTATTGCATCCTTCGCTGATTTTCAAGTACGCAAAATGTGATGGCGTTGTTAGAATTCTTTCACCGATCAGATTTTTTTTATAATCAACACCAAGTTCGTTTAAAATGCTGAAGATCGTTTGCGGTTTATCTGTTGCCCCAAAATACTTATCAACTTCCGGAATGTCTTTTTCGAGTTCATCCCTGTATCTGTCGGATAGACAACCTGCCACATAGACATTTTGTATTTTCCCTTTTGATTTTAATTCCACTGCTCTGAGAATGGTATCAATAGATTCCTGCTTGGCTGCCTCAATAAAGCCGCATGTATTTATGATCACGCTTCCGGCTTTATTTTCATCCTCAATAATTTCAATGTCATTTGATTTCAATTGAGCAAGAATAAATTCCGAATCAACGAGATTTTTTGAACATCCGAGAGTAATAAGCTTTATTTTGTCTTTTTTTACTTTCATAAATTAAGAAACCCTCCAATCCCCATTTTTTAATTCGGGATTTAAGAGGGTTGGATTCAGGAATAATCTAAAGGATTTATTCACAATAAAAAATGTAAATTATAAGTCTATGCAAGTTTTCGGCATTTGCTCATTGTAATGAATTTTTCTTAAAAATTTAATAAAGTATATTTGATGAAAATAAAATCATTAAATGAAAATAGGAATTACCTGTTACCCGACTTACGGCGGAAGCGGCGTTGTTGCAACTGAGCTGGGAAAGGCGCTCGCAATGAGAGGACACGAAATCCACTTCATATCATATGCAATGCCCACGCGACTCAACGGTTTTGTTGACAATATATTTTATCATGAGGTCGAGATCAATAATTATCCATTGTTCGAATTCCCATTGTACAGCATTGCACTTGCAAGTAAGATGGTCGAAGTCACCCGTTTCAATGAACTCGATCTGATCCACGCGCATTATGCAATTCCCCATGCTACAAGCGCTTATCTTGCCAGAGAGATCTTAAAGTCGGAAACCAATAACTCCATCGACATAAAATTCATTACTACGCTTCACGGAACCGACATAACTCTCACCGGTCTGGAACCGAGCTTTCTTCCGACAATGAAGTTCAGCATTGAAAAGTCAGACGGAGTTACGGCCGTTTCCAAATTTCTGAAAGATAAAACCCAGCAACAATACAAAATTGACAAAGACATCGAAGTAATACCTAACTTCATTGATATCAATAAATATAAAAGAGAGGACGACGAAAAGACAAAGTGCTTTAAAAAGAATTTTGCTAAAAACGATGAAAAGATCTTGGTTCATACATCCAATTTCCGCGCATTAAAAAGAGTTCAGGATGTGATCAGGATATTCAGTGAAGTCAAAAAGAAAGTTGAGTCAAAATTAATTCTGATCGGTGACGGTCCCGAAAGAGGCGACTGTGAAAGACTCAGCCGTGAACTCGGGATTTTTGAAGACATAAAATTCATGGGTAAGCAGGATGCGCTTGTTGAACTTCTGTCTGTTTCGGATATTTTTCTAATACCTTCGCAATCGGAAAGCTTTGGTTTGTCTGCGCTTGAAGCAATGTCCTGTGGTGTTCCCGTGATATCGTCGAGTGTGGGTGGATTGCCTGAATTAAATCTTCACGGCGAGACAGGCTATATTGCAGAGATAGGCGACGTCGAGAGAATGGCGAAGTATACCATTGATCTGCTTTCAGATAAAAAGCGGTATGACCACCTTTCAAATAATGCAAGGAAGAGAGCCGAGGAATTCAGTGAAGATAAGATCGTGCCTATGTATGAAAAGTTTTATGAGAAGGTGATCGGAAGTTAGGTAAACTCATCTGCTAAACCACTTTGCTTACCTTTCCTCTTTTCACAAACTTTCCGTATCCTTTTTTGATTTTTTCTTTTCCTTTATCAATCGCAACCTTTCCTCGCAACAAGACCGTCTCAACTTTTCCCGTCACATCCCATCCTTCGTATCCTGAATAATCTACATTCATGTGATGCGTCTTTGCGGACAGCTTATGTTTTTTCTTCGGATCAAATATTACAATATCCGCATCTGAGCCAATTCCTATTGTTCCTTTCTGAGGAAACATTCCGAAAATCTTTGCAGCATTGGTGGAAGTTACTTCAGCATATTTATTCAGACTTATTTTTCCCTTATCTACACCTTCCGAATAAAGCAGTTCCATTCGATGCTCGATTGCAGGATGTCCGTTCGGAATTTTTGAAAAATCTTTTTCTCCCATTAATTTCTTTCTTCCATTCAAACGGACAATGATCTGTCCCGACTACCTGTACTAAACCCTGATTTAATCCTGCCCAAAGTGTTGCCTGATCTTTCTTCTCTCTTAATGGCGGACTCATCACCCATTTTGCACCTTCAAAATCTTTTTTATAAAGCGATGCATCGAGAATCAAATACTGAATGCAGGTCTCGACAAAAACTTTTTGATTCCGCCTCGTCGCATCACGAACCTGATTCAACGCGCCTTCACAAGTCATGTGAACTATATAAGCAGGAACATCAGTATGATAAGCCATATCAACAAATCTTCCCGCTGCTTCAGATTCTGTGATTTCGGGCTGTGACAAATAATGATAAAGAGGTGAAAGTTTTCCTTCATCTTTGTGTTTTGCAATTAAAAAATCTATCATGTCTCCGTTGGTTGCATGAACAGTCACGAGTCCGCCTCTGTCACGGACTTCATTCATCAAGCCTATCATCTGTCTGTCATCTATCATCAATGCGCCTTTGTATGCCATGAAAGTTTTGAAAGAAGTAATTCCTTCTTTATCAACTAAGTCTTTGATTTCTTTTTTTGTCTCATCATTGAAATCAGTTACTGCCATGTGAAATGAATAGTCACCGTAAGCAATTTCCGTCAGATCGGCTGCGCCATTCATCTAATGCAGAGTGCAATGACTTTCCCTGAGTCTGCAAAATGAAATCAATTACCATTGTAGTTCCGCCGTGAAGTGCCGCCAGAGTTCCTGTTTCGTAATTGTCACTCGAGAACGTTCCCATGAAAGGCATATCGAGATGAACATGCGGATCAATGCCGCCCGGGAAAAATTAATTTTCCTGAAGCATCTATTTCTTCATCCGCTTTTACTTTTGAGATTTTTTCCAATTTCGGAAATTTTTTCTCCTTCGATAAAAATATCCGCTGTGTAATCTTCCGATGCGGTGATTACACGACCGTTTTTGATTAAGATTGACATAAATTTTAATATTAGTTTTAAAACATTCTTTTTTTTAATTACTTAGTCAAACTAATTTGAATCATTTCATCAATTTGAACAAACTTTATGTTTTTAATTTATCGAAGTTTTCAATATTCATTCGTCGCGAAATTCTCCATAAGATAACTAGCTATTCTATCTTTATTCGATCTAAACTTGAAAATTGCTTTTCATTTACATCACTAAATCTTGCAAGTACCTTTCTACTTATGGTTTCTGATCTTCAATTATCAAAAGTTGTCGCTCCCATCCCTATATTATTCAACTTCATTAATAAACGGAATGGTATAAGTTGCATTTACTCTTTTCGAGACATTTAAATATAAATACCATATTGAAAAATATATTAAGGGCTTAAAAAATCCTCAAGCTAATGTAAAACCAAATTCAAATGGTTGTTTGACCATTAAAATAATATATAATGAAAAAATACTAATCCCCAAAGATATGAGTAAAAAATTTTTTGCAATTTCAACAGCATATAATTTAATTTGGTAAAGTGCTAGGCCAGCTCTTATTCCTAAAATAACCACAGTTAAATCCAAAAAGATATTAATAATAGTAAAAATCTGAAAACCGAAATAATTTCAAAATTTAAATTGTAATTATATTTAATATTATATTTCTTAGGAAAACAACTGGAGTAATTACAATAAGAGTAAAACAAAAAAATGATAACCAACCTTTAACACCTCTATATGTTTCTAATTGCATTTCGCTTATTAGCATGTGAATTCTTCTGTTACAGAATACTTTCTCATTAAAAAATAATAAACAACAAACGAAACACAAACCCGACAAACCATGCATAGTTATACAAATGCGAGATCCATTCCGGAAAAATATCATTGCCAATCAATCCAACAGTCACCAAAAATCCGGGTACATTTGGAAGTATGCCCAAGAGCAAGGCAATCACTGCACATTTATTAAATCCGTTTGTATAAGTATATTCACCTTTTGTTTCATAAAGATCTTTCAAATTCAAAGTCTGTCTTCGAATGAAAAAATAATCCGCAATCAAAATTCCGCCAACAGGACCGAGCAAACTCGAATATGCAATCAGCCATGTGAAAATATATCCGTTAGGGTCAGCAATCAGTTTCCATGGCATTATCAACACACCGATGACGCCTGTGATATAGCCGCCTTTGCGAAAATCAATTTTATTCGGAGCAAGATTTGCAAAATCATTTGCCGGGCTGACTATATTAGCAGCGATGTTTGTTGCAAGAGTTGATATTGCAATAGATATCATCGTTACACTTACCAAAATCCTGCTTTCAAATTTGCCTGCAAGCACTACCGGATCCCAGATAGTTTCAAAGTAAATCAATACTGTAGCGGATGTTACGACGACTCCAATAAACGCAAATAAAGTCATAGAAGGCGGAAGCCCGATTATCTGTCCGTTGATTTGCGCACGCTGACTTTTTGCGTAGCGTGTAAAGTCAGGAATGTTTAACGACAGTGTAGCCCAGAATCCAACCATTCCTGTCAGGGCGGGGAAAAAGAAATGCCAGAACTCTGCGCTCGTAGCGAACTTTCGACGGCTGCGCAAGTATCGGACCTAATCCTTCTGTTGCTGATATTGCCCAGAACATAAGTGCGAGGGCTGCTGCAGGAAGGAAGTATGCTTTGAACACCAATAATTTTTTTATGCTGTCCACTCCGAGATAAACTACATACATATTCAACAGCCAGAATAAAAAAAATGTTATCGCGGGTCCCGTATGCAATCCAAACAAATCCGGAAAAACTTCGGGAAGAGTATCAAGCGAAGGAAACCAGACTCTGAGCATCTGATAAAATGCAAACCCTCCTATCCAGGTCTGAATGCCGAACCAACCGCATGCGACTATCGCCCGCAGCATTGCCGGAATGTTCGCACCTTTCACTCCGAAGCTTGCTCTTGCAAAAACAGGAAATGGGATTCCGTATTTAGCCCCGGCGCGTCCGTTTAAAATCATAGGAATCAGAACGATTGTATTGCCGAGAAAGATAGTGAGTATTGCCTGCCACCAGTTCATTCCGCCTTCAATCAACGAGCTTGCAAGCATATAGGTCGGAATGCAAAGACTCATGCTTATCCAAAGTGCAGTATAATTCCACGTTCCCCACGACCTTTTTGATTTTGGTATTGGAGCAAGATCTTCACTGTAAAGCGATGAGGATGAAATTCCCTGGGGCACTTCGGCTATTTCGTCTTTCACAAATGGATAAATTAAAATTTGAAATACTAATTAAAAATTATTTTTAATGCGGCAGCTTTTCTCTCAAAAATCCATAGACCCATGTCCCGGTGACAGCACTCAGCAATGAAATAAACATAACTGTGAAACCGCTGCCTATGAGAGCAAACATCGGTCCCGGACACGCTCCGGTGATTGCCCAGCCGAATCCGAAAATCAACCCTCCTATTACCTGACCTTTGCTTAATTCCTTGTTATGAAATTGAATACTCTCACCGTAAATTGTTTTAATATTAAATCTTTTGATTATTTGGACCGAAACAATTCCGATAATGACGGCTGTTCCCATTATTCCATACATATGAAATGATTCAAACCGGAACATCTCCTGAATCCGGAACCAACTGATAACCTCGGACTTCACTAAAATTATTCCAAAAAAAATTCCCGCAATCATATACTTTATGTTGTGCCACCACTTATGCTGAAGCTCTGATTCATTTGCACAAACTGAATCCAGAGACCTTACTTCAAAATCCGTGTTTTCTTCGGATATACTTTTTTCTTCCAATACTTCGTCTTGTATATTCATTTGTGATTCGCTATAGTTTTAACAGAAATGGAATTATCAGCCATGTCATAATTATTCCGCCTGCCATGAAACAGCATGTAGCAATCAGAGATGGAAGCTGTAAATTTGATAATCCGTTAATTGCATGTCCTGATGTACAACCTCCTGCGTATCTCGCTCCGAAGCCCACCATAAAGCCTCCTGCAATAATGAAAATCAGTCCCCGGATAGTGATCAAGCTTTCCCAGCTGAAAATCTGAACCGGTATTAATCCTGTCTGAACATTGATCCCTTCAGCCTTTAGATATTCTGCTGTGCTGTTAGAAATCGCAACGGGATCAGGATTTCCCATGAATTGAACGGCAATGAATCCTCCGATTATTATTCCCGCAACGAAGAACAGATTCCAGATCTCTTTCTTCCAGTCATATTTGAAAAATTTTATTCCTGACGGGAAACACGATGCGCAGATATGGCGAAGTGACGACGAGACTCCAAATGATTTGTTGCCGAGCAGAAGCAGCAGGGGGACAATTAAGCCTACAAGTATTCCTGCAAAATACCATGGCCATGCCTGTTTCAAAATTTCTATCAATCCGGTTTATTTAGTTTTTGAATAAATTTCAATTCTCTATTCTAATTTGTCTCTTCAATCAGCAATCTTAAGCGCTTCAGAAATTATCTCCGGACCTTCGTCTGTTTGCTCCATCGTCACGCACACCGGGGAGCAAAGAAATCAGATTCAATCCTGTTTATTAATTATTTTATTAGTAACATTTTTTTCGTTTCAGAAAAATTATCTGTGACTAAACTGTAAAAATATATTCCACTTGGAAAATCTGAGCCATCCCATTCAAATTCATAAGCACCCGGATGTAAATTTTTTTCAATCAATTTATTAATTTCTTTTCCGAGAATGTCGAATATAATCAATTTAACATTTGATACATTTGGAATTTCAAATTTTATTTTTGTAATCGGATTAAAGGGATTGGGATAGTTTTGATGAAGAACGTAATTTTGAGGGATGATTGAAGTAATCTTATTGACATTAACAACTCCACCCGTTGTTGTTTTTAAAATGCTCAAATTACTTCCCACGATAGTTCCGACGTTTTCATTAATAAAACTAAATCCATAAATGTTTTGGTCTGACCCGGTGTTTATAATATTCCATGTTGCTCCCGTATTTGTTGTCTTCAAAAATATTCCGCTATTGCCTGCAATGAACCCTGTTGTATTATTAATGAACTTAATCTCATTTAATGTAATTGAATAGACAGGTTGGGAGCTGGTCCAATTCAAACCTGCGTTAGTAGTTTTATATACAGTTGAATATTCACCAATTATGAACCCAGTATTATTATCAATAAAAAAAACCCTGTACAAATTTGAATAGTAACTAAATCCAAGAGTTTGATATGTCCAGCTGACTCCTCCATCAGTGGTATGTAAAATGGGGCCGCCTTGTCCGCTACCTACCGCAGTTCCTGTATTTGAATTTATGAAGTGAACCCCCCTTAAATAAATATTACTGTTACTATACTGGCTATTCCAACTAATCCCGGCGTTACTTGTTTTGTAGATGTGACCGTAGTCTCCAACAGCAGTTCCATTTAACGGATCATTAAACCAAAGTGCGTTAAAAGTCCAGGAGCCAAAATAATCGCAGCTCCAATTATTTCCACCATTGGTTGTTTTCATCAAAATACCGTTATTACCTGTAACAAATCCAGTATTTGCAGAAGTAAAAAAAATATCTGTAGTATTACCACATGGTATTTGGCTAACCCAATTTTCTCCGCCATTTGTAGTTTTTAAAAATGACCCCCCATAATAAACTGGAGCATCATAACCGACACCTATTATGAATCCGGTATCCTCATCTATAAATTGAACTTTGTAAAAATTTCCATAATCCTGTAACACATTTGTCATTAATGTCCATGATAATCCGGTATTAGTAGTACTTAATATTGAGCCGTTTTCACCGACAATAAATCCTTCAGAAAGAGAAGATGCACATACGGAGTTAGGTTCGAAGCCATTAGTCAATACATTATACCATGAATCCCCCCCGTTTGTAGTTTTTAATATTCTACCGTTAGGATCTGAACCAACTGCAATTCCGTTATTTGAGTCAAAGAATGCAATGTCGCTCAAGCCGGCAAATATTGTACTAATCCTGTTCGTCCAGCTATCGCCCTGATCTGTAGATTTAAATATAGAACTTTCACCGACACAAATTACATTATTGTTAGAAATACAAATGATACTATTAAGTGAAGACGTTGACAGATTGGCTTCAGACCAATTTAATCCGCCATCATTGGATCTTAAAATTACGCTTCTGTAATAGCCCGGCAGACCCCCAACATATTTTCGACCGACAACAAATATATTATCAGAATCAAGAAAAGAAACTTTCATTAAATTATAACTTAAACTCAAGGACAAATTATTTGTCCAGGTTTGTCCTGAGTCAGTCGATTTTAAAATAAAATTTGTACCGACTATTAATCCAAGATTAATATTATAGAAGGCTATATCAACAAATTTACCCGTACCGGAATAATTAATCCTATTCCAGTTAAATCCACCGTTGATTGTTTTGAAAATCGTTGAACTGTCGCCGACAATAAATCCTGTATTCAAATCAATAAATTTTATTGCATTTAAATTTTGTGAAGTTGATAAATATTTTGTTTGCCAGTTCACTCCTGAGTTTGTTGTCTTTATTAATATTCCTCTATTTCCTATTAAATATCCAGTGCTTTCATTGACAAAACAATTATCATTTAATGTATTTCCTTGCGGAAGCGGATTCTGCCAAAACCATCCTGATTGAGAATATACATTGCTTATAATAATAAAGATTAGAAAAGTAACCAAATTAATTTTTTTCATAATTAAAAAACTTTAATCATTAAAATTCGTTTTTTTACTTACTAATTATTTACTGAATATTTTCATCAGCAATCTTCAGCGCTTCCGAAATAATCTCCAGACCTTCGTCCACCTGCTCCCTTGTTACGCAAAGCGGCGGAGCTATAAATATCAGATTCCATCTCCCGAATGTAAACATTCCAAGCTCAGATATCTTTCCCATTACTTTATTCATTACTCCCATTTCATCCGGCGGCGCATTCCATCTCGCCATTGGCTCCTTTGTCTTGCGGTTCTTCACAAGCTCAATACAGCCAAGCAATCCTGTATTTCTCCAGTCACCGATCGATGGATGTTTCGTCCTTCATCTCCACCATTTTTAAATCCAGAATATTTTCCCATTACGTCCGCATTCTCAATTAAGTTTTCATCTTTGTAAATATCTATGACCGCATTTGCCGCAGCAAGTGAAACAGGATGCGCTGAATAAGTCAGTCCCAACATCATTGGCTTGTCATCAAATGTTTTCGCAATTTCTTCTTTGACAATTACTCCGCCGAGCGGAACATAAGCTGAAGTTATTCCCTTAGCCATGCACATTATATCGGGCTCGACATCGTGATGATTTATTCCAAACCATTTTCCTGTTCGTCCGAAGCCGCTCATGACTTCATCATCAATGGTCAGTATCCCGTATTTGTCGGCGATGTCTTTAACTTTCTTCCAGTAACCGGGAGGAAATTTTATGCAACCCGATGAACCGGATTCACCCTCGAGCATTATCGCTGCAACATTATTCGGTCCTTCATACTGAACTGCTCTCTCCAAAGCTGCTGCCGCATTTTCAGCGCATTCTTCAGGAGTCTTGCTGTTCCACGGACATCGGTAAAAATACGGGTTCTCGACATGTATAAAGTTCGGTGCCTGCTGTGAATCCATAGGAAATTTTCTCGGATCACCGCCGGCTGATGCAGCCCCGTAAGTCGCGCCGTGATATGACTGATACAAAGAAATTATCTTATGACGTCCCGTATAAATTCTTGCAAGCTTGATCGCATTCTCTACAGCTTCAGCACCGCCAAGCGTAAAGAATGTTCGGGTCAAACTGCCCGGAGAGATCTCAGCTAATTTTTTTCCAACCTCGCCGCGTATCTTTGTAAACATCCCGGGGTACACATAGCTCACCTCTTTCATTTGTTCGGAGACGGCTTCTGTGACTTTCGGATGTCCGTGACCGATATTAACTGCAATTAGCTGTGATGAAAAATCGAGATAACGTTTACCGTCAGAGTCATAAATGTAAACACCTTCGCCTTTTTCAATCACGAGCGGCTTTCCGCCCCGCTGCTTTGACCATGATGTCAATGTATAGTTAATACAGTCATCAATGATTTCCTGTCTTTGATTTGTTAATGTTGTGTCCATCAATTTTGAATTAAGTTTGATTAGTCCGGATTAAAACCGTTTAAACGGTTTTAATCCGTGTGTTTGTTTTAAATTGTTTTAAGATCATATCTCTCTCTTCGTGAAATGTAAAATTCTTATGATATAGCTTTTGATTGGAAATGAAAGAATCAATAGAATCGAGCTTCGATTCGCTTACCGATACTGCATTATAGCTTTTTTGCCATGAAAATTTTGCTTCTAAGAACCTGTTCTGATTGATCCAATGTGATGATTCGCCTTTGGTATTCTTAAGAATATCAGCAACGTAATGGATTGGATTAAGCATAAATAAAATATGAATATGATTTTCTGTTCCGTTAATATTTCTTACCAAAGATTTATATTCAGTTTCAATTTTATCCTTTATTCGGAAGTAAAGCAGGTTTTCAAAAGATCCATTTATTAACGGCATAATGTCGTTGGTGCTAAACCATGTGTGGATCCATATCCTCCTCAATAAATCCTCCAAATTCAAAATCTCCTCCCTCAAAAACCGTTTAAACGGTTTTTGAATATCATTTCATCTCTGTCATGAATTTGCATAAAAAAATAGAATATAGAAATTCTTAAATCAGGCAAAATAAATTTCAATAGCGTTTGAAATAGCGTAAAATAAATTCAAAACATTAACCCCTCGTCATCCAATTTGTCTGGAAACGGTAATTTAAATTGAGATTATAATTTAAAATAATTTGACTTCCTCTTAATTTTAGATAGTTTGTCGAATAAATAATTTGTAACTTTGCACATTAATGGATTAATAAATATTCATATATTTAATTTATATTAAACCAAACATTTTTTAAAAATTAAAATATATCCTTATGAGAAAAAATATCTTTTCCATTATTGTTGCAGGTATAGCTTTATCATCAATAATTTTAATTAATGGATGTAGTAAATCTGATAATACCCTTTCAACTGTGCTTAAAGATTTACCTGAAAATTCTTATTCTCTTAATTTTCAAGATTTGGGTTCCGATCCAATCTTAACAAAAAACACTTATGGCTCAATGGTGGCTGAGACAATGATTGATATTGATGACATTTGTCCTCCTTTGGTCAAAATAGGATATAAAAAAATTCCTCGAATTGTAGTATGGCCCCCTACAATTATTAATCCTCCTGTTATTGTCAAAACCTGTCCGACAATGGTTCCAATTCAATATAAAGACAAAGTATTGGATGCTATTGGCAAATCTACGTGGCAATATGCAAAAGGCATCACTTCGGTAAAAGCCGGTGATTATGCAGTCTTCATGAACACGAATCTTGCAAAATCATATGCATCTATACAACCTGATTCAATGGATTTACAGGCACTGCAAGGAATAAATCTTGATAAAGTATTTCTTTTGCCTATGATGGATAATATGGGAAGTTTTTTCAAACGTTCTTGGTATGGTCAGGCAAATTTATCAGAGTCAGGAATTACATTCAAAATTATTCGTGATAAATTTCCTCCAAAGCAGATAGGTTGTTTAGACCCCGAACAGCTTACTTTGATTCGAGAGAATTTAGTGAAATTAAATCCAACACAATTCGAAGCACTTAAGGTTCAGGAAATATCCGGAGTTAAAGGATCCACCTTAACCTTTTAGATCTAAATAAATTTCCGGGAATATGATTTTGCTATTCCCGGATTCTTTATTCTAAAGATGACAATAAAACTTAAAATCGCTTCAATATTAGCAGGACTACATTTGGTTCTTGCAATTTTATTCATAGCTCATTTCGGTGACTGGGGACTTAAAAATAATATAAGCAACTATCTTTTTTACTTGGGAGAATTTACCGGAAGCAGTAATATTTATAGTTTTTTCGCTCCTCAAGTTGGCGACCAAATATCTGTCCTCTACACACTGGTGGATAGTTCCGGAAAAGAAAAGCCCTGGATGCTTCAAGGAGAAACTCCCGAAGTAAATACACGAATCGCAACAGTTTATAATTTCGTCCGCTTGCCTGAAGGAGAAGAATTATTTTGCCGTAGTTTTGGAAATAATGCATTGCGCATGAATCCGGATGCTAATAAAGTGAGAGTGCTTATAATTCAACAGACAATGCCCACTTTAAAGGCATACTCGGATTCTCTTTTGATGCCTCGATGGGAGCCGATAAGTATGCATGATTATATTAGACAGGATAATTGAGCTGAGTATATTTGGATTATCAATAACATTTTATTTGCCTGATGTATAATTTTTTTTTTGAACCTCTTTCTCCCAAGATTTTTGGTTATTATAGAATAAGCATAGGATTCATAGCTCTTTTACTTTGCATACTTTTATATCCTGATCTTTATTTGCTGTTTGGTCAAAATGGATTGGTAATTTGGGACATTTCCGATAATCTTGCAAATCCTCTTCAGCCTACCATAGGTCGTTTATATAAATTTATTGGTGAAAAAAATGTTGATGCAAGCTTATTCCTTAATGTTTTATTCGGGAGTTATATTTTTGTGCTTATTTCATTTACAATAGGGTTCTACACCAGGGTTATGTCCATATTGGCATGGCTTCTTCATCTTACTTTTATTAATACATGTCGCTTTGGTTCGTATGGAGTTGAATCATTATTAAATGTTGCTTTATTTTACAGTATTTTTTTTCCTTGTGGTGCTGCTAAATCTCTTGATAATTATGGTAAGAGTGTCCCTCCCAATTCTTATTCAAGACTTTGTCTAAGAGTTTTACAGATACAAATGTGCATCATATATGCTTCTTCCGGTATAGAGAAATGTTTTGGTGAAGAATGGTGGAACGGAAATGCCGTATGGTTTAGTCTCACCGAAGAACAATTTAGTCAATTTGACTTCACCTGGATATCTAAGTTCCCAATTGTTGTAAAGGTTTTGGGCTGGTGGACAATTATTTCAGAAACTGGTTACTCCATATTTATGTGGATTAAAAAAACCCGTCAGCTATGGTTAATTAATATTTTAATGCTCCATTTAGGAATTGGAATATTTATGGGATTATATTCATTTGCACTAATTATGATAATACTAAATATCCTTGCTTTTAGTAAATTAAGTTTCAGTGTTTCAAAGAAATCAAGATAATAGTTTTTGTAATAAAAAACCTCTCTGACAAATTTAGTCATACTTCCCTCCGCATAGAACCTCATTAAATCTTATACTTCCCGGTTATAAATTAATTTTTTAGTTTTGCAATTTCAAGAATATTAATCCCGCAAAGAGTTTAAAGATAGTAAAATATTTTTTAAACCCCATGTCAGACCTTATGTTTAAAATAGCAAGCGTCACAAAAGATTATTAAATTTAGTTAGTTCAAAACTAATTTAAACTAAAGGAGGCTTACAATGAAATCAAGAAAAATATATTTTGCCGGTTGAAGATTCAAAATTGATTTCGTGTTACGGAAGGATTATTGTTAGCTTCAATTCTAATAAAGCGCAGAGCTTTGTTATTGCCTGCCCGTTCCGCAGACGGGATAACCAAAAAGTTTGTAGCTTATGTATTCTTTCTTTTATTTGGCTTCGAACATCAACGACGGCGGGAAAGTTTGTTTTTTACCGGGGCTCATAGTAAAGAGTTACTGCTCCGGAACCAAATGTTTTTGTTTTTAAGAGTTTAAGATTAATTCTATCATTTATGTTTTTGAATAATGGTAAACCGGTTCCTAAAATAACCGGATGAACACAGAGTTGATATTCATCAATTAAATTCAGGTTCGTTAAAGCAACAATTAAACTTGGGCTGCCGGCAAAAATATTTTTACTAGCTTGTTGCTTGAGTTCTAATATTTCTTCTTTCATGACTTCCTTTTTCAATTCTGTATTTTTCCAATCAACATTTTTCAGCGTTCGGGAAAAAACAATCTTTGAAATATTGTCAATTAATACTGCAAATTCATCCGTCGGTTTGTTACCGGTAGGGTTTTTTACTATCGTTGGCCAATAACTTTCCATAAGCTGATATGTTATCCTTCCGTATAAAATAGTGTCTGCGTTACTTAATAGCTCATTGTAATGTTGATGTAGTTCATCATCTGCAATTCCTGCCGTATGGTCGCAAAATCCGTCAAGTGTCATATTGATTGCTGCAATTAGTTTTCTCATTTATGTGGTTTGTATTGTTAAAGTTAATTTCTTGCACCACAGCCCGGAGTTTGCTCTGTCGCCCAAGCTGCTCGTTCAAAGCATCCTCGATACATCGGTATTTGAAGTTCGTAGTTAATTCGTAGCCTCAACCCCATAACGTATTGCCGCTTCAAGTATATCAATGTTTATATCTTTCAGCGTTTTGAACTTAATGCAATATCCGCTCACACTCGCCTTGCCGAGTTTTTTTCCATATGTCCGGGCTAAGTATGTTCTTGTATGTTCATATAAAATTTAGTTGTGCTTACTCTAATCGGATTTCAGCATTTCCGTTTGTTTTTGGTTCGCCGCGGCTTTGTGAAATCTATCTGTTGAGATCAGTCATTGATGCCGGCGGATATCTTTCACCTGATGCAATTCCATGAGGAGTTACTATATCTATTTCCGCGAGCTCATCCTGTGAAAGCTCAATGTCAGCGGCAATTGCATTTTCCTCAAGATACTTTCTGCGTTTTGTTCCGGGAATTGCCGAATAACCTTTCTGAAGAACCCACGCAAGCGCGAGCTGTGAAGGAGTAACTCCTTTCTTTTCTGAGATCCTTTTTACTTCTTCCACAACTTCAAGATTCTTTTTAAAATTATCTCCCTGAAAACGAGGGTTCTGTCTTCTCCAGTCATCCGGCGCGAGGTCGTCAATTGACTTTATTTCTCCGGAAAGAAATCCTCTTCCTAAAGGCGAATACGCAACGAACCCAATCCCAAGTTCATTCACAGTGTCAAGTATTCCGTTCTCTTCAACTCCGCGCTCGAATAAAGAGTATTCTGTCTGCAATGCTGATATCGGATGAACAGCGTGAGCTTTACGGATCGTCTCAGGACTTGCTTCGCTCAATCCTGCATAAAGTATCTTACCTGCGCTCACAAGTTCAGCCATTGCTCCAATGGTCTCTTCAATCGGCACTTTAGCATCAATGCGATGAATGTAGTAAAGATCAACATAATCAGTTTCAAGATGTTTAAGCGAACGGTCAATAGCTTTTTTAATGTATTCAGGTCTGCCGTTAATTCCTTTATAATTACCGTCATCATCAACTTCAACGCCTGTCTTCGTTGCTACGACATATTTATCACGCTTACCTTTAATTGCTTTACTTATAAGGATCTCATTTTTAAACGGACCATAAGTTTCAGCCGTATCCAGAAAATTTATTCCGAGTTCAAGCGCAAGCGCTATTGCAGCCAGTGACTCCGCCTCATTAGTTTCACCATAGAATGCGCTCATTCCCATGCATCCCAGACCTAAGTTGGATACTTTCAATCCGCTGCTCCCGAGAGCAATATTTTTTATTCCCATAATCTGTATTTTTTAAAATAATTTAATTTAATATACAAAGATAACTAATCTGAAGTTAATTTTATTGTGAGGAATGTCTCTGCCGGCTATGAACGAGCCCGGAAAAGGGCAATGGAATATCTTTCATTCAGTACCTCTGCGGGGACGACAATTTAATACTATTCCTTAATTCGGAACTAATATTTTGTTTTTTTATCAGCAACAGAAAATTCATTCTTCTTTGCAAGTTCATACAAAAATTCCGGAGAAAAATCTGCACCGTTCTCCCGGTAAATGTTCTGCCCCGGAGGAGTCTCCGGTGTTTTTCCGGGACTCC
The DNA here is from genome assembly GCA_963836395.1 of uncultured Ignavibacteria bacterium. GTDB lineage: Bacteria > Bacteroidota > Ignavibacteria > Tepidaquicellales > Tepidaquicellaceae > JAGPCH01. The sequence goes on along the minus strand of CAWIJF010000005.1, from coordinate 457,496 downwards.
TCCGGATGCATAATCATCAATGTCATTTTTAAGTCAATTTGCAAATAAATTCTTCTATCTCTGCTTGTCGTGCATTAGAAAAACTTTTGTCTTACCGGTTTTTACAAAATTGCATTTCTCTTAGACTTTCTGTAAACCATAATTATCAAATGCGACACATCCATAAACTGGTCTGACTTCATTTCAAAAAAATCATTTTCTTTGTGTCCGTAAAATTTTCTGCTGTCAAGCTGTAATAATATATTCCTGATGAAAACTTGTTCCCGTTGAATTCAACCTCATATGCTCCGGCTGTAAACATTTCATCATTAATTAAGAGTTCAACTTCATTCCCAAGTATATCAAATATTTTCAAAGAGACTCTCTGAGATCTTGGAATTGAAAACTTTATGTTCGTAGTTGGATTAAATGGATTTGGATAATTTTGTGATAAATTATAATCCATAACCGATGCTGAAGTTTGTGTTATGCCAACTGTTCCAATCTGAACTTTAAAAGTATCCTGAACATACTCAGCCGGATTGTCAACATTAAACATTCTGACTACCGCGGTTCCCAGGCCCGGACCATTACAAACGAAATAAATAAAAAACAGAGTATCTACATAACCGGGCGGAATTGAAAAAGGAGGATCAGTAAAAAGTGGAATGCTATCAACAAACGGAGGATAAGACAGATCATAACCCATTGCGGTAAGCCACCCGGCCGGGATATCATTTACAATTCTTGCAAACCTGAAATGAACTTCAGACGAAGAGTTATTCCTCACAACAGCCCGTCTGTTAACCGACTGAATCGAATCAGGAATGTAAGTTAGCTGAACTAGCACTGGTCCTAAGTTTGTATAAGAAAAGCCCTGAGCTTTTAAATCCCTAAAGGCACCACAGCATAGAAGTATAATTAATGCTGATACAAGTTTATTCATGCTATAATATTATATTCAAATTAGCAAAGTCTGAGTTAAGAATTAAAATTAAAAGGAAATTATTTCACTACCTGCGAGTGCCTGTCCGAAAAAATAGGTCTCGCATTTCTTTTCCAACTAACAAATAGCTGTTTATCTTCTCTGTTAAAACTTCAATCTTTGTAATCGTCATATCCAATTCTACAATAGAATTTTTTCCTTTGATCAGGCTGTTAACCGGGTGAGCTACGATGTTCCTTAGCTTATTTACAAGCTTAATTGATGAATCAAACTCTTTCCCGGTGATCCCGATTTTCCTGTATAAATTCTTCTCCCTGATGATCCAAGCCATGTCGCCTATATAGGCGAACTCCACGAATTTATGATCGAGTCCTTTCTTAATTTCTCTTCTGTATCTGGTATTAGGTTTTACAGACCTGCCATTCTCTTCGAAAATTGTGTACAATTCATTGTCATCAATTCCGGATCTATTGATCAGCCTGCCCAGTCCAAATTCCAGCTGTGAGATTAGATTATACAAATAAACATATACATGCTTGCTGTTTAAATTACCTGCAGTCAATAACCCGGTAACTTCCTTTTCATTTTTTAGAAAAAAGAAATTACGGTTTCCTTTAGCGAACGCCTTTACTGCATCTTTAATATTTGTAAGGTGATCTATGCAATCCTTCGGTTTTATTTCATACACCTTAATGTCGTTAACATCAAAATCCCCCCATTCTTTTGCTTTGAAATATTTTTTAAAAGTACCATCGGCTTCTCTGATTGGCAAAACATTAAATTTGTTTTTTTGCATCTTGTCAAAAGCCCGCTTTTTTGTTTCATCGTGGCTTGCATAAGTCCAGTCTGATTTATCTATGCAGATCGGGGAAATTGTGATATCTGGGGTGTTGTGATAAATCAACATTTTATTTATTTAAAACCTTTTGAATCAACGCGAGTAAGAATGTTATGATTGCTCTTTAAAAAACTCGTCGTGCTAAAATCAACATTTTATTTATTTTGCTTCGAAAGTCATAATAAGTCCTCCTGTTGAAAGTTGCTTTGATGAAACAAGTGTCAATGGTCTTTGAGCTATACCCTTGCGAAACAATTGCCTTCCGCTGCCTAAAATAACAGGAGCTATTCCAATTCGGTATTCGTCAAAAAGATTGTCATTAATAAAAGTCTCGGAAAGGTTAGCGCTTCCAAAAACATACATGTCGCCGTCACCTTGGGCTTTTAATTTGGAAATTTCCGAGGATGTATTTTCTTTAATTAAAGTTGAATTGTTCCAGTCCACGGAGTTCAATGTCCGGGAAAAAATCAGTTTAGGAATTTCATTCATGAGTTCTGCAATTTCGCCTTTCGCTGTTTTCCAATAGGCTGCCATGCCTTCATAAGTTATCCGACCAAATACAAGAAAGTCCGCTGATTTCAATTGGTCAATACTGATTTTTTCGAGTTCCGGTCCCCAAACAATTTCGGGAAAGGATAAGTCCCAGTTTTTGTCGCCTTCAAAATAGCCATCAAGTGTAATGATGTTCCACATTATTAGTTTTCGCATAGTCTTTTATTTTTTGTTTGTGATTAATCATGTTTATGGTGCTTGCTAAAAGTGTTCATTTGATGCAGTCGTGGTTCGACCTTTATCCTCCTGATGAAACAATTATTTTTTCTCATTTTGTTTATCAACCAACAACCAACAACTATTCTCCTTAAGCTCCGACATTACCTGTCCTGACTTTTCCGGCTCGCTTGTAATTAGCAATAATAACTCCGCCCGGTGTAACAATCTTCTCTGCTAATTTAAATGCTCCCGGGACCGCGCCGTTGTCAAATAATTTTTTTCCTTTGCCAAGAATCAACGGATGAATTTTAAGCCGGAGTTCGTCCACGAGATCATTCTTAAGTAACAGGTGGACGAGCTCACTGCTGCCCCAGACCTGTATGTCAGAGCCTTTTGATTTTTTGAGCTTTTTTATATCTGCAAGGCTTTTGATAAATTCAGAATTTTTCCAGTCTGATTTTTTCCTGGTCTTTGACAGGACATATTTTGTCCCGTCATTAATGCCCGGCCAGAAGTCTGCATGATTTGGCCAGTAGGATTCCCAGGCCACAAACGTTTTTCTGCCTAGTAGATAATCCGCAGGTTTCAATTCTTTTTTCACGATCTTGCCATAAACTTCATCACCATAAGGCGCAACCCAGCCGCCATATTTGAACCCGCCAGATGTATCTTCCTTAGGTCCGCCGGGAGCCTGCATTACTCCGTCCAGCGTGATCATTGATAACACGATAAATTTTCTCATTTTATTTTTATTTTAATTTAACGCTCCTTCACAAGCTACTTTATTAACGGTATACAAGTGACAGCGACAGTGCTGTATGTCAATAAAAAAATTCTTGTCCTGCCGTTTATTTTTCCAAAAGCTTTTTAAGACTGTCAAGCATGCCAGCCCAATTTTCTTCTGATTCTTTTTTTGATTTTTCAGATCCATTTTTGTCCTGGTTAAGATGTACCTCTGTCTTATTTCCTTCCTCTTTCAGGGTAATAGTCACTGTATGATAATTTTCAGGTGTATCGGGTTGTCCGGACATAGGGCTGAAGTGACTGTACTTCAATTTTTTGCCGGGAACGATCTCGAGGATTTCGCCTTTGTCTTCATACTTTTTTCCTTTAAACTCACCTTTCCAGGTAATTTTACTTCCTTCTTTCCAATCGGAAGTTACCGTTGTACCAAACATGTATTCCCTGATTATTTCAGGGTCTGTAAATGCCTTCCAAACTTTATCACTTGAGGCATCGATGGTTCTCTGTGCTCTTGCTGTCAAATTTTGTATATCCATTGTATTATTTTGTTTAGGTTAAATATGGTTAATTCGCAAAAACACCTACATATTGCTTCAACAAACTTACAAAAACTAAACTACATATTCAGTGATACCTGCAGCTTTTTTTAATTTTCAAGACTCAGGGTAGTCAGGAATTAATTAATAATTTCTCCTTTGTTATTAGCCAATCTTTTCACGAAATTTCTGAAGCTCCTCAGGTGTTTGTCTAACCCAATCTGTTACTTCTCCAACGATTTTCAATGGTGCCTGAGAGCGATATGAGCGTGACGGATTACCCGGAAATTTTTTGTTGGTAACGTTCGGATCATTTTCAAAACTTCCTGTCGGCTCAACGATGTAAACACTTCACGTCCCTCGCCTTTTGCTAATGCAGCCGCAAGTCCCGCTCCATTGATCAAAGCTGTGAAATAAATGTGATTCATTTTGAGTTCAGCTTTATAATTTGAACTGCCTCCTGCTGTCAGCAAATCGCCAACCTTTAAATCTGCTTTAGTCCCATGATAAAAGGGACCTTTGTCAGAAGGTTTATCCTTAAACGAATTTGCTAATTCATAATACTTTTTTGCCTTTTCAGGGTCGCTTAGGTCCTCATGGCATTTGGCAATGTTTGAATACAAAGAAGGGAAAGCACTTTTAACGCTGTCGTTATTTATTTTTAATGCAAATTGCAAAACCGTTTCGAGCCATTTTAATTTGTCGGAAACATTTTTTTGATGTCGGGCTACATAATGAGCAGCAATAAATTTTTCAAAGTCGTTTGTCGCTTCGTTCCAGCCTTGCAGAAATAGTTTAAGTGCTTCTTCAGGTTTGCCTTTTTCCTCCATGTCCATACCATGAAGACAAAGCTTAACTACATTGTTGAATGGGGAGAATTCCATTTTCTGATTATTTTGTCTATCATTATTTTTAAAAACATGTTTTCATAGACCGTGGAGGTATCACACAACGGTCTGCATTTATATAAAAAATCCACCACTCATTTATTACCGAGTTCTTCTGCCAGTCCTATAAGAAGTCCCTCAGTTCCGCGAATGTAGCAGAGCCGGTATGAATTCTCATATTGAACCACTTCTCCAACAAGTTGAGCACCATGCTTGATGAGCCTGGATACCATTTCGTCAATGTCTTCAACAGCGAACATGATACGCAGATAACCGAGTGCGTTCACAGGAGCAGTCCGGTGGTCTGATATTGTCGGCGGGGTGAGAAATCGTGAAAGTTCTAGCCGGTTGTGACCATCGGGGGTAACCATCATAGCAATCTCTACAGACTGTGTGCCTAATCCGGTAACTCTCCCTGCCCATTCTCCTTCAATCATTGCTCGCCCTTCGAGCTTCAGGCCAATCTCTGTGAAAAAAGAGATAGCATCGTCGAGTGATTCCACAACGATGCTCACATTGTCCATTCGCAGTAATTTGTTTTTTTCCATGAATTATTTATTTGTTAATAAAAGTATGTTTGTATTTTAAGGATTCACTCAATCAATTCTTCTTTCAAAAAAATTAACATACGAGACTCTAAGAGATTAACCTTTCCTGATAATGATGTGCGTTGCTTGTTCCCCTTCTATTCTTTGTATTTTGTTAAATCCAAGATTGATCATATCAATACCTGCGAATAAATGTTCACCTGAAGCCGAGGAAAAGAGGTGATATGGCCAGATGTATTTCATCAACATAACCTGTTTGCAGGAATTGACGGGCAGTTGAAACCCCTCCTCCAATTCGTATATCTTTTCCATTCGCTGCTTTTTTTGCTTCTTCCAATGCCGATTCTATTCCTGTGGTAACAAAATGAAATGTTGTTCCTCCTTTCATCTTCACAGGTTTTCTTTCATAATGAGTTAATACAAAAACAGGAACATGATATGGCGGATTTTCGCCCCACCATCCTTTCCACTCGTCATCTGTCCAATTCCCGCGAATTGGTCCGAACATATTACGACCCATGATCCATGCACCTATATTTTCAAATGCTCTTTCCACGAAGTCGTTGTCAATTCCTTCAGACCAATCTTTCTTACCGAACATTGCACGCATTTTTTTTGATTGGAACATCCATGTGTGAAGTTCCTCTCCTCCTATGCCTAACGGTTCTTTTAAGCTTTGATTAGCTCCGGCTCCGAACCATCCAATGAGATTGTAAAATTTAGGATTTTAATGTTGCTCATAAAAATTCTGGTTTAACTTTAATTTAAAATTTTGCGGTGTCGCTAATCCCCTTGCCGCCGCCGGTTTGCAGCTTTACTCACTCGTTCCCAATCTCCTGATCGGAAACGAGGGTTCTAAATGCTTTCCCGGTCCTCAGGTGAGTATATAAATAAATTCTTCTGTCTCTGTTCCTCTTGCGTTTGCAAAACCCTTGTCGGAACCGGTTTTCTTAAACCCGCATTTTTCCAATACTTTCTGTGAGCCGATATTGTCGAATGCAGTTCGTCCGCGAATAGGTCTTACGGTCTCGATCTTTAGCAGCTCCTGTAACGCTTTTGTCGCAATACCCTGATTCCAGTATTTTCTTCCTATCCAGTAAGTAATCTCCGGTTTGCCTTCTATTTCAAATTTCGCTATGCTTCCGGCAATTTCGTTATCGCATAATATTGTCTGCTGGTTTATCGTTGGGTCATTTAAATGCTTTGTGTACTTTTCAATGTAAGCAGTTTTGTCGTTTGGGTCTTTAGCAGTAAATGCAGCTAAAAAATTTGCTTCTTCGTCGAGCTGAAAGATAAATAGTGTTTCCAGATCGGATTCTGTTGTTTTTCGGAGTTCTATTTTTTTGTTTGATGATGTCATTGTAATGATATTTGTTTATGTGTTTGGTTCAAGTACTCAATATAGTTTTATTCTTGTCCTGAATCCCATTCGAAAAATCCATATTCTCCAACTGTCCTGCTAACAAGTGCTTTAGCAATGTCATATTTGTTATGAAAATTTTCGCTTCCATAATAATCAGCTATTAATTTCCCGATGTCTTGATACTGACTTTCTAAATACATTATTCTTTCCTTTGGTCGGGGAAGAGGAATACAATTGCTAAGAAAGGTATAGTCAATAATATCACTGACCAATTTATTTAAAAAATAAGTGCTTGTCAGTGTATTCGAGTCCTTTACATCCGTGGCATCCTCAAATAACATAGAGATTGCATATCTATTATAAATTCTTTTGGTGTCAGTCAAAGGCGGGGATTTCAATAGAAATTCCTTCGCTGATCTAATCAACTTTTGGAGTTCCAAATTTTCTTCACCTTCGATTACCATTCCTGTTGAAATCATATGAGCCGTAACAGGTCTATTGTTTTTATGTTCTTGCTCCAGATAGTCATAAACATGTTTGAAATTATTGACAAAGATTTCGCAAGGTATGCCGTCAAAGTATTTTTGGATTCTTTGTCTAAATGTTTCCCGGTGGACTACATAAATATCTAAGTCGCTTTTTAAATCAGGGTTTCCGCGTATTATGCTACCTGTAACAATAATTCCAATTGGCTTAAAGTCTTTACGAACCCAAGTCAATGCCTTATCGAGTGCTACAGTATAATGATCATCCATATTGTTACAGTAACTATAAATTTATCCGCAATATAAATATTATTATTGAATTTAAAATGAGAAAATCTCAGCAGTTCAATCTCTTCAGACCACTTCATTATTTTTTTTGAAATTGTTTGATAAAAATTAAATGAATAGTTTGGTTTTGGTTGAATGGTTCATCAGTTGATTGGTTGATTAGTTGATTTGTAATCAGTTAATTTTCTTAATAATAACAAAACAAATTAGCTAATTAAGAATTGATCAACTGATCAACTAATTAACAAATCAATCGATTAACCAAATTAACCTTCATCTAATCAACCTAATTAACTAATTAACCAATTAACCTATCAACTAATCAACCCAAATAACTAATTTGACATACGAAGAACTACTAAGACATCTTGTCGAAACCGATGAACGCTTTATGATCCTCACTGCCGAGAACCGCGCAGCGATACGGAATTTGCCAAATCAGATCGGAGACAGATTCATAGATACAGGTATTACAGAGCAGACTATGATCGGCGTTGCGGCCGGACTTGCTTTGCGAGGGAGAATTCCGGTTGCGCATGCACTTGCTTCTTTCCTTACAATGAGAGCATTTGAATTCATTCGAACTGATGTCGGCATTGCAGACCTTCCTGTTAAGCTTGTCGGCGGATTTTCCGGTTTTTTATCGGATGCTAACGGACCGACACATCAGGCGGTGGAAGATGTTTCCATCATGCGGGGCGTTCCGAATGTAAATGTTTTTTGTCCGGCTGATGAAGAAGATATGCTTATTGGTTTAGAGACGATTTTGAAAAGTCCCAAGCCGTTTTATATCCGATATAATAATCTGAAACCTGTCGTCAAACATTCAAAGAATTTTGAGATCGGAAAAGCGGAAGTTATAAGTGAAGGGAAAGATGTTACGATTTTAGTTTACGGGATTTTGTTTAAGCAGGCAATTGAAGCAAAAGAAATTTTAGAAAAGAAGGGAATGTCAGTCGGATTGGTTAACTTACGAACGGTGAAACCTATTGACGAAGAAGTTATTCTTGGGATTTCCAAAAATTCTAAACTGATTGTTACACTCGAAGATCATTTTGTTACAGGAGGATTATTTTCAATAGTTGCGGAAATATTTCTGAAGAATAAAATTATGTGTGATGTATTGCCGATAGCTTTGAAAGATAAGTGGTTCAAGCCCGCACTGTTGAATGATGTGATGGAGTATGAGGGGTTTACAGGAGAGAAGATAGCGGAAAAGATTGTTTTTGAACTATGATTAAATGATTGAATGAATGCTATGATTAAGTTCACCGCACGCAATGAGCTCAGCTCAATCAAAACTATCAATCTTTTCATCACACTCACTTGCTTAATATATTTATTATTTATTATTTACCAAGTGACTTCCGCGCTTTTTCAACAATTGAATAAACAAATTCCTGCGCTTCGGTTTCTTTAGCCATGACATATTTTTTTGTATCCTGTCCTGATCTTTCGGCGATGTCCTGTTTTATTTTTTCATAAGCAAGTCGTGCTTCCGGATTTGCCCGGAGATAATCGCGGAATAAAATTTGTCTTTCCAATTCGGCATTGTCTTCATAACAGGCATAAAGATTATGAACAATTGTATCGAGAACCGGATCATCCGATCCCCTGTCTTTCTTCCGGTCAAAAACTTCCCTCCCTTTAACATCAAGATCTCCTCTGTGAAAGTAATCTAATTCAGCCAGCTTATCTTTTATGATCTCAAAAGAAACATCCTTAGGGATAACTATATCCATGTCAATCTTTGGTTTAGCTGATAAATCCTTTATAGACGTGCTTCCGACATGTTCAATGCGGAAAACAATCCCGTCCAATTGTTTTTGCAATATTGCTCTTATTGATTCAAATTGATTGGTCCAGTCCGGATTATATTTTGATAATACCATGTAAACAATGTAATTTTTTAAGTTTATTATTAAAAGTTAATCTTCCGGTCAGAAGCATGTTTTAAAAGTTTTAAAATATGACAAATTGATGAAATGATTTTTACGTTAATTATATTTATTTTGCACATATTACTTGCGACAATAATAAACTTTATTAACTTCAAAAAAACAAATTGGCTATCCAAATAAAGTTTAATTCCGCGTACCCTGACATTTCTACGTCCAATCAACTCTTCGAAAGAAGCACGGGATTGATTCCTGCGCATACACAGACACTTGCAAAAGGTCCTGACACAATGGATTCAAGGCGTTGCTCCGAAATATCTGAAACGGGGAAAAGGCTCGCATGTCTGGGATGTTGACGGGAATGAATATATTGATTTTAATATGGGAATTGGTCCGATAGTTTTAGGATATTGCTTTGATAAAGTTGATGATGCAATAAGGAAACAGCTTGAAGACGGAATAACATTTTCATTTATGCATCCTCTGGAAGTTGAGCTTTCTGAAAAAATCAGAAGTGTTGTTCCGAATGCAGAGTCAGTAAGATTTTCCAAAACAGGATGCGATGTGACTACTGCGGCAGTAAGAGTTTCGAGAGCATTTACAAAAAGCGAAAAAGTTTTGTGCTGCGGATATCACGGCTGGCATGACTGGTATATCAGCATCACCGACAGAGACGCGGGAATTCCCGAAGCGGTAAAAGACCTGACCTTCACTTTCAACTACAATGACATTGATTCATTGATTCAATCCATAGATTCTGATACTGCGTGTGTAATATTGGAGCCGTTTGTTTTTGAAGAAGAGAAAAATAATTTTCTGAAGGAAGTTGCAGGAGGTCTGCAAAAAGAACGGAACATTATTAATATTTGACGAGATGTGGACAGGCTTCAGAATTGCAGCCGGCGGAGCTCAGGAATATTTCGGAGTTAAGCCGGACCTGGCCTGTTACTCAAAGGCGATGGCCAACGGAATGCCCATCTCAGCTATTACAGGCAGAGAGGATGTCATGAGATTGTTTGATAAGGATGTATTCTTTTTTACAACGTTCGGAGGGGAAGCTTTGTCAATGGCAGCTGCCATGGCAACCATTGATGTAATAAAAAATGAGAATGTTCCGGAATTTTTATCGATACAGGGAAAAAAACTAAAGGACGGATATAATGAAATTGCAGATGAACTTGGACATTGATTTTACAAAATGTTCCGGTTATAACTGCAGAACAATAATAACATTTGATGCAGCAGCCGGAAATCCCCTTGAGATGAAGTCTCTGGTTCAGCAGGAAATGATAAAGCTGCGGAATTTTATGGGGAGGATTTCATAACATGTGTTATTCTCATTCCGATGAAGATATCGATATACGTTAAAAGCATATGAAGAAGTATTGCCTGTTTTGAAAAAAGCAGTTGAAGAAAAAAAAGTAAGAAGCTATCTGAAGGGAGAACCTGTGGAGCCTGTGTTCAGGAAGACCGGTAATTTCAATATGAAGCCGAAGTTAGTTGAGTAAGGTAAGTGGTTGGTTATGTTAGAGTGAGTATATGAGTAAATACTTAATACCTAATACCTAATACTTAATACTTAATACCTAATTTCTAATTTTAAAAAAATTAAATTAAACTTATCATGTCAAAAATAAAAGCTGGAGAAAATTTTATCGGAGACGGGGAAAAGGTTTATATTGTTGCAGAGATAGGAATTAATCACAACGGCTCGGTAAAATTAGCAAAGAAATTAATTAAACGACGCCAAAGAAGCGGGATGTGACGCGGTGAAATTTCAAAAGCGAACACCCGAACTTTGTGTACCGAAAGAGCAGTGGCATGTCGAAAGAGAAACTCCGTGGGGAAGGATGACTTACATAGATTACCGGCATAAGATAGAATTAAGTTTTGATGACTATTGCGAAATTGATAAGTATTGCAGAAAGAAAAGAATTGACTGGCTTGCATCATGCTGGGATGAAGAATCGGTTGATTTTATTGAGCAGTTTGACCCTCCGATGTATAAGGCAGCATCTGCTTCACTTACCGACCATGACCTTTTACTGAAGAAGAGAAGTACCGGCAAACCGCTGATGATATCGACAGGAATGTCAACGCTTGAAGAAATTAATTCAGCTGTAGGAGCTGTCGGTACGGAAAATCTTCTTATTGCACATTCAACATCTTCATATCCGTGCAAACTGGAGGAATTAAATTTAAGAGTAATACGAACATTGAAACAAATTTATCCTGAAGTTCCAATCGGCTATTCAGGGCATGAGACCGGATTGGTTCCGACACTGGCTGCTGTTTCTTTGGGCGCAACATTTGTCGAAAGACATATTACACTTGACCGGGCTATGTGGGGAACGGATCAGGCGGCATCTGTGGAAATAATAGGACTTAAAAGACTGGTTCAGAATATACGTGACATAGAAAGATCTCTCGGAGACGGTGTAAAGAAAGTTTATGAAAGCGAGCTTGCGCAGAGAAAAAAATTGAGAAGAGTAAAAATTAATTCGAGTCAGAATCTTCACATATAATTTTTTATAAAAATTTTTTAGCAATGTCATTACAGGTCTGGTCAATAATAATAATTTCTTCCGCGGCGGTCGTCATGATCGTTCTGGAAAAATTTTTTCCGTATACCAAAGGTCAGAAAATATTCCGGGAAGGATTTTTCAATGACATTGTCATGTATTCCATTGTTCAGAGTTATCTGCTCGGACTCATCATTTTCGGATTCCTGAACTGGATCAAGTTTAATACAAATCTGTATCAGTACAGTCTAATAGGCAACTGGCCTGTATGGACACAGGTTTTATTTTTTATTGTAACACATGATTTTTATATTTACTGGTTTCACAGATGGCAGCACAAAAACAAGATCTTATGGCGGACGCATGAAGCTCATCATTCTCCTAAAACAGTTGACTGGCTTTCGGGCGCTCGTTCTCATTCTCTGGAAATTCTGATCAATCAAACTGTCGAGTTCGCTCCTATTATTTTGCTCGGGGCTGCTCCTGAAGTTGCCATCTACAAAGGCATGATAAGCGCGATCTGGGGAATGTTTATTCATTCCAACATTGATGTCCGGCTTGGAAAGCTTCAGTATTTCATAAACGGTCCGGAGCTTCACAGATGGCATCATTCAGATGACGGGGGAAGGAATTTGAACACAACTACGGAACTAAGCTTGCGGTGTGGGACTGGATCTTCGGAACGGCATTTTTCCCTGATCCGGAAATCCGAAAACCTAAACAATACGGCTTAAGCGATACGCCCGACTACCCGCTTTCGGTGGAAGGATTTGAAAATAAAAATAAGATCCTGTCCTTTTTAGGAGTACTGTATTATGATCTGATCAGCTATGCAAGACAACACATGTTTGCTTTCCGGAAAACAAACAGATAAAAAATCCATGAGCAGCATGACAAATCCTTTTTAACGAAGCATATTCATTGGATTTTTTTTAAAATCAGCTCCGTCCTGATTTCCGGATGATATTTTTGATTGTATCATTGATATCCATTTCTTTGAGCTCTTCAAGAGAAACCGGCATTACAAGCGACCAGTTATTTTTATTGACAGTTCCGGGAAAATTTATTCTGTAATTCCAGCCGCTGTATTTTTCAAGAATATTCTTATCAAGAAACAAATATTCAATCAAAAGCTGTATGCTGAATATGGAAGCTGTTTCATTTATCTTTTCAAGTGATCTTTTAATGAACTCAACCGAAGGTTTATTTTTCAACTCACCCTTCAGCCCGAGATAATTCCAGAATTTATCCTTTTCCGCGTAGCTTGAAAGATAAATATCTATTAGCTTTCCCGCATCAGCATAACCTGTATTGAGTTTGTTCAATAAAACAAAGACATTGAAGATCCCGCGCCGCCAGTATAGTTTCCCGTTTACTGAACGGTTGTTTTCAAACAATTCATTTATGCAATAGTGATATCTTTCAGCCGGGATGTTAGACTTTTTGAAGATCCTCTCAAAAGCAATCTCATCAACCGTTCCGGCTTCATTTTCCCACCAGGCAGGAAGCGTGCTTGAGTCATGCGTCGAGACTGCTGCAGCGGAATTAATTCTGTAATCTTCTGCAGGAAGGAAATTAAAGTTATCCCTCCATTTCTTTTCCCACCTCTGGACATTCATGCCGGTAATTCCGAATTCCCTTAAAACCTTTTCCGAACATTCCGGAACTGTTCCGAGGTCTTCTGCACAGGGTAATATCTCCGAGCTTTCGTTCATCACAGTCAGAATTTCCCTGCCATGCTGTTCCCAGTAACTTTTATCTTCCGGATCAAACTTCCCGATAAGACCTCCGTATTCTTCCGGGGTTTTCAGATCAATGGTCCAGACCCTGAACAATCCGATGAAATGATCTATCCTGTACATATCAAAAAAATTTTCCGCATACCTCAGCCGCTGTTTTAAATATACATAATCATCGGCGGCAATATTGTCCCAGTTATACGGCGGCATTCCCCATCTCTGTCCGCTCGAAAAATACATGTCAGGCGGAGCACCGGATGATAGATTCAGTTTAAAATAATTTTTGTAAGCCCAGACATCCGAACTGTTTCTGGAAATAAGAAAAGGCAAATCTCCCATGATCAAAACGTCTTTTCTCCGGGCATAATTTTTTATTGTAACAAGCTGTTCGTAAAGCTGCCATTGTAACCAGTAACGGAAATTTATTTCATCGGGGTATTGATGGAGAATTTTTTCGGAAGTGACGGGCGCAATGTATTTATGTTTCAGATCCCATTCATACCAGTTCCTGCCTTCATTGATCTCAGTTAGTTTTTTAAATACAGCATAATATTTCAGCCAGTGAATATTTTTTGCTACATACTCCTGAAATTTGGTCAGGTTTGAAAGATCAACAGTCTCAAAAATATTTCTTAATAATTCTAATTTTTCATTTTTGATCCCGTAATTAATCCTTTCACTTCCTTTGGGGAAATTCTTTTTCAGATCTCTCAGATCCTTTCTGAACGGTTTGAGGTCAACTTTTCTTAATTTCGATATCGAAAGGTACATTGGTTCCAGAGCGAAAGTGCTTATTGAGTTGTATGGAGCGAAGTCGCCGCCAAGTTCATTCAAAGGCAGCAGCTGTAGTATGGACATACCGGCGGAGCTGCACCAGTCAATCAGAATCCGCAGATCGGGTATCTCGCCTATCCCAACGCTGTTTTTGGAATATACTGAAAACAAAGGAAGCGCTACACCGGCGCGTCTTTTTACACCGATTCTTTTCCATTTATCAGATGTTAAAGAATTTAACAAAGACTGATAATTCAATTGCGGATATTTTTATTTTTTACAGTAACATTAATTTTAAGAATGTGTCATATTTTGTTCATACAGATCCTTTCCGTCCTTATATTCGGGAACATTGCTTCTGGCAGCTGCCAGCTTTTCTAAAAATTTATCTTCAAGCTCAATTCCGCTTACTTCCTTTGCCAGCTCCATTGCTCTTGCAGCATACTGAAGTATCTGGATCGTTTCGATCCCTGAAATGTCAGAGAAGAACCACCCGCAGCTTGTAAACATCAGCATGGAAAATTTTTGCATTTCAAGAAGCTTAATGCAAATCTCACTCTCGGTTTCATTGATGAATTTTCTGGAATTGAAATAAAAGAACCTGCTTATGGTTTCACTGTCCGGATTTAGGATAATATTAATATACTCATTCCGGGCTTTCCATACATCCTTAAGAAAATGGTTTCCGATGTTTTCATAAATAACGATAAGCTCGTCTCTTAGCCAGTTGAGACTGTCACGCAATACTTCTCTCCACTGCTGGCTCGGCTGAGCATCGCTTCTGCCGCACCCGCAGTCTTCCTTCCACCTGCCTACACCGTGAAGACAGCTCCACGAAGTTCCTTCACCATTAATTCCTTCTTTTAATTTTACTTCCATCACGGGATTGTGTGCTGAAAGATATTCCCCGAAATTCGTTACTTCAAATTTTGAACCTTTAATTAATTCATCAAAAAGATATGCCATCGTTCTCTCAGAATATTTTTTATGATGGCCGAATGTTTCCCCGTCTACGGCGGAGCTTATCAGGCAATCGGAATTATTATCAGGCAAAGAAACCTCTTCCAGTCTGTGAAGAAGCTTGTGCGAATTATAGATGTGATCGTCGAAAGCGATGTTTCTCGAAAGTGGTCCGTCATAAAAAAATATGTTTATGAACTCCCCGCCTGACTTGTCAGGGTAGCACCTGTAAGGATTTTCCGTATTGATGTTTCCCGATGAAACATCTTTCCATTTTCCTCTGTGAATTTTTCTGGTCTTGTCTGCCTGTGAAGGATCTAAAATTATGTATTTTATCCCCTCTTCAATAAGAACTTCAAGAGTCTCCTTATTGCAGGCAGTTTCCGGAAGCCATATCGATTCCGGTTCTCTTCCGAAATGAAATTTGAAATCCTCCACTCCCCATTTAACCTGTGTAACCTTATCCCGGCGGTTTGCAAGCGGCATTATCATGTGACTGTAGATCATGGCAATGGCATTTCCGTGACCATTGTGCACTGTCAGACTTTTTTTATCGGCATCAATTATTCTCTCATAGGTCCTGGGATGCTTATTTCTTATCCAGTGCAGCAGAGTCGGACCAAAGTCAAAATTAAAGTATTCATAATTGTTAACTCGTTTTATTACATTATCATGTTCGTCAACAATTACGGCATCCGAATTCGGCTTATAACATTCCTGCAGAATGCGTTCATTCCAATCGTGGAAAGGCGCAGCAGAAGGCTGAACTTCGATTTCACCCGACCATGCATTTTCCCTCGGGGGCTGATAGAAATGAGAGTGAATACATAAAAATATTTTTTTACTCAAATGTCATAAAAATTTTTTGCAAGCTAAAAATAGTAATCGAAAGATGTTAGTAAGAAATGTATCATAAATTTATTATTTAGACTAATAAAAGTTTTATAAAAAAGTTATCTTGTTGACATAGGAATTATAAATATATATTAAAAATATTTCATTGAGTAAAATACAAAGATATCCGGTTGAAAAATTTTTCTCTATCAGGACCATTTCCGGATTTACAATTTCCCCCAACGATAAAAAAATATTCTACATAACAAACACAACAGGTTCGCTCCAGATCTGGTCAGTTCCGATCGAAGGAGGCTGGACAGATCAGATATCCACCTGGAATGATACGGTAAGACAAATCTTTCATAATCCCAAATCAAAAAAAATTGTATTTACCAGTGATGTAAACGGAAATGAAAATTCACAAATTTATGAAATCCCTTCAGAAGGAGGAGAACCGGTTCACCTTTCCGGCGGATTTGAAGATTCACAATGTTTTTTTCATGCCTTCAATAAGAAAGGAAACAAGTTTCTTTTTTCTACAAATAAAAAACTGAAATATAATTTTGAGGTTTACATTCAGGATCTGAATACGGGTGAAAATACTCTGGTAAAAGGATTTGACAGCAAATATCCTACACATGCGGAATCATGGAGCAGTAATGAAAGATACATCACCTTTATTGCGTTTTACGCAAATATCAATACTGATCTTTTGCTTTATGATATGAAAGAGCAAACTCTGACAAACATAACCGAACATGATACCGGTCAAAATGTTTTAAATGCTCTTTCTCACTTTGACAAAAATAATAAAGGATTTTATTACATATCCGATGAAGGCCGGGAGTTTAAAGGGGTAAAATATTATGACATAAAAAAACAAAAATCGCACTGGATAATTAAAGAAAAATGGGATGTGACAGGTTTTACTATTTCTTCAGATAATAAGAATTTTGTTTACAATCTAAACGTAAACGGAAGCAATTCGCCTAAGATCCTGAACTTAAAAACAAGGAAAGCCCGGAAACTAAGACTTCCGAAAGGAAATTATTCTTCCGTGGATTTTACTCATGATAACAAAAAACTCGTATTTATCTGTGACAGCCCTCTGAATCCAGGCGACATATTTGTTTATGACCTAAAGAAAAAATCCCTGAAGCGTATTACAAATTCCTTTATCGGGGGAGTATCCGAAAAAGGATTTACAAAACCCAGAGATGTTTTTTATGAATCTTTCGACGGATTAAAGATTCATGCACTGCTTTATATCCCAAGGGGCTTAAAGAAAGACGGGACTAACCCTGCAATAGTATGGCCTCACGGAGGTCCTGAACATCAGGAAATTCATAACTTCAGCAAATATGTCCAGGTGATGGTAAATGCAGGTTATATTGTTATTGCTCCGAACTTCAGGGGGAGCTCCGGTTACGGCAAAACTTTTCAAAAGATGATCTATAAAGACTGGGGAGGAGCAGAGTTTAAAGATGTTCTGGAGAGTCTGGAATACCTGAAAAAGACCGGGTATGTTGATCTCAAGAAAATTGCCGTTGTCGGAGGAAGCTTTGGTGGTTTTATGTGTCTTACCTGTATCACTAAAGCTCCTGATCTGTGGAAATGCGCAATTGATATTTTCGGTCCGGCAAATCTTTTTACTTTTTCAAATTCCGTCCCGGAGCACTGGAAGAAAGGAGTAGAGGATCTGGTTGGAAACACTCTGACGGATAAAGAGCTTCTTACTGAAAGGTCACCGATAAATTTTGTAGACAACATAAACTGTCCATTGCTTGTAGTGCAGGGAAAGCATGATCCGAGAGTTGTGGAAGCAGAATCGAAGCAGATCGTCGACAAGCTAAAGGAAAAAAACAAACCTGTTGAATATATGATGCTGGAAGACGAAGGACACGGCTTTACAAAGGTCTCAAATCAGATCAAAGTATTCAAAAAGAAAATAGAATTTCTCGATAAGTACTTAAGGTAACAAATTTTCCGAACCTAAAAATCAATACATGAAAAAAACTGTATTAATTATTTCAATTATGTTTGGTGCAGGGATCTTCATGACAAATATTTACAATTCCGTTGTGGACGCAAAAAGCTGGGGAGCGGATATTCCGGATTCGATTCTGACAGCAAGGAACTATTACAAAGATGTCACACCGGCAGATTTTTTCAGAACGTTTTCCCCGATCAATCAGGTTCTATCATTGTTCTCCTTGATTCTCTTCTGGAAGACCTCCAAAAAAGTCCGTGTCTATCTGGCTCTTGCTTTTATATTTTATCTTCTCGGTGATCTGTTTACGTTTTCATATTTTTATCCCAGGAATGACATTATTTTTATTGATCCGATCTCCGACGTTGCCCGGATAAAAGAAGCATGGGAGGGCTGGAGCACAATGAACTGGGTTCGATCATTAATTGTCCTTACCGGAGTAAGCTTTTCTTTCGGTGGTTTAAACGAATACTACAAAACAATCATCTCGAAATAAATATTGAAAAAAGGAAAATTAGTTCTCGAAAACGGCGAAATATTCGAAGGAAATATTTTCGGATATAATGAAGCTTCCGCCGGCGAAGTAGTTTTTAATACTTCACTAACCGGGTATCAGGAGATTTTAACCGACCCTTCTTACTTTGGACAGATTGTCATTCTGACTTACCCTCTGATAGGAAATTACGGAACGAATGACGATGATATCGAATCGGGGAAAGTTCAGGTAAAGGGTTTGGTTGTTGGAAACTATGAAGACGAATGGAGTAATTTTCAGGGATTGAAATCACTCGATGAATATCTCAAAAAGAACAAAGTAATAGGCATCACCGGCATCGACACACGCGCTCTGACCAGGATGATAAGGAGCGAAGGAGCAATGAGAGGGCTTATAACAAATGAAAAGCTTAGTAATAAAAAATCACTGGAAAGAGTTTTGAAGTCTCCGAAGATGGATGGGACGGATCTTGTTAAATATGTCACGACTGCCCGGAGTTACACAGTAAGATCAACAACTCCAAAGCATAAGATTGCGGTTTATGATTTCGGGATCAAACAGAATATACTCCGTGAGTTTTTGAAATACGATGTTGAGTTAAAGGTTTTTAATGCCGAAACAGAACAGAAAGAAATTCTTGATTTTAAGCCTGCCGGAATTTTTTTATCAAACGGACCCGGAGACCCGGATGCAGTAAAGTACGGAATTGAAAATACTGCGAAGCTCGTTGAATCAAATATACCTATGTTCGGCATTTGTCTCGGACACCAGCTGATTGCGCTGGCTCTGGGAGGCAAAACATACAAATTGAAATTCGGTCACCGCGGAGCCAATCATCCGGTTAAAAATCATCAGAAGAACAGCATAGAAATAACATCCCAGAATCATGGTTTTGCGGTTGATGAAAAAACACTCGATACTGATAAAGTTAAAATCACACATACAAATCTTTATGACGGGACAAACGAGGGCTTCCGTCATAAGAAGTTTCCGGTAATGTCAGTTCAGTATCACCCTGAAGCTTCACCCGGTCCGAATGACAGTAAATATTTATTTGATGAGTTTATGAAGATGGTGGAATGAGGTGAGTGGGTTGGAGTGTATGGAGTGTATGGAGTATGTGGAGTGACTCGTTCCCAAACTCTGTTTGGGAACGCACTTGCACTTGAAACTCTGTTTCAACTATAACTCAAATCAAGATAGCCTAATCAATCATCAAATCATTCTGCACTCGAATACATAATGCATCCGAACTGTATCACCAATATCGGGTCCGGTACTAAATCATTGAATCAATAAATCATTACTAATATATTGTTTCCAAAATTTTCAAATTCTATGGATACAAATTCAAAGATTATAGACGGAAAGTTAATTTCTACACAAATCAAATCAGAAGTTAAATCAGATACAGAGAAACTAAAGGCAGAAAAAGGAATCACTCCCGGGCTGGCTTTTTTCTTAGTCGGAGAAAATCCCGCCTCGAAAGTTTATGTAAAAAATAAAGGCAAAGCCTGCGATGAGCTTGGTTTTTACTCTGTTACGGAAAGACTTCCCGAGAATACTTCAGAAGAATCTTTGCTTGAACTAATAAACAAATTTAACAACGACGAAAAGATACACGGTATCCTGACACAATTTCCGCTTCCGGCTCATATCGATGAAATGAAAGTCATAGAATCAATGAATTACAAAAAGGACGTTGACGGATTTCATCCGGTGAATGTGGGGAGAATGGTGATCGGAGAAAAATGTTTTGTTCCTTGCACACCCCATGGAATAGTTGAATTGCTCAGGCGGAGCGGCACGGATACAGACGGAAAAAATGTTGTTGTACTGGGCAGAAGCAACATAGTCGGCAAACCCGTTGCGAATCTGCTTTTGCGAAAGGAATACAATGCAACTGTTACTGTATGCCACAGCCACACGAAAAATATTAAAGACATTACTTCACAGGCGGACATTCTTATTGCCGCAATTGGCAAAGCAAATTTTGTCAAGGAGCGATTTCATAAAAGAGGGCTGTGTGATAATTGATGTTGGCATAAACAGGATAGAAGATAAGAATTCAAAAACCGGATATAAAATTACCGGCGATGTTGATTTCGAAGATTGCTTTGAAAAATGCGGAAAGATCTCACCCGTGCCGGGCGGAGTCGGACCCATGACGATAGCAATGCTAATGAGAAATACTTACGATTCCGCAATCGGAAAAGTATATGGATAATAACTATATTGAAGTTCAAATAACTTTTAACAAACAGAATCTGGAAGAGCTGTATAACAGACTGTATCTCGAAGGCATTGAAAATATCCTGGAGGAGAACGGCTCTTTGATAATTTATTTTTATGAAAATGAAACAGATAAAATAGATACTCTTAGGAACAGTTTGCTCGAAAGTAAAATCATAAACCCCAATGACTTTTCAACCGAAAAAATTGAAAACAAAAACTGGAATAAAGAATGGGAAGATTCAATTGAGCCGGTTTACATCAGAGACAGGATTATCATTTTCCCTTCATGGAAGAGAAATGAAATAGAAAATTCCGAAGACAGGATACTCATTGAAATTGATCCGAAAATGTCCTTCGGTACAGGTCACAACGAGACCACGCAGCTTGTTCTGGAGCTGATGAGTGATAACATAAGAGGCGACGAAGAGAAACTTCTTGATTTCGGAACGGGGACAGGGATTCTGACGATAGCTGGGGTCAGGCTCGGAGTAAACAAGGCAGTTGCCATAGACATAGATGATGATGCAATTGAAAACGCGCGGGAATATTTTCATAAGAACTCGGTTCATGAAAGAGTAAAATTGTTAAAGTCAAAGATCTCAGAGCTGGAAGAGAATTCATTCGATATTATTTGCGCGAATATAATCCGAAGCGTTATAATCGACAACATCGTTCACATAAATGACAAGCTAAACCCCGGTGGCAAATTGTTTTTGTCAGGGATACTTCTTTCCGAAGATCAGGAAATACTTGAATATCTGACACAGCACGAATTCGAAGTTATGGATATAGCAAGTAAATCCGAATGGGTAGGAATTTATGCGATCAAGGGTGAATCCGGAAAAGCTTTTGATTTAATATTATAGAATCTGTGAATATCAGTTAAGATAAGTGTCAACACAATACTTTCTAAAATATTTTTAAATTAATCAAAATACATTTAAGAGCTTGGCAAAGAAAAATCTCCAGCTGATACCGGATGTTTTGACTGGATCATTTTTCGGTTGAATTTTCCTTCATAATAATTTAGTTTATAAAAAATTCTACCTCATGAACAATTCAAACATTACCTACAGGGCAAACTTCACGGTTCTTGCAATTATTTTAGCACTGGGATTCATAATCGGCGCATTGATCCTCTCGTCAACCTGGAAGTATGTATCGAGAAGCAATGTAACAATTACTGTTACAGGTTCGGCATCGGAAAATATCAGATCCGACTTTGCTGTTTGGCACGGTTCATTCTCGGCTGAATCCGGTTCTTTAACCGATGCTTACGCAAGATTAAAATCAAGCAAGGAAAAAGTAAATGCATACCTTACTTCAAAAGGCTTTCCGCAGGATAAAATCGTAATGTCTTCAATTTATACAAACACGCTTTATGCGAGTGACAATCAGGGAAACAGGACAAACGAGATAACTGGTTACAGACTATCCCAGGATGTTTCCATTGAATCAAATGATGTTGATAAAATTGACAATCTTTCACGTGAAGCAACCGACCTCATCAACGAAGGAATAGAGATTACATCACTTCAGCCGGAATTCTTATATACAAAGCTCGCCGAACTTAAAGTTGACCTCATAGGCAAGGCTGCCCAGGACGCCAAGCAGAGAGCAGAACAAATGGCAAACAGCACGGACAACAGCATTGGTGAAATACGTTCTTCGAGAATGGGTGTAATGCAGATCAATGCAAAGAACTCGAGCGAAGTATCGGACTACGGAATCAACAATACTACATCCATCGATAAGACTGTAACAGCTGTAGTGGGAATGAGCTTTTCGATACAATAGAAACAGAAGTTTTGAAATTCACTAAGAGAGTCAAAATTGTCCTCGACTACTTTCTAAGAACAATTCTCACCGTTTAAGATTATACTGCATTAATAAATCATAGTATATCATACACATCATTTCATCATAGTTACAATTCATAGTCAATTTTTTTAAAGTTTCCCTTATATTTCCAAATGAGTATTTTTGCAATAAGAAAAAAAAGAAAATAATATCAGGAGAAAATGAGTAACGAAGACACAAAAAAGATCAAGGAAATAGAGAATAAAGAATGGCTCGAATCTCTTGACTATATTTTACAGACACAGGGTCCGAAAAGAGTCACAGAACTTTTAAGAAAACTTACAGATATATGCGCAGGAACACGGAGTTAAAATTCCCTTTACCGCCAATACTCCTTATATAAACACTATTCCTTCCGACAAACAGCCTGTCTATCCGGGCAGCCGTGAAATCGAAAGAAGGATAAAAAGTATTTTAAGATGGAATGCAATGGCTATGGTTGTCAGTGCAAACCGCGAGCTGAGCGGCATCGGCGGACATATATCCACTTATGCATCATCGGCAACTTTATATGAAGTGGGATTCAATCATTTCTTCCGGGGAAAGAATGATCCCGAGCGGCGGTGATATAATTTATTTTCAGGGACATGCAGCGCCGGGAATTTATGCACGTGCAATGCTCGAAGGAAGGATTTCGGAAAAGGATCTGAAGAATTTCAGACGGGAACTTTCTTCGGAAAGAGGACTTTCATCATATCCGCACCCGTGGCTTATGCCGAGATTCTGGGAATATCCGACTGTATCAATGGGACTTGCTCCGATAATGTCAATCTACCAGGCAAGATTCAACCGCTATCTTGAAGACAGGGGAATCAAGGATACATCGAAACAAAAAGTCTGGGCGTTTATAGGAGACGGAGAAACCGATGAGCCTGAATCTCTCGGAGCGATCACGCTTGCATCAAGAGAAAATCTTAGATAATCTTAATATTTGTAATTAACTGCAACCTGCAGAGACTTGACGGTCCTGTAAGAGGCAACGGAAAAATCATACAGGAACTTGAAGCAATATTCAGGGGCGCGGGATGGAATGTGATAAAAGTTGTATGGGGCGGAGATTGGGATCCATTGCTTGCAAAGGATGATGACGGGCTGCTTGTTGAAAGAATGGATGAAGTTGTAGACGGACAGTTTCAGAAGATACACAGTATCGGGCGGAGATGTAATAAGAAATGATTTTTTCGGAAAAGATCCACGGCTTCTGGAACTTGTGAAAAATTATTCCGATGAACAATTGCAAAAACTAAAACGGGGCGGGCATGATCCGGAGAAAGTTTATGCAGCTTATAAAGAAGCATTTGAACATGAGGGATCCCCGACTGTCATTCTAGCGCAGACTATAAAAGGCTATGGACTCGGCGAAGCCGGAGAAGGAAAAAATATTACGCATCAGCAAAAGAAATTAAATGAACAGGAGCTGAGAGATTTCAGAAGCAGGTTTGGAATTCCGATCTCCGATGAAGATGTGGCAGAAGCACCGTTTTACAGACCTGATCCAGAAAGTGATGAAATCAAATATCTGATGCAGAGAAGAAAAACCCTTGGCGGATTCATTCCAAAGAGAGACGGCAATCTTGCTCCGGCTCTGAAGGCTCCGGATCCTAAAGTCTTTGAAGAATTCTATGAAGGTAACGGCGACAGAGAAGTTGCCACTACAATGGCATTCGTTCATCTGCTTTCAAAACTTTTGAAAGATAAAGAGACCGGGAAAAATATTGTACCGATAGTTCCCGATGAAGCTCGAACGTTTGGGATGGAATCATTGTTCAGACAGGTTGGAATTTATTCACACGTCGGGCAGATCTATGAACCCGTTGATAAAGGAAGCTTGCTTTATTACAAAGAAGAAAAAAGCGGACAGATACTTGAGGAAGGAATTACGGAAGCCGGATCGATGTCATCGTTCATAGCGGCGGGAACATCTTATGCAACTCACGGAATAAACATGATCCCGTTTTTTATTTTTTATTCAATGTTCGGGTTTCAGAGAATCGGCGATCTGATATGGGCTGCTGCTGACTGCAGAACAAGAGGTTTCCTTGTTGGCGGAACAGCGGGCAGGACTACTTTGAGCGGTGAAGGTCTTCAGCATCAGGACGGGAACAGTCATATACTTGCATTGTCTGTCCCTAATTTAAAATGCTATGACCCGACATTTGCTTATGAGATCGCAGTGATCATAAAAGACGGCATGCACAGGATGTATGAGAAACAGGAAGATATTTTTTATTACTTAACGGTTATGAATGAAACATATAAAATGCCTCCGATGCCGGAAGGAGTCGAGGAAGGAATTCTCAAGGGAATGTATAAATATTCAGAATCAAAAAAGAAAGACAACAAATTAAAAGTACACCTTTTTGGAAGCGGAACAATTTTAAATGAATCAATTAAAGCGCAGGAAATTCTCGAAGAAAAATATAATGTATCCGCGGATATCTGGAGTGTAACAAGTTATAAAGAATTGTATATGGATGCGATCGCTGCCGAGAGAGTTAACATGCTGAACCCGGAAAAGAAAGTCTTACCTTATATAAGTAAAATGCTTGAGAAAGAAACGGGAGTATTCATTGCGGCTTCGGATTATCTGAAGGCGCTTCCTGCGACAATTACCAAGTGGGTTCCCGGCGAATTTTATTTTCTCGGAACAGACGGATTCGGCAGAAGCGACGGACGCGAGCAGCTAAGAAATTTCTTTGAGGTGGATTACAGATATATTACAATTGCTGCTCTGTATGCTTTATCAAAGGAAGATAAACTGAAAGTTTGCGAAGTGGAAAAGGCAGTTCAGGATTTCGGATTGAATAAAGATAAACCAAATCCGGTCTTAGTTTAATATTTTAAAAAAGAATTTTTATGATAAAAGAAGTCAGGCTTCCCGAAGTATCGGATAATGTAGAAACAGGTGATGTGTTAAAGGTCCTTGTTAATGTCGGTGACCGGATAAAAGTTGACCAGCCGCTTGTTGAGCTCGAAACCGATAAGGCAACATTCGAGGTGCCTTCAACCGAAAGCGGAGTCGTGAAGGAAATTAACGTAAAGGAAGGCGACATGATAAACATAGGAGCTGTTATTGTCATTCTTGAATCGGATGGTGAAGCAAAAACGGATTCGAAAGTGAAAGTTGACGGAAAGAAAGAAGTCGAAACCGATGAAAAGAAAGAAGTAAAAACTAAAGATGAGAAAGAGGAAGTAAAGAGTGATGATAAGAAGATGGAAGATAAAGCCGATCATAAGAGTATCAAAGCTGAAGAGAAAAAAAATCCGGAAAGAAAAATTGTCGAGCAGGCTAAGGTTCCGACGGATACGAAAACAGTTAACTTGAATAAAACCCCTGCGCCCGCTTCACCTTCTGTAAGGCGGCTTGCCCGTGAACTCGGAGTAGACATTAATTCCGTTAACGGTTCAGGAGACGGCGGAAGAATCAGTGAAGATGATATAAAGATGTATGTAAAAGAAATACTCAGTTCCGGAACGTCATCTGGTGCGTCCACTTCTCAAAAGCCTCTGCCCGATTTTAAAAAATGGGGGGACGTAGATATTCAGTCGATGTCAAAAGTCCGTACGATAACGGGTGAATCAATGACATACGCATGGACAACAATTCCCATGGTGACGCAGTTTGACAAAGCAGACATCACTTATCTGGAAGAATTCAGGAAAAAGAATCTGAAGAAAGTGGAAGAAGCCGGCGGTCATTTAACCATAACTTCCATTTTGGTAAAAGTATGTGAAGCTGCTTTGAATCATTTTCCTCAATTTAATTCAAGCATAGATTTACGGAATAAAGAAATAATTTATAAAAAATATTTTAATATCGGAGTGGCGGTGGATACCGACAGAGGGCTGCTTGTTCCTGTGATTAAGAATGCAGATACGAAAACTATTACTGAGATCTCAGCCGAGCTCGGTGAACTTGCTGAGAAAGCACGTAACAAAAAAATAACTCCCGATGAAATGGATGGAGGCAATTTTACTATTTCTAATCTTGGGGGGATCGGAGGAACGAATTTCACGCCGATAGTTTACCCGCCGCAGGTTGCGATACTTGGTGTTTCGAGAGGGAGTAAAGAAGCTGTGTTGCTCGATGATGAGTTCAAGCCGAGATTAATGCTGCCGCTGTCTCTAACTTATGACCACAGAATAATTGACGGGGCTGATGCTGCGAGATTTTTGAGATGGATCTGTGAAGTGCTGGAGAATTCTTTTCATCTGATCCTTTGATTTTTTATCAGTGAAAAAATATTAATTACTCCGGTTGACCGCTTCGATATTGGAAATCTATTTCCTGCCACGAATTACACAAATTTTCACTAATTATTTTCATAAACTAGTTCTTTTTGATTCGTGCAATTAGTGGCAATCTTTTGTTTTAAATATGTAAGCGGTCAACCTTAAGTTAATTATCAAAATCCTTAGTTCCAACTTTCCTTAATTCTTTCTTTAAAGATTTGCTCTTCTTTTCAATCAATCTCTTTTCTTTATCAGCTTTTGAAAGCTTGGTTTTCTTTCTGATCTTTTCTTCTGCAAGCGCATTCTCAATCAATTCATAAAACCTTTTAACAGCTTTGTTCTTATTCATAAACTGAGAACGCTCAGTCTGTGAAACGATCTTAAGAACTCCGTTTTTATCAATCCTGTTTTTAAGCTTAGCTAAAATTTTTGTCTTCTCTTCGTCACTTAGTAAAGCGGAATTCAGGATATCAAAATTAAGCTCGATCTTCGTTTCAACTTTATTGACATTCTGTCCGCCTTTTCCCCCGCTTCTCGAAGACTTAAATAAAAACTCACTATCAAAATTTCTCATTAACATTTTACTTAATACCCGATACTTAATACCTAATACTATTTCTTAGGTCTGTAAATGCTCGTACTTTGTCCGAAAAAGACTTCGGCGGATTCCATCAGTGTCTCGGACAATGTCGGGTGCGGATGAATTGTCAAACTGATATCTCTGGCATTTGCACCCATTTCAATTGCAAGAACACCTTCTGATATTAGGTCTCCTGCTCCGGATCCTACAATCCCGACACCTAGTATCATTTCTGTTTCAGTATCAATTATCAGTTTGGTCAGACCATCAGTTCGTGCTATGGAAAGTGCCCTACCGGATGCAGCCCATGGAAACTTTGCAACGGTAATGTTTAAATTTTTTTCTTTTGCCTCTGCTTCAGTCAGACCGCACCATGCAATTTCAGGATCGGTAAATACTACCGCGGGAATTGCTTTCGGCTCGAATACGGATTTTTGTCCCGCTATTACTTCAGCAGCAACTCGTCCTTCGTGAGATGCCTTATGAGCAAGCATCGGTTCGCCGGCAACATCACCTATCGCAAAGATATTCTTTTCCGAAGTTCTCAGCTGATTATCAACTCTTATAAAACCCTTTTCATTCAATTCAACTTTTGTATTTTCGAGCCCGAGATTTTTGGTGTTGGGTTTCCTTCCGATAGAAATCAAAACTTTATCAAATGTCTTTTCGGTTATGCCGGACTTGCTGTCTTCAAAAGATACTTTCAATCCGTTTTTTACTTCCGATATGCCGGTTACCTTTGTATTCAGCATTATTGATTCAAATACCGGCGTGATCCTTTTTGACAGGACCGCCACAAGATCAGGATCTGCGCCGTTTAATAAACGTGGCAGCATTTCGACAACTGTGATCTTGCTCCCCAGAGCTGCATACACGGTTCCGAGCTCCAGACCTATATACCCGCCGCCTACTACCAGCATAGACTTTGGAACGTCCTCAATATTCAATGCCGATGTCGAATCAAGAATTCGTGACGAATCAACAGATAGCCCGGGCATTCCTGACGGATATGAACCGGACGCTATTATTACATTTTCAAAATTTAATATTTCCTTTACATTGTTTTCTTTTGTAACTTCAATACTTTTCGGGTCAATAAATCTTGCATAACCTTTTATGTATTCGACCTTTCTTTGCTTACTCACCAATCCAAGTCCGGAAGTAAGTTTTCTTACAACATCGTCCTTCCATGACCTCATCTTTCCCAGATCAATTTTCGGTTTTGAATATTCGACTCCAAATACTTTTGCTTCGCCGGATTCGGTTATTACCTTTGCAGCGTGAAGCAATGCCTTTGATGGTATGCATCCTCTGTAAAGACACACTCCTCCCGGATTTGTCTCATTATCAATTAAAGTTGTTTTGATCCCCAGGTCAGCAGCCAAAAATGCAGCAGCATATCCTCCCGGACCGGCTCCGATTATTATCAGTTGTTTTGTTTCCAAATTTTATGAAAGATTATTTTAACTGCAAATTACCATTGAAATGACTAAGACTCAAATGAAAAATAATCCCTTTGACATGACCCAAACATTTTTGTTGCCGGTTCGTCTTAATTAAGACTTTAACCTAATTTACAATTGATTCACAAGAACAGACTGAAGACCAAAACAATTTTGTAACATAATGTTTCAAAGCAGGATTGACGGAACTATTTAACATTTAATAAAATTGAGAATAGCACTATATTGTATACATTAATTTAAAAAATGTATTGAACAAACTTACACGAAATATATCCGCTGTACTGATTCTTATAGTTGTAGCAGCTCTTCTGATCGTCCCAAAGCTCCTCTCAGAAAAAAACAAAGACCCAAATGCTTCAAAGCAAAATTCAGGCGACCAGGTAATTCCGGTTGATGTTTATGTTATTAAAGCCACTGACCTTGAAAACGAAGTATCTACAGTCGGAACTATCCTTGCAAATGAAGAAGTCGATATTAAAAGCGAGCTGGTACAAGAAAAATTATAGGAATATATTTTAAAGAAGGTTCTTTCGTTCAGAGTGGACAAGTTTTATTCAAGCTTGATGATACTGATATTCTGGCAAGATTAAGGAAGCTTGATCTTGATGAAGAGCTGAATATCAAACAGCAGGAGAAGAGAGAAACAATTACTGGACAAAGGTCTTCTCACTCCGGATGAATATGACATCAGGGTTACAAATATTGAAAAGATAAGGGCGGATATTGAAGTGCTGGAAGTTGAGCTTTCAAAGACATCCATCACCGCTCCATTCTCAGGGATAGCCGGATTCAGGAATGTAAGCATCGGAAGTCTTGTGAATAATACAATTGTGCTGACAACCATTCAGGATATAAGCAAAGTGAAAGTTGACTTTTCCATTCCCGAAAAATATATAAGCCAGTTCAAACCCGGACAGGACATTATTTTTAGAGTGGAAGGATATGATGAAGATTTTAGCGGAAAAGTAATTTCATATGATCCGAAGCTCAATGAAGATACGAGAAGCATTATTCTAAGTGCTTCTGCGAATAACAGAGGCAATAAGCTTCTTCCCGGTTCATTTGTAAAAGTGAAATTAAAATTCGACAATATAAACAATGCGCTTATGATCCCTACAGAGTCGGTTGTCCCGAAGCTAAAAGGACAGAGTGTCTTTTTATTTCAAAACGGATCAGGCAATAGTAAAAGACGTTGAGATGGGATTACGAACTGAAAAAGATATTCAGATAACATCCAATCTGAATGTAGGTGATACAGTGATTACTACTAATATTTTAAGATTAAAACCTGATGCAAAAGTAAAAATAGTAAACATTAATTGAGATTTGATTTCTTACTGAAAACATCGGGGAGGTGATTTTTCAAGATTTGTGAAACAGGAGTTTCGGGAACGAGCGTTTGGGAAATGCCTGATGCAAAAAGTAAAAATAGTAAACATTAATTAAGATATGATCTTTAACAGAAAACATTAATTAAGCAATGAGCTTATCTTCAGTCTGTATAAAAAGACCGGTACTTTCAATTGTGCTTTCCATAATTCTTGTGCTGTTCGGAATTGTCGGTTTTCTGAATCTTGAAGTAAGAGAATATCCGAATATAGACCCGCCAATAATTACCGTTACTACAACTTTATCCGGAGCAAATTCAGATGTAATCGAAGCACAGATCACCGAACCGCTTGAACAATCGATAAACGGAATTGACGGGATCAACATCATGTCCAGTACAAGCCGTGAACAGCAAAGCCAGATCAGAGTTGAATTCGATCTCACTAAAGATATAGATGCAGCAGCCAATGATGTGAGGGACAGAGTTTCAAGAGTATTGAGACAATTGCCTCCTGATATTGAAATCCCGATGATTGAAAAATCGGATGCAGATGCGGTTCCGATAATAATGGTATTTGTAACAAGTGATTCGAAAAGCATTTTTGATGTAAACTCATTTGCAACGAATGTGATTGCGGAAAAAGTTCAGACGATAACAGGGAGTAAGCGCTACGAGAATTTTCGGTGAAAGAAAATATGCAATGCGGCTAAGGCTTGATCCGGATAAGCTTAATTCATACAATATGACACCGGTCGATGTTCAGAGAGTTCTGGAAAAGGAAAATCTTGAATTGCCTTCAGGAAGAATTGAAGGAGATAATACCGAATTTACTATCAAAACATACGGGAGACTTTCAACGCCGGAAGAATTCAATAAACTAATTGTTAAACAGCAGGACGGAAGCATAGTAAGATTCAGCGATGTTGGATATGCGGAATACGGCGCTGAGAATGAAAGAAATGAAGTCAGAGGCAAAGGCTTCATTGGAGTTATCGTTGCAATACTTCCGCAGCCGGGAGCAAATGTTCTGGAGATCTCGGATGAATTCAAGAAAAGATTTGAAGAAATAAAAAAGGAACTCCCGACAGGAATGAATGCCGAATGTTGTATTTGACTTTTCGACTTTCGTCAGAAAAACAGTAAATGAAGTTGAAGAAACAATATTCATTGCATTCGGTCTTGTTGTTCTGATAATATATTTATTCCTGAGAGACTGGCGTTCGACATTTATTCCTGTAATTGCAATACCGGTATCCATCATATCCACATTTTTCATGATTAGTCTTGTCGGATTTTCAATCAACGTTCTTACGCTTTTCGGAATAATACTTTCAATAGGATTGGTGTGTGATGATGCCATTGTAGTTCTGGAAAATATTTATTCGAAGATAGAGCAGGGAATGTCTCCGATGCAGGCTGCATTATAAAGGTTCGAAAGAAATTTTCTTTGCTGTTGTTTCGACAACAATTGCACTTGCTGCGGTATTCCTCCCCATTATGTTTTTGCAGGGACTGACAGGAAGATTATTCAGGGAATTTGCAGTTGTGATAGCAGGTTCAGTATTAATTTCCGCATTTGTTGCACTTACATTAAGCCCGATGCTCAGCTCAAGACTGCTGAAACATCATGAGCCCAGCTGGTTTTATAAGGTTACGGAACCTTTTTTTATATGGCTTGACAATGGATACAGAAGGTCTCTTGAGTTTTTTTATGAGTGTAAGATGGATTAGTTTTGTAATAATGATTTTGGTTTTTGTATTGATTTATTTTTTGGGAACAACTTGAAAACTGAATTAGCGCCGCTTGAAGACAGGTCCAATTTAAGAATTTCAATGACTGCACCGGAAGGTTCATCATATGAATTCTCAAAAAAATACATTAGGGAGATGGGACAATATGTAATTGATTCAATACCCGGAAGCATATTTTCCACTTGAGATCGTTGCAAGCGGAGGCGGAAACAGAGGAGTCAACAGCGGTGTAGTAAATGTTTATCTTACCGATCCTGAAGATAGGACCAAAACTCAGGAAGACGTTTACAGAAAAATCTCAAAAGACATAACACAATTTCACCGGAGTGAGATCATCCATATCCCAGCCGCCGACCATTGGAAGCAGATTCGGAGGACAGCCTGTTCAGTTTGTTATTCATGGCGCAGAATTATGACAAGCTTGTGGAAGTACTTCCGGAATTTTTAGAAGCAAGCTAACAATGACCCGCGCCTTCAGTTTGTTGATGTGGATCTGAAAATAAACAAACCCGAAATATCACTTACTATTGACAGAGAGAAAGCAGCGGAACTGAATGTTATCCGTTGAAGATATCGGACAGAACGCTTCAGATCGCATTCGGCGGTCAGCGGATGGGATATTTTCTTCAGAGACGGAAAACAATATCAGGTAATCGCGTCAGCTTAACAGAGAATACCGGGACAAGCCTGCCGATCTGAAATCTTTATTTGTAAAGAATGCGAACGGTGAAATGATACAGCTCGAAAGTCTTGTAAAGCTTGAAGAGCAGGCTGTGCCCACTTCGCGATTCAGATATAACAGGAATGTTTCGGCAACAATATCAGCGGGACTAGAACCTGGATATACACTCGGGTGACGGAAATTCAGCAATGAAGGAAATTGCAGACAAGGTTCTTGATGAAAATTTTACTACTGCATTTACAGGACAGTCAAAAGATTTTGAAGAAAGTTCATCGAGTCTGTTGTTTGTTTTCATATTTGCAATAATAATTATATATCTTGTTTTATCAGCGCAGTTCGAGAGTTTTGTTGACCCGTTCATAATAATATTAACGGTTCCGTTGCACTTGCCGGAGCATTACTTTCGCTTTGGTATTTTAATATGACAATTAATATTTTCAGTCAGATTGGAATTATAATGTTAGTCGGACTTGTAACTAAAAATGCAATTCTGATTGTAGAATTTGCAAATCAAAAAAAAGCCGGTGGTTTAGAAAGACTGGATGCTGTAAAAGAATCTGCCATTCAGAGATTCAGACCGATCATGATGACAAGTCTTGCGACCATTCTCGGTATTCTGCCGATAGCACTGGGTTTCGGAGCAGGGAGCAGAATTTCTCTCGGGATATGTGTTGTTGGAGGTTTGATATTCTCAGGATTTTTAACATTGTATTTGGTGCCGGCAATATATTCATACCTTTCAAGCAAGAAAGCAACTGTAGTGGAAGAGGAAGAAGCTGAATATATTGATACTATTGTTCTTGATTAATGCTTACGCACACAATACAGTGACTTCAATAGTTAAGCGAAAGAGGGAGATTCTCAATTACCGGCAGACATTGGAAGAACATCATTCATAGAATCACATGGTGCCGGAGCTTCAGCTGAAGATATAGATGCGTTTGTAAATGCAAATTACAGTTGCGATGCATTAAGAGAAGATATGAATGACAGGAAAAGCATTTATCATCTTATTTACTGCGATGATCAGCCCGCAGGATATTCCAAAATTGTTTTCAATTCCCCGCATTCAAATATTCATAAGACAAATGTAACCAAGCTCGACCGGCTTTACCTGCTAAAAAATTTTACGGATTAAAACTGGATTTGAGCTATTCAATTTTACTGTTGATTTATCTAAACAGAACAACCAGTCAGGAATGTGGCTGTACGTGTGGAAAGAAGACCGGAGGGCAATCAGTTTTTATGAAAGGGACGGGATTTAAAATTATTGGAAGCTACGATCTTAAATTTACTGAAAAGCATTCAAACCCAAATCATCAGATGCTGCTGATGTATTAGGCGACGATAATAGATGAATTGTCTTTTCAATTCGCTTTTTTCTCTGTAAGGATTGCTTTCTTCCACAACCATCAATTTTTATCAGACTTATCATTGATTATATTTTATAATAATGGTATTTTATATGCTTACAAAAAATTTAGCTATGAAATCCGGAATAAAGAAAACAAACAGGATAACGAAATTTGCGACGAAGCCTGATAATAAGCATAACTGGCATCTTGTAGATGCAGACGGAAAGATTCTTGGAAGACTTGCAAGTGAAGTTGCAAAAAGAATCAGGGGGAAATATAATCCTCAATACACTCCGAATGCTGATATCGGCGACTGGGTTGTAGTGATTAATGCAGAAAAAGTTAAACTGACGGGAAAAAGAGCCGAACAGAAAGAATATCTTACATATTCACTGCTATCCGGGCGGTCAGAAAAAAAGGACTTTCAACGAAATGATCGAAAAACATCCGGACAGAGTAATACACTTGCTGTCAAAAGAATGCTTCCGAAAACAAAACTGGGAAACAAGCTGATTAACAAACTTAAAGTTTATAAAGGAGATTCAGCATCCTCATTCAGCTCAGAATCCTATAGTTCTTGAAATTAATTAATAAATTAAAATTATTTTAAAATCTATAAATGAGTACAAATTCAACATTAAAAGTCGGAAGAAGAAAAACAGCAACGGCAAGAGTTCTTACTCAAATCCGGGTAACGGAGCAATCAGAATCAACAAAAAAGAAGGCAAAGATTATTTTAAGACAGAAAATCTTTATCAGGAAGTGCTTCATCCTCTGAAAGCCACTAACACACTCGGAAACTATGATCTTAATATTAATGTTAGCGGCGGCGGATTTACGGGACAGGCAGGAGCGATAAAACTGGGTATTGCAAGAGCATTGGTTCAGAACAACGATGAACTGAAAAGCACGTTGAGAAAAGAAGGACTTATGACAAGGGATCCGAGGGCAGTTGAAAGAAAGAAATACGGACAGCCAAAAGCAAGAAAGAAATTCCAGTTCTCTAAGAGATAAGTAAATTTTTTAATAACAATTTTAAAAAAATCATATTCCTTGATTTTATTTTACCTGTGTTCCGGACTTGATACGGGATGTAAAATGAAAAATGAGAGGGATAGAAGAAAAAACAAAAGTCAACTCTAATTATTGATGATATTCTCAATCATTAATACTCTGATTACATAAGAGATACTTTTCGATTAATCCGTCATGAATATCACATTAGCAAGTTTGACTTTCTAAAAACATTAGGAGGAAAAATCTTGGCAAAAGTACAAATCGAAGATCTGTTATTAGCAGGTTCACATTTCGGACATCTTACAAGAAGATGGGATCCGAAAATGAAGAAGTATATCTTCATGGAGAGAAACGGGATTCATATAATAGATCTGAAAAAAACCTTAAATCTGCTTGAAGAAGCCTGTAATTCAATCTCAAAGATCTCATCAGAAGGGAAGAAAGATTCTTATTGTCGGAACAAAGAAACAGGCAAAACAAATAATAAAAGACGAAGCTGAAAGATGCGGTGCATTTTATGTATCGGAAAGATGGCTCGGAGGAATGCTCACAAATTTTAATACCGTAAGAAAGAGCATTAAGAAACTTACAAACATTCAAAAGATGGAGACAGACGGAACAATCGATCAATTTGTAAAAAAGGAAAGACTGATACTTTCAAGAGACAAGGAAAAGCTTGAAAAAGTTCTGAACGGAATTGTCAATATGACAAGACTTCCCGGGAGCAATTTTTGTTGTTGACATAAAAAAAGAACATATTGCCATCAACGAGGCAAAGAAGCTTAATATTCCTGTTTATGCAATTGTTGATACTAACTGTGATCCGGATCTTGTTGATTATCCAATTCCTGCAAATGATGATGCAGTAAAATCCATTGAAATAATTACTAAAGCCATTGCCGATGCAGTGCATCGAAGGAAATCAAATGTGCAAAAATAAAAGCGGAAGATGAATCGGAAGAAATGAAAGAAAAACTGGAACAGGAATAATTTAAAAAAAACTCAATATAAATTTTATAAAATGGAAATTACATTAGATCTAATAAAAGAATTAAGAAATAAAACCGGTGCAGGAATCAATGACTGCAAAAAAGCTCTTCAGGAAGCCGATGGTAGATATTGAAAAGGCAATTGAATTCTTCAGAAAAAAAGGCGCGGCGATGGCAGTGAAAAGAGCCGATAAAGTTGCAAATGAAGGTGCAATAAAGTCAAAAATTTCCGATGATAAAAAAACCGGTGTAATTATTGAAGTCAATTGTGAAACTGATTTTGTTTCCAAAGGTGATGAATTTCAGAAATTTGCGGAAGAAATTGCCAAAGCAGCATTGAGCATTAATTCAGATGATACGGAAAAAATCCTTTCGGCAAAACAGATAACGGACTTACCAGTAAAGGATACCATTGATGAAATAATGGGAAAGGTCGGCGAAAAGACTGAACTGAAAAGGGCAAAACTTATTAACGTACCGGAAGGCTTTGTTGCCGATTATATTCACTTTGGAAGTAAACTCGGAGCTCTGGTTGGTTTGAAGGGAACTCTCAATGATGATTCAGAAAAGCTCGGAAAAAGTATTGCTATGCAGATTGTTGCAATGAATCCTCAATCTATTGACAGAAAAGGAATCCCGAAAGAATTATTGAAAAAGAAAAAGAAATTTATCTGACAGTTGCAAAGAATGAAAACAAACCCGATAAGATTGCTGAAACTATTGTAAATAATAAAGTCGAAAGATTCTATCAGGATAATTGTCTGCTTGAACAGGAATATATTAATGAATCCGGAAAATCAATAAAGGATCTTATTTCCGAATTCAATAAAAAAAATAATAACAATCTTGAGATTGTTTAAATGGTAAGATATCAGCTGGGTGCATCTTAACTTCAAGCATTTTTGTCATCCTGATCTAACACAGACGAACCGTGGGTTGTTCATTTCAATAAAACTTAAATCATAAATTTATGACAAATCTAAATCCTTACCTTTCATTGCCGGGTAATTGCGAAGAAGCAATAAATTTTTATAAAGACTGTTTAGACGGGGAAATTCTTTCGATAAATTATTTCGAAGGATCTCCAATGAAAGTCCCCGAAGATTTTAAGAAAAAAGTCATGCACGTTTCTATGAAGTTTGAAGGAGGCA
This sequence comes from uncultured Ignavibacteria bacterium, assembly GCA_963836395.1. GTDB lineage: Bacteria > Bacteroidota > Ignavibacteria > Tepidaquicellales > Tepidaquicellaceae > JAGPCH01. The sequence continues at coordinate 420,305 of CAWIJF010000005.1, read as the reverse complement.
TCATAATGGCATCTGACAGTCCGCCTGATCATAAAGTTATAGAGGGCAACAATGTATCTCTTTCAATAGGTCTCGATGATGTTAAAAAAGCGGACGAATACTTTAACAAACTTTCAGCCGGCGGGAAAGTATTGATGCCCATGAACGATACATTCTGGGGAGCAAGGTTCGGAATGTTCATCGATAAATTCGGGATCAACTGGATGATCAACTGCGATCTTAAGAAATAAAAATTTTTACTTAACCCTTTCAATAAATTAGTTTGGCTCTGAAATACAAAAGAATTTTATTGAAGCTTAGCGGAGAATCTCTGATGGGGAATCAAAGTTTCGGCATTGATTCGGATGTTCTGGAAAAAATAGCGGAAGAAATTCAGACTGTAGTTAAACTTGGTGTTGAGACCGGCATAGTGATCGGCGGCGGTAATATATACAGAGGACTTTCCGCTCATAAGCAGGGAATTGACAGGGTAACAGGTGATCAGATGGGAATGCTTGCAACAGTGATCAATTCTCTTGCATCTGCAGAACGCATCTGGAAAAAAAAGGAATTTATACGAGAGTTCAGTCGGCAATAAAAATGGATGAAATTGCAGAACCGCTTTATTTTAAGAAAGGCATTAAGACATCTTGAAAAAAAGAGAGTTGTAATTTTTTCTTCAGGGACAGGAAGTCCATATTTTACAACTGATACCGCAGCGGCTCTCAGAGCAATTGAAATAAAAGCAGATGTAATCATTAAAGGAACAAGAGTTGACGGCGTTTATGATTCTGATCCGGAGAAATATAAGAAAGCAAAAATGTTTAAGAAGCTTTCATATCTGACTGTTCTGGAAAAAGATCTTCGGGTTATGGATTTAACTGCCATAACATTATGCCAGGAAAACAAACTTCCGATAAAAGTATTTAATATGAATGTTAAGGATAATTTGAGAAAATTGGTGTACGGGGGAAAATATCGGGACACTGATTTCGTAATTTTTTTAAATAAAATAAAATTAGCATTATGGTAAAAGATATATTAAAAGCCTCTTCCGATAAAATGGATAAAGCAGTTGAACATGTAAGGAATGAATTTATAAAGATAAGAACCGGAAAAGCAACTACAAATCTTCTTGACGGAGTAAAAGTTGATTATTACGGAACACCTACATCGCTAATTCAGCTTGGAAACATAAGCACTCCGGATTATCATACTATCACGATCCAGGCATGGGATAAAACAGCCGTTCCGCTTATCGAGAAAGCCATTCAGTCTGCAAATCTGGGATTAAATCCTGCCAATGACGGAACACTGATCAGAATTCCCATTCCGGCTCTTAATGAAGAAAGAAGAAAAGAGATTGTAAAGCTTGTGAAAAAGTTTGCCGAGGAAGGAAAAGTTGCCGTGAGAAATATCAGAAGAGACTCAATCGAGCATCTTAAAGAAAACGGAAAAGGATGAGCATATTTCCGAAGATGACAGGAAACATGCTGAAACCGACGTGCAAAAGCTTACTGATAAGCACATCAAAGATATCGATGAATTGCTTGTATCTGAAAGAAAAAGAGATAATGGAAGTTTAATTCCATTGCCATGCGGACTTTATGGTTTGTAATTTACAATATCATCGGGATTCCGTTTCTATGGATATTTTTTCAGATTGTATTCATTATTTAATTCAAAAGTCAGGGAAGGTTTAAAAGAGCAGAAGGGATCTATTCAAGTGACTTGGATAAATCTCTTTCTGTTTTGGAAAAAAAAAAAATAGTCCTTATACATTCTTCGTCTCTCGGTGAATTTCAGCAGGCAATGCCTCTTGCAGAAGCAGCTGAGCAAAAAAAATTATAATGTTATACTTTCTTTTTTTTCTCCATCCGGATTCAAAAATTCAAAAATAAATCATTCAAATGTCAGTCAAGTCATTACATTCCGTTTGATTCAGTTTCAAATCAAAAAAAATTTCTTGATGCAGTCAACCCGGAGATAATAATATTCATGAGATATGACCTCTGGTATAATCTTCTTTATGAAGCAAAGAAGCGGGGGATCAAGACTGTGCTTGCCAATGCCCGGTATGATGAGAAAGATCTGACGTGGAGTATTCCGCTAGTGAGTTCTTTTAAAAAAACTCTGTACGGAATGATCGAGAATATATTTGTCATAGATGAATTTGATGAAAATAACTACAAGAATAAACTTGCAGATCAGAAAGTCAGACATAATAAAAATCGGAGATTCAAAATTTGAAAGAGTTTATCATTCGGCTCAAAGAACGTAACAGTCGAATAATTTTCTTCCGGAAAAAATAATCAAGGGACAAGAAAATTTTTGTGATCGGAAGCTCCTGGAAAGAAGATGAAGATATGATATTTCCGGTCCATTGATAAGTCACTGGAATTTGATAAAGAATCTACTGACACTCTGGTTCCGCATGAACCTAAGGAAACCAAAATCTCAGCTATGAGAAAACGTATCGAAAGCAAGTATCCTAACATTAAAACCATTCGGTATTCCGGACTGGAAAATTACAGTAATGAAAATTTTATCATTGTCGACAAGATAGGATTACTTTCGAAGTTGTATTCGATTGCGTATCTGAGTTATGTCGGGGGCGGATTTAAAACGGGACTTCATAATATTTTGAACCTGCTATATTTAATATGCCGATATTATTTTCCAATGAAGTTAAGAATTCCGATGAAGATGAAATGCTGGTTAAATGCGGCTGCGGGATCGTGATCACAGATACAAAACAATTTTACCGAATCTTCCGGAAATTCTTAATAACAAAAAATACCGGATGATATCGGTGAGAAATGTAAACTGGTTTTTAAAGATACAATTGGAGTGCAGAAAACATAGTAAATCAAATTTTAAACTATGATTGAATGATTTTATAAAACTATGATTTATTAAAATTTAACATTTGACATTTGAAATTTAACATTTATAATTTACAACATGTTTGTCAGAAAAAATTTTATTGAAGAATCTTTGAATGAAAGCGCGGAAGTAAAAAAGCTCATTCTTGAAAAATGCAGTAGTGATATTAACAAAGCTGCTGATGAATTGGTGAAAGTCATCCGGAACGGAAAGAAGATCATGCTCATTGGTAACGGAGGCAGTGCGGCTGATTCACAGCATCTCGCGACTGAATTTATGATACGTCTGTCTCATGATCTGAATAGCCCGGCAATCGGTGCAATTGCCCTGACAACTGATACTTCCAATTTGACAGCCGGGGGAAATGATATCGGATTTGAAAATGTATTTGCAAGAAATGTAGAAGGGATTGGAAATGAAGGCGATGCCCTGATCTGCATATCAACAAGCGGAAATTCACCGAACATTCTCAAAGCAGTTGCAAAAGCAAAAGAAAAAAAGATCATTACCATAGGTTTCCTGGGAAAGGACGGCGGTAAACTGATCAATGAATGTGATTATTAAATTTTAATCCCTTCGGACAACACTCAAAGAATACAGGAAGGACATATTACAACAGGACATATTTTATGTGAGATAGTTGAAAGGGAAGTTTACGAGTAAGTGTTCAACGGTCATTTATATCATAAAACAAAAATTACTTATTTGCAGCCGACACTTCCTGCGGATAAACTGACTTCACTCCGCTGTAATCTTCAGCAGTAAAATAAAATTTTATTTTATCCTGCATTGGGGACTGTCGTTTAAAGTAATAGAATATTTTCCCGAGTTATTACGGTCGCCGTTAGGCTCTACCAAATTCATTTTTTGTTCTTCATAATTATTTCCTTCATCAAGTGAATAGTGAAACTTTACAGACTTCGGATCGATCAACATCTTTTGACGCAACATAAGTTGATACTTCAAGTCCCCCGTTTTTTAAATTCATTTCAGGTTCGTTGCTCCATGCCATGCCGTTATAAAGAATTGCATCATATGCATTTACGATTCCCCACCCGAGAACGTTGTTTGGATTACCGGATAAGCTGGCAGTATTTCTCAAGGCATCTCTGACCTGCATCGGAGTAAGTTCAGGATGAACCGATAAGATCAATGCAGCGATCCCGGCAGTAATGGGAGCTGAGAAAGAAGTTCCGCTTGAATACTCGTAAGTCGAATCATTGCCCGAATACTTCTTTTACAACCGCGACATAAACATAAACTCCCGGCGCGACAACATCCGGTTTTGTCCTTCCGTCACTTGTCGGTCCGTTGGAAGTAAACATCGCAGGCTCACCTGAATATGTAACTGCACCGACCGAAATAATAGAATCTCCGTCAGCCGCAGAACCCAGTGACGGAATCGTTGTCTGATAATAATTTCCCATCGACTGGCACACTACTATTCCGAGATAAGCCGCTCTGTCAGCCGCAATGGATGTAATGGCTGTATTTCCGTCATAGTCGTCATATTTGTAAGAATTATTTTCGTACGGAGGATCATATTCCTTATAGATCAGCGAGCTTGTAATGACATCAACACCTTTTGCTTCAGCCCATTCGGCCGCCTCAAGCCAAAAGTCTTCTTCCATCGGTGTTTCATCGGGAACATATTCCGTTTTTGCCAGAAGAATTTCGGAATCAAACGCAGGTCCTATTAATTTACCTTTTTTGTATCCGCTCATAGAAGAAAGTGTTGCTGTTCCGTGCTGTCCCTGATTTTTTTTATCTTCGTATTTTTGATTTCTCTCTGCGAAAGTATTTTTGTCCTCATTTATGAAATCATATTCGTCCACTACATTCAGATTTCTGAGCGCTTCATGATTTTTCCAGTCGAACCCGTCGTCAAAGCTTGCTATCATTACCCCTTTTCCTGTAATATTCAGATCATGAACTTTCGGAACGTTCACCATTTCCATCTGCTTAAATGAGTTTCCATAGCTTTGTAAATTATTCGGATCATCTGCCGGTTGGCTTCCGTGATTTTGACTAAATTCAAATTCCTGTTTGTATAATTTATTGACAACTTTTATCTGAGATACATAATCAAGAGCCTTCACTTTGTCCAGCTGTGTTTTGGTCATATAAGCGCTCACACCATTGAGCCATTTTGATTCTGCGATCAGATCTATTCCGGTACTCTTAATTCCGTTTACATAATCTTCATTAACCGGCAGGTCTTCATAATCGATCAGGGTTTCTTCAGTAAGGACTTTCAGTCTTCTTTTTATGGCTCTTTCGGAGATCAACTCCATACCCTTATTATAAGCTTCGCTTCCAATGGCAATTACTGTTTCCGGTTTAAATTCACCTTTATCACTGAACAGTATCCAGTATTTAATATCGGCTTTTTCCTGTGAATAAACATTAATGTTTAAAACAAACAGAGTAAAGATCAGAAATGCTTGCCTTATCATGCAGATTTTTTTCAGTTAGGGAAATAAAATTAAAATTAGTAACAATTCTTTTAAGCTTTTTATTACAAACACCAGATGCTTAAAATTGTTCTCTGTTGTTTCTGTGAACACAAAAGGGAGGGAATGAAATTTTTTATTCCCTCTGTAAACTTCCCTGTGAATGAATTTATGATTTATAATTTTCCAGATAGTGAGCGATCCTCATTGTGAATTTTCCTCCCAGGGCGCCGTCAACTAACCTGTGGTCAAAGGAAAGTGTAATGAACATTGTCTTTCTCGGAACAATAAAATCTCCTTCTTCAGTCTCCAGTACTACCGGTCGCTTTCTTATAGCACCCAGTCCCAGTATGGCAACCTGCGGCTGATTGATGATCGGAATACCGACATCATTTCCAAAAATTCCGAAATTTGTGATCGAAAATGTTCCGCCCTGGATTTCATTTAATGTCAGTTTTTTTATTCTAGCTCTCTCCGGCGAGATCATGTATGCTCCTTGCAATTCCAATCAGATTCATTCCGTCAGCATTATGAATTACAGGAACGATCAAGCCTCCGTTTTCCATCGCAACTGCAATACCTAAATTAATTGTGTTTCGTGTAATAGCTTTATAAGGAACAGTCGAGTCATCTATGATCGAATTTACCAGAGGAAAATCCTTCAGAGCTTTTACTACCGCTTCACAAATGAAAGGCATATAGGTAAGCTTGAATCCTTCTTTCTGTTCGAAATCGTCTTTCATTGCATGCCTGACTTTGTCCACATTGGTCATATCACACTCAGCGATCGCCTGCACATGGGGAGAAATGCGTTTCGAAACAATCATATGCTCAGCCATCTTCTGTCTTATATTGTCAAACTCCATCACAGAAAGACCTTCTTCATTGTAATCGATCTTTTGTTTCGGAAGCTCGATTGTTTTCCCGGCTGTGACAGGCTTTGCTTCGGGTTTCGCAATTTTTGTTTCGGTAGTTTCCGGACTCTTGAAAGGCTTTGTAGTTCTTTCCTTTAAGTAATTTAATATATCTTTTTTGGTAACCCTGCTGTCAACTCCCGTTCCGTTTATTTTTTCAAGCTCATCGAAACCTATCCCTTCCTTTTGTGCAATATTCAGGACCAAAGGAGAATAAAATTTTCCTTCACCGCTTCCCGGAGACGCAGAGGGCTTAAGATCGATTTCAATTTTCTTCTCTTCCGCAGATACGGGAGATTGTTTTAATTCTTCTTTGAATTCGGCTTTGGTTTCTTTTAGATCTTCTTTTGGTTTTTCAGAAGGAGCAGACTTAGCTTCCCCGTTCGTTTCAAGTTTTGCGATTACTTTACCAACTTCAACAACGTCTCCTTCCTTATAGAGTAATTCGGAAACTGTGCCTGATTCCGGAGACGGCACTTCAGTGTCGACTTTATCGGTAGAGATTTCAAGAATGGTTTCATCTACATCGACCTTATCTCCCGGCTTCTTATGCCATTTGAGAATCGTCCCTTCCATTATGGACTCGCCCATCTTAGGCATTATAATATCTACGCTCATTTTACTGTTATCTTATGTTTTGTATTCTTTTATGTAAAAATAGGAATATGAATCTTCGGTTTCAATTCAATCTCCTTTATCAACGTCGAAAAGAGAGCTGATGGATTTATTTTTATTGGTCCGCCAGATTGATTCGCCAAAAAGATCGGCGACCGAGATTACTTCAATCTTTGGTGATGAGTGGGTCATCGGGAGAGTATCCGAAACAAATAATCTTGTTAATGCTGATTTATTGATCCTCTTGAGTGATTCGCCTGAAAACACAGCGTGCGTACATGCTCCGTAAATATTGTCAGCTCCCTCTTTGCTCAGTTCATTCACGGCATTTACAAAAGTGCCTCCCGTATCTATGAGGTCATCTATTATCAGAATATTTTTTCCCTTTACTTCGCCTATGATGTTCATTACTTCGGCAACGTTAGGTTTCGGCCTCCTCTTATCAATCAGGATCAGATCTGCATGCAGTCTTTTGGCATAAGCCCTCGCCATCTTTATTCCTCCTACGTCAGGAGATGCAACTGCCAAATTAGGAATTTTCATTTTCCGGAATTTTTGCATGAAGACGGCTGACCCGTACAGGTGATCCACCGGAATATCAAAGAATCCCTGGAGCTGTGAAGCATGAAGATCCATGGTGATGACCCTGTCTGCTCCGGCTTCTGTGATCAGGTTTGCAACTAATTTTGCAGTGATCGAAACTCTCGGCTGATCTTTCCTGTCCTGTCTTGCATATCCGAAATAAGGGATCACGGCTGTGACCCTCCTTGCGGAAGCCCTCTTTGCGGCATCGATCATTATAAGAAGCTCCATTAAATTATCAGCGGGAGGGATGGTCGACTGCGTTATGAATACATCGCACCCGCGGATGTTTTCATTATACTTCACCCATATTTCCCCGTCGGAGAAAGTTTCCAAAGAACACTTTCCGATCTTACATTCGAGACTATGCGCAATTTTTTTCCCGAGATATTGAGAAAATCTGCCGGCAAAGATTTTTAGGTCTGACATTTAGATTTATTAATGTAGCTTTAAGAGGTATGGCAAATTAGGAAAATATGTTTTATAAATCAATTGAGTTTAATTATTTGAAAAAGAAAATGTAAATAATAAGCATCAGTATTGCTTGCCCGGTTACAATCATTATTAAAAACATAGCAGTAAATTTAAGAATCGTCTTATAGACATTTTCCCCGAAAAACTGGATGTAGGCATATATGAAATAGACTAACCAGAAAAGATAATAGATCCCAATGAAAATCAAACGCATATCAAGAAAATATATAAATGCCGATACGATAAGGAATACAAATGTCCTTTGCCCGGTGATGAAAGAATTAAAAATTAAGTTCTCGGCATAATTATATCCGGACTTTTTAAAAAATAACCATGAAAGAAGTGCGCTTAAAGGAACACTTAAAAACAAGACCACATTAAAATATTTGTAAAAAAATTGATTCATAACTGCAAAATATCTCTGATAGTCATTGGAACTGTTTAATGCAGTAATATCGGCCTTCGGACCGAGAATATTATAGTTGATCGTGATGAATGTGCTTATTGCAATTGTAATTACAAGATACTGAAGCGGACTGAAGTATTTTTTCCGCTTTCCGTTAATGTATTCTTTAGCTACAATACCCGGTTTAATGAAAAGCTCTTTTATTAAATATAATATTCCGCTGTCAACGTGCGTGAATGTATGGAAAAAATTATGCAGTATTTCTTTGACAGTAAATCTCTCTTTTATGTTTTTCTGCCCGCAATTACTGCAGAAGTTGCCTTCAAATTCGCTGCCGCAATTTTTACAGATCACCTTTTTTTGATTTTAGATTTTAGATTTTTGATTTTAGATTTGGTTGTGGTTAAACGATTTTATTTTTAAGGATTTAAGATTCTTGTTCAAATCAAAAATCATAAATCTCTGAATCTAAAATCAAATTGAATCAATCACTTCTTCAACCGAAATACCGTTCTCGAATTCACACCTTTCCTTATCTTCGCTGCATTGCGAATCGCAATACTCCTTGCTTACTTCGAGATTAATTGCCTTATCGCCTAAGGCTCCCCAGTGCTTCGCACAGTTCATTCTCCGGTGGCAGTACAGACCGATAGTCTTTATCCCCAATGCCGATGCAATATGCAAGGGTCCGGTGGACGAGGCAATTAATAGATCCGTATTTGCAATAATGCCGATCAGATCACGCAAAACTTTTACCGGTTCATCAGCAAAAACTATCCGGTGTTCCTTTAGATCTTTAATGCTCTGTCTAAAAGAGCCGCTCATTTCTTTTGCGGTTAAAATTATTTTTGCTTCTTTATGTTTGGAGTGTATTCCGGTGATCAGCTTAAGATATTTTTCTTCGCTCCAGTTTTGAGAGGATTTTCCTGAACCTGTATGAACAATTATCCTGAAATCTTTTTCAGTTACGTTCAGGTCTTTAAGAATTGTGTTCCCGGACTCTTTTTCTTGATCAGTCAGGAATATTTCCGGAGTCAGATTTTCCGTCTTGACCCCGATTGCTCTTGCCAGATCCATGCAATAATCGGCTTCATGCCGTAAAGGAATGTATTTGTTTCTAGAAACGCTTTTCATGAATGTGATCACTTCGTATAATTTTCTTCCGACTCCGATCCTGTTCTTTATCCCGGCAGCGAACATCTGATAAGCCGCGCGTTTGGCCGGCATTACAAGAAGTCCGTCGGTAAAATAATATTTCTTTATTTCATTAGCGACATCATCAAAAGATTCATCTTTCATATCATCGGTGATGATCGCATCTAAATGCGGATTGTTCAATAAAACGTCGCGCGTGTTAGGGTTGGTAAGCGTTGCTATGAATGAATCAGGAAATGCCTTTCTAAGCTCCCTTATCATTGGAGTGATCATTACCACATCACCTACTCTGTCGGTTCTTACAATTAATATTCTTTTTCGCATTTGCAGCTGACTGTTTTCCACTAAGGTTAGAGCTTGAATTTCAAGTGGTTCTTTGCCATGAAACTACACCTGCAGCGGGCAGGCGAATTCTCACTAATTATTTTGAGTCAGCTTCGAGTTATTTAATAAAATAATTCAGCATCTTATAAATCAGCTTTGCCGTCAGAAAATCCGGATAATGAAATTCTTTTTTCGGAGAAAGCTCTACAACGTCGAAGCCCGTAACTTTCCTTTTTTCCCCGAGCATTTTCAGAAGCTTCATGGTTTCATTCCAGTAAAAGCCGTCGGGTTCCGGGGTTCCGGTGGACGGCATAAGCGAGGGATCGAAATAATCAACGTCAAACGTTATGTACACGTTTTCTTTCAGCGTATCAATGACTTTCGACTGCCAGTCATCACCGTATTTACCGCTTCGTATTTCGAATGCATAAAAGGTATTTATCTTTTGTTCCTTTATGAAATCATATTCTTCCCTGCACTGCGCTCTTATTCCTACCTGTGTAATGTCTGTCGTGAATTCCGAGACTCTCGCAGCAAAGGAAGCATGAGAATATTTTGAACCTTCGTATTCTTCACGCAGATCGGAATGCGCGTCAAAATGAAGCACGGACAATTCCTGAAAGGAATCGAAATGTGCGCGGATAACGGGTGAAGAGATCGAATGTTCACCGCCGAGTGTGACGACAAATTTTTTGTCGTCTATAAGATTTTTTACTCTGTCATGTATCAGATCAAGAGCCTGCTTCCCTTTAATATCTTTGAATGACACGGGGTGAAGCGAACAGATCCCTTTTCCTTTTTCAAAACAAAGTTCCCTGTTCAATTCCTCGTCAAAAAATTCTACATAATGTGAGGCGTCAAGGATTGCTTTCGGACCTCTTGCAGTTCCTCTTCCGTATGAAGTCGTCATTTCATAAGGAACGGGAAGTATGGTAATAAGTGAATTCTCATAGTTTGAAAATTCTTCTTCCAGTCCGAGAAAATTCTTTTTGATGTAGTAATATTTTATTCTACTTTTCAAATAAACTGACTAATTTATTTTATATTCTTCAATATCAAAAAGCTCCTTGAGTTTTTCAATTACCTTGTTTTCTTCCGGTGAAGTTTTTTTGCCTGGAGCCGGCTTGAGATCAGTCTTTTCCTTTACTTCTTTTGTGCTTGTATCTGCTTTATCATTTAAAATATCTTCCCCACCCTTTGACACTGAATCATTTTTATCCGAATTCCTCAGTTCATTTCCTTCGATGCCGGTATCGTAGTTGTCATTTTTTTTATTGTCTGAATCATAGTTTAATTCAGGGCTTTTTTTTTTATTGCTTCAATCTCCGAAAGAATAACCGACAAATCAACAATGTCTGAATTAACCCTGCACAGCTCGACAAGAATGGCTTCCAGTAAAATTTTCTGACTGGATGAATACTTAAATCTGTTTTCAGCTTCAAATAAAACCTTGAGCAGCCTTTCAATTTGTCCGGACGAAAAGAATGTACCTTCGCTGCTGTATTTTTCTTTTATTGAATCGGATTCGTCGAGAAGGTCCGCCTTGCCCGTGTTTTTTACGATCAGAATATCGCGCAAGTGCTCCGTCAGTCCGTTGAAAAAAGTCTGAAGATCAAAACCCTGATCCATTAGTTCATTGAAGTAATTCAGGATCTCCCTTGCGTTGCCTTCCCGTATGAATTTTGAGATGTTAAAATAGATCTCCTTATCGGGGATGTTCAGAAAATTTTTGAGCTCTTCAAATTTGATCTTATCACCGCAAAATGAAACCGCCATGTCAAAAATACCCTGTGCATCTCTTAACGCTCCGTCTCCAAGCTTTGAAATTAAAAATAATGACTCATCGTCAATTTTTACTTTTTCCTCTTTTGCTATGGATTTAATGTTGTCGGAAATCTCTTTTATCTTTATTTTTTGCAGCGGGAATCTCTGGCACCTGCTCACTATCGTTGCCGGGATTTTTTCTGGATTTGTCGTCGCCAATATGAAGATCAAATATTCCGGAGGTTCTTCAAGAATCTTCAACAATGCATTGAATGCCTGCTGTGTAAGCATATGAACTTCATCAACTATAAAGAATTTGTATTTCCCCTTGAGCGGAAAAAACTTTGCAGCATCCTGAATCGCGCGGACATCATCAATTCCTCTGTTCGATGCTGCATCAAGTTCGAATACATCCGGATGAACGCCATTCGTAATCTCAATACAGGAGTCGCATTTATTACACGGCTCTCCGTCTTTTAAATTCAGGCAGTTCAAAGCTTTTGCAAATATCCTGGCAATGGTTGTTTTACCGACTCCGCGCGGTCCGCTAAGCAGATAAGAATGTGCAATCTTTTTTGATATGATTGCATTCTTAAGTGTCTGCGTTACGAATTCCTGTGATGTAACTTCCGAAAACTTCTGCGGCCTGTATTTCCGTGCCGATACTTTATATGTTGACAATTAACGACCTTTTGATTTTTGTTTGATTTCTTTTGCTATCCGTTTCCCGGATCCATTTCTTATCATCCCAAAAAGAAAGAAAGAGATTGCCACTAATTTCACTAATTGTCACGAATTAACAAATTAATTATAAAAATAATTAGTGTGAATTTGTGAAATTCGTGGCTAAAAACTCATGGCTAATTCTCCCATTATGTTTTCTTAAATACAACCTTCTTATCCTTAAACACATACTTAATTCCGTCTTCGACTTTCTCAACTGGAATAACCTTTAGCTTCTCCAGAATCTCGTCCTGAATCTCAGACAGATCTTTTTCATTGTCCTTTGGAATCAATACTGTCTTGATTCCGCTTCTGACTGCTGCAAGTAATTTTTCATTCAAGCCGCCGATAGGAAGAACATTTCCGCGTAAAGTTATTTCACCTGTCATCGCAACATCAGTTCTCACGGGACATTTTGTAATTGCCGACAGCATTGCCATTATCATTGTTATCCCGGCAGAAGGTCCGTCTTTGGGAATTGCACCTTCCGGTAAATGAATGTGAATCTCTTTCTCTTTAAAAAAAGATTCAGGTATTTTAAACAGCTTCGCATTTGATTTGATATAAGAAAATCCTGCCTGCGCCGACTCTTTCATTATGTCGCCGAGCTTACCCGTTAATATGAATTTGTTTGCGCCTTTCATTATCGTCACGTCAACGTTCAGAATGTCCCCGCCCATTGAAGTCCAGGCAAGACCGATGACAGAGCCGATCTTATCTTTTGTTTTATTGTCTGCTAACTTTTGTTTATACTTCTGAACGCCAAGATATTTTTCAACCAGTTCATCTGTAACAATTACTTTCTTATCTGCTTTTTTAACATCCGTATTCTCGACAATCTCACGCGTAACTTTTCTGATCACGGAAGAAATTTCCCGCTCGAGACTTCTTACTCCGGCTTCTCTTGTGTATTCCTGAATTATCTTCATAATAATATCATCGGGAAACTCAATCATATCGGCTGTTAAGCCATGTTCAAGAATCTCCTTAGGAATGATATGTTTCTTTGCGATCTGAACTTTTTCAAAATCAAGATAGCTTCGCATTTCGATTATTTCCATCCTGTCAAGCAGCGGCAGAGGAATATTGTAATATACATTTGCAGTCGTGATGAAAAGAACATTCGACAGATCATAATCAACATCAAGATAGTGATCGTTGAATGTTGTATTCTGTTCGGGGTCAAGAACCTCCAGCATTGCACTCGAAGGATCACCTCTGAAGTCGTTACTCATTTTATCAATCTCATCAATCAATATGACCGGATTCACAATTCCCGCTTTCTTCATCGCCTGAATTATTTTCCCCGGCATCGAGCCGATATATGTCCTTCTGTGTCCGCGTATTTCAGCTTCGTCCCTGACTCCGCCGACTGAAATTCTGACAAAGTTTCTGTTCAAAGCCCGCGCTATTGATTTGCCTAACGAAGTCTTCCCAACTCCCGGCGGTCCGACAAAACAAAGTATCTGTCCTTTCGGGGATTTCTTAATATCCTTTTTGTTGAGTAATTTCAATACCGCCATCAACTCAAGTATCCTGTCCTTTGCTTTATCAAGATCCGTAATGATCTTCATCGAGAATTTTCTTCGCATGCGCTAAGATCAAAATTATCTTCGGTAAATTTATTCCATGGAACGCTTACCATCCAGTCGAGATAGTTTCTTATCACGGAATAATCCGGTGACATCGAAGGCATTTTTTTCAGCTTATTGAATTCATCCATAGCTTTTTCCATCACCGGTTCAGGCATTCCGCTTTTATCAATCTGCTCCTTAAGCTTAATCAGCTCCGGATCGGTTTCCGTTCCTTCGCCGAGTTCATCCTGAAGAATTCTTATCTGCTCCTGCACAATAAACTTCCTCTGATTCTTCTGCATCGTCTGATATATCTTTGCATCAATTTCTTTCTCGACATTTAAAACTTCCATCTCTGAACCAAGCAGATAAAGTATTTCATAATACTGTTTATGAATATCATCTATCTCGAGTATCTGCTGTTTCTTGTGAACGTCTGCATTTATTGTCGAGGCAATATAATACAGCTTTCTGTCCGGCTCTTTAATGTTTTCATAAGCGACGAGAGTCTCCTGCGGAATAGTTCTGTTTGTCTGGATATATTCAGTAAAAAGTTTGGTCGCCTGCCGTATCAGTGCTTCAAGCTCTGTGTCGCGTTTGAATGAAATGTTCTTGATTGAAATGTCCGCCGTTATATATTTGTCGCTGTTGAATTTATCAACTTTTGCAACAGCAAGTCCGTCAACGAGAACTTTAATCAGCCCGTTCGGAAGTCTCAGCACCTGTATGATTTTTGCGACTGTGCCGGTTCTGTACAGATTCTCAAACGTCGGCTCTTCAATCTTATCATCGAGCTGAGTAACGAGCATTATGAACTTATCTTTCTCGATTGCCTTATTGATTGCAGCAATGGTTGATTCCCTGCCGGCTAAAATCGGGAACATCATATACGGAAAAACAACAATATCCTTTAAAGGAAGTACGGGAAGCTTTGTCGGAATAGTTGTTTTTAAATCGGGTATGTTAGATTGATTTTCGAGTATGACTTCAGTTGGCAGTTCACTTGTTAACGGTTCATTTGCTGCTTCATTTGTAATTTCGTTTTTTTCTTCTTTACTCTTTGCCATTATTATAATTTTCTTTTATATGGATAAATATAAATTTACTCGGATATAGTTTCAATCCTAAACTTATAGAGTTGAAATGGAAAAGCTATAGTAGTTTGTAAAGTTTTAAATTTTGTAAAGTTTGTCAAATAGTTTTAGTTCCGGCTGAGTCACTCGCTTTAGATATGTAAATCGTCTATAACTCATATTGTCATTCCCGAGTGCTCCTGTCGGGAATCCATAAAGTTTTGTTGATTGGATTCCCGCTAAAAACATGCGGGAATGACAAATGTTTTAGACGGATGTGAAGCAAAATTGCCAAGCGACAAAAATAAATTGATTCATTTTTACTTCCGTTCCGGCTAAGTCACTCGCTTTAAATATGTAAATCGTCTATAACTCGTATTGTCATTCCCGAGTGCTCCTGTCGGGAATCCATAAAGTTTTGTTGATTTGATATTTGGGCTCTGAATTGCGATACAATTCTTGCAGCAGATGGGGAAAATCTCACAGGCGGAGTATTCAGAACAACAAACGGAGGTCTAACATGGACAAATACATTTTATCAGTTTGGACAGAATCCGAACAAGATTTATATGTTCGATAAGAACATGGGATTCTTTACAAATGGTACTAATTTTAAGAAAACCACAAACGGTGGGATAACTTGGTTAGATATTCAAGGAGGTCCGTATACAGATATTTATTTTATTGATAGCTTGAATGGATGGATGTCTCAAGGAAGCTTGCAACGAACGATTGATGGCGGAATAAATTGGGTGACGCTTCCAATGATACCAAGAGGAGGAATTATTCTCGCGAGCGGAGTAGGGAATTTTAGAAATGTTAACAAAGATACTATTTGGGGTGTAGGAGCTGTGGCATTTTATGGAAGCGGAAGATTTAGAGGTTTAATATACAAAACAACAAATTCAGGATTAACTTGGGGTTATCAGCAACCTGATACAAGCATTATGATAGGACAATACAAATATATAGATTTTGTAAACAAACTTAATGGTTGGTCTTATTATGCCTTCGGTGGAGTTCATTCTGTAATTGGTGGACTAGATTCAACAATATTTGTTAGCGTAAATCAAAATGGGAAGATTGTTCCAATCAATTTTATTTTATATCAAAATTATCCGAATCCGTTTAATCCTAAAACAATTATCAGTTATGAGTTGCAAGTTACAAGTTCGATTCAATTAAAGATCTATAATTCAATCGGAGAAGAAATTCAAAGTTTGGTCAGCCAAAGACAAAAAGCAGGGGAATACAAGATTGAATTTGACGGAAGCGGTTTAAATTCGGGAGTTTATTTTTATAAGCTTGATGTGTCTGATGGTAAATCAAATTCAATTTTCAACCTGACAAGGAAAATGTTGTTGATAAAGTAACCCATATTAAGCAGGATGCATATTAATTTTACCCCCCACTAAAGTCTCCTTTAATTATCTTGAAAATCTGTATTAAAATTACGATTTTGCAGATGATTTTTGAAAGAGCGAAAATACCGGCGTTACTTAAAATTGCCGGAATAGAAATAGAAGATATAAAATCTTCCGATGATCTAACGGATTTTGAGGAGTCAAAGCTTTCCGAAGCTATAGCCGCAAAGAAATTACCTTCATCATTTACAATTAATGTTCTGGTAAGAGATCCCAACTACGGAATGAAAAATATTTCATCTGTATTAACGGAATTGAAATGGCGGCTCTTGATTGACGGAAAGGAAACGATCAAGGGAAATTTAGGAAACGAAATTGAGATACTCGGGGATACGGTGATACATTTAAAAGCTGAACTTGATTTAAATAAGTACTTTGCAGGTCAGGACGAAAAAAGCATAATTGATTTGGCGTTCTGTTTATGAGTTAAAAGCAAATGTTGAATTAAAAGCAACACCGGTGATCGAGACAAATTTCGGGACGCTGATTACAGAAGAGATTTTGATTAATAAGAACGAATTCAGATAAATGATTTTTTAAAATTTTAGCATTAGTATTAAAATTAATTGGATAAAACTGTTGTAGCAATTGATGGTCCTTCAGGGACAGGTAAAAGCACCACTGCAAGAATTTTAGCGGAGAAACTTGGATTTTTGTATATAGACAGCGGCGCAATGTACAGAGCCGTTACGTATGAGATCCTCAGGGACAAGATCAATCCCAACGACATGAAGCGGATCATCGATCTTGCAAAGAACGCGGTAATGACATTTGAAGGCGAAGAATTCTTTCTTAACGGAAAAAATATTACAGCAGAGATCAGATCGCTGGAGGTTACTGCAAAAGTAAGCAACGTTAGTTCGTTAAAAGAAATAAGAAAGATACTTGTTGAAAAGCAAAGAGCTTATGCAAAGGATAATGATGTGGTAATGGACGGAAGAGACATCGGAACGGTGGTATTTCCCGAAGCAAAGTTTAAATTTTTTTTAGTCTGTGATCTGAAAGTGAGAGCAGCGAGAAGAAGACAGGATTTTATGGACAACGGAATGAAAATACCAATTGAAAAAATAATGGGAGAGCTTAAGAAAAGAGATCAGATAGATTCCACGAGAAAGGAAAGCCCTCTTAAGAAAGCAAAGGATGCAATTGAAATCGATACGACAAACATGATAATAGAGGAGCAGGTGAATTGTATGTTAAGAAAGATAAAGGGACTGGAGAACTGACTAAAGTGAATTACAATAAAAATTTTAACAAGCCCGGAGACGGGAATTTATTAATTAAACACTTCTGAAGAATTATAATTTTTAACTTCAGGAGAAAAAAAGAATCTCTAAAATTGTTGGAGATGCGGAGGCAAATAAAAAATTATGGTAGAAACAGAAACAAGCGAAGCGGCAATAGAGGCAGAGGATAAAAATAAATCTTTTGTCGAAGCGAAAACAGAAGGAGGACAAAGACAAGATCAAGAATTCTTGTAAGCGATTATGATGAAGACGAATATAAGAAAATGCTGGATCTTTATGAAAAGACTTTTAATGTAATAAAAGAAAATGAGCTAGTAAAAGGAAGAATAGTCGCAATAAACGGTGACGATGTTTTAATTGATATAGGCTCAAAATCAGACGGAAGAGTTTCTGTCAATGAGTTTTCGGATCAGGAAGAAATAATTGTCGGGAATGAGATAGAAGTTTTTCTTGAGAAGATCGAAGATAAGGAAGGTCAGCTTGTTCTTTCGAAAAAGAAAGCTGACTCAATGAAGATGTGGGATAATATTGTTGATGCGCAAAAGAACGGCACGGTAGTTAAGGGTAAATGCATCAGAAGGATCAAGGGCGGATTCGTAGTTGATATTAAAGGTCTGTCGGCATTCCTGCCGGGTTCACAGATTGATACCAAGCCTATCAGGGACTATGATGAATATGTAGGAAAAGTGATGGACTTCAAGATCCTGAAAGTCAATAATCAAAATGAGAATATAATCATTTCTCATAAGGTTCTGATTGAAGAATCAATGGCAGGGCAGAGGGAAGAATTGCTGAAGACCATTCAAAAGGGAATGACGATGAAAGCCGTCGTAAAAGCGATTACGGATTTCGGAGTCTTTGTTGATCTTGGCGGACTCGACGGTCTGATACATATTACTGATCTTTCATGGGGAAGAATAAATCATCCGAGTGATGTAGTAAAGCTTGATCAGGAAATAGAAGTTCACGTGCTTGAGTTTGATCCGGAAAAGCAAAGAGTTTATCTCGGATTAAAACAGCTTCAGAAACATCCGTGGGATGATGTTCAGACAAAATATAAAATCGGAGATAAGGTATCGGGCAAAGTTGTATCACTGACCGAATACGGAGCATTTATCGAAATTGAAAAAGGCATCGAAGGACTGATACACATAAGCGAAATGTCCTGGACACAGCACATTACAAATCCTACACAAATGGTTTCAATGGGACAGCAGTTGTCGAGGCGCAGATACTTACAATAGATTCGGATAATAAAAAACTTTCTCTGGGAATGAAACAGCTTACTCCCAATCCATGGCAGAGTCTGCTGGATAAATTTCCGGTTGGAACAAAGCATAAAGGTAAGGTCTGCAATATCACAAACTTCGGAATATTTATTGAGCTTGAAGAAGGCGTTGACGGACTGGTTCATATTTCCGATTTGTCCTGGACAAAGAAGATTCTTGATATTGCCGAATTTGTTAAGGTTGGAGATGAATTGGAAGTAGTTATACTTGGAGTTGATGTTGCCAATCAGAGAATATCTCTGGGAAGAAAACAATTGCTTGGACAATCCCTGGGATAAACTCGAAGTAAAATATAAGGTTGGAACTGAAGCCGAATGCAAGATCATTAAGGCCGATTGAAAAAGGAATCATAGTTGAGCTTCCTGATGAAGTTGATTCTTTCATTCCTGCTTCACAGCTGTCTACTATGCCGATTAAGAATTTCGGTGAATTATTAAAGTCGGACAGACATTAAAAGCAGAGGTAATTGAATTTGATAAGAAAAATAAGAAAGTTGTGTTATCAGTGATTGAATATTTTAAAGATAAAGAGCAACCGAAATAGATGAATACATAACGAAGTTCAAAATTCCAAAAAAATTCTCTTCGAAAGACATACAGGAAAAGACAAGAAGTTTCGAGTCAGAGCAGATCGATTTTAAGATCGAGGATATTATCGGAGAAGATGTTCCTGAGATTAATCATCCGCCGGTGATTGAAAATCCGGTTGAAAGTACTGTCCCGCCGGTTGTTGAGACTCCTAAAGCTGAAGAGAAAAAGGAAGAGCCCAAAGCCGAAGTGAAGTCAGATGAACCAAAAGAAGAGCAGAAAGCTGAAGAAACAAAATAGCGGTTGGTTAAATTTTAATTAATTCTGTTCAACCTCATAAATAATAAGAACCCGGATTTGAAAAGAGCCCGGGTTTTTTTTATTTTATCTGTTTGTTGTAAGCTAAATTTTCACAAAAAGAAAAGATAACGGATACTGAACAGGAGAGCAGAAGATCGCTCACCGACCTGCGTCTCGACATATTCATTGGAGTGAACCGGGATCAGGTAGGACAGCTCTACCATCAATGATGAAAAGAAAATCGACTGTACTCCAAGATAACTGTCGAGCCGGAATCCACCCGAATTGGAAATGTCCTTTCCAAGAAATTGATTCTTGTAAAAGTAGTATGCTTTGTTTTCAAGATACAGATTTACATTAACATCACCGTATCCTTTGTATTCTCGCGGCAGCGCAAGATACCCGAATGATAAAGCCCAGTCAAAATAATTTCCGAATTTAAAATCACTCTGAGGCAGATTAATGTCATATCCCATTTCACCGGTTATGGCAAATTTCTTTATGAGATTGGTAATAATTAAATCATTCTTGACTGTGTAATTATCCGTTGTGTGAAAATCAATTGAAGGGATCGTGATATCATCCACGAAATTATAAAACTTTACAACATGACCGGGATGAAGTTCATATTCTACAGCGCCGTTGACTATTGGCGTTGCATTTACGGGAATAATGACTCCGGTCTGGAACGCCGTTCTGAGATGATAATTTTTCTTGTCATGATCTGAAATTCTGTATCTTGCGGCAAATTCATAGTTACCCAAAAATCGATATCCCTGATCCAGTGTATAGTAAACATTATTGTAAATTGTCAGATCTTCAGCAGTCCGTAATTCAGTGCAAATGAATTATGATAATAGTTGAAATTCTCATATCCCATGACAATGTTTCTGAATTCGAGTCTGTGTTTGGCTAATGTTGCTGCGGGATGTGTAACTATGTAAAGCTCCTGGGAATAAGAAAACACCGATAAGGATAAGAATATTGATACAAGAAGCGCTCTGAGGATCATCGGAGATTTTTATTGAAATTAATGAAGAATTAGATTTAAAGTAATTCATTAATTAAATTTTTTGAGTAAGAATGTTGTTTTGCACGAGAAATTGAACTGCTTCTGAATCTATAAAGTTTTAAATTCATAGTTATAAAATTTTCATATTGGCAAAGCAAAAAAAAAATAAAAACAATACCGGAGAGACCTTGGATTTCTCCGATCCGAGAAAATTCATCATTATAAAAGGCGCAAGAGTTCATAATCTCAAAGACATAAGCATTGACATACCGAAAAACAGGCTCATTGTGTTTACGGGTGTCAGCGGCTCGGGGAAATCCTCGCTTGTTTTTGACACGATTTACGCCGAAGGACAGAGGAGATATGTTGAGAGTCTTTCTTCTTATGCGAGACAATTTCTCGAAAGAATAAACAAGCCGGATGTTGATTTTATGGCGGGGCTCGCTCCTTCGATGGCAATCGAGCAGAAAACACAGATCAAGAATCCCCGCTCAACTGTCGGAACAACAACCGAGATCTATGATTATCTGCGGCTTCTCTTTGCAAGGATCGGAAAAACATATTCCCCTGTCAGCGGAAATATTGTAAAAAAGGATTCTCCGGAAAGCATCATCGGCGAAATATCGGAATTGGCGGGTGAGGGATTAGTGAAACTGTATGTGTTGATCAGAATTAATATAAGCGATGAAAGCGATCTGAGATTTAAAACGAAGGATCTGAGGTCAAAAGGATTTTACAGACTTGTGATCGATGACGAAATAGTCGATCTGAATGAAATTGATGAGAGTGAACTCATTAACAAGACCGGGAAAACTTCCGGAGCAAATGGCGCCTCGGAACACTTTATTACAGTCTTGATCGACAGGATGTCCTTTGATCCCAAGGACAATGAATCGGTAACGACGACTTAATGACTCCATTGAGCTTGCATACAGGGAAAGTGACGGCTATGTGACAGTGAGAGTCTTGAATGAAAAAAGTTATATAGATTATAATTACAATAAATTTCTTGAACAGGACGGGATAAGATTTGAAGAACCGGAGCCGAGATTATTCTCATTCAATAATCCTTTCGGTGCGTGCGAGAAAATGCCAGGGATTCAGCAAGACAATGGACATAGACATGGACCTCGTCATTCCCGACAAGAAGAAATCATGTCTTCAACGGAGCGATAAATGTTTTCACACACTCCGAAGCATTCGTCCCATCTTACAGATCTGATCAGTGAAGCCGACGACATACGGTGTAGATGTTCATCTGCCGTTCAACAAACTTTCCGAAAAGCAAAAGGAATTTATTTTTAAAGGAGGAAAAAGATACATCGGTCTTAATAAATTCTTTAAAAGGATTGAGAAAGAAGCTGCGTACAAGCTTCACTACAGGGTTCTGCTAAACAGGTACAGGGCTTTACCATCTGCAGTGAATGCGGAGGTTCGCGTCTGAGAAAAGAAGCTATGTACATAAAAATAAATGGTAAAACTATTTTTGAAATTGTAAAAATGAAAATCGAAGAAGCATATAAGTTTTTTTCAAACATCAGTTTAAGCGAATACGAAAGAAAGATCTCAGAAAGAATTCTTGAAGAAATTTTATCGAGACTAAAATATCTTAATGATGTAGGACTTACATATCTTACACTGGACCGATTGTCGAATACTTTATCCGGCGGCGAATCGCAGAGAATTAATCTTTCGACTTCACTCGGTTCATCTCTTGTGGGATCTATATATGTTCTCGATGAACCCTCCATCGGTCTTGCATCCGAGGGACAATTACAAGCTCATCAACATAATGAAATCCCTGCGTGACCTTGGGAAACAGTGTCTTGTTGTCGAGCATGACAGTGACATGATGAAAGAAGCGGATGAGATAGTAGACATGGGACCGTTTGCCGGAGAGAAAGGCGGCGAGATAATTTTTCACGGGACATATGAACAGATTTTGAAAGATCCAAAATCCTTAACCGGAAAATTTCTCAGCGAGAAGATGAAGATAGATGTTCCGAAAATAAGGAGGCAAGCAGGTAAAGGAACAAAGTTTATAAAAATAAAAGGAGCACGGGAAAATAATTTAAAAGATATTGATCTGAAAATTCCGCTGGGGATGTTTGTCTGCGTTACCGGAGTCAGCGGTTCGGGTAAATCAACTCTCGTAAATAATATTCTTTACGGAGATTTGAAGAGAAAGCTTGAAGGATCATACAATGAAAAAATCGGAGAGCATGATTCGCTTGAAGGATCTGAGAACATT
Organism: uncultured Ignavibacteria bacterium; assembly: GCA_963836395.1. GTDB lineage: Bacteria > Bacteroidota > Ignavibacteria > Tepidaquicellales > Tepidaquicellaceae > JAGPCH01. The sequence goes on along the minus strand of CAWIJF010000005.1, from coordinate 397,333 downwards.
GATGCAATTGAAATGATTGATCAGAATCCGATAGGGCAAACTCCGAGAAGCAATCCCGTAACTTACATAAAGGCTTTTGATGTTATTAGTGAAACTTTTGCAGATTCACCCGAAGCAAAAAGAAAGAATTTATACTCGGGATATTTTTCATTCAATGTTCCGGGAGGAAGATGTGAAACATGCGAGGGAACCGGCATAATTAAAATTGAAATGCAGTTCATGGCTGACATAATTCTGGAATGCGAAGTCATGCAAAGGTAAAAGATATAAGAAGGAAGTACTTGACATTAAGCTTAAAGGGAATGAAGGCATGCACAAGAATATAAGTGAAGTTCTTGAAATGACAGTTCTCGAAGCAATACATTTTTTTAAACCGTTTCCGAGGATTGTAAAGAAGCTGAAGGTTCTTGATGATGTCGGACTTGGATATTTAAGAGTGGGGCAGTCTGCGACAACTTTGTCCGGCGGCGAATCGCAGAGAGTGAAGCTTGCATATCATCTCACATTTCAGGAAGAAGGCAAGCATACATTGTTTGTTTTTGATGAACCGACGACCGGGCTTCATTTTTATGATGTATCCAAGCTGCTGAAATGTTTTGAAGAACTGATAAAAAAAGGAAATTCGATATTAGTGATCGAACATAATCTTGAGGTTATCAAATGCGCCGATTATATCATTGACCTCGGACCTGAGAGCGGTGATGAAGGCGGATATGTTGTTGCAGACGGAACTCCCGAAGAAATTGTTAAGGAAAAGAAATCCTACACGGGAAAATATCTGAAGAATGTTTTGGAAAAGTGAATTGTGTTTCCATCCAAAGTCTGAAAACTCCCGCCAGCCGTTATCAATTTTAATGATACATAAACGATTACTTTATATTTGAAATTATTTGTAATATATTTGCTGTAAATATTACAGTCAGATGCTGTTAACATTAAATATTTAAGGAAGAACAAAATCATGAAGGACATTTCAGACCTATCAACACCTTCAAATCTGCAATTGAAATAAAGCCAAGTATAGAAAGGCAATGTAATTAAACAATTAAGTTATGCATGAAGATGAAGAAATATTAGTATCTGTATTTTATTCGACTAATCCTGTCTTATTTGAAGCTGCTAAATCCCTTCTTAACGAACATAAAATAAAATTCTGGTCCAATGGTGAATATAATAAGTTTAATCTTACCGGCTCACCGTACTTCTACGAGATAAAGGTTTACAAAAGAAATGGGAAATCTGCCGGGAAAATATTAAGTGAATTATCTGAACCATCAAACCAATATGTTCCGTCAACTAAAACACAGTCCTTCATAGTGAATCGTGGTATCTGGATAATAATACTTCTCGTAATGATTATGATTGTAATTTTCTTATTATTTAAATAACGAAGAATTATTCAACTTAAATTAAAAATAAATTATGACTGCAAAAGAAAAATTTCTCCGGTTTTGTCCGAATTGTAATCATTACAACAAATCCACAGGTATATGCAGCTACATTAATGAATATGTATTGGAAGAACCCGATATGTTCGTTAAGTTTTGTGACGGAAAATATTTATCTTTGATTAAAGGAAAGACAATCAAACCTGTAAAAGAGAGTGAAATTGGTGACGAAGACGAAGCGTTACTTGTTTCAGCATTCTCATCAAATAATAATGCCTTGCTTCAGGTAGCTAAATCGATACTCGATGATAACAAAATAGAATACTTCTCCAGCGGTGATTACATTAATGTCCTGAATCCGGCGGCATTCGCCTTCGAGATAAAAGTTTTCGAAAAGGACGGAGAAACAGCAAGAAAATTGCTAAGTAAATTAAAGCCAAGTCAGCATAACCCGAAAGGTAAACTGGAAAAGAAAATGTTATCTCTGAAATGGTATTGGAATGTCGTGATAATAATTATGCTGATTCTATTATTGATAATCTTTTTCCTGTTACTGAAATAATATTCTTATATCCGGCTTTTAATTAAAAACGATTTTAAAATTTAAAAAAAAATTCAAATGGAAGAATCACGATTGGAAGAAATTAAAAATCGATGGAATGATTTAGCTGAAGACTGGGAAATTCAGGTCGGTACAGATGGCGACGGCAACAGGCAAATGAATTCGGATCCGGTACTCTGGGAATTTGCTGGTGATGTAAAGAATCTGGATGTGCTTGATGCAGGTTGCGGGACAGGTTACCTATCGGGGAAGCTTTTTGAAAAAGGCGCGCGAGTAACCGGTGTGGATCTGTCGGAAAAAATGATTGAAATTGCAAAAAGAAATAATCCGCAGATTGATTTTTATGTCGATTCCTGTTCCGTTATGGAAAATATTAAGTCTGATAGTTTTGATCTTCTCATAACCAATTATGTTTTGATGGATACTCCCGAGCTGCAGGAAACAGTGGATACATTTTACCGGGTATTGAAGCCAAAAGGAAGAGCAGTGCTGATCTTTTCTCATCCGTGTTTCTTACAGGAGAAAGCAATTTTTTCCGAGACAAATGACAGCGTTACATATCATTGGAACTTTCCATATTTCAAACCTGCAAAAGTTACCGAGCCTCCGTGGGGGCATTTCAAAAATGAATTTATCTGGTTTCACAGACCATTATCGGATTACTTTAAAGCATTTAAGAAAGCAGGATTCCGTGTTGATGATTTTGAAGAGCCGAGAATAACACCTGAGCGTTTTCATATGGTGCCAACTGAGCGCAAATTAAAGAGTCTCCAGTATCGCCCGTATTCTGTTGCTTTCAAACTTGAAAAATATATTTAAACATTGACTGATTTCACCTTAGCTTAGCAAAGAAAAACCTTAGGTAAAAAAGGTTGTCATGAAATCTATTTTACTGTTCATTAATTGAATAATCTGTTTATATTTGTAAAAAAAATAAACCAAACAATGAGAACCGCATCAGTATTAATTTTATTTACAATAATATTTTTATACACATCTTTAATCAAAGCACAGACAATTCAAGAAATATATGAAACCGGAAAGAAAGCATTTTATCTCGACAGCTTTGAAGAAGCCAATAAGAGTTTTTCAGAGATATTAAGCCTGGAGTCCAATAACTATATAACTTGTTTTTACAAAGCCAAAATATATGAGATTAATTTCGATAATGATAAGGCAATTGCAGAGCTGACCAATGCGATAAGAATGAATCCCAAATCAGCCGAAGCATATTTTGAAAGGGGAACAGTATATGACAAGCTGGAGAAATGGTCAGATGCGGTACAGGATTACACTGATGCAATAGAGAGGAACAAAAAATATACCGAAGCATATTTTAACAGAGGTTCGGACCTTCAGGAAATGAAGCTTTATCATGATGCCCTAAATGATTATACACATGTCGTAAAGCTCAATCCCAATGATGACATTGCATTCTATAACAGAGGTCTTGTTTACCTGGAGCTTAAAGAAACGGATAAAGCGATTGAGGATTTTGAAAGTGCAATGAGCATTGACAGGATATGGGAGAGTGAACTTAATGCAAAGATTGAGGCATTAAAACAAGGACAGTAAATTATTTCTTTAGCTCCTCTTTAAGAAACTGAGCCGTATAAGAAACATCAATAAATTTGTTAACTAATATCTTCCGGCGTTCCCTGAGCGATTATCTTTCCGCCGGCATCCCCGCCTTCCGGACCCATGTCTATTATCCAGTCTGCTGATTTTATTACATCCATGTTATGCTCAATAACTATCACGGTATTTCCTTTGTCAACCAGTTTGTTCAGAACGTCAAGAAGCATGTTAATGTCTTCAAAGTGAAGGCCGGTTGTAGGTTCATCAAGAATATACAATGTTCTTCCCGTCTGAACTTTTGACAGCTCGGTTGAAAGCTTTACCCTTTGAGCTTCTCCGCCCGATAGTGTAGTCGCCTGCTGACCTAATCGAATATAACCAAGCCCGACATCATAAAGAGTCTTAAGTTTTCTTTTCACAGAAGGTACAGCATCAAAAAAAGCAACAGCTTCTTCGACAGTCATTTCAAGAACTTCAGCTATCGATTTACCTTTGTATTTTACTTCAAGAGTTTCACGGTTGTATCTTCTGCCGTGACAGACATCACATGTCACATACACATCGGGAAGGAAATTCATTTCAATCTTCTGAAGTCCCGCGCCTTCGCATGCATCGCATCTTCCTCCTTTTACATTAAAAGAAAATCTTCCCGGGCTTGTAGCCGCGGATCTTTGAATCGGGAAGTGATGAAAATATATCCCTTATAAAAGTAAAGAGTCCGGTATATGTCGCGGGATTGCTTCTCGGTGTGCGACCTATGGGTGTCTGATCTATCTCAATTATTTTGTCAATTATCTTCTGGCGGTACTTCTCACCTTTCACGGACAATCCGTCAATTGTCGTATAAGGAAGAGGATGTTCGGGTGTCTTAAAGAATTTTTGCGACAGGATCCTGTAGAGTGTCTCTGTGATGAGTGATGATTTGCCCGAGCCGCTGACACCGGTGATGCAGATGAATTTGCCGAGCGGAATTTTTAATGTAACATTCTTTAAATTGTTGCCGCTCGCGCCTTTGAGAGTCACGAAGTTGCCTGTTCCTTTTCGGCGTGTCGCAGGCGTATCGATTTTCCTTTTCCCTGAAAGATACTCTGCTGTTATAGAACAGCCGTTAAGACTCATCGGCGGACCAAAAGCTACGACAACGCCGCCGTGTTCGCCTGCTTTCGGACCTAAGTCAACAACAAAGTCTGAAGACTCTATCATTTCTTTATCATGCTCAACTACAATAACAGAGTTGCCTATGTCCCGTAAGTTTTTAAGCGATTCAATCAATTTAATATTATCTCTCTGATGAAGACCGATGGATGGTTCATCGAGGATGTACAATACTCCCGTAAGCTGCGAGCCAATCTGGGTTGCAAGCCGTATCCTCTGCGCTTCGCCGCCGGATAATGTTCTTGCGCTTCTGTTGAGAGTCAGATAGTCAAGTCCCACATTCAACAAAAAATCCAGTCTTGATTTTATTTCTTTTATGATCTGCGCTGCTATGATCTGTTTCCTCTCATTTAATTTTAACTGGCTGAAGAATTCCCTGCATTGTCTGATCGACATTTGAGCTATGTCAAAAATGTTTTTGTCGGTTATCCTTACCCAGAGAGAATCTTCCTTCAGCCTTCCACCGCCGCAGGACCTGCAGCTTGAAACCGTCATAAAACTTTCAGCCCATTGTCTTATGGATTCGGATGAAGAATCATTTGCATAGCGGCTGATGTATCCGACAAGTCCCTCAAACCTGTGAGCATATGTGCTGCTCCTGCCCTGTGAATTTGTGTATGTGTATTTTACTTTTTCGGTGGTTCCGTTTAGAATTATATCCATGACATCCTGCGAAAACTTTTTAACCGGCATCTTAAAGTTATATCCCGCATTTTCAATAACACCTTTGAAAATGGAATATACCCATGTATTTCTCGGCTTGCCCAGCGGAACAAAAGCGCCGTCATCGATCGACTTATTTTTATCGGGAATAATTTTGCTGATATCAATTTCCTTCTTTTCGCCCAGACCGTAACAGTCCTTACACCATCCGTACGGGGAATTAAATGAAAAGGCATTCGGCGCCGGCTCGGAAAAGCTTCTTCCTGATTCAGCGTCAGACAGTCTTTCATTGAACATCCTGTCCTGACTGCCGTCATTAACGATCACTATTCCTTCCCCGTGCCTCAATGCCGTTTCAAGCGAATCATAAATCCGTGACTTTGATTTTTCGCTGACAGATACCCTGTCAATCACAATTTCTATGTCATGGATCCTGAACCTTTCCAGCTTCATCTGTGGAACTATCTCCATTACTTCACCGTCAACTCTTACTTTTGTAAATCCTTCAGTGCTTATTTCCTCGAACAACTCACGGTAATGTCCTTTCCTTCCCTTTATGACCGGAGCAAGAATGGTGAGCTTCGTTCCTTCTTTCAACTTAAGAATGTTATCGAGTATCTGATCAAGATTCTGTCTTGTAACCGCCTTCCCGCTATCGGGAGAATACTGTGTTCCGCATCTTGCAAACAGCAATCTGAGAAAATCATAGATCTCCGTAACCGTGCCTACGGTCGATCTGGGATTTTGGGAGATGGTTTTTTGCTCGATTGAAATTGAAGGTGAAAGGCCTTCGATCTTGTCCACATCCGGTCTCTCGATGCCGCCAATGAATTGCCTCGCATATGCGGAGAGAGTTTCCATAAATCTTCTCTGACCTTCTGCATAAATAGTATCAAACGCGAGTGAGGATTTACCCGAACCGGAAAGCCCGGTAAAGACAACAAAACTGTCGCGGGGGATTTCAATATCAACGTTCTTCAGGTTATGAACGCGTGCGCCTTTTACTTTGATCTTATTTAAGTGGGATGCTGACATAAAAAAATGTAAGTCCTAAAGTTAAAGGAGACAGATTTCTTTTACAATCCAATTATGAATGAAAATCCCACCCCCTGAAAATGTATGATATCATTGTCTGAGACTGTGTTTCTGTCTGAACCGGAATTTTGGGAATTAATGAATTGCAGAATGGTGACTGCCGTATAAGTCTGTGTGCTTATATTATACTGATTCGTCCAGTCTTCTTATACCCGCCCTTTTTTCTTTGATAGTTTTGTCAATTGTATATCTATCGTTAATTCATTAATTTTGGGTAAAATTTTTGTAACACAGGTCCCATCGACTAGGGGTTAGGTCGTCACTCTTTCACAGTGAAAACACGGGTTCGAATCCCGTTGGGACCGCAACAAAAAAAATACCGGAAGGGGAAAAAATATTTTTCCTTTTTTTTGTTTGGAAATAGGACTATGTTAGTCCATTATTAATTTATTATGATTAGGATATCCAAGAAAGTCGAATATGCCCTGATGGCATTAAAATTCATTTCAAATTCGGATCATAAGCTTGTCACAGCACGCGAGATATCCGATACGAATAACATTCCCTATGATCTGCTTTCAAAAATATTACAGAAGCTGAAGAATGAAAACATACTGGCATCGAATCAGGGAACTCACGGAGGATATTTTTTAAATAAGCGCACAGATGAGATCCCTTTATATAATTTAATGTCTGCTATTGACGGGGATCCCGCGATCGCGGAATGTCTTATGGACCGGGCTGAAAAAGACTGTTGTCTTGTAGATACCTGTTCCATTAAATCTCCCGTGACAAAGCTTCAACAGGAAGTCGAGGAGCTTTTTAAAAGAAAGACTATTTCGGATTTTGTATAATTAAAAATAATCATCATATGAAATTGCCTGTATACATGGATTATAATGCAACGACGCCGGTAGATCCACGTGTGCTCGAAGCAATGATCCCGTACTTTTGCAATATGTTTGGTAATGCTTCCAGCGCAAACCATAAATACGGATGGGAAGCCGAAGATGCAGTTTCAAAGGCAAGGAAGAGCGTAGCGGATCTGATCGGAGCCACTCCGAAGGAAATAGTTTTTACAGCCGGCTCAACAGAATCAAATAACATTGCAATTAAAGGTGTCGCCGATTTATATTCAGAAAAAGGAAATCACATAATCACCTGTACAACCGAGCATAAGGCGATTCTTGAAACATGTGATTATCTCGAACAGAGAGGATTTGAAATAACGTATCTGAATGTTGATGAAGACGGATTTATAAATCCGGATGAATTAGCGAATGCCATTTCCAATAAGACAATTCTTGTAAGCATAATGGCTGCAAACAATGAAATAGGAACATTACAGCCAATCGACGAAATCGGCAGAATATGCAAAGAGAAACAGGTCTTGTTTCATACCGATGCAACGCAGGCAGTCGGAAAAATTCCCGTCGACGTCGAAAAATCGGGTATTGATCTGATGAGCATATCTGCGCATAAGTTTTACGGTCCCAAAGGAGTGGGTGCATTGTATATAAGGAGTAAAAACCCGAGAGTGAAAGTTTCAAAGCAAATGCACGGAGGCAGTCAGGAAAAGGGTTTGAGGAGCGGGACTTTGAATGTTCCCGGTATAGTCGGACTGGGAAAGGCATGTGAAATTTGCAAAGAAGAGATGAATCATGAAATGGATAAGCACATTAAATACCGTGACAAAATCATTAATGCGCTTTTGAAGCTTGAGAATGTTCATCTCAACGGTCACCGCACAAAAAGACTGACAAACAATATTAATGTGAGCATAGGATTTATTGACATAGATTCTTTGATAGGAAAAATAAAAGACATTGCGATATCTACGGGAAGCGCGTGTACATCTGCATCAATGAGCCCTTCACATGTGCTGACTGCAATTGGAAGAACCGAAGGTCTTGCAAGGTCGTCCTTAAGAATCAGCTTCGGGAGATTTACTACGGGAGAGGAAATTGATTTTGCAATAAATAAATTGATTTCCGGGATTCAGGAACTGAGAAAGGAATCGCCTGTGTATGCAATGTCCAAAGAAGGAATTATTAATTAAAGATTTTTTAAAAAAAATATAACAACATTAATTTAACAAACTAATAAAAAGAGGTATTCAATCATGGCAGAAACAACAGAATTCGTCGCGGGTGTAAGCGAAGACATTAACATAACGGAAAAGGCTATAAAAGAAATCAAAAAACTAATGGGAGAGAACAAGGTACCTGATGAGTATGGTTTGAGAGTCGGTGTAAAAGGAGGAGGGTGTTCGGGATTAACATATACTCTGGGGTTTGATCCTGAAGAAAGACCCGGTGATAATATTATTGAAAAAGACGGGGTCAAAATATTTGTTGATATGAAGAGCAACCTTTATCTGTCGGGAACGGAAATTGATTTTACTGACGGGCTGACAGGGAAAGGATTTGTTTTCAATAACCCTCATGCAGTCAAGACCTGCGGATGCGGAAGCTCCTTCGGAGTTTAGAAGTACAGTTAAACCTGAATTTAAGAATTTACAGAATTATTGTCAGATTAAAATTCTTGAAAGAACTTATGAGTCGCATATATAAACATCACAGAATCATAAAAACTATTTTTTAAAAAAACTAAAAAGGAGACATAACTAAAATGGCATACGAGTGGAAGTTTAACAAAAGACCTTACACAGATGAGGAAGCAAAAGAATTACTGAAGATCGTGATTGATGCCGAGACAGCTGACTGGCATTACAATACTCATCACAAAGGTTATGTTACATTCTTAAACAACATAGAAAAAGATCTTGAGTCCGCTGACAGATCGAAGGCAAACGGAAATTACAGTCAGATAGGAGAGCTCAAGAGAAGGCAAACATGGAATCATGCAGGAGCGTTGCTGCATGATGTTTACTGGGAAGTTCTGGGAGGTGACGGAGATACTTCAAAAGGTCCTCAGGTCGTTGCTGCAATTGAAAAAGAATTCGGGTCGATTGATAACTGGAAAGCCGATTTCAAAGCTACGGCAATTTCGGCAAAGCTATCCGGCTGGGCAGTCCTGACTTATGATTCGCTTTACAGCCAGAGACTTCTTGATGTCCTTGTGGATGAGCATCACTACGGAGCTATCTGGGGCGGCATACCCTTAATTTGTTGTGATGTATTTGAACATGCATATTACCACAAAGACGGTCCTGCGCGCGCCGGATACATCGATAACTTCTTCAAAAATCTGAACTGGGGAAGGATCAACGATAGATATAAAAAATTTGTAAAGTAATGTTTTCAGATAACCAGATCAAAGATAATGAATAAGAGATCCTTTGAATTTATAAATTAAGCATTTACATTCTTGAAATTACTTTGCATTAAGTTCATAAGCGCATTCTTAATTTTTGCTTTTATATCCTGTAACAAAAAAGACGAACAGCAGTCAAAGGATAGCACTGACAAAGCCTTTTCGTGGAGATCTGAATTAAAGGTGACGGATATTCCGGATTCACCAATCAAAGGATTTATTAACGGAAAGGAAATAAATCTCGTTTATATAAACTTCGAGCAATGGAAAGGCAGCGGTGATAATGTCTTAAACTTCGGCGATGTAATACCTAAGAATAATTGCGGATATTTCGAGAACAGCAATTCTTTTCATCTGATTCTCAAAGCAGGTGAGATCAAAATCGGAGAGCTGCTCAAGGCAACCTTTGACCAAAATCTCGACGGATACGTCGCATATTACGATACCGTAAGTGCAAATCAAAATGACAAGATGAGCTCTATACCATGGAACTGTGCGCTTGTAATTACAGAGAAAGATGATAAATACGTTAAAGGAAAGATTGCAATGTGTTTTAAGGATGCCAGGATGAGCTGGATAGCCGGGACGTTTGAAGCAATCCGATGCTTTAATTAAGATTTTTTCTTATTCATAAATTAAAAATAACCTGATGAACAAATTTATTTCACTTCTTGCAGTCATTTTACTGGTATCTTTTTCCGGGTGTGACAAGAAGGATGATAATACTGATACAGGAGATACCAAAAATGAGGTTTCCAAAGAGACTAAAAGCGATTTAAAAAGTCAATCTTCCGAAATAAAGGAGGATGACAAAAAGCAGGAAGAAACCAGTGAGGATCCTTTGCAAACAGATAACGGCAAATTGAATGAGCTTGGAATGACCCCCGGGCTTCCGGCTGACTATCCGAATGATATTCCCCAGCCGAAGAATTCCAAGGTATTGGGTTCGCTGAATTCATCAGAAGGAACTGTTGTAACATTTGAATCCTCGGATAAAGTACAGGACATTGTGGATTTTTATAAAGTGGAAATGAAAAATAACGGATATGTAATTTCAGACGAAGGTGAAACACTGGTCAGTGATAAGGGGGGTTTGATCAACTGGACGAGAAATGATAAAACAGTAGGACTCATGCTGGGATATGACAAAGATAAAAACATTACCTCACTTGTAATAACATATAATTAAGTAAAAGTAAAAAAAATTAAAGCGAATGTTTAAATAGTAAACATTCGCTTTTTTCTTTTTGAATTCCGGATACGGAATAACACATTCACTCATTCAAAAAAGTCATTCTTCACTTCTTGGGGATTATGTTTTGATTTACCCTGAACAGATTATCAGGGTCATACTTTTTCTTGATCGATGACAATTTGTCGTAATTATCTCCGTAAGTTGCTTTAACACGGTCAGCTCCCTCATCATCCATCATGAAATTTACATATGCACCGCCTGAAGAAAACGGATGAGTTGCTTCCCAGTAATCTTTGGTCCACTTTGTGATCTTATCTTTATTTGCCGGATCGGGATCTATACCGACAATAACCTCAGAAAATACTGAATCACGATAGCCCCAGGGAGTTTCTTTTTTGCCGACCTTATGTGCGGCTCCGTTTATAGGATAAATGTGCATAGTGGACAGACCCTCCGGCATTTCAGCTGCATGTTTTTCGTGAACTGCGATGGCCTCATCGCTTAAGTCTTTCAGAAAATCTGCTCTCCAGTACCACTGCAGACCCGGGACTAACAATGGATCAAACAGACCCTGAAGCATCGGGAAAGGCATGGGACCGACAAAGTCCAGAATAGGTTTGAAAAGATCACGTATCGGCTTGAAAATACCTTCGGCTTTATCCATAGGACCGGTGTAAGCCCAGACAATACCGCACACTTTCTTTTTGTGCAGCTCTTCAGGGAATGGAGGTCCAGGGGGAACATTAAGGAAAGCGAAAAATCCTGTGATATCATTCGGCGCTTTAACAATAAAATCACGATACCATTGTAATACCTTCTTTGCCTGGCTTAATTCAAAAAGCATCGGACCGCCATACACCATGCTGACGGGATGCAGTTTATAAAGAAAGGAAGTTACAACCCCGAAGTTTCCGCCACCGCCTCTTATAGCCCAGAAAAGATCTTTGTTTTCTTTTTCATTAACAGTTACAAAGCTTCCGTCGGCAAGAACCATATCAGCTTCCAGCAGATTGTCTATTGTTAAACCGTATCTACGCGTCAGATGACCAATTCCGCCTCCAAGCGTAAGACCTGCAACACCGGTTGAAGCAACAGTGCCGTTCGGTGTCGCCATTCCGAAAGCATAAGTTGCATGATCAACTTCCTTCCACTTACACCCGGCACCGACGCGAACGGTCTTGGCTTTGGGATCCACGCGTGTGTAGTTTATGTGCGATACATCTATAACGAGTCCGTCGTCACATACACCAAGTCCTCCTCCGTTATGTCCTCCCCCGCGTATTGCAATAAGCAGTTTATTCTCACGTCCGAAATTAACAGAAGCAATTACATCTGCAACATCCTCACAATATGCAATCATAAGGGGCTTCCTGTCAATCATTGCATTGTAAACCTTACAGGCTTCTGCGTATTCCTTATCTTCTCGCTGAACAAGTTGTCCGCGAAGCATAGATTTGAATTCATCAATTTTAGCATTTTCCATTTTCTTCTCCTTCTTTTTTTTTAAAAAAAAAATAAGTATATAGAATTAACAAAGAAAGTTATAAACGACTACTTTTCAAAAATTTTCGGACAGGCAAAAAATTATTTCCGGTTTTGGTAAAAAAGGAATTCTTTCGAAAGTTTTTTTTGGTTATTATTGCATATGGCTGAAGAGATCGAGATTCCATTGTTTCCGCTGAATGTAGTTTTATTTCCTTATTCCAGGGTGCCCTTGTATATTTTTGAAGAGAGATATAAGGAGATGATCAATGGCTGTCTTAATAATGAAACTGTCTTCGGTGTAAATCTCTTTGCTGATAAAAAAATTTTTACTGTCGGATGCACTGCATTGGTTGATAAACCTGTAAACCGATTTAAGGGAGGGGAAATGAATATTATTGTTAAAGGAATTCAAAGATTCAGAATCAAAGAATATGAATTAGGTCCAAAGAGATATTATATAGGGATAATAGAATTTATGGATGACGATAATTTGAATTTTGACAATTTAAAAAGAGAGAAAGCTGTGTTGAATTATCATGACCTGATAAATTTAGTTTATAAAGGTACAGTTAAAAGAATCAATCTTAATGATACGAGATGGCATGACGGTAAAAGGTCAGTAGCATATGCAATAGCTGAAAAGAGCGGGCTGAGCTTAATTGAAAGGCAAACCCTTCTTGAGACAGACATTGAAGATAAACGGCTTGATTTTTTATTAAAATATTTTGATGAAGTATTACCCAAACTCAAAGAAGCCGAAAGGATTTCAAATATTATCAAAAGCGACGGATACATTCAGGAGTGAAACACTTAATCGATAAGGAAGAAATAAAAAATATACTTATTACAAGGACTGACAGAATAGGCGACGTGGTTTTGACTCTTCCGCTGATATCTGAAGTGCGGCACGTCTTTAAGGATTCCAACATCATCTTTTTGGTGAAAAAGTATACTGCTGAGCTCCTGGAAAATTATGAAGGCATAAATGAAATAATATCAGAAGAAGATCTGCCCGGCCTTTACAATAAATATGAATTTTTTAAAAAAAATAATATCGATCTTGTCATTAACGTTAAGCCGGAATTTGATTTAGCATTGCTTTTTTTTCTGTTAAGAATTAAATACAGGATCGGAACGGGCTACCGGTGGTATTCATTTTTGTATAACCGCAGAGTATATGAGCACAGGAAAACATCCGATAAGCATGAATCAGATTATAATTTAAACCTTCTTAAATCTTTTTTTGAAGAGGTAAGACCTGAAAAGAAGTTTCATTTTAAGTATACAGAATCAGAAAAGAATGAACTGGCTAAGAAATTATCACCGGTTAATTTAAGTCTGGAGGAAAATTTTATAATTATACATATGGGAAGCGGGGGATCTGCAAAGGAACTGCCTCTGAGAAAGTTTTCAGAGTTTGTAGACGAATTCTCCGGAGAATTCACAGATCATAAAATTGTTTTTACCGGGCTGGAAAGCGAAAAACAGGCAGTTAAAAGAATCAGGAAAGATGTTAATTCGGGATTTGTGGATTTAACGGGACTTCTGAATCTGAAAGAACTCCTCATATTGACAGATAATTCTAAGTTATTCATCTCTAATTCTACGGGTCCGATCCACATTGCCGGCGCTCTGAATAAAAACATTATAGGATTTTATCCGAAAGAAATTCCGATGAATGAAAAAAGGTGGAGACCGCTCAGCGATAATGCGACAATATTAACACCGGACGATGCCACTAATGAAATGGAAAGCATAAAGACGGATGAAATAATCAATGCTGCAAGAAAGTATTTGCGTTAGAGATCAGGAACATATAAAATCGGTTTTAGTAATAAAGCTTAAATTAAATTAAATTCTTTTTATGAAAATCAAATTAAGTTTAACATTAGTATTTTTTCTAACCTTTCTTAACTCTTCCTATTCTCAAAATTCCGAATCTGAATTCAGAAAAATATCTCAGAACGCATTCAAACCTGGAGAGAAACTGACGTTTGATGTTAATTACGGGTTTGTAACTGCAGGGGAAGCTGTTATGGAGATCGATCCGGTATACCAGACAATGAACGGGAGAAAATGTTACGACATAAGATTTTATGTTAATTCGACATCGAGCTTTGACTGGGTTTATAAGGTCAGAGATTTTTACAGAACTTATGTGGATGAACAGGGATTGTTTCCATGGAGATTCGAACAGCACATAAAGGAGGGGAATTATCAGAGAGACTTTGAAGCGATATTCGACCAGCAAAACCTTAAGGCAAAAACCTATACCGGGGAAAAGGATCCGAAAAAATTCGAAGGAGAGTTTGACATTCCTCTGTATGTTCAGGATGCAATGAGTGCGTTTTATTATGCGCGGACATTTGATTTTAATAAAATGAAAGAAGGTGATATTACAATGGTCCAGAATTTCTATAAAGACCAGACTTATCCTCTTCAGGTAAAATATTTAGGGAAGGAAACGATAGAAGTTCCGGCAGGAGAATTCAGATGTGTAAAAGTCGAGCCGCTTGTTCAGGCGGGAGGACTGTTTAAGAGCGAAGGATCAATTGTGATATGGATGACTGATGATGACAGAAAAATGCCGGTTCAGGTAAAAACCCAGGTATTAATCGGATCGATTGATGCTGTCTTAAGTTCTTATTCCGGGCTTGCCGGACCGTTGAATTCAAAGAAGTAAACTTAACTATGATTAAATGATTTTTGTGATAACTATGAATGTCTATCAATGGCTATAAACATGGTTGTTAAATATTCTTTACTATTCGTATTTCAAAATCATTGATCTAATCACATTTAATATCCATAGTTATCATAAAAATCATTTAATCACAGTTAACATTCATAGTTATCATAGAAATCATTTAATCATAGTTAATAATTCATAGTTGAAAATCTCCGAATTATTTTATTCAATACAGGGCGAAGGCAAAAGAAGCGGGTCGCCATCTTTTTTTATAAGAACGAATTATTGCAACCTCCGTTGTAAATTTCCGGGCGGAAACCTCTGTGATACGGCATATACGAGCTGGTACCCGGATGATAAAAGAAATTCAGGTGAAACGGATATCAGCTTTATTATTGAGGAATACAGAAAAATTAATTGCAGAGACATTGTGATAACCGGCGGCGAGCCGACGATGTATCCTGATGAAATGGAATTACTCTGCAGGGAAATTAAAAAAATAAACAAAAAAATTTTCGTAACAATTGAAACCAACGGAACTAACATAAACAACTTTATAAATTACTCAGACTTGATAAGCATCAGTCCTAAATTAAAAACTTCCGTTCCAATCAAAACCGCCTTTGAAAGTATGCATGAAAAAAACAGGATCAGGAAGTCAGTTCTTAAGAAATACAATTCATATAAAAAACAGGGAAAGATTGATGTTCAATGGAAGTTTGTATTCACTTCGGACATTGATATTGCAGAGATAAAAAAATTGCAGAAAGACATCGGTTTTAAAAATGAAGACGTTTACCTGATGCCTGAAGGCATAACAGAAAAGGATTTACAGAAACACAGACTGAAGACAATTAAGGCATGCAAAAAAAATGATTATAACTATACGGACAGAATTCACATACTTGCATGGGGAAATATGAGAGGGAAGTAATCTGTCAAAAGTTAAATGAGTATTGCAGATAATTTGTTTTGGAGCGGGATGAAAAATTAATTTTGGAATTTTTAAGAATTTTATTTTTTGAGCCCGACAGATACATATTTAAGAGGTCCGAAGCAACAAAAGAAAAAAGGACAACAGAAGTATTTATCTCAGAATTATCGGTATCAGTCCAGTCACTCTGATTAAACAAATTATTCTTCGCTTTGATAATTGGCGCCCTGAGAGAATAAATTAACGCTGCACTTCCTGCTCCGACAAGCATTCCCGCGAAAACATCCGACGGATAGTGAACTCCCCAATAGATTCTTCCAAGTGCAACAAGTGTAGCGTAAGTAAAGCTGCCGGCAATTAGAACCGGTTCGTCCGGGTATCTCAGCGTTAATGATGTAGCTATTGTAAATGAATTCGTTGAATGACCTGAAGGAAAGGAATAAGTACCCTGTAAATTATTTGTGTCCGTCAGATATACATTATTCAGAGTTCTGTAAGGTCTCGGTCGTTTAAAGATCCATTTCATTAGCTGTGAAACCGCGCCGCTTGTAATTTCCGATAAAGCCAAAAGAACAGCTGAATTTTCTCCGTATTTATTATCCCCAATCCTGGAGCCGATATACAATCCAACAGGAACTCCGATCAGAACAGGAACAATGGATTCGTTAGTTATATTTACAAAGGAGTTTACAAACCTGCTGTGAATGTTATTGAAATCACGAAAAATTCTCACATCGACACTGTTCTCGTTGTATTTGGTTGTGTCTCGGGTTGTTTTAAACCTGTACTGTGCAAATCCTGCCGAAGTAAACAGAAGGAAGAAAAAAAAGAAAAACTTTAAGAATAACTTTATTTTAATATGAAATAAAATTTTTTTCTTATTTTAAAGATTATTATGAATAATATTGATTTAGAAAATTATTATTATTTATTTTAATAAAATCATTTTCTTTGTATCAGAAAAATTCTCAGTCTCTAATTTGCAATAATAAATGCCGCTTGAAAGATTCCTTGAATTCCAAAAAACAGAATAAGTTCCGGGCTCTTGATTTTGGTTCACCAGAACAGCTACCTCATTTCCTGAAATGCTGTAAACTTTAAGTCTTGTCAGACTCTTTGTTTTCAATGAATAGATTATATTAGTCGAAGGATTAAAGGGATTCGGGAAGTTTTGGTTAAGTGAAAAATTTTCCGGAATATTGCTGCTTATTGTTGTTAGTCCTGTCATTTTAGAATATTTTATTGTTCCGAAATCTTCAGAAGTTCCGACTTCTGATACAGAACCTGTTACATACGTGTTGCCGAGATCATCCACTTTAATACAATTAGCAACATCACTTGAATTACCGGTGCCGTTGAATCTGGAAACAAAATCTTGTGCTCCCGAGGTACTGTACTTAATAGTTGCAAAATCGAATGATGATCCGGTTCCCATACTTTTACCGGTTACATAAACTTCGCCCGAACTATTTAAGGAAATAGAGGTGGCGGAATCATTGCCATTTCCGGTCCCGTCGTAAATTGCAGTCCACTGGGGGGCACCTGATGAATTATATTTTATGGTAGCATAATTTGACTGTGTCGCAAGTCCGCCGGTGTTATTTGTTACCCCGGTTACATAGACATTTCCGGAATTGTCACAAGCCAGGGCAGTAGGTATATCATTTGCACTTAAGGTTCCGTTGTATCTCCGTTCCCAAAGTTGATTTCCGTCAGAATCGTATTTGATAGTTTCGTAATCATAGGTACCGCTTGTTCCCCTGCTGTAGCCGGTCACAATAACGTTGCCGCTGACGTCAATCTTAACTGCATGTGAAATATCAATTTCACTGGCGGGTCCATTATATAATGCCACCCATTGTCTGACTCCGGATGAATTATATTTGACAGTTGCAAAATCTGCGACTCCTCCGCTTCCAATCGCCTTTCCCGTTACATAAATATTTTGTGATCCGTCAATTGCTATTGCCTTAGGTTCATCACTGCCGTTGCCTGGTCCATTGTATCTGACAGCCCATTGTTGAATCCCGGAAGAATTGTATTTGATCGTTGCAAAGTCATATGAAGTTCCGGACCCGCCGTAGCTGTAGCCTGTCACATATACATTTCCCGAACCATCCGTAATAATTGCCTGTGAGTTATCAATTCCCCCGCCTGTACCGTTGTAAAAAGATGCCCATTGCTGTGCTCCCGAAGAGTTATATTTAATTGTCGCATAATCATAAGAGTCTGCAAATGTATATGTAATTCCCGTTACATATACATTTCCCTGATTGTCTATGGTCATTGCACTTAAAATGTCGGTATTATTTCCGGAACCGTTAAATCTTGAAACCCAGTCCTGCATCCCGGATGAATTATACTTTATTACAGCAAAATCAAATTCTGTTCCGTTACCGAAACTGGAACCTGCAACATAAATATTTTTGAGATCATCTACGGCAAGCGAGACTGACTGATCAATATAATTTCCCGGTCCGTTATATTTTTTTATCCACTGCTCTGTAAACTGAGATTTTGCAAACTGGGAGGTGAATATGCTTAAAAAAATAATAGTTATTATTTTCATTATGAATTGTCCTTTATGGTTTTTGATTAATAAATGGAATTAAACTTAATTCCGGTAATAAAATTTAGTCTTATTAAACAAAAAATGCGTATTAAAAAAGCATTCACAAAATTTTCGGATGCTATAATTTTTTTAAAGCCTTTTTAATATCGTCAATGAGATCGTCCTTGTCTTCTATTCCTACTGATAATCGGACAAGTCCGTCAGTTAAACCGAACTTCTCTCTCAATTCTTTTGGAACAATCCCGTGTGTCATGGAACCCGGATGGCAAACAAGAGATTCAACTCCTCCAAGTGATTCGGCAATCTGAAATAATTTCAGCGTATTGCAGAAAACTACAGCATTGTGAAACGAACCGAGATCAATAGAAATGATGCCGCCGAAGCCCCTCATTTGTGATTTTGCAAGATCGTACTGGGGATGTGATTCCAGTCCGGGATAAAAAAGTTTTTCGATTTTTTTGTCTTTAGATAAAACCTCACAAATCGCCAATGCATTTTCATTGTGAGCTTTCATCCTTTGTGCAAGTGTTTTCGTAGAGCGCAATACCAGCCAGCAGTCAAACGGCGACGGCACAGCTCCGATAGAGTTTTGCAGGAATTTCAATTTTCCGGCAATCTCTTCATCGTTTGTAATTATGCATCCTCCGATCACATCACTGTGCCCGTTAATATATTTTGTAGAGCTGTGATTCACAATGTCTATTCCAAAGTCAAGCGGATTCTGAAAATACGGGCTCATAAAAGTATTATCAACGCAGGTAATAATATTCTTTGCTTTTGCAAGCACAGCCAATTTTTTCATGTCAGTTATGTTAAGCATCGGGTTGGTTGGTGTCTCAACGTAAATAAATTTTGTATTTTCCTTTACAGAGTTTTCAAGCTCTTTAAAATCCGATGTATCAATATAAGAAAACTCCAGCCCGTAATTTTTTATTATAAGTTCAAATAATCTGTATGTACCGCCATAGACATTGTTGGTGCAAATGATATGGTCGCCGGGTTTGAACAATGTTATTATTGCCTGAATAGCAGCCATTCCTGATGAAAAACAGAATCCGTATTTCCCATTTTCAAGAGCCGCAAGATTGTTTTCAAGCGCAGACCGTGTCGGGTTAATTGTTCTTCCGTAATCATATCCTTTAGATTCGCCGAGCTTATCATTTGAGTATGTTGATGTTTGAAATATCGGCGTGATCACTGCGCCTGTTGTTTCTTCAGGATGCTGCCCGGCGTGTATTTGTTTTGTCGCAAATTTCATATGTCATTATTTGCCCTAAGGCAATAGGTTATTTACTTTTATTTAAGAAATTTTTTAAATCAAATTCTAGATTATCAAGTTCATTTTCAATAATAAAAAAGATTATTCCGTTATCAACTCCAAAGTACTGATGTATTATTCTATTCCTAAGCCCAATGATTTTTTTCCACTCGACACCTGGAATTTTATTTTTAATTTCATCAGGCAGTTTATTAGCAGCTTCTCCAATAATTTCAAAATTTCTGACTACAGCATCGATAGTTTTAACATCAAAATTAAAATCTTCAAAAGATAAACCTGAGGTATAAGTCCTGATTTTATTTATTGATTCAAGAATATCCTCTATTAATAAATTCCAATCTCTAAACATACTGTAAATCTTTTTCTATATAATTCCAAACTCTGGGCTTGATAGATCCTTTTGAAACTAAATCCACTTTTCTGTTCAGTATTGTTTCAAGCTCTTCTGCAAGTTCAATGAAATCTAAACCAATAGGTTTTTCAAATTCCACTAAAATATCCACATCACTATTTTCATTTTGCTCACCCCTGCTATATGATCCAAATACACCCAGCTGTTTGATGCTATACTTTTTTTTTAGATCAAATTTATGTTCTCTCAATAATGTATTTATTTGATTTAGATTATTCATAACTAAATTTTTGATATTGATTAATGTTCTAAATTCAAATCGGTAAAATCACGCAAAATCCAGCACATCATATCTCGTCAGTATTCCTTTTATATCGCCGTGCTGCGAAACAAGTATTGCATTGTCTTTGTGAAGCATTTCAAGCGCCTTTGGAAATCCTGTATCAAAATCGATCATAGGTAATTTCTTTTCCATTACCTGTTTCACATCTTTCCCCGAGATCGTTCTGTCGTTGATTACTTTGTCTATAATTTTAGTTTCCCTAATGGAACCGACACACTCGGAATTTTCTATTACCGGCATGGTAGATAAGTTATACTTATCCATCATCTCTAATGCTTCATATACTTTATCCGAACTTTTTACGGAAACCAATTCCGGAATGCCTGTCGACCTCTTGGTCTGAAAGACCTGACCGACAACGAGATTATCAGCTTTCAAAAATCGCTTCTCTCTTAACCAGTCGTCAGAATGATATTTGGATAAGTATCTTTCCCCGGTATCGCATACAATAAAAACAATTACGGCATTCTCATCCAGTTTTTTGGCAACTTCCAGCGCTGCATAGGCAATCGTTCCTGTTGAGCCTCCGCAAAAAATTCCTTCCTCCTTGGAAAGCTTTCTGCACATTTCAACTGCGTCTTTGTCATTTACATTTATGATCTCGTCAATGTAATCCAGCACAACATTTTCAGGCATCACATCCTGCCCGATACCTTCTATCAAATAAGGTATGGGTTCCGGTGAAATTCCTGTTTCTTTGATATTCTTAAATATAGAGCCGTAGGGATCAGCTCCTATGACTTTTATATCGGGATTTTTTTCTTTCAGATATTTGCCGGCTCCCGTAATCGTTCCTCCGGTCCCGATTCCCGAAACAAAATGTGTGATTCTGCCATCGGTGTCATTCCAGATTTCAGGACCGGTGGTTTTATAATGTGCTCCGGGGTTTGCGGGATTTGAGTATTGATATGGAAAAAATGAGTTGGGAATTTCTTCCGAAAGCCTTTTGGCAACGCTGACATAATGATCCGGCTCTCCGAATTTTGCTGTCATCGGCTGAATTACTACTTCAGCCCCTAATGCTCTCAAATAATTTCCTTTTTCTTTTGATGCTTTCTCGGTCATTACAAAAATTGTCTTATATCCTTTTAATGCTGCAACGAGCGCAAGCCCGATCCCGGTATTACCGCTTGTAGCTTCGATTATCGTGCCGCCCGGTTTCAGCTTCCCTTCACGCTCTGCTGCTTCAATCATGTTCAGTCCTATCCTGTCTTTCACGCTTCCACCCGGGTTAAGAGATTCGATCTTGGCAAGGACAAGCGGTTTCATTCCTTTGGTAAGATTATTTAATTTTACCAAAGGTGTATTTCCAATTAACTCGATTACGTTGTTATAATATTTCATTTATAAATTTCTGATTCTTTTTAATAAAATTTTCTTAAACTATAGAGATGATTTGATTTTCTCTGCTGCAATTTTTAATTCGCTTACATCTTTCTTAGTCTTGTAATGTTCCGGAAAACGGATCCCGAAGCCGTCGTCTTTAAATCTCGGAAATACATGCAGATGAACATGAAAGACCTCCTGACCGGCTGCTTCACCATCGGCGAGAAAGAAATTAACTCCTTCAGCTTTCAGCCCGGACTTTCTTATTGCAGTATTTAATTTCTTTGCGACCACACTCATCTTTGCTATTACCGCATCATCAACATCTGAAATAAGCTCAGCATGTTTCTTTGGAATGATCAGCAGGTGTCCCGGATTTATTGGCTGTATGTCCATGAATGAAAGAACATCATCATCTTCGTAAAGTATGATGCCCGGAAGCTCTTTATTAACTATTTTACAAAATATGCAGTCTTTCATTAATAATCTCTCTTTTATATTAAGTTAAGCATAAAATAATTTTCCCTTGGGAATAGGGATTTCTCTTTCCAATTCCTTTGCCGTTTCAATCCATTCATCAGCAATTACTTTAATATTCTTTACAACTTCTTCATAAGATTTTCCATCTGACATGCATCCCGGCAATTCCGGCAATTCAGCTATGAAGGATTTATCTTCATTGCTCCAGTATACTATAATTTCATACCGTAAATTATTCATCTTCAATTAAATTATATTACTAAAAATATGATGACTACCTTTTATTCTTTCTGTAAATCCAAGCTGCACAATAAATTTTCTAAAATCATTGAAGTCTATTTCTTTATCAGACTTCCCGCTTAAAATTTTTTGAATTAATTTTTTTGTAATACTCATAACAAGCACAATTCAATAAGGAGCAAGCATAAACATAAAATCCAGACCAAAATCATGAAGCCCGGGTATCATTTGTAAATTTCCCTGAATGAATCTGTACTTATAATAAAAATCAGAATGCTTTTTGCTGTCAGGAATTTCAAGCTTATCATTAGATTCTTTAATTGTCTCAGGCTTATCCTTTGGAGAATAAAGCTCTTTCCAATTTTTCTTTTGGGCAAGCAATCCTGTATTTCTTAACCCTCTTTTTACGCTGTAAGTTTTTTTTAAATCAATTTTAAAATTAGTTATCTCAAAAAGCAATTCAAAGGTCTTTTTGGAGAAGAAAAACAAATGACCGTCCTTGCTTCGTGCCGGCTTGCTTTCCTGTTTATAAAAATTAATCAGATTCAGACTGTCATTATATCCGTTCGGAACGGAAAGGAAAAATTTTCCTTCCGGCTTGATAATTCTTCTGCATTCCCGGAGCATCCCGAGAGGATCTGTAGTATGTTCAAGAACATTATTCAGATGAATGTAATCAAAATATTCCGCCGGATAATTTGAATCGGTGATTTCTCCCTGCATTACATCCAGGCCAAGCTCTTCTCTTGCATAGGTCACAGCATCTTTTCCGAATTCAATTCCATACACATCCCATTCAGAATTATTCCTGACTCCGTTTATAAAAAATCCGGTAGCGCATCCGATATCCAGTAGTCTTCCCTTTTGTTTCCATTTCTTTAAACTCTTCGCAAAAGCCATTCCTTTGCCCTGCTCTCTCCACCTGTCAAAATTAAAATAACCTGATGAATAAAATAAATTTAAAACATCATTATCAGGCATTGGACTGAAATAAATTACTTCGCATTCTTCACATTTAATTAAATCATATTCGGTATTATAAGTCAGCGTAACTTTTGATAAAAAACTTTTTTCACGATTGCTGCTACAAACAGGACATATATTCATAAACTTATTAATAAATTCTCAGGAAGCAATTGGTCTCTTAAATTCTTTACCTAAAGACTTAGAATCTATTTCATAGTTGAATAAAGTTTTGATAGGAATTTTCCTGGATGCATTTAGTAACTCAATTCCTGTGATTTCACCATTTTTAGTTGTATCTAGATTTATATAATCGGAAATTTCTATTACTCCGTCAGGTTTTTTTCTTGACAGTTCAATATAGGCGGCATCCACTTTTTCGTCATAATATACTTTCAATTTTTTCCTTTCTTTAAAGGATAGACAATTCACTAATCCATTTGATATTTTTCAATTATCAATCTTAATTTGAAATTTGAAATTTGAAATTTGTAATTGATCACCCCGGTCTCATCAACGGAAAAAATATCACATCCCTTATCGAATGTGAATTTGTCAGCAGCATCACCAATCTGTCAACTCCCACACCCACGCCCGTTGTCGGCGGCATACCTACTTCTATCGCTTTAATAAAATCTTCATCAAGCGGATGAGTCTCTGCTTCCCCGCCGCGTCCGCGTTCCACCTGTTCTTCCAAAAGTTTTCTTTGTAAGATCGGGTCGTTCAATTCAGTATAGGAATTTCCTAATTCCCATTTATTTGCATATGGCTCGAATCTCTCTGCAAAAATAACCTGTTCGGGATCCTTCTTCATCTCCTCTAATTGCTTCATCGAGTATTCTCTCAACGGCTTACATAACGGAGTCGTATCAATAGGAAAATCATAAACAAAAGTTGGCTGAATTAAATCTTCTTCGCAAACCTCTTCAAACAAATGTGCTATCAGCAGTCCCTTGTTATTGGAAATCTTTCTATCAAATTCTATTTCATTCTTTACCATGTAATCTATGATCCCATCCGTCTTCACGTTCATTACGTCAAGTCCAGTTTTTTCCTGAATGGCTTCGGTCATTCGTATTCTTTTCCACGGACGCTTAAAATCAAGTTCAACGTCACCGTAAGTTACCTTCGTGGTTCCGTGAATATCTAAGCAAGCCTGTTCGCAAACTTCCTCAAACATATTCATGCTGTCAAAATAATCTCCGTATGCCTGATACCATTCGACTTGCGTGAATTCCGGATTGTGTGTTCTGTCAATTCCCTCATTCCTGAAGTCTCTTACAAATTCATAAACTCTGTTAAACCCCCCGACTATCAGTCTTTTCAAAAAAAGTTCGTTCGATACTCTTAAATATAAATCAAGATCAAGCGCTTTATGATTCGTTGTAAAAGGAACAGCATTACCGCCGCCGTAAATTGTCTGAAGCGTCGGTGTCTCAACTTCAAAGAAATCGTGCATCTCGAGAGTTCTCTTGATTGACTGAATGATTTTCGTGCGCTTTATAAAAGTATCTTTTACATTTTCATTTACAATCAGATCAATGTATCTCTGACGGTACCGAAGCTCGACATCTGCAAACGCATCGTGAATGACTTTCTCACCCGACTCAGTAACTTCCTCCTTTACAACCGGGAGCGGATGAATTGATTTTGTAAGCAGTTCATAAGACAAAGCATGAATTGAGACTTCGCCGGTCTTCGTTCTGAATACATAACCTTTCGCGCCGATTATGTCACCGATGTCCAGCAGCTTGAAAATATTATATGCTTCTTCTCCGACATCATCTTTTCGGATATAAATCTGAATTTTTCCTTCACCGTCTTTGATGTGGCAGAATGTAGCTTTACCCATTTTCCGGATCGCCATTATTCTGCCCGCTACCGAAACAAGATTTTCTTTGCTTTTTTCCTTTGCTTCATCTGATTCCGGGTCTTTAAAGCTTTCAATGATTTCTTTTGAATTATGGGAAACATCATAACGGTGAGGGTAGGGATTAATACCGTGCTTTTTAATTTCTTCTAATTCTTCTAATCGTCTTTTGATCAGTTCGTTTTGTTCGGACAAATATAATGTTTTAATTATTAAATCTTTGGTTTTTTCTTAAACTTTTTTTTGAAGTCTTTCCTATCAAATTTCTTAAATTCTTTCTTTGTATCAATTTCTTCATTCTTCTTAAATCCCAGCTTCACTCCTCGTTCCTCATCACGCTTCTTATTGAAACTCAGAACCTTTTTCTTCTTGTCATTTGGTTTCTCAAACTTTCTAGCTTCCTTTCCCTTCTCACCGTATTTTTTAAAAACTCTTTTTTTCCGCTTCTCAGTATTTACTAATTTAGGATAGGTTGAAGGAGTTTCTTTAACAATTGAATGTAGCCTGGTCACCTCATCCGGGGTCAGCTTCCTCCATTCACCTTCTTTCATTGTGCCAAGTTGTAAACCTGCATATTCAGTACGTTCCAGCTCTCTTACAAAATAACCGTAGTGCTCGAACATGTTTCTCACCTGTCTGTTTCGTCCTTCATAAATGGAGATGTACAGATCCTGATAATTATTTTTTTTCGGATATCTTATTTTAGAAGGCGCAGTTTTCTTTCCTTCAAGTTCTATCCCGCCGGTTAATTTTATCCTGTGTTTTTCTTCCAGCGGTTTTGATAATTTTACAAAATATGTTTTGTAGATCTCACTTTTGGGATGCATTAGTTTGTTTGCAAGCTCTCCGTCATTGGTCAAAAGCAAAAGTCCCGTTGTGTTATAATCCAGTCTGCCGACAGGAAATATTTTTTCTTTTTGTTTAATCAGATCAATGACTGTAGTTCTTTTCCTGTCATCTGAAACTGTTGTCACAACTCCTTTGGGCTTATTCAGAATTATATAAATCTTTTTTGTTGAAGTTCTGACATTTTCACCGTCAACTTTTACTTTATCTTTTTCCGGATCAATCTTATGTCCAAGCTCAACGATCGTAGTCCCGTTTACCGTGACTCTTCCCTGAGTGATCAGCTCGTCGATTTTTCTCCGCGAAGAAAAACCGTTTGATGCAACGAACTTATTTAAACGGACTAAATTATCCAATTATTCTTTGTTCTCACTTTCGCTGCTTTCATTTTCATTCTCTTCGGAATGAGTTTCAGTATCAATTCTGTCCGTAAGCTCAATTTCGGTTTCACCTGAAATCTTATCCCCGGGTTCGGTTTGCAGCTGTTCACCCAAATTATCGCTCGAGATAAGCTCAAGCTGATGACCGGATTCATGCTCTTTATATATCTCAGGGTTATTCACGGAGTTAAACAACTCAATATCAGCTTCCGTGATACCTTCGATCTCTTCATTCTTAAGTATTTCATTGATTTCTTTCAGCTTCGGAAGATCTTCAAGCGAGTTCAGACCGAGCACCTTCAAAAATGTTTTTGTCGTTCCGTAAAGTATCGGTCTGCCGGGAGTCTCAGCCCTGCCGTGAATCGTTATCATCTCTTTTTCCAAAAGTGAATTTACAATATAATCTACATTAACTCCCCGAATGAATTCCATTTCCGATCTCGTTATCGGCTGTTTGTAAGCAATAATAGCCAATGTCTCAAGCGCTGACGGCGAGAGCTTTTTCTTTTGCTTTTCTTCAAAAAGCCTTCCGATAAATCTGCCGTATTCTTTCTTTGTTGCAAAAGAATATCCTCCGGCAATTTTTAAAATCTCAAATGATTTGTTGCCTGCTTTATATTCATCATTCAAAACATTAACCGCTTCTTCAATCTCGGCTATGCTGATCTTCAGTCCGCTCCTGTCAACAATGTCCTTAATCTGCCTCGTTGTTATCTCATCCTCAGACGCGAAGATCATTGACTCAACAATATTTTTTAATTCCTGACTTAGCAATATAAATATTTTTTTTTAACTATGATTGAATGATTAAATGATTTCTATGATTCATTTCTTGTAACTCTATCTATTTCTTATGATTCATTTTTCTATTCCATTACATTTTTATTATTACATAACCATTCACAAAACTGAAACCTAATCATAGTTAATCATACAATCATTTAACCATATCAATCAATCATAATCAATCAATCATACAATCATTTAATCATTTAATCATAGTTCGTCTTATTACAAATCTCGTCATATCATTTTCAATAATAACAATTTCAATTATTCCTTCAAGAGCCAGCTGAAGTATTGCAAGAAAAATACAAATTACTCTCAGCCGGATCTCGATTGAGGAGATCATCTCCAGAAACTCGATCTCACCATTTTCATCTATTTTATTGAGTATGTATTCTCTTTGATTTTCCGGCGTTATGTCAAGCAATTCAATCGGGTGAACAACCTCTTTCCTTATGTTTGTAATTGCTCTTTTATATGCTTTGATGAGATTAAAAATCGTGACATTCTTCAGGCTCGGATCATTTTCCAGTTCCCTCTCGGATTCCTTATGGTCGTTATCGAAATTATTTCTGAAGACTCTCTTACGCTGTTCATCTTCCAGCTCTGAGATCTGCATCGAAACATCCTTAAATCTTTTATACTCGAGGAGCTTTCTGACAAGCGTCAGACGCGGGTCTTCTTCAATTACATTTCCTTCCTCGTCAACTTGCGGTATCAGCATGCGTGCCTTGATCTTCATGAGTTCGGATGCCATTACAAGAAATTCTCCCGCAAGCTCAATGTCGAGCGATGACATATAATTAATGTAATTCAGAAAATCTTTCGTGATCTTCGCAATTGGAATGTTGTAAATGTCCAGATCATCAACTTTAACAAAATGCAGAAGGATGTCCATTGGACCTTCGAATTCAGAAAGCCGGGCCTTATATTCTTTTTCCCGGTAAAGTTTTTCGCCGGGAGTAATACCCGAATCGGTTAGATTGTCTATGTTATCTTCTGTACCGCTCATTTACCAACAATATACTTATTTGAGTTTTGAAATTAAATGAATAGATTTGAAAGACAACTTGAATTAGAAAAATAAATTTTATAGTTTACTTCTGAATTCATCGATAAACCCAATTCAAGATAAATGACTAAAGAAAAATTAAAATCAGAATTTCATAAACTGATTGATAATATAGAAGATGAAAGATTACTTGAGAATTTTTATGATGTTATCTCAGAATACAGTAAAAGAAATAAATCCATTGATATTATAGATGAGCTTACAGAAAAACAGAGAGCAAGATTGATGAACTCGATCGGGCAAGTAGGCGAAACCGATACCATAAATAATGATAAGATGAAAAGTGAGATAAGGAAATGGCTTACGAAATAGCATGGACTAAAAATGCCAAAGAAGACTTGAACAATATTATAGATTATCTTAAAGTTGATTGGTCTTTAGATGTTGCAGAAAATTTTATAATGGAGTTTTACTCTAAGCTGGATTTGATTTCCAATTATCCGGCTGCAGGTAGGTCTTCGGAAAAAGTAAAAGATGTTAGAAAAATATTAATTACGAAGCATAATGTTCTCTACTATAAAATGAGGATGACAAGATTAGATTATTAGATTTTTTTGATACACGACAGGATCCCACCAAAGACAGATAGGTCTAAATTTTATTATCTCTCTGACTCCATCTACATTTAATTACTTATTTAAAATAATTACCTTGATGCAAATAAAAGTCAGTATTGAAATTATTTTTCATTGTTAATTTCTCTTTCGTAATTCTTAATTGCTCTTATGCCCAGGTTGAGTTAGTCGAAGTCAGAAATCCCGTTTACAATTTTCTAAAAAGAATGCAGCTTATGCAGATCATTCCCGGATACAATTCTTCAAACATCCCGATCTCAAGAGGCGAAGTTGGAAAGTATCTGATCACGGTAATTGAGAATTCGGATAAAATTACTTCTACTGACAAGAAACTTCTTATTGATTATGAAATGGAGTTTGAATACGATATGTTTGGAAAAATAAAAAAGCAGGTTTCTATTTTCAGCCGGGAGGGACCACAGAATATTTTCAACAACAATAAACAAAAGCATTTGTATTTTTTTACAGACTCAAGTAAAACTTTCTTTGGTGATTTTAACGGTTCGCTTTCTCAAAGAGGTTCAGGCGGAGATTCCATAGGGGACAATTCCATTTTGCTCGGTGAGGCGGGATTCAGTTTAAGAGGTACGCTTTATAACACTGTTGCATATTTTTTAAATGTCTCAACAGGACAGTTTGCAAATGCCGGTGAAAGTGATATTATTTTTGCTGCAAGTACAGATCCTGCATTAAACGGAAATGATAATTTCATAAATGAAAGAAAAAATTTTAATAATTACGAAGGTTATCTCCGGTATCAGACAAAAACGGACTGGCTTGCACTGACATTCGGCAGAACGCAGATCAATAACGGCTTTGGCTATATTGATAGATTATTTTTGTCCAATAATACAGTTCCTTTTGATTTCGGAAAACTGGATCTGAGATATAAGTCGGTGAGCTATTCTTTTGCTTACGGAAGTTTAAAAGGAGATTCGACGGGCGTATATCCTGTATATACAAGCCGTCCGCTGGATGCAAAAAATATTGCAACTCACAGCCTCAATATAAATTTTTCAAATGCAATTAAACTCGGACTTTGGGAATCAATTATCAGCAGCAATCAGCCGTTCAGTTTTACTTTTTTGAATCCCGTCAGCTTTCTGACCTCAGCAGATCTAAGCACAGGTAAGGGGCAAACTGAAGAAAATAATTCTCTGCTGGGTTTTGATGTCGAAATTATCCCGGTAAAAAATTTATCATTTCAGTCTTCTTTATTAATTGATGATCTGACCTTCGGTACGATCGGGAGTAATGATTCACTTAATGAAAATAAATACGGATGGCAGTTCGGGGCGCTGTGGGTCAATTCCTATAACATTAGTGTTGCGCTTGAATACACGCATCTCGACCCGTTTGTATATTCGCATCGTTCGAATAAGAGCACTTATACGAACCGGTCAATGTCCCTCGGACATGCATTACCGCCTAATTCAGATGAGATCGCCGCAAACATTGGATATGAAGTGGGTAATAAACTGAGATTTGTGTTTCTGTTTCAGCATCAGAGATCAGGTGAAGGAATTGTTGTCGATTCGGCGGGAAAGCTTATTGCAAACTACGGAGGCAATATCAACTTCGGACTCGGAGATGCATACCTGCGCAATAACGGTTTTCTGGACGGTACAAGGATCAATCGTGAAATCTTTACTGCTAATATTTTCTGGCAGCCGGTAAGACAATTTTATGTCGAAGGAAAGTATCAGTACAGAATAATAAATAATATTTCGGAAGATCTGAAATTTAAGGACTCATATTATTTTATAACCTTTGCAGCCGGACTCTAGTATTATTTTTTAAATGCTGAAAAATATTAAAAAATATCTGCTGTACAATTCCAATCAGAATAATAAAGGGTCTGTTTCCAATAAGTTAAGGGAAAAGAGGCTTGACTTTTTTTTGCAGTTTTGTAATAAGTTTGAAAGACCCGTAAAGATTTTAGATCTCGGAGGGAGTGACTATCACTGGAGAAATTCAGATATAATGAACAATAAAGAATTTCATATTACTTTGATCAACAAAGAAAACCAGTACACTGATGGTTTCAGGAATTTGAGTTTCATAAAAAGGGACGTTAATGAAATAAGTATTTTTGATGATGATGAGTATGAAGTAGTGTATTCAAACAGCCTGCTGGAGCATTTAAATAACTTTGATGAACAAAAAAAAATGGCGGAAGAAATAAGAAGAATCGGTAAACATTATTTTGTTCAGACACCAAACTATTATTTTCCGGTTGAGCCGCATTTTCTTTTTCCATTTTTTCAATTTTTACCTGAAGATGTGCAGGTAAGGCTTTTGAGAAATTTTAATTTGGGATGGTTTGAGAAACAGAAGAATGATTCACAAGCCAGAGAGCTGGCATCTTCGATCCGTTTGCTCAAAAGAAATGAATTAAAGGAAATGTTTCCGGACGGGAAGATTTATACGGAAAAATTTTTATTATTAAATAAATCATTCATAGTTTACAACTAAATCAATGGAACTTTTCAAAATTGGTTTTCTGAGTATCAAGCTGATCGACATAATTGATATCGTTCTGGTTACCTATGTCTTTTATAAGCTCTACATAGTAATGAAGGGGACAATTGCATCGCAGATATTCATTGCATTGGTGCTGATCATTGCCTTTTCATTCGTCGCTCAGCTTTTGAATATGCAGGCAACAGGCTGGCTGCTCGGACGGCTTACGGAGATCTGGGTGATCGCATTCATAATATTGTTCCAGCCGGAGATCAGACGTTTGCTCCTGCTCATTGGAAAGACAAAAGTAGCACGTATCTTTACAAAAGTTAATGTTGACGAAATTGTAAACGAAATTACAGACGCTTGTTTTGAACTGAAAAACAGGGGGTGGGGCGCGCTGATGGTGATTGAAAGAACTACAGGACTGAAAAATGTTATCGAGACCGGAGAGATAATCCAGTCACGGATAAAAATGGAAATACTGGTTTCAATATTCAATCCGAGATCCCCGCTTCATGACGGGGCAGTGATTTTTAAAAATGATAAAATAGAAGCAGCAAGATGTTTGCTTCCCTTGTCCGAACCGGAGAAAATCAGAAACAAAAATCTGGGAACACGGCACAGGGCAGGGATCGGGATCACTGAAATCTCTGACGCTGTTGCGATTATCGTATCGGAGGAAAGGAAAATTATCTCGGTTGCGGAAAACGGAAAGCTTACTTTCTATCCTGACATTCAACAGCTGAAGGAAAGGCTGATAAAGGCAATGGGAAAAACTTCTGTTGCGAGCTCTATGAAAAATATCTTTGAGGAAACAGGCAGTGATGAATATGACGAGGCCGAGGCAAAGGCTGAAATAAAAACAGAAGATAAGAAGAAAGAGGATCTGTAAAAATGGATTTAAATTCACTTCACAGAAAAGAACTTATCAGGAAACTTCGTTCGGCCGGAATAAAGGATAAAGAAGTTCTCAAAGCAATCGGAGCGGTGAAGAGAGAGATGTTTGTCAAAGATGAATTCAAAAAGTATTCTTATGAAAATATTGCATTGCCTCTGGATTCTAACCAGACGATTTCACAGCCGTTCACCGTTGCATTCATGACAGAGCTGTTACGTATTCAACATGGCGATAAAGTTCTCGAAGTTGGAACCGGCTCCGGCTATCAGTCGGCAGTTTTGAAGGAGCTCGGAGCAGAAGTCTTTTCGATAGAAAGAATCAAAGGGCTTTATGAAACTGCAAAAGAAAAACTTCAAAAGCTCGGATATGATGTTCATTTAAAAAATGATGACGGGACGAAAGGATGGATTGAATTTTCTCCTTTTGATAAAATAATTGTGACTGCCGGGAGTCCGTAGAATTCCAAAACAGCTTCTTGAACAGTTAAAAACCGGCGGCAGGCTTGTTATACCTATTGGAGATGAGCTTTCACAAAAGCTTGTGTTAATTAAAAAAGCAGAATCAGAAGATGAAAAAGATGATAAGCCGAAATACAAATTCAAAGCATATGAAGATTTTAAGTTTGTCCCATTGATAGGTGAAGAGGGATGGATGATTAGCAATTAAAAATTATCAATTTTCAGAGTTCAATTTCGAATCAAAGGCGATAAATTGATTGACTCATATCTTACAATTAAAAAACATTCCGCAGCTGAAATTAAAATTACCAGATCAAAATTCATTGCACAGACATTTCCGTTAAATCCCCAATCCGAAATTTCAGACTTAATAAAAAAAGCAAAGAAAAAATATTATGATGCGTCGCATCATCCTTATGCATTCAGAACAGGTATTGATAAGAATAACTTCAAAATATCGGATGACGGAGAGCCGCAGGGTACAGCGGGCAGACCAATACTTGACGCCATTGATAAACATGATCTTACCGATGTGCTTGTAATTGTCTCAAGATATTTCGGAGGAACCAGACTTGGGACGGGCGGACTCAGGAGAGCTTTCTTTGACGCCGCCGACTTGTCACTGAACAAAGCCAAGATTATAGAAAAGTATCTTACAGAGAGACTTATGCTGGAATTTGATTATAAATTCATGAATGTTGTGATGAAGATTATTGAATCTGAAAAAATAAAATTAGATGAAAACATTTCCGGTGAGAACGCAAAACTTATACTGGAAGTGAGACTATCGAAAATAGAAAAGGTAAAAAAAGAGCTGTCGGGCATTACAAACGGAAGCATAAGAATTAAAATACCGGTTATCTCTTGAACGGCTCGCTTCTGTCATTAAAATCCGGTCTGTAATAATTTTCCGATTCAAACTCCTGCATGAACCCGTTTTCAAGATTTAACTCATCCATCCAGTCTAAAACTTTTTCATACTCTCTTTCCCTTATGTTTCTCGACAGCAGATCAACTGTCAATGCTTTGTGAACTGGGTAATACTGAGACATGATTGAAATGTTAATTTTACTGTCGAGCTCTGAGATAAACTTCAGAGTTTCATAACTTCCGGCAATGTCATTTGGCAATATCAGGTGTCTTATTAACAAACCTCTCTTTAATAAACCATTTTCAATTGTAAGTTCACTTCCAACCTGTCTGTACATTTCTTTTATAGCCTCGCGCGAGTGAAGGACATAGTTTTTTATTTTGGAATATTTATATCCGCATTCGTCTTCGGAATATTTTATGTCGGGAAGATAGATATCGATTATCCCGTCAAGCAATTTTATGACTTCAGCGGAGTCGTATGAGTTGGTATTGTAAACCAGGGGAAGCCTTAGTCCTTCAGCAGCAGCAAGTTCAAGCGCCATCACTATCTGAGGAACAAAATGAGTCGGTGAGACCAGGCCGATCGCATTTACTTTTCTTTCCTGAAGTTCAAGCATCATTTCGGACAGGCGCTTTATGGTAACTTCATTTTTGATTTCAGCTTTATGGTTCTGTGAAATTTCATAATTCTGACAGTAGACACATCTCAGATTGCAATTCCCGAAAAAGATATTTCCGACGCCGTTCTCATTATTCAATTCTTTAGAACCGACCAATACAGGCTCTTCTCCATAATGAACACAATAGGAAGACACAACAGGTTTGTAGCCGGAATAGCAGGCGGCGATCTGATCGCTGATCCTGTCAACCCTGCAATCCTTTGGACAGATATTACAGTCGGCAAGCATTGATTCCAGTTTCTTCGCCCGGAATGAAAGTTCGCCGGATTCGAATAAGTTTATGTAAGAAGGAAGGGGCATTACTTTGATTTTTGAACTATGATTGAATGATTAAATGATTTCTATGATTTTATTGCTCGTCAGACATCCAATTGATTTCATCTCTTGTGATTTAACATATTTGAACTATGATTGAATGATTAAATGAGTTCTATGATTTATTGCTCGTCAGATACACTGATATCATTTCTTGTGATTTAACATATTTTGAACTATGATTGAATGATTAAATGATTTCTATGATTTATTGCTCGTCAGACATCCAATTGATTTCATCTCTTGTGATTTTAACATATTTGAACTATGATTGAATGATTAAATGATTTCTATGATTTTATTGCTCGTCAGATACACTGATATCATTTCTTGTGATTTAACATATTTTGAACTATGATTGAATGATTAAATGATTTCTATGATTTATTGCTCGTCAGATACACTGATATCATTTCTTGTGATTTAACATATTTTGAACTATGATTGAATGATTAAATGATTTTTATGATTTATTGCTCGTCAGATACACTGATATCATTTCTTGTGATTTAACATATTTGAACTATGATTGAATGTGATTGAATGATTTATCTATGATTTTATTGCTCGTCAGATACACTGATATCATTTCTTGTGATTTAACATATTTGAACTATGATTGAATGATTAAATGATTTCTATGATTTATTGCTCGTCAGATATCTACTTGATATCATCTCTTGTGATTTAATCGTTTGCATCATACATGGTTAATAATCACAGTAATCATACAATCATTTAATCATAGTTAAAGAATGTCAATCATAGTCTAATTTTTATACATTAATTAAAATCTAAAAATCATATTATGCGAAACTTATTGTAAAATATAATTTTTAAATGAAAACGAAAATTTTATTATTTATACTTTTACTTATTTTTATTTATCACGGAAGATTTATTCGCAGATCGAAAATGTACCATTGAATAATCCGGTCTATACTTATCTGAAGGAAATGAGTGTGAAAAGAATCATCTCCAGCTTAAATGATGACGATCCTAATCTTTCTAGATTCCAGGTTGCGGATAAGCTGAATGTGATTCGATCAAAAAGCAATGAGCTGAGCAGCACGGAGAAGGCACTTCTGAGAAAGTACGATGATAGAATTCAATCCCGGACTATATCAATAAAGAAACCACCATGTCTTTGATAAAAAGCAATCTGAATGTCTCAAACGGGATCAAATATCTTTTTTCGGATAAGGAAAAATATTTATTTGCATATCAGAAAAATAATAACAATGTCTTTATAAACGGACTTGGTCATTTGTATTATACCAATGAACTTAAGCCAAGCACAAAACCGAATGCAAAATTATTTGACGGAGGATTCAGGATCAGGGGAAGTTTGTTTGATCATCTAGGGTATAATTTTTCCGTTGAAAAAGGAGGAGCAGTAGGTGATTCTTTATTGATCGAATCGGTTTTCCCGGAAATAAAATCCAATTTTAAATATATAGAGAACATTAGAGAATATCACAAACTATGATTTCGCGAACGGCTATCTGAAATATTATTTTGAACCGGAAGAAGGTATGGGAATCTCGGCGCAGCTCGGCAGGGAAAAGCTAAAGTACGGCTACGGATACAGCAAGAGCCTTGCTTTATCCGGCGATGCCCCGAACATGGATTTTTTGAAATTTGTTTTTCAATACGGCATCATAAATTTTTCGTCGATCTTTGCATCAACTGTCGGAGAATTCAACACAAACAGAGACCTGAGATATACAAAATATTTTTCTGCAAACAAGATAAAGCTTTCATTTGAAAATCTTTTTGATGTCGGGCTGGGCGAAACGATAATCTCCTCAAGCGGGATTCAGCTTGGCTATGTGAATCCGCTTATTTTTTATAAGTTCGTGGAGCAGTCTCTTCAGGACAGGGATAACGGAACAATCTTCTTTGAAATGCAGACACATTTTTTGAAAGACCTTGAGCTGCAGGGAACATTTTTTCTCGATGAAAATATCTTATCCAATCTATCTGATCTTGAAAAGACTTCAAATAAGACTGCTTATCAGCTTGGATTTTTCTGGTATGAACCGGCAGGAGTAAAAAACCTGTCTCTTGTTTTTGAATATACAAAGATACGCCCATATGTTTACACTCACTTTGATCCGAAAAATACATACACAGCCTTCGGAATAATAATGGGTCATCCCATCGGTCCCAATGCTGATCAGATCTTCACAAAGCTCGGATATAATTTATCCGACCGGGTTACCTGCAATTTTGAATATCAGCACATAAGAAAAGGAGAAAATATTTATAATGCGAACGGGATGCTTGTTATTAATGTAGGAGGCAATGTTTATGATGCATACAGGCAGGGAATCGATTCCGATCATGCCTACTTTCTTGATGGGATCAGAATAAATGAAGATCTTTTCCGATTGAATATTTCATATGAACCGCTAAAGAATTACTTTTTGATTTGAATTATGTCTATGACATAAATAATAATTTAACTTACGGAAGAACAAGTGATTTGAGTTATGCATATGTGAGGTTTAGTTTTGGATATTGAGTTAGTGTAAGACCCATTCATTAAGAATTTTAATTTATCCTATTCACCGGAAGTTAAGAAAAAATTCAACTGGACTTTACAACTAATTTCAAGTATTGAAAGAATTCCGGAGAAGTATTTAAAACATATTGCAGGATCAACAGGTCCTATGAAATCAGAGTTGAAGTTGGCTCAGATATTTACCGTGTATTCAGCTTCTTTGACAGAGGTCAATTAATCGTGTTAGTTAACGGGTTTCAAAAGAAGTCACAAAAGACGCAAAAATGAAATTGCTTTGCAGAAAATTAAAAAAGCAATACTCATGAAAAAGAAATAACATACCTCATTTCGACCCTTAGATAAGCAGTATGGGAAGAAAGGTACGGCAGCAAAGACAGAAATATGAACAAGAGTTTGAAGCATTCAAGCTTGGAGTAATGCTTCAGGAACTCCGGAAAGAAAAAGGTTTGACTCAGGAAGAACTGGCAGAAAAATGCGGAACTACAAGAATCTTCATTTCCAGAATAGAAAATAATACAAGTGATATCAGACTCTCCACTTTAATGAAAATTGTCCATGAAGGATTAGGCGGTCACCTGAAGCTAAGTGTTAATTTTTAAAAAGAATATCTGGATCTCTGATGGTACTGTATGGGAAGATGTGTCGGGAGAGTAACAGATGACAAAAAGCAAAAAAAACAAACTTAAATTATGACAGAAGGACAAAAATCATTACCAAAATGGATACTTATAGTATCAGGACTTTTTGCATTACTTGAAATTATGGTAAGTTTATTATTATTGTTTTCACCGCAATCGGTTGTGGACGACAAAGTTGACCTTACCGCAAAAGGCGTTGACTACTTAATTTATATGTGGGCTGCCCGGCAATTTGCTCTTGGCTTTATCTTTGGTTTTGCGACATTTAAAAAATCAATACCTATGCTGAAAATTGCATATATTTTCTTTTTAGTAATGTTTATTGGCGACTTCTTAATTGGCATTTCACAAAAAGAAAATTCACTTATCATCAGCGCTTTAGTAATGTGTATTATTTCTTCAGCAATGATATTTGTAATAAATAAGAGAAGATGATATATATTTTTTAATTTGGAAAGATTTACAGAATACTTATTTTAACATAAATTAAAATGGGTTCTGATTCTTCAGTGTTTTAAGCAAAGTTTGAATGATTGAATAAACCCTGTCAATCCCGGTAAAGTCTATAATTCTTTTACAAAATAATGCGGTAATGTTATTATCGCAATCCAGTATGGACGAGATCCAATCAAAGAAATTATATTGATCAGGAATGAAGTTTATAATTGTTCCTGAGTATCCCCCAAAGTCTTTTATTAAGAATTAATTAATTATTTTAAAAACTAAACAAAATTAAATTATGAAAACAAGATCATACGCAGTTTACGTTGTTTTAATTTTTATTGTATCTCTCAGTATCATCTCCTGTAATAAGGAAAAAGAAGTAAAGACTTCGGAAACACCTAAGTCCGAAGAAAAAACGAAAACCTTACCTAAGGTATTTTCCGACGGCGATAATGCAAAATCAGAACGTGTCGACAGCTTAAACATGGTAAGATACCTAGAGATCTATCTTGCTGATCCCGACCCGAAAACCGGGAAGATAGTCGCAGCCTGCTATAACACTTCCGTACTTCGCTCTGAAGTCCCGGCTGACAAGAACACAGCGCCGCAGAACCTGGTCGAAGGTCTGGATTTTGAAAAGATGAAGAAGGAATATGATGTCGCTGCCGCTTCTCTGAATGGACCGAAACTCTGGATGCTTGATTGGATTGAAACTGAAGTAGGAGTCACAAGGGAGTTCAATGGCATCAGAGGCACGTGGTGCGCACAGCTGAACATGGACAAGAGCGCCGACGTGAACAAAATGCCGGCCTACAAACCTACAACTATCGAACGTAAGAGTTCAGTGGGCTGGAATAAGGGAACGACGGTGTTGCTGCTTGACGATGATGAAGGTAACACATGGATGATGAAAGGGTTCCAGGAAGGTCTCAAACCGGAACATACTTACGAGCAATTTATTGCCGCAGGCGCAAGCAGCTTCAAGAAACTCCCTCCGGGGTGGAAGTTCCGGATCAAGAAACTTGACAAGGATTACATCGAGACACCGGAAAACGGCGTTGCCACGGTCATGCCGGACGAGTTTTTCAACATTTACGACAAGACCGGACCGGGAATGGGAAATTACAAACCATAATATATCTTTAACCTAAGTACATTGATAGATTTGATGACCCGGATTTACCCGGGACATGAATAAACCGGTTATTAAGTTTATTTTACAATCAAACTAAATCAGAAAGTTTTGAAGAAACTATCTGTCAAACCATTAAATACTGAAACCTGTAAAGATTTTGAGAAGCCGGCTCAAGAGCTGATATGTCAAAATTAAGATTACTTAATCTTGCTTTAAGAGGGCTGATGGAATTCGGCATCATAATAGCTTTCGGTTACTGGGGATATTATATTGGCAATAGTATGATGGTAAAAATATTATTGTGCGTATCTGTACCGCTGGTGGGTTTTGGATTTTGGGGATTGGTTGATTTTCATCAGTTTGGAAAAAATTCGGAATCATTACGTCTAGTACAGGAATTACTTATTACGGGATTGGCTGCATTTGCTATATTTTCAACCGGAGCGTTTGCCTATGGATGGATATTAGTAATAGTTTCTGTTATACACCATACTCTGGTCTATTTGCTTGGTGAAAAATTGATCAAAAACAGAAAGTGACATTACATAAAAGGCTCAGCGTTCATTGCAGTAAATGGTTTCGATTTAATGAGCAAATGCGAATCAGATGTTTATTTCTAAAAGAATTGCAAACTAAAGATACTAAGATATGAACAACACATCCAATCACGATGAGCGTATTGTAAGAATGACATTCTCATCGGTGTATCCACACTATCTCGCAAAAGTCGAGAAGAAAGGCAGAACGAAAGAAGAATTGCATCAGGTAATTAAGTGGCTGACCGGTTATGACGAAATGAAGCTGAAAAAACTTATTGAAGAAAAAGTAACTTTTGAAAAATTCTTTCAGAATGCTAAATTAAACCCTAATGCTCACCTCATTACAGGTGTGATCTGCGGCTATGGGGTGGAAGAGATCGAAAATAAGTTAACACAACAGGTAAGGTATCTGGACAAGTTGGTGGATGAATTGGCGAAAGGACGTAAGATGGAAAAGATTTTGCGGGTTGCTTAGCAGTTGCTTCGAGTTGATTAAAGTGACTTGTGACGATTTTGTGCACATTAAACAAATTACAAAACAATTTTTTATTGTTTGTACTCCTTCCCAAAAGCCCCCGTTTGGGAAGGAGGTAAAAAATTATCTCATTCCTTTCATTTGCCGGCTTACTTAAGCACAATCATTTTCTTTGTCTCGGTATAGTTAGGCGTCGAACCATCCGTACCAGTAGTTAATTTATAATAATAAACTCCGCTCGGCAGATCCCGCGCATCGTAATTAAT
Source organism: uncultured Ignavibacteria bacterium (assembly GCA_963836395.1). Lineage (GTDB taxonomy): Bacteria > Bacteroidota > Ignavibacteria > Tepidaquicellales > Tepidaquicellaceae > JAGPCH01. Next base: position 356,575 of record CAWIJF010000005.1, on the reverse strand, counting down.
CTCATACGTTCCGGGATTCTGAATCTGATTGACCAGTGTTTCAATTTCTTTTCCAAGCGAATTATATATTTGCATTCTTACAAAACCTTTGTCTTTAATCTGATACCTGATTTTAGTCGAAGGGTTAAACGGGTTCGGGTAATTTTGTTCTAAACTGAAGTCATCCGGTGTATGATTTGAGATTGGCCGGATGCCGACACTGACATCAGTGGTATATCTTATTCCAACCAATTCAGACTGACCCGGCGGAGCAATTCCTAAACCATTAAGTCCGGGAACCGAATCGGACTGACACATTATCTGAACAGTTAATTGATTTCCGTTGAGATAATTTGTCGGTGATACAGATGCAAACCGCCAGTCACGCCGGGGAGTATCAGGCGTGATTTTTTCATGATTGATCCAGGTTGCCCCATTGTCTGTCGAAATCGCTATCCATAAGTCATAGTATGAGCTTGAATCCGGAGTTGAAGCGTAAATTCCCGAATTATTATGAAATGTCATTACCAGTATTTTTCCGTCGGAAGATTTTCCAATTGAAGGAAAAGATAAGTGTCTGTAATAATCCTGAATTTTTGATCTGAAAAAAGGAACAACGGTCGAATCAGCAGCAATAACCGGAATGCCGCCATTGATATCAGGATTCCAGACTCTGAGAAGCGAGGGTTTTGTCAGATCACTAACTAAATTTGCTAATACTTTACAACTGGTAAATGCAGCTATAGGAGTCTCATTTGAGAAAATCATGCTCATACTTCCTCTCGAAAGACCATCGTTCAAATTGTTCAGTGAAAAAAAATATATTGGAAGAGTCCATGTTAATCCAAAATCAGACGAAGTACGATATCTTAAAACATAACTGGTATTTGGCAAACCATAATATAAATGTCCTACCTTTCCGCTGGCGGATGTGCTGATCGAATAATTACCTCCGTGCTCGCCTCCATAGAGAACATATCCGGAAAAGGTCCCCGGGGGATTCAAATCCGTTACTGAATTAGTCCACGCAACTGATGAATTAGCCGAAGTAACAAAAATTATTTTATCGTTTCCAAATGTAGTTAATCTGGGCCATGATTTGCCGTCTACTATAGGATCCAGTTCTTTAAAATGTCCCATGCCCGGAAGACTGTCGACAAATAATTTTGAACGGAAGTTTGTACCGTTTGAATTTGTATTTGCACTTATTACGGCTCTTCCGTCCGTAAACCCTGTGATTACAGGCCAGACTGAGTTAAACCCTTCCGCTACATAAGCTGTTAAATTCCAGGTTTGTCCGAAGTCATTGCTGAAAAGATAAACACATGCACCGTCTTTAAGGGAAGAAGTGGGACAAGCATTATATACCGCATGAACATTAGCCGGATTCAAAGGGTCCTGCCATATTCCCTGCATTACACCGAATGTTTGAAGATCAAAAAGGGAATAAACGCCTGTAGGACTGTATTCGGCTATCCCGTGATTCAATACACGAGTTGGGAAATCATCATTCATTCTGACAAAGTTTGCTTTGCCGTCTGTAGATTGTGTATTTTTATTTTCTATATCAATTTCCTGAGCAAATGTATTCAGCACAAGAATTTGAATAATGATAATAATGTTAAAGAGAAATTTTTTCATTTTTTGAGAGTTATTTTGAATTTGTTAAAAAAAAATTGTTTTTAAATTAAGTTCCTGGTATGAAAAAGATTATAGAGATATTTTTATGAACCAATTACAACATTTACCTGTACATCTTAATACCTTTTAATGTAAAAAGGTAATTCATAATACTGTTAACAGTAATCCGTAACTTTACTGTTTACTGTGTGAAAACCAGCCATCGCAAAATGTTCTTTAATTTTTCCTCCTTCGATCTTGTCGATATTTTTAAACTGTATTGAAAATTCTTCCACGTGAAAAAGAATTATATTTTGTATTAGTCAGATTATTTTACTAATTTAATCCTTTATTAACTTGTAAATTTATTTAATGAAAACCAACAAACAGATTGCTCAGGATGTCTACCGTTTTTTTGGAGAAGGCAATGTTCCCGCCATTCAGGATTTGCTTTCAGATGATATAAAATGCGACAACTGCCCGAGCCGGCAGATATACTACCTTATGCGCGCGAGTAGAATGGAAAAACAGAGGTGGCTGAATCTGAAAAATTCAAGCTGGTGGATGAATTTGCGAAAGGACGTAAGATGGAAAAGATCTTGCGGGTTGCTTAAAGTGACTGCGGACGATCTTAGTGCAAACATCAAACAGACAACAAAACAATTTTAAATAAACTTAAATTATGACAGAAGGACAAAAATCATTACCCAAAAAATGGATACTTATAGTATCAGGAGCTTTTTGCATTACTTGAAATTATGGTAAGTTTATTATTATTGTTTTCACTGCAATCGGTTGTGCACGACAAAGTTGACCTTACCGCAAAAGGCGTTGACTACTTAATATATATGTGGGCTGCCGGCAATTTGCCCTTGGTTTCATCTTTGGTTTTGCGACTTTTAAAAAATCAATTCCTATGCTGACAATTGCATATATTTTCTTTTTAGTAATGATTGTCGGCGACCTCTTGATTGGAATTTCACAAAAAGAAATTTCACTTATCATTGGCGCATTAGTAATGTGTATTATTTCTTCAGCATTGATATTTGCAATAAATAAGGGAAAATAATTTCTCGCCAACAGATATTCTCAATTAACAATAAGACAATAAGACAATAAGACAATAAGACAATAAGACAATAAGACAATAAGACAATAAGATAATGACTCCTCAATCATCCGCCAACAACGAAACCAAACGACAGCACAAGCGGCTATGCTTCGGTGAACGGGCTTAAGATGTATTATGAAATTCACGGAACAGGCGCACCGCTGGTTTTAATTCATGGCGGAGGTTCTACCATTGAGACAACATTCGGACGTGTGCTGCATGACTTTGCAAAAACCCGTAAAGTAATTGCCGTTGAGATGCAGGCGCACGGACATACGGCGGACATTGACAGACCTTTAAGTTTTCAGCAGGACGCTGAGGACATTGCAGAATTGTTAAAGCAATTAAACATTGACAAAGCCGATATTTTTGGATTCAGCAACGGAGCAAGCACAACACTTCAGTTTGCCATCCGCCATCCTGAAATGACAAACAAAATTATTGTTGCATCAACATTTTACAAAAGAGCCGGAGCTCCGGACTGGTTTTGGGATATGATGTCCAAACCGACCTTTGAAGGCATGCCTCAGCCGTTAAAGGATGCTTTCCTGAAAATCAATCCCGACACAAACGCACTTTACAGAATGTATGAGAGAGATGTTGCAAGGATGCAATCCTTTCCCGACATTTCAGACGAACAAATGAAATCAATCAAAGCTCCTGCATTTATTATCACCGGCGACAGAGATGTTACAACTCCTGAGCATGCTGCTGAAATGATTCGGTTAATTTCAGACTCACGGCTTGCAATTATTCCCGGCGGACACGGAGAGTATATCGGAGAGATTACAACACCGCAGGACAGCACTTTAATTGCAGCGACAGTTTCATTGATAAATAAATTCCTGAGCGAACCGTTGACAAAAACCGATCATTGAAAAATGAATTGGAAAAAAATCAACCTGTATATTTTATTCTCGTTTGGATTCAGCTGGACAATAGCCTTAATTATAACACTGGCGAATATTGATCTCGGCAGCATACCCGGGATAATTCTGCTTGCGGGACTTTATATGCCGGGACCGGCTTTGGCGACATTTGTAATTCAAAAGTATATTTACAAAGAAGGTTTCAAACAATACGGTTGGACATTTGATAAGAAAGCAATTAAATGGATTTTATTTACTCCTCTTCTTTTTCTTTCTCTTACGATATTGACATTTGGAATAATTGTCCTCCTCGGCAACACTCATTTAATACCGCAATTCGGACAGCTTGACTTCACTCAGGAGAACTTTAATCTTCATCTCAGAGAACTTGCCAGCGGCAAAATAGATCTTGATAAAGTAGAATTCCCTAATGTCCCTCCCGTGCTTGGTTTTCTCGCCATGTTAGTACAGGGAATTATAGCAGGGTCAACATTGAGTTTACCGTTTATGTTTGGCGAAGAATTCGGGTGGCGGGGATTGATGTTTAGAGAAACTTTGAAAATGGGTTTTCTGAAGTCAAGCGTTTTTATCGGACTTGTTTGGGGTGTTTGGCATTTTCCAGTTATCTTAATGGGACATAATTATCCTCATCATCCGTATTTAGGAATTCTTATGATGTGCTTATTCACCATTGCCATATCGCCGATATTTGCATATGTGAGAGTAAAGACAAAATCAATCTTAGGTTCATGCATGTTACACGGAATGATAAACGCAACAGGGGCAATGTATATACTGTATATCGCAAATGGAAATGAACTTTACAGTTCCATTGCCGGCTGGGCAGGAATTATTGCCGGGATTATCTTGACGGTTTGTATACTCCTTCTTGATAAAAAATTTGTAAAGGAATACAGAACTACTGAATAGTACTAACTCAAATTGAAATTGAGCCCCTTGCCAATTTACAAACTGCGATTGAAAAATCCCTTATTCGTTAGCGGTGTATTTATACGAACACTATAAAAAAACACATTTTAATTACTAACGAACTTCTGATTGTAAAATTGTTTTGATTTCGCACAAAGAAAACCGTGAGAAAAAATAAAAACAGAAATTCCGGATCCACTGTAACAAACTCCATCCTCAGACGAAAAACAAGCATGACAATTGAAGTATCAACTCCAGAAAAGTTCTCAAGCTCTCTAAAACAAAATTTCTTAACTCACTGCACTTACCGCGTAGAATTATTTTGCAAACTAATAATTAAATCAAAAATACAGATGAACAAAAGAATTCCAATTATATTGATCCTGATACTGGCGTTTGGCTCAAGCTATGCCCAATCATTGAATGTAATACAACTCGATAGTTTGTTTCAAATTCTTGAAACGAAAGATAAGTTTATGGGAAGCATTACCATTGCTGAAAATGGGAAAGTGCTGTATGAAAAGTCAGTTGGTAAAGCTGATCTGGAAACCGGTAAAAATAACAGCGCAAATACCAAATACAGAATTGGCTCCGTTTCTAAAATGTTTACTGCCTGTCTGATTCTTATGGCAGTTGAAGAAGGAAAATTATCCTTAGATCAGACAATTGATAAATATTTTCCTACTGTACAAAATTCCGGCAAGATCAGTATTGAGAATTTATTATACCACAGGAGCGGCATATATGACCTTACACGTAATGAAGATTATATGAGTTATTATACCGAACCTAAATCTAAAGAAGAGATGGTTGATATAATTGCAAAAGGGAAGAGTGACTTTGATCCCGACAGCGCCTCTGAATACAGCAATTCAAATTATATCTTATTGAGTTATATACTGGAAGACACATACAATAAACCATACAGTGAAATTCTAAATGAAAAAATAATTGAGCCGCTTGGATTAAAAAATACATATCTCGGAAATAAGACAAACATTCAGAATAACGAATCTTATTCTTACAGTTATAAAGAGAACTGGGTTAAAGAAAAGGAAACCGACATGTCAATACCAATGGGTGCAGGCGGCATCATTTCCAGTTCCGGTGACCTGGCGATTTTCATTGAAGATCTTTTTGCAAATAAGATCATAAACTCAAACAGTCTTGAACAGATGCTTAGCTTAAAAGATAATTACGGAATGGGTGTTGTTGCACTTCATTTTTATGACAAAGAAGCATTTGGACATTCAGGTTCAATCGATGGTTCTACTTCTGCAATTTATTATTTTCCCGCGGATAAACTGACGATTGCAATAACTTCAAACGGTAATGTACTGGGGACAAAGTATTTGATAAAAGCTATTGCAAGTAATTATTATCACAAAGATTTTGAAATACCTTCTTTTAATACAATAGAATTAACCTCAGAAGAATTAGACAAATATTCGGGAGTGTATTCTTCTCCGGACCTTCCGGAATTTACAATAACCATAACAAGAGAAAATCTGACATTGATGGCTCAAGGTACAGGAGAACCTCCTATTCCTTTTGAGGCGACTGAAAAAGATATATTTGAATTTTTAGGGGCAGGAATAAAACTTGAATTTAAGCCGGCTGAAAATCAGATGATATATTCGCAAGGAGGACAAACATTTACTATGACAAGAAACTAAATCATCAAATGCTGTCGAAGGAATTCATGCCTCATAAAAATTAACTAAATAAAATTCATAGTTATCATTTCATCATTCCATCATAGTTCATCTAGCGACTATCGTCTCTGAAGTCAGCTCGCTAACCTTTCCTCCGTGAAGTTCTTTCATCAGCATCCCAACTTCTTCTTTTGTAAAATTCACAAACCATCTGTCAGCTCTTGATTCAATGCTTGGCAAACCTTTCCCGCGAACTGTTTCCGCAATTACTACGCTCGGTTTCCCTTTCTCAATTGGAAATTTCGAAAATGCTTTTTCCATTTTTTCGAAGTCATGTCCGTTGGTTGATTTGACTTTCCATCCGAATGCTTCGAACTTGTCTGAAATAGGATTCAAAGGAATTAATTTTTCCGTTTCTATATTCGCCTGGAAATGATTTCTGTCAACAACTGCGATTAAGTTATCCAGTTTCTTTGCGCCCGCAACTAAAGCCGCTTCCCAGATAGAACCTTCATCCAATTCACCGTCACCAAGTATGACAACAATCTTATTCTTCTGCTTCTTCATTTTGCAATCTATTGCAACTCCAATAGCGACACCGAGAGAATGCCCGAGCGAACCTGAATGAAATTCTATGCCGGGGATATTCCTGTTAGGGTGCCAATAAATATGATCATTCGTCTTAAGATGATTTTTCAGCCGGTCTTTTTCGATTAATCCAATCTCGGCAAATGTTCCGTAAAGCGCCGGCACATCGTGACCCTTTGATAAAAATAAATAATCCCTTTCCGGATCATCTAAATTATTTTTATTCACATTCAGAAATTCCTTATATAGAAAGACAATCAGATCAGCGCACGAAAGCGACGCACCAATAAAGCACCCGCCGTCTGTTGACATTCTGATGATATGCTCCCTTACTCTGAAGGCAGTTTCTTTGAGTTCGTTAAGTTTTTTGTTGGTCATTGTTTTGTTGTTATATTGCTAGACGTCTTGGGTCAAATTTCAAAGGTCAGACATCAGATGTCAGATGTCAGACTATGTCTTAGTTTCACATCTCGCGTCTTGCGTCTCACATCTAGCGTCTTACGTTTGACGTTTGACGAGCAGTGATTGTCTTCAATTCATCCAGATGATTCCTGTACCAGTTCACGCCGGCATACATTTCGTTTATTTTTTTTATCTCCGGCTTTTTGTCAAGCAGCTTCATTATATCACACAGTGTGAATATTCCCGTATCATCATAAAGCTCATCATAAACTCTCTTTATGAAATCATAATCTTCTTTATAATCAATCGTCAATCTGTGGCTCAGAGAAAAATCGAGTCCGGTTTCCCATTCAACGTTTCCAATCCTGAATCTCTCCGGTCTTTCCCAGATGAAAGGTGTCGTATGCTCTCTTTCAAAATCCTTCTCAGCTTCTTTCCACGCCTGTTCCAGAACATTCATTGGCATCACTTCTACATCCTGACCGTCCGGGTAAGTTGCGGGATGAAGATTGCTGACAAAATCAAATTCATTTTTATGCACTGAATAAAATTCCAATACTCTGTCAATTACATCCGGGCATATCAGCGGACAATCGGAAGGAATTTTTACGACAGCATCCGCATTGTTTTCCAAACCCGCTTTGTAATGTCTGTCTAATAAATCAGAAGGATGTCCACGGAAATATTTAAAATCAAATTCTTCACAAAGCCCGACAATCTTATCATCTTCCTTATTTGTAGTTGTCGCAATTACAATTTCCACCGGTGTCTTTGCAGCTTTAACTCTTTCAGCCATTCTAATGAGAAGAGGCTTACCAGCAAGCGGAAGCAATATTTTATCGGGAAGACGGGACGAAGCTCTTCTTGCTTGTATTAAAATAAGGATATTTTCATTCATACTGTTCAAAATCAAATTAAACCGGCTGATAGGTCATGCCGAGCTTCTTTTTTTATCTGCGAAAGCTTTGCTTTCTGCAACCGTTTTTTCATTAAGCAGAGCAAGACAAACATCTGCAATTTTTTTTGCAGACTTCCCTCCGTTCTGGATCGGCAGCAATGACTTGAGTTCATTTAAGTCAAAAGCAGAGTAAACTTTTTTTCCCAGTACAATTCCAATGTAAACAACAGATGAGTATGACGTTATGAGAATGTCACAGTTAGCGATCATTTCATTTGCATCTCCGCTTGAAAATACCAGGGAACCCGGAGCCCATTTATTTATCTCTCTAGTTGCTCTTGATACTTTTTCATTAGGATGCAGCTTAAAGATGATTTGTTTGCCTTCGGAAAGCTTCACGGCATTCAGTATGAATTTTTTCCGGTTCTCATATTTATATGTCTCTCGCGAATCCGATGTACATACGAGCGCATAATTTGTATAAGGAAAATCATTATTCAGAAAAGTAACACAGTTGTCAAAATTCGGAATGCCGGTAACAATGATCTTTTCCGGTTTTATTCCTTTACGAATAAATAAATCCCTGTATCCTTCCGAAGCTACGCAAAAATATGTAAAATAATCTGACTGGCCTGTAGCTGCTGTCCCTCCGAAGTATCTCGGGATCTTTAATTTTTTCACCATGTGGTAAAAAAAATTTTCAGGGTCTGTCATGCCTTCCTGTACCATTACCATTTTTTTCTTTCTTAGGTTTTTCGGCATTATCAGGTCACTGCAAACGACTACTAGGTCATAATTATTTCTTTCGCCGCGGTAATCTTCTTTGAGATTGTTTTTCTGAAAATAGGATTCAGTCTGGGCGCGAAACTTCCCTCCAAGCACTGAAAAGTCAAGTATCCCCGTCTTTGCTGCAAATTTTTCCGCACCGTCCGAATAATAAGCTGTAAAGTAATGGTCATAACCCGGAAGACATTCCGATATCTGATGAAGCATCGTAGTTTGGTTCAATGAACCGCACATGTACAGAATTTTTCCGCTGTTCATACTTTTTTGCAAAACTAATCAAATATTAAATTTTAATATACATAATTTTATTGGCATTCCGTTAAATAATTATAAACCGAATTTCCTGCTTATAAAAAATAAGTCCGCGCATTCTGATATACAAAATGCTGCGGACTTAAATGGTTAATGTATTTAAATCTGTACGGTTATTTATAGGTCTCTAGGGTCCTTTCTAACCATTTTTTGTGAGACAGTTCCGTCTGCGTTTGTGATAACACTTCCTTCGGTGTGCCATCCCTGTTCTACAAGGTCAGTTTCCAGCCCTTTAACCAGTGGATCAAGTTCTTTTATTGTAGCCGCTGTTAAAATTCTTGTTTGTGCTGCTGAATCCATTTTTGTCCTCCTTAGAATTTTTTAATTAAGTTTCTCATACAAAATTATTTTATAGTGGTATGATTTGAATATTGAGAACATACTAATTTCAATTAAAAAAAACTACTTAATAAGTATCATTACCTTTGTCTCTGAAAAATCATTTGTCTCAAGCTTGTAGAAATAAGACCCGGAGGCAAGATTCGACGCATCTCCTGCTGGCCAGTCAATCTCATACGTGCCGGGTGCAAGGCTTCCGTCAACTAATTTTTCAACTTCCTTTCCGTTCGAATCATATATTGTAAGACTGATATTTGAGTTTAAATTATTTGCAACATCAAATTTTATTTTGGTGGTCGGATTAAACGGATTGGGATAGTTATCATAAAGCTTCAGATGACTCCGGAATGACCGTGTTAACCTGTCTGACATTGCTGATAATGTCGACTATCGCCGTATACAAACTCAGCGTATTATTATCCAGTCTTGCCCATATCGGTCTCACTTTTCCGTTATGTGCGGAGACATTTGTGTAGTCTCCGAAGAATACCGATGATGTCGGAGTAAAAGGCGAGCTGCTTACTTTGAAATTTTCGAAAGTCTCTCCGCCGTCAGTTGATTTTGCCATATAAACATCGGTCTGTGTATTTGAATAATTTCTTCTGTCATAAAAGACAAAATATAAATATCCTGTTGTCTGGTCAATTGTCATCCATGTAAAGAACTGCTGTTTGCCCGGAGGATCATCATTAACCCGCTTGACCTCGCTCCACGTATTTCCGCCGTCGGTGGATTTTATAAACCAGACGTCTGTATCGGTTGGTCCGTTTCTCTGATCGGACCAGTTGATATAAATATTTCCCCTGTATGGTCCGTCCGACATATCGCACGCGGTAATCGGAAGTCCGTTAGCTCTGTAAATTCCCTGTATCGCGAAATCCCATCCGCCGGGCTGTGAAGTAACAAATTTATTTTCAGCGGGCCATGTAATACCTCCGTCGAGTGAAGTGTTCATTACAATTCCCAGCGGTCCCGACCATGAAATATAAATTTCACCGTTCGGTCCGACAGCAGGAACGGCTCCTTCTACTGTATTTCCGTCATCAAGACAATCGCCTGCAATCTTATTTATTCTTACTGCATTGCTCCAGCTTGCTCCCGCATCGGTAGAGCTTGAAAATAATATTATTGAACTGTCCGAAGGGTTGACGCTTCCGTAACGGTCAAATTGTGTCCATGATGTGTAAATATTATTATTGCGGGGATCAACGCAAAGCCATTCCTTATCCTGCTGTTTTGGAGGAATGTAACCCGTAAATGTACCGTTGCCCCAGTTAGCTCCGCCGTTTGTAGATTTTTGTATTACAACCCGGTCAATAAAATAGCTTGAAGACGAATTTGTCAGATGACCGTAATAAAAATTGCCTGCTGTGTCAGCAATGATGGAAGGATCTCCCCATACGCTGTATGTCGATGTCAGAGTATTCTTTGTCCAGTTAAATCCGCCGTTGGTTGAATAAAAATAGAAATTTAAGATTTGATCCTGCTGCTATCTGGTTTGTATTTTTCGGATTTATGCAAATGGCAGGTTCATTTGGAGAGCCTGTATTTGTTATCATTATGTTCTGATACTGTGCAAATGAAAATCCTGCGGTAAACAATAGAAATGAAAAAAGTAAAATAATTGTTTCATGATATTTAAAATAACTTTTATTAAATTTTATTTGAAGCTGTTTTACTAAACTATAACCATTTAACCAACCATTTTTTTAACAAATCAACTAATTAACCAATCAACCAACCATCCATTTATCCAACATCTTTTTTTGCTTATCGGTTTTTTCTTCCTGCTCCTCAATTTTGAACTTCGGTAGCGGAGACTTTAACACGACATCCATTTCTTTGATAAGTCCCTTACGGCTTATTAATACGGCTATTCTGTCATCGACTGAAAAATCTTTTAACAGATCTTCAGATAATTTTGAGTCAACCCGGATCCCGTTAAGTGCAATTATTTCATCCCCTGTGTTGAGTCCTGATTCATATGCCGAGCCGCCTGCAACAACTTTGGTTATAATATACCTGCCGTTTTCTGTTCCGGTTTCAATATTCAGCGAGGATTTTGATTTTTCATTTTCATTGAGCAATTTTAACCCGCATTCATTGAGATATTCCCCGAGAGGAAGATCTTCAGTCCCGTCAATATATTTTTTCCAGAAGTCATCGAGATTCTTATTCGCAAACAATTTCGCAAACTTCCTTAACTCTTCTGCCCGTATATCCTTTTGAATTATCTTTTTTATAATCTTCATATAGCATTCTTAAGAGCATCGTCGAGAGACTTTTCTGCATCCGTATTTTTTATTATCTCAATGTTAAGCATCATTGCAACAAGAGCGATCCTTTTGTGTAATATGAGATCTGTGAGTTATTAGAATTCTCATCTTTTCTGTAAAACTTTATCCACGTATCGAAGCTTGATTCCGAAAGAGACTGTCTAAACCTTCCGGTAAATCTCATGATGTCGTTAATTTCAGTATCAATGAATTCAAAATATTCCTTATTATCAAGTAAATTACTTCTTCTTAAAATCAGATTGTCATAAAAACTTGTCCAGCCTTCAGCCACCCACATGCTCTTTGTATAATTCTCTTTGTCATAATCAAACGGTCCGAGCTCATCAGGTCTGATTCTTTTTACATTCCATAAATGAAAGAATTCATGCGAGACAAGTCCGAGAAATTTTTTGTAAAGCTTTTCATCATTGAAATTCCATCTGCTTATCTGAGCAACAAAAGAATTTAAATGCTCAAGACCGCCGCCGCCTTTTTCAACAAGATGAATAATATAATGTATAATGCTTATAAGGAATTTCCCCGCCGAGTAAGTTTTATTTCTTCTTCGGCTATCGTCTTAAAATCTTTTATAAGAACTATCATCTTTGATAATTTCCTTTTCCGGAAAGACAGATATAATGTTTAATTCCTTTTATTTCAAATTCGAGAATGTTCTGATTTCCGATTTCAATTGGTGAGTCAATAAAGACATCATAATTTTCCGCAGAATAAATATTATCTGATTCTTTATTTAATCCTGTTGATATTTTTTTCCATTCGGAAGGAAGGTTAATTCTTAAGACACATTTTTTATTTTCAAATCCTCTTACAAACATAAACACACCTGCATTACTTAAAAATGCATGCTCGCTGTTTACTTCGCTTGTCCGGACTGTAAGCTCATTGCAGTAAACTTTATATTTAAATTTTACTTCACTTTGATTTTTCGCATCAACTTTCCATGAGTTCTTATTAATCTTTTCAACAGTTAAGCTTTTCACCGCCTGAATTTTCCGCAATAACACCTTCAACATTTTTCGCAAACTCCCTGATAAGATAAGACCCGGGAGTCCAGACAGGCATTGAAAAAATAACAGTGTCCTGATTTATGCCGCTTAAAGAAATTTCAACTTCGCAGTAATGAGTAAAAGGTTTTTCGAATGAGACGGAATAGTTTATTTCTTTCAACGGTCAGAGAAAATTTGTTTCAATCAAAATGCTATTTATCAGAATTAAATTAAATACAATAATGAAAAGTAATATTTCATTATATTGTTCAAATATGCCGAGCAGCACTTATTACTACAAAATCAAGCAGGGAATTTTGAACAGGTGAGAAAAATGATCCTTGTGAAATAGCTACTTAGCTAATTATAATAAAACAAAAGCAGCTCATGTCTAAATTTGACCTGCTTATTTTTTATGTAAATTTCTAAATCGAATAAGAACAAAATCATAGCCAATCATTCAATCATTACATCATAGTTATGAATCAAAATAAATCTGCTCTTCATCCCTGAACAGCTTCAACACCTCTTGCGGTGATTTTGCTTCTTCAAGTCTTTCCCTGAAGTCGTCTTTATTCATCAGTCGAGATATACGGCTCAAGAGTTTTATATGCGCATTAAGCAGGCTTTCTTTCCCGACTATTAAAAAAATAAACTTAACCGGTTCAAGATCTATCGAATCAAAATCAATCGGATCTTTTAATACCGCAAAAGCCGCAACAATATCTTTTATCTCGTCGGTCTTTCCGTGAGGAATTGCAAATCCTTTACCTACTCCGGTCGATACCAGCTTTTCCCTGTCAAACACACACTTCCTCACCTTCTCTACATCCGTCATCAATCCTGATTTGCTTGCAAGGTCTACCATTTTATTTATTGCATCATCTTTGTCTTTGCATTCCAGGTCGACTGAAACTATTTTCTCGTTTAATATGTCGCTAATTTTCATGATTTAAAAATTTTTATTGAAATTAAAATTATATGCTTATCTCACTAAATCTTTTGGGGAAATACTCACAATAATCTATCCACTCTATCCACCCCATTCACTCTACACACTCTTTACGTAACTCTCAACCTTACTCTTAAATTCCTTGATCAATTTTTTTGATTTATTTTCCGAAGGCGATTCGACATTAAGATGAACTAAATTTCTGTCTTTGTCCGGTATGCATAAAACCGTCGAATCTTTATCTATGAAATACTCTTACACCGTCTATTAACTCCTGTCTGTACTGAACTGTATCCTCCATGAACCTTCTCATTATGCTGCCTTTTTCATTTTTCGAACAAATAATATTTTCTTTTATCAAAAAAAGTCTCGGCGTATTTTTATCAAGTTCATCTATAGAGGAATTAGTGGTCGCGATCAGGTCAAGTATTTTTGCAACTGAAAACATTCCGTCCGTTGCATACAAAAACTCAGGAAATAAAAATCCACCCCTCAGTCCGCCGACAAACTTTACATCTTTATCATCACATGCCATCATCATCGCATAATGTGAATCCTTTACGCGTACAACCTCCACACCGAATTCTTTTGCAACAAGATCAACTTCACCTGTCGCTCTAACGGGCACGGCGATTTTCTTAACTTCGTCTGTTGCAATTAAAAACATTTTCAATACAAGAACCAAAAACCTGTCTCCGTCAAGCGGCTTTCCCTCTGCTGTTGTCAGCCAGATTTTTTCCCCGCCTGCATCTATCATAAATCCGATATCATAATGAAGTGATTTGACAATATATGAGAAATGACTGAAGGAGCTCTTGAATTCCTGTTCGGAACGTATGGTCTTTTCCGAATCAAGATGAGCCGATAAAGAAACAACGTCGCAGTTAAATTCACCGAGAATGCTCGGAAAAATTGTTGAAGCTATTCCGTAGGAATAATCAATTACAATTTTAAACTTTCGTTTTCCTTATTACCTGCAGGTCAAGACATTCCAGAAAATGTTTTGTATATTTTTCATTTGTCCTTTCCTGAAATTTAAATGAACCGACTTTATCAAAATCAGCCCTCTTATATTCTTCACCGAAAAATAATCTTTCTATTGATTTGGTCTTATTGCCCGAAAGGTCCCTTCCGTCCCTGTCAAAAAAAATAATATCGGTCGTCATTCTGTCAAAAGGAGATTTTCTTACGAAGATCCCGCCCGAACCCTCACCGTTCTTCAGCTCCTGTCTTAATATCGGTATGGGAATATTCTGTATATCGATTACGTTTACTCCCGCCGACATCAATCCGCTCGATATCGAACGCTTTATCATATTTGAAATGTAATCGCTGTCTCTGGCTATCAATACTTTATTTCCCTGACCGACCGATGCTCCGTATACTGCACCCAGTTTTGCGCCGAACTCCGGGTTTATCTGCAGGTTTGAAAGTCCCGTTATTCTTGAATCCGTAAACAGATCGCTGAAGAACCTGTCTTCATAGATCAGACTTCTTGTTATCTTATCATTGTTTTCAATTTGCTTGTTGTCCCAGATCTTGATGCTCGAACTTATAAAAACATTTTTTCCAATATGACAATTATCCCCGATAAAAACATAGTCGTTTATTCTTGTTCCCTGATCAATAAAACAATTACGTCCGATCACATCATACAATAATTTACATCCTGAATTTATCTTAACATTGTCCCAGATGACAGAATTTTTTACCGATGCGCCCTTTTCAATGACCACATTATCCCCGATAATGCTGTTTTCAATGACAGCTTCTTTGTCAATTTTTGCTTTCTTGCTTATGCAGTTACCCTTTTTGTCGGATGCATTTATATAGCTCAGCTTTCCCTTAAGTGTATCCATATTCGCATCGATATATTCTTCGAGATTGCCGACGTCACGCCAGTAGCCTTTTGTTTTATGACCGAAAATAGGAATATTCTTTTTCAGTAATTGTGGAAAAAGATCCTGCGAAAAATCAAAACTCTCGCCTGCAGGTATGTAATTAAAAATTTCTTTATTGAAAATATAAATTCCTGTATTAATGGTATCGGAAAAAACTTCCGATGAAGAAGGCTTCTCAAGAAATCTGACTATCCTGTCAGAGTTATTTGTTAAAACAATTCCATACTGAAGCGGATTCTTTGAACGATATAATGAAAGGGTTGCAATTGTTTTTTTCTTATTATGAAAATCTTTAATGCCGGTCAGATTAAAATCGGTCAGGACATCTCCGCTTATGACAATAAATTTATCTTTAATATATTTCTCCGAAAGCTTCACCGCGCCGGCAGTTCCGAAATCCTCACCCGGAGTTATGTATCTGATCTTTACACCGAACTTCCTTCCGTCACCAAGATAATTCCTGATTATATCCGGCATATAATAAAGCAGAACTATATAATCTTTTATGCTATGCTTTTTTAAAAGATTTATAATATGCTCTAATATTGGTTTATTGACAATCGGTACCATTGGCTTCGGGATGTTGTTGGTCAGAGGTCTGAGCCTCGTACCGAATCCGCCAGCCATTATCACAGCCTGCAATTTTTAGAATGAGTAAAGATTAATGAATAATGATCAATGATTAATGAATAATAAATAATTAATTATGAATTTTACTTTTTAATCCTCGTTGTTTTTAAAATGGAAAATAAGAGTTTGCAAAGTTCATCAGAATTGAACATTGATCATTGAACATTGAACATTGTTATTTGTCCTTTTTCTTAAAATCAAAATTAACTCCCGGAGGATTCTCACTTCCCGCTGTCGATTTGAAATATTCCTTTTCCTTAAATCCGAATATCTTTGCTGAAATAAGCGTGGGGAAACTTCTAACTTCAGTATTATATTTCTGAACAGTTTCATTGAAACGCATTCTTTCTACGGAAATCCTGTTCTCCGTTCCCTCCAGCTGTGACTGAAGCTGAAGAAAATTTTCATTCGATTTTAACTGCGGATAATTTTCGGATACAACAAGTAATCTCGACAATGCGCTCGAAAGCTGATCCTGAGCCGCCTGGAATTGCTGGAATTTTTCCGGGTCACTGAGATCATCGGCGGAAAGCTTCATCTGTCCAACCCTGCTGCGAGCATCTGTAACTTCAGTCAAAACACTCTTTTCGAAATCAGCCGCTCCCTGAACTGTACTTACAAGATTCGGGATCAGATCCGCTCTTCTCTGATATTGGTTCTCTACCTGTGACCAGGCTGAATTTACCTGCTCTTCCTGAGTAACCAGAGTATTATACCCGCACCCATAAAAACCCGATGCAGATGTAATTACTAAAACCAATAATAAAAATCTGGTAATTATATTTCTCATATTTTTTTTTAATTTTTTCCAAAAATACCACTATGACTTTTTAAATACAATCCTTAATGCTTTTGAGGTATGTTAAATTAACCTTGCTAAACAGAAACTCCGTACATCTTTTTCCATTTAACGAAATTATAGATCTTCCAGAGGAAATGAGATTTGATATCAGGATTGGAAACTATTAAGTCATAATCTTTTAAAATCAAATTCGTGTCAAAGAATTGATCCAGAGTATCTCTATCTTCTTTTACAACATTCACAAAATCATCTTTAAGCCGCATCATCCATTTTCTTTCCGGCGTCGGGAAGCCTTTCTTATCGCGTCTCCAGGCTATTTTATCCGGAATGAAGTTGTTCATCGAATTCCTTAAAATCCATTTACTCCATCCGTCATGAATTTTATAAACACCGTCAGTTTCAAAAAAAAGTTTTATTATTCTGTAATCAAGAAAGGGAGTTCTCGATTCGATTGAAAACATCATTGAGTTCCTGTCTTCAAATCTTAACAGCGATGGAAGAATGTATTGTGTCAGGTCTTCGTAAAGTTTTTGATTAAGATTGTCTGTAGTTCTGTATTCGAGAATGTTTTTGGTTGTACTTTTATTTAAAAAGTCCTGATTATAAAATTTACCAGCCGGACTTTTAACATTCTTTTCTTTTAAATTCCGGTAATACTTAAATCCTCTATGTGAGATCTCAAGACCTTTTTTAAAATTTTTTGACAGCTCGCTGATCAATTGAAAATAATTTCCTTTCTTTAGAAGATTGGAATAAAGAAACCCGAAGTAAATTTCATATCCTCCAAGCGATTCATCGGCTCCCTGACCGTCGAGAAGTACAGTTACATTATTCTGACGCGCAAGTCGCATTACATTCCACTGAGCATAAGGCGAAGTTCCCCCAAACGGTTCGTCGAGCTGAAAAATAAATTTATCAACGTCATCTGTAAAGTCCGCTTTATCCGGAAATACATAATGTGAATCACAGTTTGTCGCTTTGACTATCTCTTCAATAAAATATCTTTCGTCAATCGAAGCATCATCATAAACTGCCGAAAAAGTCTTTTGTTTAATTCCGATCTGGGACCTGTCAAAGTTTTTATCGCCTGTTAGAAATTTATTTATTATTGAAACTACTGTTGATGAATCAAGCCCTCCGCTGAGACAGGTTCCGATCGCAACGTCAGAACGCAGCCGCAGCTTAACCGAATCAAATATAAGTTCTGAAAAGTTTTTCTTTATGGATTCAAATTTGCTTTTATCATACGTTCCGAATTCCTTGTTAACATCAATCGAAAAGTATTTCTTGACCGTAAACTCTTTATTCTGGATGCGGATGCTGTGGGAGGGGAGAAGATGTTTTATTCCTTTAATAAAAGTATCTTCAGTATGGTCAGTGAAATTATTTACAAAGTAATCATAAACGATCTCCTTGTTGATGTTCTTTAAAACTGATGAATCAGTTTTAAAATATTCTATAATGGATTTCAGCTCCGACGCAAAGACAAAAATCTTTTCATCTTTATAATAATAAAATGGCTTGACTCCGAACCTGTCGCGCGTGCAGAACAAAATATTATTCCTCATGTCATAGATAGCCATTCCCCACATGCCGTTAAAACGGCTTAAACAATCTTCACCCCATTCGATATAAGCATTCACAATTACTTCCGTATCCGTTTCTGTCCTGAACTTATAGCCCTTTCCCCGCAGCTCTTCCCTTATCTCGATGTAATTATAAACTTCTCCGTTGAATATTATGCAGATATTTTTTTCATCATTAAAAAACGGCTGATGCCCGTTGACCGAAAGGTCTATTATGGAAAGCCGTCTGTATCCGAATGCAAGATTGAAAACCCCTGAGGGCTGAGATAAAATGTAATCTCCTTTTTTTATTGCCGATGTATCGCCATATCTTTCTTCACATAGTTTTTTATGAGTATTAAAAACAGCATAACCTTCATCATCAGGACCTCTGTGCCGGATAATGTTGACGGAATTCTGTAACGACTTAAAATCAACATTTACTTCGTCAAAATTTAAAACTCCGAAAATTCCGCACATCCAAAAATTATTTTATTATACACTTTCTTTGTTTTCACCACCTGCTTCACGCTTATTCTTCTTATTCATTTTCGCCGCATATCCGAAAATTCCTGCAACCAATATTATTCCCAGGAATATATTAGCAGCAATGCTGATCGTTTTTCCTGTGTAATATGTTGCCGGCGCATAAATGAATTCGACTTTATGTATTCCCTGCGGAACTACCACCGACCTCAGAAAATAATCTGTCTTATAGATTTCTGTCTCCGTTCCGTCTATGTATGCCTTCCATCCGAAGGGCAGATATATCTCGCTGAACACAAGCAGATTATTTCCGGTTGCATTGACTTCGTATTCAAGATTGTGAATGTCACCTTTCACCAACTTTACGCTTGCTGTTGAATCGGGTTTGTCTGTTACAATCTTAATATCGTTTTCGAGATAAGCTGTTTCTTCCGGGTTGAAGTTCATGTCACGGATGTTATTAAGAATGTTAATGTCTTTCTCAACTTTGTATTCATCAGCAAAATAAACCATCGGGATAAAATCTTTATTTTCATAAATATATTTTGTCCCTTTGAAAACCTGTCTGAAGGAGTGTCCTGAACCGGCTTATCTGTAATGATATACTTCACTCCGCCGAGCCCGAGAAGAAAGGGATTTTCTCCCTGCGCCACATCAACAGCATCCTGATAGATTCTGATCTTTGCTCCGTGGTAACCGTTGAAAGAATGTATTCTGTAATAAGCCATGTTATTGCTTGTCGAGAGCTGTCCGTTATTGAATTCAGCCACACGGTAAGTGTAAGTATCGGGATTTGTTTTAAGAAGCCAGTTTGTATAATCAGTTTCGGCAAAGGAGCTTTTGTTATCACCCGGATTATCCCAGTGAAGAGTTTTCAGGTTTACATTCCATATGTCTATAAATGAGATGAGTATAGTTCCCGCTAAAAACATTTTGAGCGACAGCTTTCCTGTCGCATACATATATGCAATCCCGATTACTAAGATTATAAAGAAAGCGTGAAGACGGAGATCGCTTGTAATATTGCCGTAAGCTATTGTAGAAATTTGTTTAGTGTATTGGCTGATCTGCTGCGGATTAGCACCCTGAGCTTTAAGTCTTTCTACAAGCGGACTTGTTGCTATCGAAGAATTATAAGAGCTTTCAAAACCCACAATTGAAATTATAAACATCAGCCCTGCAATTCCAAAAAATACATAGCATAATTTCTTAAACTTCTCTACTGACGCATTATCTTTAACTATGTCAACGATCGACTTCAGACCGAATCCTGAAAGTATGACAATTGCAATATCCATAAAATGATGTATCATCACCGGAGCTCTGAAGCTGCTGAAGTAAGGGAAATAATTAAAAAATAAATCGAACAGCAGCGAAAAATTTCTTCCGAAGGATAAAAACAAGAACACAAAAGTAATGATCGTCATTGCCTGGACATAAGGATTTTTTCTGAAATTGTAAAAAATTCCTATAGCGCAAAGCACGAGAGTTATCACACCGAAATACATCGGGTTTGTCGTGAACGGCATCTGCCCCCAGTAAAGGTTCGCCTTCTGACCTTCGACCTGCACATCACCGAAACCATAATAATAAGGGAGCAAAAAAGTTATTACTTCACCCGGACTGAACGACCAGTTGGTCGCATACTGATAATCCAGCGGAGAGTCATCTGCTACTTTCGTATCTATCCTTGCTTCGATGCCCGCGACGCCTCTCATAGAATATTTATTGTATTCCTTCATCGTCATAAGTATGTCCGCATTCATTGCAGCCGCAATTAAAGTTGCGATGATAAATACAACTCCCGTCTTTATTGCACCGGAAAAATTCACTTTCTTTATTATCCTGTAAATTATCATATATAAAAGATAAATGCCTATCATCAGATATGAATAAAAAAGCATCTGAATGTGATTGGAGTTTAACTGAAGGTGAAGAAGAAAAGTCAGGACGGCAAAGTTGATCAGGTTGGTAAATGAAAACAGTGATTTCTTTTCATCAGTTATTGAGTCCATCATCTTGTCTATCAATAGAAGTATGAGAGGAAAAAAAGCAAGTGCGAGGACTTTTGTATTATGTCCAACGACTATTCTTTGTATAAAATCCGTTGCGAACGTTCCCGCCAATGCACAGTAAAGTGCGATCAACCTGTTCTTAAATTTATAGTTTGCATAAAGATAAAATCCGATCCCGAATATTGCATAATACAGAACTATGGGAAGGACCGGGTTGGTGCCGGAGCTTGTGATGAATCCGTAAACGCCGTCCCAGAGGTAATAGAAGAAGTCATAAACGCGCGGATTGTATCCTATCACTGGAAAATTAGGCATTCCCATGAAAATGTAGGGAACCCAAAGCGGGAATACTCCCGCTTTCTTTGCATCATCCAAAAAAGTCTTGAAGCTGTCGTATGCCTGATTATCACTTGTCGCAAAGACCTTCCCTCCGAATACACCGTCTTTGAAAAAGATCAGAACGGCAAGTATTATTATTCCTATATAAATATAATTTTCATATTTGGAAAGTGTGTCGGAGGTTTGCGGCTGTCTGGTCTTTGATAAGTTGCCCGTGCTTTTTAATACTGGTTTTTGCTTCGCTTTCGGTTTTGCCATTTAGTAAAATTATGCTTAAAAAATTTTGTAAAGATACTTTAAAACAAAATAACTTTCTAAGTATTTTTTGATAAGAAGAGTTAGTGCGGGGACAATATCCTGCTGATAATCTTAGGAATGAAATTTGCATTGTTCATATTCAATTTGCGACATAAGTTTCATAAACAGATTTTCAAAAGTTCTATCTTTAAAATTAAAGGAGTAATTATGAAAACAAGAATTCTATCAATCACAGTTTTTATTTTATTATTCACATCTCAGATTTCAATTTCACAAACCACAGTTTCAATAAGACTCAGTACATTAACAGGGCAGAGCGCTTACATAGCAGATAATTATTTATCAACTCCATGGCCTAATCATCCAGATATAGTAGGGATCGCGTGGACTGTTAATCTGGGACCAGCTATTGGAAGGACGCTCTTTCGATTTTATTTAGATTCAATACCTTCTACTGCATTAATACTGGATGCTAAGTTATCACTGTTTGGTAATCCAACTCCGGAAATGTTGGTCACTCGGGTCAAAACTCGTCCTATTTAAGAAGAGTAACATCACAATGGAATCCAAATACTGTAACTTGGAGCAGTCACCCGCAATTTACATTTCAAAACGAGATTCTATTACCTGTGATTCCATATAATTTAGATATTACTGATATAAACGTTACAAACATGGTTAAAGAAATGATCCTTAATCCAAATTCAAACTATGGATTTATCATAATGCAGAGAATTGAAGATCCGTGGAGATGCATGAATTTTGCTTCCGGAGTCTGCCCCGATACTTCAAAAAGACCTCTACTGGAAATTACATATAGCACTGTCGGCATCAGCACCATTTCGAATTTATTGCCTGCTGAATTTAAGCTTCATCAAAACTTTCCCAATCCCTTTAATCCGGTTACTAAAATTGAATTTGAAATTCCTAAAAGTTCATTTACAAACATTGAAATTTTTGATGTACTGGGAAGGGAAGTTGAGTCGTTGGTAAATGAAAAATTAGAAGCAGGGATTTACAGTGTTGACTGGAACGGAAACAAATATTCAAGCGGAGAATACTTTTACAGAATTGCAGCCGGAGATTTTATTGAGACAAAAAGAATGACGCTCATAAAATAGTTATCACAAAGACAAAATTATTTTCGATAATTCTTCTGTCTGTTTATAACGGGAATAATTTAAATAGCCATCGTTCCTGATCTGAAGACTTTCTCCCTTTGACCATTTTGATATTAGCTTCTCAAGATATTCAGTCAAATTCGTTTCCATATCCCTTTCAAAAGTCTCGCCTGCTTCACACTCTTTGATGATTGAAGCAGCGTCGCCATCTATCGGTCCGATGCATACAATAGGTTTCCGTGCAGCTAAATATTCAAAAAGCTTGCCTGTTAGAATCCCCTTGTCATTTTTGATTTCCGGGATAACGAGAAAAAGTATTGAACTGTTCAAAAGATATTCGATTGACCTGTCATGGGAAACATCGGGAATCAACTCAAGATGACTGCTCAGCGAAATCCTCTTCATCTCATCCACAACATCAGAGGAAATATTACCTACAAATCTAAGTTTGAGTTTGATGCCGGGAATTTGATCTGTGACTTTTTTTAAGGCCATAAAAAACACTTCAGGATTGTAGCTCTCTGCAAGTGTCCCTGTGTATGTAATAATAAATTCTTTCTGGGCTGGCTGAGAACTGTCCGCAGTCTTAAAATCTTCATCATCATATCCGTTCGGAATAACTGTAATTTTATCCGGATCTATTTTGTCTGACTTATCGGAAAATAATAGTTTCATAGATTTGCTAACCGTTATTATTCTGTCAGCATTTTCAAGAACGAGTCTTTCATATTTCGAATCCAGCTTTCTTGCAAACGGAGTGTGGCTGAATTCATTGTAATAGTAAATATCTGTCCATGGGTCCCGCATGTCGGCGATCCATTTGATGCCGAACTTTTTCTTTAGCTTCAGCCCGGTGAGCTGAACTGAATGCGGCGGGCTAGTTGTCAGAACAGTGTTAATGTTTTCTTTTTCGATCAGCCGGCATGCCTCATTGAAAGCATAGTTGACCCAGCCGCGTCTTGCATCGGGAATAAAAAAATTTCCTCTTATGAATCTTGAAAATTTCTGGAAGTAGTTCGGATTGCCTTCATTTGAAAAGCCCGTCGGAATGCTCTTCCTGCCTAGCAATTTGGAATAGATATTAAACGGTTCAAATGTTTCCGTTCTGAAGACCGGTGTTTCGGGCGGAATGTCTTTTAGCAAAGTCTTGTCAATTACCGGATAGCTTGCCTTTTCCTCATCAACAGTTACGACGTACGGCTGTATTCCGAGAGCAGGAAAATATTTGACAAACTTCAGGATCCGCTGAACACCTGCGCCTCCGCTCGGCGGCCAGTAATATGTTATCACTAAGACTTTTTTCAAGTATATGTTATGTATTTTTATTTACGGGCTTTTCCATTAAACCGTTTAAACGGTTTTAAGGGTAACGGTCATCGTCCGCTATATTCTTTTATCATTTAAACAATCAATAACATTTCCGGTTAAGGTTATCTGAAAGCCACACTTTCCAAAGTTCCTGACAAAATTAAATTCATCTCGCTATCATTAAATAAAACTCAGAAGTCCATACGCCAATCAGAAAAATGCTGAATCCAATGCCCGCCGTTTTTTTCAATACAGAAAGCTCAGTCCAAATGCGTTTTTTATTAAGAATAAAATTAACTGTTCCCAAAACAAAAAAGGGAATGAGAACATAATGGTATCTTGCGAGCCCGACGAAAATAAAGATCGTAACGAGCCAGACAATTATGAACCCGTAAATGAAAAATCTTTTTTCCTTTAATAAGAGCAGCCCCCATATTCCGAAAAGGATAATAATAAAATACGGAAGGTTCACCAAAATTAAGATCAAAGGATTTGCCGATCTGTAAACATCAGTTGAAGTTTGCCCAGGCTCCGATTCCATAAAATAAAGTATTATCATTCTCTCGCTCGAAAATAAATATCCGATCTTTTTTATTCCCAGTGTCAGAAATTTAACCGGATGGCTAATGATAAAATCCTTTGCCTGTTTATAGAACTCCTTCTCTCTTTGAATCTCATCCGGATTCTCAAACAGAGGATTGTTCTCGACCGCTCCTTTGTTCCAGGTGCCGGTTGCATCGGGATTGTTTCCTTCCCACAATGTGCTTCCGCCCTGTGTCGCAAGCGTAAACGAATTCATTACGATCTTGTTTCTGATTATCCACGGAGACAGAACTATCATTAAGCCAATAAAAAAAATTGCCGAATATTTTAAGATATTTAAGACCTGATTGTTTTCAAAAAATTTCTTTCTCTCTGCAAACAAATAAAGCGGAACAAGAAGAACCGCAATTGAAAATGAAGACCTTACCAAGATCGAAAATCCAAAAAAGATGCCAATTAAAAATACCCTGTTAATAAAGTTTTCCTTCAGACAAAAATACAGAACAAGCATTGCGAAAAACCCAAACACAGATTCCGTCAGTATGGTCTGGCTGAAAAGCAGGTTAGACGGAAGGAAGGAAAAAACTATAACCGAGATAAGTGAATACTTAACATTAAAAAAATTCAGGCTGATCTTAAAAAACAGGTAACATGTGAATATCTCGACCACCGATTGCATCAGCTTAACATAAAATTGACCGTCTCCCAAAACATAATATATACCTGACAAAAACAAAGGATAGCCGCAGACAACGAATGCGGTTGGTCTGCCGTTAAGTGAATATTCCCCGGACAGAATTGAAAATGCCAGATCATGATATGTCACGCTGTCGGATTTGACTGCGGTCTGAATTACAAGCGCAAATATCAGCTTTAACAGAAATGCAAATAACAGGATTAAATAAAGATAGAATTTTTCTTTCTTAGGCGGGATGTTAGTTTCTGGTAAATTTGCATTCATCTCAGGTTCTTTTTCTTAGCAGTGAAAGCTGCTCGGCTATCAGTCCCAGAAGAAATGTTACTACTCCCACCAGAATCAAAAGTCCGGCTCCGACACTTACTCCTCTGCCTGCTATCATTATCGGAAGTCCCCAGAGAATTCCAAGCAGGAAAAAAATGATTGAAAGCGGCAGGAAAATTTTTATGGGATTGAAAAGCATTACAATATTGAGAATTTCCATTACAGTATCAAAAGCAGTGTTAAGTCCGATCGTGCTTTTGCCGGCTGCTCTCTCCCTTAATCTTATCGGCTCTTCGATGACGAGATGTTTCTGTGCCAAAAATATCAATGTCATGATATCGCTGAACGCCATCGTATCGGGACAAAGTCTCATGTATTTCTGCGCAAGATCTGTCCGGTATAATTTCATGCCGGAGTTGATGTCATATACATCTGTCTTTACGAGCAGTCCGGAAATTTTTCTTATGAGCCATTTGCCTGTTGAACGGTAAGTATCATTCGACTTAACATTGATCCTGCTTCCGACGACCATGTCCGCATTTGTCTCTTTCATTTTTTTAAACAACAGGTCAATATCTTCGGGATAGTGCTGTCCGTCCGCATCTATGGAAATCAGAAACTCAGTATCTGCATTTTTGATCGCCGACTTTAGTGCTCCGCCATAGCCTTTGTTTACTTTATGGCTGATGATCCTGAAATTATCATAAGAGACGAATCGGTTTAAAATATTTTCGGTAGAATCAGTGGAGCCGTCATTTGTCAGAATGACTTTCCAGTTTCTGTCTCTTGCGTAGTTCAGCAGTTCAGGGAGAAACACGGGTAATGAATCCTGTTCATTGAAGCAGGGGACGACAATTGTTAGTTCGGAACTGTTATCCATTTCCCTTATTTTGATTAAGATTTTTTTTCATCCTTTTAACTATTTCAATGGAATCTTCATCCGTGTTTTTTTCAAGCCGGTTTATGACCTTCAGCTGTCTGTCAGCCGGATGGTTTTGCGAAAGCTTTTGTTTTCCTTCCAGACCGGTGATTACAATTTTGAATGCGACAATTCCTTTGAGCAGATTCTCAAAGGATTGGAGACTAAGCTCAGCGAGTTTATATTTACTGTCATCTCCTTCGAAATAGTTTACGATCTCACTAACAATCTTAGCTTTGCTGTCGCGATCGTCGAGTATTTTTATTTTCCCCTGAACGTGAACGGCAACATAATTCCACGTCGGCACTGTCTGGCTGTTCTCATACCATGAAGATGAAATATATTTATGCGGTCCGTGAAATATCGCCAGCACATCTTCTGCAATATTCTCCCACTGGTAATTCGCCTTCGCAATGTGACCGTATAGAAATCCGTTTTCACCTTCGTCACTCTTTAAAAGCAGGGGAATGTGAGTCGCATTCAGCTTTCCGTCATTAGACGAAACTAATATTGCAAAGCTGTTTGCATTAATGAAATCAAAGATCTCTTTCCTGTCATTAATTTTAAAATGTTTTGGTGTATACATAATTATTTTTTTTCTGCAACCAGCAAAACTCCTGTTCCTTCTTTGTTATCCGTATGAACATCGAGCCACATTAATATCAGTACAAACCAAAGTGTAAACAAATAATAGAACGGAAGAAGCAAAATAAAAAATTTTGATGCGCCCGCCATGAGTATCGGGTACTTGATTCCAAACCTCCATGAGATCGTCCCGAACTTTCCGTATGAATAACTGAAGTTGGTCACATTCAGCCCCGCTCTGTTAATCTTATCCGTGATTTCCTCTTTTGAATATCCGACACGGGCATGTTCTTCAATAAAACTTTCGTCATCATCTTCATGAGCATCACTTCCGCCGAGATTGGAAGGAGTATTTACAAGCAGCTTTCCTCCCGGCTTCAGTGCATTTGCAAAGTTTTTGAATACAAGCTCATCTTCCGCTATATGTTCCATCACATCCACGCACAGGATAAAGTCAAATACATTTTTAAAATCTATTTTTGTAAGGTCCGCTATTTCAAACTTTACATTCTTATATCCGCACTTTGAAAAAAATTTTCTGCAGTCTTCCACCTGCTCTTCCTTGACATCAACAGCCAGAATATCGGATTCCGGAAATCGCTTAGCCATGAAGTAAGTATATTGACCGAATCCCATTCCCGCATCGAATATCTGCATTTTAGTATTTTTGGGATAAAGCTCTCTTACTTTTTTTCTTACATGCCATGAGCGCAGGAACATCAGATCGAGAAGCCAATAAAAAATCTTTCTTAGAAATGCATTGTCCGAAACAGCGTTACCAAAGACTTTTTTTATCGGGTCGTATTTCAATCAGTTAGCAGTTAAATAGTTAACAGTTAGCAAAATATTTTAGCATATTTTATAAAACTAATTCAGATTTTAGAACTATTGGTTTACCAGATTTTCAAATTTCCTAACAAAGCTTTCCCAGGTATATTTTTTTTTCTCTTCATTCGCATTAGCCGAAAATTTTTCTTCCAGCCCTTCTTTGTAAAATTTAATTACAGCATCTGCGATTGCCCTTGAATCTCCGGGATCAACAATCAGTCCCGTGCCGTCATTTATTACCATCTCTGAAAGTCCGCCGGCATCGGTTGCAATGACCGGCTTATCGAAATGATATGCAATCTGAACTATGCCGCTCTGTGTCGCATCAATGTATGGCAAAACAACTGCATCGCACGCCGAGAAGAAATATTTTACATTTGCATCCGGAACAAAGTCAGAAATGACAATTACGTTTTCACTTAAATTCAAGCTTTTGATCTGCTCACGGTATTTACTTTCATCTTCATAAAATTCACCCACTACCAGCAGCTTAAGATTTACTTTCTTTAAGATCTCCGGCATTGCGTCCAGCAGATAATTCAGACCTTTATACTTCCGGATATATCCGAAAAATAAAATTACATTTTCATTTCTTATATCAACATTGTATGACTTTTGGATAAACTCCTTCGCATCGTTCTTGTTGATCTTGTCTCCAAAAATATTATACACCGGGTGAGAAATGAGCCGGTAAGGCTTTTTCTTGTTTAATGTTTTAAGAGCATCCTCAACTGCTTTGGACATTACGATAAAATAATCCGCCTGGCTGAATGCAAGCTTAGTAAAAAATTTATCCCCGGGTCTTTTCTCATGTGGAAGAATGTTATCACAAATGAAAAGAACTTTTACATCCGAAAACTTCTTGGCAATATATGAAATAACCGCAAAGCACGGCGCAAAAAACGGGAGCCAGTATTTGAAAATTATCAGGTCCGGGTTTTCATTTGCAATCTTTTTCCCAGCGCTGATCCAGTTAAAAGGATTTATTGAATCCACTGCAATAACATTTTTGACGTCCGGAATCTTGAAAGCCGGCTCACCCTGTTCATACTGTGTCTTTCCCGGGAAGAATATTTCAGGATATTGTCTTTTGAAAGAATAGATCTTTACATCATTTCCATGCAGACAGATATTTATACAAAAGAGCATTATACTGCGCAATGCCGCCCCGCATCGGATAAGCAGTTCCGACCAATAACAATTTTCATTTAACTTCTTCAGATTCAATTAATTCAGACTGCTGTACGCATGCATTGAAAACATCTTCCGGCATCAGGTAATCCATGCACTGATATTCTTTATTTGTGCACTTCGGCAGAAAATAACATTTGCATTCTTTACGAGGTCCGATTATTTCACCGCTTCCGTAAAGCTCGAATTCATTCGGATTAAAAATATTATTCATGAGAACAAGCTTCTTGCCGAGAGCAATTGCTATGTGCATGCTCATTGTGACCTGTGTAACTATTACGTCGCACTTATTCACAAGATTTATAAATGTTTTTATGTCATACACGCCGAAATATTTTGCTCCTGTCACTTCACAAAGAAAGATGTTCTTATCATTCTCCTGCAGATCCGCCGAGGAGTATAACTTCAAAATCCTGTTCCTTAAGCTTATTTATCAGCTGAACCCAGTAATCATTTTTCCAGAGCCTCGAGGTCCATCTCTCACCGCAGCCTGTATTTAATCCGATCACTTTTTTGTTTGGGTCTATTGCCCAATCTTTGTCATACGCTTTATTTGTATCAAGCAGATATTTTTCGCCGTTAAATTTATAGTCCGCATATCTCAAATATCTCTTCGGGATAACTTTGAGTATTTTCCTTTGAGATGTTGTCAAAGATTCCCGTCAGGAACTTATGTTCGGCAGCTTTATTTATCTGGATAGCAATATCCGTCTTTAATTGTGTAGCCGATCTTTTTTTGCTGAGACATTGTTCATTAAGCTAATCGCTTCATAATCTTTGTCGAGATTTATTACAATGTCAAACTCTGTTGCAAGAATATAGGAGACACTTTGCACATCATATTTCAGGACTTCATCCACGCGCGGATCGGTATTGACAGGAACGAGTTCGGGTGAGTTTGTCAGCCAGTAAATTTTGGCGTTCGGGAATTCCTTTTTTAATCGGATGCAATAAGAGGTGTAGTTCTGATAACATCTCCTGCGGCTCCGAGCTTTATGATCAATATCTTTTTATCAGTTTTGTCATAATATTTGCAGTCGTCGCACATGACACCGTAAAGCTTGTTAGGCTTGCAGGGAATATGACCTTTGAAATGCCTGCAATCAAGCTTTATATCGCTCAGTTTTATCTTTTTCATAAAAAATTAATCGGTAAATATAAAATTATTAAGTTTTAATTGTAATACATTTCTAAGTTTGAGTGTTATTTCAAACAGGCTCAAATAGTAAATAATAAATAGTAAATAAATCAGTTGTCTGGAATATTTAGAAATATTAAGTTTGAAATTTTCAATTTGGGTTACGTCTTTCTTTGAAAATGATTACGAATCCAATTTTTAAGTGGCACAATTATATCTTTCCGGTTTTTTTATTTTAAGATTTCTTAATTTTTGATAAAGGAATTTTAAAATCCGAATGATTATTTTACATAAACGATTTTACAATACCTAAATTGGACAGCTTAGAAGAGCTTATACATAAGAAGATCTCGAGACGGAATTTACTCAAGCAAACAGGCAAAGCCTCAGCATTTCTCACCATTGGTTCAATATTTCCGAAAGAATTTTTTGATCTCGCATTGCCGGCTGAAAGAAAATCTCAGTTGAGCTTGAAGTTTACACCGATTGAACCCTCGGACGAAGACAGGTTTACTTTACCGGAGGGATTTGATTTTAACATAATAAGGATGTGGGGTGATAAGATCAGTAACACTGAATACTTCGGTTACAATAATGATTTTGCAGGATATATCCCTATTGATTTTTTGGAAGGCGGGAGAAGCACTGAAGACGGGTTGCTTCTGGTTAATCACGAGTATCCAGCGCCTTTGTTTATTAATAATTATTCAGAGGATGATTTTAGAAAAGGAAGAATCAAAACCAAAGATGAGATCGAATTGGAAAAAAGAAGCGTCGGAATTTCAATTTTCCGTGTAAAAAAAATAAACGGTAAATGGGAATTCACAGATGATGAGAATTATAACAGGAGAATTGATGCGACCACGCAGATCAGGGTTTGCGGAAAGGCGGAAAGTATTTTAAGAGAGTTTGTTACCGGAACTCTTGCAAACTGCAGCGGCGGCATCACGCCATGGGGAACGCTTCTCAGCGGCGAGGAAAACTATCAGGATTATTTTGTATCTGAGAATGTGTGGGAATACAGATGGAATGACGTTGACAAAGATTTTAATACAGAACATTACGGATGGATCGTTGAAGTTGACCCTTTTGATAAAAGTTCAGTTCCGAAAAAAAGAACATCGCTCGGAAGGTTGCGTCACGAAAATGTTGCGATTAGTATTTCCAAGAATAAAAAAATAGTTGCGTACATGGGAGACGATAAAATAAATGAATGTGTGTATAAATTCATTACCGATAAAGCTTATGATGAAAAAAACAGGAAGAATAATATGGATCTGCTCGACGAAGGAGACCTGTATGTCGCGGACTTCAAAAACAATAAATGGCAGCTGATTGATTTCGATAAAAGAGATGTACTCAAAAACGCCTTTCCATCACAGGGGGAAGTTTTGATAAATTGTGATAAAGCAGCAAAATTTGCCGGCGGTACAGAATGCAATCGCCCTGAGGATATTGAAATAAACCCTGTAGACAAGTCGGTGTTTATTGCATTCACAAATAATTCCGATAAAGATGATTACTTCGGAAGCATTGTGAGAATCATAGAAAAAGATAATGATCCGGAAGGCACTGAATTTACGTGGGAGGTCTTTGCAACGGGCGGTACCGCATCGGGATTTTCATGTCCCGATAATCTTAACTTTGACAGTGAAGGAAATTTATGGGTCCTTTGCGATGTGTCAAGCCCGAAGCTTAACAAAGGGAAGTTTGCTTCATTCAAAAATAACTCGCTGTTCATGATACCAACGTCCGGCGAAAACAAAGGCAAAGCATTTCGCTTTGCATCAGGTCCAACAGATTGCGAAATGTGCGGAGCGAACTTTACACCGGACGGTTCCACACTTTTCCTTTCCATTCAGCATCCGGGAGAAAATTCTCTCACGAAGGAATCACCGACAAGCCGCTGGCCGAATTTTGGCAATGACGAGCCAAGACCCGCTGTAATTGCAGTCACTGGCTTTAAGAAGTAAAGATCTATTTTAAGATACTTCCAATTTTCCACTCATCCGGTTTTGATTAAGAATTTTATCCGTAAGTCACGTCAAATGCATTTATAAAAAGCTATATAAAAAGTAAATTTGTAATTCATAATAAATTACCGTAATGACGGTCGAAAATACAAATTTTCTGAATCCGAAATTCGGATATTCATACGAAGACCTTTACAATCCCATTAAATTAAAAGCTCTCGCAGAGGATTTTTATAATTTCTTTGAATCAAAGGATAAGGAAAAGTCCGATATCTTTTCAGCATACAGAAACTCCGACGGGAAAGGTTTTTCGGAACTGGAGATCTCTAATGTTCTAATTGATGCATCTTACATTCTTTCCGATTTTATTGTGGAATTATTTCAGATCGGAGACAGCCAGAAGAAGTTTATTGAGGAAGCTGAATATGAAAAAGATGTTCTTGCATTTAAAAGCATTCTGCAGAAAAAGATATTTAAAAAATTTAAGAAAGAAGATCTTTCCGGATTTAACTGGACGGAGCTGGACAGTTTTGTATCAAAGCTGAAACACGCAGCCTTTCCGGAATATGATTTTGAAAATGATGAAGAGAAATATACTGCAAAGTTTATACTTGAATTGACGGAGATAGAAAAAGACTACAGGTGGTTTTATGAAGGTGATAAATTTGCTCCGGATGATTTTGTAATTCCCGATGAAGTAAGATCGAAGGCGGAAAAAATCCTATCAGAAGTCAGATCTTTGGGAATATTAAATGCAGAAACTTCCGAAGTCAAACGCAGTGATTCGGCTGATTTGAAATTCATTCTAGATGAACTTGAGAAATGGATCTTTGCCAAAAAATACTTTGATCAGAAAACAAAAAGCTGGGTCATTTATTCCGGAACCTCAGAAACTTGATTATTCACATCTTGTTAAGTATGAAAAACCCGATAAAGATTTGCCGGAGCTAATGCAGGGTCCGCCGGATAAGCGATCATCCAAGATTTGGATTTAAGCTTACTGATAACAGGATGGACAAAAGACATATTCTTAACGAAGTTGACTACTGCATGTATTGTCATGACAGGGATAAAGATTCATGTTCAAAAGGTTTTATGGACAGATTCGGAAATAAAAAAATTAAACCCGCTAGGCATCGAACTTAACGGCTGTCCTTTGAATGAAAAGATTTCCGAAATGCATTATGTCCGCAAGCAGGGATTTCCGATCGCATCATTGCGCTTGTAATCATTGACAATCCAATGGTTCCGGGTACAGGACACAGAATATGCAATGACTGTATGAAGTCCTGCATTTTCCAGACACAGGAGCCCGTTAATATTCCGCAGATTGAAACAAGCGTACTTACTGATGTTTTCAAGCTTCCCTTTGGTTATGAAATTTATTCATTGCTTACGAGGTGGAATCCCTTAAATATTAAACGACCTTACGCATTGCCATATAATGGAAAAAATATATTAGTTGTCGGAATGGGACCGGCAGGTTATACATTTGTCTCATTATCTTGCTGAATGAAGGATTTGGAGTTGTTGGAATAGATGCTTTGAAAATAGAAAAAGTTCATGAGAATTTTTGCGGAGTAAAAAATGAAAATGGATTTGTAAAATTTCCCGAACCGGTTAAATATTTTTATGAAGAAGTTCAGGAAGAACTCGACAAAAGAATATTGCAGGGTTTCGGGGGAGTTTCTGAATACGGAATTACTGTCAGGTGGGACAAAAATTTTCTGACTGCTATTTATATTAATATTTCGAGAAGAAAAAATTTCAGATTATATGACGGAGTGAGATTCGGAGGAACATTAACGATTGAAGATGCATGGGATCTTGGGATTTGATCATATAGCTATTGCAACAGGTGCGGGCAAGCCGACGATCATCAATATGAAAAATAATCTGATCAGCGGAATAAAAAAAGCTTCAGACTTTTTAATGGCTCTTGCAGCTGACCGGCGCGGCAAAAGAAAATAATCTCGCTAATCTTCAGATCCAGCTGCCGGCAATAGTGATCGGCGGCGGACTGACTGCTATTGATACTGCAACGGAGCTGCTTGCATATTACCCGGTTCAGGTTCTGAAAGTTCTGGATAAGTATGAAAAACTTGTTAACGAAAACGATGAAGAAAGTTTCTGGAACTTGTATTGATGAAGAGGAAAGAGAGTTATGAGAACTTTTATTGGAGCATGGAAAAGAAATAAGAGATGAATTGAATAATGCACTGAAAGAAAAAAGGAAGCCGGATCTGATTTCTCTTGAAAGAAAATGGGGTGGCGTTACGATTGTATACAGAAAACGTCTGATTGATTCTCCGGCATACAGACTCAATCATGAAGAAGTTATTCAATGCACTCGAAGAAGGAATTAGTTTGCGGAAAATCTGGTTCCGGCGGAAGCGATTTCAAATGAATACGGAGCCGTAGATGAAATCATTTTTAAACGCAGCAAATGAAAAGGATAGCGCCGAAAGAAAAAGATTTTTAACACAGGGGAAACAAAACGGATGAAAGCAAAATCAGTTATGGTTGCGGCAGGAACTTCTCCCAATATTATTTATGAAAATGAATTTCCCGGAACATTCGAACTCGATGAAAGAAAATATTTTTTTAAGCCCTATAAATTTTCCGGTAATAAATTAATTCCGGCAGAAAAAATGAACCGGATTCTTTACTTCATATAATAAAGACGGAAAATACATTTCATATTATGGAGACAATCATCCTGAATATGCCGGTAATGTCGTGAAAGCAATGGCTTCTGCAAAAGACGGATATGAGAAGAGTAACGGAAATTTTTGAAAAGAAATATCCGGACTGAAATTCGATGAAAGCTCAGATGAAAAATAGAGAAGAAAACTTTAGTAAACTAGTTTCAGAACTTGATAATGGTTTGACTGCAATTGTTGAAGAAGTGATTCGGCTTACTCCGACTATTGTGGAAGTAATAGTCAAAGCTCCTTTTGCCGTGAATAAATTTCAGCCCGGACAGTTTTACCGGCTTCAGAATTATGAAACAAATTCCGATAACATCAATGGAACTGCTCTGACAATGGAAGGGCTTGCAATGACAGGTTCATTGACCAATATAGAAAAAGGCTTGCTTTCAATGATTGTTCTTGAGATGGGAGTTTCATCCACGTCTTGTTGCAAATCTGAAAAAAGGTGAACGAGTAGTTGTAATGGGACCGACAGGAACTCCGACTCAAATTCCTTCAAATGAAAATGTATTGCTTGTCGGAGGCGGTCTCGGGAATGCCGTTTTGTTTTCAATTGCAGATGCTTTAAAAAAAAATAATAATAAAGTAATTTATTTTGCCGGATATAAAAACTCTTCGGATGTTTATAAAATGAATGAAGTCGAATCAGGAGCTGATCAGGTAATATGGAGTAATGACAGCGGAGAAAAAATATTCCGCGGCGTGAACAGGATCTGATCTTTACCGGGAATATTATTCAGGCAATGGAAGCTTACAACAGGGGCATGATCGGAAAAAAAGTTTTTGATTTTAAGCAGGTTGACAGAATAATTACTATCGGAAGTGACAGGATGATGAATGCTGTTAAGTTAGCCAGGCATACTATATTTAAAAATCAGTTAAAAGACATGTTGCGATCGGCAGCATCAATTCTCCAATGCAATGTATGATGAAAGAGATCTGCGCACAATGTTTGCAGAGACATTTTGATCCTGTGACCAAAGAAGAATCATTTGTATTTTCCTGTTTCAATCAGGATCAGCTCTGGATAAAGTTGATTTTAATAATCTTAATCAGAGATTAAAAACAAATTCCGTGCTGGAAAAGCTAAGTAATTTTTATTTATCTTATCTGCTTTCTAAAACTGACACTGATGAGAATAATTTTGCATTGTTTGGAAAACGGAAAGCCTGGTTGAAGGAATAATTTGATCTTGAGATTTTGGAAGTCGGAATTAAATGATTGAACCTTCAAGGAGTAATTCAATTTCAAAAGGCATCATCAGTTTTCACATCAATAAATACATTCCCTTCAGCGTCCTGCTTATCTTTATCTCAACGGTCTGCAACAGACTTCACAATCCTGAACGAATTGCTGGATTTGCCTTCGGGGAAGAATACTGTTGTGAAATTAATTTCACCGCAGTAAGGGCAGCTGAATTCGATTTCAGGGTTCATGGATTTTTGTGTCGGCGTAAAACGGTTTGCCAAACCGTTCTGCGTAAAATGCTAAAATTAAAAAGATGCTTCAGGCTCCCTTTATTGGGTATCCTGAAAAACAGCAACGCAGGTGTGCTCACCTGTCTTGCAATTTTGGGTTTGCTCCATATCTGCTGTAGAACGGTTTGCCAAACCGTTCTACACCAATTAAAATGACTCAACAAAACTCTCCACGCTCCGTTTATGAGTATCAGTGTTGAAACAACACCTCCTATAGCTCCTCCGAGATGAGCTTCATGTCCTATGTTTCCCAGTTTACTTTTCATCCCGTAAACCGAAAATGCTAACCATAAAAATGCAAACAGATACGCAGGCATGGGAATGAAAAACACATACAGCATGCTCTCAGGAAAAAATATTATGTATGAAAATACTATTCCGGAAACAGCACCCGAGGCTCCGACAGCTACATACTGCGGATTATTGTAGTGAAAGATCACGGTCAGTACAGAACCAAAGATCAGACTAATGAAATAGATTAAAAAGAAATACATGCTTCCGTCAAAGCTGCCGAAATTGTTTATGAAAAACTTCTCAAGAAAAATCCCGAATGTATAAAGTGCAAACATATTAAAAAAGAGATGTATGAAATTTGCATGAAGGAATGCCGATGTAATTATCTGATAATATTTTTTTTCATGAACTATCTGATACGGCCATTCGGAAAATTTTTCCATATAGACCGGATTTCCGTAAAAAGCCCAGAGAGAAATTGCTACATTAGCAAGTAGCAAGGTTATTGTGACCGGTGTATCAAAAAATGATGTCAAATATTTTTTTAAATTTTGTTTAAGTTACCATAAAAATAATTCAAAAAAAATCAATTACATATAACTCAGCTTCCCCTTGCAGTTAAAAAACAGGTTTATGCTGAATGAATTTCGGGTGTTATTGTTTCAGTTCTTTTGCTTTCCTTCATCATCATCACTCCCGCGAGCAAAAAGAAAAAAGATGACACAATAAAAGTAGCTTCAATCGAAATATATTTTAAAATAAGATAACCTATGAAAGGGGCAAACAATCCTCTGACACCCGTCAGTGTGATATGTACCGCCTGGTAATTTGCCACTTGAGAGTGCGGGGCATAATAGATAGAGCTGAGATTCCATGAAATCACGACACCGCTCATGACAATTCCAAAAAAGAAAAACGTAATATACAAAAGTATGTCAGGCGAAATAAAATGATTCACAAGTCCTAAATATTTTATGGAAAGCATCAGAAGCGGATAAAGGATTAAGGACAGAAATAAATAACCGCAGAACCTGGTAGGATTTCCTACTCCGTGAATTCTCCCCATCACAGGTGTAAACAGAATTGTTGCTGTATAGAAGACCAGTCCTTTTGCTATCGAGATCGGTGCATAATCCAGGTTCAGTGTCTGTACAAGAAAAATCGGAACAGCCGGGCTTGTTATCATGAAAGCAACTCCGTAAAGGAAAAAATATAGTTCAAATCTGTAGAAGGGTTTGTTATCCTTGAATATTCTGATGAGATTCCTGACCGGTAAAACAAGAATATCTTTTATTAATCGCGTAGTGACTATGCCTTTGAATTTGATCTTAGAATACTCTTCCAGTTTCTTACCCATCGAAATCATTTTAGCAAGATTTATGTAAGCAAGAATATCACATATTCCGGCAACCGGATAAAAAACTTTATACAATTCATAATTCAGATCAAGCAGATATCCCAGCAAAGTTGTAACTATCAGAATCACAATGGTATATAAGCTCGATGCATAAGAATAAAGCATGCTTCTTTTTTTGTCCGTATAATTGTGTTTGAAAACGGTATTCCACGTCGGCTTTATGAGCGAGTCTGTATAACTCATTGCAGCGATGCAAAAAATAAAAAATCCGGGTGTTTCAAAAAAAGGAATGATCAGCAGAAACAAACGGCTGAAGACAGCCATAATGATAATTGTTCTGGATTGGTTATCCGAACGGTTAATGATCTCGGGTCCGTATATGGAAAATAAAAATGCGGAGCTCGTTAGGAAAATCAGTATAGTTACCTGAAAGTTTGATGCCAGAAGAGATTTTTTGAGAATGACATCCTGAAGCATGAGAATCCCGAAAGACAAACCGTTAAAAACCTGAGATGCGAGATGAAGATGAAAAGTTCTTTTCTCAATGATCCGGATTTCAGAATGAGGGCTTGTATCTATTTTTAGCGAATTAGCCGATGTTCAGACCTTTCTCTATTTGTTTATGATGAAATTCAATTTTAACTTCCGGATATTTTTTAGAGATGTGCTCCCTGGTTTTTTCGGCGGCATATACCGATCTGTGCTGTCCTCCGGTGCATCCGAATGAGATGATTAAGTTGGTAAAATTTCTTTCGAGATAATTTTCTATTGCCGGGTCAATGATCTGATATACATTATCTAATAATTTTGTCATCGCTTCCTGTAAATCCAAAAATGAAATTACCTCTTTATCAGAACCGGTTTTAGTTTTGAATTCATCCTTCCTTCCCGGGTTGAAAATATAGCGACAGTCAAAAACAAATCCACCCCCGTTACCGGAGGCGTCTTCCGGTATTCCCGACTTCTTATAACTGAATGAGTTTAAGTGTACTGTTAATGACATATGTGATCCAATATACTTATCTTCATTTTCAAAATAAGTATAGTTAAAATGATTTTCATGATTACATTTTGAATCTGAAAAAAGAATTCAACCACTCGAAGTAATTCATACATAATTTTAAATTGTTACACAAAGTTTATTTGAGTAATTTCAGAAAATTTTATTCAAAAGAGAGTTAATGAAAGAAAAAATTCGGATTGCTTCGGGACAGGGATTCTGGGGTGATCTTGTAGATGCTCCTTATAAACAGGCTACCGGCGGACCTGTTGATTATATCATGATGGATTATCTGGCCGAAGTTACGATGTCCATTCTGCAGAAACAAAAGCTGAGAGACCCGAATCTTGGTTACGCCCGTGACATTCCGTCTTTAATGGAACGCCTGCTTCCCGTAATAAAAGAAAAAAATATCAAAGTGATCACAAACGGCGGAGGCGTTAATCCGCTTGCCTGCCGTGATGCAATTTTTGACGTTGCTAAGAAATCCGGAATAAAGGATCTGAAAATAGGGGTCGTGATGGGTGATAATATTCTGGATAAAATAGATGAGCTTGTCTCAGCAGGCATTGAACTAAAAAATATGGAAACCGGAGAGAGTGTAAAGACAATTAAAGAAAAGATCCTGAGCGCTAATGTTTACTTCGGTGCCGAAGCAATTGTCGAATGTTTGAAGCAGGGTGCAGATATCGTAGTCACGGGAAGAGTGACTGATACCGGTCTGACACTTGCTCCGATGATCTATGAATTCGGATGGGATATGGAAAACTGGGACCTGATGGCGGCGGGTACAGTTGCAGGACATATTCTGGAATGCGGAGGTCAGGCGAGCGGAGGGAATTTTCTGGGAGACTGGAAGTCCATTCCGGATCTTGCTCGGATAGGCTTTCCTATTGCTGAAGCTTTTCCGACAGGTGAAGTGATAATTACAAAACATGAAAACACCGGCGGAATGGTGACTGTTGAAACTGTAAGCGAACAATTAGTTTATGAAATCGGAAACCCGAAAGATTACATTACTCCCGACTGCATTGCAGACTTTACTTCCATACATCTGGAAAATGCCGGAGAAAACAGGGTTCGCGTTTATGATGTAAAAGGATTTCCTGCAACTGAATTTTATAAAGTATCGATGTCTTACTCGGACGGATATAGTGCGTTCGGATCACTTACATATTGCTGGCCTGATGCATTGGAAAAAGCTAAAGCTGCAGACGAAATTTTAAGGACAAGGCTTAGCGATTTGAATTTGAAGTTTGACGAAATAAGAACAGAGTTTCAGGGATATAATGCATGTCACGGACCGATAGCAAAAAAATTTGATGATCTGAATGAAGTAGTGTTAAGGATCGGTGTTCGTTCCCAGGACAGAAAAGCGATCGAGAGATTCGGAATGGAGATTGCTCCGCTGATATTAACAGGTCCGCCCGGAGTAACAGGTTTTGCAGGCGGCAGACCAAAGCCGTCTGATGTAGTTGCCTACTGGCCGGCGTTAATACCGAAGAGTGAGGTGAAGCCGGAATCAATAGTTGAAACAATTTAGAATTAAGAATTAGGAATTAAAAATGTTGAAAAAAACAAATATTCATGAAGCTTATTTACCCAATAAATTTATTTATTTCGACAGGTTTACAAATCGAAATGGTTTAAGATTTTATTTGATTAAATCTCCAGTATACGAAAACTTTCCAAACGAAGAAATATATTTTTATGCGATTCCAGAATATTATATTGATGGAAAATCTCCAGAGTTATTTTTTTCGTTTGGAGTTACAAATATTTTTATTGCAGGTGCGGGTATTGCAAACATTCAGGATTTCTTCGTATCTAACTATGGCGAGTTTGAATTCAAAAAATGGCTCAATGAAGTAAACGAATTGAAGGATGCAAAAAACAATATGCTTATTACAACACAAAATAATTATGCGATTCCAGAATCGACAAATGGGATTTTAACTTCACCTACAAATGAAGAAGATGATGAACGTTTACAAAAATTAGCCGAAGAAGTTATCTTGAAGGAATTCTATAATAACAGGTTGGCTGAAAAATTTTCGGAAGAATATTTAGAAGAGAAATGCTTTGTACCAAAATACATTTTTAATTATACTTATAATTTACTAAATAAGTCGGGTTATCTTGATATAAAAAATTATCAGCTAACTCCATCCGGAATCGGTTACTATAAAAATACACTTAACTTCGATTTACCTCAAAACAAATATTCAAAAACAGTTTTTATTGCACAATCATTTTCAGTTGATATGAAATTATTTTGTGATCAAACGTTTGAGCCTTTAGTAAAAGAGTTTAAATTAAATCCAATTCTAATTTTCAATGAAGAGCCTGCTGAACCCATTGATGTAGAAATCTTAAATCAAATCAAGCAATGCAGGTTTATGATTTGCGACTTAACTCATTCAAGACCTTCGGTATATTTTGAAGCCGGATATGCATTAGCCAGAGGAGTCAATATAATTTTTACATGTAGAAATGATCACAATAGTGATGAACAAAATTTTGATGCTAACAAGTTTAAAGTTCATTTTGATATAAGAAGATATAAGAATAGGAAAATAAGTTGGTGGAGCGAAGATAAAACTGAAGAATTTAAGGAAGAGTTAAGAAATAGAATTAAAAACTTTTTGGATATACAAAATCAAACTAAGTAAATTTTATGAACACACTAAAAAAAACATTACGAATTCCAAAACGAGACTTGTTCTAATTATTAGTAATGAAGATGTAAATAAGTTATTGAATGTCGTCAATGTATTACCTTTCACATCAGGAAAGAGTGATAGATCAATAATATATCCCAATGAAGTTTTAATAACATCCGGTAATTATGGTTTAAAGAAAGATTCAATAATATTGTGTCAACAAATAAGAACTTTAGATAAATAAGAATGATTAACAAGATTGGAACTATTGATGATTTTGAAAAGCAAAAAGAAATAATAGAAGCGTTAACTTTTCAACTAATTAAATAATAAAATGAATAAACTCTTAATAATCTTCTTCGTCTTCATCCTCACCGGCTGCTCTAATCCGGGTAAAGAAAGCTACGACGCAGGTGTTAATCTTTTTCAGGAAATGAAATACAGAGAGAGCATAACAGACTTTCAAAAAGCAACCGAAGAAAATCCTGACTTCGGCGAAGCATATATGTATATGGGAAGAGCTTACAACCTGCTTCAGCAGTATGACTCATCAATCAACAATTATCAAAAAGCCATCGGAATATTCAGACAGGGAAAGTTTAATGCAAGTGTTACAAATCTTCCTGACAACAAAAAAATTACTCAGATAGAAGAAGTTTGGCTTCCCTATTCTCAGATACAACAAAAAATTCAGCAGGGTATTCAGCTTACCGATATTGAAATTCAGAAACAGTCAGAGATAATTAAAAGACTCGATCCAAAGTAACACAAATTAATAATTTGTGCTACCGAATAAACTAAAAAATTCAAATGGAAAAAATACTTGTCATCGGAGCCGCAGGACAAATTGGCTCTGAACTTACATTAGAACTGAGAAAACTTTACGGAGATTCAAATGTATTTGCGACCGATATCAAAGACGCGCCGAAAGATGTAAAAAGATCGGGACCGTTTCAGATTCTGGATGTAATGGATGACAAGAGACTGATTCATTTTGTGATCAGGTATAACATAACACAGATCTATTTGCTTGCAGCAGTACTTTCGGGAAATGCAGAGCGGCTGCCGCTTCAGGCGTGGGATATAAATATGAGAAGCCTGCTGAATATTCTCGATCTTGCACGGGAAGTAGGAATTAAAAAAATCTTCTGGCCAAGTTCGATAGCAGTATTCGGAAAGACAACGCCGAAATTTGATACACCCCAGTTAACCATTATGGAACCCAACACTGTTTATGGGATCAGCAAGCTTGCAGGTGAAAGATGGTGCGAATATTATTTCTACAAACATCATCTTGATGTAAGAAGCCTTAGATATCCAGGATTGATAAGTTATAAGACCGAAGCAGGAGGAGGTACTACAGATTACGCAGTTGAGATTTTTGGTGATGCAATTGAAAAAGGCAGCTACGAATGTTTTCTTAAATCCGATACCAAGCTTCCGATGATGTTTATGAGCGATGCAATACGCGGAACGATGGAGCTTATGGAAGCAGATGCTTCAAATCTCAGTGTTCATTCAGGTTATAATTTCAGCGGGGTAAGTTTTGCTCCAAAAGAGCTTGCTGCCGAGATAAAAAAGATTATCCCCGGATTTGAAATCAAATATAAACCCGACTTCAGAGAGACAATCGCAGAGTCATGGCCGAAAACCATTGATGACTCTGTAGCCGTGAAAGACTGGGGATGGAAGCATGAGTACAACCTTGAAAGAATGACCAGGATAATGGTAGTGGAAACAAAAAAGAAAATCAAAAATTAATGAGACAAATTTAATCATTCCATTTTTTATGTTCTTAAATCCGGGACTGCAATAGTCCCTTTTTTAATTATAGATGCTGGCCAAATTAATAAATTCAATTCCTCTTCACAAAAAAGGACTGATATATATAAGCATAGCTGCATTATTCTGGAGCACGGGCGGATTATTCATAAGAGTTCTCACACTCGATGCGCTCCAGATTACTTTCTACCGCTCGGCAATAGCAGCAGCAACAATCGCAGTTATTTCAGTCTCACGCAGTATCAGCCTGAAATTTGAGTTTGACAGGATATCGGTTTTGTGCAGCCTGAGCTTCTCATTGATTCTCATTTTGTTTGTGAGTGCAGTAAAGCTTACGACAGTTGCCAATGCAATCTTCCTTCAATTCACCGCTCCGATATATCTTCTGATTCTCGAACCGGTATTTCTTAAGACCGGGTTCAACAAGAAAAATCTTTATGCGGTCATTGTTTGTATTTGCGGAATGGTTTTATTCTTTTTCGGCAAGCTGGAGCTTTCAAACATAACTGGCAATCTTCTTGCAATTGGATCAGGAGTAAGCTTCGCTTTCTTTGTACTTTTTCTTAAATGGAAGAAACAGTTACATAAAAGTGAGAATACACTTGTATATATCGTGGTCGGCAACATATTCGTATGCATTTTTTGTTTCCCGGCTGTAGCGGGCAACCTAGCAATTAATTTTACACAGCTGCTGATATTATTATATATGGGAATTTTTCAAATCGGAATAAGCTATATTATTTTCAATGAAGGGGTGAAATACGTTTCAGCCACCGAGTCTCTGATCATCGCGATGCTCGAAACTATACTGAGTCCGATTTGGGTATTCCTGGGAGTAGGAGAGATTCCGACGGTTTATTCCATTATTGGTGCTGCCATAATTATGGCAGCAATTGTCTGGAGAAATGTTTTCATAACACCCGGAGAAAAAACGGAGATTATTGAGTAAGTTAATCAAAAAATAAAAAGTA
Organism: uncultured Ignavibacteria bacterium; assembly: GCA_963836395.1. Lineage (GTDB taxonomy): Bacteria > Bacteroidota > Ignavibacteria > Tepidaquicellales > Tepidaquicellaceae > JAGPCH01. Next base: position 312,089 of record CAWIJF010000005.1, on the reverse strand, counting down.
GATCAGACCTCCGATCGCCGCCTGCATAAGGACAAGTGAGATGACAAAATATGTATCATTCTGGCTCGAAACATCAAGTTCCGCCTGGCTTCCGTCCAGGAGGTATAGATCATAGGCATCGTTGGATTGGTTCTTATAGTTTATTGCAAGGTAACCACCTACAATTGATGCAGCGCCAAGCAGCAATATGGGAAGAACCTTGCGTTTTGTATTGAATTCCGTTGACTTGTTTTTAAACACAATGTCGTTTACAGTCTCCTTGCCTTTCGGCTGTAAATTTATGATTGCCCCGGCTGCAAAATCATACGTTCCCAGATCAAAAACAAAATCCCTGTAGTCCTTCTTTTTGAAGATCAAATTTCCCGACAGCTCTTCATTATTAAAAAGCCTGAGAGGAGTCATGCCGAGCATCGTATCATTTTTAAAAACTTTCGCATTGAAAGGATTGGTATTGAAGTAATAGAAATACTGAAAATCTACATTGATAGTTGTATCATTGCTTATGTACAGGTTCAAAAGCTCATTGTCATTCTGCCAGTCCTGCAGCGACTTGGGATTCACAACTTTGATATGATAAGCGCCTTCCTTTACATCAAGGTCCATCAGCGGCGTCAGTCCTATATAATTTGTATCAAAAAATACCCTTGCATTTGCAAGATTCGATAATAAATTCAGCTTATGATGTTTAACCGAATCGCTTACAATCAGAGAATCAGTCTGTGCAGATGCAAACCGGATCGGAACTAAAAGTATCAGGATAAATTTTTTAAACATGATCTTATGCTATTTAAAACAATAAATATATTTTTCGTCGCTTGCAACGAAGATATACTCTTTCCATATTACTGCACTTGTTTTAACCCTGCCTTCACATTGGTATTTCCACAGCTCTGTTCCGTTATCGGCGCTTATGCAGTAAAAATATTTATCGTATGATCCGAAAAATATTTTATCCTCCTGTAAAAGCGGAGATGCACATATTGATCCCTTTGTCTTGAATTTCCATTTAATGTCCCCGTCATCAATGCCGAGAGAATAAACGGAGCCGTCGATACCCGTGATAATTACCGACTGCTTATAAAATGTCGAAGATGAAAGAAACTTTGTATTCAAATTTTTCTTCCACACCAGTGTTCCGGAAGTATCAACGCAATAAAAGTTCATGTCATCAGAACCAAAATATATTTTTCCGTCTCTTGCTGAAACATCACAAAATATTGAGCCGGTGGTTGTAAAATTCCATATTTCCTTTCCGGATTCAAGGTCAAAGGCATACATATTGCCACTGATATTTCCCAGAAGAATCTTATTGCCATAAATAACAGGGCTTGTATAGAATGCGCTTGAATAATATTTCCCGTCGGATGGTTTCGTTGACCATACCGGCGCACCCGTCCCGGCATTGAATTTATAGATCTTCCCGTTCAATGAGCTGACAACAAAATATTCTCCGCCTAAAACCGGTGATGATTCCACCGAGCCGATATTCCTCTCCCATTTGACTTTTGCGTTCAAAAGACTGTAGCTGAATACCCTGCTGCTCTTTCCGCCTGAAGATGCCATTATGATAGTATTCTCATAGATCAGCGGTGTGGAGAAAGAAGACTTGCCTATTGTTGAAGAGCGTCCTAAACTTTTTCCGCTCGAAATGTCTATTGCATAAAACTCCCCGTTTAAAGTGCTTGCAAAAAGAATTGCATCACTTACCGAAAGGCAGTTTTTTCCGAGCCCACCGTCGGCATCAAATTGCCAGAACAGACTGAAAGGAGGAGTAAGAGTACTTTTTGATTTTGATATATTTGTATTGCCTGGATTACCTCCTATATAAAGCCAGTCCTCATTCTCATTTATTTCAATGCTGTTGGTTACTTTAAGGGGAACGCAGGAGTAATAAAGAAAAGCAGAACAAAGTATTATTAATTTCAGGTGGCGCATAAAGAGATCTGGGAGAATTTTTTGTGATTAATTATAATAGACTAACTGTACAAATATTTTTTAGGTTCATAAATAATCTGCAATTACCGAGGGCTGAAAAAGGAATTGAATTTCTATGTGTTTAAAATAGGAATATTGAAAGTAATTTGCTATCATATATTTTCTGTTTTGGGAGAATGCCGCAAGCATTCAAAATTAAAATTTAATGCAAGAAACTTTCAGAGGATTTTGATAATGAGTTTTATTAACTTAAACGAAATTTTTTTAAAACAACTAATAACTATTAAATCAAAAATGAAAACATTAACTGTCTTTATCTTCAGTCTGATATTTCTTTCATCGGGTTATGGACAATCGAACAAGTGGTCAACCATATTATACTCATATTCAAAAGGACCGGTATCTCCCGAGTTTCAGTACAGTTATACAATTTTGATTTATCCTGACAGATCCGGAACTTTGACATATACAAAATCTTCCGGTACAAGAATAATAATGTTCGGATTCGGATACAGCGGACTCAGCAAGCTCAACAGCGCTTTGAAGAAAAGCAAAGTATTTACCCTGAGTCCGGAGCAGATGAAGTCGGATAATAACTTACTCGGGGGTCCCTCCGGTAGCGCAAAAATTACAATGTGGCAGTCACCCAATGTAGATGCGATGCCTACAATTATAGAAATTCCGGCAAATGTAAATCCGGAGTATTCTGAAGGAATCGAAAATCTATACAGGACAATAGAAGGTTTGGTCCCCGATTCCGTATGGAATGAAGTGAAATAAATTATGTTTGAGCCGGGCTTTATTCTAAAAAGCAGTAAGTTGGGAATGAAGATCAATCTAACTTTTTTATTTCAGCTCCGTCTTTTTTATCCACTACGTCAAAACCATTTTTCCGGATCGCATTTCTTAATTCATCAGCTAACTTAAAATCCTTATTCTTTTTTGCTTCGAGCCTTTTCTTTACAAGGTCCTGTACTTCTTCTGGGATTTCAATTGCGGTTGTTTTTTCTTCAGCCTTGTCTAATTGAAGCCCGAATATTTTATCAAAATCGAAAGCCAGTTCCAACTTGTGTTCCGGACTCAAACTTTCGTCACGAAGCATATCCCAGAGTATCGCCATTGCCTCCGGCATACTTAAATCATCGTTTATAATATTCAAAAATTTATTTTTCCATTCGACTTTGACCTCTGACATTTGACTTTTGACTTCCGGCTTTTGACTTTTCAGTGATAATATCTTTCCAACCAGATTTTTATACCCGTTTCTTGCAGCATCCAAAGCTTCAAAAGAAAACTTCAGCTTTTTTTTGTAATGCGCCATCAGCAAAAAATACCTGTAGTCCATTGGAGAATATCCTCTATCAATAAGAGTCTGCAGCGTTACGAAGTTTCCCAATGACTTTGACATTTTATCACTTTCCATATCAAGGAAGTCTCCGTGAACCCAGTAATTAACAAACTTCTCACCGCTGCAAGCTTCAGACTGTGCAATTTCATTTGTATGATGAGGAAAAATGTGATCGATACCGGAGCAGTGGATATCAAAATGATTTCCTAATTCCGCTTTGCTCATTGCCGAGCATTCAAGATGCCATCCCGGAAAGCCTTTACCCCAGGGTGAATCCCACTCCATCTGTCTCTTTTCATCTTTAGGAGAAAATTTCCATAACGCAAAGTCGGTTGTATTTTTTTTTTCTGTTGAAAATTCAACACGTGCACCTTCTTGTAAACCTTTTATATCCAGTCTTGCAAAGTCGCCATAAGAGGAAAATTTTGATGTATCAAAATAAACACCATCACTGATTATATAAGTAAATCCTTTCTCATCAAGACATTTTACCATTTCGATCTGCTGTGTTATGTAATCTGTTGCTTTTGTATAGACATCCGGTGGCAAAATATTCATTAATGTAATATCTCTCTTAAACGCTTTGGTATAAAATTCCGCAATATCCCAAACGCTCTTTCCCTGAAGCTTTGCGGATTTTTCCATTTTATCATCGCCTGTATCGCTGTCGGCAGTGAGATGACCGACGTCAGTTATGTTCATTACATATTTTACTTTGTAACCGTTATATTTTAAAACTCTCAACAGTATGTCTTCAAAGAAAAATGTTCTAAGGTTTCCAATATGCATAAAATTATATACGGTCGGCCCACAGCTGTACATACGAACTTTACCCGGCTCAATGGGAACGAATTCTTCTTTGGTCTCTTGATAATGTATTATAGAGTTTTAGCATGTAAAGTATTGAGTAATTTCAACCCCGAATGAGGGTGATATTACTATAGAGATATTATTCAATCCAATCAAATAAATATTTTTCATCAAATTCAATTTCAAATTTTTTCAGGAAATCAAAATATTCTTCACGGAAGGTTTTTCTCTTATGATGCTTTTCTTGATTTAAAATATAATTATAAACAGTTTCAATTTGTGAATGCGAATATGAAAATGCTCCATATCCTTCCTGCCATGAAAATTTTTTTAAAGAAAATTTATTATCATTAATAAAATTGCTTGAATTATTTTTTATATCCCTTGCTAAATCCGAAATTCTCATGGATGGTTTCAAACCAACAAAGACGTGAATATGATCAGGCATTCCATTTACAATTATTGATTTCTGTTCTTTGCCTTTGATGATACCTGCTATGTATTTATTCACTTCGATTTTCCATTCTTTGCCGATCAAATTTTCTCTGCCTTTAACGGCAAATACAATTTGAATATATATTTGTGAAAATGTTCCTGCCATGATTGTTTTCTATAATAATATCACCCCTTCGGGGTTTTTTAATTTCTATAATTTCATTTCTATAATATTTTCACCCCTTCGGGGTTTTTGATTTTTTTAAAATTTCATTTCTATAAAAATATCACCCCTTCGGGGTTTTTTAATTTCTATAATTTCATTTTCTATAATATTTTCACCCCTTCGGGGTTTTTGATTTTTTTAAATTTCATTTCTATAAAAATAACACCCCTTCGGGGTTTTTGATTTTTTTAAATTTCATTTCTATAAAAATAACACCCCTTCGGGGTTTTTGATTTTTTTAAATTTCATTTCTTAAATTGATTTTTCCATTTTAGAAAAATCCTCTGTTGACAATACAGATTTGCATACGTTCAGGATGGCATTAAAAAAATCGGGCGGTGCCATCGCTTTTATTTCCTTCAGCATTCCGGCTCTGGCATTTGGAGTAAATGACGGAATCATATATTTACACCAGCGGAGCATTTGCCCGGGTGAAATGCTTTTTTTTATTTCCATTTCCTGATTACGAAGCTCATCGTCAGTAAAATGTTTCCATAGCAGCGGCTGAGTTACGGTTTCTTCCTCAAACATATGAAGAAGATACTTGGCGTGAAAATCCGAAACCTGTACATAGAAATCGTTTCCGTTGTAATACAAATCTTCGCCCTGAAGCGATCTTGTGATCAGCTTATCCAGTTCATCTTTCAGCTTATTCATTTCAGACTCAATCTTTACATGATCTTCTTTATCAAAAACCGAGCTGCCCGGAATTTTTTCTTCGAGATACTTTAACGGAACATTGTCCTCATGCTCCGCATGTTCATAAAGCAGATCAATAACATCATCTGCGATTTCCTTCAGCTTTTGCAGATCCCCCCTGTCGTTGTAATCAGTTTTTCCGGCAGCTAAAGAAAACTGGGATAAAAGATTTCTGATTGCTTTATGAGGAATCTCGTAAACCAAAATCCTATGATTATTTTTTTCCATTTTAATATTTATTTGATTTAAATTGAAAATATTTAAAATAAAATTTAAAAAAATGTTCGGTAGTATCAATATTAAAATTATGACAGCAAATATACAACGATTATTCCTTACTGACCGGAACTGCCCTCGGCTTTGGCTTTGCATTCCAGAGGAACAGCATCAGTATTGCGCCGATAAATGCAAACCCAATCATGCTTGGACTCCATGCTCCCCAGCCGAAATTATCCAGAAGCCATCCGACACCAATCCCAACCGCCGCTCCTCCCAGGTACTGCATTCCGTCGAACATTCCCGTTGCAGTTGCAGCAGCACGCTGTCCTCCGAAATCCATCGAGGCAGTTCCGGACAACATCGAATGCACCATGCTTATTCCAAGAGAATTAGAAATGAATGCAACAATCACTAAGGTTACACTCGGAGCTGCCCAAACGACCAACAAAGAAAAAATTATTAACATGTATCCAATAAAAGCAACAGGAGTTCGTCTCGACTGAAACAGCCAGTCGGAAGAATAGCCTGCTAAAAATGCTCCGGCGATCCCTGCTAATACTACTCCGAACGCTCCTTGCTGAAAGATAGGGGAATCGAGAGCCAGCTTCTGATATTCCTGCATATATCTGGGGAACCATTGTTCAAATCCGTGCCTGACAAAGCCGGTACAAAATTCAGCGAACGCAATTGTTATCGTGATCGGATTTGAGATTACTTTATTGAAGACATATTTAAAATCGATCTTTCCCGTATCGCCGCTTGTTGCATCTTCAGTATCCAGCGGTGGAAGCCCGGCATCAGGCGGAATATTCCTTACAAACAAAAATGTAAGAAATGACATAACTGCAACTATGCCAGCGGGAATAAAAAACACCCATTGCCAGGGAAGAACAGTTACAGCCCAGCCGCCGATAATAAAAATCAAAGCCCTGCCGCTTTGTATCATCGAGCCGAAAATAGCTGAGAAAACTCCGCGTTCGCTTACTTTGAACCAGCCGGCATTTACTTTTATCAGTGCCAGCGCGCTGTAAGACTGGAAGTATGAATTTAATGACCAGACACTTGCGAAGTATGTCAGCAGCAAGGTGCCGGTTCCGAAGAAATGGAAATATGCGCCGAGTCCGAAAAGAAGATTAAAGATGACTGTTCCCCCGGAGCCGATAAGCATGGCCTTCCTTCCTCCGATCCTGTCGGCAAGCGGACCATTGAACATTGCGGACAAACCATAAATCGTGAGTGCGGCGGTAATGATCGTGCCAATCTGTGTCTTGTCCCAGCCGTATTCGTCTGAGAGAGCCTTATTTGCAAAAGAAAGATTGTATCTTCCCATGTACATGGCAGCATAAGTAAATCCGAGAGTAAGCCAGTTCAATGCCCGTCGCCTTCTGAATTCAGGAGAATACTCAGGACGACTGTTTCTTTTTATCATTTAATTTTATTTGAGGAGGAAAATTCCCGATAACATAAAATTTATATAGATTAGTTGAAAGAGAGAAAGTTGGCAGTTTGGAGGGGACCAAGTCACAAACTTTTATAAATCTTCATTACTTCTTCTTTCCCGTATTTATTTTCCAGCTGTTTTACCGTGAAATGACCTTCTGCCATTCTCTGGAAGTGATCCATGAAAACTAAATTTATGGTTCCTCCTGAGGCAGCACCAATTATTGGAACAGATTTGGCAGCTACTCCTTCGGAAATTATTATTCCAAAACGTGAAGCCACTTTTGAAATAAAGCTAACCAAAGCCGGCGCACTTTCCTTTACTATTCCTTTTTGCAGTAAGTATCTGTTTGCTTCCGTTACTGCCTGAGCCAGCGCTCCTCTGGTTAAATAATAAGCGCTGTCGGAATAATCATCTCTCTTTGAATTTCCACCCAAAGCAAATACTTCAATACAGGCAAGTTTAGTTTCAGTATCATTCAGATCAAAACCCTTGCTTCTTGCAATGTCTGCAATCGAACGAAGCATTATTGTAGTAGTGACCGGCAATTCTATCGCCAGTGCCGGCAGTCCGAAAAATCCTCCCGCAGAACCGGTTCCTGTAACAAGAATTTTGTGCATCAGATTATTTGGTTTTGGATAATTCTTTGCATTCATTTTGGACACCAGAATATTCAAAGAATTCAATAGGGTTTTTTTTGCTAAGGTACCTATACCTTCCTGAAATCTTTCAGGCAAAAGAGAGTAGAATTTTTCAATTGGCTTTCCGATGATATTTGACAGTTCAATTAAAAATGCCGGGTGTTCCAGTAATTCCTTAGCTTCTTTTAACTGAGCTATTTCCTTATTTGATATTTTCATTATTGATAATAAACAAAATTTTTTTCTTAATATCAGAAATCTTTTGTTCAAGTTAATGTAAATTTTAAATCTAATAAATTGCAAAATGGAATTTTAGAGACTACGTTTCTACTACGTTTCTACATACTTCAAAACTCTATTTTGCATTGTATAAAAAAGTATAGTTTCTATTTTGCAGAGTATTCATATCCCAAAAATAATAAATGCCAGAAACCAAAACCGATAAAAAGATCCTGCTTAAGGCTTATGCTTCGATGTGCACTTCGAAAAGAATGGCAGAGATCTATGATGAGAATCGTCAGATTTGTAAATATGTCCACTCGACTTCGCGCGGACACGAAGCTATTCAGCTTGCAGTTGGAATGCAACTGAAAGAAATTGATTATATCAGTCCGTATTATCGCGATGAGTCAATACTTCTTGGAATGGGTCTCGAGCCTTATGAACTTATGCTCCAGCTTTTAACAAAAAAAGATGACCCGTTTTCCGGAGGAAGAACTTACTACGGACATCCTTCCCTGAAGCGCGAAGGCTTTCCAAAAATCCCGCATCAGTCAAGCGCTACAGGAATGCAGGCAATTCCTGCGACAGGGATGGCTCACGGTATCTCATATCTTGAATCGATGAACTTACTGAAGACTGAAGAAAAACCCGTTGTAGTTTGTTCTCTCGGAGATGGTTCGGTCACCGAAGGCGAAGTGTCCGAAGCTTTTCAGATGGCGGTCTTAAAAAAGCTGCCGATAATTTATTTGGTAGAGGATAACAGTTGGGGGATCTCGGCTTATGCTGATGAAATGAGAGCAATGGATGCATATGAATTTGCCGGTGGATTTAAAGGGATGAAAAGAATCAGGGTGGACGGTTCCGATTTTATTGAAAGCTATGAAAAGTTTGGTGAGATCCTTGATTTTGTAAGATCAAAAAGAAAACCGGTTTTGATCCATGCGACTGTTCCATTGCTGGGACATCACACATCAGGTGTCCGCAAAGAATGGTATCGTGATGATCTGACCGAACACGAAAAAAATGATCCTGTCCCGAAATTAAGAAATGTATTGACTAGGTATTGGGATCAAAGAAGATGAGCTGTTGAAAATCGAAAGTGATGCAATTAAAAAAGCTAATGAGAGTTTTAAAAGAGCAGTCGAGGCAGATGAACCGGATGCATCATCATTGTATCTGCATGAGTTTGCGCCAACTACTGTATTGGAAGAAAAGGGTATTCGCGAACCGGAAGGCAAAGAACCCATCATTATGGTTGACGCAGGTTTGTTTGCAGTGAATGAAATTTTAAAGAAACATCCCGAAGCAATTTTATACGGTCAGGATGTAGGAAGAAGACTAGGCGGTGTATTTCGTGAAGCCGCAACACTTGCACAAAAATACGGAGACAACCGGGTATTTAATACGCCGATACAGGAAGCGTATATAGTCGGCTCGACTGCCGGAATGAGTGCGGTCGGAGTAAGGCCGATAGTTGAAATCCAGTTTGCCGATTATGCATGGGCGGGAATAAATCAGCTGGTTATCGAACTTTCAAAGTCATGTTATCTCACGATGGGAAAATATCCGATTGCATCAGTGATAAGAATTCCGTGCGGAAGTTACGGTTCGGGAGGTCCTTATCACTCTGATTGCATCGAATCAAGCATCCTTCCGATAAGAGGGATAAAAGTTGTATTTCCAAGTAACGCAGCGGATATGAAAGGCTTGATGAAAGCTGCTTTCTATGATCCGAATCCGGTGATAATGTTTGAACATAAAGGTTTGTACTGGAGCAAAGTTCCGGGAACTGAAGCTGCAAAATCACCTGAACCGAGTGAAGATTATATTATTCCTTTTGGCAAAGGAAGAATAGTTCAGAATGCATCTGAAGAAAAAATCAATAACGGAGAAACTTTAACAGTTATAACTTACGGAATGGGAGTGCACTGGGCTTTAAACGCTTCAAAAAATTTTCCCGGCCAGATTGAAATTGTAGATCTGAGATCACTGAATCCTCTTGATGAAGAAATGATGTATGATTCGGTAAAGAGACATGGAAAATGTATTGTGATCACGGAAGAAAAAGTCATGAATTCCTTTGCCGAGAGTTTAGCCGGAAGGATTTCAAAGCATTGTTTTAAGTATCTTGATGCTCCGGTTGAAGTAATCGGTTCGGTCAATATGCCTGCGGTTCCGCTTAATACAGGACTTGAAAAAGAGATGTTACCGAATGCCGAGAAAGTTGCTGTAGTTATGGAAAGGATGTTGAGTGAGTAGAGTTAGTTGAGTTAGGCAAGTAAGGTGAGTATGTAAAGTTAGTTGAGTTAGGAAAAGAAGTACATTTTAAAAGCATCTGTTAAATCACATAACAAATTCATATCCCACGCAAATCATTGGTTTCAGAGTATCGTCATCATCCATAGGCTTGAATTTTTTTCGGACCTCATCCAATTCATTTATTCCGCAGGTACCTCTGATTGACTGACATGAGAATTTATTCCTTCTGAAAAATTCATTTTGATCACGGCTCAGCTCAATACTCAGCTGCCAGTGTCTCCCTATCTCTTTCATGCCGAGATGAGCGTAATACTTAATGGAGTCCGGATCCTGTGAATACCATATGCTTTTATTAATTCCGTATTTTTCATTCATTATTTTATGAAGATGTTCAATCATCTTCCGGCCTATATTTTTTCCCCTGTAGTCTCTGTGAACCCCAAAATCCCAGACAAAAGCAGTATCATTTTCTGTCATTATACCGGAATTAATTTCCGCTACTGTAAATCCGACAAGTCCTTCCTTATGAATTGCCACAAGATCAATGACCTCATTTTCACGGACCGGTTTCTTATGACACACTATCCACCATGCATATGAATCAACCATTACGCTGGCATGTAAATCCAGCCACTGAAGCTCTTCGCGGGGTTGGTATTCTCTGATTATGATTTCTTCTTTCAAAGTTTGGAGGGATATGTTTTATTTACCGCTTTCGTCACTTTCTTTCAAGAGCTTGTCAATTTCTTCCTGAGACAGTTGATTTTCCTTGTTTACATTGGTGGTGTCGGGAGGGACCTCTGTTTTAATAACTTCTTTCTTTTCCGTGCCTACTACTTCTTCGGATTTATTTTCTCCTTCGTTCACGGCATTTTTGGTCGAATCGCTGACTGATGAATTTTCATTTACGGCTTTTGTAGAATCATGATTTTCCATGGAAGCAACGTATTCAAGCATCGGATTAATTTTCAATGTGTATTCCGAATCAGGAAATTTTTCTTTCAGCTTTTTAAAATAGAAAAGGGAACTGTCTTTATTTGCCAGCTCATTTTCGTAAATCCACCCAATGCTGTAAAGGGATTTTGCAACCAAAGAATCTTTCGGAAATTTTGATTCTACTTCTTTTAATTTTGAAATTGCATCACCGTATCTTTTGTCGTTAAAAGAATTCAGAGCATCCTTAAATATTTCGTTAACGGGACTTTCCGTCATTCCTTCTTCCTGAATTTTTACTCCGAGGATTTTACGTGATTCATTTGCGTAAACAGTATTTGGATATCGGGAAATTATCTTATTGAATGTTTCATCAGCGAGCTCTTTTTTCCCTTCATTCTTGTAATAATTTCCGAGAGTATATAATACTTTTGACTGCCTTTCGGAATCGGGAAATTTAGAAAGAAGAAGCTGGAGATAATATTCCGCCGAATCGCTTTGATCAAGGCTGTAAATAAAAATCTCAGCAAGCTCATAGTAAGCTTTAAATATGGCCTCTTCCTTATTTACCAGGCCAAGTGAATCGTTAACTGCTTTTACAGAATCGGAAGCAGTATTTTCAATTTCTCCGTTTTCCTTTGTATTTTCTTCTTTGTTACCTTCTTCTTTGTTGAGGTTTTCCCTGTTGGCCTTTTCTTTCTCACGCTTATTAATTATTTCCTGACGGTTGGTTTCTCCGGTGTTATCGGGATTTGAATTTGGAAGTACGGGATTAGATTCCGGACTGACCTGTTGTTGTTCTTCAGTCGAGTCCCTGTGTGATTTAAAAAACCCATTCTTCGATCCTCCGGGCTTGCCTTCGCCTTTTGGATTTCCTTCCTGGTCGCCCTTTGGATTTGTCCCGTCTTTATTACCCTCGTTCGGAGGCTGGTTAATTCCCTTTTCCTCATTATAAAATGCCCTGTATCTTTCGACGTCAGGATTGCTGAGAGGAATGTTTATTGCAGAATCATTTACTTCACCCTGTAATACAAAATATCTGTCGAGTGTAGCAGCTTTAGTTGAACTCTCCTTAAAATAATCCGATGCTGAATTTTCTTCAGTAGCTTTTCTGTAATTAACAAGCGCATTGAGATAATTATGATTAATTTCTTCTTCATGTTTTGCCAGGTAATAATATGCATCGGAAGAAACAGGAGAGCTCGGATATTTCACTATGACCTCATAATATTTTTCAAGAGCTGCGGGATAGTTCTTTTGCGCATAATAATTGTTCGCAATTTCGAGGTCAACAAGCGGCGTATAAGCTGCGTCATCCCTGTATTTTTTCCTCAGGCTCTCAAGCTCTTCATCGGCAGCTTTGAAATTCTTATTGTAAATCAGTCCCTTTGCGTAATTTAATCTTGCAAAGAATGTAAGATCATAGTCGGAAGTATAATCCAGAACTTTATTGTATTCTTTAGCAGCCTGATCGGGTTTGTAGACAGATAATATTTTTGCCTGAATAAACTGACCTTCGGCTTTTTTCTCTTTATCTTTTGAAAAATCAATTGCGGCATTAAAATAATTGGCGGCAATCAGGGGCTTTCCTTTATTATATTCCAGAATTCCCAGATCCCTCGCAGCAAGAGACTGTATCTCGTTGTCAGATGAATTCTTTACCAGTGACTTAAAAATTGCTTCACCCTCATCCATTTTTCCGAGCTTTACTTTTGTTCTTCCGAGATACAAATAGGCTTCATCAGCAAGCTCACTGCTGGAGAACTTTGAAAGAAATTCATTGAATGTTCTTTCGGCTTTATAATAATCGGCAAGCAAAAAATAAGATTTCCCGATTATCAGCACAGACTCATCTATGAATTTACTGTTTTTATGAAACTGGATGATCTTTGATGCCCGCTCAATTGCCTTGTCAAATTTTTCCTTTACTCCTGCGGAGACAGGCAGTGTGATCCCCAGGGAATCAAGTCTTCTGTTATAAAATGAAATAAGAGAAGTCCGGTACTCATCGAAAGCATCGTTATAATCTTCATTTGCTTTATAAAAAGTATTGAAATATCCCGTGAAATTTTCTACACGGTTTCCTATATAAAGGTATGACACGAAGTCCTGATAATCAAAGTCAAGAGATGCATTATAATTAGGCTCCGGTTCACTGTCAAGCGAATCTGACTGGCGGTTATGAGAAATCGTCTTGTGAGTAACGAAATTACACCCTGTGTCATTCAGGCAAATGAAAGAAAATATTGTCAGTACGGATATTAGCTTTAGGAATTTCAAGACGTGTATTGTTTTTATTAAAATATTTTTTATATGAAGTTTAATCAAGACAAATATTACAAACTAAGTCCGGACGGATTTATATAACTTGTTTAACTTTGAATAGTTCAAAAATTTTTCTAAAAAAACCTGAATCCATAGTAAAATGTTCTATGGAATTTACAGGATGCTGAGATTAACTGAGATAAGACAAAAAAAATTAAATATATTTTTATTTTAAAACTTTTGAATTAGATTACAAATTATGATTATGACGAGGCTTTTTTACATAGCATGCTTTCTGTTTTTGATAACCTGCGATTTGTTCTCACAAACAATAATTACTTCAATTGAAATTTCAGGAAATGAATATCTTACAAAGGGGGACATCCTGAACTTAATGGTTTCAAAAAAAGACGGAACCTTCAGAGAAGAGCAGTATAAAACCGATCTTAAGACTATCAGGGATAAATATAAATCGTTGCGGATTCTTGTATGCAAAATTCAAAGATGAAAAAATGCATTTTACTGAAGATTCTTCTTTCGTAGAAATTGAATTAACAATTGATGAAGGGAAAAAAGTAACGATCGGTGCAATAGATATTGAGGGAAATACTTCTGTTTCAAAAGAAGAAATTCTTCGCAAGTTCGAAACTAAAATCGGGGATAACCTGAATGACAATGTTTTAAATGACGATATTATAGAACTGCTGAAAATTTATGAATCAAAGGGGCTTCCGTTTGCAAAAGTTAACATAAAAGATATTTCAGTATACACTGACAACGGGGAGAACAGGATAAGAATAGATCTGGCAGTAAAAGAAAATTCGAGAGTGAAAATTAATCAGGTCAAGATAAAAGGGAACGAAACAACAAAGGATTATGTGATCACACGTGAGCTGGACCTTGACGAGAATAAAATAATTAACACCGAGTCGATTAACCTGATGAAAGAACGGCTTGACCGGCTTGATATTTTTGAATCCGTTTCCGAGCCGAAGATATACACTCTTAAGAATAAAAATGAATCAGGTCTGCTGATTGAAGTCACGGAAGGGAATACAAATACTTTTGACGGAGTACTCGGATATTCGCCGCCGACTGCAACAACAGACGGATACATAACCGGACTTGTCAATGTTTCTTTCAGAAATCTTTTCGGAACCGGAAGAAAGCTGGATGCAAAATACCAGTCCGAAGTAGCTGAGACGCAGGAGCTGGCATTCAAATATCTCGAGCCGTATTTTTTCAGTCTGCCTTTGAATATAAATTTCGGATTTCTTCAAAGGATACAGGACTCGACCTATACGAGAAGAAATCTGGATCTTAAGGCGGATTTTCTTTTTTCCAATAAGTTCACCCTTTCAGGTTTTATCGGATACGACAGGACAATTCCCTCTGACATTCCAAATCCGCCCGTAATAATTGCCGATTCAAGAATTCTTCTGTCGGGAATTGAATTAAAGTATGACAGCAGGGATAATATATTTATTCCGTCGAAGGGTTTTCTTTACACCACATACTATTCTTACGGCAATAAAAGGATCTTTAATTTTGAACAGGTTCAGTATTTAGGTTATCCCGAAACTTTTTCCATTCAGAGATATTTCATTGATCTGGATTTTTATTCTTCTTTTGTGAACCGCCAGACCACGTTGCTGAAGCTGATGGGAGGGGAAGTGAAGTCCGAAGTACTTGAAGATCCGGATTATTTCAGGATCGGCGGCAACAAATATATCAGAGGCTACAGAAATGAGCAGTTCCTTGCATCACGGCTTGCGGCGGGCAATCTCGAATTCCGTTATTCAATTTCAAGAAAAGGTTTTCTTTTTGGGTTTTATGATGCAGGATATTATTTCAGACCTTATCAGCCGGTAAATAATAACCCGGAGCAGAGCGGATTTCTTTACGGATACGGAGTGGGAATCAGGCTTGAAACAGGTCTCGGGCTGATTGGAGTAAGCTATGCACTGGGCAAAGATACTGACATTCTCGACGGTATAATTAATTTTGGTTTGATAAATGATTTCTGATTTTTTAAAATCAAAAATCCAAATATCTAAAGTCTAATATCTAAAATCTAAATCACCCTCAAGTTATGCTAACGGATAACGAAATAAAAGAAGTCACATCGGATTCTTTAAAATTCAAAAACCTTTCGGATGCGCTCATAAATGTGATTCTCGATTCTGAGACCCCGATCTCAATCGGCATATACGGAGAGTGGGGAAGCGGAAAGACCAGCCTCATGAGAATTACACAGATGAAGCTTGGAAGGGAAACCCTGACTGATAAAATAGCCGGACTCACAAAGGAAAAGACTTTTGATCCTGAAAGCACAAAAAAAGAAATCCGTAAAGCAATAGAATTTCACTATGACAACATTATTAATCAAAAGTATCTTCATATAAAGGAAAAGACAGCTCCTAAAGATAATGGTGAGATTGAAAAGAAAGAAGATGAAACTATTACAAAAAAAATACTGCAGAAATTTGATATGGAAATTGATGAATATGTATCGGAAATATTAAAATTTGTTGAAACAGAAAGGTCGGCAAAGACCGGTTCAGAAAAACAGGATGGACTTAAGACTTCTCTTAACAAAAAATTTTTTGACTTTCTGAATAAAGATCCCGGAAGCTATTCGGAATGGGATATAAAAACAAAAATCAGGAAAAGCTTAAACGGCAAAGAAAGAGCATCCCTCCAAAAAAAGATCTATCAGGAAATAATCAATAATTATGAAAGCCCGGAAAGACCGTCCATTACAATTAATACAGTATGGTTCAATGCGTGGAAGTATGACAAAGAGTATGACCTGAGAGTTGCCCTCATACATACAATTTTAAAAAACATAAAAGAGGACAAATCCATATCCGAGCTTACAAGGAAGAAAGCGGTTGAATTATTAAAAAAAATAAACTGGCTGTCACTCGGAAAAACTTCCGCGGAAATAGCTGCCGCTGTAGCTGTCCCTCCTGTGGGAATAATTGCTTTATTAAAAACATTTTTCGGCTCTTCACCCGATAAGATAATCAGGGACACTCCTGCGGAAAAGACATTATCGTTAATAGATGAATTTGAGAAAGAGTTTGAAGACCTGACCTACAAATATGTCGGTGAAGACGGAAAGCTTGTAATATTCATAGATGATCTCGACAGATGCCTGCCTGACAAGGCAATTGAGATCCTCGAGAGCATCAAGCTTTTTCTGAATGTCAGGGGAACAGTGTTTTTGATCGGAGCCGATGAATCAAGAATAAAGAGCAGTGTAAAGAAAAAATTCGGGGATAACTCCGAGAACTATCTTGACAAAATAATTCAGGTGCCGTTCAGGATATCGATACAGGCGAAAGAGACTATCACAAATGAATATATTGAAGGTCTTGAAATTGAAAAAGAGCTGAAGGAATTCAAGCTGCTTATCGTGGACCGGGAATTAAACCTGCGCGCAATCAAGAGAATTTATAATGACATCGAGCTGAGGATTGCAATTGCGGATGCAAGGAATATAAAAATAGAAAAAGACAGGCTTGTGAAATTCATACTTCTTGAAAAGTACTGGGAAAAATTTTACATAGAATTATGCAGCAGGTTTACAAAAAATAACAAGAAGAATATCATGAATGATCTGAATGAGTGCGGGTTGTTTGATGATAAGAGCCGGGGCGATAAATTAAACAAAGAGCCCTTTCTTGTCGACTATTATAGCGACAGCAGCCTGATAGACTTCTTAAAAAGCGATCCGATATTATTTAACATCGACATACGACCTTACATATATTTACAAAACATATTTTCCGGCATTCCGGAAAACAAAGGAGACACGAAAGAAATTGACAAATATTTTGACCTGGGATTTCAAAGCTATGACAAAAAGGATTACAAAAAATCAATTGAATATTTCAACAACGTCCTTCAGCTGAATGAAAAATACATTCAGGCCTATTACAACAGGGGACTCTCGTATATGAATCTCAAAGAGGATTCTGTTGCAATAGTTGATTTTGACAATGTGATAAAGCTGGATGAGAAATATAAAAATGCTTATTACTGGAAGGCATATTGTCTCAGGAACATTAACAGAACTGAAGAAGCAATCAGGAATTATGACATTGTAATTTCTCTGGACGACAAGTATGAGACAGCTTATGTTGACAGAGGAATTGCATATATGGATGAAAAGATCAAGGACTATGACAAGGCAATTGCCGATTTTAACATTGCAAATAGTCTGAATCCCAAGGCAGCGGATATTTATTATAACAGGGCTCTTGCACATATGTATAAAAATGATCCTGACTCTGCCATAAAGGACAATGATGCTGCGATCCGCCTGTTTCCAGCTTATACCATTGCATTTATCAACAGGGCTCTTGCATATGAAAGGAAGGGAGAATTCAATAAAGCATTGAAAGATCATTCCAAAGCAATAGAACTGGAATCCAAAGAAGAGATTAACGTCAGCAGGAAAGCTCTCAATAACATGGAGTATACACTCAATGATCTGATCAACAACAAGTATACTATTTCCCCTCAGTCTGATTATATTGAAATCGAAAAAAACATTAACAATTCAAATTTAACAGCGGGAGTAAAAACAAAAGTATTAGACTTGCTGCAGGAATTGTTGCCGCCGAATGCAGATACATCCGGTTATTTGCCGCCCGGCAGCAACGGGAAGGATTCCGTAGTAAGTTCGTCTGACATTACTTTGCCTGAAAATGAAAATTTCGGGAAAGCATATGACAGCTTTGAAAACGGCGATTACTCAAAGGCAATAGAATATTACGGCAAAGTTTTGGAATCAAATCCGGATTATAAGGAAGCGTTTTACAACAGGGGTCTTGCATATTACAATCTGGGAGATTATGACTCGGCCGTGGCTGATTTTGACAGTACGATCATGCTGGATGAGAACTATAAAAATGCATATTTCTGGAAAGCAAACTCTCTTAACATGATGGGAAAATCCGGAGATTCATTAGATGCTTATTCAGACATCATAAGTAAATTCCCGGACTTTGATTCGGCTTTTATACAGAGAGGGATTGCCTATATGGACAAAGTACAATATGATAAGGCAATAGATGATTTTAACAGTGCAGCAGAGTTAAAGCCCGACGCGCCGGATGTTTACTATAACAGAGCCCTTGCATATTTTTACAAAAGTGATTTTGAAAATTCACTTGCCGATAATATCAGGGCAATTGAATTGAAGCCTGATTATACAAACGCTTACATAAACAGGGGACTGATATATGACAGATTAAAGAATTTTGATAAAGCGCTCACAGATTATTCAAAGGCAATTCTCACGGATTCCAAAAGCGACCTGGCATACAATAACATTACTATCCTTCTTGATGAACTGACAGAAAATAAATACGATAACAAAATTCCGCAAATTGTCAGAGACAATGTTTCAGCTTCGGCATTGGACGAAAATAAGAAAAAAACCATTCTTGAGCTAATTGATAATATTGATGCCAAGAAATACAAAACTTCTGTCGATCCGGTAAGGAACGGGGAAACGGGACTAAAGGTCGGCGATTATTTTCAGAAAGCATTTGACAGCTACGAGAATAAGGATTACAATAGTGCAGTGGAAAATTACAGCAGAGTACTTGAATTAGACAGGAACTACAAGAATGCATATTTTAACAGAGGTCTTGCATACAACAAGCTTGCTCAGTACACGCTTGCAATAAATGATTTTGACAATGCGATCAGGCTCGACACTAATTATAAACTGCCCTATTATCAGAAAGCATCCTGTTTAATGGCATTAAGCAAAACCACCGAAGCAATCGAAAATTATACAAAGGCAATAGACATAGATCCTCAATACGAATCAGCTTTTATTGACAGGGGAATCGCTTATTCATACATCAAGCAATATGATAAAGCTATTGAAGATTTTAACAGTGCTCTTGAAATAAATCCTGAAGAGGCAGATACATATTTTAACCGTGCGCTCATTTATATGTATAAGAATGAAGCGGATAGGGCGATTGAAGACAACACAAGAGCCATCGAAATTAACCCGGCATATGACATTGCATTTATCAACAGGGCTCTTGCCTATGAAAATAAAGGTGAGCTGAACAAGGCGCTTATTGACGATTCATTTGCAGTAAAATATTCAAAGGAAGTTACCGCCGACGGCGAGAGGGATCTTGCTTATGATAATATTATCTATCTGCTGAATAACCTTAACAAAGAGAAATATAAAATGCAGAGTCAGTCTGATTTTGAGCTTATCAGAAGGAACATTGAAGATTCAAAAATAAAAAATGAAAAGAAAAAAAGTATACTGAAGCTCCTCGACACTATCAGGGAAAGCAGAAGCTAACACTGCAAACTTTGAAATCAACAAACAATCTAAAAATTATTTGATAAAGTTTTTTAAAATATTACTTCTTTTGTTTGCTTACATACAGACAGTCAATTCACAGGATAAGATAGAGCTGAAAAATGCCGGCGAACTTTCGGGAAGAGTAATCGACGGACAAAACGTAAGAGAGGCAATCGGCAATGTAGAGTTCGTGCAGGGAAATGTAAAAGTTTACTGCAATTCCGCCTTACAGTATCTGGATGCAAACAGGGTCGAGCTCAGAGGAAACGTCAGGCTATATCAGGATACTTTAACATTGCAGACTTCCGAGGCAACATATTTCGGAGACGATAAAAAAGCCATATGCACAGGCGGTGTAACATTAAAAGATCCCAACGCTGTCCTGCGAGCTGATAACGGAATCTATTCTTTTGACGACGGAAAAGCGATCTTCACCGGTGATGTCATAATTGTCAATCCGGAATACAGAATCACGTCTTCCGAATTAACTTACTTCAGAGGCAATGAAGATTCTTTTGCAAGAGGAAATGTGATCGTCACTACCGATTCAGCAGTTATAAAAGCAGACAATATAGATTTTTACAAGATGCAGGGAAAAACTTTTGCCGCCGGAAATGTGAGAATTGAAAGTGATTCCACGGTCATAATTTCAGATACTGCTACAAATTATTCCAAAGAAAAAAAATCCTACGCGTCGGGAAATGTCAGTATAGAAAGTCTCAACAATAATACTGTAATTTTCGGGAACAGCATCGAGAATTATGAAAATGAGAACTATACGATCCTGATGGGTAATGCCAGACTGATGCAGGTCGAAGAAAACGGTGACACTCTCCATATCTACAGCGATACGATGCAGGCATACAGAAGCAAGCCGGATTATTACATAGCAAAAAGCAATGTTGAAATTATAAGAAATGAATTTTTGTCAAGGTGCCGGTACGGAATATATTACAAAGAAGATGAAACAATATCATTGTCCGGACAGCCTATAGTGTGGCAGGAAAATATACAGATGACAGGTGATTCGATCTATGCGGAGCTTCCGAACAATAAGCTTCAGACAATTTATGTTAAAAAACTTCCTCTGGAAAACTCGGTCAATTCGTTTGTAATTTCGGAAAACAAAGACTTGTATTTTAAAGACCGTTATGATCAGATCAGCGGAACTGATGTGACAATAAAATTCAAAGAAGATAAAATTAACTCGATTGAAGTAACTAAAAATTCAAACAGTATTTATTTCGTTTATGAAGATAATAAGGCAAACGGCATGAACAAGATAGAAGGAGAGGAAATATATATTTATTTTGATGAAAAAGAAAAACCATCAAAGATAAAAGTTGACAAAGATCCCAAAGGCGAATATGTACCCGAACAATTGCTGGGTACGACGAGCCTGACACTGCCCGGATTTGATCTCAGAGAAGACAAGCCGGTTGTGAGATAATTAAGAATTAAGAATTGGGAATTTAGAATTAATAAATAATAATTATGGATAAACAAACCGGAAAGCATTATCTTGAAAACTCCGTTCATGAATTCAGGAAATTAAAAGAACTGGGGGACAAGACCTTTTTGCAGATAAAGGATGAAGATTTCTTCTGGTCGCCTGATGAAGAATCAAACAGTATTGCAGTTATCATCCGTCATCTCAGCGGAAACATGATCTCGAGATGGACCGATTTTCTTACAACCGACGGTGAAAAGGAAAGCCGCAAGAGGGATGAAGAGTTTGAAAGAGTATTTTATACTGACAAAGATGACATCATGTCCAGATGGGAAAAGGGATGGAAGCGTTTATTTGACACACTCGGATCGCTGTCCGAAAATGACCTTATGAAGGAAGTGAGGATACGCAATGAGCCGCACACGGTAATACAGGCGATCAACAGACAGCTGACTCATTATGCATATCACATTGGTCAGATTGTTTACATCGGAAAACATCTTGAAGACGGCGGCTGGAAAAGTTTGTCGATACCAAGGAGGAAACTATGATTTTCTTGAACTATGATTAAATGATTCTTATGATTACTATGATTGTTTGACATTGATTCTATGAGAGAATGATAACTAGGAATGTTTAACTACAATCTTTGCGACTTTGATTATTATTTTTTTCTTTATAAGAAATAATTTCATAGTAATCATAAGAATCATTTAATCATAGTTCAAAAATCAGCGGTCAAAATTAATATGTTTTATTTTAGATCAAAATAATTTTTATTTGGTGGCAGAAAATTTAAAAGCCGGCAATAGCCGGCAGGGAGAAATATCTCATGGCCACCGACAAAATTTTCCTGTCCGTACTGCTTTTGCTTAATTTTTGCCTGCAGGCTGAAGGCATTACAGGACAAAGCAAATCCCTTTTAACACTTTCTTATTCTCTGGATACAAATGCAAGTAAAGAAGTCAGCATAGTTGATGCAATCAATTTTGCATTGGGGCTTTTTGAAGGCAGTGTTACAAAGGCAGAAAAGAAATTTAAGAAAGACATTCCAATCTGGGAAATAGATTTGATCACAGTTGAAAGAGGGAGTGTTGAAATTGAAATTTCCAGTTCGGATAAGAATCTGATAAAGGTAATTTCCGATGAAGGACCGTTTGAGTATGAGATCAAGCCTGAAGAAAATTTTATTCCTTTTTCTTCTGCCAGAAAAACCGCCGAAGAAAAAGCAGGACAGAAAATTCTGAAATGGAGTTATTACAAAAACAGAAGCAGGTGGGAATATAACTTCTGGCTTTTTACAAAGTCCGGAAGGGCTCAGGTCAGAGTGGACGCAGAGACGGGAGAAGTGATCACAACCAAAAAGAAGTAACTCTTAAAAGGTAATTCACTTTATTTGGTTATCGCTGTCCAGTTTGTTTAGTATCCGGAGAATAAGTTCATTTTGATTTTCGAGATGCATTAATATGGTTTCAATTTCGGCTTCAGCTTTGGTATTAACATCGAAATCATTTTGAGCTCTTGCATCGGCATGCTCGGACTGCATGTTCTGACCTATCATTATTAAAGGCATAAGAAAAATCTGAATGACATTTGAAATGAAAAGCCAGAGAACAAATCCGGGAAAAGGGTCGAATCTCAAATCCTTCGGGGCAAGTGTATTCCAGCCCAGCCACGTTACTGTCCATACTAA
Source organism: uncultured Ignavibacteria bacterium (assembly GCA_963836395.1). Taxonomy (GTDB): domain Bacteria; phylum Bacteroidota; class Ignavibacteria; order Tepidaquicellales; family Tepidaquicellaceae; genus JAGPCH01. Next base: position 289,161 of record CAWIJF010000005.1, on the reverse strand, counting down.
TATTATAATGAAAAAACCCATACTGCCAACATTTTCCGTTATCCATAATGCCAGCTTATTCAGATTAGACAGATTCTTTTTGTATGCAGTTTGAAAATTCGGAATTAGTCCGAACTTAGCTCTCAATTCTTTTAGTGTCTGGATTTTGTTTGAGTCCATATTAATTTTTTTTTGTAAATATAAATTTAATGTGAGAATGATGAAAGACTTTTAGGAAATTAGTTTGTTGAAAGGATTCTTTTAATTAAACAATAAAATTTGTAATTTAAAACAGAAAGATAGATTATGAAAACACTTACAATAAAAACTAAATTAAAAAGTAATACTTTGAAAATTGCGAACTCAAAAGAGTTATTGGGAAAGGAAGTAGAGATAACAATTAAAGAAATTGAGAAAGATAAATCCAAAAAGAGAAATTGGAAATATTCAGCTTCAGTTGATTTAAAAGGACAAAGCAGACAAGTATAATTTACGGGATTTGGCTTATGACTAAAGTGTTGGTTGATACTAACATTTTCATTTATGATTAGATAAGAATTCAATATTTCACGAAAGAGCATCTAAAGTACTCAATAATGAAACTATTGAGCTTTATACTTCAAGCAAGAATATTTCAGAATTTGTTTCTGCCTGTACAAAACTCGATATCAATAGGAGTTAATTTTAAATTATCTGGAAGATATAATTCAGTATACTAATATTCTTTTTCCAAATAGTGAGAGTTTAACAATTTTCAAAAGTCTTTTGAAAGCATTGAATCCAAAAGGAAGCAGGGTTTATGAAGTCGAGATCGCATCAATCATGATCAGTAATAAAATTAGCGACCATCAATGAAAAAGATTTTAGTAAGATAAAAGAAATTTCTCTTTATAAGATTTAATACAGATGTTTTTTAATTCCAGCCGGTTTGTATCTCTACTCTTTTGGGGATGTCTCGTCTTTCATCTTCTTCAATATACTCATCGCTTCCAGAGGCGTTATATTATTTATGTCCGTTTCATCCAGTAATTTTCTCAAAGCTTCATCTTTAAATTCAGTTACTGCTGACTCAAACATATTTATCTGAAATTCATCCTTGTGCTGTCTCCTGTATTCTTTATCCTCAAGCGAACGTAAAATTTCTTTTGCTCTCGAAGTCACCGACTCCGGAAGTCCTGCCATCTGTGCTACCTGTATTCCGTAGCTGTGATCGGCTGTGCCTTCGGTGATCCGTCTGAGAAAAATTACTTTATCATTATATTCTCTGACTTCCACTCTGAAATTTTTTATTCGATTATATAAATCTGCAAGCGCATTGAGTTCGTGATAGTGCGTTGCGAACAAAGTCTTTGCTTTCACATTTGGATTTTCATGCAGGTATTCCGTCATTGCCCACGCTATTGAAATTCCGTCATAAGTGCTCGTGCCTCTGCCGATCTCATCAAGCAGAATGAGGCTCTTGCCCGTAGCATTGTTCAGAATGTTTGCGGCTTCATGCATCTCGACAAGGAAAGTGCTTTCTCCTTTTGAAATATTGTCCGATGCACCGACGCGTGTAAAAATTTTATCAACGATACCGATACTCGCACTTCTTGCCGGAACAAAACATCCTATCTGTGCAAGCAGAACTATCAGTCCGACCTGTCTGAGGTAACTTGACTTACCGCTCATATTCGGTCCTGTGATGATCAGTATCTGATTGGTCACGGTATCTATTGTCGTATCATTTGCAATATATTTTTCACCCGGCGGGAAGAGCCGTTCTATCACGGGATGGCGCCCTTCCTTAATTTCAAGCTTGTCCGAATCTGAAATCTCGGGCATCACATATTTGTAAGCTTCGGACACTTCGGCAAAGCTTATCAGGGCATCAATTGTTGCAATCAGAATGGCGTTCTTTTGAACCGGATCGGTGAATTCCAGAATGATGTTTCTCAGCTCGAGAAAGATCTTGTTTTCGAGAGTATTTATTTTTTCTTCTGCATTGAGAATTTTATCTTCATAAATTTTTAATTCTTCCGTAATATATCGTTCCGCATTCACAAGCGTCTGCTTTCTGATATAATCTGCCGGAGCTTTGTCCAGATTTGCTTTTGTAATTTCAATATAATATCCGAAGACCTTATTGAAATCAACCTTAAGCGAATTTATCCCGGTTCGTTTTCTTTCCCTGCTTTGAAAATTCTCCATCCATGTCTTTCCGTTGATGAGAATATCTTTGATTTCATCGAGCTCAGTATTATAACCTTTATTAATGACTCCGTAAGAATCTATGCCGCTGATAAAATTTTCATTTATGCACTTCTCGATTTGGAGAATTAATTCATTTATCTCTATGAGATTATTTTTTAATGCCTGAATTGATGCTGATGAAAATTTTTCTAACTTAGATTTTATCTCAATTATTTTCTTTAAAGAAATTTTAAGCTGAACCAAATCTCTTGCAACTGCTCTTCCTGTAGAGACCTTTGACAGCAGTCTTTCCAGATCTGCAATTGATTTTAAGTCTTCCGTTAATTTTTTACGTTCGGTTTTATTTTCAAAAAAATCTTTTACTGCGTCCAGTCTTTTTTTAATCTGTTCTTCCTTTTTCAAAGGACGCGAAATCCATTTTTTCATGAGACGTCCTCCCATTGCAGTTTGGGTACGGTCAAGTATGGAAATCAACGTTCCTTCCCTGCTTCCTTCGGTTATCGAAGATGTAATTTCCAGATTTCGTTTTGTAGAGGGGTCGAGAATTATGTAATCAGTGTAATCATAATTATAAATTTTTTTTACGTGAGGAAGATTGTTCTTTTGGGTCTCATTGAGATAGTTCATGATACAGCCCGCGGCGATTATTCCTTCGTTCATCTCGTCAATCCCGAAACCTTTTAATGATTGAGTTCCGAAATGATTTGTAAGAACTTCCTTTGCATAGTCGAGATTGAGAACCCAGTCATCAACTTTTGTAAAAAAGAATCTGTTCTTCTGTTCGCTGAATGATGCATCCGGATTATAATCAAGAGCCTTGTAAACTTTTTCTTTTTCTCTTTTTGAAATTAGGATTTCGGAAGGGTTAATGATGTCGATCTGCTCGGCAAGGTTTTTCAGAAGTATTTCCGATGCTGCAAATTCACCTGTTGAAACATCACAGAAAGAAAATCCGCAGACATTATCCCTGATGTAAATCGCTGCCAGAAAATTATTGGTTTTATGGTCCAAGAGTTTTTCGGAAAAGTTTGCTCCGGGTGTTACAACTTCAATCACGTCGCGCTTTACGATCCCTTTTGCATACTTAGGGTCTTCAAGCTGTTCACAAACTGCAACTCTGTATCCGGCTTTTACAAGTTTTGGCAAATAATTATCAAGAGCATGATGCGGAAAGCCGGCGAGCGGAACATCCGAAGCCGCGCCGTTTGCCCGTTTGGTTAAAGTAATACCGAGAACTTTCGAAGTCGTAACGGCATCATCTTCAAACGTTTCAAAAAAATCTCCCATTCGAAAAAGTAAAATAGTATCGGGATATCTTTCTTTGATCTTTTTATATTGCCTCATCAGAGGGGTTTCATCTTTCATATCAGCGGTTATTCATTCGAATTAAAATTAGAAAATGAAAAAATCGTTAATTGGTTAATCAGTTAATTTGAATTTGTTAATCAGATGTGAATCTTAAAAATAAATTATAAATCTAAAATTTCCGAATGTCAATAATGTTTAATTCTGTCTTTCAAATATTTATTAAGCAGTTCCCTTCCTCTGAAAATGTGCGCTTTCACCGTTCCCAGGGGAAGCTTAAGTGTTTTGGCAATCTCTTCATATTCCATTTCTTTATTATGCCTCAGGACAATCACTTCTTTATATTTTTTAGGCAGTGATTCTATCGCTTCATCGAGAATTTTTCTCATTTGCGTATCTATTATATGCTTGTCCGGCTTGTTTTCATGATCGGGAATTTCAAATCTGTAATCGCTGTCATCCGCTTCAATATCTTTATCTATGGAAAATGTGTAAAGCTTTTTTTTTCTGAGATAATCTATCGCATTATTTGTGGCAATCTTAAAAAGCCAGGTAGAAAACGCAAACTGTTTGTCAAAATTATGAAGTGAGTTAAAAGCTTTGATGAATGCTTCCTGAGTGAGGTCCTCCACGTCTTCTTTCTTTGAGATCATCCTGTAAACCAGATTGTAGATCAGCTGATAATATTTTTTCATCAGCTTTTCATAGGACGTCTGTTTGCCCGCCAATGCTTCTTCAATCAAGGCAATATCCTCCGATTTTGATTTGCTATAAACGATAACTGGATTCATTAAATGCAGTGAGGGTTTGTGAGGTATCTTATATTTTTCATCTGGCAAAAATTACATCTATTCAAATACAATATCAATAAACAAAAAAGCATTTGAAAGTAAAAGAATATTCTTTATCTTATTTTTAAATACCGCTGATTTAATAAAATGACCCGAAAAAATATTCTGAATTATGCTTTCGATGATCTGGAGAAGGAAGTTCTGCTATTAGATGAACAAAAATTCCGGGCGAAGCAAATTTATTCCTCGCTTCATAAAAAGAACATGAATTCACTCGATGAAATCATAGGAATTCCCCGTGCACTTAAAGATAAACTGCGGGAGAATTTTCTTGTGCCCTCTTTGAAATTAATAAAGACAACAGACTCAGAAAAATCCAAAACCAGAAAATTCTTATTTGAGATTGAATCCGGTAAAGAAAATTACTTTATAGAATCAGTTTTGATCTCGGAAAAGGGAAGAGACACGATCTGTATTTCGACTCAGGTCGGATGCAATGTCGGATGTGAATTCTGCGCGACGGGGAAGATGGGTTTTAATAAGAATCTGGATGTGTCTGAGATAATTTCCCAGGTTTATGAAGTGAAAAGACAAACCAATACGGCTCCCACCAACATAGTTTATATGGGAATGGGTGAGCCGTTCCTGAATTATGATAATGTGCTGAAGTCATTGAAGGTTTTAACCCACCCTGAAGGAATGTCGTTGTCTTCCCGGAGAATTACAGTCTCCACCGTTGGTTTTACGGGAAAAATAAAGAAGTTCGCAGACGATTTGATGAAAGATGAAAACAAAACTATTAAGAATGTGAAGCTTGCCTTGTCTCTGCATTCAACCGACAGAGGGATCCGGGAATCTATAATTCCTTCATCGGCAAAAAATAAGTTACCTGATCTCTATGAGGAAATATCATATTTTTATCAAAAGACAAAAAATAAAATTACATACGAATATATATTTTTTGAAGGGCTTAATGACAGTGAAAACGACATTAAACCGGCTTGAGAAAGTTTCAAAGATGGTTCCTTCAAACATAAACATAATCCCGTTTCACCCGATAGATTTTGAATTGAAAAAACCGCTCGATATTTTCAACAGCCGGAAAGATATAAATAAATTACTTTCTAATAAAAGATTATTTGATTTTATTGCCAAACTTAAAAACCGAAAAGTAGTTGTTAATCTCCGTTCAAGCAGCGGAGTGGATATAAACGCTGCATGCGGTCAGCTTGCCGTTAACAATGTTCAATTATAAATTTTCAATGTCCAATACCGGAACGACCAAAAAATCTAAAATCTAAAATTTAAAATTCTAAAATCTAAATCTAAAATCTAAAATCTAAAATCTAAAATCTAAAATCAAAATATCTAAAATCATTTAATGTATCAGTTAATCATATTCGGACCACCGGGAGTCGGTAAAGGCACACAGGCACAATTAATTGCGGGAAGGCTTAACCTCGAACACATATCAACCGGAGAGATCTTAAGAAAAGCAGTCGGTGCGGGGACTGACCTTGGTAAAAGAGCCAAAGAAATAATGGATAAGGGAAATCTTGTTCCCGATGAAATCATGAACGGCATAGTTAAGGAAACATTGAATACAGCAAACAGGAAGGGATTTATACTCGACGGGTTTCCAAGAACCCTGAAGCAGGCAGAAGTACTTTCCGGCATTTTTGAAGATTTAGAGTTTAAAAACATAGAAGTAATAAATCTTAAAGCCGATGAAGACGAAATCATAAACAGACTTTTAAAAAGGGGAAGAAGCGATGATACAAGGGAGACAATCATCAAACCGCCTTAAAGTTTATTACGATGCCACGGCACCTGTCAAAGAATATTACGACAAACTCGGGTTGATCAAAGAGATTAATGGGATCGGGGAAGTAGAGATGATCAATGAGGTTATACTAAGCTCTTTAAAGAAAAATTAATAGGCTGATTTAATAAAATATGAATTTTATTTTAAAATTAATTTTACAAATCCCTTTTTATAATTGCAATTTTGAAAATAATCGTATATTTTGTTAATCAAATTTTCACAATATGGCATCAATAAAAGCAACTGAACTCTCAGACAAAGGAATCGTAATTCTTGAACCAAAGGGAAACTTTGTCGGGGGAGATGAAACAGATGATTTAAGAGACTCCATTAAAAAGTATTCTGAATCTCGGAAATAAGAAATTAATTATTGATTTAGGTGATGTTTTATATCTCAACAGTACTGCCCTCGGAGTACTAATATCCGCACACGCAAACTATTCAAAGCGGGATGGCAAAATTAAACTTTGCCAGTTAAATAAAAATCTTGAAAATTTATTTGTAATTACAAAGCTTGCTTTAATTTTTGATTCTTATCCGACATTAGGAGGAAGCGATTAAAAGCTTTGAACAATAATTTTAAAAAACATTTATAAACTATTAAAAAATATAACTCTATCAGGGGTTAATGGAGGTTAAAATTAATGAAACAATCTGTTTTTATGACTGTCGTTATTGTAATTGCATTGGTAGTTTCAGCGATTATTTTTTATGGTGTCTTTGGGAATGCAGCAAACTTTAAAACACCGGAAAAAACAACACCGGCAAACATGATGGGTGCAATTTATTTGGGCGGTCCAATTGTCGTATTTCTGATGGCACTTAAGTATAATGGTTATCACATTCACGATAGAAAGACAATTGTCGCTTTCAAAAGCCAAAGGAAGAGGTCCGATTGAGCCATTCCTTAAAAAAGTTCAAAGCTCTCTTGCTTGACGGAAATATTGAGGATGCAATTGCCGAATGCGACAAGCAGCGGGGATCAATTGCCAATATTCTGAGGCAGGGACTGGAGAGATATCAGACGCTTGCAAACGATAACAAGGTTGAAGCAGATCAGAAAATTCAGGAAGTCCAGGCAGCAATCGAGGAAGCCATGATGCTTGAGGTTCCGCTTCTCGAAAGAAACCTGGTAGTACTCTCGACAATAGCTTCGGTATCGGTGCTTATAGGTCTTGTTCGGAACTGTAGTCGGAATGATAAGAGCATTCCAGGCGCTGGCGACTGCAGGTACTCCTAATGCGGCTGAGCTTTCTTCAGGTATTTCTGAAGCGCTTATCAATACTGCAGGAGGATTGTTTGGAGCTATTGTAGGAACAATCTCTTACAATTATTTCGTTACAAAGGTCGGAAACATTACTTATATGATCGATGAAGCAACATATAACATGCTTCAGATACTAACGATCAAAGGTTCTAAAAAGACTGCATAAGTCTCTTTGGTCCGGCTATAAAATTTTAAAAAAATTTTCATTCGAATAACTATGAAGAAAGCAAGATCAACAAAAAAGCCCGGTGTAAACATTGATATGACCCCTTTAGTAGATGTCATTATGCTGCTGCTGACATTCTTTATGCTTGTTGCAACATTCAAAGCTGAATCTACCGAAGCAATAGAAATTAAACTCCCTGAATCCGTAGTTACCGATACAACTAAATTACCCGAAAAAGATATTATGACATTGACTATTAACAAAAAACGGCGATGTTTTCCTTGATGTGGATAATTATAATGTTAAAGAACAGGTTTTCGGTGATGCATTCGGAGTTGGGTTGTTTCACCCTGATAGTACAACAAAAAGTGAATATGAATTGACAGGCGGCACGATTGGCGGCAAACAATTTAAGAGAAAAGTAACGATATTAAACCGAGCCGAGTTTGAAAAAACGTTAAGAGACCTAAGGCTAGCTTGAAAAATTCAACAGGCGGTAAATCAGACTTCAGTATCGTTATTAAAGGCGACACTGAGTCTGATTATGGTGTAGTGGAAGATCTTATGGAAATTTTTAAAGCAACAAAGAATACAAGATTTGCACTTGTTACCGATATTAAATCGGATAAACCGGAATAAATTTTATCATAATTTCTAATTTAAATATATAAGGAATTAAATTATGGCAGGTGGCGGATTTGATGCCCCGGATACCGGAGGCGGGCTCCACAAACAAAAAAAATATAAAAAAGGGAAAAAGATCGGTGTAAGAATTGACATGACTCCGATGGTTGATGTTATAATGCTTCTTCTTACTTTCTTTATTCTTACGACTACTTTAAATACTCCTCAGATAATGCAGATCAATCTTCCGAAAGGAGATGAGGAGGATAAGATAAAGGTTGATATGGGTGATGTGTTTATCTTAGAGTTTCCGAAGACGGAAATGCTTATTTTTCAAAAGGACTTTCAGACGGTACCGAAGCTCCTCCCGAAAAAGTTGACTTCAATGATATGAAAGGCAAGATCGAATCGTATTATGCCGCAAATCCTAAGCTGATAATATTGCTGAAGTTTGACAGGAAAATGAAATACAATACAATGGTTGACATACTTGATGAAATAAATAAGGCAGCAATCGAAAAAAGATACAGTTTTTTGAAAATGGAAGATCCTGATAAAGAAATCTTAAGAACGCCGGAGGCTAAAAATTAGGTTCTTAAATTTAGATGTAAAGCGGTCTGAATTATTTCAGATCGCTTTTTTTATTTGAAAGACTTTTTCAGAATAACAATTAGCAGTAATCATTTTGAAACTATAAGATATTAATATTGTTTACTTTTCCTTTTTGATTTATTTAATCCGTCCCTTTTTCAAAATTCTCAGAAAGTTTAGCCGAAAATCCTGCACAATTGCGGCAATATATAACCGATGAAACCGGAACACTGACTCCGGGTGAGATCAATTCTTTGAACACGAAGCTAAGGAACGAAGATAAGTCCACTACGAATCAGATCATTGTTTATATGTTCTCAAGTCTCTGAACGGCGGCTCACTCGAAGACCTTTCGATTCGCCTTGCTGAAAAAAATAAGATTGGAAAAAAAGACAGGAATAACGGTGTATTGTTGCTCGTTGTTAAGGATGACAGGAAGGTTAGGATTGAAGTGGGCTACGGACTTGAAGGAGTCCTTACCGATGCCATGAGCTCGCAGATTATCAGAAATGAAATTACACCAAGCTTTAAATCCGGAAATTATTATGAAGGAATAAATAATGGAGTTGATGCGATTATAAAGACAATAAAAGGCGAATATACTGCAGATAAAGAATCTAACGATTCCAAATCATCAGGTGCTGTTTCGGTGTTCCGATATTCATCTTAATTATTTTCGGATTGATATTCTTTTTCATTTTTATTTCGATTATCAGAAATATTTCGGGCATAGGCAATACAATTTATACTGGCAGAAGAGGATGGAAAAACGGAGGATGGGGCGGTTTGGAGGAGGCAGCGGGAGCGGAGGTTTTGGCGGCGGCGGATTTTCAGGAGGCGGAGGTTCATTCGGAGGCGGAGGTGCGAGCGGAAGCTGGTAGTTCTTTAATTATCAATTATCAATTATCAATTATCAATTATCAATTAGCAATTAACAATTAACAGTTAACAATTAACAATTAATACTTAATACTTAATACTCAATACTCAATACCAAAAGAATGTCAAAGAAAAACATAATTTCGGAATATTTATCAGATGAGTCTTTGGATAGAATTGCAGAAGTTATTGGAAAGATCGAAAAGAATACATCCGGAGAAATTCGTGTCTGTATAAAAAAGAAACGCGGAATACTGGAAAGAAAAAAGACACCGAGGGAAATAGCATTAAGGGAATTTATCAAACTTAAGATGAACAATACGCGGGACAGAACAGGTGTGTTATTTTTTATACTTGTAAATGAAAAAAAATTTGAGATCATAGCCGATGAAGGAATTGATTCAAAGATCGCCTCAGGAAAGTGGGAAGAGATCAAAGGCGGGGTGATACATCATTTTTCAAATAAAAAATTCACCGAAGGTATTTTGAATTGTCTAGAAAAGATAGGTGATGTTTTGGTAAAGGAGTTTCCTGTTAAGAGCGATGATACAGATGAATTGTCAAACGAGGTGATATTAAAATAAAACACAATTATTTTTTTATTACAATATTTAGTATTCGTTAACTTTATTATATTAAGCTTAAATTATTTTTTAACAATGAACGATCATAACGCTTCTCTGAGCCTGCTTCAGAAATATATAAAAAATGAAAACCTTAGAAAGCATTGTTATGCTGTCGAAGCTGTCATGAGATTTTATGCCGGGAAATTGAATGAAGATAAAGAACGGTGGGCATCAGCGGGACTGCTCCACGATCTTGACTGGGAAATATATCCCGATACTCACCCCAATACAGCTGTGCCAATACTGGAGGAAGCCGGGTTCGACAACGAAATAATCGATGCGATATTGGGTCATGCTTATCCTGACAGAACGGGCGTCCCAAGGGAATCATTGTTGTCAAAGTACTTGTTTGCATGCGACGAGATTACGGGTTTTATAATGGCTTATTCACTGATGAAACCCGGAGGGCTCAATGACGTTGAACCGAAAAGCATCAAAAAAAAAATGAAAGATAAGGCATTTGCGAGAAATGTAAACAGAGAAGATATAATGAAAGGTGTTGATGAGATCGGAATGGATCTGGAGGAACACATCAGAAATGTAATTGAAGCCATGAAGAATGATAAAAGAGTAAACTCATAAACATATTTTTCAAATCCGTATGAATGTCATAAACACGAAGAATTTAACGAAAGAATATCCGGCGAAAAGCTTTTCAAAAGAAAGGATACTGGCATTAAATAATTTTTCCTTTGAAGTTGAAAGCGGAGAAATATTCGGAATACTCGGTCCTAACGGAGCCGGCAAGACAACACTTATTAAAATTCTTCTGGGTATCACATTTCCGACCAAAGGAGAGATCGAAATTTTTCAAAAGGACATACACAACGAATCATACAAAACCCGGATCGGGTATCTTCCCGAAAATCATAAGTTTCCCAATTATCTTACCGGGGAGCAGGTGCTTCATTTTTTCGGAAAGCTGAGCGGGATGAACGGAACTGACGTGAAGAAAAAAACCAATGAATATCTTAAGCTCATGGATATGGAAAAATGGAGAAAGACAAAGATAAAAAAATACTCGAAGGGAATGCTTCAGCGTCTGGGGCTTGCGCAGGCAATGTTGAATGATCCCGAGCTGATTTTTCTGGATGAACCTACAGACGGTGTGGATCCTATAGGCAGAAAGGAGATCAGGGAAATTCTGAATAATCTAAGGGAGCTCGGAAAAACAATTTTTCTGAATTCACATCTTCTGAGTGAAGTCGAGCTTATCTGTGACAGGGTTGCAATTCTGAATAAAGGCTCGCTGGTAAAATCGGGAAGAGTGGATGATATTACCGCAGTATCGGATAATTATAAATTCAATACTTCAGAGATCGGTGAAAATGTTCTCAACAATCTCCTGGGAAATTTCAAAGCCACCATTAACGGAAGCAGTGAATTTTTTTACAATACAAACAGCACTGAAGATCTGAATAAGATGATAGATTTTCTCAGACATAACAATGTTCTTATAAAAAGCATATCGAGAGAAAAGAATACTCTTGAGAATATGTTCATTAATTTAATTGAAGGACAGCCAAAGCTATGATCTTTTTAACTTTGATTTTAAGTACTTTCCGTGAAGCCATAGCAAAGAAAATATTCATCGGGTTTTTTGCGATTGCAACATTGATAATACTGATTTTCTTATTTCTCGTAAACGTTGATTCCGTTGAGGGCATGGTTGACATGATGGAATCATCCGGACAGGAAGGCATAAAGCAGCTTGTAATAGGATTCGAAGTTGCGATGATAAACATTTCATATCTGCTGATTATTACTTTTTGCTTTATTTCCGTTTCATCGTTCATTCCGTCAATGCTTGAGAAGGGCAACATAGACCTGATACTGTCCAAGCCGGTGTCACGCACCAAGATAATCATGGCTAAATTTATCGGCGGAGTGCTTCTCATTTTTTTTAGCCTTTTGTATTTGATAGGCTTTGTCTGGATCATTCTTTCTTCCAAATCGGGATACTGGGATTTTAATTTTCTGTATTCGATATTATGGCTTACACTTTCCTTTGCAATAATATACTCGCTCATTATTTTGATAGGTATCATTTCACAAAGCACGATTCTTTCAATAATAATCAGCTTCTTCCTTGTTTTCATAGTCTGTCCCGTCCTCTACCTTCGTGAGGAAACAATTTTTACGCTGATCGACAACAGCGCAGTTCAGGTTGTAATAAATTTTTTCTACTATGTTCTTCCCAAACCTACAGACATAAATAAAATCACCACTGAGATTATCACCGGGGAGCCTGTAAAATCATACGTGCCTGTTTTTTCCTCGGTCCTGTTTATGCTGGCTGCATTGTCTGTTTCCATATTTTATTTCAAGAAAAAAGATTATTAACTTAAAGCAAAAGGTTAATAACCATTCATGAAGAAATTATTTTTAAAAATATTCCTGATTTATTGTATAACTGTACTGCTGTTCATGAACGGCTGCAGTCTGAAGCCCGAACCCGAACCTTTGCCTTTTTCCGTAAGCTCTACTCTGAATCTTCTTCAGGAGAATCCCCAGTTCGTAATGTATCTGAATTTTAAAAATATGAGGAGGACCGCATTCTGGGAAAAAAATATTTCTGATTCCCTGCTCAATGCCGAGAAGACTTTCGGGAGCTTATTGAATACGTTCAAGCTTGCAACCGGCGCATCGGTCTCGGAGGGGATAGATGAATTGTATTATTCCAACTCATGGCTGGGTGAGAATGCAATTGTGCTCAAAGGAATCTTTGATAAGAATAAGCTGGGTGACTATCTTGCCACTGACAGCGTGTTTTCAATAGGCAAGTATGCCAACGGAGTAAGAATTTATATTAAGAACGACAACGGTTTATATTTTTTCTTCAAAGATGACTTCACGATCTGCGCAAGCAATTATCTTAAGCAGATTGACGTGATGCTGGAAACAAGGGATACTTCTTCTGCAGGTCTTCTTTTGAATAAAGAGGTTTATGATGTTATACAGAATACAATTTATAAAAAAGACTTATGGATGGTGTCAACCGAGAAAATATTTATCAGGGGGATATTTCAGAACTTTATGCAGACAACTTCCGATACAAGATTACCGGAAAATGATTCTCTGGATATTCCCGGTTCTGAAGCAACACTAGATTCGGCAGAGTCAAATGAAAAACCTTCAATTGAGAATCTGTATAAGATGTTTAGTGCAGTTTCATTTTCTGCAAAGATGGATGATGACCTGACATTTCTGATCCAGTGCGAATGCATAAACGATGAGTCTTCAAAATATTTAAGAAGCATCCTGAACGGGGTAATAACTGTTGCAAAACTAAGTGGAACGGGAAAACAGAAGCCGCCCTCCGCAAACATTCTTAATAAAATAAAGCTGGAACGGTATGATAATTCTGTCTTTGTAGAGCTGAATGTAGATGAGAGTAATTTAAATGAATTGAGAAAAACAAATTTAATGAGTGAACCCCGAAGCAATTAAAGACTTTCTGGCACCGCTTCTTCAGCCAAATATTTCTCAAGCTTAATGATATCATTTTTGCTGCCTATGAACAAAGGTGTCCTCTGATGAAGATTTTTCGGCTTTATTTCCAGGATCCTTTTTTTACCGTCGGTGCTTCTTCCTCCTGCCTGCTCAACTATGTAGCTTAAAGGATTTGCTTCATACATAAGACGAAGCTTCCCGCTTTTGTTTTTATTATCAGAAGGATACATGAAAATTCCTCCGTACAACAGATTCCTGTGAAAGTCCGCTACCAGCGAACCTATGTATCTTGACGAATAAGGGCGCGATGTTTCTTTATCTATTTCCTTTAAGTATGAAATATATTTTTTCATTCCTTCGCTCCACTTGCAGAAGTTTCCTTCATTGACAGAAAATATTTTTGCCTTTGACGGGATCCTGATGTTTTCATATGACAACAGGAATTCTCCGACCGAAGGATCAAGAGTAAATCCATGAACTCCTTCTCCGGTTGTATAAACGAGGATAGTGCTTGAGCCGTAAATTACATATCCGGCCGCTACCTGCTTCGTTCCTTTCTGCAGACAGTCCTGAAGAGCTCCGGGTCCCGATTTTGTGACCCGTTTGTAAACGGAAAATATTGTACCGATCGAAACGTTAACGTCAATGTTTGATGAACCGTCGAGCGGGTCAAAATGGCAAATGTATTTATTCGTTACATATTTATTTTTTGAAAACTTGTCTTCAATCGGAATGAAATTTTCTTCTTCCTCTGAACAGACGGCGCATATGTGACCTCCCTGTTTCATGACATGTGTGAGAACATCGTTGGCAAATACATCAAGCTTTTTTACCTGTTCACCCTGAACATTTTCTTCGCCTGTAAAGCCGAGTATATCAATTAGTCCGGCGCGGTTAACTTCCAGCGATATAACCTTGCATGCCAATGCAATGTCCGCCAGCAGATCGGAAAGCTGACCCGATGCTTCGGGATACTTTCTTTCCTGTTCAATGATGTGACGGTAGAAGGTTGTAAATTTATTTACCATTTATTATTATTTTTCTTAAAATAATTTTACGTCATCTCTCATATCGTAAATATTTACATCTAATAAATTTTCCAATAGGCTTGATGCAGCAGCAGACCTGCCCCCACCGGCACAATGCACGACTACAGGCTTATCCCGAGGAATTTCCTTATATCTTTCACGAAGCTCATTCAGCGGAATTGATATGGAGTCCTTAAAAACTTTCCTTTCCTCTACTTCGGATTTATTTCTGACATCAAGAATTGTATACCGGCTTAAATTATTCTTAAAATCTTTAATATCAAAAGTCTCCGATCTTTCAAGACCCGGAGCATCCTTATGGACTAGTCCCGCCTTTATGTTTATTTCATATCCGATCTTTGCAGACCTGCGGATCAATTTGTCAAGACTTTCCTCCGATCCGGAAACCAGATAAAATGTTTCATCCGGTGACACAAGTGTTCCCAGCCATGTCTCAAATTTGGAATCCGGGACCACATTAATTGAGCCTTTGTAATGACCCTTTTGAAAATCCGCTCCGCTTCTGGCATCAACAACTACAGAACCATTTTCTATCTCATCGTAGGAATTTATTTTCTTAACGTTCCTGATACTCTCTTCAAAGTCCGGAGCTCCTTTCCTGTTGAGCTCCACATCATATCCGAAATATTCAGGAATAAATGACTGATCTTTTAAAAGCTCATCTACGAATTCATCCTCGCTCATTTTTTGCAGCGCATAGTTTTCTTTTCTTTCTCTGCCGATAGTTGAAAAGGTATCTTCACTTGTGGCTTTTCCGCAAAGTGAGCCTGCGCCGTGAGCGGGATACACAATCGTCGAGTCGGGTAGTTTCAATAGTTTATCGTTTATTGTTTTATACATCATCCTTGCAAGCTCTTCCTTTTTCTTGTTGATCGAGCCCGCTGACTCTCTCAGGTCTGGTCTTCCGACATCGCCGACAAACAAAGTATCTCCTGTAGCCAGTGCATAATCTTTTTGATCTTCATCTTTGATTAAAATGCTGATGCTGTCGGGAGAATGTCCCGGCGTATTGATAGGAAGCAAAAGTATTTTTCCCAGTCGGAGCTCATCACCTTCATCAAACGGAATGAATTTATAAAAAGGGTTTAACATCCGGCTGACATAAATATCCGCACCTGTTGTTTTCGAGATTTCAAGATGCGAACTTACAAAATCGGCATGCGGATGCGTCTCTATGACCGCGACAATTTTTGCATTTTTTTCCCGTGCAAAATCATAATAAGGCTGCGGGTCCCTTGCAGGATCTACCAGAGCAATTTCATCTTCACTCAGAATTGCATATGAAGCGTGTGCAAGATTTTTATCGTAAAATTGTTTGATTTCCATTTCCTGTAAAAATTATTCTTAATATTATTTCTCTATTTTAAAACCGTGTTCATGCCAGGAGATAATCCCCTCAGCCAGATTGTAAACTTCTTCAAAACCCAGGTCGCGCATCAAAAACATTGTCTGCCTGCTTCTGTTTCCAGAGCGGCAATACAAAAGATATTTTTTTTTCTTGTCCAGCCGGTCAACTTCATCTTCAAAGCTTTCATTATGAAAATTAATATTAAGTGCTCCGTTGATGTGTCCCGCAGCATGTTCTTCAGGAGTTCTTACATCTATCAATACGTGTGACCCTTCTTCAAATAAGTTTTTAAATAAGTGATGTGTCTATGTCTTTATGATTCATTTATTTTTTTTACAATATATTTAATATGATTTTAAATTTTCAGTCATGAGTTTTTCCAACTCCTCTGATCCCATCATTAAAAAGATCTTATTTCCCTGATCACAATATAAATCCCCATCAACAGTACAAACCATCCGAATGATTTTTTCAGACTCTTTCCCGATATGAATTTAGTAAGATAGCTTCCGGCCAGAATGCCGGCAATTGCAAAACCCAGAAATATCAAAAGCATCTTCCAGTCAATTACATAGCTGCCCGTCAGATCACCGGCGAAGCCTGACAGCGAGTTTGCGGAAATTATTAACAATGAAGTTCCTATTGCCGACTTGACTGGAATTTTTGCAAGAAGCACCAGAGCCGGCACGATAAGAAATCCACCTCCGGCTCCTACCAAGCCGGTTATTATTCCTACAAACAATCCGTAATAAACCAATATTATGTAGTCGCGCCTTTTCATCGGAACGTCAAGATCTTTTTCCTTAACGCTTCCGAAAATCATTGAAAAAGAAGACAACAACATAATTACTGCAAAGAAGATCAATACAGCCTGATCTTTAGTGAGCAGGAAACTTTCGTTCTGATAAATTATTTCAGGTATCGAAGGAAGAATAAATTTTCTGGTAATGAAAATCGAGATCAGGGACGGAATTGCAAAAGCGAGTGAAGTCCTGAAATTTACAAGTCCTTTTCTCACATATGAAATTGAACCGATGAGTGTAGTTGAGCCGACAATGAATAATGAGTAAACTGTTGCCGTAACAGGATTTATTCCCATAAGGTAAACCATTATTGGTACTGTTAATATTGCGCCTCCCGCGCCGATTGTCCCCAGAACCAATCCAACAGCAATAGCAGCTGCATAACCTACGATCTCATACATCAGGTGAAATATTTTTTGTATTCATCTATTTCCCGCTTGCTCATTCTTTCAGGCTTTTCCAGATCATCATAGATAAAGTATTGATTTATATTCTTTCCTGCTGTCGGAGACATTTTTTTGTTAATATCATTCCAGAAATCTTCTGACTTCCTGAACCTCACATCCGCAGATCTTTAGCAAGGTTCGTTATCCCGGTGTCAGAACTTACAATTTTTAATTTTCTGTGGTCCGGAAAATTTTCTATTCTTTTTCTTATTACTTCATCTGCAGTAATTTCATTTGAAAAGATCACATCGCTGCGCTTAATATTCCCGTATCCGTCAAAAACAAATACCGCTTTTTCATTCCCGTGAATACGAACTTTTACCGATTCTATCAGCGCAAGCATAGCGGATTCTTTATCGGTTGAAAAAAGATTTTTCAAATGCGGTATTTTATGAATCAGATTATTCCCGTCTATTATTATTGTTTTCATTTTTTTGTTTTGTAATTGCATTCCCTTATACTTGCCCTACTCACCTTACTTACCCTACTCACCAACTATTCATCACCTTACTTACCTTAACTATGGTCGAATACGATTCGGTCTTCTTGCAAACGGGATCGCTTCCCTGATATTTTCAAGATTACAGATCCAGTTGACCATTCTTTCGACGCCAAGTCCGAAGCCGGAATGGGGTACGCTTCCATATCTTCTCAGATCAAGATACCACTGAAATTCTTCGAGCGGCAGATTATGTTCTTTGATTCTTTTTTCAAGTTCTTCTAAACTCATCTTCTCTCTGGGAGCCACCGATTATTTCACCGAACCCTTCCGGAGCAAGCACATCAACACCCAAAGCGATTTTCGGATTTTCGGGATCACGTTTCATATAAAATGACTTTCGCTTCTGCGGGCCATCGGTGAACCATTACCGGCTTGTCATACTCTTCTACAATCGCTTCTTCATGCGGCGCGCCGAAATCTTCTCCCCACGGAAAAGGTCTGTATCTGCTCTTCACCGTTGGCTGTTTTTCGGATCAAATGGAATGTCTTTCTTTATTAAAATCCGTATTGCTTCATCGTAGGTTACTCTGGGAAATGGCTTCTTCACTTTTTCCAGTTTAGAAACATCTCTTCCGAGAAGTTCAAGTTCTTTCGCCGAATTCTTCAAAACTCTCTGAATTACATACTCAAGAAAATCTTCAATCAGGTCCATTGTATCATCGATGTTATGATAAGCCATCTCCGGCTCCATCATCCAGAATTCAGTTATATGCCTTCGTGTCATCGAGTTCTCCGCCCTGAATGTTGGTCCTAATGTATAAACTTTTCCGAGAGCCATAGCTCCGGCTTCTGCATAAAGCTGTCCGGACTGTGCAAGATATGCTTTTCCCAAATCAAAGTAATCAGTTGAAAATAAAGTCGAAGTTCCCTCGCATGCATTCGGTGTGAATATCGGTGTATCGAATAATACGAATCCGTTATTATACATATAATCCCTGTATTGACTGAATGATCTCATTTCTGATTTTAAGAATGGCAACCTGTCTCGGAGCCCGCAGCCACAAGTGTCTTCTGTCCATTAAGAAACTCCACGCCGTGTTCCTTTGGAGTGATCGGATACGGCTCTGCTATACTGACTATCTCAAGATCGCTTATCTGAAGCTCATAGACATCTTCTTTCTTCGGATGTTTAGTAACCTTTCCCTTTACTATTACAGATGATTCCTGAGTCAGCTTTGAAAAGTCTTCCCATACTTTTTCCGGCACCGCGCTTTTTACTACAACTCCCTGAATTATCCCGGTACCGTCCCTGAGTTCGGGGAACATAAGCTTTCCCGACGAACGAATATTGTACAGCCATCCTTTTATCGTTACCTCGTTATCAACGTAATCATGTATTTTGCTTATATAAACTCTTTCCATTAAATAAATTATAGTTTTAAATTTGTGAATATGCAATTTAGCTATTATGCGGGTTTAATGAAATTCAGTAGAAGGGTATATTCAGAATGAGGCTAAAGGGAGTTTAGCTGACTATTGCGTTCCCAAACTGGGGTTTGGGAACGAGCATGGTGAGCTGGGGTTTGGGAACGAGTACAATAAGCGCAGGAAAATAATTACGATACACTAAAAACCATTATATATCTTCATAGCCATCATTTAATCATTCAATCCTAGTTTAAGAATACTTCTCTCATGATTCAACAGCCACTGTTTTCTCCACAGCCCGCCTCCGTATCCGACGAGCTTTCCGTCTTCGCCAATAACACGATGACATGGAATAATGATGGATATCCTGTTATCACCGTTTGCATTAGCTACGGCTCTGACTGCTTTGACATTTCCGAGAATGATCGCCTGCTTCTTGTATGATCGCGTTTCACCGTAAGGTATTGACCGGAGAACTTTCCAGACCTCATTTTGAAATTTCGTGCCCGGAGTTACAAGCGGTATGTCAAAAGTCTTTCTGTTTCCTGCAAAGTATTCATCGATCTGTTTTTTCAAAGGTTCGAAGAATTTGCTTTTGCCCGGAAGTATTGACGATTTAAAATGTTTTTGTATCTGCTTCAATTCTGTTTCAAGCATTCTCCTGTCTGTAAAATCGAACAAACAAATTCCGTCTTCACTTGCAACCGCAATCATTGGACCGAGCGGGGTAGTAAACCTTGTGTAAGTTAAGCTGTCATTGATAACGCTGTCTTTCGGATTTATCGAAGTAGCTTTTTTGAATGTATGCTGGAATCCGCTGAGCGAATCATATCCGTTTTCATATGCAGCTTCGATTACTTTATCACCGTTCTTAATATTATTGAATGCATTATTTATTCTCAACAGCCGCTGATATGCCTGGAATGTCATTCCGTGATTTTTCAAAAACCATCTTCTCACGCGGCTCGGTTCGATACCTTTTTTTACCAATCCGTAATCAGTTATCTTTTCGGAAGGATTGTTTTCTATGTCATCTAAAATAATCTTTATTTCATCCGGAACTTCTCCCGATTTCTCAAGCGGCTTGCAAACTTTACAAGGTCTGTATCCGTTTGCCATCGCAGTTTTCGGGGAATCGTAAAACTCCACATTCTCTTTCTTCGGCGTACGTGCGGTGCAGCCCGGTCTGCAGAATATCCCGGTTGTTTTAACGGCTATGATGAACTGTCCTTCAAATTGTCTGTCCCTGTTTTGAAATGCATTGAGCATTACATCTTCTGATAAAAATAAATTGTTCATATATTTTTTCTTTTTAACAAAATTACAAATACACTATCTCCGTTTCAACCGAAATATTAACAAGTATTTTTTTTTATTGAATAACCTGAACCCCATGCCGGTCATAAAAATTTGAAACAAGCTCCCCGATGTTTTTCAGATCAGCGCTGCTCTTTGATTTCAGGTTTTCAACTTTTGCTTTCAGTGTATCCGGAAACTGTTCATCCAGTAATTTCAGAAGCATCTGCTTGTCATGCCAGCTCCCGATAGAATCTTCGAATTCCCCGTAGAAAGGATCCGGGCTTTTTTGTTTCTTAGACTGATGGACGACAGATAAATAATTTCCTTTACGATCTTTCTGATCTTATGGAGCTCTGATTCAGTAAGATCAGGATAAATTCTCTTTAACAATTCATCCTTTTTCAATTTGAGATATTTTTTAAAACAATCTGTGTCAAGTTTATCGGCATATTTCAAAATACTGCTGTGAGAACGTACTATAATCTTTTTATATCTAAAAATATTCTTTCTGAAATCATAGATCAGATTTTCATTAGCGATGCTTTTATTTTCTTTCCTTAATTTTATTTTGTACTTATTCAGTAATCGGTTAAACACAGTAACTTCCCTTATTTTGCCGGCTGCCTGGAATACTTCCTTTAACAGGCGGTATTCTACGGGACCGCTGAATTTTTTGAAGCAGTGATCAAACAGGTGAATGAGCGCTTTGATTTTTTTTAGTTCAATTCTGATATGGTGAAGAATCATCCGGATCAGGTGCGGAAAAATACTTATCAAGAAGCCTTAAAAGTTTCTAAATCGAATGCCGGCATATTTATTGAACTGATTCATCTGAACATTTTGAATTGCATCTGCTGAAATCAACGAATAAAAAAGCCCGCATTCTAACGGGCTTATTGCTCTGAACGAACTTAATAATTAAATTACATTGCTTCGTCTACATTCATATAGTTATATCCGAATGCATCGGCAACACCTTTATATACGATTTCACCTCCGATCATATTTAAACCCAGTTTAAGTTCTTCGTTTTCAGTGCACGCCTTGTGCCATCCTTTGTTTGCAAGCTCAACTGCATAAGGAAGAGTTGCATTTGTCAATGCAATTGTAGAAGTAAACGGAACTGCTCCGGGCATATTCGCGACGCAGTAATGAACAACACCATTAACGACATATGTCGGATTTTCGTGTGTAGTTGGTTTGCAAGTTTCAATGCATCCGCCCTGATCAACAGAAACGTCAACAACAACTGAACCCTGTTTCATCAGTTTCAGCATGTCTTTTGTAATCAGCTTCGGAGCTTTTGCGCCTGCAATTAAAACTGCTCCGATAACAAGATCGGCTTTCTTAATGACTTCGCGGATATTATAAGGATTGCTCATCATCGTCGTAACATTCTTCGGCATCACATCATCAAGATATCTCAAACGGTAAAGATTATTATCCATAATGGTAACCTTAGCTCCGAATCCTGCGGCTATCTTTGCCGCATTCGTTCCGACGATACCGCCGCCGAGAACGACAACTTCAGCAGGCTCAGTTCCGGGAACACCGCCGAGCAGAACGCCTCTTCCGCCCATTGTTCTCTCCAGATATTTCGCACCTTCCTGCGGAGCCATTCTTCCCGCAACTTCACTCATCGGAATCAGTAACGGCAGCGAGCCGTCATCTTTCTGAACCGTTTCATATGCAATCGCAATACATTTGTTTTTCATCATTGCAAGAGTAAGATCTTTTGAAGAAGCAAAATGAAAATAAGTAAAAACAACCTGATCTTTTCGGATAAGATTATATTCGGGTTTGATCGGCTCTTTGACTTTCATTATCATGTCCGCGGTATCGAAAACCTTTTTGGGCGTTTTAAGAATGACAGCGCCGACCTCTTTATAATCGGAATCCGGAAATCCGCTTCCCATCCCTGCATTTGTTTCGACAAATACTTTATGACCGTGCCTTTTCAAAACTTCAGCGCCGACCGGTGTGAGAGCTACTCTGTTCTCATTGGTTTTTATTTCTTTAGGAACACCTATTTTCATTTGAATGATTTAAATTTTGGAATGATTCAAAAATAGACTATTAGTTTGTGTTATTCAATTCAGATTGGGACAAGGCAGCTCTGTCAAATTTTTGTAATAATTTATTGGAACTTTATGCCCTGTTCTAACTAAAACCCGATAAGTTCATTTCATTATAATTCATAATTTTACCCGATTTAACTATTCCTCAAAACAAAAATAAGACTGTGAAACAAAAATTGCTACTTCATTTTTAACTTAACCAAAAGGAGAATAGAAAATGAAAGCGATAATTTTTTTGGCAATCGTCTTATTTGCAATAGGGTTTACAGGTCATCTCAGGGCACAAAGTATTTCAGATACGGGAAAAAATCAAGAATCAGATTATTTTAACATCAGTCTTTCCGGTGGTATCAGCAGAATTGTCAGTACGCATAGATTTGAAAAACCCGGTCAGATCGGGTTCACAGGAAGTATTGATGTCAGTAATACTCCCAAAAACAGTGCCGGATTTTTTTTAAACTACTCATATTCATCATTCAAAGAAGATCGAACACAATATTATTTTGATTACAGGTTTAACTATTCACAATTTACTTTCGGACCGCGGTTTTATTCCAATCAAAAGAATTCTTTCATTGACGCAGGATTCGGATATTATAATCTGGATGGAGACGAATACGGCGGAGTCAACATGGGGTTGGGGGGGAAAATCAGATTATCTGATCTTTATGCATTAAACTTCGGCGGAAGAATTAATATGGTAAATATTTCCAATAATCCGAATTTTTTTTTCTCTGTTAACACCGGGATTGAGATCAACAGCAAAAGTGTAAGCTCACCCGGGGAAGAGAAAAGTATCATGAACAAGAAGTTCTCACTGCTGGCATTTGCAGGCACATACTTAGAAAGAGGTCTTCATGTTAATAGTAATTCATTTGGCGCTGAACTTTCTTATGATATTTCAAAAAAAGTATCGATACTGTTAAATTATCTCTACGGAAGTCTTGAAAATGTATCAACCCGGCAGAATGAAACCTTCTATTATTATTACAGGAAAAACTCAACAAAAAATAATTATTCATCCGGCGCAAGACTTTATATTACAGGGGACAATCTCAGATTATTTCTGGAAGGGCTGACCGGAGTATTTCTTACAGATGAAAATGTGGCATCATCCTATTTTGGATTACCGGATTCTTATCACTACAGTGCAAACCAGCATAAAGACACTTTTTACGGATTCACTTTCGGCGGCGGTGCAGAGCTTTTACTTGTAGGTGGTTTATCGGGAATATTCAAATTTGATGTCACTAATTACATAACAGGAAATTCTAACACAGGGCTCTTTGGAGGGTTCAAATACAGACTTTAGAAAAGAACACCTAATATTGAGGCTGAATCCGATTGTTTAGAAGAGTCGCTGAAGTTGTGAATATTAGATTCACATTTTATACTCATACAGCTCTTTCTCCGTCTCCACTATTTCTTTAAGCTGATTCAGAAACCATTTGTCTATCTTAGTTGAATTGTGAATTTCATCTATTGAAGTGTCAAGAAGAAGAGCATATCGAATAAAAAATATATTGTCACTGCGCGGTGTCTGAAGCTTCATCAGAATTTTTGTTTTTAAATTTGCTTTCTCCTCTCCTTTTAAAGCAAGTAAGATATTCAGTTGAATGTATATCTTTTCCGTCTGCACCGAAACCCGAGCGTCCGAGTTCGAGTGAGCGAATTGCCTTTTGAAATGCTTCTTTGAAATTCCTTCCGAATGACATTACCTCTCCCACTGATTTCATCTGAACACCGAGAACGTCATTATCCGGATTTGTTGAACGAAACTTATCGAAATCCCATCGCGGTATTTTCACAACTACATAATCAATCACCGGTTCGAAACATGAAGGAGTTGTCTTTGTAATGTCATTTGGAATTTCATCTAGAGTATATCCGACTGCAAGCTTTGCCGCAATTTTTGCGATGGGAAAACCGGTTGCCTTTGAAGCGAGCGCAGAACTTCGCGAGACTCGCGGATTCATTTCGATTATGATCACCCTTCCGGTATCGGGATTTACTGCGAACTGAATATTAGAACCGCCTGTCTCGACACCGATTTCCGAAATTACTTTTTTTGCAGCATCACGCAATTCCTGATATTGTCTGTCGCTAAGTGTTTGCGAAGGAGCGACAGTTATCGAATCACCGGTGTGAACACCCATCGGATCTAAGATTTTCGATAGTACATATCACGACAAAATTATCATTGATGTCGCGCATTACTTCGAGCTCAAATTCTTTCCAGCCGATAAGTGATTCTTCAATCAAAACTTCATGTGTGGGAGAAGCTTCAAGCCCGCGGTTAACAATGGATTCAAACTCTTCTATATTATAAGCTATGCCGCCGCCTGTTCCTCCGAGCGTAAATGACGGACGAATAATCAGAGGAAATCCTATTTCATCCGAAAAGTCTTTGGCTTCGGAAAAATCCTTTATGAATTTTCCTTTTGCTACATCGAGTCCGATCTTCTTCATTGCATTATGAAACTCTTCCCGTGATTCCGCTTTTCTTATTGCTTCAATTTTTGCACCGATCAGCTCGACATTGTATTTCTTCAATATTCCTTTTTCGTGTAAATCCATCGCGGCGTTCAGAGCAGTCTGTCCTCCCATTGTGGGAAGTATGGCATCGGGTTTTTCGATTTGAATTATTTTTTCGATGTAAGTGCTTGTGATAGGTTCGATGTAAGTTGCATCAGCGATCTCGGGATCGGTCATTATGGTTGCCGGATTTGAATTGATGAGAACGACCCTGTATCCTTCTTCTTTCAATGCTTTCACGGCTTGTGTACCTGAATAATCAAATTCACACGCCTGTCCTATCACGATCGGTCCGCTGCCGATGATCAGTATTGTTTTAAGGTCTGTTCGTTTGGGCATAAAATCTGAAGTATGATGGAATGATGGAGATGAATGTCAAATATTCGTAAAAATTGATCAGGCTTCTATCTTTTTGTGAAAGCCATTGGTCGTAACTTTTTTCGATGTGATCTTTTTCCTCAGATCTTCTTTCAATTCCTTCTCATGTTTCTTTATTACCTTTTTTACAAAGTATTCCTGTATGTTTATTTTTTCAAACGGATCGTCCGAGATCTTGAGAAGCTCTTCCTTTTTTGTATAATTTCCGTTGCTGTTCATTACCCATGTTTTTGCAGTGTCTGCCAGATACAACTTCATTATTTCAATAATATCTTCCTTAATTCTTTCATCTTCGATCGGAAACAGCACTTCAACCCGTCTGTCGAAATTTCTCTGCATTATGTCAGCGCTTCCGAGATAGAGATTAGGATTGCCGTTGTTGTGAAAGTAATATGCCCGGCTGTGTTCCAGAAATCTTCCTACAAAACTGTACACATTTATGTTATCGCTCAAGTCCTTTACTTTCGGTCTCAGGCGGCACATACCCCGCGTCATAAGATCAACCTTTACACCGGCTTTAGACGCCGCATAAAGTCGCATGATTACCTCTTCATCAACTATCGAATTATTTTTGAACAGAATGTATCCGTTGTTATTTTCCTTATGTGACCGGATCTCATCATCTATCATCTTAAGAATTTTCCTTCTGAGATTAAGCGGCGCAACAAGCAGTTTCCTATAGCTTCTCTGTTTGGAATATCCCGTCAGGTAATTAAACAAATGCGATGCATCCTTGCAGTACTCCTGATTTGCGGTGAACAACCCGAAGTCTGTATAAAGCCGCGAAGTAACTGAATTGTAATTCCCCGTGCTCATATGAAGGTATCTTTTCATTCCCTTGTCTTCTTTTCTTACAACCAATGCCATTTTACAATGTGTCTTCAGTCCGGCGACACCATAGACAACATGTACTCCGGCATTTTCAAGAGATTTAGCCCAGATAATATTGTTCTCTTCATCAAACCTCGCTTTAAGCTCGACTACAGCAGTGACCTGTTTTCCGTTTTCAGCTGCTTCGATCAGGGATTGTATTATCGGGGAGTCACCGCTTGTACGGTATAATGTAAGCTTTATTGCATAAACTTTAGGATCCTCGGAAGACTGGGCGATAAATTCACTGACCGATGAAAATGAATAGAACGGATGATGGAGAAAAATATCATGTTCGGAAATTGTTTTAAAGAAATCCTCCTGCTGTCTGAAATTAGAAGATATCCTTGGCGTGAATCCTTCATACTTTAGCTCTCTCTTTTCAATCTTATATAATGACATAAAATCACCGAGGTTAAGAGGTCCGTCTATCTCATAGATTTCGTTGTTTTCAGCATTCAGGGTATTCTTCAAAAAATTCAATAAATTCTTCGGCATCTTCTTGTCTACTTCAAGGCGGACGAGTATGCCCAATCTTCTTTTCTTAACTTCTTCTTCAATTAAAGTCAAAAGGTCAGCGGCTTCTTCCTCTTCGAGATCAAGGTCGGCATTTCTTGTGATCCGGAATGAGAATCCGCCGATAGCTTTCATTCCCGGAAACAGCTTTTCAACATTAGCTTTAATAATATCCTCGAGCAAAATAAAATTGATTCCGATTTTCCGATTCTAAAGAGTAAAACCTGGAGATATTATTTGGTATCTGGACTACACAGACCTTTTCCTCAAATTCTTTTGTGTCAGGATCATCCAGAATAATTGCAAGTGCCAGACTGCGGTTTATAAGATTCGGAAACGGGTGCACATTATCAATTGCCAGCGGTGTCAGGACGGGGAAGATCTCCTCTTCGAAATAATCATCTACTTTCTTTCTTTCCTCTTCATTGAGTTCGTCATATTTAAAAAACGTGACTGAGTTTTCTGCAAGACCGGGTACGATATCTTCATTGAATATTTTGTATTGAGCTTCTACAAGCGGGGTCAAAGTGTCAAAAATGGTATCACGCTGCTCCTGTGCTGTCATCCCGTCGGTAGTAAGCTCATTGACATTGCTTTTTACCTGCCGCTTCAACCCGGCAACACGTATCATGAAAAATTCATCCAGATTGCTGCTGAATATGGAAAGAAATTTTAACCTTTCCAGAAGAGGCTGTGTTTTGTCCTTTGCTTCTTCGAGAACTCTTTTGTTAAATTCTATCCAGCTTAGCTCACGGTTTAGGAAATATTCTGATTTATTCTTGATCATTTTAGTATATCTAATTTAATCTATAAAATTTTGAGATTCTATGTAAATTTACTATTACCAATTTGTACAAGTTATGACTTGAAAAAAAAAAATCTTAATGATTTTGGCATACCCCATATCTTATTAGAATTATTACTAAATTACATATGGGAAAAATACGAATACTTTTTACCACGTTACTTCTACTGATTCTCTCCTCTTCGTTCACCAATTTCAATCAAATCACCCAAAGAACCAATAATGAACTGACCAATCTTGATCCCGAAACTGTCAGTTGGCTTACCAGGGTTAGTTTAGCCGGCGGAACAGTTCACGACAGTATCATTTCCGCAGTAGATGATTATATCAAAGAAATAAAGGGTTTAAAGTATCAGACCGTCAGCATAAGAAACCGCCTGCTCAGGGAAAACTGGTTTACGGGTAATTTTCAGGCAGCATTTGTCCCGTTGTTTATTAACTCTGACGGCTCATCAAATCCATTGGGTTTTTCAAATGATATAAATCACAATTATCCGGCTGCCGGCTACAGTGATACAGGACAAAGCAGAGGTCTTCAGGGAAACGGCATTAACAGATATCTGGAAACGGGTTTTAATCCGGCATTAATTTCAGAAATGGATAAGGACAGTGCATCGTTTATGATCTATAACATGTCCGGTGTCCCGGATTCCGGAAGAATGGGCTGTAGGGAAGGAACCGGCAGATTTTATTTTTATCCGAAATATATTAACGATACAACTTATTTCAGCATCAACAGTGATACCGAATCAAAGCTCAATTTAGCTTCACCAAAAGGTTATCTCCTTTTTCAAAGAATATCGGAAGATTATCTAAATGTTTATCTTGACGGAAGTCTGATAAATTCTTTCCTGAATCAATCCACCTCGAAACCCAATACAGAT
Organism: uncultured Ignavibacteria bacterium; assembly: GCA_963836395.1. Taxonomy (GTDB): domain Bacteria; phylum Bacteroidota; class Ignavibacteria; order Tepidaquicellales; family Tepidaquicellaceae; genus JAGPCH01. The sequence continues at coordinate 260,581 of CAWIJF010000005.1, read as the reverse complement.
ATAATAATAGGAGCATATAGAGTAGACGGAAATGTTAATAATCCAATGTCACAGCGCATTGGGGGATACTCCGTCGGGAAAGGCTTCAGTCCGGCACAGGAGCAGGTTCATTACACGGCTGTTCAGAGGCTAATGAGCCGGCTTGAGAATCCTTCATTTTGGGGATATCAGCCCGACTTTAAATCAAAGCTGTTTACATTTACAGGAAGGAATATGGTTGTTAATTATGAAAGCACACAAAACGGAAGCATAAGGTTTGGGTTTCGTGATTCGACCGGCAATCCTGTACAAAATTTCTCCCTTAATGAATGCATTCCTCTAAGCAGTAATAGTTTTGCTCATACTGTCAGCTGGAATTCAGGAAATGATCTGACTGCTTTGGTTAATAAGCCAGTGTTTCTTGATGTAAAAATGGATAATTCTGATTTGTATTCAATTCAATTTCAAAATCAGGTAACGAATACGGACAGCTCACACATCGGTTTGAAGATCGGGACTTACAAACAATTTTTTGCAGACACGCTATTCTTTGCAAATAATATTTCCGCTGTTCGAAAAATGAACATTCCGGTAAAGAATCCTGCACCGATCTTATCCCCGACAGAACCATGGGAGGGTGACCTGCTGATTACCAATTACAGTAATATTGATTATTCAATGAGCCTTTTTGAAGAACGGATGGTCTATAAAATGTGGCTAAGAGTTAAAAACAGTGTCGGTAATTTTCCGGCATACTACGAGTCTTTGGACGGTATCAATTGGATGAGACCAAACCTGGAGACTTTTAAATACAATGGTAATATGGATAATAACATATTATCGGATGCACCTTATCCGGGCGGACACTATACGGTTGTAGATGACTCTTTGTACAATCATAGTGATTCAACGAGAAGATATAAGTCTGTTTATAATTATCACACGACCGTACTGGATTCCAGACTCTATATATCATTTTCTTATGATGGCTTAATATGGGTGCCATATTCGGGAAATCCGGTCAGGGATATCGGTGAAGATCTTTCTACCTCGGGATGGAATCCGGTTCTGGGAAAATACCTGGGCTATTTCAGAGATACGATTGGAGTTAGAAATGTAGGGAGATATTTAAGTGATGACTGGATCAACTGGACGTACACCGCAACAGTTCTAAAACCGGACCCCTTTGATCCGCCGGTTACAAAATTTTATAACATGGAGGTTCTTTTCAAAGACAGTGTGTACTGGGGATTTGCGGGGCATTTTCAGCTGAACCCCGCAGGGGATGAAAATCCGGTGAATCCAACACGGACAGACAATACAGTCTTTACGGAATTATTGTTTTCGAGAGACGGAATTAATTTTGTAAGATGCGGTAACAGACAGCCTTTCATAAATTACGGTTCATTGGGAAGCTGGGATGATCAGATGGTTTATACGATAGGGGTTCCCGTCAGGGTCGGAAATGAATTCTATATTTATTATAACGGATTCAATTTTAAACACATATCAAACGCGCCACCTCCATTCGGAGGCGGGATAAAGAAGAGTCAGATCGGGCTTGCTAAGATCGGAGTTGACAGGTTTGTATCGCTAAGTTCAAATTAGTTGATTCAAAAAATTCACTGATACCGGCAATATTCAGACGGCATCAGCAAGTTCATACATTTTACTTTGCCACAAATTTGAGCGCGGCGGAATTCATGCAGTATCTCAAACCTGTTGGAGGAGGACCGTCATCAAACACATGACCGAGATGCGCCCCGCACCTGCTGCATATTACTTCGTCCCTTGACATTCCGTGGCTGTTATCGGTTCCTACAGATATGTTTTTTTCGCTGTAAGGTGCATAAAAGCTCGGCCATCCGGTGCCAGATTCAAATTTAGTACCGGATGTAAATAATTCCTGACCGCAGCAAATGCAGTAATATACACCTTCTTTATGATTGTCAAAATATTCATTGTTGAAGGGGGGCTCGGTTCCCTTTCTGCGTGTTACTTCAAATTGTATATCGGTGAGCTGACTTTTCCACTCCTCGTCAGACTTTACGACTTCATATTGTTTTGATTTTGTATGGCTTCCGGTTTTAAGAGAGTCGGTAATGTTAACTGTAGAATACATTGCATTTTGTTTTGTACAGGAAAATAACGCCAGGGCTATTAGAAGTAGTGTTGTCATAATTATGCTTGTTTTCATTATTAGTGTTTTTATTTATTCAAAAATAAGTTACGTAAGAAGTTGACATCCGGTTCATATTATTAAAAAAATATCTTAATTTGGTTTTTTAAAAAAATTGCTTTGACAGTAAATTCACTGGGACCGGATGTTGAAAAAAATTGAGGATAAGGCACGTCTTAAATTATTTTTTGATATATCATTTAAATACTTGATATTATTTTTTAATGGGTTTATATTTGGAATAGCAAATGGCAAATCTAAAAAAACATATTAAAGTTTTATTGCTAATATTATTCAGTACGGGGTTTTTATATGCTTCCGTTACACTTCAGTATTTTGTAGCAAGAGACAATGCCAGCGGAGTCCTGGTTGAATGGAAGACAAATGACGAGGCCGGAACTGCCAAGTTTGAAATAGAGCGAAGCGCCGACAGACCGGACAACTTTATTTACATTGATTTCATCAACGCAACAGGAAACAATTCTTATTACTCATATCAGGATAACTCGGTTGACTTCGGAAACGGAAGAACATCTGCAATCTACTATTACAGATTAAAATGTATCGAAGGAAACGGAAACTATACCTATACAAATCACATTACTGTTTCGCATACTGTTTCCGGAATCCGGAGCACATGGGGAAGTATTAAGGCAATCTTCAGATAGTATAATCAAAACAATCTCTCACATTTCAATAAATTATTTTAGAAAGGAGAATTTTAATGGCAGAATCTACCAGGAATTTGGATATTACACCCGAAGAAATTCAACAGGGCAAGACAATGGCGATCATTGCATACCTGATTTTTTTTATTCCGCTTCTGATGGAGGACATGAGAAAAAATAAATTTGTAATGTTTCACACCGAACAGTCAATTGTATTATTGATCTTAAATATTGCTGCGGGAATTGTCGGTTCAATTACCTGCGGGATTGGATTGGTTCTTTACATTCCGTGGTTAATACTATTGATAATGGGTATTATGAATGCAGCAAACGGAGAAGTAAAGCCGCTTCCGGTAATTGGCCAGTGGGGAGAGAAGTTCAATCTTGTAAAGTAGATACATCAAAATAAATATCAGAGGCAATCATCTTATGTTAAGATAGTCAGGATGATTGCTTTTTTATTTTTTGTTTAAGTTAACTAATTAATATCACTGCCGTATTTACCGAAAACAAAATTAAACTTAAACAAAAAAATTATGCCGTCTGAATTACAAACTGCAAAAACTTTCTTTCTTGTATCTGGGATCCTGAATATTCTTGGATTTCTCGGCTGGGGAGGAACTACGATAATCGGAGGAATTACAACCTGTGGAGCCGGATGTCTGATCGGGGTTTTACCTGTACTAAATGTTGTCAGCTGTATTATGGATTTTATCGCATACAACAAGCTTAACTCTTTAAATCGAACCGGGACTTTCAGCACAATTCATACTGCCGCGATATTTCAGGTAATAACAATACTGACCGGAAATGTTGTCAGTTTTATCTTTGGTATAATTAATTTAAATAATATGGAAAAAGAACACGTAAGAGCTTTTTTAAAGGAGAAGGGAATTTATTAGATATGAGATATGAGATATTAGATATTAGATATTAGATATTAGATATTAGATATGAGATATTAGATATTAGATATGAGTATGAGATGTAGTTACGAAATATTGAAAGTTAAATAATTTATCTAATTGAGGAGATAACGTATGAGTAAGTCAATTTTGAAAGACAAATCATTTGATTTAGCAATTAAGATTGTAAACGTATATAAATTCTTTCAACAGAAAAAAGAGAATTTGTAATTAGTAAACAATTACTTCGTTCAGGAACTTCTGTAGGAGCGAATATAAGAGAAGCAAAGAATGCTGAGAGCACAAATGACTTCATTCATAAACTTGCTATTGCTCAAAAGGAATGCGATGAAACTTTGTATTGGCTTGAATTGCTTTTTGTAACAGGATTTCTGGAAAACAATATTTTTCTTACCGTGACCGATGAAGCAAATCAAATACTTAAAATGATTAAAAGCACAATTCTAACATTAAAACAAAAAAAAGCTCATAGCTCATAACTCATAACTCATAAAGTTTTGTTTGAAAAATTAGAAAAAGTAAAATCACGGTATAATGAAATTTCGGAATTGCTCGCAGCTCCCGGAATTACTAACAATCAGAACGAATTTAAAAAACTATCAAAAGAATATTCCGGCCTTGAAGATATTGTAAATGCATATGACAATTATCTTACAACAAAAAAGCAGGTTGAAGAAAATAAACATCTTTTGTTTGAAACGAATGACACTGAAATGAAAGAGCTTGCAAAAACTGAGCAGGAGATTCTTGAAAGCCGGCTCGAACAGATTGAAAAGGAAATTAAAGAGCTCTTGATTCCAAAAGATCCCGTGGATGATAAGAATGCAATTCTGGAAATCCGGTCTGGAACAGGTGGTGAGGAGGCAGCTTTGTTTGCTGCGGATCTGTACAGAATGTATACAAGATATTTTGAAACAAAGAAATGGAAAGTTGAGCTGATAGATTTTAATGAGTCATCAACACCGGGCGGCGTGAAAGAAGTAGTCATAAATGTCAGCGGGAAAAGTATTTATGGTGATTTGAAATATGAGAGCGGGGTTCACCGTGTGCAGAGAGTTCCTAAGACTGAAGCCAACGGAAGGGTTCATACATCCGCTGCATCTGTAGCCGTATTTCCCGAAGCTGAAGATTTTGATATTGAAATAGATGAAAAAGAACTAAAGATAGATGTGTTTCGTTCAGGAGGTGCCGGAGGACAGAATGTGAATAAAGTTGAGACTGCAATCCGCATAACCCATCTTCCGACAAATACTGTTGTCCAGTGTCAGGATGAACGTTCGCAGATAAAAAATAAAATGAAAGCAATGAAAGTGCTCCGTTCGCGACTTTATGAATTTGAGCTTGCGAAACGCGATAAAGAATTAACTTCACAAAGAAAGCAAATGGTAAAATCCGGTGACAGAAGCGATAAGATACGCACCTATAACTTTCCTCAGAACAGACTGACTGATCACAGGATAGGACTAACGCTATACAATCTTTCCGATGTGATGGAGGGTGACCTTGACGAAATTATTGACAAGCTGAAAACCGCTGACAGAGCTGAACGGCTCGCGGAGACAGAGTGAGCTGATACGGGATTTCGGTCAGAGACAGGAAGGTCTTTATAAACTTCTGAAGTACACCGGACGTTCGTGATTTATCTTAATTTTCCGTAATATAAGATCGTCTCATAATCCATATCCACTATCCCGTTATTATTATTGGCGGCAAAAATATCCTTCAGCTCTTTAATCATAATATCGAATCCCTTTCCTTCAAGCGGAATATATGACGACGAAAGCAACCGGCCTTCTAATCCGTCATAATCCAGTGGATGCTTATGAGAGAATATCTTTGTCTTAAAACTTAATGGAGAAAAAAATTTTCCGATAATGATATCATCTACATTACCGTGATTAATCTTTTCGTAGTCGGTACCGAATTTTCTGATCAGATCATAATAAGATCTCATAAATTCATTGGATTCGGTTTTTTCATTCCACATAAGAACTGCATATCCGTCCTTTTTCAATATTCTCCTGAACTCTGTTTTACATTTCACTTTATCGAACCAGTGAAATGCCTGTCCGGATATTACAAAATCAACGCTGCTGTTTTCAAGTGTCGTTGCCTCAGCGGTCCCGTTAATACTTATGAAGTTATCCGAATCCGCGAATATCTCTTCGGCTGCTTTACGCATATCATCATTAGGCTCTACCGCATAGACAATGTTTCCGGCAGCAATAAAATTTTCACTTGATATTCCCGGACCGGAGCCGACATCTGCAATAACAGATTTGGTATTCAGACCGCATTCATTATGGAGGAACCGGGTTATTTCTTTGGGATAATGCGGACGGTACTTAATATAGTTCTCAACCCTGCTGGAAAATCTGCCAACCGAATTGTGTTTGAATTTTTCTTCCATGTCAGATTGAATTAATACTTTTTCCTTTTTTATGGAAATTAAAAAATATAAGTTTTGTTAGAAAGTTATATCCTAATTTAAATTTAGCCAGCTCAAAAATGAAAATCAATACTTCCCTGTTCTTATCAGTATTATTGGTACTCTCACTTGCAATATCGGCGAACGATTTCAAAGTCAATCACAGCGATAAAAGTCCTCTTGAAACATACAGCCGTGTAAAGATTTATACATCAAATTCAAATGATCTTGTCAAGCTGCAGTCAAATGACATTACTGTCGAGCATTATAAAGGAAATATCTCTGAAGGAATTGAATTAACAATTAACCAGGAAGAAATTTCCCGCATAAAGAATACGGGACTGAATTATGAAATCGAAATACAAGACCTCGACTCTTATTATTTGAACAGAAAACAACCGACTGCTGATGAAATGCTGCCCGGCATGGAAACACTTGCAAAGGATAACATAGACGGATTTTCATTCGGGAGCATGGGTGGTTTTTATACCTATGATGAAGTCGTTCAGAAGCTTGATTCGATGAGGCTGCAATATCCAAATCTTATTTCAGTAAAGCAGGACATCGGAACGACTGTCGAAGGAAGAACAATTTGGGCTGTAAAGCTGTCCGATAATCCTGACATAAATGAATCAGGAACAGAGCCGGCAATTTATTTCGATGCGCTTCATCACGCAAGAGAGCCGGAAGCTATGGCCTGCCTGATGTATTATATGTACTGGCTTCTGGAAAATTATCAGACCAATAATGAAGCAGCATATCTTATGAATAACCGTGAAATATTTTTTGTGCCGATTGCAAATCCGGACGGATATGTTTACAACCAGACAACAAACCCAAACGGAGGCGGATTCTGGAGAAAGAACAGGAAACCGAACGGGGCATGTTTCGGAGTGGACCTGAACAGAAACTATGATTACGGCTGGGGCTTAAACAGCGGCTCGAGCAACAGTCCCTGTTCGGATACTTACAGAGGACTTTCAGCCGGCTCTGAGCTGGAAACTCAGGCAATTAAAAACTTCACGCAGATGATTCATCCTAAAATTGCTTTCTCCACTCATTCGGTTGCAGGAAGATATCTGAATCCTTATGGATATAATGATACGGCAATCAGCTATGAAATCTATTCGGAGTTTGCTTCTGACTTTGCATCAGTGAATGAATATACATACGGGACAGTAATAGAGATGCTCGCATATTATTCAAGCGGAACGACCAGAGATTATTTACACTCTACCGGAACATATTGCTGGACTCCGGAGGTTGGCGGAAGCGACTTCTGGCCTTCGCAGTCGGAGATCATTCCCGTTGCAAGCGAGAATCTCTACGGAATGAAATATTTATCATGGGTTGGCGGAGGTTATGTGGATTTCATGAATTATAAAATTTTAGGTAAAGGATATGTCAATAGAAATGATACGCTGCAATTACAGATAACAGTTAAGAACCGTGGACTGTCACAGGAGGTCTCGGATGCATCTGTTACAGTTATTCCGCTTTATCAGAATATAGCTCCTAATTCTCTTTCATACTCATTCAGTTCAGCGCCAATACAACCCAGAGAATCTTCCAATACATCTTCGGCTCTTAAATTCATTCTTACTTCACAGGCAAGCTATATGGATGAAATGAAATTTGGAATATATGTCAGCCAGCATGGAGTTTTGACTTCTTCGGATACAATAAAAATAAACGTTGGAAAACCGAACATAATGTTCTTTGATAATGCAGAGAACGGGATCTCACACTGGACACAGGCAGGAAACGGCATTCAATGGGATACAACCTTCATTGATCCTTATGACGGAAACAAAAACTTTGCCGATTCCAGATACGGTAATGCAAAAGATAATACGAATAATTCTTTCACTTTGAATGATACTCTCGATCTGACGGGTGCTTTAAATCCCCGCATAGAATTTGCGGCAAAATGGGCAAATGAAGAGAACTTTGATTATACAAGAATTCAGGTCAGCACTAACTTCGGAACAACATGGACCAGCCAGACAGGAAGATATACACGGACTATCTCAGGTCAGCCGTCTTTTGCGGACATCAGACACTGGGTGAATGAACAGATCAATCTTAATCAATATATTGGTCAAAAAATTAAGATCAGATTTAATCTTGTTACTGACGCCGGAATTCCCGGAGATGGATTTTATTTTGATAATTTCAGAGTAGTGGATTATTCAGATACGCTGACCGGTATTACTTCAAACGGAACATTGGTGCCGGATGAGTTTAAGCTGTATCAGAATTTTCCTAATCCTTTTAATCCCGTAACTAAGATAAAATTTGATATTCCTTATGATGTCAAACGTCAAACGTCAAATGTCAAAATAATAATTTATGATATTGGGGGGAAAGAAATCGCTACATTGGTAAACAAACAGCAAAATGCAGGAAGCTACTCTGTGGAATTCAACGGCGCAAATTATCCGAGCGGAATATATTACTATAAACTGGTTTCCGGTGATTTCAGTGAGGTGAGGAAGATGATTTTATTAAAGTGATTTTTCCTTTTCCAAAATACTCTTCAGTTTCTCTAAAGATTTACTCCAAAAGTCTTTCATCTTGACTGCAGTTTTCGAATCTTGAATTTTCATTTGCTGAACTACTGCCTGTGTTTTATCACTTCCTTTCTTATAAAGTTCGACCCTGACTGTTGTCTCATCAAACCATTTGATCACTAAGGATTTATTTTCGGTTGACTTTCGGATTGACATTCTCTTTTCGGAAAGCCATTTGGTTCTGACTTTATCATCGATCCATGCACTGTATAACACATTAACATGAACTGATATTGTTTTACTTATGCTTACCTCAAAACCCTCTTCCTTCTGTCCTCTCTCTTTTAAGCTGCGGTCCCATTCATAAGTTGTCGTCAGCAGATTTTGATTCCACCTGCCCATGGGTTTAAGCCCTTCCATTCGGGAAACAAGATCGAAAATATCAGCGTGCTTCATTTTCTTCGCACCTTTTTTATCGAGAAGCTTAAACCATTCTTCCATTGTCTTTCCGGTTTTCTCAGTTACAAGTTTATCAGAAATAATCTTTCTTTGTTTTGTATTTTTCATAATTATCTCATTTGGCTGTATTAATTTTGAAATTAATTTTCTGTAATGATCTATCAAAATCTGCACAAAATATACAAACCAATTTTTGTTAATTCGTGCTAATTAGTGAAATTAGTGGCAAGTTTTAAATTATTCCTTTGAAGGATAAATAGGGTCCGTAATAATTCTTGCCCCGGCTCCGAATGTAAGATAGCTCCACATCCATGTCAGCAAGATGGATTCTTTATTTTTAAATCCTACCTGATAATACAAATGAACGAACAGCCATGCAAGCCATCCGATAAAACCTGTCATCTTAAATGATTTGTATTCTGCAATTGCATTCTTCCTGCCGATTGTCGCCATGTTGCCTTTGTCAATATAATGGAAGGGCTTATGATCTTTTTTTCCTTTCAATTCATCTAAAATATATTTCGCAACATACCGTCCCTGCTGCATCGCCACCGGACTGACTCCCGGAAGTGGTTTTCCGCTCTCCGTTTTAAAATCAGACATATCACCGATAACAAACACATTGGGGTAAGCATCGAGTGAGCAATATTTATTTACGATGATCCTTTTGCTTCTGTCCATTTCGAATCCGAGCTCGCTTGTTATCGGAACAGGCTCGACTCCTGCAGCCCAAATAATAATGTTTCCCTCGATTATTTTTTGGCCTTCCATTGTCTTAACAAAGACTTTCTTTTCTTCAATATTCTCAACTCTTGTATTCAGCATGACTCTTACTCCTCTTTTTTCAAGCTGTCTTTTCGTATAAACCGAAAGTTTTCTGTCAAATGACGGAACAAGATCTGCGCCACCTTCAATTAAGATTATTTCGGCTTTTGCGGTATCAATATTTCTGAAATCCTTTCTAACGATATTATGAGAAAGCTCGGCAATCGAACCTGCGAGCTCGACTCCCGTCGGACCTCCACCGATAATTATATACCGCAAAAGTTTAGAGGCTTCTTCCGGATGATTCTCCGCCTCTTCAAATGAATACAGCAGGCGCTTCCTTATTTGCAATGCATCACCCAGATTTTTTAATCCCGATGTATATTTTTTCCATTCGGTATGGCCGAAGTAACCCGTCCTTGCACCCATTGCCAGAATCAGATAATCATAATTTAATTTTTTATCACCGAGATAAACCGTATTATTTTCTTTGTCAATATGTGTCACTTCATCCATCATAACCGTAACATTCTTCATGTTTTCTGTGAGTGAGCGTGCGGGGATAGCAATGTCGGCAGGGCTTAGTACAGCTGTTGCGATCTGATATAGCAGTGGCTGGAATAAATGATGATTTGTTTTATCAATTAAAGTGATCCGGAGATTCTTGTCTTTTGATAATTTTTTAACGGCCTGAAGACCTCCAAAGCCCGCCCCAACTATTATGATGTGTTTTTTTTCTTTCATTACAAAGTTTGATTCAAAATTACTCTTTTCAAAGGTTTTATTAAACTTAGAAATAATGTATTTGAAAATAATGAAATTAATGAAATAGATTCTCGGAATGAATTTTAATATATTTATTAAAAAATTCATATGGACAAAAGTTTTATTACAACTGCATTTGATTTCGAAGGATGCAGAATCATTAAAAATCTCGGAGTTGTAAGAGGAATAATTGTACGTTCAAGAAACATCTTTGCGAACATTGGCGCAGGCTTTCAGACACTGGTCGGAGGAGACATTACGCTTTACACAGAGCTTTGTGAAAAAACAAGACAGGATGCATTTGACTTAATGGTAAAGCATGCCGAAGATATGGGAGCCAATGCAATTATTGGCATGAGATATGACGCAAATGAAATAAGTTCGGGTGTAACTGAAGTTCTCGCTTACGGAACAGCAATCGTAATTGAAAAAAAATAACAACATAGAAAATCGAAAAGCACTATATTTCAAAGAAGCTTTTTTATTATTGCCGGTCCTTCATAAATAAATCCTGTGTATAGCTGGACCAGTGATGCACCTTTGTTTATCTTATCCTCAAAATCCTGTTTGTGAAATACTCCGCCCACTCCAATAAGAATCAGGTTTCCGGAATTATTTTTTTTGTTTAAATCATTGAGTCTATTTAAAACTTTGTCAGAAAGTGATTTCAAGAGGCTTTCCGCTTAGTCCGCCTTGTTCATCGATCTGAGTTTTAATTTTTTTTCTCTCTACTGTTGTATTGGTTGCGATAATACCTGTTAAATTATTTTTAAGACATAATTTATAAATGGATTCGATCATTTCATAATTCAGGTCAGGAGAGATCTTCAGAAATATACATTTTGGATTTATATTATTAGCAGCGGACATTTCGTTATTCAGCTTTTGAATTTCAAAGAGAAGATTGTCAAGATACTGTTCTTCGTGCAGCATGCGGAGACCTTCCGTATTAGGCGAAGAAATATTTAGTGTAAAATAATCTGCCTCATGATACAGCTTTTCAAAACAGATCCTGTAATCAATGAAAGCGTCTTTTATCGGTGTGTTTTTATTCTTTCCTATATTAACACCAATAATAAAATCCTTACCGGTATGTTTCTTAGCTTCAGTGATATTTTTTCGCACTTCATCTATACCTTTATTATTAAAGCCGAGCCGGTTGATCAGAGCTCCGTCTTTTTTTAAACGGAAAATTCTCGGCTTGTCATTACCCGACTGGGGAAGGGGAGTCACAGTTCCAACTTCAATATGTGAGAAACCTATTGCTTCCCAAAATCTTATTGCAATACCGTTCTTGTCAAATCCGGCTGCGAGTCCCAGCTGGTTTTTAAATCTCAATTCCTTAATATCTGTGCCAGTATTGTTTTTTGGTGAATAGATTTTTTTCAGGACCGGGTAAAGGAAAGTTAATCTTGAAACCAGGCTCAAAATAAAATTGTGAACAGCTTCGGCGTCAAAGAGAAACAATACCGGTCTTATGAAAAATTTATACAAACTATTTTTAAACTATGATTTAATGATACAATGATTAATTATGATTTTGTGAAACGTTATTTTAAAAAAAAAGTCCCTGAATTTTTTATTCAAGGACTTAGAAACCCTTATTACTTTACCTTTATTAACTTTTACCGTTATTAACTTTTAAACTTGTGAGTCGGAACGGCTGGATTCGAACCAGCGACCTCCAGTTCCCAAAACTGGCGCGATACCGGGCTACGCTACGCTCCGAGAAATGCAATTTACATATTACAGCTCTTTTATTCAAACCAGTAGCTGGTCTATTTCAGCAATATCATTTTTTTTGTTTCGGCAAAATTATTCCCGTTGCCGGAAGTCGAATATCCTGAAGTAAGCTTATAAAAATAAATGCCGCTGCTGAAATTACTACCGTCCCAGCTTGCTTCATACACTCCCGAATTAAGCTTCTGGTCAACCAAAGTTGTTACTTCTCTTCCCATAGCATCATACACAGTAAGTTTTACATCCGAATTAACAGGTACATTAAATTTTATTTTAGTTACCGGATTAAACGGATTCGGATAATTCTGGCTTAACGTGAATTGAGACGGAACAGTATTGCCAATGGATTTAATATTAATCTGGTTGGGATTTATATAAACTTTCAAAATATAATCACTCGGATAGCTCGGAGTATTGTTCGGAAATAGTGCCCGGATTCCTCCGTATATGTATCCTGCAAAAGTTCTGCCGGATAACTCACTGAGCTTTATTACGCTGTTGTCATAATGCGGGACATTTGGCTCGGGAATAAATTTTGCATTTGTCCCAAGAAGAGCAGGTAATGTTACCGCAGAAATGACTTCTTCGGAAGTACCGTCAGAATGTCTTGTCAGAGTTGTAATATCATCAATAAAAGGAACAAGCGAATCGTATTCCTGCATGTGAGTAATTTCATTATAATAATAAACGCTCATGCCCCCGAAAAATGTCGTATGCATGTTTCCTGTGTTTTCATTAAATGCACTCAGATGAGAGCAGGTATACTGGCTCATTTTCTGTGCAAAACTTATATCAACTGAAATACCATTATTGTTTATATAAACCGGATTCAAAAACGGGAGATCCGCTCCGTGCCTGAATACCCCGCCGTAAAGAATCATGTAGGGAGTAATTCCGTCGGGCTTCATCGCAGGAACTAAATTCAAATCCCTTCTGTGATATTCCGATGTGTCGGTGAACGCGCTGTAGTTTGCAATGCTCACATCAACTCCGTTATCTGAAATCTTAAACTTTCTGATCTGATCAGTATAAACCTGATCATTTGAAAATTGATTGTAGTAACCCGTAAATTTATGACCCCCAACAAGATAAAAATAATCATCGAGCTTTCGCATCTCTCCTCCGCAAACCTGCACGACTGCGTCAGTCAATTGTCTGATATGATTCAAAATATTTGTGCCTGTGATTACCGCCTGAATCATTTCAGCAACATCAATTACTGTCATAACGGAAAAGGTAACAAAGCCGTCGGATGAGCTGTCATATCCGTATCCGCCGATGATATAGAGTTTATTTCCGTCCTGAAAATACTGCATGTTGGTAGAGCGCAGAGGATCAGCTATAGAAAGAGGAAAATCTGCAAAAATATTTTTTGACCAGGTTTCGGCAGTATGAGGGGTCAACTACAAATATATTTTTGTTTGCATATTGTTTTGGAAAAGCAGTAGACCGCGTCAAATCCGTGAAGACCGTTTGTCCTTCCTCCGATGAAAAGCCATTTGCCGTTTGACTGCGCAAATGCAAACGAATGTATCGAAGGAGTCCCGGGCATATTAACTCTTTCCACCTCGATGGAATATGGCTCGGTTACAGTTTAGAGATCATTACAACGATTGGAAAAAATTTAAGAAGGCATTAGTAAACCTTTTATAAAAATGTTTTCATTAATTTATTTTACCCTTGAAGTATTTGTTTAATGAATTAATTGTTTTTGTAGAAATTAGAAGTTTATGACGGCTCTACCCAGTCTCCGTTTTCTTTTATGAGATTGATAAGTTCATCAACCGCAATTCCGGCATCAATACTTCGTTTGACGATTTCCCTGCCTTTATACAGTGTGATCTTTCCCGGACCGCTTCCGACATAGCCGTAGTCAGCATCTGCCATTTCACCGGGTCCGTTTACGATGCATCCCATAATTGCGATCTTAACACCCTTTAAGATGGTCAGTTCTGTTTCGGATCATTGAGGTAGTGATTTGTAAATCAAACAATGTCCTTCCGCAGGAAGGACATGAAATATATTCCGTCTTTGATATTCTTGTTCGTGTTGCCTGAAGTATTCCGAAGCTTATGCTGTTCAAAGTTTTCGGTTTTGCAATAGCCGATTCGATCCAAATCCCGTCTCCGAGTCCGTCAAGCAACAATCCTCCGAATCAGTTGCGCTGTAAAGCATTAAATTTTCATCATCTATATTTTCATATTTTCTTTTAATTATGACAGGAGTTTTTATTTCTTTATTGATCAATTCTATGAAAGCTCTTCTAAGCTCTGCCATAGCATGCTCATTATCACAGCTCAAAATTAAAACAGCATTTATCATCATCTGATATTTTGTTCAATAATTCTCCGGATAAATCATCAATAGAAACTAATAAAAAATTTATCCTCTCAGACCGTATTTTATTTGCTAAATACTGCTCCGGGGTGAATAAAGGAAATGAGTCATCTTTATTTTCCGAATTCAATCGACCAATAATCGAAGTCAAAAATTTTTTTCAGTGTGCCGGGGAGCTTGTATCCGATATCCCTATTTTTCAGATAAATAAAATCAAATGCCGTGTCACCTATATTCCATTTATCAAGCGATTCGCTGTAATTATAACCCAGGTCCATTAAAGCGGAAGGATCATCCGTCATTTTTTCATCTGCATGTGATTACAACTACGGGAACATTGTGCCCTCCGATCTTATCAACTTCTGCTGTTTCTCTTCTTTTGAAATCAAACGGATCCAGGGGATTATCAATGATCGGCGGGAATTTCTTTATGATTTGTGTCTCTTGGAGTAACGGTTCACCAAATTTGATCGCCACCGGAATTTCAAATTCCGGCTCCTCAGTCAACGAGACTCTGACTGTATCCCCGATCCCGTCTTCAAGCAAAGTTCCGATCCCGATTGCAGATTTAATTCTTCCGTCTTCACCGTCCCCGGCTTCTGTCACACCGAGATGGAGAGGATAATTCATTCCTTCGTCTTCCATTTTATTTATCAGCAGGCTGTAAGCTTCGACCATTACTTTCGGATTGCTTGCTTTCATCGATAAAACTATTTCGTGATAGTCTAGATCTTCGCAAATCCTTACAAACTCAAGTGCAGACTCGACCATTCCCAGCGGAGTATCCCCGAAACCGGCTCATGATCCTGTCTGACAGAGAGCCGTGATTTGTTCCGATTCGCATTGCTGTTCCGTATTCTTTGCAGATCTTTACCAGCGGAGAAAATTTCTGCCGGATTCTTTCGAGTTCGGATTCATATGCATCATCGGAATATTCTATAACATTAAACTTTTTTTTATCTGCATAATTTCCCGGATTGACTCTGACCTTCTCAACTATCCTTGCGGCAACTTCAGCAGCATTAGGTGTGAAATGAATGTCTGCAATAAGCGGAGTATCATATCCTCTTTTTCTTAATTCATTTTTTATGTTCTGCAGATTCTTTGCTTCATTTAATGCTGGGTGCAGTGATGCGGACATATTCACCTCCGGCTTCGATTATCCTGATGGACTGCTCTACAGTTGCAATTGTATCCATCGTATCGGTTGTCGTCATTGACTGTATCCGGATCGGATTATCTGCCTCCCAGAGGGACATTTCCGATATTAACTTCACGTGTAACGTATCTTGAATAGGAAGTAAGATTGTTACAATATTTTTTTGAAAGTGTTTCTGTCTGCATGATAATTCTATCTCAGTTTTTTGCTTTCCTGGAATAAGATCTTTTTTCTTCTTCGGTCAAGCTTTGATATCCGCCTTCACTGAGCTTATCAAGTATTGCATCCATCTTTTCCTGAGCAAGTTTTTCCTGAGTTTCAATTTCTTTTTTATAATCGGTTGAAGCTAAATCCTGATACTTTGCATCGGCTACATCTTCTTTCTTTGTATTTGTTCCGTTGCTGTAAACGGGAGGCGAATGAGTTCTTTTACTTGATGATAGTATATGAAGAGAATTTATTTTTGAGATTCTGAATTGCTGAAAAATTTCATTGGTGAACCTCTGTAAACAATTAAAAGATAGATCAATCCAATCACGCCGCCGCCGAGATGCGCAATATGCGCAATTCCCGTCATTCGACTGCCGCTCCGCTGGCTGAAAATAATTCCAATAGCATATAAATTATTACGAGATATTTTGCTTTGATCGGAATTAAGAACGTAAATATAAATATTCCTGTTTGGAAATAAATAACCGAATGCAACAAGTATCCCGTAAATTGCGCCTGATGCACCGACCGTTGGTCCGACTGATGTGAATAACGGAGCAATCAGCAGATTACAAAGTCCGGCTCCGACTCCGCAGATCATATAGTATGTTAAAAATCTTTTTTGACCCCAGGTATTTTCAAGCTCGATTCCGAACATCCACAGAGCAAACATATTCAAAAGCAAGATGGAAGAATCCGCCGTGTAAGAAACATGTAAGTGACAAGCTGCCATGGATAAAAGCTCAACTTTATCATATCACCCATCTGATCTTTAAAAAGGACGGGCTTCAGTGGATTGAGTGCAAAATATTTTGTTATTATGATGATCGAAAGAAGTATCGCCGACCGAATATCCCGAAAGCAATAAATTGAAAATTACATAATATTGCTATATTTGAAATAAGCAGTAACTTTATTCACAGGAGGAAATAAAGTAAACCCTCCGAACATTCCCGGTCTTCTGTAGCGTTCATTTAACATTAATAATTAATTTAGAGTTAAAATTTTTTGTGCATTTTCGTAATCCTGAACTGTATCAATTTCCATACAAGTGAATTCTGAAACATCAACTGCATATATACTGTTCCGTGAATCATCTTTATCAATTACTTCCTGAAAAGATGCTTCGTAAAATTCGTTAACGGTATTCTCTTCAATAATTTTTCTGTCTAATATAATAAATAGCTCTTTCATAAAATATGATGAAAACTTCTCAATGCCTATTGATTCTCCCGCAGAATTTTGATTGAAATTTCCTTGCCTATCTCTAACAATTTATTTTTTTCATCTAATATTACTTTTATCTGCTCTTCATCAAGCTTATCGTAAAATTTACCGCCAGACAATTTTCATATCCGGATTTAATAATTTTGCAATGATCTTTTCATCAAAGAGTATGTCGCTGTCAAGTAACAGGATTTCCTCTTTTACAAAA
Source organism: uncultured Ignavibacteria bacterium (assembly GCA_963836395.1). Lineage (GTDB taxonomy): Bacteria > Bacteroidota > Ignavibacteria > Tepidaquicellales > Tepidaquicellaceae > JAGPCH01. The sequence continues at coordinate 243,018 of CAWIJF010000005.1, read as the reverse complement.
TCTTTTGTCATCCATAAGGAATAAGAATTATTGTTGGTTTCATAATCCGGATTTGTAATAAATGTCTTATTAATACCCGGGAATGTTTCATTAACAAAATCTTTGATCATATTTTCTCTGTAGCCGGTGACAAAATAAATTCATTGATTCCGTTGCTTATAACATTCTCAATTGTTCTCTCAAGAAGATTTTTATTTCCAATTTAAGTAAACATTTGGGAGTTGTGTCAGTAAGAGGTCTTAACCGTTTTGAAGCACCCGCTGCGAAAATAATTGCCTGCATTGTTAGTTTGTAAATTTGTAAAGTTAGTTGAGTTTGTAATTTCACGTCTCCCGTCTGACATCTGACGTCTGAAAGTCTGAACGTTTGACATCTGAGCGTTTGACATCTGACCTCTAGCGTCTCCCGTCTAGCGCCTCCTGTTTCAACACCGACTTTTGCCATATCATCAATATTATGAAAATAAAATTTCCAAGTGTGACAGTTACAATCAGATACAGATCTATTCTGTTCATTAACGAAAATATTATCAGCACAATCATATGTGTTGTTGAGCCAATCCAGCTCCATCATCTCAAAAGTAATTTGTTCTTTGATTTATATTCTTCCGGGGTTACATTAAGTTCAACATGTTTTGTTGAGTTTTTCTGAAAATTTGAATATGCCAGATAAACCGAGATCAATAATTTTTCAATATGCTTTCCTTTTATATTTTTCAGTCTTTCCTTTTCTTCGGAATATTCTTCGATCTCTTCATCAAGGCTCGAAGCTTTGTGATAAACATTTTCCAGATACATATTTCTGTAATGGTCGAAGAACATATTCTGAAGTGCCTTTGATAATCCGGCAGCAATAGTCAGGAGCCAGCTGTAGAGTGCGTTTCCGGTGATCGATGTCAGCGCAATTCCGATTCCGATGAACACTGAAATTGAAGTAATATAATCTATGAATCCGTCTATGACCCTTCCTATCTTTGTTCCGTTCTTTTTCAATCTCGCAAGCTGACCGTCCATGCAATCAAGTGTGTTGCAGATAAAAAAGCTTGCTGAAGCAAGTATGAAAAATTCATGTGTTCCGAATCCGTAAAGATACCCCGACAGTATTCCAAACATCAATGCAACTATCGAGATCTGGTTCGGAGTAATGTTGGTATTGTAAATAAGCTTTACCAGTATAAAAGAAATCGGTCTGAATATTATCAGATCAAGTATTTCTTCAGAGTCAACAGTCTTTAGTGATTGTTTAAATTCAGATGTCGAGAGACATTAATAATTTTTATTTGAATAAAATAAATTTAAAGTTCCACCTGAGTACCTACCTCAAAAACCCTGTTCGGAGGAATATTAAAAAATTCAGTTGCTCGTTGAGCATTATTAGTCATCAGAATGAATATCTTATCTCTCAATATTCCAAGCCTTTTTTTTTGTCGGGAATCAATGTCTCCCTTCCGAGAAAGAAAGTAGTACTTTCCATTTTTACTTTTATTCCCTTCTTTCTAAGCAGTTCAATGATCTGCTGTATGTTGGTCACATCCATAAATCCGTAGTTTGCAATCACTCTGTAAAAACCATCTGTCGGCTCTTCAATCTGAATTCTGTCTTCAGGTTTTATATGAGGTACCTTATGAAATTTTATTGTAAGAATTATAATCTGCTTATGAAGCAGCCGGTTATGTTTTATATTTAATATCAAAGGAGGCGGAGCTCCTTTTGCATTGCTTGACATATATATTGCTGTTCCCGGAATGGCGATCATTCTGATGCTTAATATTTCTGTTATAAAATTTTCAAGAGACATTGTCTGCTCATGAATTTTCTCAAGAAGATTTTTCCTTCCGTTGTTCCATGTTGTCATAAGAATATAAATAATCGCTCCGATTGCAAGAGGAACCCATCCGCCCTGAAATATTTTCAATAATATTTGCTCCCCAGAAAGAAAGATCAATTATCAGAAAAGAATGACAGTTACAATGCACTGATAATGTTAAGCTCCATTTCCAGAGTTTTCTCATTGCAACAAATAAAAATATGGTTGTAATTACCATCGTGGTTGTAACGGCAATCCATAAGCTGCAGCAAGATTACTCGACGATCTAAACCCGATCACCAATGCTATTGTTGCAATGAATAAGATCCAGTTAAGCTGAGGTATATATATCTGTCCTCTTTCCTGTTCAGAAGTATGAAGTATTCTCATCCGCGGCAGAATAACCAAGCTGCATTGCCTGGAATGTAAGAGAAAATGCTCCGGATATCACCGCCTGTGAAGCAATTACAGTTGCAAAAGTTGCTAAGATTACCATCGGGTATAAAGCCCATTCCGGCGCAAGATAATAAAACGGATTTGATATTGCTGTCTCATTTTCAAGAGCAATGCTCCCTGTCCGAAATAATTAAGCAACAGGCAGGGAAGAACTATACTGAACCATGCAATCTTTATTGGCATTCTTCCGAAATGTCCCATGTCTGCATACAGAGCTTCGCCTCCTGTTACAACAAGAAATACCGAGCCGAGAATTACAAAACCTTTGAATCCGTTTTCAGAAAAAAAATTAAATGCATAGTATGGATTTACTGCCGACAGAACCTCCGGAGTTTCAATTATGGAGATAATTCCAAGCAGAGCAATACTTAAAAACCATACCAATGTAACCGGACCAAAAATTTTTCCAACTCCGGAAGTTCCGTGGTATTGCACTGCAAACAGAATCGTAAGAATTAACACGGTAATAGGAATTATATACGGTTCAAAAAAAGGAGTTGCAACATTCAATCCTTCAACAGCACTTAGCACCGAAATGGCAGGTGTAATTATTCCGTCCCCATAAAGCAGTGCTGCTCCGAAGAGTCCTAAAGTAAGAATCAGTCATATATTTCATCCCGGTTGATTTATCGGATCTTACTGAAGAGCCATCAGGGCAAGTATTCCGCCTTCTCCGTCATTATCAGCACGCATTACAAGCAAAAGATATTTTATGGAAATTATAAGTATCAATGACCAGAATATCAGTGACAATACACCCAGAACATTATTATCCGAAGGATAAACTGCGTTATTTCCGTGAAAGCATTCTCTGAGAGCATACAGAGGACTGGTACCAATATCACCGTATACAATTCCCAGGGCACCGAGTGAAAGCAGAAGCAGTCTTTTTTTTGTCAATGGGTTTTCACGGTATGATGCATCAGGTCTGTTAGAAATGCCTTCTTCATCCGGAAAGCCGGGCTCAGGTCCTTCTTCGGTATCATTATTGGGATTTTCAGCTGCGGAATTTGCGTCCTGAATATCTTCCTTATTCAAGCCTTTCCTGCCTGGATTGCTCTAAGTAATGCGAACACTGTTGTGCTTAGTAATTTTCTGGATTCCATTCGCAATAAAAATAAATTAATATTACATAAATTACAAAATACTATTAATTCCGATTTGGGATTTAGTGAGAGTTATAATCATTCAGAAAGTGATTGTTATCTTTATGAATATTCAAAGTTCAACCTGAGTCCCAACTTCGAATACCCTGTTCGGAGGGATATTAAAGAATTCAGTTGCTCGCTGTGCATTGTTTGACATAAGAATGAACAGCCTGTCAACAAGCATACCTAGTCCGCGCTTTCTGTCCGGAATTAGTGTTTCTCTTCCAAGAAAGAATGTGGTATTTTCCATTTTCAGCTTTATACCCTTTTTTATAAGAAGCTCGATAATTTGTTGTATATTTGTTACATCCATAAACCCGTAATTTGCGATAACCCTGTAAAAGCCTTCTGTAGGCTCTTCAACCTGGATCCGGTCCTCAGGTTTTATGTGGGGTATTTTATGAAATTTGATGGTAAGAATTACTATTTGCTTATGAAGAAGTCTGTTGTGTTTTATGTTGAGTATCAACGGAGGCGGTGTTCCCTTTGAATTACTGGACATATAAACAGCAGTTCCCGGAATTGCAATCATCCTGATGCTAAGTATTTCAGTAATAAAATTTTCCAGGGACATTGTCTGCTGCCGGATTTTTTCGAGAAGATTTTTCCTTCCGTTATTCCATGTTGTCATAAGAATGTATATCATTGCGCCAATGGCAAGCGGAACCCAGCCGCCCTGCGATACCTTAAGCAGGTTCGCTCCCCAAAAAGAAAGTGTTATTATCAGGAAGAACAAAGTTATTAAAATTGACAATAACAGGTTCCATTTCCAGAGCTTGCGCATCGCAACATACAATAGCAGAGTTGTTATTACCATGGTAGTAGTGACTGCAATTCCATATGCACCGGCAAGATTGCTCGAAGATTTGAAAGTCAGGACCAAAGCTATGGTTGCAATAAAAAGTACCCAGTTAAGCTGCGGTATATATATCTGCCCGCTTTCATGCTCAGAAGTATGAAGTATTCTCATGCGGGGCAAGTATCCAAGCTGAAGCGCCTGAAATGTAAGTGAAAAAGCTCCGGAAATAACTGCCTGGGACGCGATCACTGTTGCAAGTGTTGCCAGCACAACCATTGGATACAAAGCCCACCCGGGAGCCAGATGATAAAAGGGGTTAGCGACAGCAGAATGATCCCTCAGAAGCAGTGCTCCCTGACCGAAATAATTTAATAACAGGCTCGGAAGCACTAAACTGAACCATGCAATTCTGATCGGCTTAGGACCGAAATGACCCATATCAGCATATAATGCTTCACCTCCGGTCACCACAAGAAATACCGAGCTTAATATTACAAAACCGTGAAAACCATTTTCTATAAAGAAGGAAACCGCATAATACGGGTTAATGGATTTTAAAACTTCAGGAGTTGCCATGACGGAAACAATTCCAAGCAGGGCAATCACTATAAACCATATGAATGTAATTGGTCCGAATATTTTTCCGACTCCCGATGATCCTTTATGCTGTACAGCAAACAAGGCAGTCAATATCAAAACGGTCAGAGGAATGATATAGGATTTAAATAAAGGTGTCGCAACGTTTAATCCTTCAACCGCACTAAGAACGGAAATTGCCGGAGTAATAATCCCGTCTCCGTAAAGCAGCGCCGCACCAAAAAGCCCCAGTGTCAGAATTATAAAATAATTCATTCCGCTTTGCTTTTCCGGCTTTACCAGTGCCATCAACGCAAGAATGCCTCCTTCACCGTCATTATCCGCCCGCATAACAAGAAAAATATACTTAAGAGTGATGATAGTTATCAAAGACCAGAATATCAGAGACAGGACGCCCAGTACATTTTCATCTGTAGTCGAGACTGCATTATGACCGTGAAAACATTCCCTCAGTGCATACAGCGGACTTGTACCGATATCACCGTAAACAATTCCCAAAGCAGCCAGGGAAAGCAACGCAATATATTTTGTACTTGATTTGTTATTTTGCTGGTGTATATCTATTTAACTATTGGTTTAATTTTTGATTTTGGAGCTATCCAAATTTGGTTCAGTTTCAAAATCAATCTTTCAGACATTCCTTTTGTAAAGAAGCAGATATCGGAATACCGGTGGAATCATTTTTCCATTTGCTTTTCAAAACAACTAAACTTCATAAATAAAATCTCTTATTATCATCTTCTTCTGTTAAAAATAATTTATTAATCCTTAAATTACAATTTACATCTTCACTTCAGGGGATCGCTTTATTCAATGAGTTCAATTGATCAATTCACTTTAACAATTTTATAGATCTTATCATCACCTTCCCTGACTCTTCCGCGTCCGTCCTGATTGCTTGTTGAAAAATAAATTGCTCCGTCCGGGCCTTCAGTAATTTCCCTTATTCTCCCGTAATCAACATCCGTTAACATTTCATAAGAAAAAATTTTTTCCGGATTATCGACGTCTACAACAACTCTCATTATTCCGCTTCCTCTCAGACATCCAAAGAAAAAATTGTTTTTAAACTGCGGGATTACACCGGATCTGTAAAACATTCCCGATGCAGGTGCCAGGGCCGGAGTAAATTCCAATACGGGTGATATCATTCCTTCCTTGCTTTCCCTATGGGAAACTACCGGCCATCCGTAATTTCCCCCTTTGACAATAATATTTACTTCGTCGCCGCCTCCCGGACCATCAAAGCCGGACGGACCGTGTTCAGTGGAATATAAAATATCCGTCTCAGGAAACCAGTCAATCCCCTGAGAATTTCTATGACCGTAACTCCATACAGGATTGCCTGCAAATGGATTATCATCAGGAATAGTCCCGTCTGAATTTATCCTGAGTATTTTTCCGTAGAGAGTGTTTATATCCTGAGCAAGGGCTCTTTCACCTGCGTCTCCGGTAGTGATATAGAGTTTGCCGTCAGGTCCGAATCTGAGCCTGCAGCCCGCGTGATATCTCTCTGCAGGAAGATTATCGATAATAGTCTTTTCTCCGGATAAGCTTTCTCCTTCGTCCTTGAATCTCACAACTCTGACATTCAGCCTGTCTCCGTCGTCATAAGCATAGCTTAAATATATGAATTTATTGTTTCGATAATCCGGATCCAGAGCGAGCCCCATCAATCCTTCCTCTCCTTTTTCAGAAACCTCCTCAAAGTTCTTCAGCGGCTTTTCCTGTAATTTTCCGTTTTCAATGACTCTGAACTTACCGTTCCTTTCAGTGACAAGCATTCTGTTTTCATCAGTAAATACAATGCTCCACGGCACATACATGTCCACGGGCAACCAATTGTATTTCATAAGTGTCATCCATTTTCTTTGACGTGCTTTCCTTCACAGATGATCCGGATGAGGCTGCTCTTCCTGTTTCAGATATTCGTCTCTTGTTGAAGAGGGCTTACAGGAAATGAAACCAAAATTCGTAATTATAATAAAGCTTATTATTAATTTTCCATAATATTTTAAATGATGCTCATTCTTTAATTTGTTTTGTAAACGATTCTGCCTTTCTTGAAAACAGTCTTAAGGTTGTTGACTCCGAAATTATAAATCAGATATTTATATGAAGGCATATCAAACATCAGAAGATCTGCCTGCTTTCCGGCTTCAATGCTTCCGACCTTCTCCTCCATGTTGATAGCAAATGCAGCGTTGATTGTAACAGCATTGAGAATTTCTTCAGCGCTCATTTTGAGATTCAGGGATGCAAGTGACATGACCATCTGTAAATTCTCCGTCATACAGCTCCCCGGATTAAAATCCGTGGCCAATGCAACAGGTACACTGTTTTTTATTAGTTCCCGCGCAGGTGCATATGGAATATTAAGGAAATAAGATACCCCGGGAAGAATGGTTGCAATGATTTTCCTGTTGCTCTTATTTTTATTATGCTAACTAATTTTTGTATGTCTTTTGAATTCAGGACTTCAAGATGATCAACCGAAGCTGCTTTGAATTTTATGGCAGTATCAATTCCTCCTATGGAATTGAACTGGTCGGTATGAATCTTTGGAATCATTCCGAATTTTCCTCCCATTGTAAATATTTTTTCTGCATCCTTTGTATCGAAATAATTTTCTTCAATAAATATGTCATAAATTCTGCAAGCTTTTCTTTTGCAAATGATCGGAATCATATTAATGCAGATTTCAGTGACATAATCTTTCTTATTTTTTCCCGGAGGAATGGAATGTGCACCGAGAAATGTCGGCACAATATCAAGATGGTAAGGATTATTTTCAAGTTAAGTTCGTTCATTATTTCAAGTATTTTGATTTCATTCCCGGTTCAAGTCCGTATCCTGATTTGCCTTCTATTGTTGTGGTTCCGTATGCCGACAAATTTTTTCTAATCTCGTATTCTGCAATCTCTTTCAGATTTTTCTTTCGGAGTATCTCTCACTGCTTTGACCGTTGACAAAATTCCTCCGCCGGCTTTTGCAATATCCTGATAAGATTTTCCGGCAAGCCGCATTTCATATTCATTTTCCCGTGAACCTGCAAAAACAAAATGTGTATGTGAATCCACAAATCCGGGCATTATAACCTTACCGCCTGCATCAATGATTTCATATCTTGCTGATTTATTTGTCGAAAGAAATTTTTTCAATCCGGAATTATTGCCGGCAAAGGAAATCTTTTCCTTCTCCATAAAAATATTTCCTTTTTCAATTAATCCTATTTCTGATTGCTTTTTCCCTGTCTTTGGGAATTGGGACTTGTTTGCTGCATGTCACAAGTTGCTTTATATCTTTAATTAATAGAGTCCATAATATTTATAAGTTTAAAAAACAAACCCTAAATTCCTTGTAAAGAAATTCAGGGATAAAAAATATTTCATTTGAATGATAAAAAATTAAATCGCCAGATAGCCAACAACTGTTTCTTTGAATTTATCTATTTCACCGACTCTCCAGCATGCTGCAGTATGTCCGGTTTCGATCTGAACTACAGGCGGCTCTTCAGTCCAGCATTTTTCAATTGCAAATGTACATCTCGTGCAGAAGTGACATCCCTTCGGATAATTTGTCGGCAGCCGGTACATTCCCTTCTATTGTAGCTAATCTGTGTTTACTCTTGCTTAGTTTCGGAATTGAATTCAATAACCCGATTGTATAAGGATGTTTCGGATTGTAAAATATCTGGTCAACCATTTCCATACTCTGCTATTTTTGAAGCATACATTACTGCTACTCTCGTTGAAACCTCCGCAATTACTCCGAGATCATGAGTAATCATTATCACGCCCATTCCCAATTCACTTTGTAATTTATTTATGAGCTCTAAGTATTTGTGCCTGAACAGTAACGTCAAGAGCTGTTGTCGGTTCATCGGCAATAAGAATTTCAGGATTGCATGACAAAGCCATTGCAATCATAATTCTCTGTCTCATTCCTCCGGAGAGCTGGTGAGGATATTCATTATATCTTTGCTCCGGCGCCGGAATGCCGACAAGATTCAGCATTTCAATTGCCTTTGCTTTGGCTTCCTCTTTGGACAGTTTCTGGTGAAGTATAACCGCTTCTTCAATCTGATCGCCGCATGTAAATACCGGGTTCAATGAAGTCATTGGCTCCTGAAAGATCATCCCGATATCATTTCCTCTGATGTCCTGCATTTCTTTTTCATTCATCTTCAGAATATTTTTACCTTTGAATAATATTTCTCCGCCGACAATCTTTCCGGGCGGTTCCGCGATTAAACGCATTATTGAAAGCGCCGATACGCTTTTTCCGCATCCGGATTCACCGACAAGACCAAGAGTCTCACCTTTATCCAGAGTAAAGCTCACATCGTCTACGGCTTTTGCAACACCGTCATCAGTATAAAAATACGTCTTAAGGTTTTTTACTTCTAATAGTTTTGACATTAATTGACTCCTGAATTTTGTGTATTAAGTTAATTTAATTATGGAATTGTTTCAAGTATAATAGTTGAAGTTGCATCAATAGCATCAATAGTCCGGTGTTATTGAATGAAAAGACACAGGCTTGATCATCTCAGACAGGGATTTTACTTTTATGCAAATAATATTTCCGTTAAGTTTGTTTGGTATCTAAAACTAAAATATCCTTCTCATTAGAAAAAGCAAATCATTTATTGCTTATTCTTGCCCTCGAGGTTTTGTCTTTTATTTATCTTTATTTTCTCCGGTATAAAAATCAAAATCTTGAACTAAGCGGATTCGAAAACAAAACAGGTAATATTATTTCCATAATTTTTTTTTCCGCACTCTTAATATTAATACTGATATCTTTTTTCATTTCTGATAATTTTACTACAGCTTCATCCTTCTTTCTTTTGATTATATCAATTTCAGGGATTGTTTCGCTTGCTGCTTCTGATATTGTTCCGGCAAAAGAAACAAAAATGATCTTAGTAGGCATTTTTTTGGTGTTTAATATTTTTTTGTTTGCTTCATTCACGGGAATCATTTTTTCTGAGTCAAAAACTTTCGGACTTTTAAAAAGCAGTCTGATATTCATTGTTATTTTATTCTCTGTTATACTTACAGTATTTTTATTAGTCTATAATTTTACAGATGATTATGAAAAATATTTCGGGGGTAAAATGAAAGCAGATGCCGGTGTCATTCTCGGCGCAGCTGTCTGGGGCGGTAACAGGCCTTCGCCAGTTTTGAAGGAAAGAATAAATAAGGGTTATGACATGTATCATCAGAGCATAGTTCCGAAGCTTGTCATTACAGGAGGAGGATCTCCGAATGAACTGACTGAAGGTGAAGTCTCTAAAAACGTACTGATAAAATACGGCATAACTCCAGAAGATCTCATACTGGAAAATTCGTCCAGCTCAACAGTCGAGCAGATACAATTCGTCAGAGACAGCTTATACAACCTGAGGAACTGGAACAAAATAATTCTGATCTCGGATAACTTTCATCTCTACCGCGCGCTTGAGATCTGCAAATTCAATGACATCGATGCAGACTGCTTATCTTCTGACAAGGAGCTTTCAGCTGAAGGAACAATTTCCTTCTGCCTGAAGGAAAGCCTGGGTCTGATTATTTTCTGGGTGAGCGGTGTGTGAGGAAAGGTTTGCGAGTTTCACACTTCACTTTCCGATACAGAAATTTCTGAAGATGTTATTTAAAATTTCTTCATTTGTAACTTCGCCTGTAATCTCGCCGAGATATTTCAAAGCATTCCTTAAGTCGAGAGAGATGAATTCACCGCTCATTCCTTCATCAATTGTCTTGACTGCATTATTTAGAGAGCTCACCACATCTTCTAGGCAGTGTCTGTGACGGAGGTTGGTCAGGATTATATCACCGGAAGAGATTTTAATACGGTCACCGGAAATTTTATGCACCAATTCCTTTTTCAGTTTCTCAATCAATTCATCATTCAGCAATGAAATCATTAATTCTTCTTTTCCAAAAACATGCTTAGCAAGGTCTGATTTTGAATAGACAAGTATTGATTTTTTCTTATCGAATTCTTCATGAAAATTTCTGATATCCTTTTTAATGTCATCCGGATTTTCCGAAGAATCAACAAGGTAAATAATGATATCTGCATCTGAGATTTTTTTATGGCTCCTTCTGATTCCCTCACTTTCAATTTCATCTGTCGAATGCCTGAGACCTGCTGTGTCTATCATATTAAAAAGAATTCCGCTGATAACGATACTTTCTTCTATGTAATCCCGTGTCGTTCCCGCCACGCTGCTGACTATGGCGCGGTTTGTTTTTAAAAGATAATTGAACAAGGAAGACTTTCCGCTGTTTGGTCTCCCTGCGATTACAAGATTTACTCCTTCGCGAATTACCTTCCCGGTTATATATGTAGATATGATATCTCCCAGCTTCAAATTTAAATTTTCAATCATTGACTTCACTTCATCTTTCTTTACAAACTCCAGACCTTCCTCAGCAAAGTCCAGTTCGAGTTCAACAAGCGAAGTAATGTTAATTATATCCTGTCTTGTCTTTGTTACAAATTCGGACAGAGAACCTTCGAGTTGTTTTATGGATGAAGAGTGTGCTGAATCTGTTTTTGATTTTATGAGGTCGGCAACTGCCTCAGCTTGTGACAGATCAATTCTCCCGTTAAGAAATGCCCGTTTCGTAAATTCACCCGGTCCGGCATGACGTATGCCTTTGCTTAAAAGCAAATCTAAAATTTTCTGCGATATGTATGATCCGCCGTGACAGGAAATTTCTATAACATCTTCGCCTGTATATGAATTAGGTCTTTTAAATATGGATATCAATACTTCATCTATTATCTCATCATTATCAATAATGTAACCGAAGTGTATAGTGTGTGAATCCTCCTCCGCGATGTTCAGTTTTTTTTTCTTTTCTTTATCTTTGAAAAAGATCCTTTCAGTAATTTTAAATGCATCATCACCGGAGAGCCGGATAACAGAGACTCCTCCTTCGCCGATTGGAGTTGATATGGCGGATATTGTGTCAGTCATTGTTTGGGCTGGTTAAGTGAGTAAGGTGAGTTAGGTAAAGTAGGATTAGTGAGGTGAGTGAGGCTTGTGAGCGTTAATTCAAACATTAGTCGGGTAATTGCTTTTTGTTTTTTAGAAACAGAATGTATCCATTCAATATTTTAATAATATTGTAAATCTTTCTTTTGAGTGCTATATATCTTTCATTTAAAACATAATTTTCGTCATAACAAATTATCAGATGATCTATTAATTCATACAATGAACCTCTTGCATGTCGACAGTATTGTATATTTTCCTGATAATGAAATCGTCCGTATCCTTCAGCAATATTATTTGTGACTGATCTCGAAGCCCTGATAATTTGATCGGTCAGCCTGTATTTTTCGGTCCTGGGAAATGAATTTAATACTTCATTTAGTTCGATCCTTAATTCTCTGGCTTTCTTCCAAACCTCCAGACTTTCGAAAGTAGATTTAGTCACATTGTAATCGTTTTCCATCGTATCCAAAATATTAAAATTACCAACTGTTAAACTCAATAAACCAATACTAACTTAATAAACCAGCTCAACTAACTCAATATATTTACTAACCTCACCTAGCTCACTTACCTTACTTACCTACTTACCCAACTCAACCTACTCACCCTCTCTTCCTCAGAATAAGCCAAACAAAAACCGGTGCTCCGATAAATGAAGTTACAATCCCAACCGGTATCTCAGCCGGAGCTATAACCATTCTTGCAATAGTATCGGATATTAATAAAAATGCGGCGCCGGCAATTATCGTACAGGGAATTGCAAACCTGTTGTCATTACCAATCAGTAGTTTTGAAAGATTCGGAATTATCAGTCCGACAAAACTGATTATTCCCGCAATAGATACTGCGCTTGCAGCAAGCAGTGAAGCTATAATGATGGAAGAAGTCTGAACTCTCCTGATGTTTAAACCGAGTGATACGGCAAGCTCTTCACCGGCGTTTAGAATGTTAAGGTCTTTTGAAATGAATACCGAGCCTGCTATTCCGGCAACGATAAAAATTATTCCCATGGAAAATTCATTCCATCCTCTTCCCGATAATCCGCCGTTAAGCCAGTATAAAATCTGGGTAATTGAGCTTCCGGATATCAGAAGCAAAAACCCGTTTACAGATGAGATAAGTGCGCTGATTGCGATCCCTGCAAGAATTATTTTATTGGTAGAAATCAAATTGGAATACCTGTTACCGAATCCTTTGGCAAAATAAAAAATAATAATCGTAGTAGCCAATGCAAATAAAAACGAAACAGGTGTAATTAAAAAAAAGGGAAGACTTACCGGTAAAATAAAAACCAGGATTGCTCCGAGTCCTGCACCTGCTGAGATGCCGAGCAGTCCCGGCTCGGCAAGATTATTTCTGAGTATTGACTGTAAAACTATGCCCGAACATGAGAGAGCTGCACCCACTAACATTGCATTTAAAATTCTCGGTAATCGGATATCGAGCAATATTTTCTTATCGATCCCTTTATCAGAGGAAAACAAATTGAATATTTCGCCAATGGAAATTGAAACACTGCCTAATGACAATGCAATAAAAAACGAAATTATGAGCAAGACCAATAACCCCGAGAGTATAAAAACTTTTTTGGACAATAATTAATTAATTTAAATAAGTATTTATATACAATATATTAAAACATAATTCATAGCTTAATGAATAAATTTGGCTCATTAAATATTAAAATTGCTTTGATCGCAATCGGCGTAGTAATTGCGCTTGCGGTTTTGATATATACACAGATACTCGCTCAGAAAATTCAGAAACGCGAAAGGGACATAGCCGGTCTTTACGCCAAATCAATGGAGTATCTTGCCAATGATGAAAACTCGTCCGGAGAATACGGTTTTATTTTTGATCAGATTATACCCCAGATAGATTTTCCGATCATAGCAACCGACCGCGATCAAAAAGAAATAACTCTAACGAAGAATGTTGATTATGATACTACCCTGTCTGATCAAAGAAAAAAAGAAATATTATTTAAGAAAGCAGATGACATGGACGAGATTAATCCGCCGATTGTAATCTCTTACAGAGATTCTGTTGTGCTGAATTACGTTCATTACGGACAGTCGAGTCTTGTGACCGAATTAAGGTGGCTTCCTGTATTTGAATTTTTGGTTGCAGGCATATTTGTTTTTCTTGGGTACATAGGTTTCTCTTATATAAAAAAGAACGAACAAAGCAATATTTGGGTTGGGCTCTCGCGTGAGACCGCGCATCAGCTCGGGACGCCGTTATCCTCACTGCTTGGCTGGGCAGAGATGCTGAAAAGTATTGAGCCGCAGACGGAAGACCTGAAGGAAATCACGAAGGAAATCGGAAATGATCTTGACAAGCTCAAGAAAATAGCCGGGAGATTTTCAAAGATCGGCTCTCAGCCGAAGCTCGGAAAAGAAAATATTCCGAATGTCATTAAGAAAGTATCGGACTACTTCGAAAAGAGAATTCCGACGCTCGTAAGCAAAGACGGGAAGATCACCAAGAAAGTTGTTGTTGATATAAAAAGCAAAGGAGAGATAGATGCAGATATAAACAAAGATCTTTTTGAATGGGTAATTGAAAATCTTTTGAAGAACGCTCTTGATGCAATGGAAAAAACAACCGGAAAAATTATTTTCAATATCTCCAATTCCAACGGAGAGGTTTTGATCGATGTATCGGACGACGGCAAAGGCATTGATACAAAGTATAAAAAAGATGTGTTCAGACCGGGATATTCAACAAAGACAAGAGGGTGGGGACTCGGACTCAGCTTATCAAAAAGAATAATAGAGGATTATCACAAAGGAAAATTGATGCTGCTGGAATCAAACATCGGAAAGGGCACAACATTCAGGATCAAGCTTAATAAAAATTAATACACAGAATATTTTTTTACGCAATTAATTGGATATTACTCAAAATAACATTTCACAGAATATATACCGCCATTTACAAAAGTTAGCCCGTAACTTTTTAGCGAGCACGGCTTTCCAGCTGATTTTTTTACTGGGAATAAAAATTCTGTTTCAGATCATCATTCTTAATTCCGGATACAGATGGCTTTCCGCTGATGATTATTGCCGGACGGTTAAGTCATTTGAGTGGCTCCAGAAACCTGTTATAGATTCGGGTGTCTGGCTTACTCCTCACTTCTGGATTACGGGATTTGCAATGATCTTCATAAAAAATTTATTTGCTGCCGCAGCTCTCGTTAATTTTATTTTTTCCTCATTCACTGTCTTTTATTTTTACAAAATAATCCGTCTTTGCTTCGATCAAAAGACCGCGTTCTTTTCAACACTGATATTTTGTCTGTTTCCTTTCCAGGTGTGGCTCAGTATTTCAGGACTTCCGGAATCAATTTTCTTCTTCTTTATAATTGCCGGAATTTATTACTTCATCAAGTGGAAATTCTTTGATACCAGAAATCTTAATCTGATACTGAGCTCTTGTGCATTTGCAATGTCAAACGGGTTCCGCTATGAAGGCTGGCTCTTCAGCGGAGTTCTTGTGCTGCTTGTCCTTCTTGATATTCTTATTGAAAGAAAAGTGACGAAAAGAATTTTGATTAATTTTCTCATTTCCCTGATTTCCTTCACAACTATTTTTTGGTGGCTTATACAGAATTATATTGACCATCAGAATATATTTTTCTTTGCGCAGGAAACTACAAAGATCTTCAAGGAATTCAACACGGCGGGGTTTATGCAGAGGCTTGTTCAATACCCGACTTTTATTTTTTTCATTGCTCCTCTTACAACCTTCTTTGCAGTCAAAACCTGTTTTGATACTCTTAAAAGCGAAGGCATTACCCCGGTAAAAATATTTCTGCTGTTCAATATTCTCGAATTATCTTTATTGGTTCTTCATGGAATTCTGGGAACGGGCGGGACCAATATGATCTCAAGATACATTGTGATCAATGCACTGCTGTTCATTCCCTTTGCCGTCGAACAGGCATTTGAATTCAGAAAATTTATTGCCATAAGCTTTATAGCTGTCATTATAATAATCAATATCATCTGGAGCTTTTACTATCCGCAGCCGTTCAGAGAGGACACGTTTGAAGTTGGTAACCTTTTAAATGACCTGGAGAAAAAGAATTACATTAAGGAAAACGGAAAAATATATTTTGAGGAAGTTCAGGGATACTATGACGTTTTTGCAATTCAGGCGCTGTCTAATAATCCCAGCAAAGTTTGTGCTGGGTGATTTTCCGACAATAAAATCAAATGAAAAGAAAAATAAGAAAGGAAAAAAACAGCCCACTGAAGAAGAACTTAACATACTTGAGTTAAAAAATTATCTTGAAAAAAATAATGTCAAGTTAGCCGTTGTAAAGAGCGACGGTTATACCGATAAGCTTAAAAAACTCAGTTATAAGAACGAGGAGATCGGCGATTATAAATTATTTTATCTCGAAGATATCGAATCCAATGTTAGCGATTCATCAATTTCTCTTTTTACTAAAAATATTATCAAGCTCGATGAAAATCCCGACCTGATAAATTTTAACAAGCTACTTGCTCTAAGGAATTATTCCATTGATAATACAAACTTCGGGCTTAATCCGCAGACTGTCAGCCTTGACTGGGGTGCTATCGATCCGTTTATTTTAGACAGCATCGATTATGAGGATTTTGAATATGACAGATATTACGTTGCAATTGATTTGAGATCGGCTGAGACAGACTCGATTGTTTACACTACATATTCAAAAATATTTTCCGACAGAAATATCGAAGACCTGATAGAAAATAACGGAATAAGAAACATCATAGTCCTGAAGCCGTTTGCCATGCTGAATTATTCAAGGAAATATAAATTCTCTCCCTTTGAAGGCGGGGTTTACAAAATTGATGTCCGGCTGCAGGATAAAAAAATGAATGATGACATGCTGGTCTTTAAAGGCGATAGCCTTTTTAAAGTGGCAGCAGACGATGCCGACACGTCAAAGATAAAACCTGCTTTTGCTGATTCCATCAAAACGGTCAGCAAAAGTATAATCAAAAAAAATAAAGATACACTGGTTACGAATTATAATCTCGGGACCATAATTGCAATGTTCCCCGATACTGATTATAATAAGATCGTTAGTAAATCTACTTCAGACATATACCGTTTACTAATGAGAAACGGGCTGCAGGTCTTCTTTTCACAGAGATATCAGGGTGATCAGTTTCTTAACTGGGTGTTCAATTATTTTTAGGATCAATTATAAGCTCATCACTTTCTCAAAATCCGCATCGCTTATCTGAACCAATCCTGATTTTGGAAGCCGGGAAAAGAGAGTTTTCCAGTTTTTGTCCATTGAGAATACTTCCTGAAACATAGGCAATGATTCATCAAATTTATTATTGTTGATCAATGTAACGGCATGCCAGAATTTCATCTCAAGATTTTCAGGAAACATTTCTTCAGCGGCAGAATATTCTTTCATTGCAAGCTGCATGTCATTTTTCTCAACGGCAAGATCGCCGTTATTCATATGCTCGTATGCCCTGTAAACTTTAAGAAGACGCTTCAGCTCCTGAATTGGTTCGGAACTGTCCTCGACACGAAGGTCAATCATTCTGTCTTCCCAGACTTTTCCTGTGGATTCTCCTTTTACAATAAGGATCGAGGCTGATTGTTTCCCTCTGATGTCGCCGCCGGCGTTTTGTGCCGCCTCCAGTACAGCTATCATTCTTTCGGCAAGAGGACCGCTTGATTCTTCGAAGGCTTTCGACATTGCAGGCCAGACTTTATCGTTAAGCATCATGTTAGCCTGCACGGAAAAATTTTCTTTGGCAATATTGCCTGCATCCTGAATACAATTTTTTCCCGTGTAAGATGCAGTTCTCCCTTTCGAGTCAAGAATTGCAAGCTGCCGCACATCTCTGCCTTCGTCGGCTGCAATGAGTTCATCAACTGCCTCCTGTGGCGTCTTTCCTGTTTTAAGAAGCTCGAGACCGCCGGGACCGAAAGCCGGATTTACAAATGACTGCGTAGCAACGACGCCAACTCCTGCTTCTCCCCATCCTACGATCGAGCCGACGGAAAACCAGTGTGACTGAACTGCAACTCCCATCTCACCGGTAACGGGATCTCTTGCAACGATCGAGAATGTATGAGCAAACAGGTCGGAATAAAATGTTTGTGATTGAAGATTCATTACTGAAATTAAGATAAAAATTAAAGGAATAATAATTTTTTTCATGAGAGTAAATTATTTTTTAGGATTTTGGAGGTCTTGAAATAAGGTAAAATTAGTTAATGAATTTGAATAAAACAATTGTAAGCATTGCAAAGCTTAAATCAAACATAATTCCTTTTTAAGATACTACGAATAAACTATTTTTAATTTTGAAATAAGATCGGATCTTAATATTTTTGTTATGAAAAATAAAATTTAGTGTCAGAGATATTTTTTTAATGAAACTTTTAATGCAATTTATTATATTATGGTATACAAAATTATGATGCTTAAGCAAAATCTTTCATCCGGGCTTTGAAGGCTGCAAAAAAAATATTATCCTTGTCACTGATCTTAATGCTTTTCCTTCATACAAATTATCTGGCTGTATACTATTCATTATACAAAGTAAATACCGCAGGCCTTACTGCAAGCTGCTGTGAAAAGAAAGTCGAGAACTGTAATGCCCATTGTTACCTCGATAAAAAAATGAATGAGGAGAACAATAACGACAAGAGGAGCGCCTCGTCAGAAATGAAACTTAAAATAACTGAATACATTGTTGAAGATTATATTCCGGTTTTGAATTCTGATGAAACGTTCTCGTACTATTCAAATGACAGATTTATTAAAATAAAAGGCTACCTCTCAGAAATAGATCATCCTCCTCAGTCTTAACTCTTCAAAATCATTAAAAAGCATTATTTCAATTAATTTTGTCAGCGGGAATTTCGCTGACTTTCGGTTATTTAAAAAAACTTTAATTTAAAAAAAATTTATAGACAAAAATGATAAACAGAAGAGTTATAAAACATATTCTACTATTACTAATTCTCAGTTCAGCGATCGTCATAAATTCCTGCAGTGATGATTCGGTTACAAATCCACCGCCAGCTGCAGTGGTTAACGATCTGATATTATTGGATTCGCAATATGCAATCGGAGCGAGAGCTCTTGTATCGATATATGTTGAAGATACACTGAAAGTGGGATACAACAATGTTTATATTGTATTAACAGATTCGCTGACGCGGGCAACAATTGAGGACGCGCATGTAATGTTCAAACTATCAGATCACGGTGTCGGAACTCCCGTTGAAGATCCCGACGAGACAGCTGTTGACGGGAAATTCAAGGGTGCATGGATATTAAATGAATCTCAGGACGCTGACAATCCGCTTCACTGGAAGGATTCAATATTCATACACAATCATCCCCCTGACCTTGAGGGATCGGCATTATTTGGCGGTTTCAGGGTTAAGGAAAATCCGGACGGCTTCAGGGAAATTACAATGCCTGACAGCACAAGGCTTTACCTATCATACATTAGTCCGGGGACTCCCGTCAATGGAATGAACGATTTCGAGTTCATAATAAACAGAAACGAAATTGGATACGCTCCCGACGGCTCATTTAATGTTGAGGTGACTCCTGAATATCTCGCGGACGGGCATAATACTTCCGGCAATGTGAACCCGACAGGGAGTTCGAATGGTCACTATAACGGAAGAATAAATCTTGACCAAAGCGGTGCATGGCGGCTCAATCTCAGGGTCATGAAAGGCACAATGCACTACGATACTTATTTTGACATAAATTATTAAAAAAAATAATTTTAACAGTTATGAAAAAGCACATTTTAATTTTATCATTAACATGTTTAATGATCTCAGCTATTGCAAACGGACATCCGAAATTCAAGCTGCCCGAAAAGCCGTTGAAGCTTGCTGACATTCAGGATAAATCTTCAACCGAATGCGACCTTTGCGGATGTTATATGGGACTTGAACCTAATTTTGAAAAAAATCAGATCGGTTTAAGATATTATACTTTTAAGTTCTTTGAGGAAGCGCATCCCGAATCAGAAGCGACTCAAACGGACAATGCCGGAATTCCGTCTCAGGTCGATCATGAAGTGCAAGCCGGAACATCATCTACTGAAATTTACGATAATGTGGAATTGTACGGAAGGATTTACCTGAATGCTAAAACCAGGATTCTTTTCGGCATCCCCTTTTCCTTTAATGATATCGACAGCAAAAGGCTAAACGGGATGGGTGATATGAGAGTACTTGCCCAGTACAACGTTTACAATACAGACATAACCGGCAGGACAAATTTCTGGCAGAGGATCTTCCTAGGCGGCGGACTCAAGCTGCCGACAGGAGTTTACAACAAGCAGCTGACATTCGGAATTGTAGAGCCGCATTTCCAGCCGGGCACGGGAAGCTTTGATTTTATCTTTACCGGGCTTTACATTGCCAAGCTTGAGAAACTTGGGCTTGGATGGAGGAATGATATTGTCTATACGTTAAATACGACTAACAAAAATGATTACAAGTTTGCCAACAGATTTAATCTTGCTTCTACATTTTCATATGACATAATTACCGAATCAATAAATATTCTTCCTCATACCGGTATATATCTTGAAACAGCAAATGCCGATGAGTACCAGGGATCCGCTGCTCCCGGATCGGGGGGTACGGTCTTGATGGCTACAATGGGACTGGATCTTTTTTATGATGTGCTGTCAATGGATTTTGATTATCAGCTCCCGATGGTTCAGAATTTCATCGGTGATCAGACGGATAATGATTACAGATATTTTTTGAGTGTAGGATATTCGTTTTGATCTCTTAGGTGGTTAAGATAATATTCAAGACATTTTCAAACAAAAGGGTTTGAGAGATCAAACCCTTTTTTCATAATGTTAGAGTTGCAGGTTCTAATGCTTATGCTACTTTGGAAGGAATGGATTCAGTTTTTACGGAAGTGCCGATTCGTTCATAATCTGCAATCATCCTTGCTTTATGATATTGATTTACAAATTCAGGATTCTCCTGATAAAACATTTCTGCAAGCGAATCCAGTTTTTCAAGAACATATCCGGTCATGGACATTTTTTCCTCGAGATCATTTATTGCGGTAAAACCATTGTTGTTGCTCATTCCCGTAATATCGCTCTCTCTTAACATTACAAGCGGGTAAATCGAATTGATCAAATCATCAAAAGCATTTTTATTACCTACAAAAGAAATTGCCTGATTCCAGATATTATCGGTATTATCAAGGAAGTTCTTCATTGCTATGAACATATTGAAAATGTTCGTTTGCTCCCGGTTCATTTTGTTTTGTTCTTTGAGGTTTAAGAATCTGTTGATTGCAGTCCGGAAAAGATTTTATACACGGACATGGGCATTAAAACGCAAACAATCATAATTTGTTCCGGGAATTTTATTAAAAACTTTATGGGCAATATTACTTTTAAGAAAGCTGTATTACCTTATTCAGGAAACGCCACACTTACACAGCTGACGTTTTTTAAATGCCTTCAGAGTTTTAATTTCATTGCTAATCACACGCGTAATTTTTATTTTTGCATAAAACAAATCCTTAATGGCAAAAGGTTTTAATGTTCTGTTTGTAACAAGTGAAGTTTATCCATATTCTAAAACCGGCGGCTTAGCAGATGTTTCCAATTCCCTCCCTCAGGCACTTAATTCATTAGGCAATGACGTAAGAATTATTTCACCTAAGTACGGACAGCTTGACGAAAGGCGATTGCAGATTCATGAGATAAAACGTCTTAAAGAGCTTAAGCTTAACGTTAACGGTAAGGACACTAAGTTCAGCATAAAGTCTTCTTTCATTCACGGAAGAAATACAAAAGCCCAGATGTATCTTATGGAGAGTCTGGATTATTTCAAGAATAAAGGAATTTATCAGAACTCCAAGACCAAAAAAGACTTTCCGAACAATGACGAGCGATACTTATTTTTTTGCAAAGCAGTCATAGAAATACTCGAGATACTCCAATGGAAGCCGGACGTAATTCATTGCAATGACTGGCAGACAGGTTTGATCCCTGCTTTCATAAAAACTGTCTATAAGAATAATGATTATCTTAAAGACATTAAGACAGTTTTCACTATCCATAATCTTGCTTATCAGGGAAATTTCCCTAAATCCACATTTGCAAAAACGGGTTTGCCCGATTCGGTCTTGACTGAAAAAGGCGGATTGCATTACGGCCAGTTCAGTTATTTAAAAACAGCTCTTAACTATGCTGATAAGATCTCTACTGTCAGCGAAAAGTATGCAGAAGAAATAAGGACAAACAAGGAATACGGATACGGACTGGAAGATGTACTGAAGTCGAGAAAAAAGGATATGGTGGGAATATTAAACGGAATTGATTATTCAATATGGAATCCGGTGGTGGATAAGTTAATTCCATACAGATACACGCATCAGGAGATTCCTCTTAAGTATGAAAATAAAAGAGAGCTGCTGGAAAAATATAAGATCGAATTTAATGAAGATACGCCATTGATAGGCGTAATAAGCCGTCTTGTAGATCAAAAAGGATTTGATCTGATTGAAAAGATAATGCCCCAGCTGATGAAAGAGGATGTCCAGATGATAGTGCTCGGTACGGGCGAAGAGAAATATCACAAATATTTGAAAAAGGCCGAGAAGAAATATAAGAGCAAACTTGCTGTTCACATTGGATTTGATGAAACGCTTGCACATCAGATTGAAGCGGCTGCAGATATGTTTTTAATGCCTTCAAAATATGAGCCGTGCGGACTTAACCAGATGTACAGTCTGAGATACGGAACCGTGCCTATAGTAAGAAATACGGGAGGATTAGCCGATACGATTGTAGACTACAGGAAGCCGAATGGTAACGGATTTTTATTTGATAAATATAATCCGCAGGAATTATATAAGGCGGTAAAAGCTGCTCTTGAATTATATAAGGACAAGGTAAAATGGAATAAGCTTGCACGTCAGGGAATGTCACTGGATTTTTCCTGGAAAGTATCCGCTGCAAAATACATGAAGCTATATAAGGACGTGTCATCAAAGTGATGATTTGTACAAAATGAATAAGGCAATTTTTCTTGACAGGGACGGAACACTCATTGAAGACATGGACTATCTGAGAGCATCAGAAGACATCCGAATTTTTCCCGGCACAATAGAAGCTCTTCAAAAATTTAAAAGCTTAGGTTTTTTAAATATCATTGTTACAAATCAATCCGGAGTGGCAAGGGGATATCTTACTGAAGAAGATTTGAACGAGATTCATGATGTTCTCAGAAAGAGATTGAGTTATGACGGTACCGGAGCTGATTGATGATATTTTCTATTCGCCGTTTCATACTGAAGGTGTAATTGAAAAGTATAGATCGCAGAGTGATGACAGGAAACCCAATACCGGAATGATCCGTAAGGCACAGACTAAACACAGGATAGAACTGGAAGAATCATTTCTTATAGGAGACAGTTTTACTGATATGAAATGCGCTGAGAATTCCGGATTAAAAAAAATATTGGTCAGAACAGGCTACGGGAAAGACGAGTATGCCAGATGTCAGAATGAAGATATTGAAATCGATTACTTTGCAAAAGATATTTATGATGCTTCCCATTACATTGAAAAAATTAATTCCCAAATTAACCAATGAATAAAAAAGAATTGACGGCACTGAAAATTATTTATATAAAATTATTCCTTTTGATGATCGCGTTTTCAACTTTGCAGAGCTGTGAAAAGAATCCAACAGATGTAGGGCTTACTTTTCTTCGCCCGGGAGATACGACAGGTGTCTTGTTTCTGGATTCTCAGATTGATTCGATGGCAATTACAAATAGTAACTACAAGATGTTCATAAATACTTTTTTCTCAACTAACCTTTTAGTAGGGTATTATCAGAATTACACTTCTAAGTCGCTTTTGAAATTCACAAATATAAGTCCGGATCTGGACAGCTCTGATGTCATTTCGGCAGTATTATCTCTGAAGATACAACAGCTATTATTTTAAAGACAGTCTTGGAACGACAAGCTTTAATCTGTATAAGCTAATTTCAAATTTTAATTATTCAACAGTTACTTATGATTCCGTAACTTCTTCGGGAATCGGAAATACATCATTAGGCAGCTACAGCGGGGTGGTTGCTGATTCTCAGACTGATGAATATTAATCTCAATACTCAGGAAGTAGAAAGCTGGCTTGAATATGCTGCTGATACAACCTATTTTGATAAAAATTATGGTATGATCCTTTTCCCTGATTTCAGCTCTTCGACTATCAAGGGATTTTATTCGTCTGAAAATCCTTCTGATCTGGTGCCTTATGTGACGGTAATTTATACAAAGAATAATGTGAAAGACACTCTTATCCTTAACATTTCAGAATCGGTATCTCTTTCGGATGCACCTTCATCAATTATCCCGGCATCAGAAACTTTCATTCTGCAAAACGGAATTGCATTTGGAAACATATTAAATTTTGATTTGACAAAGCTGCCTGATAATGTGATTGTAAATAATGCGACTCTGCAGTTTACGCTTGATAATGCGAGCTCATTTATTTCTCCTTCAACTGACAAAGAATGGTGATAGGAATGGTCATAGACAGCACAACTAAAACAGACAGCATATTCACACAGGTTTTTCTGAGCGATTCAAATACATATGTATTAAGCTCAACGGCGTTTAACTCGATAGTTCAAAGATGGAACTCCGGTGTGCTCCCGAATCTCGGAATAACCATGAAAAATTATTATGAACTGCTGAATCTTGATAACTTTTATATTTACTCTCCTTCGGCTACGGATGTATCGAAGAGACCGAGATTAAAAATTACATACACATCGAGAATTAGAAATGAGAAAGTTAAAATTTTATATAATATTCTTTCAGTGATTTTTAATTAGCAGCACAGGATTTTCTCAGGAAAATCAGTCCGGCGGATCTCCTTATTCGATATTCGGTATCGGAGACCTTAGCTATTACACCAGTACAAGAACTTATTCGATGGGGATACTCGGAACTTCACTTTTCGGAAATTATGTAAATAACCTGAATCCCGCAACTATGACAAAATTGAATTCCACTACGATTTCTAATGGATGCCAATTACGGATTTCTGAAATCTGTCAAACGAATATTTCGGAGAACGATGTATCTAACGGAAATGTGCTTGGGGTAAATATAGGAATTCCGTTTGATCAGATCAGAGGCTGGGTTTTTTCACTTGGTTTTAATCCTATGAGTCTTGTCAACTACAAAATAAGAGTAAAGGGAAGTACCGGAGGCCAGAATTATCTTCAGACTTATTCAGGTGATGGCGGGCTTTCGAGAATAAACGCCGGGATGAGTTATAATTTATTCAGAAAATCAGCATTGGACTTGAATATAATTATTGGATTCGGAGAAATCAACAATCAGAATTATATTAACTTTTTAAATTCGGGTTATACAAATACAAACATTAACAAACCAGTTTGATTTCAGGAAATCCTTTGTAAAGGGCGGAATGATTTTTGAGATCGGCAAGATCTTCAAAAAATTACCACTGTCATTAAGAGACTTTTCAATAGGATTTGTTTATCAGTCAGGGATAAATCTGAATGCAACACAGGACGGAATTTATCACATCTTCTTTGAGCACCGATACGGTAAGACTAAATAACGGCACTATTGAAATACCCGATGCATACGGGTTCGGCATTACAAATATCTTCGGAAGAAAATATATTGTCAGCGGTGATGTTCTGTTTCAGGACTGGAGCAAATACAAAGAATTCGGACAGACAATTCCCAATTACCAGAATTCAATAAGAGCCGGCATCGGGCTGGAGACAATTCCCAATCCCGATAATACTTCATTCTGGGAGAAGTCTTGACATATCAGGTTCGGCGGATTCTATGAAAAAGCATTTTATAATGTTTCAAGATCAGGATATAAATTCCTACGGCATACGGGCGGGCGTAAATATTCCAATCAGTACTTACAATTCAATTGACCTGGGATTAAATTATTCTGTAAAGGGAACTACGGAAAATGGTCTGATAAAGGATGAATTTTTTAATCTTACGGCTGCAGTAAATTTCGGTGAACTTTGGTTTTTAAGACCAAGGGAAGAAGACCAGTAAGATTTTTGAATTTTGGATTTTTGATTTTGCCTGCCTGCAGCAGGCAGAGACTTAGTATGATTTCGGAATAAATTCTTTAACAATAATTTTTTTAATGGATTCAATCAAACATAATTTAAAAGATTATGATACGGGAATTTTTGATGCGATCAAAAATGAAACAAGAAGACAGGCTGAAAAGCTTGAGCTGATAGCTTCCGAAAATTTTGTCTCCTATGCAGTGATACAGGCACTGGGTTCGGTACTGACAAATAAATATGCAGAAGGTTATCCCGGGAAAAGATATTACGGAGGCTGTGAATATGTTGATGTTGCAGAAGACCTTGCAAGAGACAGAGCAAAGAAATTATTCGGCGCAGAGTATGTAAACGTTCAGCCGCATTCGGGAAGCCAGGCAAACATGGCTGTTTATTTTACACTTGTAAATCCCGGTGATAAGATAATGGGAATGGATCTGTCGCACGGAGGCCATCTTACACATGGCTCACCGGTAAATTTTTCCGGACAGCTTTATAATTTTACTCAATACGGGATCAATCCGGAAACAGAGCTTCTTGGATTATGACCTGATTGAACAGGTTGCAATAAAAGAAAAGCCGAAGATGATCACCGTCGGAGCAAGCGCTTATTCGCGCAATATCGATTATAAGAAATTCAGGGAGATTGCAGATAAGGTTAATGCTTTTTTATTTGCTGACATTGCCCATCCCGCCGGTCTGATTGCAAAGAAATTATTGAATGATCCCGATTCCATATTGCCATGTCGTTGCAACTACAACACATAAAACACTTCGAGGTCCCAGAGGCGGCATGATACTTATCGGAAATGATTTTGAAAACCCATTCGGGAAAAAAGCGGCGAAATCGGGAAGGATCAAAATGATGAGTGAGCTCATTGATTCGATGGTTATGCCCGGCATACAGGGCGGTCCGCTGATGCATGTGATTGCAGCTAAGGCTGTGGCATTTAAGGAAGCTCTCGAAGATAATTTTCTTGAATATGCCAAACAGATAATCAAGAATGCGCAGGCACTTGCAAATAAATTAATTTCGTATGACTATAAAGTTATCTCCGGAGGAACGGATAATCATCTGATGCTTGTCGATCTGAGAAATAAAAATATTTCCGGTAAGGCGGCACAGGAAGCTCTTGATGAAACAGGAATTACTTGCAACAAGAATTCGGTTCCCTTTGATGACAAGAGCGCAATGATAACAAGCGGCATAAGAATCGGCACGCCTGCACTGACAACGCGCGGGATGAAAGAAACCGAAATGGAAATGATAGCGGGTATGATAAATAAAATTATTACAAATCCGAAAAGATGAAAGTATGAAAAAAGAAGTTATGGAAGAGGTAAAAGACCTGACATCAAAGTTTAAGCTTTATGACGATTTAAAAATAGGATAACAAAAGTTCTGTTTTATGAATTATGATAACAGATCCCGAAGATAATAAAGAAGGCAGCACGAAGCAGGAGAAATGACCTTTCTTGAGCACCTCGAGGAGTTCAGATGGAGAATAATAAAATCCGCAATCGGTATAATAATCGGAGGAATCATAGTAGGAATATTTATTAACTGGATAATGGACAACATTCTGCTGCTGCCCGCAACACGCACTACACCGCCGTTAAAGCTTCAAAACATAAAACCGTTCGGTCAATTCAGTTTGTACATGCAGGTGATAATTGTCGGCGGAGTAATAGTAAGCATTCCGAATATCATTTATCAGTTCTGGAAATTCATCGAGCCCGCATTAAAACCAAGCGAAGGGAAATACATCAGAAGCATTGTCATTTTTTCGAGTTTTTGTTTTTTAGCAGGGATAACATTTGCCTACTTCGTTTTGCTCCCGACTGCTCTGGAATTTTTTGCAAACTTCGGCTCATCTGTAATAACAAACAACATTGCAATAGATGAATATTTCAGCTTCATAATTTCAACCATGCTTGCAGCGGGTGTTGTATTTGAGCTTCCAATGGTATCCTTTTTTCTTTCAAAGATAGGCATCCTTAAACCTTCATTCATGAAAAAATACAGAAAGCATGCGATAATAATTATTCTGCTGATTGCCGGCATCTTAACGCCGAGCCCGGATATAACAAGCCAGCTGCTTCTTGCCGTGCCGCTGTTCATTTTATATGAAATAAGCATTCTGATATGTAAATTGTCTCAAAAGAAAACTGAAGAAGAAGTCACCAAAGAAAGTATGGCTTAAATCTAATTAATAAAAAGTTTGGATTTAAAAAAAATATCGAAACCCATCACGAAAGAGCTTGAAGAATTTGAAAAACAATTTTCAAACGTGCTCAAATCCAAAGTTGCTCTCATTGACCTCATCACAAAATACATTCTGAAGCAAAAAGGAAAAAAGATACGCCCGATACTTGTTCTTTTATCGGCAAAGCTTTGCGGTGACATAAATGCAAGAACATACATTGCTGCAAATCTCGTCGAGTTGCTTCACACTGCGACACTTATTCACGATGACGTTGTAGATGATGCAAAGACACGGCGCGGCATAGCTTCGGTAAATGCCGTATGGAAGAATAAAGCATCTGTTCTGATAGGGGATTATCTTCTTTCCAAAGGGCTGCTGATCTCGCTTGAGAATAATGAATATGAATTTCTGCAGTTCACGTCGGAAGCAGTGCGAAGAATGAGCGAAGGAGAGCTGCTGCAGATTCAGAAAGCCCGCAACTTCGACGCTACCGAAGAAACTTATTTTAAGGTAATTTCAGACAAGACCGCTTCATTAATAAAAACCTGCTGCAAGCTCGGAGCACTGAGCACTGCAAAGGACAGATCCAATGTTGACAAGCTCGGGATCATTCGGTGAGAATATCGGAATCTCATTTCAGCTAATGGATGATATACTCGATTACACCGGCAGAAAAAAACTTCTCGGCAAATTAACGGGCAATGATCTTAAGGAGAAAAAATTCACTCTTCCGCTTATAGTGGCGCTCCGTAATTCACCGAAGAAAAAATCAAACGAGATCATGAAGCTTGTCAAAAGCGACAGGACAAAGAAATTCGACGAAGTATATGACTTCGTAATTGAATTTGGCGGCGTGGAATATACTATGCAAAAGGTAAATGAATATTCCTTGATTGCAAAGAACTCTCTTAAAAATTTTAGTGAAGGCGATGTGAAAGATTCAATGATGGAGTTTGCAGATTTTGTAGGTAAGAGAGAGTTTTAAATAGATTATCAAAACCTACCCTTGTAATTTCAGTTATAATTTCCTAAGTTAGAAAAAAAACAGGAGGGCTATATGAAAACAATAATTATAATCATAATTCTTGTTGCTTCAGTCAATCTTTCTTTTTCCCAAAACGGCTGGTTCTACCAAAACAGCGGAGTTACTTCCCGGATATCGGACATTTTTTTTATTGACTCGCAGACAGGCTGGGCTATTACTGATTCAACAAGGGTTTTAAAAACTACGGACGGCGGAAATAACTGGACATCACAAACTTTGTCAGGATATACTCCACTGGGCTGCATTTACTTTATTAATGCAAATACAGGATGGACAGGAGGGGGATATTATTTTTTTGCACAAAGTGGTACGATTTACAAAACAACCAACGGAGGCAACAGCTGGTTTGTTCTTAATCATATAGGCAATGTACAGGATCTGTATTTCAGCAATGCAACTAATGGAGTTGCCGGTTTGGATCAGTCCGGTGATTTCGGAACCGGAGGATCCATAATACAGACTTCAAACGGGGGAACGAACTGGAATGGAAATTACACCAATTATAATATCCCCTCAATTGCTTTTATTAATTCAAATTCAGGATATGCTCTTGGTCACTATTGGGATGATACAGGTCATGACAGCAGCATTGTTTACGGAACAGCAGACGGAGGCATAACATGGGATGTCAGATACAGGAAAAGTAATTTTCCGTTTTTCTATTATAATGATCTGAAAAGAATTTTTGCTCTCGGTTCAGATGTCTGGATGGCGGGCAGGGACAGTTTTATAGTCCATTCATCCAACTCAGGTTTAAGCTGGGATAATCAGATCATACCTGACCATAAGACAAAGGATGCTGTATTTTTTATTGATAATAACATCGGCTGGGCTGTGGGAAATAATTCTGCCGACACTTCCAATATTATCAAAACTACAAACGGCGGAGCAACCTGGTTTAATGTCAGAAATTCTCATAGCAATGCTTTGAGAACTGTCTTTTTTGCTGACCAATATGTAGGCTGGGCTGCAGGTGATGACGGAATAATTTTGAAAACCGTCACGGGAGGTCTGACTTCTGTAACAGGGCAGACTTCAGTATTTAACAGTGACTACAGGCTTCATCAGAATTTTCCAAACCCGTTTAATCCAAGCACGAAAATATTTTATGACATAAAAAGTACAGGTCAGGTTAAATTAAAAGTCTATGACATTTACGGAAGAGAAGTTAAAACCCTTGTTGACAAAAATCTGGGCCCGGGAAATTACGAAACAGTATTTGATGCCGGGAGTCTGGCAAGCGGAGTTTACATTTATAAGCTTGAAGTGAATGGCGTACAGATTGATTCAAAGAAAATGGCTTTAATAAGATAAAGAATAACATCTACCAATATCTAAAAGCCTTAAACTTATCGTAGAAATTAAACTTGAAATTTTTTATGTTAATCAATGGAATTAAACTGGAAAAAATATATTGAAACCGATCCGAAAGTGATGTTTGGTAAACCTGTAATAATTGGAACAAGAATTCCTGTTGACTTAATTCTTGAAAAATTATCATTGGGTGAAACTACAGAACAACTTTTAAAATCATATCCTTCTTTAAAAAAAGAATCCATATTTGCCTGTCTTGCTTTTGCTTCTGAGTCTGTTAAAAAGGACATTGTTACGGCTTAATGAAAATAATTGCTGATGAGAGTGTTGATTATGGTATCATTGAAGAGTTGCGAAACAATGGCTTTGAAGTTTTAGCCATAGAAGATTCTCATAAAGGTTCTACCGATGAAGAAGTATTGAATATTTCCCTCAAAGAAAATTCTTTATTAATGACTGAAGATAAAGATTTTGGGGAGCTTGCTTTCAGATTGAATAAAGCACACGTCGGTATAATACTCATCCGATTGTCAGGATTAGATTCAGAATTTAAGAATAAAATTGTTCTAAAATCTCTCTCAGAAAATTTGTCAAAGATGGAAAATTCATTTAGTGTAATTTCTTCAAATCAAACGCGTATTCGGAAATGACAACAAAGGATTTATTCTTAGACCAGTTCAATGCATGTTACGATGAAGAGAACTGGTTCAAGCCTCTTAAAGAAGCTCTGTCAGGGCTT
This sequence comes from uncultured Ignavibacteria bacterium, assembly GCA_963836395.1. Lineage (GTDB taxonomy): Bacteria > Bacteroidota > Ignavibacteria > Tepidaquicellales > Tepidaquicellaceae > JAGPCH01. The sequence continues at coordinate 211,759 of CAWIJF010000005.1, read as the reverse complement.
ACTCCTGAGCTGGCATCATGGACTGATGATAGTTCGAATCATTCGATACTACAACTGGTTCATCATCTGATTTTCTGGAATGAAAGATATTTATTTCGTTTCAAAGGTACGCCTCTTCCGCCAGTTGAACAAAGTGAGGAAGATGTTACATTTGAAATTAACGAAAAAGACTGGAAGCTAACTTTGAAGAAGCTCGATGATGTAATGACCGGACTTCAGAAAGAATTTAAGAAAGCAAGCGATGAAAAGCTGCAGAGCCCCGCATTTAAAGATTCGGCTGATCCGTGGTATTCGGTGATTGCCAACATAAACATTCACAATGCTTATCATATCGGACAGATAGTTTATGTAAGAAAGCAACAGGGGTCGTGGGGTAATTGAGAGAATTAATAATTGATCGAGTAAGTTCTACTTTTGCAAAGTTGGTTTTTGTTTTATCTTTTTGACTCTCCTGCTTTTTCTGATAGAATCTATAAGCTTTTTTTGATCATCCATATCAAACTTATCCGGAAGCTGTTCAGCCAGCTCAGGATCGTCTATGATTTCCCTCACGAAATCAAACACTGTTTTAATGTTTTTATTTATCGTTTGTTTGTTTGTCATGATTGCTTTTCAATTATGTTCTTTTTAAATACTTATTCTTATAAAATTGCCAGTGCGATTCTATGTCTTGTTCAGCGTATGTTGCTGCAGTTTTAAGATCGATGATATTAATTTTTGTCTTTTCTTGTTCTCCATTTGGATAAATAAAATCTCTATGAAAAAATCCATGAGAAATGTCATATCTTACTATCTCTTTCCAAATACCGTTAATCCAACTTTCATATTGAAAAACCAAATCATTTAGTTTCCCTTTATTAATTGTCAGTTTAATTCGTATTCTCTCATTACCAATATTGTCAATGTCCTTAGTAAATTCCCTATACGTAATCATTAACCTAAATTAACTTGCAGCTTTATATCAATGTATATTCGTCCAATCTTTTATAACATATAAAATTAGATTTAATAATTCAAGAATTGAATTAGGGATTTACCTTTCAAATCTTTTTCGAGGCGGGCATTCTGGTTTTTTTACTTTTCCTTAGTGTCTTAGTGTCTCTGTGTTAAAATCACTTAGACAGCTCTTTCCTTCTCTTCAGTATCGAAAGAAAAAAACCAAGCACGAGCACGCCTGTTCCGGTCCAGAGAATGTTTATGAAAGGCTTTACCGAAGCCATGAGAACGAGAGTCTCATCTGCCTTCGGTTTTTGTGATGTGTTTTTTGTATCAACTACTGCGATGGTTGCGGTCGGTCCGCCCAGCTCTTCACTATTTACGCTCATCTTTACAAAATAAAAACTATATTTATCATTACCGGAAATTTTTGCCACCATATATTCAGGATTGCCGTCAGTATATTTTATTCTGGGTTCAAGATTTTCAGTAAATTTGCTGTCCCTTACTTTTAATAAAGCCCCGATGGAATAATTTCCCGACTGGATTTCCGCGCCGCCTTTTTGAATATTCCCAAAATCAAAATCATTAAACTGAACCGTTACGCCGCCGATCTGTTTCTCCTCTCCTTTTTTAAGTTCATACAATTCATCATCGGCAAATACCTCCGGTTCCACAAGTCCCATGGGTGAAAGATAGAAATCCTTTGTTGCGAAGTTTGCAATGTCCGGATTCTTCATCAGACCTTTCGAGTATTCACTGTAATACATTATCGGCTGGAGAAGAATTTCCTTATTATCCTTTTCGACGCGAACATTGAAATGATATTTCGTATCGATCTTATTATTAGGGTCTTCAAAAGGAGTTGCACCAAGATAAGTCAGAGTGTAGCCGAAAGCTTCTACAGGCTTGTTTAATTCAAGTGAAAGATTTTCTTCTTTGCTGTATTTTGACGAAGCGATGATCCCGAGAAATACCAGCGCGAGTCCCAGGTGAGCGATATAAGCTCCAATCGAGGATTTATTTTTTCTGAAAGCATTCACGGCAAGCTCCGCATTAACAAAGAACGCAAAGAGAGCTGCTAGCGCAAACAGAGCAATTAAAAAATCCTGGACTCCGACTATAACCAGACCTATCGTTACCACGAATGCAAGTGTCAGGGGGAAGATCAAACTTGTAAAAAATTTCTTTTCTTCGTTTTGTTTCCATTTCAGCAATAAACTTATTCCGTTGATTAAAGCAATTAAGATCGCAATCGGAAGATTCATCTTGTTATAGAATTGCGCATCGATCGTTCCCTTGGCAAATATCGGCCAGCTGGTTCCGGCGAGAACCACAAGAGCTGCAGCGCACAATGTTATCGAGCCGATGAATAATGTCGATTCCCGCGAGAGCATTTTATTGGTTCCTGAATTTAAAGCCTTAAGCTGTTTATACCGGTACAGGATTGCCACCAGAGATATTACCGTGAACAACGAAATGAAAACTATCAATGCGAGATAAACTTCATATCCCGGGTCAACGAACGAATGAACGGACGAGTCTCCGAGTATTCCGCTGCGGGTTAAGAATGTGGAATATAAAACCAGCAGATATGCAGATATGCAAAGGATCAGATTCGTTTTTTTATAACCGCCTGTTCTCTTTTGAGCGATCATGGTATGAATCGCTGCGACAATGACAAGCCATGGAATGAAAGAGGAATTTTCCACCGGATCCCAAGCCCAGTATCCGCCCCAGCCCAGAACTCCGTATGCCCAGTATCCTCCCATCATTATGCCGAGTCCGAGGATCATTCCCGGAAAATAAAAGCCACGGCATGGAAAATTTTATCCAGTCATTGTATCTGTTTTTCATTAGTGTGCCGATTGCAAAACAAAACGGAGCTGCAAGTGACGAGAATCCGAGAAACAATGTAGGCGGATGAATTACTATCCAGTAATTCTGAAGCAATGGATTCAAACCTCTGCCTTCAGGCGGGATAAATCCGACTTCGACATCCCCGGCAAATTTTTCCCAGACATACAGAAACGGTGATTTTAAAATTATAATGAATCCGAGGAATGCCAGTATCAGGGTAAAGATGGTCATTACCTGCGGTTCCAGGCGGTCACCTTTGGAAACATAGTTAAGAAGGAAAATTCCAATTATTGCCGTCATCGTTGTCCACAGCATAAAGCTTCCTTCCTGTCCGGAATAAAATGTTGACATCAATAACGGTAGCCCGAGGTCGGTGCTGCTTTGTTCCCAGACGTAAGCAAATTGAAACTGATGAGTGAGAATCAGATACATCAGATAAGCAGCTGTTGAAAGAATTCCAACTGCCGTCAGATGGTAAAAGAGACCGTCCGAATTTCAGAAATTTTTCTTTTCCTAAATGAGTAAGAAAAAAACTCAGGCATGATAACAATGCCGTTGTAAAAAATATGTAAACTAAAATTCTACCAATCATGATTTTAAATTTAACTTCCTGTTTTCTTTACTTCTTTTCCGTCGGCTTCATATTTTGAAGGGCATTTGGTAAGAACTTCCCTGGCATGAAAATAGCCGTCTTTCATTTTCCCTTTGCTACGACAGATTCCGCAACATCGAAATTATTCGGCTTGGCGCCGTCGAGAACTACCTTCATTTCATTATTAAAATCATCTATCATATAAAATGAAAATGTATTTGTTGCTCCGTCAAACTTTGTTTCCCTGTCTTTCACCCACTGACCTTTGACTTCAACGGTTCTCATCCGTTCTTTTGCTTCGGCGAAATTTACATATTCTATTTTGCTGTCCATAAATGACATAAAGCCGATTGCAAGAAAGACGATTATTATGGCTGTCCCGATTATTACTTTTGATTTCTTTGACATAAATTTTTTATTTACAGCTAAAGTATTTGTTAAAACTTATTTTTCTTTTTCAAGATTTTTTACTTTCTTATCCAGGCTCCACATATAACCGAATATTCCGATCCATATTATAAGGACGATCAGCATCACAATATACATCGAATTGGTTTCGAGGAAATCATAAAATGAGGTCATTATCCTGCGATGCTCCTTCTGTGTTTCAAGCTTACCCTTTCGATTCGTATTTTTAGATTAAGACACCACAAAAATAATAAAGTAAATCCAACCAAAGAAGTCAAAAATATTATTAACATTGTAGTATCCATGTTTATTTTGCCCTGCGCGTTAATGATGGGATCCGGATGCAGGCTTTCAACAATCCTCGGCATAATGAATACAAAAAACGGAACCGTGACGGCTGCAAGTATCGAATACACCGAAGCCAGCTTAGCCCGATGTTCCTCTGAATCTATGGCTGAACGCAGCGCAAAGTAAGCGCCGTAAATTAAAAGTAAAATGAAAATTGATGTCTGCCTCGGATCCCAGTTCCAGAATGAACCCCAGTTAAATTTTGCCCAGAGCGAACCTGTCGCAGTGGCGAGTATGCAGAATAAGAATCCAAGCTGTGCCGCTGAAAAGGATTTAATGTCGTAGTCAATGTAACGGGTCTTCAAATATTTGATCGAATAGTACATTGACATAAAGAAGGCAACTACTGCAATCCATGACATTGGTACGTGAAAATATAAGACACGGGCTTTATCGCCGAGCGCAGGGATATAGGGAATCGGTAAAATAATTCCGCAAACTATCACTGCTGAAATAATTATGAATATTAATATCTTTAAGGGATTATTCAAAATACTTTATATTAAATATGAATATACTACTATTGAGGGACAGGCATTCCCATTTGTTCATAAATATCTTCTATTTGTTTTTTGTTTTTCATTGCCTCTGCATTGCCGGGGTCAAGTTCAAGAACTTTCCTGTAATATTTCAATGCAGGTCTGTATTTTTCTCTGGCGGGAAGATTCGCTTCAAACATAAGATAATTAGCTGCAGCAAGGGAATTTGCTATCGCTTCTTTCTTTGCTTCTTCCGATTTATCGGATGTCATTTTAACGATGGATGCATCAGCTTCTTTTACGATCACGACGGCTTTTTCATCAGTCTGTCCCGAAGACTTATTATCCATTTTGGAATTGTCCTGTGTACCATTGTCCTGCAGGCCTTTTTCCTGAGAATTCTTATTCTGCCCGGATGTATTTTGTGTTTCCTGATTTGGAGTTTTTGAATCACCGGTGGTCTTCTTATCTTCCATCTTTGAGCACCCGCAAACAAGGATCAAAAGCGCTGTTGTCAGTATGATTTTATTCATTGCTGTTATTTAGATTATGAAATTTATATTTGATAACATTAACATACTTTAAAAATTTCTTTATGCCAATTCAAAATTATTAATCCTCCCAAATGTATTTGAAAAGCATTAATGACGCTGCGGTGACAACCACCGAATACGATACCAGTATTTGTATTTCACCATAAAGCTTTTCAGTGCCTACTCCAAGACTTGCCAGCTTCGTGGCATTTATTACCGTAAGCAGCAAAGGAAGCAGTATCGGGAATGAAAGAACCGGATACAGAGTTCCCTTTGAATTTGCTTTCGAGATGATCGCAGCAATGATCGTAGACGCCGATACCAGGCCAAAACTTCCGATAACAACAGTAATTAAGAACCCGGTTAAGTTTTTTATTTCATAATCAGTTATTGCCATAAATAAAATCAATATCAGAACTAAAAGAGAAAAAGTTAAGACAAGATTGAAAATCAGCTTGCCTATGATCACGCTTGCAGTATCAGCGGATAACTTCAAAGCGTAAGAGGTTTCTTTTTCTTCTTCCTTGACGAATGTCCTGGAGAGTCCGCTGACTGAAGAGAAAAATATTGCGATCCATAATAATCCCGTGAGAATTTCATTGTCAATTTTTTCATCACCGGTTGCAAATTTGATTATTGAAATGGTCACAAGCACAAACATCAACAGTGAATTAATTGCATAGCGGGTTCTTAATTCGGATTTAAGATCCTTCTTAAAAATCAACAAAGATGTGCTGATCAGTTTTGACATTATTTGTAATCTTCAATATTTAAAGTATCATCACATAATTCCCTGTCATCTTCATCATTAGTTGCAATGATCAATATTCCCTTCTCTTTTTGCTCTGCAGCAATTTCTGAAATAAGGTCAATGCCTGATCTGTCTAAGTTTGTACGCGGTTCATCCATGAGTAAAATTTTGGGATTGCTGATGACTGCAAATGCAAGCTTGAGCCGCTGTTTCATTCCCGAAGAATAATTCTTAAATAATTCATTCCGCTTCTCAAACAGACCGACTTTTTCCAGGACAAAATTTGATCTGCCGGGATCATAATCTGAACCCGATTTAAGCCTGTAGAAAAACTGGAGATTCTCCAGTCCGGTCAGCTCTTCATACAGATTCAGATAAGGCGAGAACATGCCTATGCTCAGATAGTGATTTTCATTTGCTATGGCATTACCATTAACGTTAATTGAAAAGCTTCCTCCGGAGGATCTGATCAGACTTGACAAAATCTTTATCAGAGTGGATTTACCCGAACCGTTTCTTCCGGTAATTGTTAAGGACTGCGCAGTTGAAATTTTAAAGCTGAGATTTTTGAAAATTGTTTTTCCGGAAAAAGATTTCGAAAGGTTTGTACAAATTATTTCAACGCTGTCCATTAGTTTAAAGATTAGTAAAGAAAAAACTAATTATGCTGAATGATGCCGTGTTTCTCGGATAATCTCTGCTCGCGTCTTTTCAGCGCCTGTTCATACCTTCTCTTTTCTTCATCGTTTTCAGGTATTATTTGCGGAACCTTCATTGGTTTTTTGGTCGCTTCGTCAATGCTTACAAAGGTCAGATATGCGCTGTTAGAGTGTGAGGTGTCTCCTGTTTTGATATCCTCTACTTCCACTCTCACTCCCACTTCCATCGAAGTATTAAAGGCGCGGTTTACCGATGCTTTTAATCTGACAATATTTCCGAGATGAACAGAATGATGAAAATTTAAATTATCCACTGCAGCGGTGACAGCCACATTATTACAATGTCTCGACGCAGCCAGGGCAGCGGAAATATCGATCCAGTGCATTAATCTTCCTCCGAGCAGATTGCCGTGTACATTGGTGTCATTGGGAAGAACCAGTTCGATCATTTCAACCTGAGATTCTTTAACTGTCTTGGTCTTCATGTTCTAAAAAGGAATTTGTTTTTTTGAAGATAATACTTTAGGCAATAACGAGCTGGTTGGAAATTTATTTTCAAATCTTTCGATTTCATTCGTTGCATCCTCATATTTTTTCTTTTGAATCAGGGTTTGTATCTTTCCGTAAAGTGCATCATCGGCATAGTTCGTATCGAAATATTCATCGAGAACGCTGTCATAATAAACCAGCGCTGATTTATAATTGCCAAGATTATAATACAGCTCTGCGCTTTTAAGTGCTTTTAAGGCGAGCTTATTATTCAATTCGCTTATTTTCCTTTCCGCTTCGGCGGCATATTTGCCTTTCGGATATTGTTCTATAAAATTCTGAAATTCTGTTACTGCATATCTTGTATATGTCTGGTCAAGATAATATTCAGGCGACAAATTATAGTAGCACATCGCAAGATAGTATCTTGCATCTTCCACCAGACTGCTCGCGGGATAGTTTTTGACAAGGGATTCAAATTCGTATTCGGCAAGAATATACTCTTCTCTTTTGTAATAGCTCATGCCGAGATAAAACACGGATTTATCTATAATACTGCTTCCCGAAAATTTTAATTTTATCAGGTTGAAGTCATCAATTGCATCTATATAATCCTGCTTGTCATATTTGGACTTAGCAGAAAAATAAGCTCTCTCGGGATCATCAGTGTTCAGATTGCTCCCGGGTGAAGAGCCGCAAGAACTGAAACTGGCAAGGAACATAATTACCGAAAATACAAATGCCGCGTGTGTTATGTAGTTTAACCGTCTTTTTTTTAAAATCCAAAATTAAAATGCTGATTATTTGCTTCTGATTACAAAAAATAAAATAATTGCAACTGCAGATGCAGCGATTATGATTGCCGGGAATATATACTGATTTAATGAGTCTTCTTCAGGAAGAGTTGACCGGGAAAATGAATATCTGTTGTCTTCAACAAAACTCAGTTTTTCCAAATCAAAATTATCTTTTTGCTTTTTATTAAAGCTATTATTGTAAACCAAAGAGGAATCTTTTTTATTTATTATGTCAAGTTCATACGAAACTGAAACTTCTCTTTCTACCTGCTTTGTTCCTAAAATGTTATCGGTATGTATCTTTTTATATGTAGTCTTTATTACCGGATTTTTCAGGACTATCTTATAGTCAATGCTGTCGGACTCTTCATTCAGAAGAATTTTAAAATCATTAAATTTTCTTTTGATGTTTTCTACGAGGTACAGCTCATTTGGTTGATTGTCGTAGGCATCTATTTCATAAAAATTATCCCTGCCCAGTATCAGCAGTTTGTTTTCCAAAGGTACAAGGCTTTCTGAGATTAAGTTGTCTATGATATTCAGGTTGCCGGGCTGATTTTCCTGTGAAAAAGAAATACCTCTTAATATAAAAAATAAAAAAATAAATAAGAGGTATTTAAATTCATTTCTATCCGTAAATGCCCCTGAGCTTTAATACTCTTGATACTTTATCTATCGCATAAATATATGCCCCGATTCTGAATGTTGTATTATATTCGACAGCGGTATTATAAACATTATCAAAAGCTTCGGTCATCATCCTGTTGAGCCGGCTGTTTACGTCATCTTCATCCCAGAAGTAACCGATTTTATCCTGAACCCATTCAAAGTAAGAAACAATCACTCCCCCGGAGTTTGCAAGTATGTCCGGGATCACACGGATACCTTTGCCCGCTATGATTTCATCCGCATCGGCTGCAATCGGTCCGTTTGCACCTTCGACTATCAGCTTTGCCTTTATTTTATCCGCATTATGTGCTGTGATCTGATCTTCTTTAGCAGCGGGAACAAGTATATCGCACTCCAGCTCAAGCAACTCTTCATTTGAGATCGGAGTACCGAAGTTACCTCCCTCAAGACTTTTGTGCTTTGAAACATATTCAATGGCTTTCTTTACGTCAATCCCTTTCGGCTCATGATAGCCGCCTGATATATCACTTATTGCAATTATCTTAACACCCCTGTCACTCAGCAGATCCGCACTTACCGAACCGACATTTCCGAATCCCTGAATGACGCAGGTACAGGATGTAGGATCTATCTCAAGAGTTTTCAAAGCAGCTATCGTAGCGATCATTACGCCTCTGCCCGTCGCTTCCCTTCTTCCTCTCGAACCTCCGACAATGATCGGCTTCCCGGTGACAACCCCGGTAACGGTTTCTTTTTTATGCATGCTGTATGTATCCATGATCCACGCCATGATCTGTTCATCTGTATTCATATCCGGAGCAGGAACATCCGAATCAGGTCCGAATATTTCCAGGAGATTAACTGTGTATCTTCTTGTGATTTGCTCAAGCTCTCTCATTGATAATTTCTTCGGGTCGCATCTGACGGCGCCTTTTGCTCCGCCGAACGGAAGATTTGCAATTGCGCATTTCCATGTCATCCATGATGCAAGAGCTTTTACTTCATCAAGGTCAACATCGGGAGTAAATCTTATTCCTCCTTTTGACGGACCTAAAATATTGTCATGAATTACTCTGTAACCTTCAAATACTTCGAGCTTTCCGTTATCCATTGTCACGGGAATCGAAACAATAATTTGCTTAACGGGATGTTTCAAATAATTATATAATCCTTCATCGAGACCGTAAAGTTCACATGCTTTATCAAACCTTATCATCATTGATTCGAATGGGTTTGCTTCCCCTCTCTTATAGGGGCAGGTTCCTTGTAGTCTTCCGGCATTTAATTAAATTTAGTTAAAATTTTTTAGAAAAATTGTAAATTTCGAGTTCAAAATTAACATAATGTGAATTGCTTTATCAAGTTAGTATAATGAGGTGTGACTGAATTTTTGAGATTGTCCCGGATGGGAAGCTCAAAGGAAAATAAGCCAGAGAAACTCTTTTTGAGTATCCAGCCATCAGCTTTTAAACGGGATTATTTTATAAGGTAAATTTTTAAAATCAATTTCCTTTTCCGTATTCGTAATAATTTTAACTGCAATCGGAAAAATTTTTGCATCGGGACAATCGGGAAACCATTTCCTTCCCCCGGGGACAATTATAAAGAGCCCGTTATCATCGCCTGCCGCCGTGAATGTTTTCAAATCTCCGCTGAAGTCCGGGATGTTGAAGTTCCGGTTAATAATATTAAAAAACTCTTCCACATTATGAACAGGAAATCCGATTTCACTGATACTTAAAAGGCTCTTGCCGGAGAATGCTTTTTGCGAACTGTTATTTAAATTATGTCTTGCAATAAGCTCTATAATATTACCGGCAGTGTCGTAGAAATAAACCGAATGCGCATTCCAGCTTTTGAAATCAAATTCGTCTTCGCCATTCAGCTTTATTAAATCCGCTCTTTGAATTGCCCATTGCTTTGCTTCCTTAAATTGATTCTCCGGAATATTAAAAGCAAAATGATAAAATGGATCTTTTATTTCACCTGAATTTCTGAAAGTCATGGATGTGGATCGTGTATTAACACTAAATGAACTTTCATCTTCAGCAGTCAGGTCCAGTCCAAGAGTTTCTGTATAAAAGTCCTTAAGCCTTCCGGAATCAGACGTTAAGAGAACTACTTCTTTTATAAACATTATTGAATCGTATGTTTAAAAATTAATTTCAAAATTACAAATAACTTTATTAACTTAAATTATTAAAATAATTAATTCAATATGAACTTTATTCAGAAAGAAATTCACTTCAGGCAAAACCGAGAGGGTTCCATTTGATCACCAAAGAAATTCTTAACAGCTTTCCGGAAATCAAAAATATTAAAACCGGTATTGCAAATATTTTTATTCAGCATACTTCTGCATCACTTACAATTAATGAGAATGCAGACCCTGATGTAAGAAAAGATTTTGAAACTCATTTCAATGTATTGGTTCCTGAAGATGCAAAATATTATCGTCACACTTCGGAAGGCGCTGATGATATGACTTCACACATAAAATCTTCTATTCTCGGTAACAGTCTTACTATTCCGGTTACCAACGGCGAACTGAATTTAGGTACATGGCAGGGAATTTATCTTTGCGAGCATCGAAACTCCGGCGGAAGAAGAAAGATTGTTGTTACTGTTGCGGGAACTTGATTATACTTTTTATGAGCTTCCTGCCGGTGTTTCAAGTTCAATCGTAAGTTTTTCCAGATTTGACATTGACTTACTCAGAGTTTCTTCCATTTTCTTTTTCTTATTCAGCCTGAATATGATTTCAGAAGGTAAGCTCTTCTTCACAAAATATTCAATTGTAAGTCTGGTCTTGTTGTCCCCTGTTTTTTCAAGAATGTAGTGTGTTAAGCTGTTGTTAGTCTCATTGCTTTCACTGAACTCAATTCTATCCGGATTATAGGAATAGCTCGTTGAGTAAATATTGACCTCTCCGCTTTCCATTGTACAGCTGCACCGCATTCCTACACGGGGCAGAAAGTGATTTACCTCTTTGACTGATTTTACTCCTTCCTGCCACCGGCTCCGGTAATTGAAATCACCTGTTGCATGAAATAAAGCTATGATATCAGCTTCATATTCTCTCGAAAGAGAAATCATTTTTGTTTTTGACAAAAGTTCATGCATGGGAAGCGGATCAGGCTTGATCTCATTTTTTAGCGGGCTTAGCTGAGCATAGCGAAAAGGAATTTCCCCGCTCTCTGTCTGCTGGCTGCTCATCGTCCACTTCATCCATTCTGCGAAGCTCGAAATTGTGTTATTCCGGAGAAGGCTGTCCGTGACAAGCCAGTATTCGTGCTGTTCGATATTATTTTTAAGAAGGCGGTGAGCAACTATTATATCTTTTCCAAAAAGCTTGTTGTAATTTTTTACGCTGTAGCCCGTGAATTCGCCGTAATGTGTTATGACTTTCAGCGTAAGATCAATTGCAGACTTGCAGGAATTACACTGGCAGAACCTCCGGAGGTCGTAAGTAATGAGACTCCTGTGAAAGTCGCAGAACATTTTCGCAACCTGATTATAAATCTTTTCTATCTCCGGAGATTCCCCGAACTTATAAAAAAGGATTGCATCTCCTTCGATTTCAGAAACTTCAAGCCCCAGCTCATTGGAATCAATCAGCACTTCAAGCAATTCCTGAATGATCAGCCGGCTGTGTTCGATCTCCATCTCATTTACAAAGCGCGTGAAGCCGCTTATGTCGGGTATAAAAATCAAACCTTTGTTTTCCATTTTCTTTCTTTTTGAAATTTCAAGTATGCTCGGAGCCGAAGAAATTTTATTTCAATGCGCTGGACATTTTTGCCGTGTCGACAAATGCCAGGTAACTGTAAATCTTCCCGTTTCTGAGTTTCCAGATCATTACCCATTCGCTTTCAAAAGCTTTTCCGGTTGAATTGGCTTTGCCTGCAAAAGAACCCTTTACGATCACAGCATCTTTGTCGGCATAAAATTCTTCCGGAGCAAATTTGGAATAAGAAACGGCAGCTGCCAGCTCATTAAAAAAGCTTACTACTTCATTTTTTCCGGTTCGTTTCTTTGCATAAGGAACTTCCGGATAGCCGGGGTCACTCCAGATAATGTCATCGGTCAGAGAGTTTAATATGCCTTCGATATTTCCCTTTCCAAAATCAGCATAAATCTGCTGAACGATTTGGATGTTTTTTTCTTTTTCCATAATATGATTTTTTTCCAATATGTATTTTTTTGTTTAAATATTTAATCCAAATTTTTAACAAACTAATTACAAAACGTTGCAGCCATGATTCAGGTCAGGAAATTTGCCTGATTTCTATATTCTATTTACTTTCTGAAATATGTAAATTGAACTTCCTATGAAAAGTATTTCACTACATACTCTCGGCTGCAAGCTTAATTACAGCGAGACATCATCCATAGCAAAAGATTTTTCTTCAAGAGGCTATATGATGAAAAATTTCGGAGAACGGTCCGATATTTTTATTCTGAATACCTGTTCGGTTACGGAGAATGCCGATAAGGAATGCCGTCAGATAGTAAGAAGCATTATCAGAAAGAATCCTTCGACTTACGTTATAGTCACAGGCTGTTATGCACAGCTTCAGCCGGAAGAAATTGCCTTGATAGAAGGAGTTGATCTTGTACTGGGGATAAATGAAAAGTTTAAAGTTTTCGATTATGTAGATAATTTTGAGAAGAAGGATCTTTCATGTATTTACACAACTCCAATCGGTGATGTAAAGGATTTTGATTCCGCATTTTCTGCTGATACTGATTCAAGAACGAGAGCTTTTTTAAAAATTCAGGACGGCTGCAATTATAAATGTTCTTTCTGCACAATTCCATTGGCTCGAGGAAAATCGAGAAGTCTTTCAATCGATAAAGTAATTGAGAATGCAAGGAAGATCATAGATTCGGGATACAAAGAGATCGTTTTGACAGGCGTAAACACAGGAGATTACACTTATGAATTAGGAATTATGAATTATGAATTAAGAAAAGACAATCAAAAATCAGAAATCAAAGATCTGAAATTGATTGATGTCTTGTATGAATTAGATAAGCTGGATATTAAGAGGATTCGGGTCAGCTCCATCGAACCAAATCTTTTGAATGACGAGATCATTTCGCTTGTAAGATCTTCAGATAAATTTTGCAATCACTTTCACATTCCCTTGCAGAGCGGAGATGATGAAATTCTGAAATTAATGAGACGAAGATATACCGCAAATTATTACAAAGAGCTTATCTATAAATTGAATGAACAAATCAAAGATGTGGGAATCGGTGTTGATGTTATAACCGGTTTTCCCGGAGAGACAGAAGAGCATTTCAAAAACACATACTATTTTCTTGAAGCGCTTCCGGTAAGCTATCTTCATGTATTTAATTATTCAGAGAGAAGAGATACAGATGCGCTTAACCTTACGGGAAAAGTTGATGTAAGGGAGCGAAAGAGGCGGAGTGAAATTCTAAGAAAGCTTTCGGACAAAAAGAGATTTGACTTTTATGATAAGTTTATCGGGACTACACAGAACGTTTTGTTCGAATCACAAAAGACTGATGATTTCACAGGAGGTTTTACTACAAATTATATCAAAGTAAAAGTGAGATCCGGAAACAATCTGGAAAACGAGATCAGACGGGTGAGATTATTGGAAACAGATATGATCAAACCTGTAACAGCCGAATTAATAAATTAAAATAAAATGATCAGGAATCGGGAATTATTACAAGAGTTTGAGGATGAACAGACAATCAAGGACGATATGACACTTGAACAAAAACTAGCTTTATTAAACTCGATGTATCGGTTTGCTTTAAAGTTAGGTTCACTTCCACCGGATGACTTGTTAGAGGGATTGGAAACAGATATTAAGGTAGCTAAAATTGTAAATGGAATTCGATAAGCTATTAATAAGGATAGCACATGTTTTTAATGATAATGAAATCCCTTACATGGTAATTGGAGGGCAGGCTGCGATTTTTCATGGCGAATTCAGAGCGACCAAAGACATTGATTTAACTTTAGGAGTAGATATTTCCGAATTGGATCGAATAAAGAGTTTTTTAAATGAAATAGGTTTGATGATTCTGGTAAAAGATCCGAAAGATTTTGTTCTTCATAGCTGGGTTTTGCCTTTGAAAGATTTGAACTCGGGAATCCGTGTAGATGTTAGTTTTTCATTTTCACCATATGAAAGACAGGCAATTGACAATGCAATAAGTTATAAAATTGAAGATACCATTGTAAAATATTGTCAGGCGGAAGATTTAATAATTCATAAAATTTTTGCCGGAAGGGAAATTGATTTTTTTGATGTTAGAAAAGTTTTATTGAAAAATAAAAAAATCAATAAAAAGTATATCTTAAAATGGTTAAGACAATTCGAAGAAACTACCGGTGAAGAATACACAGAAAGATTTAATAAAATACTGCTTACTATAAAATGAAGTTATTTCTGATCCGCCACGCTGACGCGGTAGATTATGAAACCGACACAGTAAAAGAAGATGACTACAGATTCATCACCTCCAAAGGCAGGGATATAACCGTGCAGGTTGCAGAATCTTTGAAAGATAAGCTAAGAGACCTGGATAAGATCTATATGAGTCCGCTGATACGGGCAGTCCAGACAGCAGAAATTTTTGCGACCATACTAAAATTCGGAAATGAAGCTGAACCTGTGAATGAATTGAGAAATGAATCCACGATCTCTTCGCTGCAGCAGCTTATAAAAAAGAATTCAGCGCTGAGATCAATTGCACTTGTAGGTCATGAGCCTAAGATGGGATTGCTTGTAAAGAGTTTCTCGGATAAAAATAATCTCGATGATTTCAGAAAGTCATCAGTATGTCTGATCGATTTTAATACTAAAGCTGAGCGGGGAAAATTTATCTGGTATTTTGATTCAAAGTCTATGGAGTTTGAAAAGTGAACAGCCTGCTTGAATTAAGTGAAGTAAGTTTTTCTTATTCAAATGGTGAAGCCGGTTCATTACATAAAGACAGTTTCTCATTAAAGAATATTTCTTTCAGCGCAGATAAAGGAGACTTCATTTCAATTATAGGAAAGAACGGTTCGGGAAAATCCACATTGGTAAAGTTGATTTCAAAAATTCTTGTTGGATACTCCGGAAATATTTTCTATGAAGGAAATGAGATCCATTCAATTGGCAGGAAAGTATATGCGAGGCTGGTTTCATATATTCCGCAGGCATCAGCGATGTCAGATGAAGATCTGACGGTAAATGAATTTTTGTTATACGGAAGGTATGCACATAAACGTTTTACGGACTTTACATTCTCGGATGCAGACAGAAACATTGTAACGGAAAGCATGAAAGAAACGGGGATCGTTGAGCTAAAGGATAAATTTTTGCGCCGGCTTTCCGGAGGTGAAAAGCAAAAAGTGCTCATAACACTGGCGCTCGTTCAGCTTGACATTACAAAAAGTCTTGTCGGAAAAATTCTGATAATAGATGAGCCGCTGACATATCTCGATGTAAATTACCAGTTTGAGATTTTTAATATTCTGGGAAAATTAAGGAATAAAAATCTGACGGTATTAATTGTGATCCATGATTTGAATCTGGCATTAAGATTTTCAAGCAAGACAATTCTGATGAATAACGGAGAGATGATAAAATACGCGGATACGATAAATGTCATAACAGAGGAAATGCTAAGAGAACATTTTCTGATTGAATCCAAGATCCTGAATTTTGAAAAAAACTATTTCATTAACTATCTTCCTAAACTTAAAATACAAATTTAAGGTGGCTTACAATAAAATAATAATTGAAGAACAAAATCAGACAAAGAAAGTAATTCTTAACAGACCGGAAAAAAGAAATTCCCTGGACGAAGAAATGATCACGGAGCTTACGGACATTTTCAACAAACTTTCGGAAGATAACGAAACCAAAACAATTGTCCTGTCAGGTGCGGGAGGAAATTTTTGTTCGGGATTGTTCCTGGATTATCTGCAAAAGATTTCAGAGTATGACATTCTGCAGAATAAAGCGGATTCGCAAAAATTCAAGAATCTTCTTTTGTCGATCTACAACTGCAGGAAACCTGTCATAGCAATGGTTGACGGTTATGCTCTTGCAGGCGGATGCGGGATAGCAAGCGCATGTGATCTTATAGTCGCATCAGACAATTCTCAGTTCGGATATACAGAAGTGAAGATAGGATTTATCCCGGCGATAGTAATGGTGTTTCTCCTGAAGCGCGTGACACAAAGCTCACGCAAAGGATCTGCTGCTTACTTCAAAATTCATTTCAGGTGAAGAGGCTTTCAGGATCGGGTTTGTAAATTATCTCGCTGCTCAGGATGAACTGGAAAATGCTACGGGCAAGCTTTGTGAAGATCTGAATAAATTGCCGATGAGTTCGCTTTCATTGACAAAGGAAATGTTCAGGAATGTTTCTTCGATGAGTTTTGAAGCGTCACTGGAATATGCGGTTGATATGAATGCAATAACGAGAATGACGGAAGAATGTAAGCACGGAGTGATGAATTTTTTGACGAAGAGTAAGAAGTGAAAGTATAGAATATTAAAACACCGGCAGATTAAATTTAACAATGCCAGGTTTTATTCGGATTATACAATAAAGTAAATGGTGGATTGGAAAAGGGTTTTATTGTGATATTATATCAGCAGCGGTTTATTCATGCAACATTGAATGGATTAGCATAGATTTAAAAACTTTCATTGAACTTAATAGAGATAACAAGAAAATCAAAAAATAATTTAACCCGAGAAAAATTATGGAAACAATAAAATTAAAAGAATCTCTTTTGCAAATTGCCGAAAAAATTGAGAAAGATACTACCATAGAAGATATTTTTAAGCAACTTATCTTATTTAATAGACATTGAAGAATCAGAAGAGCAAGAAAGAAACGGAGATATAAAGACACAGGATGAAGTTGAGAAAATTTCAAAAGAATGGCTGAAGTAATTTGGACAAAGAAAGCAATAGCTCAGTTGGAAAGAGCTGTTAAATACATTAAAGAAGAAAGCGGGAAATATTATGCAGAAATTGTTTTGAATAAAATTTACATATCAACTAGATTTCTTAGCAAATTTCCCAAGATGGGACAAATAGAAATTTACTTGAATTTAGAAAATCTGAGTACAGATATTTAGTTGTTTGGAGTTATAAAGTTGTATATAGAGTAACAAAACATAGAATTACAATTTCAAGAATATTTCATTCATCCCAAAATCCTGAAAAATTAAAATCATTTAAATAAAAAATATGCCGGAAAAAAAATATTCAACAATTCAATATTTAGACAGAAACGAATCGCAATACGGACCTTCACCGAAATGTTATGACTATCTGAAGACAGTCGGGATCGAAGATCTTGCATGGTATTCAAGGGATTTTGCCAGAGGAGTGAAATCAAAATTATCCGAAAGAATCGCAAAGGATTTCGGATTCAAGGAAAGTCAGATCATCATTTCTTACGGAAGCGAAGACATTCTCAAACAGCTCATTCACAGGTATGTTTCACGCGGTGATAAAGTCTTGATCCCGAAAGAAGCATGGTGGTATTATAAAAAGGTTGCTTATGAAGTCGGCGGATTCAATGTGGAATATCCGATGGTCAAGGGAGAAATAGACGGAGTATCGTCTTTTTTGTATGATGTGGATAAGATGATTCAGTATCTATGACAGGGAAAGACCGAGGGTAGTTGTGATCGCATCGCCGAATAATCCGACAGGCAACATGATCACAAGCGAGCAACTGTGGAAGTTTCTTGATGTTTGCAGAGGAGCGATCGTAATGATAGACGAGGCATACTGGGGATTCGGCTCAACTGACAACAGTTATGTAAAGCCATATATAGATGAGTTTCCGAATCTCATTATCTGCAGAACCTTTTCAAAATATTTTGCGCTTGCAGGTTCAAGGATCGGATTCAGCTTTGCGGGAAACAATCTCGAAGAGCTGAAAGGATACACTACAAGATATCTGGGATATAATCTTGTTTCGGAAAATCTTGCTATCATAGCGCTTGATGACAATGAATATTATGAAAAAGTCACCAAGCATGATGCAGGAAGATAAGGAATATTTTTATAAAGAATTTGGTAAAATGGACGGATTTACTCCGTATAAATCTTATTGCAAATTTCATGCTTGTTGATATGCCGAAGGAAATAAGAAAAGATCTTAACAAGTTTCTGAAGGAAAGGAATCTTTTGATAAAGTTCCTGGATGAAGAAGCATTTAAAACTGAAACAAGAATTACTCTGGGAACACGTGAACAAAATCATTACCTGATGGAATCAATCAAAGAATTTTTAAAGAAAAAATAAATTAATTGGCAAAAGAAAACAATAAGTACAAAGGCAGAAGAAAGGCAATTCAACACAATGCTCCGAAATATATTTTAATTGCTGTGATAATTACTTATCGCAGGATATTTTATTTATACAAATCTCTTTAAAAAGGATGAGATAGTAAGTAATAATAAGGTTATCGATCCGAGAGAGAAGATTAAAAATATAAAGGAGCCGGCAGTTCAAAAAAGAAGGCGAACTTGAATTCATCAGAAAGAAGGTAAAACAGATACTATTAAGAAGATAGATATTGAGATTGCAGAAAATGATGCTGAAAGAGAGCAGGGATCTGATGTACAGAAAATCTATGGATGACACTAAAGGAATGCTTTTTATTTTTCAGAAGGAGGAGCCGCAGTCATTCTGGATGAAGAACACTGTCATACCTCTTGATATAATGTTTGTTAATTCAAAGAAAGAAATAGTCAAAATTTTCAAGAACACTATTCCGTTTTCCGAAAATTCACTGCCTTCGGAAAACCTGCAACTTATGTAGTTGAGGTCAGCGGGAGGATACACAGACAACTATGGAATTTCCGAGGGTGATAAAATTAATTTTGTAAAGCAATGAAAGCTATTTAAACTTTTCCGTATTAATTTTCTCTTCCGGAACTCCCTCCTGAATCAGCATTTTATTTATTGATTTTACCATTTGCGGCGGACCGGTAATGTAGTAATTCTTGTCATTGAGTTCATCCAGATATTTGTAAAGCAATTTTTTATCAAAAGGACCGAACTCATACTTCCACTTGTTATTTTCGATGTAGTCAATAACCGGAATAAATTTAAAATTTTTATTTTTTTCAGCCCAGTTTTCAAAGTCTCTCTTAAAAGCTGTCTGGGATTCAGTGTGATTTGAATAAAATAAATTTATTTTATGCGGAAGATTTTCCTGAGTCGCATATTCAACAATACTTCTAACGGGTGTTATGCCCAAACCACCTGCAATAAATACTGAATGAATGCTTTTATCCTGAGGCAATTTTAGATTACCGGAAGGCCGGCTGATAAAAACTTCTGAACCGACAGGAATATTAATGAGATAATTTATAAAGGCGGATGAACCGGTTCGTGCGGCTATCATAAGTTCATTCTTATTATTCGGAGAGCTTGCAATCGACAGCGGACGTGAGTTGCTTTTATTGTCATTGTAGCCGGAATCTGAAATGGTCAGATGTGCATACTGTCCGGCATCAAATTTGTACTCTATATCCCTGATATCAAAAATGAATGATACAGTATTCTCAGCAATTTCTTTTCTGTCAATTAAAGTTACCGGGAAATCCTTCAAGAAAAATTCCTTTTCGTTTTATTTAAACTAAACAATCTTAAATTTAAAATCCAATAAATATGATATTCATTATGTAACCAATGCAACCAGACAGAGATACTTTCGTTACTTGAGATAAAATTTTTTAAAAATCAATCAAATCAAAATGAACATACTTATTTTAGGAGGGACAGTATTTCTCGGAAGACAACTTGTAAAGTCTGCCTCTGACAGAAATCACGAAGTCACATTATTCAACCGGGGGATCCGAAACCCGGATTTATTTCCTGACATTGAAAAATTAAGAGGAGACAGAAACGGAAACCTGGATTCTTTGAAAGGAAGAACCTTTGATGCAGTCATTGATACAAGCGGTCATCTTCCGAAATCTGTTAGGAGATCGGCAGAAATTTTAAAGGACTCGGGTCACTATATTTTTATTTCCAGTATTTCCGCATATAAGGATTTTTCAAGGAACGGGATGAATGAAGATGCAGAGACGGCAACAGTTACAGACGGTAATATCGACGAGATGACAATGGAAAATTACGGAGCGCTGAAAGCAATGTGCGAAAAGGAAGCTGAAGAAGTTTTTAAAGACAGGGCATTGAATATAAGACCCGGATTAATAGTCGGTGAAAATGACTGGTCTGACAGATTTACTTACTGGATCCACAGAATAGACCGGGGCGGGAAAGTACTGGCACCCGATGCAAAAAAAAGCCATACTCAGTTTATTGATGTGAAAGATCTGGCAGACTGGATAATAAGAATGGCAGAAGGAAAAAAATCCGGACTGTATAATGCAACAGGACCGGATTATAACCTGACCTTGGAAAAGCTTTTTGATGAATGTAAGAAAGTATCTGGAAACGGCGCCGAGATTGAATGGGTGAGTGAAAAATTTTTGCTTGATGAAAATGTTGCACCGTGGACCGAGATACCGCTCTGGGTTCCGGAAGAAGAGCAGGGAGTTAATAATGTAGATGTCAGCAAAGCCATTGGTGACGGTCTGACCTTCAGAGCGCTTGCACAGACGATTAAGGATACTATTGAATTTGACAGGACAAGAAAAGATCATACTCTGAGAGCGGGACTTAAACCTGAAAGGGAAAACGAGCTGTTAAAAATCTGGGAATCAAAAAAAGAAACATTTAAATAATTGTCTATTATCCCTATTTTAAAATCCTTAAGAATTATGTGAAGAAATAACTTTTTTTTAAAACCTTAGGATATTCGCCGGCAATAAAATAATTGACACAAAGAGAACGGTTTTATTGAAATAATTCATATGAAAAAACCGCCTACAACAAATCAGCTCAAGGTTAAATTCACAAAACATATTAAATCAAGAATTTTAAAAATTTTAACCATGAAAAAGGAAATCAGTACGTTCAAGATTTTTTCTCTGTTTTTTATTATCATTTTCCTGTCAACCTTCAGAACTTCTCATTCACAGGTGACAGATACTCTCGATGCAATGAAAGATAACACCTTGTATGAAGATGTTACGGGAAGTACAAGCAATGGCGCAGGTCAGCATTTCTTTTCGGGGAATACAGCAACGAATCTGAAAAGAAGAGGACTGATTGCATTTGACATTGCCGGCAGTATACCTCCGTGTGCAACAATAACCAGTGTCAGGCTGCAGCTTCATCTTTCCAAGGCAGAGCTGACCGGAAACAGGATAATTGAATTAAGGAAATTGAGTTCAAACTGGGGTGAAGGAACATCGCATGCACTGGGAGATGAAGGCGGGGGAGCCTCAGCAGCATCGGGAGATGCAACCTGGCTGCATAGATTTTACAATACAAGTTTCTGGGCAGGTTCAGGCGGAGATTTTTCACAAACCGCAAGTTCGGGTCTACGGGTCGGGACTACTCTGACTTTTTATACCTGGAGCTCTACGGCTCAAATGATTGCGGACGTTCAGGGCTGGCTTAATAATTCTCAAAGTAATTTCGGCTGGATGCTGCTGGGTGATGAATCGGAAATCAGAACTTCAAAGAGGTTTGATACAAAAGAAAATGACTCGCTAAAATTCAGACCTAAGCTAATTGTAACTTATACTTTAAATAAACTTGCACTTAATTCAACTTCCATATTTGAAGGTTTTTGGAATGGTACATCCATGGTGAGCGATACTGCAAGAATATTATTAAGAAATTTCGCTTCCCCGTATTCGAAGGCTGATTCAGTTAAGATAAAGCTTAACAATTCAGGGAAAGGTATTTTTTGTTTTAATAATGCAGTGAACGGTTCCTATTATATAGTAATAACTCACAGAAATTCCGTAGAGACATGGAGCAAGCTGCCGCAGACATTTACAATTGGCCAGAACAAAAAATATGATTTTACATCGTCAGCAGCACAGGCATTTGGGAATAATCTTACTCTGAAGTTGGGGAAGTATTGTATCTTCAGCGGAGATGTAAACCAGGACGGAAACGTCGATGTCATAGATCTGAGCCTTGTTGACAATGATGTCTTTAATTTTGCATCCGGATATATCTCCACTGATTTGAACGGGGATAACAATACGGATGCTATTGATATAAGCATTACCGACAACAATGCTTTTAATTTTGTCGCCAAAATTACTCCTCCGTAAAAGGAGCGTGTCTCAATACCGGTGCGGGCGGGCATTTTTCTTACAGGGCGTGTAAGAATCTTGACAGATACTGTTTGCTTATTAGCAGTATCTGTTATTTTTTTTTAGTCTTCCGGGCTAAACGGATTTAGCATTCACAATGAGCAGAAAATTATCAAAAAGATAAGTTGCATTTAAAGTGTATTTACCAATTGTTATATTCAACAAATCAAAATTTAAATCGAAAAAAATATTTATGAAAAAAGAAGTCAACAGCTTTACAAAACAGTGGTTGTTTATAACTGTGTTCGTAATAATTATTTTCTCATCATCTTTCAGGTATTCTTATTCACAGGTAACAGATACACTTGAAGCGGTCAAAGACAATACGTTATATGAAGATGAATTTGGCTTAACGAGTAATGGAATGGGACAACATTTTTTCGCGGGAAAAACTTCATCAAAATTGATCAGAAGGGGATTGGTTGCATTTGACGTTGCGGGAAATTTACCCCCGAATTCAACAATAACAAGTGTCAAATTAAGGCTCCATCTTTCAAAAGCGGTTGGGGGAGACAGGGATGTAGAATTGCGAAGTGTATTGGCAGACTGGGGCGAAGGAGCATCGCATGCCTCTGAACCTGAAGGACAGGGCGCACCTTCCGAAGCGGGAGATGCAACATGGCTGCACACATATTATGATACTGTTCTATGGAATAGGTCCGGAGGTGATTTTTCACAGACTGTCAGTTCCAGTGTATCAGTAGGAACATTCCCTGATTATTATGTCTGGGGATCTACAACTGAAATGATTTCAGACGTTCAGAACTGGCTGGATAATCCTCAGGATAATTTCGGATGGATAGTCATTGGTGACGAATCGGATGTCAGAGATGCAAAGAGGTTTGATTCAAGAAACAATGATTCATTAAATTTCAGACCGAAATTAATTGTAACGTATACCTCAAATAATCCGGGGCTCAACCTTACCTCAATGATAGAAGGTTTCTGGAACGGCACATCAATGGTCAGCGACACTGCAAAAATATTTCTGAGAAATTCAGCCTCGCCTTATTCAAAGGTTGATTCCGCTTCCGCAATTCTGAATAGTTCCGGGAATGCAAATATAAGTTTTACAAATGCAGGGAGCGGTTCGTATTATATAGTTGTCACTCAGCGAAATTCAATCGAGACATGGAGCAAGCTTCCGCAGGCATTCACAGCAGGGAACATTTTGAATTATAATTTTACATCAGCATCCGCGCAGGCATACGGAGATAATCTTGTATTAAAATCCGGGAAGTATTGCAATTTCAGCGGTGATGTAAATCAGAACGGCAGCGTCAACGGCATTGATCTCGGTCTTACAGATAATGATGCATTTAATTTTGTTACAGGATATGTAGCAACAGACGTTAACGGGGATAACGCTACTAATGCACTTGATCTGAGTATCACAGATAACAATGCCTATAATTTTGTAAGCAAGATTACCCCTCCGTAAGTTAAGAGAGAAAGAGAACAATATAATTTTCCAAACAATATAAGTCAATATTTCGGGAAGATTTTTTTTAATTTCAAGAAAGAACATCAACTTTAATGTTGATATTTGAAACGGAATCTGTTAGTTTATAACTCAAAAAATCATAAACGAAAGGAAGTAAAATGAAAAGAAAAACATTAGTTTTTTCAATTAGTATGCTTTTAGTAATAGGAGTGTTAGCTGGTTTTTCCTATTATGACGAATCTCCAAATTCTTCAAGGATAGTTGACATACCCTTGAAATCAGTTTCACCTGTCGAGAAAAAAATTCAGGCACCTTTTATAACAGACGCAAACCCGGTGAAGAATGATGCCATTATCTATACAGATAATTTTGACGGGCCAAATGATACAATATCTTTAAAAAACAGGGGATACAAAGTTTATTACAGAGGATCAGTGGCACAGGGAATTTCAACATGGTTCCAGGGAGTCCCCGCTAATTTTCCTGCATTTAACGGTCCTACCAATGGTTATGTAGCGGCAAATTACCAGGTTATAGCCAACCCCCCCGGACTAGGTAACATTGACTCCTGGCTTGTTCTGCCGAAACTGAATATCGGATCTAACGATTCACTTTATTTTGTTTCAAGAGCATTTACAGGAAGTACATTTCCGGATTCAGTCAGAGTTATGTATTCAGCTGCAGGCGATTCAGTTCCTGAAGCCTCCTGGACCGAACTTGGACGTTTCAAGGTTAATACTGGAGGAGTGTGGGAATTAAAAGGCTTCAGACCATCATCAGCGGGAGCAAATGCAAGATATGCAATCAGATATAATGTTGTTAATGGAGGATTTAATGGTGTTAATAGCGATTACATAGGTATAGATGCTTTGACAGTTGGAGGTCAGCCACCACCACCGCCTCTTGATATTGTAGAAGTATCAAATGTTTATGCTTTAGGAAAAAAACCGATGATTTGTTACGACACAAATACTATAAGAGTCAGGTTAGTTCACCAAAGAGCTCAGACAGATACCGTCAATGTTAATATTAAAGTTAAAAACAACGGAGGAGTTGTAAAGTCTGACATCAGTGGTACAGTTATAATGACCGGGATTGGAGCGGCTGTCCTTTCCACCAATTATATAAAACCGGATTCCTTAAAAGCGGATTCAATAATTGCAACAGCAACTGCCAACGGTGAACAGAATACTGCAAATAACAGGGCAACCTATTTATCTTTTAATACTCCCAATGCATACAACTATGCTATTCCTACTGATCCGGTAGACGGAGGAGTCGGATTTACCGGTGGTTCAGGAGACTTTGTAGCAAAATTTTATACGAACTGTACATTACCGCTCTATGCTGTTGATCTTACATTTAGTGCATTTACAGGCGGAGGAAATCAGCCTTATAATGTATTGATATTTGCAGATGCAGGCGGTGTTCCGGCAGCTGTTCCAATGTTTACTTCTGGTCCACTTGTTTCTCCACCCGGAGATGACAACAACCCGCAGTTATTCACTTATAATTTACCGGCACCTGTAAATGTTACGGGAACTTTCTATGTTGGAATCGCACAGACATCAACTGTGAATATTGCTTTCGGATTTCAAAATGAAAGTCCAATAAGAAGCGGTTCATTTTACTACAGAGCGCCTACTACATGGACAGATTTTAGTCCCGGAGCTGACTTCCGTCTTGATATTTGTCCGAGAACTTCGCTTAACTTAAACTTAACTGTTTTGATAGAAGGTTTCTGGAATGCTCCAACAAATACAGGAGACACTATTACCGTACAGTTGCGCAATGCCACTACGCCTTATGGGTTGGTAACCAGTGCTAAAGCAAAAAATAATTCCAGCGGTAATCTTTCTGTTTCATTAAATGCTCCAGGAAATGTACCTTATTATCTTGCTATAAGACAAAGAAACAGTATTGAAACATGGAGTAAGTTTGCCCAGCCATGGGCTCCAAATCCTTTAAGCTATGATTTTACTTCTAGTGCGAGTCAGGCATTTGGAAATAATATGGTCCTGAAAGGAGGGAAATATACTCTCTTCAGCGGAGACGTAAATCAGGATGGGGCAGTAACTGCTCCGGACATCAGTCTTGTAGACAATGATGCTTTTCTTTTTGCCACAGGATATATTCCAACTGACGTTAACGGGGATAACGCTACAAATGCAATTGACCTTGGTATCACTGATAATAATGCCTTTAATTTTGTAAGCAAGATGACACCATAAAAGGCAACAGGGGAAAATTAATATTCTCTAAATTAGAAGTGCAAGAACCTTAACAGATACTATTTTTTCATTAAATAGTATCTGTTTTTTTTATAACATCTGACTCTCCCACTCACATTAACAAACGCTACTGACTCATCGATATTATTTGATCACATCCCTCCAAAACGTTCCTTGAAAAGTTTTATAATTAAGCTCGCAAAAGAAAAATCTCCCGCCTGCCTGCGGCGCGTCTGTTTTTAAAAACATTTATTATGAATTTGATTTTGATTCGGATAAATAAATATTATGGTAAAATTTTTTTATTTTGGACAGTACTGTTATTTGATATTTTTATCAATAATAAAATTTCATATAAACTAATCTATATTTTATTTAAATTCATAAGAATAATTTGAAATCCATTTATTGAAATATTGAAAAAAATCATTTCGGTTGTCGGAGCAAGACCAAACTTTATGAAGATGGCTCCGATACATAAGCAGCTGCTTAAACACAAATCAATCGTAACCCACAGGATAGTTCACACAGGTCAGCATTATGATAAAAAAATGTCTCATGTTTTTTTCCGCGATCTTCAGTTGCCGGAACCACACATCTATCTTGGTGTCGGTTCAAGGTCGCATGCCGAACAGAAGGCGCACATCATGGTTGAATTTGAAAAAGTCATTACAAAAGAAAAGCCTGACCTGGTTTTAGTTTACGGGGATGTAAACTCAACAACCGCCGCTTCTTTAGTTAGCTCTAAAATCCTTAACGATAAAGGCAAACCGGTTCCGGTAGCGCACATTGAATCGGGTTTAAGAAGTTTTGACAGAACAATGCCTGAAGAAATAAATAGAATGGTAACCGATGTTTTAGCGGATTATCTCTTCGTGACCGAGCCGGATGGTGTAAGAAATTTAAAGAGAGAGGGAATAAATGAAAGGAAGGTCTTTTTTGTCGGTAATACAATGATAGATTCGCTGATATTTTATCTGAAGAAAATTAAGGAATCAAACATACTGAATGAGCTGTGCATCTCAAAAAAAAATTATGCGTTGGTAACATTGCACAGACCTTCGAATGTTGACAGCAGGGAAAATCTGAAAAAGATCCTTGACATTTTCAAAGGCATAAATAAGATTAATCCGCTGCTTGATATTGTATTCCCGGTTCACCCGCGGACGATAAAAATGATAAAAAAGTTTAAGCTCAACAAATTCTTTAATGAAATTAATAATCTCATAATTACCGAGCCGCTTGGCTATCTTGATTTTCTTAACCTGATCTTTAATTCGAAATTCATACTGACTGATTCGGGAGGAATACAGGAAGAAGCAACATACCTTCATATCCCTTGCCTGACGCTGCGGGAGAATACGGAAAGACCGGTTACGACGGAGCTGGGGACAAACGTTCTCTGCGGGCTTGATGCGAAATTAATTTTAAAGAATATAAAAGAGATAGAATCAGGGAAATTTAAGAGGGGAAAAATCCCGAAGTTATGGGACGGAAAAGCTGCAGAAAGAATTGTAGAAATACTTTTGAAAAAACTGAAAACAGGTGAAGCATAAGAAGCTGGACATTGTGATCAGGAGACTTTCAGCACATTTCGGCAACCCGTATGACCGGAATTCAAAAAGACCCGCGGCTCTTGATGTGCTGATTGCAACAAAGCTTTCCCAGAATACGACCGACAAGAGTTCGTTTATCGCTTATACAAATCTGAAGAAGAAATTCAAAAGCTGGGATAAGGTTGCTGAAGCTAAAGTGGATGACATTAAAAAATGCATAAGAGTCTGCGGGCTTTCAAACATTAAAGCAAAGAACATCAGGACAATGCTTCAGATAATGAGGAAGAAGTACGGCAGTCTGGATCTGTCCTTTCTGAAAGAGTATGACAATGAAAGAGTTTACGAAGAGCTTTTGCAGTATGACGGCATAGGAGTTAAGACAATATCATGTGTCCTGATATTTGCCCTCGGCAGAGATGCATTTCCCGTGGACACTCACGTTAACAGGGTGCTCAACAGGCTCGGGATAGTGAAAACTAAATCGGCGGAACAGACATTTGAACAGGTCAAGGATAAAATTCCCGAGGGGAAAAAATATGAACTTCATTCGAATCTGATAAAGTTCGGGAGAAACATCTGCCGCTCAAAAAATCCGTTGTGCAGTATATGCTTCCTTTATGACATTTGTGAATTCAGGGAGAAAAAATTTTTCCGGTATAAGGAAATTCCGAAAAGCCTGACCGAAAACAATTTCATAATTTTAGAAAACATTTGAAGTTAGATAAAGACAAAATTAAGAAGATACTTGTGATCAAGTTCGGAGGAATAGGGGATATTCTTCTTACGACTCCCGTATTACCGAATCTGAAAAGTTATTTTCCCGATGCTGAAATTAATTTCCTTACCTTGCGTCATTCGCGTGACATTTTAATTGACAATCCATATCTGACAAGAGCATTCACCTATGATCCGAATGAAGATAAATCATGGTGTCTCATAAAAAATATACGGAAACAGAAATATGATCTTGTGATTGACCTCTTCGGAAATCCCCGGACAGCGCTTATTACCTTTCTCAGCGGGGCAAAATACAGGTTCGGGTTTAAATTCCGGGGTCGTGATTACGCTTATAATATAAAAGTAATGGGAAGGGGAGGAGAAGTGCACAATGTAGAATTCAATCTTGATGCGCTGAGAGCGCTCGAGATACCAATTGTTTCGACGAAGCTGTATCTTGCCGATAAACATTGTTCATAAAGAGTTTGCTGAAAAATTCATTAAGGAAAATAACATTGATTCAAAGAAGATAATAGGGATCTCCAAGACGGGCGGCTGGGAATCCAAAAGATACAAATCGGATGATTACATCGAACTTATTAATAAGATTAATGATATTTATGACGTCAACTGTATTTTATTCTGGGGAAATAAAAAAGAAAAGAGAAGATTGTGAATACATAAAAAAGAGAATAAAGAAAAAAAATGTTTTTGTAATTCCCGGACAGTCCGATAAGGTATCTCGGGGCGATCATTAAAAACTGCGATCTTGTTATCGGCAATGATTCAGGACCGCTGCATATAGCGGTTGCCGTGGGCGTCCCGACTCTCGGAATTTACGGACCGACAAATCCAAAACTTCAGGGTCCCTACGGTGAAAAGAATTTATCAATTGTAAATGAGAAGCTTGACTGTCTTTACTGTAATCTGCTCGATTGTCCGATTGGGAATATCTGCATGACAGAATTATCAAAGGAGAAAATTATTGATAAGGTTAAAGAGCTGATTGAAAAGAATAAGATAGATGTTAGAATTTAGATTTAGATACTTAAATGTTTACCCTCTCGCAAATATACTTTGTCCAAACAAAGTATTATGTATTGTCAAAAAGATGTTTCAGGATTTCTAGTCTTGTTTTCCATAACTCACCCAAATCGTGGTTCGCAATTTATTGAAGGAAGGTCAGTAATGTAATAAGCTGTAAAGATTTTTCAAACTAATGAACTTGCTTCCACTTTAACTTTATAGCCAAGCTTATTTAAATATTCTTCACAATCTTCCCAAAGCAATCCAAATGCTCTTACATCCGATAATCCTAACCTAGAGACAATCTCATTTATCAGTTCAAAATCTTTCTCATCAAATTCTCCATCCATAACAGCATTCTCTGACCAATCAACTAACTCAGGAAGTGTTATCTTATGGTGAAGATAATCCAGAATCATACCTGCAACTATTTGTTTTGTTATTATCATAATAAATGTTTTTATAATTTTGTATGCCCTTTATCGACAGGATATTTTTGATGAATCTCAATTAAATTATTCTTCTCATCCTAAGTTTCCTGTTTAAACATTAAGGTATTTTCCTGCTCGTCAACTTTCTTGATATATTCAGCATACCAACCAAATCTTCCTTTGATTTTTTTTTTATAAAGTCTTCCTCCATCTTCTGTATCAATCCAATTCTTAAATTTTTTCTCATTCTCTTTTTGCTTTTTTTCTTTCATCTGTCGTTAGATACCTCACAAAACATAAAAATTGAACGCAAAATAATT
Organism: uncultured Ignavibacteria bacterium; assembly: GCA_963836395.1. GTDB lineage: Bacteria > Bacteroidota > Ignavibacteria > Tepidaquicellales > Tepidaquicellaceae > JAGPCH01. The sequence continues at coordinate 181,292 of CAWIJF010000005.1, read as the reverse complement.
TTCTCCTGAAATAACTTAGTTAAAATAAATTTTAATTCAAAGAAAGAAAATGAAAAGAGTACTTAGAACCAATTTGTAACTAATATGTTCTGCAATGTTTGGAATTTCAAAAACAATTTTTAATTAACAAAATAATAGATATTTTGCTGAACTTAATTTTATAAAAATTATGGCAGTAGAGAAGCTTAAATATCCCAAAGGCATTCCTTATATAATCGGAAATGAGCTGGCAGAAAGATTCAGCTACTACGGTATGCGTGCCATACTTGTCGTCTTTATGACACAATATTTGATGTCAAAAGGAAGACCTGACCCGATGAATGACAATGAAGCCACGACATGGTATCATTTGTTTACTATGGCAAATTATTTTTTTCCGATAATAGGAGCCGTAGTATCCGATGTTTTATGGGGCAAGTATAAAACGATAATAACACTTTCAATAGTATATGTTTTAGGACATGCTGCACTGGCAATTGATGAATCGAGGATAGGGCTTTCCATCGGTTTAACTCTGATTGCAATCGGCGCAGGCGGGATCAAGCCTTGCGTGTCCGCCCACGTCGGAGACCAGTTTGAACAAAAGAACAAGACTCTTTTGGAAAAGATATTCGGATTCTTTTACTTTTCAATAAATCTTGGTGCGGCAGTTTCTACTTTGCTTATCCCGGTGCTGCTTGAAAATTACGGACCGCATCTTGCGTTCGGAGTTCCGGGACTGCTGATGCTGATGGCTACAATTGTTTTCTGGATGGGAAGGAAAGTATTCGTTGCAATACCGCCTGTCGGATGGAATGCTTACAAGAAAGACATTTTCAGTCCGCAGGGAAAAAAGGCAATCATGAATCTGAGCATAATGTATATTTTCATTGCAATCTTCTGGTCGTTGTTTGATCAGACCGGCTCTTCCTGGGTACTGCAGTCTGAGAAGATGGACAGGATGGTCAATCTTGGATTTGTAAAGTTTGAGCTGCTGGCTTCACAGATTCAGGCAATCAATCCGTTACTGATAATGGTATTCATTCCTCTTTTTACTTATGCTGTATATCCTTTGATAAGCAAGTTTTTTCCGCTGACCGCACTCAGAAAAATTTCGATTGGAATGTTCTTAGCCGGATTTTCATTTGCGATTCTTGCCATCGCCGAAACTTCAATAATGGCGGGAGGAAAGCCGAGCATTATCTGGCAGTTCTGGGCTTATGTAATTCTTACTGCTGCTGAAGTAATGGTTTCAATAACAGGTCTGGAATTTTCATACACTCAGGCGCCGAACAGCATGAAGTCTTTTCTCATGGGGATCTGGCTTCTGTCTGTTTCACTCGGTAACGGGATCACTGCAATCGTAAACATGATCATAGTCAACGATGACGGAACATTTAAGCTTGACGGCTCGGAATACTTCTGGTTCTTTGCAGGTCTGATGTTTGTAACTGCGGTCGCGTTCATCTTTATAGCATTGAGATATAAAGTCGAGAACTATATACAGACAAGAGATTCATTGCCAAACCCGCTGCTGTCAGAGAATTAGGGGGAGGGAGCGTAACTTACCATTGCGTTGGCTAAGATCAACAAAGGAAACAATGCTTAAGCTTTCCCGATTTGTTTCATACATTTCTCATATCTCTTTACAGACGGGGGTGTAAAAAATAATATACTTTCAACTATGATTTTTTCAAAATCCCCGGGGTCTTGAAGTGTTCGCCGCGGTTGGTGTTGCTCCATCCACCAACCGCAATCACATTTATCATTTGTCGTTGGTGACCAAAAGTTTGCATGCAGTATTTAAATAACTATAAATTTTGATATGCAACTTTTCGGAACACCAAAGATGGCGGGACAAAAATTAAACTAAACAATTCAAATGACGAAGCTCTCATTTCCCCCCTTTGCAAAAGGGGGGAATAAGGGGGGTTTCGTCAATAGTCGTCTCAATCTTCACGATTACTTTATCTATGTTGCCAAATATTTCATCATTCTTAAATCTCAAAAAACTAATTCCAATATTTTCAATTTCGCGTTGTCTGTTTTTGTCATAATCAATTTCTTCTTCCGAACTATGAGTATCACCATCTGCTTCAATTGCCAGTTTTATTTCAGGACAATAAAAATCTATCACATATTTTCCAACACTGAATTGTCTTAAAAATCTTTTATTCTTTACTTGTCTTTTCCTTAGTCTTTCCCATAATAATTTTTCAGCTTGGGTCATGTTGTTTCGTAATTTTCTTCTCTTTTCTTTTTCAGCAGTTCTGTTAAATATACTTGTCATAACTTCTCCTATTAATCTTTTCGTTTATTTAAAAACCCCCCTTAATCCCCCCTTTTGCAAAGGGGGGAATGGGTTCGACATTTTAGAATTTTTTTTTCGCCGCGGTTGGTGTTGTTCCATCCACCAACCGCAATCAGACAAGATTACCACTATAAACCAATGGTTAAGCCCTGTAGAGTAGTATCTTTTATGACATTAACAGGTTCATTCGAGCTTTGTCGTTGGTGATCAAAAGTTTGCATGCAGTATTTAAATAACTATAAATTTTGATATGCAACTTTTCGGAACACCAAAGATGGCGGGACAAAAATTAAACTAAACAATTCAAATGACGAAGCTCTCATTTCCCCCCTTTGCAAAAGGGGGGATTAAGGGGGGTTTCGTCAATAGTCGTCTCAATCTTTACGATTACTTTATCTATGTTGCCAAATATTTCATCATTCTTTAATCTCAAAAATACTAATTCCAATATTTTCAATTTCACGTTGTCTGTTTTTGTCATATTCAATTTCTTCTTCCGAACTATGAGTATCACCATCTGCTTCAATTGCGAGTTTTATTTCAGGACAATAAAAATCTATCACATATTTTCCAACACTGAATTGTCTTAAAAATCTTTTATTCTTTACTTGTCTTTTCCTTAGTCTTTCCCATAATAATTTTTCAGCTTGGGTCGTGTTGTTTCGTAATTTTCTTCTCTTTTCTTTTTCATCAGTTCTGTTAAATATTCTTGTCATAACTTCTCCTATTAATCTTTTCATTTTAAAAACCCCCCTTAATCCCCCCTTTTGCAAAGGGGGGAATGGGTTCGACATTTTAGAATTTTTTTTTCGCCGCGGTTGGTGTTGCTCCATCCACCAACCGCAATCAGACAAGATTACCACTATAAACCAATGGTTAAGCCCTGTAGAGTAGTATCTTTTATGACATTAACAGGTTCATTCGACGGCGGGGAAAAATCTTTATCAATTGTAATGATGGTCCTTCTCTCTCTTCATTTGCGATTCTCAATCTGTGAGTCTTTCATTCTATGATCGATTTGTCTTATGCTTTTAATATCATAATTGGATTCTTTTAAGAAGGATTCAACTTTCTTACCAACGCCAACATCAACTCAACTAAGAATTTCAAATCAATCTTAGTCATTAAGCTCCGATATTATAAACTTTTTCTTCTTCAACCAATTTGGCTGCATATAAAAGAGCAGCTCTGATATCGTCCGGTTGCAGCTCCGGATAATCTTCAGTTAAGTCCTTAACTGAAATGTTAGCTGCCAGCGAATTTAGAATTTGTTCAACCGTTATCCTCATTCCCCGGATAGTTGGCTTTCCCAACATCACCTCAGGATTGACTGTGATTCTTTTTAATAACTCTGCTTCCATAAGTCTATTTTTGTTTTGTTAGTTACAATTTACTTAATTGGATTGTAAGTTAAAATAAAATTAACCGGATGAGATTTGTTTAAAGATCCTTTTTTTTAATATTAATTTTGCTTTCATGGATTTTATTGTATGACAGAATTTCCATCCCGACATAGACAATACTCAATAGCGACGGAAGGAGAGCTTGCTGTTGGTGACCAAAAGTTTGCTTTTAAATTATACATTTTTTTTATATCACTTCTGCAAACTTTTGGAAACACCGACAGCGGCATCTAAAATCTTTCCTCATTTTTTCGCTACCGATCGGTGTTGGTGTTGCTGCATCCACCAACCGCCGTAATTAACCTAATGAATTTCCCACGAACATTTCTCTTAAAAGTGATCATTACAATTAGAACTTTACTTAATTTGGGATTTGGTAATCTCTTTCCAAATTTATTGCATTCCTTCCAAAATTTATCTGGTTTACTACTTTATTGCTTTTATTTCACTTTGACCTGACTCAAATTGGGATTTCAGATAGTCTTTCAAGCCTTCAATTAATTTCTCGACTCCTTCCGGATCATAGATGTAAGGGATATAGTCGAAATGTTTAATGTCCGAAGGTATGTCTTTATCCGATCTCGTAATCAGGACGACTTTCTTTCCAATAGTGTGAGCTACACCTATCTCATAAAAAACGTTTGCGTTTTTCTCGGTGCAGTCGGCGATGATTAATTGCGCAGAACAGATGCCATCCCAAACTTTTTCCATGAATGGTCTTGGTGAAAAAATCTCGTCTGCTCGCCGGATAGTTAAGTCCAACTGCTCACCTAATTTTTTGATATGGTTTGTATAGATTTTTTCTAATTTAGTCTTGAACGGCATTAACACAAAAATATCTATCTTTTCCTCTAGCTCTTGTGGTCGGCCAAACACCGGTTTGATTGCCATTCCCTTTGAGTGACGTGAAATCATGACTGCTTCTGACAGACTCATTCCTCCTAAAGCTATACGGATATTTGACCAAAGATTCGTTACTTTAATTTCTCCGGCCGGTTTAATTACTTCTCCGGTATCAAAATCCTCAAAACTAATTAGTCCAGTATCTCGCATTTCAATCAGTTTTTTAAGAAGTGTCATGGAGGTTGTGTTCGTAATGAGCTGCACAGGATCTGCATGATCAAATTTACTGCACAACTCTTCCCAGGTTTTATTCTTCCGCAAGAGGAGAAGAATCAGAGCTCCGTTTTCGATATTTTCGTAACTGAATTTTTCATTCATTTTGATTTTCTTTATTTTTTAAGATAGACATTGTAATTTTAATATTATTATGCATTAAAATAACGGATTGAGTATCTCTTAAGTCTGGCCTGAATTTGGGACTTGAATATGGAATCGATAATAATGAGTTCATATTAGTTCTCTTTATAATAAAATAACTATACTAATTTTACTTGTCAAAGTAATATCAATAAAATTAACAGTAGAAGTTCATCGTCCCGTCAGACCTTATGTTTAAAATAGCAAGCCTCACAAAAGTTTATTAAATTTAGTTAACAGACTAAAATAAACAAAAGGAGGCTTATAATGCAGCAAGTTACAAAATTAAATTTTAAAGGTCAACGAATATTCACAGAATAGATGTCCATTTAAAGAGCTGGCATGTAACATTATTAATGGAGGATATTGAATTAGCATCGAAATCTTTTCCCCCATGTGCAAACACATTAAGTAGTTATTTAAAACGAATGTATCCGGATGCAAATTATTATAGTGTTTATGAAGCTGGTTATTGTGGTTATTGGGTTCATGAGAATTTAATTAGTGAAGGAATAAATAACATTATAGTCAATCCGGCTGATGTCCCCACCAAGGATAAGGAGAAAAGACGAAAGACAGATCGTGTCGATAGTAGAAAGTTGGCAAGAGAACTTATGAAAGGAACGTTGGACAAATTGTCAACCCTTACAATATTCATACGCCGCAAGAAACAATTCCCTCAACAATGTCTCATTCGGTTGTATATCCTTATAATTTATCCTGAATATAAATCTATGAAAACGTCTTCCTTTTAAATGAACCTTAAAGCCGGCAGCTTCTAACTTTTTTATCCACTCTTCAGCTTCCTCTACAAATACATAAAGTTTTAAGAAAGTATGTTTAGGCATTAACCATGCTAAGTTCAAGTGCTTAGAATTCATTGAAAGACCAATGTAAGATTTTGTGTAGTGCAATTTTGTATCTGGTTCAGCATCATTGATGATTTTAAAACATGCATCCAAAACCTCCAGGCTTTCCCTGCTCGACTTTTCTTCCCAATATTCTCTGTCTATCTCTTCCGAATCTGCTTCATCTCCTTTTAAATTGGAAAAATTAATTAGTAAGTCATCTTCACGATCAAATTTTGTCAGTAAAGTTTTTAGTTTCTTGAATTTGGAATTACTGTCAAGGTTAGTTTCGATGTAATAACTGGAATTTACTTTGAACGGGGTCCTTAGATCATCAGGATTGGTGCTTAGACCTATTGCTTCTTTAATTTCGGGATGATTGAGTGCGGACGGATTCTCTTCGAAGAGCGCTTTCACAACATGAGTATACATTTTAGAAACTTCACCTGTAACAATTTTCTCGTCATTGTATATGAAATAGTCTAACTTCTTAAACCTTGGATCCGGAGCATCGAATATGTTGTAATCTTCATCTGCTTCGTCTTCCTCGCTGATATCAATTTCCGGATATTTCCAGATCTGCAGAAATCTTTCCAGTAACAAAGCATATCTCTTTTTTATGTTGACAATATTCCATTCATCAATTTCTTTTAAATACTGATTGAGCCATAACCTGCTGTAAATATATCCCTGTTCTTTGCCGTCTTTGTTTAAAACTTTCTTTTCAGAAAATATTTTGTTTCCCAAACTTCCGTTATTACCGGACAGAGTGAGATTTGCAATTGTGTTGAGATACTTTTCCTGGATCTCTTCCATGCTTGCTTGATCCAATATATCAAACCATTTTCCGTCAGGGTTTTGAGGGAATATGTGCTCTATCGTAATATCAGGATTGTCAACCGACACATATTCCTTGTTATTGTAGTTTTCGAGAAGCTCAAGTAAATATATGCTGTTTTTTGACTGGATATTATAAACATCTTTTTCAGCCAGAGCTATTTCAATTTCTTTATCATTCGGAAATCTCTGTATGTTTTTTTTCTTGATCAGCGCTCTTTCAAGTGACGGATAGTAGTCTGATTTATCAATATCAGAATAAAGATTTAAAAACATTTTGTTTAATGCATTAGTAGGTAATCCCAGAATAAATCTCCTCCAGACAAAGGATTGAATTAGTTTAAGGACATTTACAAATGTAGTTTTATCAATAATCTTGTTCATATAATCATTGTAAACAGGCAGTAAAAAGGGAAATGAAACATTGATCTCTAACCTGTTTATAAAATGTAATTCTCTTCTTATGTCAGTGTCCTCTTCCATTAAAGGATTTATTAACTTGTAATAATGGAATGAGAAATCTTTTATTTCCTTAATTATTTCGTCATAAAATTTCTTATCTCTTTCAGGATACCTTAATTTAAATTCATCATATACTTTATTCTTGTTTGGTATTTTCTTGTTTTTAAAAGTTAAATAGTCACGGATAAACTCGGATACTCTGCTTTCTTCTTTAGCATGATCCCTGGCATTGGCTTCGATGATCTCCCAGTAATTTTCAAAAACTCTTATCTGTTCTCCCGGTTCTAATCCCATCAGTATATAATTTCTGATCAGGTCTGCCTGTGATAATTCCAGTCCTGTTGAGTTCAGGCTTTCAAATATCCGCTGGGGATCGTCCTTACCTCTTTCGAGAGATATTTCGACAAAGAGCAATGAATTCAAACCGTTTAAGATCGTCTGAACATTTTCCTGATTGATATTTTCTTTAAAGTAATTAAAGTTATTAATTACTTTGGAGTATTCAGAATAATCTTCCGGATTATTATTGCTGCTTAGAAATTTGAGCGCTTTAGCATTTGTATCGGATTGCTTAAGTTTTAATTTGCTGCTCTCTTCCTTTACATATTTATTTATGAGATAGGTATCGTTTATTTCATCCGCCTTTTCCTCCATATTGTTCTTAAGCGCGAACTTATGTAATGCCAGGTACAAAAGCGCGAAAGTTGTCAGTCTCTGCTGACCGTCAATGACTACAAGCTGCCTTACTTCAGATGAAGTATAAACTCCTTCGTGAATAAATACAATGCTGCCGATAAAATGTGTATTCCCGGGTTTATTCCCGACTTCTAATATATCATAAAACAACTGCCGGCATTGCTCCTCCGTCCAGTCATAATTCCGCTGATATACCGGAATGATAAACTGTGTCTTTGTCTGTGATAAAAAACTGTTTAGTGCGACTTCGTTTGCTTTCATGGATTGAATTTATTTATACTTTATTTAATATTTCTCTTCAAGTTTTTTATTAAGATTGTGATTTGGAGTATTATGTGAGAACTGGGTATTGGACATAATTACAGTTCTTTTTAAACTTTTACTATATTTAAATCTTTGTATTCAATCAACTTCTTATCGAAAGTGAGAAGCGGTATGTTTTTACAAATTGAAGTTGCTGCTATTAATTGATCAGCCGGATCCTTATGAAAATTTTGAAGATTGTGAGAAGTGAATATTATATCTAAATCCAAATTTACTAATTTTATTCCGGGATATTCAAGAGAAGTTTTACACCAATTGTCTAAAGGTAATGGTAATGATAATCGGTTTTTCTCTATAAGTTTTGAAATTTCCCAAAACGAAATTATAGAAACAGCTATTCCTGTTTTTTCATTTTCCTTTAATAAGTTTTTGTAAGATTCAGATAACCTTGAATCCCCTTGTATCCACCAGATAAAAATATGAGTGTCAATCAGAATCATTTAACACCTCCCACTCCTCGGGTGGAACAGCAGGTTCAAATGGATTATCATATTTGTATGTTGTACCCCAGAGTGGATAGTTAGAAGTGCTTTCTTTATTGATTGGATCTATTGTAATCAAAACAGTTTCTCCATCTTTAAATGGTACGTTATCTATTTGGATCTTGTGGTTGTTTTTAACTTTTGCTTTTGTTTTAAATGTTTCCATATTTTTTTTATAAACTTATATATTTTCTTTCTAAAACTAAATGCTATTCTGATCCGAATCTTGTTTGCATTCATAACTTTTCTAAAATATCATCAAACAATTGCCGGCAATGATCCTCATTCCAATCACTTTCCACCTCAGGGCAATATCGTCCGGGCATTACGGCGGTTGGTGGATGGAGCAACACCAACCGCGGCTACTGAGAATTTTTTGTAGGCGCAACCTTTAGGTTGCAATTATAACTAGATTTCGCAGGCTAAAGCCTGCGGCTACATTATAAATTGAAGTTCTCGGACAGACTCTCCCGTCCCGACACTCTCAATATTCAATGAGAGTCAATGGCGTCGGAAGGAGAGCTTGCTGTTGCCGTGACCAAAAGTTTGCTTTTAAATTATACATTCTTGTTGATCACTCCACTTCGTTCGCTAAGATGAACAGATGGTGGTTGAAAATTCTTTCCTACATTGACATGTGGAAGTTATCTTGTCGACAACAGTCTAAAGTCCATTACAAAGGAGTCTCTTGTCATTTTAAAGTGAATATTTTTTTAATAATATACTAAATATGGGAAATAATCGTTGTTTCTTTAATAATTACAAACTTTAAAGTTGACACTTTAATTATGATAAATTATATTTGTACAACTTAATTTTCAATAAATCTAAATAAACCTATAATATGAATGATAAGGGATTATGAGGTAGAAAAATTTCTAAGTGATTTGAAAAAAAGATAAAAGTTAATGATTTGGTGATTATGGATAGGGAGAAAAACAGAAAGACAATGTCTGAACTTGAAATTTTTCAGTCTGACTGCAAAAAATACATATTAAAACTAAAGGTCGAAAATTATTGTAAAGGTCCTGTTATGGACTCTGAGAATGGAAATGAATATTGGGAATTTGGGACAGAAATTAAAAAGCGTGAAGTATAATATAAAGTTAAACTATGGAAATTTCAATAAACCGGTAATATGTATATCATTTCATTTTGCTGAATATAAAATTTAATTTAATTCAAAAAATAATTATGGACAAAATAATAAATAGTCCTTTCTCAAAAGGTAAAGCAGTACTGCACAAAAAGATCAAAAAGATGTCATTCCGGAAAGAAGAATTTGATGTGTATGATTTTTATTATAAATGTGAAAATACCGGAAAAGAATTTTCGACAACGGAAACAGGTGATATTACTATGAGGCAAAGGTATACTCAGTACAGGGAAAAAAATAATATACTCTTTCCGGAGCAGATCATCAGTCTCCGGGAGAAGTGTGGTTTATCGCCATCAAAAATGTCTGCGGTTCTGGGTTCGGTCTAAACATCTACAAAAGTTATGAAAAGGGTGACATACCGAATAAATCAAATTCAACTCTAATTAATATTGCAAAAGATCCAAAAACAATTTTTTGAAATAGCCCACCAAATCAGAACAGTTAAATAGATTCAGAGTTAAGAAAATTAAAAGAAGTTACCGATAAACTTATCAGCGTAAGAGCTTAACTTCAAACATTGAAAAATATCTTAAAAATTAACTCGGATGAGATCAATCAATTCACCGGATATGTTAGAAGAAACTTTGAAAAATTTGCCAACATGGTTTTGTTTTTCATTGAAGACGGCAGAACATTTACAACAAGGATTGAATAAATATCTTTTCTATGCTGACTTTAAGTGCTATTACCAGATAAAGGGTATTCAATGTCGGGATATCGGTATTGCGCAATTGATAATGGTCCGGTTCCCGACGATTATAGCGGTTGTTTGGAAAACTCTGGGAAAAAAGGTTTTATTAATAATAAAGAAGTTTCGATAGGTGATAAAACATGTGGAACAGTTTATACCTGCAAAAAAATTTGACAAGAAACTTTTTGACCAAAAAGAACAGAAGATACTGAGAGATGTATATGATTGAATTAAGATTTAAGAAAACAGAAGAAATAATTGGCCTCAAAGTCACAAAGAAAAAGGATGGATTGAAAATGAAAAAAAATCTGAGGATATAAGCTATCAGAAATATGCGTTTGAGATAAAAAGTTTATGAAATATAATTTGATTCTGCAATTTTTTTTGCTGTTTAAATGACAAAAATTCAAATATCTAATTAACATATAAAAAAATGGATATAAATTTTTTCGCAGGCTTAGCAAATATAATATCGCTTGGAATATCTATATTTGCGCTATTTAAAGTAAATCAGATCAATAAGTTCATAAAGCAAGATATAAAAGGAAATAACAATATACAATCGGGTAGGGATTCAAATGTTCAATAGATTAAAAAAATTTTTTGTTTCTAACAAACAAAATATTCAGGGTGACAATAATACTCAAGTAGGAAGAGATTACATCAATATTATTAGCGATGATATTCCGGCTTCAAATCGATCACTCCAAGGATTTACTAGATAAATTTAAACCTGATTCTGCTTTAGAATTTTTAGAAAAGCTTAGAAAACAAGTGTGGAATAGAGGATCTGTTACTAATATTGACAAGTTTAGAATATTATCAAATATCGGAAGCGCTAAATATATGATGGGTTCATTTGAAGAAGCAGCATCATTTTTTATAGAGGCTTTTGCATATAATAAAGAGGATGAGAAAGCTTTATTAAATATTGCTGTAGCTTATTCAATTTTGGGGCAACATGAAAAATCAATTGAATATGCTAAAAAGCTAATTAATATTAATCCCCAGAATACTAATGCTCTTTACATATTAATTCAATGTGAAGATAAAAATTTTAAGGATCAGGAAGCTGAATTACCAGTGACTTTGAGAGAAAAAACCGAAATTTTAGCGGCGTTAGGATTTAAAGCATTAACACAAATATCTTACCTAGAATCAAATCAGTATTTTGAAAAGGCAATTGCAATTGATACAGAAGATAATCCAGATTATAAGGCGACCTTAGCTTCCGTGAAATTAGAAATGATAACGAATCAATATCTCAACATAGGTGGCTTAAACAAAATAGTAACTTCCAGTGAATCAATAGCTCTATTAAACTCAGCAATTGACAAACTCAAAAATACAGAATTAATTAAATATAAGTATCAATGGTTTGTAAACAGAAGTGTTGCCAAAAAAATACTCGGTGATATTAAAGGTGCTGAGGAAGATATAATGCAAGCTTTAACCTACAGACCAGATGACATAGTTTCTAAACAGAATTTAGCTTTGTTAAAATTTGAAAATAATGAGCCAGAAAAAGGTATACGTTTATTAGAAGAAATTAAAAACAATAAAGAAATACCGGAAGTAAAAGTTTTATTGGCAGATATGTATCGAATTAACAAAAAATATGAAGAGGCTGAGAGAACTATTCAGGAAGTTCTGAAAAGTAATAATGATGTTAAGCTAATTACAAATGCGAAAGAGTATTAGAGCATATCTATATAGCTAATAAGGATTTTGAAAATGCAGAAATCGTGAATAGAGAAAGATTAGTATCCGACGCTGATAATATTTTAGCTTTGATTGATTCAGCATCTATTTATAGTAGTGAAAATGAAGAAATAGTAAAAGAAAAACTTAAGGAAGCTGTTTTATATGTAAATCCCAACACAACTCCTTATGAAAAAAAAGAACTTGGCAAACAGATGTTATAATTTGAAGCTTTATGAAGAAGCAATAAATTTATATGAAATGTTTGTAAACTCGGAAAGGAGGATTCGCAAGAGTCAAGAAAATTGTTAAACTGTTATTATAAAAGAGGAAAACTTGATAAGGCTCTAAAGTTGTGTAAGACATTAAGGATAATAAATAAAGAAGATATTTCTTTGATAGATATGCAAACATTTATTTTGGAAGAGATAGGAAATTTGGAAGATGCAAAATTAATTTACGGAAGAAGCGGTCAATACGGTTGAGAATCCTATTTTGATTATTAATTATGCTTTTTTATGCATACGTACAAATGATTTTTCTAAAATAGATGAGCTTTTAAATAAGGATATCAATACTGATTTATTAGAAATGGAAGATAGAATTAGACTTGGATATTTGTATTCAAACAGAAATTTCAAAGAAAAATTTTATGAATTGATGTATGAAACAAGAAGAAGTTTTTTTAACGAAGGTAGTGCGCATACCAGTTATGCCGGGATATTTTTGCAAAGAGGTGATAAAGATTTAGATTTATTAAATTTAGAAAAAGGTAACAGATGACTCAGTGGTTTTCTTAAAAAGAAATGATGAACAAAAGTATTATATATTGGATAATAGGGAAGATGCAGATTTAAGTAGGGATGAGGTCAATGATAAATCAACGATTTATAAAAAATTAATTGGAAGAAAAAAAATGATAAAGTAGACTTGTTAGAAAATGATTATATAAAAGAAAGTTGGGAAATTACTGAAATAAAAAGCAAATATATCCACGCTTTACATATAAGCATGGAAACGATTAATGAAAATTTTCCAGAGGAAAAGTCTTTTCAAAAAATTACTGATCGATTTTCAAAATAATTCTGCTGAATCCTTTCAGAAAATGTTAGATTTAATGTTTAAAGATGAAGATAAAAGAAGAAAAAATTTAGAGTTGGTATTAAAGCTTTATAAGCAAGGAAAAGTAACTATAGGAATGATTGGTAAATATTTTGACAAAAACCCAATTGAGGTATGGAGCAATTTTGTTAATGATCCCATTATTGGTATTAATAATAATTCTGGATCCAAGCCAGACTTGGACTTTATGTTTTAAAAGTTTTGACCCAACAAAAGGATTAGCTATTGACCTAATTGGATTATGTACTTTGGTTAATCGAATATAAGTGACATTTTGATGAATGCATTTGGTCAATTTATGATTACTCAAAGTACAGTTGATATCATAATATCTCTTAAAAACGAAATGCAAGGAATTCGATCCAAAGGATATTTAAGTTTAGGAATGAAGGAAGGTGAATATTTTGGAATGGAAGTTACACAAGAGAATATTACTAATTCCTTAGACTTTTTAGATCAATTAATAAACATTATAAATTTGTGCTGTGATATAGTACCACTTAACCCTAAAACGATTGAAAATGTTAGTGAATACAGCAAATATAAAGATTTAGTAGGAAAATCCTTTATCGATACTATACTCTTATCCGAACAAGAAGACAGACATGTTTATACTGATGACAATGTTTTAAGAGGGTTTATCTATATAGAATTTGCAAAAATTAGTATATGGACTCAATTCTTATTACAGTTCTTATTGCGATTAAATAAAATTAGTTTAATAGAATATAATTCTGCCGTCATAAAATTATCTGATATGAATTACTATCATACCAGTATTGATGCAAATATTCTTATTGAGAAAGGGAAACAAATGAACTGGATTCCCGATTTATCATTCAAGAATATTCTTAAAATTTTGAACGGAAATTTTTCAGACGAATTTCCTTCAGTAATGAATCGGCAAATTTTATATCTGAATTATGGAAGCAAATAATTTCAAATGAAAAAAGGAATATCATATTAGACTTACTTCTTATAATAACTTAGTAAAAGATAGATCAACCCAAAATGTAATATTTAAATTAAAACTTGCATTGCAAGTGAAGTTTAAATTGTTACCCATTCAATTGAATGAGATTTTATCTTTGATTTCTACTTGGGAAGAAAGAGCGATTATCAATTAATTTATAAGTCTTATGGAAATTTTTTTCACTCCACCCTCACATACCCGTTCATTCAGCATCGAAAGAAATCGATATTTGAGTCTTTTTTTATTTCTTTGATTCCTTATTTAAATATTCTTTTGGTTTTTTATAAAGGGATGATTGAAATACCTTTCCTCCAAAAACAATTTCTTCTTTTAGAAATGTTGAAAGTGCCACATAAGTATTCTTTCCCATATGTGGATCAAAAGTAATCTGATCGAAAATTAAATGTGGATAGAAATCAAACTGAAAAATATCTTTGTTTTGAGGAATTAACTCCTGAAATATCAGCCTCACTTCACTTTCATGTTGAAAAGCAGTTCTCTTAAAGAGTATTGTTTCAGCTATTCCCGAACCTTTTGGTATTGCATCGAATTGTTTTTTGAAATCTTCGAGCTTTTTATGCATTTCTTGCTGATGTAAATAATCAACTTTGCCGATAAAGCAACTAGTATTCTTAATATGTCCACCTTGATCACATAAAGCGTCGTATAACTTATTTATTGTAGTTCTTACACATACTCATCTTTGTTCGGTGAATAAATACGCCAAAGAGCATCACTTCTATTTTGAAAAGTCCAGCAGTTAGCGTAGAGACTATTCCGAAAATTAAAATCGAAGCTATCACCTTTATTTTCCTCTTCAAAATAATTCAAGATAAAATTTTCAAATGGGTCATCCCACAGTTTAGGTTTGACAAGGACCATCTTCTGAGTCAAGAACATTTCAGCCATTCTTTCAAATGACATAGTACGGTAAATGTGTTTATCCTTTTGTGATTCATGGATATTAATGTAGTTACTTTTCATTTTCTTCATAGTAGCTTTCCTCACCCTACCTGCACCTGCCCGTTCATCAGCATCGGAGAAGCGAGTCGCTGAGATTGGTGAGTTTTTGATTTTCAAAATTATTTAGTTCTCTTTTTTGTCTCATATGATAAATCTAGTCCATCCTGCAAGAATAATTGCATTATAGAATAAGAGGATAAATATTCAAATGTCTTTAATAATTTATTTGTTGTCTTGGGGCTATACTACGGCGATTCATGGATAAAGCAATACCAATCCGCGGCTTCTGAAATTATTCAATAAACATAATATTGCTTAATTTTTTCAAGATGATTTCTTTTCTACTATTAATAAATTCCAAGAAGTTGTTAACATCATAATTGCTTAGTATGGGAATGCTGTGCCTAGTTTTAAATGAATCATCTTGTGTCTCAATCCATTCATTCAATCTTTCGCCCTCTTTTCATTGTTTTCCGAATCAGTGAGTAATTGTAAATTTAAAATACAGTTATAATATTTTAAATATTGGTTAAACTTATCTTCATCTTTTATTATTTTTTTAAGATTTGTTTTGTTAAAAAAAGATTTTGGAAAGATATGATCTTCTTGAAATTTTTTATCCTTCCAATTCCTATTTGGATATAACAAAGACAATAATAAAAAGCTATATTTTGTTTTATAGTTGGTTGCTAAGAGTTTATCAATTTCATCAGCTGTTAATATAGAATTTACTAACAATTTTTTATTTATACTATTAAATGGAAATTTTGATAGGTTTTCAGATGTATTAATAGCTTCGCGAGTGTTACTTAAAATGGAATCAGACGAACTGCCAAATACATTTTTCAAAAAAGCTAAAAGTAACCATGTAATAATATTAATTTGATCTATTACGTCCTCTTCTTCTTTGAGGAATTTGAAAACTTCTTTTTCTCCGATAACATTAAATAGTATGCTATTGGTAGAAGAGCTCCAGTTGAAGTAATATTCATGTCAAGTAAATTGTAATGACTAACAAGTTTTATTGTCTCTTCAATATACGTTTTAATATTTTCCCAGTTTTCTTCAATTTTTAATAAATTGGTTTTTGTAAAATTTGCTATCTTATATTGAATAGAAAGGTCTTTTGTTAAATACATACAGCCTTTTAGAACAAAATCTTTATCAAAAGAATATCCATTACCGATTTTATTAATATTTACTGTAAAGGCATTCATTTCTCTCGAGCATTCAAATGTTCCCATTTAGCAGTTGCCTTAGATAATAATATATCTGAGTACTCTAACTTCTTACCTCCGGTATTTGTCCTGACAAAAATTTCTACTACTGTATCATATTCCTGTGTCTTAACGAAATTAATATTGAGTAATTTTTCCTTATGTATTATTGAGTGTAGGGTATCTAAAAATCCTTTAATATTTTCTTCTTGTTTAGAAGAAGGTGATTTAATTTTACTTTTTATTTCTTTTTTTGCTGCATAAGGTTTATCATATTTTAAAATATCACCAACTTCAAACCAATATTCTTTATCGATAATTTTAGTATGAGACGGATCTTTGAATTCAAATTGAAATGTTAAAATATTAGGATCATCAGATTTTATCGGTTCTTTTAAAAGATTTATATACAACTTCGTCTGTCTCCATTTATAATGATGATACCTATAAGAACCTATCAATCCAATTATTAATGAGGTTAATCGTTGTTGCCCATCTAATACTAGTTCTATATCTTTTCTAATACTTTTGGTTTTTGCTTCTTTGTTATGTGCATTTTCTTTATCGTAATTGATCGCAAAATTGTAAACTGTCCAATCTTTTATGTTCTCTTCTCTAATTTGCCAGAAAGAAAGGAACCGATCGGATATCCGTTCATTAAAGAATCAAAAAGCTTGACAACCTGTTCGGGTGACCATACAAATTCTCTTTGAATATCTGGTAAAAAGATAACATGATTTAAATCTTCTGTTATATCTTTTATGTTACGTTCGTTGTAACCCATGCACTTGGTTATTTAGATTAATAAATTGTTTTCTTAAAAATAATATTGAATTAAATGATGGTGAGATTTTTTAAGTCCATATTAAGTTAGTCTAGGTGTATCGGTTCCAACCCATGTAATGTTCAATGTCGAAAGGAATGAAGATTCCTACCCTGATCATTTATTAATTGTAAAAATATCTAAAATTTGATACTCTATAGATCCATATTCTTCATTTACTCCAATCTCTATCACTCAAATCTTCAGACTTTCCATCAAAGTAAACCGCTTATCTTTCTGTTTGTTTCCGTTGGTCAGTATTTGTTACTATACCTCCGAATAATTTCTTTCCTTTTTTATTCTGGATCATTAATGTATTTTAGTAAACCTTCGCTTTTTTCTTCGGCGTCTCTTAAAGTAATTCCCGTTTTTGTATCGAATAAACCAATTCTGTCATCCTTGAACTTAATGATAAAATCTATATAGAATGGAGACTTCTCTCCTGTATATTCATATAGAACGGCAAAATACACTGCACCACTGTCTCCATTTTTAAACCACCAATTTATTTTGTGTGAATTGTTTTCCAAATACTCAATAAATTTTCTCTCTGTGCCCCACTTTCCACCGGTAAAGAAAGGTTCCATTATGGAATTTGAAAAACTTATTCTTTCATACTTTTCATTATACCTGATTAATTCAGTAATTTCCCATTCTCTTGAAATCATTTCCTTTTCTCTTTTCGTAACTTCTTCTAAATATAGTTGTTTGGTCTCGTCAATCACATCAATGAATTTTTGAATATTCTGATTACTCAGAACAATTTTAATAATCTCATCTTGTTTGTAGTCATATTGCATTTCAAGTTTGTTATCGAAAAATCTGTAGATTGCATCTTTTACTCTTCCGACACTACGATCTTCCGGATAAAACGGAGATAAATGTTTTGTCACGAAATAATCATAGTATTTTTGTATTTCTTCGTCATTCCTTCATTTTGTAATCTACCTTTCCTTTATCAATAAATGCACCGGCACCACCCAAATCAATATTTTCCGCTGACCAGTCTGATATTATTTCAAACTTCAAGTCTTCAAGCTTAAGTTTAAGTTTTTCCTTAAGCTTGCTTTTGTCTGCAATTGCAAGAAACAATTTAATAAACAACGGTGATAGTCTTGTTTTCTCTCTTTGTCTCACAGAATAATATGAAGTTAAATTTACCGGTTCATATTCTTCCTTTTCTTTTCGAAGTATAGATAGTAATATATCCCCTAGCTGAATCTCCTTCTAAAAATATATTTGAAAGATTTGTGTAAACATAAGCATGATTTAATATTTCTTCTGAATAGTGTCCTTTTTCGGGTTCTGGCATTCTCATTATTCTTCCAACTGTTTGTATCGAAAATGTCGGGTCATGCCATTCTCTGAACAGAACAAGAATTTGAGCTCTGTACAATCCCTAGCTAGGGCAATTCCCTGTTTAAATAAGAGGACTTCGGTTTCATTATCATTCATAGCAATTTCATCAATGTTCTCTGTGTTGCTCGGCAAGGTATATTCCAAGTTTTCCGTTTGTTGTTGTTAGTCCATATTTATCTTTCAATAATTTTATGATTTTTTCCTTAAGATCTTCATCAGCTTGCCTTATTCTCGGAGGTAGTTGAATTATTATTAATGGATTAACATTTGCTTTTTCTTTTTTGAAGGCTTTTATGAGTTCATTTCTTTTCTTAAACGCTTGTTCAATTACAAGTTCATCACTGTCTTTACTTAATTCGCTTTTTATTTTACCTTCCTCAATTACATTTCTAAAATCTTCATTGAGAATTACAGATTCTTTTATCATGCCTTCTTCAATAACATCTTCGATTGCAATTGAAACTGTAGCATCAGCATTTAAAAAAACCGGTGTAGCCGAAACCTCTATTGTTAATTCAGGATCGAACATATCTTTTAACTTATTCGCATTATCTGTATCAGTGCTAAAATGACTCTCATCAATTATCAGAATTACTTTGCTCCCTTCTTCCTTGGTATTATCTAAAACTTTTGACAGATAGAATTCTTGCTCATTTTCTCGGATATAGAGATTGAATCCATCCTTTCTGTTTATACTTTCCCAGTTAAAAAAACAAAATCTCATTATCTGTCTTATTTGCTCATCATCAAAGGTCTCAAACAATGAACATCTCAAAGCCCGGGTTTCTTCATAGTATGCTTCTAATTTTTCTTTGCTCTGTAAATGAAGGTGTCTTGGGGCGATCCAGATAAAAGAATATTGCTCTTTCTGTCCTTTCTCCTGAACAAACTGCTTTAGAAATTCTGCAACCATTATTGTTTTTCCTAAATCGGTAGGCGCTTTAAAGACAAGCTTCTTTCCTCTATGTCTTAACAATTCTTCAGAATCTTTTATAAAATATTTTTAATTGCTTTTTCCTGGTAATCTTTTATATCTTTATCTGCTATGAATAGAAGTGTTTTTGTAATTTCTCCAACGAAATGTATCTTCTGTGACAATTACTGCGTTGATTTTTTTGAAGTTTCATATATTTAGTTTTAATTTACATTCTATTCACCTAGTAAGTTCGAATTTTTAAGATTTTCTTTCAATCTTGGAATTTGGTTTAATTTCTTAAACTCAGATATCAAATATTTATATCCTTTTCTAATTGTTTTATTAACAGAATTGATTATTTTTTTTTGATCGACATTAAATTGATATTTTTCTTTTTGATATTTTTCTACATCTTTGATTGCTAAAAATTTCCATACAAGATTAACATTTTCCGAATTGCAGAAATCGAGTAAATATTGAGGATCTTTTGTAATGTCACTTAATGTATATGATACAGTGTAGTAACTTAAATCATATTTTTTATTTACTTTTAAATCAATAAAAATATCCTCCAATGATGGTTTTAAGTATTTAGATTTAAAACTTATATTAAATAAATTCTTTAAAAATAAAATTATATAGAAATCATTTAATTTTAGTTTTTTAAAAAATCTATTTAAATCTGCATCATTTGCTGCTTCATTCATAATTAAATGTCTAAAAGTTTTTAATGATTTTAATCCTAATTTACTCCAATCACTTTTGTTTTATTATCCGTACTAATTGCTGCTTGTAATAATTTTCCAAGACCGTCAATTTTCAAATAAGTTTCAGTTACATTTGTTGGAATAGACTCTTTACTTATTCTTTCCAAAAGACTTGGACAATCTTTTTTATTTCCTACATAAAATAGTAATACATTTGCCCACCATTCATTTAGGAAATTTTTTACTAGAAATTCTTCTGAATCAATAATGTACTCATTTGTTTGCTCAATGCCTTTACTCGCAAAATATTCTTGAAAAGATTTATGAATAAAATCTATATCCGGCATCTTCTTTAATAAATAGCGGATTTCTCGTCAACAGATCTTTTTCCATTTCATCAATTTCAACATCGTCATATCTTTTAGCTAACTTGTAGTCCCTTATAAGTTTAATAAATTCTCTTTCTATTTATCTCATTTTTAATATTTACCTGTAAATGCAATGCTATGTGATTTATTAGATGTGATCTTACTCCATATTTATCTTGTGATGAAATTCCATTTCTTCTTTGTCCCATTTACCTAGAAATAATTCGGTAAACTTATTATACAGTTCTGTTATATTTGCAGGTATCTCTTCAATCTTATCACTGTCTTCGAAAATAATTGCTAATAGAGTTATTGCAAGTGGTGTTTTAGGAATCGCTGATCTTAAAGCTGTCTTTCTTAATACATTTAATAATTTTTGCTTGTGAATAACTGATGTTGGAAACCATTTTTCAAGTAATTCATCAATTTGTCTGAAATCAAGTGGAAGTATTTCAAATCTACGATATTCTGGAAATCCTTTTCCGCTATCAATCAATACCGATGGTCTACTCGTAATTATTATTTGAGTATTACTATATCTATTTTTGAATGAGTTTATCTCTTCAATATAATCTTCAATATATTCATCCGAAATTTCATCAAACCCATCAATAAAAACAATTATTTCTCCATTTTTCGGAAAAGTTTTTCTAAATTAAAAATTTTATTTCCTGTTAGATATTGAACATCAATTTCGATTGTTTTGAATAGGCTGAAATTACTCTTAAAAAACTTTGCCAAAACCAAGACTGGTATTTTTTGCTTTGCTTTCTTATCGTTCTCCGAAAGATATCCACTAATTAAATCTAATATCATTTTTTTCATAATTGTGGATTTTCCTGATCCCATTTCTCCAAAAATTATGGCGTCTTTTCCTTGATCCAATAAATCTTTAATCTTTTGTTTATTTTTTATTAATTTTTTAATATCGATAATCTGTTTTGATACTACTACCGTTCTTTCATTTTTGATTGCTGGGTTATCGTGTTTAAAGGTTACTCTTTCATTCTCTAATTTAGTTTCTTCTAGCTGTAATTCTATGAATATTTCCCATATCTTCTTTGTTGTTTTGTTATAGTAAAGGATTTGTAATTCTTTGGAGATATCCTTAAATGATTATTTAGATTCGATAGATATTCATGTATCACAGGTTCTTTTCCATCAAAATACTTGGGGCCAACTAACATTTAATTTATCGCATATTGAATAAACATCCCAAAAAATTATATCTTTGTATGTAGTATTTATTCTACTTTTACAATTTTCGGTAAATATTCCATTTGAAATAATGATTAACTTATCTGGTGTTATATTGTTAAAATCTAAAATCTTGTACTTCTTTTTTCGACAAATTTTCTAATTCTTTTAAAATATATAACGTTTGATTTTTTTCGTCATGTTTGGAAGAGCCACCTACATCTCCTATTCTAAATAAACACATAACTAAGTATTTTTCACCTTCAAAATTAGTTTGCTTGTAAAAAAGATACTTGTCATCACCCTCTGTATACTCTTTTTCGATACTCAGTTTTTGAAATTTGCAGTATGTTCTGAAATATTTCTTATTAAGTCATTTGTCGTAGTTATTTTTTCTCTTCAGAATTTTTAATTTTGTTTCATCTTTCATTGCTATTTATTTTATTTTGTTAATTAATTATCTATAAATAAATTTCACTTAAACACTCTCCTATAGACCCTCATTATCGATTCCGGTATTGGCGAAAGTTTTACTTTGTTTCCTAAAATCCTCAAACTCATCATCAAGCGTATCATCTCCAAGTGAAAAAATGTAAACACTAAACTTCCCGTCAATTTTTTTTATAAATTTTTTGAATTCATAAATCTCCATGTAATCATAAATAGTCCCTGTGTATTTCTTTCCCTTCTTGAAAATCCTGAAATGCTTATTCTTTATCTTTATCTCATCATAAGTATCTTCCTTAATACAAAGCATATCGGTTGCCTTTTCCGTCAGGAGTTTTTGAATTTGTCGGTTTGCTTTGCTTCGATGAATTGTTTTGTAATATTTCAGATTTCCGCCGAGTCCTTTTATTCTTTCACCCTTACCATTTTTATATCCTTTTATTACTTTGCTAATCCTTGGATAACAAACTTCTGTGCAAATGTTATTCTCATTATTTGTAACAAGGATAAATTTTCTTTTACCTTCATCCTTTTGTTTACTTTGTATCGCATGTCCCGTTGTGCCAGACCCTGCAAAATAATCTAAAACAATAGAATCTTTAGCTGAACTTAATTGAAGTATGTCATATACAGTATAAAGTGATTTCGAATAGGAAAACTTCGTTCTCTTCCTAAAATATTTTGTAAGTGCATTATTCCGTTGCTTGAAGCGTCATACTTTGAATCATTCCAAATTGTTTTTGGTTTTGTTCCTTCAATATTTGTAATTCTTCTTTTTTTAAATATTCTCAATTTACCGTTTACTTTTCTAATTAATAATTCTGTATCTTTTTTTCTAAAAATGTTTCTTTACCCCATCTCCATGTTTTTTCTTCTTTTCTCGAGATTCGTTAATTGGAAGTAATTCAAACAAATCCCACCCTCTTATCAAGCGATAACTCATTTAATTTTTCGTTAAAGTATATCGGATAAAATAAATTTGGTCTTTCCTCTCTTTTTGAATTATTTCCAGTTCTAACTGAAAGAGTTTCATTGAAAGTAGAAATTTCATCTTGTTTATTGTATTTCTCTATTTCATCTTCAGTAAGTTCAAAATGTCCAATTTTTACGTTATCTTTGTTCCTTGAATAAATGAGCATATACTCATGCATTGTTGCAAAATATTTGTCATCATTTCTTCCCCTTTGGATGATGAACTACTGTAATCGTTCCTAATCGGTTTTCTTCTTTTAAACAGAGAATCCATCAAGTGTCGAACGTTATGTATTTCGTAATCGTCAATAGCACAAATAATGATTCCTTTATTGCTTAATAACTTTCGGGTGAATATGAATCTTTTATTCAAAAAATTGATAAACTTACTATGACGATATGCATCTTCCCTTTCAACGAAATCATTATTGTATTTCCAATTTCTTGCACCAGTATTGTAGGGTGGATCAATATAAATCACATCAATCTTTCCTTCATGAGTAAAATTCAGAGCGCTTAGAAGCATGATAGTTGTCACCTTCGATTAGAATATTCACCGGCTCATTTTCTCCAACTTTATTAATTGCTTTGCTTTTATCTTCAACTAAGACTGGAAGAAGTTCTTTACACATTTCGCACCACATCCTCTTTCTTTTCTTCCCATACAAGACCGTACTTCTTTTTCTTTTTGAGTTCTTTTCTTAGGCGTGCGATTTCTTCTAGCATGTTCTTCACCAGCTCCCTTTCTCATTCTTTTTGTGAAATCTATTTTTTGTCAAACTTTAATTTATGAGTATTTAAAGAAAATCTTTATTTAAATTTACTCAATACCTTCTTTATATAAAACATATTATCAGTTCATAAACAAAAAACCCCGCGAAAAAACACGCGGGGTTTAATTAAAGGAAGAACAAATATGAAAGAACATTTGCCGGCGAGCGCCGGCTATTTCGAATACAGCAAACTTTCATTTAAAGTTTCAGAGTTGCACTTTCAGTTCTGCCCCTTCCCGGCTTTATGTTTTATCTTTCCTTTTTGAAGTCCGATTCCGTATCCGGTGATTCCGCCGCCGAAAATGTATCCTGCAGAGCGGATTATGTCGGTTAGAAGCTCGTCCTTGTCCAGTATCAGAGCAACCATTATTACTATGAAAAACATTATTATCACAATGCCGAAGACAAGCAGTTCCTGATTTTTATGTTTTGTTTCAAGATTTCTGAGGTCTTTTAAGTCTTCTGACTGGCATTTTAATGATTCCCTGGCAAACTCAAAATTCTTTTCACTTTGTTTTATTTTGAGTTCAAGCTCCTGGCTCCTGATTTCAATTTCCTTCATCTGGACTTCTATGAATTTTTCCGGATTGATAGACGGAAACTGTTCCTTATAAGAGGTTATTATTCCTTTGTTCGCAGTCATTGTTATATACTTTAGATTTTGGGTTAATCGTTCAGCATAAACTCTGAGTTTAATCAGTTGCTCGCGTTTACATATAGTGAGGGTTGTATTACAGGGATGTCTTTTAATAAGCTCAGGTCAACAAAGATTTTTCCAAATCCCTCTGAGCCAAGTTTCGGAGGAACAATATATGAACCTTCTGCGCTGCCGACCGGAATTTCTCCGCAAAGTGCAAGATAATCTTTTAGCCGAAATTTCCCGGTAATACAAAAGATTCATAGCTATTATTTTTTTTATATATTATGTTTTCCATGATATTCATTTTATTTTTTTTCAAATTTTAATTTGTTAACCCGAGTTCAAAGTATCGCAAAGATAAAAGGAAATTATTTTTTATTATTCTTTGTGTCCTTGCTTGTATCTCTTTGCTTATTGTTTTAATTTGAAAGCCAAAACTTATCCTCTTGGCGGAAAGGGATCATTTCCATAGCTGTTTCGTTCGCTGAATTTTCCATCCCTGTTATGAATAAACAATTCGGATTTTTGATTTTTGGCAATTCTCGTTGCTATTCTGATTGCTTCCTTTCTTTGTTCTGGTGTGAGCTGTGTATTTAGTATTGGAAAATCCTTTAACTGCCCATCCCTTTCCAAAAGGAACCACGTGTTGATTTTTTCCTTTACTCATGATATTTGATGTTTAGAGTTTTTAAAACAGAGGAACGACTAAATAGTCTGCTTTTATCATTCTGAAGTTCTGTCGGTGTTCTGACTGCCGACAGGGTGCGGAGCGATGAAGAATCCATAAAATTAAAGAGTATGGATTCTTCACTTCGTTCAGAATGACAAAGCTCCGCTTTGTTAATTAAGGAATTACAACTTTCACAATGTCTGATCTGTGACCTATCTCCATATCATTCTCAAAATAGTATGCAAAATACTCACGCTGTTCAGGTTTGGAGATTTCTAACTTTTGCCGGCTGTCATTATAGGGAGAAGAGGTATCCAGCCCAATATAAGAGAAGTCAGCTTCTCCACCGCGCTTCGAGTATATTTTTATTCCGTCAGTTCCGTCTTTCCTGAATTGCAGTATGACCTCCTGACCGTTAACTCTGGCTTTTAGTAGTGGCTTTAGCTCTGAATTATTTAGAGGAGGTAGAGCTGTACCGACAATTTGCAGGTCAGCCCCAATTGCCTGTGTATAATTCTTTGAAGATTTTATCTTTTTGGCAATCCGTCTGATTTCATTTATGGCATTTGTCTTTTTATTCCGGTTGTACTGGCTTGCTGATTTTGATTCCGCTCTTTTAGAATTCATCGAAGTAAAAGAATTTCTGTGAGCCGCAATTACTCCAATAGAATCCGTAACTTCCACCGGATCAAGTCCAATTACAGGAGCATGAATGGAAAGTTTATTTATGAAATTTTCCTCGTGTGCGTCGAGGTCAGCGTCCCTGTTCGGGATGAAATCTGTTTTCATTTCTTTTTTCTCCTTTAGTTAATTTGAAATTTAATTTATTGTTCTTTATTCGAGTCCGCACTCTTTTTTATAAAATATTACGTTTTTGGTTGAAAATTTAAGCTTTTTGAATCTTTACTTACATCTACACTACTTCAACTTACATCTGTATTGACTCCAACATACATCTGCATTGCTCCAACTTACATCTGCATTACTCCAACTTACATCTGCATTACTCCAACTTACATCTGCATTACTCCAACTTACATCTGCATCACTCCAACTTACATCTGCATCACTCCAACTTACATCTGCATTACTCCAACTTACATCTGCATTACTCCAACTTACATCTGTATTACTCCAACTTACATCTGCATTACTCCAACTTACATCTGCATTACTCCAACTTACATCTGCATTACTCCAACTTACATCTGCATAGCTTCAACTTACATCTGCATTGCTCCAACTTATGTCTGCATTACTCCAACTTACATCTTCGACAAAAAAAAGTAGGCTAGCTATTTCAAAACAGTCATCTTTTTTGTTTCAACAAAGCCATCAGCTTCGAGACGATAAAAATATATTCCGCTGGATAAATTGTAAGCGTTAAAAGTTACTTCATAACTACCCGGACTTTGTTTTTGATTGACCAAAGTAGCAACTTCTTTCCCGCTTATATCAAATACTTTCAATAAAACGGAAGAATTATTATGTGTCTCTGACGGAATATTGTATCTGATAATTGTCGAAGGATTGAAAGGATTTGGATAGTTTTGCGAAAGAGAATATGAGCCTGCCAACGTGTGAGTAGTATTATTAAATGTCAAGCCGCCGTCAGTCGTTACCAGAACTATAGGATCGATATAGAGAGTCAAATTTATGAATAGGGTATTCCCTCCGGTTAAATAGATATTTTCAGAATTTAGAAAACTGCAACCTACTATTTCATCAGGATATTCATAATTGGGATTCAATAGTTTTTGAAAATTCCAGGTTGCTCCATAATCGGAAGATATCCCAATGAATAATTCTTTATACATTATATATTCGTTTTTCATATGTGTATGTCCATAAATTATGATATTTCCAGAATTTTTTAATACTTGAATTCTACTGATAGAAATCGAATCGAGATATAGATTCAAATCAATCCAGGTATTGCCTGCGTCTGTTGTCTTGTATATTCTTGAATTAAATAGCGGGTCCAGTTCTTTTTCAATACCTGAAACATATCCGGTATTTTTGTCTGCAAACTTAATATCCGTAAAATTGCTAATGTCATCAAAAGTTTTTTTCGACCAGATATTTCCTTCGTCCGAAGATTTTAGGATTACTCCGGTCTTAATTGAGTCTGTTGTTTCATATCCTGCAGTATGGATATCAGAAACAAAACATTGTACTTTAACAAGGTCTCCTTCAAGAACAGGAACCTGAAGATTTGTCCAATTACGGCAGCCATCCTCAGTTTTCGAAATACCGGGATGAAAATCAGCATTTCCCTGGCGAGTGCCAATAACAATTCCCTTTTGATTGTCAATCAAATCCAGGTCATATAGGTAGTTGTAATACTCCGGTATCTCTCCAAATGGAAACCATGATTTTCCACCGTCAGTTGTTTTCAATAGAATTGCATCATAATCCGGAACGGGAGTCATTCCATTACTACGATAGAATTGATCCAATACAAGATTATTTGTTTGAATCTTGTCATTAAAATTTTCTTTTTTAGAATTTCCTGTCAAACGCGGATTATATGCGCCAACGCAATATCCGGTGTCATCTGAAATAAACAATACATCAACCATTGCTCTGACGGAATCAGGAATATTCGAATTTGTCCAGGAATTTCCCGCATTATTTGTATTGAAACCCGTTGCGGTTATGTTTCCGGAGATATTCAAAAACCACCAGCCGCCGACAAATCCCGTGTTATAATTTCTGAAATCAGAACTAATCATATAGCCTTTTTCTATGGGGGGATTCCTATACATCCATTGGCCAAAAACAATATTCATATTTAAATTAAAGATTATTGCAAGAATTATGAATCTTAATAATCTTGATTCAGTTGAAGAAAACAATTTAGAGTTTTTCATTTTGTTTTAAAGTTTAGATTAATAAATTAGCTTAATTGACAATTAATTAATTTGACTTTTTTGACTTCGCTCTGCAGAACGATTGGAAATATTTCTAGTTTTTGATTTGCAACAAAATTATGTATGATAATTTGATTTGTCAAAGGGATTTTTATCCAATTTGTGAAGTAAATTCCATAATCTGTAAACAAATATTTTTAGACTATAAAATCTACCAGAAGTAATAAATCCTAATATGCTAAATTTAAATGGGTTGAGTAAAAAAGAAATTCTCAGGTTTGAAGAATTTGTTAACTCTCCCTTTTTTAATAAGTACAAGACAATAACAAGTCTTTTCTATTACTTAAGATCCCATTATCCTAAAATCACCGAAAACGATGTATCTAAAAAAGAAATATCAATTCATGTTTATAATGAAAAGAAAGTAAATGATTTAAAAATCCGAAAGTTAGTTTCGATGTTTAATATATTATTCGATAAATTCTTAGTCTCAGAAAAAATGGAAAAAGATGTGAATTTACAAATTCCAATCTTGTTGGAAGAGTTACTAAAAAAAAATGATTTGAAAAGGTTCAATCATTATTACAAGTTATTATTGAAATTAAAAAAGGTTAAGTTTTCAGCAGATGATTCTCTCTATAGAAGTTTATTTGAAGCAGAAAGGATAAATTTTAGATTGTATGTATTGGGAAACTATAAATCTGCTGCTCAGACCTTGAAGAGATATAATAAATATTTGGATTTATATATTTTATACCTTAGATTGGAAGAAATTGATATTTTCGAATCCATTAAATATGTTAGTCCCCTGAATCTAAATTTAGAAAATCTAAAAAGTGAGATTCTATTGTTTGTTAGTAATAATTTGCACGAAATAAAAACAGATCATCCGGCCATCTATCAGTTATACATTAAAATTGTTTTATTGGACAATATGGATAAAAAGAGCTATGCGGAATTTGAAAGATTCTATTTTAAAAATAAGAAAAAGTTTAAAGGAAAATTACTTAGTGAATGTATCGACAGTTATTTCACTTATTGGCAAATGAAGTATTTAAGTATGATTGACCTTAATACTAGCAAAAAGAAACTCTTTAATTTTTTTGATGAATATTTTGTACGAAAAGAACCTATAGAAGAAGTATTGAATAATGGATACATAGGCTACAGTCTGTTCTTAACTGCTGTGATTGTAGGATGTTCTTTAAAAAAATTCAAGTGGGTTGAGAATTTTATTAATTATAATAAAGGATTACTATATCCTGAAACAAGCGCTGACGTTTACCACTATGCCTATTCTACATTTTTCTTTAGTCAGGCAAATTATGTTAAATCTCTTGATAATTTAAATAAAATTTCATTTCGAATTTCTGTATTAGATGAAATGGTTAAAATTTTATTCATGCTCAATTATTATGAAACTAATTATTACGATGGGATTGTAAGATTATTAGGTAATTTTAAGGATATATTTCGGAAAAAAAACCCGGATAATATCTGTCATTAAATTATTTTATTTTATATTGCAAAATATGTGCAATTAAATTTGGAAAAGTTAGTAATAAAGAGTATGAAATTAATAATTTACTTAATAAAATAAATCTGGAAAAAAGACCTTTAAATAGAAAGAGTTGGTTTATTGAAAAATTGCATGAGCTTACAAATGAGACTAAAATGATTAACTATTACCCGACACAGCATAAAAAAAAGCCGTCTCAAATTTATGAAACGGCTTTAATAAATTCTTTAAGCATGTTAAATTTACTTATCGCTAACTGTCACTTTGATCATTTTCACATCAGTCACCGGTTTGTCATTTGGACCGGTCTTTACTTTTCCGATCTTCTCGACAACATCCATTCCGCCTATGACTTCTCCGAAGATAGCGTGCTTTCCGTCAAGCCAGTCAGTCGGCGCAAGTGTAATGAAGAACTGTGAGGTTCCCGTGTTCGGACCTCTGTTAGCCATTGAAAGCATTCCTTTCTTACTATGCTTCAGTCCCGGACCGAATTCATCCGGAATAGTTTCCTTCGAACCGCCTGATACCTGTTCCCGTGGGGTCGCCGCCCTGTATCATGAATCCGTCAATTACCCTGTGAAAAATTAATCCGTTATAAAATCCTTCGTTAACAAGCTTTTTGAAATTTGCAGTTGTTATCGGAGCTTCCTTTGTAAAGAGCTTTATCTTTATGTTCCCCATCGTTGTTTCCATATTTACAATGTTTCCGTCGGATTTCTTTGAGTCTTCTTTTGCTTCTGTCTGATTGTCTGTCATTGCTGAGTCCTTTTTTTCAGTTTGAGTTTGTGTTGTTTGTGTTTTACTTTCTGTATTTTCCGTCTTTGTTTTTTTATCATCTGTCTTGGCTGAAGTATCTGAATCCTTCTTTTCACCGCAGCTACTTATTATTACTGCGATAATAAAAACTGACAATAAAAT
Organism: uncultured Ignavibacteria bacterium; assembly: GCA_963836395.1. Lineage (GTDB taxonomy): Bacteria > Bacteroidota > Ignavibacteria > Tepidaquicellales > Tepidaquicellaceae > JAGPCH01. Next base: position 150,682 of record CAWIJF010000005.1, on the reverse strand, counting down.
TGAGATCTTATTTCTTAACATTTATTTCTCCTTCTGTTATTATTTATTATGTTATTATTTATTATTTATTATTTATTATTTGGTATTGAGTATTTAGTATTTATTGACTAAAATCATAGTCCATCATTCAATCATAATCATAGTTTAAAATTAAAACTGTTTCAAAAACCTTATATCATTCTCAAGAAATATTCTCAGATCCGGAATCCCGTATTTATTCATCAGTGTTCTTTCCATTCCCATTCCAAATGCATATCCGGAATAAACTTCAGGGTCATATCCGACCATCTTAAAAACATTAGGATCCACCATTCCGCATCCGAGTATCTCAAGCCATCCGGTATGTTTACAAACTCTGCATCCTTTTCCTTTGCAAATATAACACTCGACATCCATCTCTGCTGACGGCTCTGTAAACGGAAAGAATGACGGTCTGAATCTTGTCTTTAATTTTCCTCCGAAAAATTCTCTCGCAAAATAATTCATTGTCCCTTTTAATTCCCTGAATGTTACTCTCTTATCAACATACAATCCGTCAACCTGATGAAATACAGCAAGATGTGTTGCACTTACATCTTCATTCCGTAGCACTTTCCCGGAAATATAGCCCTGATGGGAGGCTGTGAAGCTTCCATTATTCTGATCTGTCCCGGTGAAGTATGCGTCCTTAATAAATATTGTTTATCCTTCCCTTTGCTGTCAATATAAAATGTATCCTGCATGTCTCTTGCAGGATGATGTTCGGGAGTATTCAGTGCATCGAAGTTATGATACTCATCTTCAATTTCCGGACTGTCATAAATCTTAAATCCGATCTTCTCAAAAATTCCGGTAATCTCATCTAATGCCTGCTGTATGAGATGTTTTGTACCGATGTTATGAGTTCTTCCCGGAAGTGTAATATCAATATTCGAATTTTTGTTTTCCTTGCCTGTCCTCAATAGAAGCTTTCTTGTCATCATAAATTCCCTGAATCATTATCTTAAGCTCGTTCAGAGACTTGCCAACTTTTCCTTTTGATTCTTTATCAACTGTTTTAAACTCTTCAAACAGATCATTAAGCATTCCGTTTCTGCTCAGATATTTCATTCTGTAATCTTCCAGGGATTTCTCGTTTAAAATATCTGCCGATTCGGACAGTGCTTCGGATTTTATGGATTCGATCTTTTCGAGCATGTTAAATTTTATGCAAACTCAAAATAAAACAAGGCGAATAGATCATACCCGCCTCATTATAATTATAATTAGATGTAAAAAAATTTATTTCAGAGCGAACTTTACTACTTCGTTAAATGCATCCATATTATTATAAGCCAGGTCAGCAAGCATTTTCCTGTTTATGTCAATGTTCTTTTTATTCAGAGCGTTTATAAGTTTTGAATAAGTAGTATTGTTCATTCTTGCTGCAGCATTTATTCTCGTTACCCATAAACTCTTATATTCTCTTTTCTTTAATCTTCTGTCTCTGTAAGCATGTGTCAGGCCTTTTTCGACAGCATTCTTTGCAACGGTATAAACTTTACTTCTTGCTCCTACATATCCCTTGGCTTCCTTAAGCACTCCCTTTCTTCTTCTGTGAGATGCAACTTTATTTCTTGAGCGTGGCATTAATCCTCCTTTCTATAAAAATTTTTAAAATAATAATTAAGCTTGAATTAATCTCTTTACGGTTCTTGTCTCCTGAACGGAAACCAATGTAGCTTTTCCAAGATGTCTTTTTCTTTTGCTTGACTTCTTAGTGAGTTTATGTGCTTCTGTAAGATTTCTCTCTTTTTACTTTTCCTGTGCCGGTCAATTTAAATCTCTTTTTTGAGGCACGGTTGGATTTCATTTTAGGCATCTTTATTTTCCTCCGGTTTATTTTCTTCCGGAAGATTTTCCTTTTCCGGCTTACTTTCTTCTGAAATGTTTTTTGGTTTAGGTGTTTCTTCTTTTTTTAATTTTGATTGCGAATCTTTATATATCTGTATCTTATTTTTATCAGGCAAAAAATATGCGAATAATTGTTTCCCTTCCATCTTCGGGGGAGATTCCAGCTTTCCGATATCCGTAAGCTTTTCCACTATGTCATCCATCAGCTTCCTCCCGATTTCCGGATGCGTGATCATTCTGCCCTTAAACATTACAAATGCTTTCACCTTATGCCCTTCAATCAAAAATTGTCTGAGATGCTTTGTCTTAAAATCTATATCATGCTTATCTGTGTTCGGATTAAATCTGATTTCTTTTATATGCATCACATGCTGATGTTTCTTGGCCAACTTTTCTTTCTTCTGTCTTTCATAATTGAATTTTCCGTAATCAGCGATCTTGCAAACAGGTGGTTTTGAAGTGGGCGATATTTCTACCAGATCCAAACCTCTCGAGCGCGCTGTCTGTAATGCTTCGGTGTTCGTCATTACTCCAAACGCATTTCCGTCCTCATCCACAACTCTTACCTGCGGAACCCGGATCTGCTCGTTTATTCTTTCCTTGTGTCGTTTCTCTTTAATAAGCCCTTTGTTTAATTAATTATAATTTTCCCTTTTCAGAGTCTGCAATTTAAGTTTTTCGATAAACTCATTCAATTCAAATTTTCCTATGTCGCCTTTTTGATGCTGACGAACTGAAATATTATTATTTTCCTTTTCTTTATCCCCGATCACTATCATATATGGAATTTTCTTATTCTCCGACTCCCTTATCTTGTATCCTATCTTCTCATTTCGTGAATCGATCTGACTCTGAATCCTTCTTTTTTTAATTTGTCCGAAATTTCTTGCGCATAATCTTTTTGTGAATCGGTGATTGGCAAGATGCTTACCTGCACTGGTGCCAGCCATAGTGGAAAATATCCGCTGTAATGCTCGATCAGAACTCCGACGAATCTTTCGAATGAACCTAACACAGCCCTGTGTATCATTACAGGTCTATGAACTTTACTGTCTTCACCAATGTATTCCAAACCAAATCTTTCCGGCATGGAAAAATCAAGCTGAATCGTTCCAAGCTGCCAATCACGCCTAAGACTGTCTTTAACTACAAAGTCAATCTTCGGTCCGTAAAATGCTCCGTCCCCTTCATTGATTTTATATTTTACATTTGCTTTTTCAAGTGCCGACGCAAGTGATTTTTCCGAATTATCCCAAACCTCCGGCGAACCGATATATTTCTCCGGTCTTGTAGAAAGATAAACCTGCACTTCATCAAATCCGAAAGTATTGTAAACTTCAAAAATCAATTTTATAGTGAGCATCACTTCCTGCTCTATCTGTTCGGGAGTACAGAAAATATGCGCATCATCAATGGTTAAGCTTCTTACTCTGAATAATCCTGCTAAAGCTCCCGACAGTTCATGTCTGTGACATAATCCAAATTCAAATAATCTCAGCGGCAAATCCCTGTATGATTTCATACCAGTTTTGTAAACGAGCGTGCTTCCCGGGCAATTCATCGGTCTTACTGCAAAATCTCTTTCATCAATATCGGTAAAATACATATTCTCCTTGTAATTGTCATAATGTCCCGACTGAAGCCAAAGTTTTTGATTGAGATATTATCGGAGTATTTATTTCCTGATAATCCAATTCCCTGTATTTTTCTCTTAAATATTCTTTTAGATTATTCAATATTATCATCCCGTTATTATGCCAGAAAGGAAATCCCGGTCCTTCTTCATGAAATGAAAATAAATCAAGTTCTTTTCCAAGCTTACGATGGTCTCGCTTTTTAGCTTCTTCGAGATTCTTTAAATATTCGTCAAGCTCTTTTTGTTTGGGAAATGAAATCCCGTAAATTCTCTGAAGCATCTGTCTCTTCTCATCACCTCTCCAGTATGAACCTGATACAGACAAAAGTTTAACTGCTTTAACTTTTGAAGTTGAAGGCAGATGCGGTCCTCTGCATAAGATCCGTAAATTCCCCCTGCTCATAAAGCGACACAATATCTTCATCTTTGGCAATGGTTTCAAGTATCTCGACTTTATATAGATCCTTTCTCTCATTTTTAAAATAATCTATCGCTTCTTCTCTCTTAAGATCTTTCTCGGACCGGCTTCAGATCACGTTTCGAGATTTCAATCATCTTCTCTTCTATCTTTTTCAGATCTTCTTCCGAAAATTTTCTGTCCGAATCTATGTCATAATAAAATCCGCCTTCTATGGGTGGACCTACTCCGAACTTTGCTCCGGGAAATAATTCTTCGATCGCCTGCGCCATCATATGCGAAGTAGTATGCCAGTAAACTTCTTTTCCTTTATCAGAATCAAATTTATGCAATACAATTTTTGAATCTGCATTGATCGGCGCAGTCAAGTCCTTCATCTTTCCGTTAACTTCGGCAGCAAGTATTTCATCAGCAAGCCTTTTACTTATGGACGAAGCAATTTCATAAGCACTGACGCCTTTATCATATTCCTTTACGGAATTATCGGGAAACGTTATTTTGATCTTGTCCGGCATCTAAGTATTAGTATTAGGTATTAAGTATTAAGTATTGTATAGTATTAAGTATTAAGTAATAATTAAAGAACATTGATAATTGCAATTTGATAATTGATAATTGAATTTCGTGGGCGGTAATGGACTCGAACCAATGACCCCTACCATGTCAAGGTAGTACTCTAACCAACTGAGCTAACCGCCCGTTATTTCGGAACTGTGTAAAATACTCATTTTTGAAATTTTTAACAATGGGAGTTTTTGTCTGAATGGAAAGTTAGTTAAGTTGGTGAGTCGGTTGAGTTAGGTGAGTTTTTATCTTTTCATCCCGAATACTTCCGGATTATTTTCTATTTTCTTATTCAAGCATTTTTTTTAATTCTTCTATATCATCAGAAAACTTTAACTTCCCTTCCTTTAATTCCTGTACTGATTCCTGATATTCTTTATAAATACTTTCTCTTTTTTCTTCGATTAAATATTTTTCGAGAAGCTCTTTCAGATTTTCCTTATCTTCAAATGAGAGGTTTTGAATTTCACCGACAAGATTATTGTATGTCATATATTTTTTTAACGAATATAAATAAGCAAATGTGGATATAAAATATATATTGAATTCCCAAAATTTGTATTTGTTAATTTTTGGGTAAAAGTCATCAGAAAAAAGACTCCACCTACTTGAGATTCTTTAGGAAATAGTATTAGAGCTTTTTTCTTTTTCAGTATCTGATTAGGAGAAGCAATAGATTACTACATTTGTATCTAAAATTGATTTATTGTTCATTCTAAAATCTAAATTTGAGAGAAAGAATTATGTGAAGCAAGTTTTGAAAATGTAATAGTTGAGTTTTACCGAGCAGAGTTTTTATTACTTAGAAAATCGAATTAAATAATCGTATTTTTGTTTAAGCAAAAATTTTAGTTTTTTAAAATTCAATACGAATTGAAAACAATTCTGCCCTCGTTAGTTCTGCTCTTCCAACGAGTGATAAATAGTAAATAGTAAATAGTAAATAAGAACCTTAAAAAAAGTTTGTTCAGCTTTAGCTAAAATATAAATCCATTATGGATAAAGAATTATATGATATTGTATTTCACGGTAGAGAAGAAAGAAATATAGAATACAAATCTTCTGTATCTTGGAATGATCCAAAAATCAAAGCTAAGATTAGTAAATGTATTTTGGCAATGTCAAATATAAGAGATGGTGGCTATTTAGTTATAGGTGTAAATGATAAAGCATTTGACCCTGTCGGAATGACAAAAGAAGATTTTGATTCTTTTAATCAGGATAATATTAATTCTCACATTGCTAATTACGCAGATCCCTTTGTTGATATAACAGTCTTTTCAGAAGAGCACGAAGGAAAAAAATTTATTATTATTAGAATAAATGAATTTCATGAAATTCCAATTATTTGCAAGAAAGATTTTGACGAATATTTAAAAATTCTGGAATATATAAGACCCAGGATTGGGGAAAATGATAAATTCTTTAATTTTGAATTTACAATTTATAGGATTACAGAAATCTTTGAATTTATTTCCAGATTAAATGTCCTGAGAACTTTAGAACCAGACTTTGAATTATCTATTATAATTAAAGGAGTTAAAGACCGGGAGTTATTTGGTTTTCAACGAGATAGATTTTTGGCTGGAACTTTTAAAAGCGTAACTGATGAAATTGAATATACTAAAGAATTTAGTTCAAACAATTTTTTAGGTAATATGCAGGACTATACTTTAACTTGCATTGAGAAAGTTTTTGAGAGGTTCAATTTCTATCTAAGTAACCAAATTATCAATGAGATTCAAGAAAAAATTAGAAAGTAATTTTCAGTCCCGTTGGCTTTGCTCTTTCACAAACGAGCGATAAATAAGGTATTGATAATGACATGGGCTTCGCTCACTAAATACAAACAAGTGCTTATTCCACACAGTTTTTCATTCGGTCAAATAACCACTAAAACCTTCTATAAAGAATGTTTAAAGTTTTATCAAAATAAAAATTTTGACGAAGCTCTAAAATGTTTCACTATCTGCACAGAAGCATTTAGTTCTGAGAATAATTTAATAATATCTTACTATATGCGAGGATTAACTAATTACAAGTTGGATTTCTTTAGGAATTCTATTGATGATTTTAATAAGGTTTTACTTTTACTGAATAATCTATCGGATACAAATGATTATAAAAACGAAGTAAAAATGGATCAACTATTTCAATACAGAGGAGAATGTTATTATAATTTAAATGATTATGAAAATGCTTTGGAGGATTACTCAAAAGCAATTGAATATAATAATCAGAATGCAGAAGTTTATTCTGATCGAGGATTAATGTTGTTGAATAACGAAGAAATTGAATTGGCTAAACAAGATTATGAAAAAGCATTAGAAATTAGTCCAAATGATTTAGACTATTTATATGTTCACGCTTTTTTGTTGCAAAGAATGAATGATATGGAGAATTCATTAAAAGAGTTTAATAAAATATTAGAGATAGATAAAAACTATGTCGATGCATATTTGAGTAGAGCAGATATATATATATACTTAAATGACATTGATAAAGCATGCAGTGATTTTGAGGAAGCAAAAAAACTCGGAGATGAAAACGCACAAAATATGATTAATAAATATTGTAAATAAATTTTTTACTTCTAAAATATTTTTGATTATTCAGAAAATAATAAACAAAAGCAATCGGATTTTGTTTTAAGATTTATTCGTGTGAAGTTCTTTTAAATATATCTTGTTTTATATTCTCATATTGCATGCTATCTATATGTGTAATGCTATCAAGTCTTATTGTGCTCCCTAATTCTTTTGCTAAATTGAATAAATATAATGCCTCTTTCTTTTTAATATATTTATTATCTATTGTTCTTACTAAATCTTTTTTAATTGTAAAATCAGTCATAACAGAATCTTTAAAATTTGATTCAATTACTAATTTTGGATCAATATTGTTGGGTAAATTATACTTTTGTTTTATTCTCTCGATTTCATAAATAATATTTACAGTTTCTAAATATTCATTGGAATTGATCGGGTAAATGTCAATTTCTTCCAATCCCTTTTTAAAAGGATAATTTTGTTGTTCTATAGGGTATATTGAAAATACACCTAATCTTGGTTTAGTAATGCTATCTTTATTTACATGTTTTTTATCTGTAGTATTTCCAATTGAATTTTGACCTCTTTTAGTTGTTGTGTCTTTTGTAATATTCTCATTCTTAAAAAGAAAATTAGAACTGTAATTAACTTTACAAATTTTTTTATAAATTTCGAGACTAAATTTTGCTTTGTCTCCATAGAAATATTCACGCTTTGCTTTTATCAATTTTTTTCTTTGAATGGTTATATTCTCTAAGTTAAAATCATCTTTATCTTTCAAATGAATGATAATATAATATTCATTATCAGATTTCGTATCAATTAAATCATAATAATTATTGAAAAATCTTATATTGTAATAAATGTAGTTATCATAATATTTTAGGTCTAGATTAATATTTTCTTTTGAAAATTCTTTATGCTCTAATTCTAATTTATCATTGGCTTGAGTAGTGAATTTTTCTTTTGAAGACAAAAGCTTATTGATAAAATATATACCTGCTGATAATATCAATAACACCGCAACAAGAGTTGTTACGATTACAATCACAATACTTTTTGATTTTTTACTATTCTTTACTTCGTTGTTTTCAGGAACCATATTCCACTATTTTTACAACTTAACGATTCACATAATCTTTTTCAAAGTTAAAATCTTAACAAATGGTTTACTCTTCAAACTATTTCAACAATATTACTTTCCACCCCAGTTTAGTGAAATGAAATTACAATAATCTTTAAGACCATTGTAATTTATAGTTCCTCTGTAATTTTTAGTATTTCTCATTGAAATACAAAATATTATTTTATAAAAGTTAAGAATATGAAACTTAATAATACATATCGCCAAAAACTTCTAAATGCAATTATCTACTTCACGAGAAATGTTAAGAAACCATCAAAAGTAAAAATATTCAAGTTACTTTATTTTTTAGATTTTAAACATTTTCAACAAACCGGAAAGAATGTAACTAACTTGGATTATTACGCTTTCGATTTCGGTCCGGTGCCTCTTTCATTTTATGAAGAAGTAAATAATAATAATGTCCCTGTTGATTTCAAGCCTTTTATTTGTATTCAGGAGTTTGAATCCGAACATAGCGGAAAAAAAGGTGGTATCTTTAAAGTTAAACCAAAAGTAAATGAAAACTTAAAAGTTTTTTCACCAAGAGAACAAAAAATAATAAAAAACCTTTCGGAAATTTTCAGAGACGTAGATGCATCTCTCATTTCAGAAATATCACACTTCAAAAATCATCCGTGGGATAAGACAATAAAATCAAAAGGTTTGAATAAAAAAATTGATTATGAATTAGCTTTGGACAATGATTCGAAAATCAATTTTGAAGAAGCTGAAGAAATTATTAAAGAGAGACAAGAAATGTTAAATGCATTTCCTTTAAAAGAAAAAATTTCAAAGTGCTGATCGCTTATGTCAAGAGGAGATGTTTATCTTCATTCCAATTTTCCGTTTTCAGACGGAACATTCGGTAAAAAATATTTTGTAATTATCTTCGAACCAAAACCTGATTCAAAAGAACCTTATCTTGTTTTAAAAACTACATCCAAATTAAAAGATCAAATTTATAATATCGGATGCAACGAAAGCAAGCAAACTTTCTATATTCCGGGCAAAAATGTAAATGTATTTCCTATTGATACATTAATACAACTTCACGAAATATTTGAATTTTCAATCGAAGAATTTCTAAAGGGTTCATTGACTGATAGAACCATAGAGTATAAAGATACTTTGCAGGATATTACAAATTCTCAATTGATTGACTGTATAAAGAAATTAAAGGAAGATATTGCAGAGAGGCAATTCGAAATGATTATGAGAAAATAAATATCTACGATTGCTTACATTACAGGTAATAATTGACCATCTTGAATCAGCAATAAAAGTGGCGAATGCGGGTTCTTGTTAAAAATAACTCCTCACAAGAATCTCATACTCTTCACTCATCTTTATCTCCCTTCTCTCCATCACTATCTTCGCAGTTTCGATCGCTTTATCAATGTCATACTTTTCAGATTTCTTCCCGGCTTCATTCCATGAAAATGATGCGATGTCCTTTGAAGGAAAACCTCCCCCGAAAATATTTGCAAAGATCCCGATTATACTGCCGGTGTTTAACATTGTGTTTATTGACGTTTTCGAATGATCGCCGATGATGCTTCCCAGAAACTGCATCCCGGTATCCATTTCTTTCCCGTTCAATTTTGTTTTTATGTTTTGATAAGTATTTTTCAAATTGCTTGTTACCGTATCAGCTCCGAGATTCACAAACGGACATACATAAGAATTTCCAACAAAACCATCGTGCTGTTTATTGACGGAAGAATGAAACAATGATCTTGCAATCTCCCCTGCAACTTTTGAATGTTCTCCTATCACACACGGTCCGTAAATCCTTGTACCTGATTTTATAAGACAATTTTTTCCAATGTAAGCGGGTCCTTTGATGAATGTAAACGGTTCTATTACCGAGTCATCATCAATTACTATTATTCCGTCCCGATGCATCCAGTACAGTATGCTGAGATAATTGCACATTCTTTCCGGTAAAAATTCTTCGGTGATTAATGAAATTATCTTTGCCTCTGACATTTTTGAGCTTTTTCTTTGCTTTAAGAAATAAATAAAATCTTCTTCGAGTCCCCCGTGCATCAGGTAATCAATTAGATCCCATGAATAGTTTATAATTTTAACATCAGGGCTATTCTTCAGCTCAATGTTCTTAAATTTGTTATTTACAAAAAAATCATCATTGAAAACATTTTCTTCATTGAGTGCTTCCACCTTATCCTGTAAAGATCTGTATCTTATCCTTTGTAATATATGCAGCAATTATCTCATCCTGATAGTATAGTATGAATTCTTTTCTTTTTTTGACGATTAAATGTTTAAGTGAATCTTCATTAAATATTACTCTTCCGTTTAGTAACAGGTAATCATCTTTTGAAATAGTATTAATTTTATTAGAATAAATCTTCTTTTAAATATCCCGCTAAAATATTTCTGCAGTGAAGTGTTATTTCATATTTCTTTCCGGTAATATTTTCAATCCTTTGCAAAATGGTATTTGCCCGCATTGCAGTTCATAAGATGCTCGGAGCATGTTCAGAGGATAAAGATTTTTATAACCGGAATCTTCGTAAACTAAAATTTTCATTGGAATAAACGGCTTAAATAAAAAAGCCAATACATTAAAATATTGGCTTAGTTAATAACATTCTAAAAACGTTTAGCTTATTATGAAACTGTTTCTGTTTCTGCTTTTTTAGATTTACCATATCTTCTGTTGAATTTTTCCACGCGTCCTGCTGTATCAACTATCTTCTGAGTTCCTGTAAAGAACGGATGACATTGTGAACATATTTCCACTTTTATTTCCGGAACTGTAGAGCGGGTAGTGAACAAAATCCCTTTATTATCTCCGCAATTACAAATCACATTACATTTATAATACTTTGGATGAAATCCTTTTTTCATATTAACTGCCTTTCTGAATAATTTTATACAAAAATATCTAATTAAGGTCTGAGTTTCAAGAGGAATAAATGAGAAATCGTAAAACGCAAGACGTGAGACGAAAGACGCAAGAGGTTAGACGTTAAACGTTAGATACTAGAGGCAATACCGGCATCATAAAACTTAGCTCTCCGATAATTTAGATTTGATTTTCACTTCAGAAGAATTAAGTTTGTTGTAAAGCAATTTTATCAATCAACCTCTTCAGACATGAAATCAAGATTTGCTGCTCTCCCATTCATAATTATTCATTTAGTCTTTATTAATTTATTCATTCTCTCTTTGCAAAATGTCTTTTCGCAAAACTGCGATATGATTTCTGTCGGGTATGCTCCGATCAATGATCTCGGAACAGGATCTTTCCGGAGCTTTCAGGGCGGTCTTTATCCGGATGGTCTGAATAAGAGAACCGGCATTTACGGCGATGCGGGACTGGACATCGGATCGAAGATCGTTCCTCTGGATACAGCAGGAAATTATAATCCGAATACAGGAAAGATAGTTTTGCTTTCTGTGGGAATGTCAAACTGCTCACAGGAATTTTTGCAGTTCATGCAGAATGTGAACGGAGCATCATACTTAAATCCGAAATTAGTCATCATAAACGGAGCCCAGGGCGGACAAACCATTGACATAATAAATGACCCTAATGCGCAGTTCTGGACTGTGATAATCCAGCGTCTCACAACTGCCGGCGTGACCGCTAAACAGGTTCAGGCAGTCTGGTTCAAAGAAGCGCAGTCGAATCCGACTGATACTTCATTCCCGGGTTATCCCGCCGGATTAAAAGATAAATTCAAAATATGCATGGGCATAATGAAGACCAAATATATTAATCTCCGGCAATGTTATCTGGCAAGCAGGATCTATGCAGGTTACGCAGCAAGCACTCTGAACCCGGAACCTTATGCATATTTCTCGGGCTGGTCTGTCAAGTGGCTGATTGAAGATCAGATAAACGGGGATAAGAATTTAATTTATTACGGAGTTAATGCAAATTCTCCGTGGCTTTCCTGGGGTCCTTATATGTGGGCTGACGGGCTTACTCCCCGAATCGACGGACTTACATGGATCTGTCCGGATGATTATGCAGCTGACGGAACTCATCCCTCTGCTGAAGGAAGACAAAAAGTTGCACAGTATCTTGAGGATTTTTTTAAAACAGATGAATCTGCGAAGCCATGGTTTCTCCGGACTGTGACCATTAATATTTCAGTTGCTATGGAAGGTTTCCTGAATCCGGTTTCAAATAAAATGAATATGCGTGATACTGTCAGAGCATATTTAAGAAGCAACAGCTTTCCATTCAACATCCTTGATTCTTCCAAAGCTGTAATTGACTCATCGAATCTAACAGGAGTATTCAAGTTTTATAATGCTGTCACCGGAACATATTACATTCAGCTTAAGCATCGAAACAGCATTGAGACATGGAGCAGACCCGGAGGCGAGTTTATGGTATTCGGAGGAATATATAATTACGACTTCACGAATGCACCTAACAGAGCTTATGGAAATAACCTGATTCACAAAGGAACGAAGTATTGCATTTACAGCGGTGACATAAACCATGACGGAATTGTTGATGCGTCGGATGAAAGTTTAACAGACAATGATGCTTTTAACTTTGTATCAGGATATGTGAATTCAGATGTAACGGGTAATGGAACAGTGGATGCTGCTGATTTAGGAATTGTAGATAACAATGTATTTAATTTTGTGAGAAGAATAAGACCGTGATTATCGGAATAATGAAAATCGTCAAGTTGTTATATGGCGGAGGTAAGAGCACGGATGCCGCCGGATACAAGGGGTGATTGATGAATCGGACATTGCAAATTGATTTAACAATGCATTAAATTTAGTGAATAAGATTACGCCTCTGTAAGAACGTCTGTTTGCCGATTCGAGATTAAGAAAGAGTATTTGAGAACACTTCATGATTTTTAAACAAAAGCCGGATCTTTCGGCTTTTTGTATTTGTGATAATTTGTGATTATTTGTGATAATATGAAAAAAATTAATTATAATTTGGAGCAATTTATTATTATGTTACCAATTAATTAATTCTTTAACTCAAATTTTCCTTATGAAAAAAATTAATCTACTGTTTCTTAACATTTTTTTAACCTCTCTTTTAACGTTTGCTCAATCTCCAGGACCTGCTTTAATAGGTTACTGGCAAAACTGGAATGATGCCCAGTGTCCTTACATTACACTTACACAAATAGACACAAGCTATAATATTATTCCTGTTGCATTTGCAGTTCCGGTATCAGGAACAACCTATGACATGACTTTTGTCCCTGACAATATAAGCACAATGACTTTAAAAAAACAAATTGACACAATGCATCTGCGCGGGAAGAAAGTTATTATTTCTATCGGCGGTGCCAATGACCCGGTTTCGCTGAATGACACTAACCAAAGAAATACTTTCATCTTATCGATGATGACAATAATAACAACTTATGGCTTCGACGGAATTGATATTGACCTCGAAGGCAGCTCACTTTCTGTCAGCGGAGGAACCATTGCAAATCCGGTAGATGCAAAAATAATTAATCTCATTTATGCAATTAGAAAAATTATGGATTTATACCGCGCGCAGTTCGGAACAAAAATGCTTCTTACAATGGCACCTGAAACAGCCTACGTGACCGGCGGCATGTCTGCTTACGGCGGAATTTGGGGAGCATATCTGCCTGTGATAAATGCCCTGAGGGATTCCATCGGAGTTCTTCAGGTTCAGCTGTATAACAGCGGAAGTATGTACGGCATTGACGGGAATATTTATTTTGAGGGAACTGTAGATTTTATTCTTTCACAAACTGAAGCAGTAATACACGGATTTAATACAGCAGGAGGTTTCTTTACAGGATTAAGACAAGACCAGGTTGCAGTTGGTTTGCCTGCGTGTTCAATGGCTGCCGGCGGAGGATATATTGATCCTGATTCTGTGAAGGCGGCAATAAATTATTTAAGAGGCTTAGCTCCGAAACCTGCGCATTATGTCCGGGTGAGTTCTTATCCGGCTTTGCGGGGAATGATGGATTGGTCAATCAACTGGGACAAGACCGCAACATGCGGCGGAGTTTATGAATATGCAAATTCTTTTAACAATATATTCAGAACATCACAAAATTTATTCCTGACTCTGTTCATACAGGGACTGTATATTGCCGCAAATGATACTACAAGGCGGGATACTGTAAGAGTTTATTTAAGAGATACGCTGTCACCCTTTGCTGTTATTGATTCATCGAAAGCTTTATTTAATACAAACGGTTCGGCTGTCTTAAATTTCACTAAAGCTCAAAACGGAAAAAGATATTTTTTACATATTAAGCATAGGAATTCAATCGAAACATGGAGCGCAGCCGGAAACATTTTTACAAATTCAGCTATGACCTATAATTTTTCATCTTCAGCTGCACAAGCATACGGAGACAATATGAAATTAATAGACACTTCTCCTGTTAGGTTCGGCATTTACAACGGTGATGTAAATCAGGATGGAAATGTAAACGCATTAGATATCGGAACAATAGATAACGATGCTTCTAATTTTGCAGCAGGGTACATCTTATCCGACTTGAACGGAGACTCTGTAACGAATGCATTAGATTTAGCTTTTGCTGATAATAACGCGTTTAATTTTGTGAGTAAGATGACGCCTCCTTAGCAGTTAACAGTTAGCAGTTAATAGCTAACAATTTGTAATTTGAAACTTGAAATTGAATAAAAGCCGGCTGAGAGACCTACCGGCTTTTGTTTTTCATAATTGTTTCATCTTATCCATAGAAAAATTCTGATTCAATGAGTCAGCAATCACGTTATTATAGTATTTAAATAAATTTATAAGAAAGCCGTAAATGAATGTTGCTGAACTATCGATAAGATCTTTCTCAGTTACAGAATTCAGATTATTAGTCCGGTTATGATATATTTTTATCCAGTTTATTTTGGAATAAGCCGAATAAAAATCATTTACAAAGAAATAATCTTTTTTAAACGAATCTTTCGAATACTGTCTCCGCATTTCATTCATTTTCACATTGAACAGCTTTTTAATATTTCTTTCATTAAGACAATTTATAAGAATATTATCTTTCTCAAAAAGATTTTCATCAAACTCTTGGAGTACTATAAATTTCATTGCAAGTTTTGTGAGAAGAATAAGACCGTGATTTGATTACAGAGGTGATTACCCGATAACGCCGTGACGCGATAAATGATTTTTATTGATGATCTTAGATTTGGAGTAATTTACTGTTTAAAATATTTCTCTGCCCGGGTCATCTGTCTGCAGGTTTCAAAAAAATTTCCGGATCTACGGGCTTATTGAATTCATAATTCTTATAGAGGATCGTCAGATCATTTTGCGCTCTCTGCTCCATTTTAAAATATCTGTAAACACCGCCGGTTTCTCTGTAATCATAAAAATCCAGCTTTGCTCCGTCAGACTTGATTGTCTCATTCAGATAAAATGTCTTTGCGTCATAGAGATCTGTTCTTATGATTTTACCGTCTTTTGAAAAAATAACCACATAACATAATTTACCGCCGGCAGTGTCAGTCCCTTTAAGTTCTGCAGTAAATCCTTTTTTACTGAAATTTAAAACAAAGTTTATGTTTCCTGTGACTATGTCCATCTGTCTGTTAAGGAGTTCTTCGCCCGATAGCTCTCTCAAACCGGTCAGCTGGTAATCCCAGCCGTAGTTATCGGTTACCAATGATTTAAAAAGTATCATATGTTGACCGTGCGCTTCACCTTCCGCACCTTTATAGCTCATTGTATCATTCTTAAATACAAAAAAACCAATCGTTCTTCCTTCAATTTCCAGATCACCTGTTATGGTTTCGGATCTGATATTGCTTATCCTGTCTGCCCCACCGGTCGCTTCGATATTATTATCAATCACATCCTGCGCTGTTTTTACATCTTTGAATTTCAACTGGGAGTAAACTGTCTGAACTGAAATGAATATTACAATTGCCGTAATAATTTTTTTCATAATTATAATTTAATTTTTAATACTACAAGTTTTGGCTTTCACATATACTGCTTTGAATTTTTTAAGATTCGTTTAGGTGAGATTTGATCTAAGGAAAATGATACATCAGTCGCTTTGAGGAATTATTTCAGACTTTACACGTTGGTTGAAATTCATTCCGGAAAATGCAATGAGCCACTACTGTCCAAAACATTTTTAAAAAGGGTCAAATAATAATGATACTAGAAATTAATCGATACTTTTTGATTACATTTTTAAAACAACCCGCTCACCGCGCGAGACTTTTCTTTGCCAAGCTTTCTTTTGGTCTTTCAAAAGAAAGCGGATGATATCAAAAGATGACTGTTCAAACAAGAATTGTTTTGGACGGATGTGACAATGAGCATTACTAAGTTATCATTTTAGCATAGTAAAATTACAATACTTGGCTTAGGTTAAGCAAACTAAATTTAAACAATTATAATATGAAATCTTTGAAATTATTTCTTGTGTTAAGTTCAATTTTTATTATGTCTCCATTTGTATTCAGCCAGTCTGATATTCAAAACGATGGTGAGGATGAGAACGAATCAAGCGAATCAATCATGCAGCGTCAGGAATTTATAAATGTAAGACGTGCAGGTGGTCCCGGAAAAAAACTTCCAAAAAATGCTTATGAGAAAGCTGTTACTCAAAGGGAAAAGCTGATCATGGATGAACAGAATATTGATGCGTCAACAAGCTGGTCAAGCGTAAATCCTACGGGAATGTTTTATTCACGTAACAATGCTAGTTACATTTCCGGAAGAACCAATTCAATGGCATTTCATCCGACTGATTCAAATACTTTTTATATTGCTGCAGCACAGGGAGGAGTCTGGAAAACAACTGACGACGGAGTAAACTGGGTTGTTCTTACTGACGAATTTAGGTTCTATCGCAAGCGGAGATATTGCTGTTGATCCTGTGAATCCAAATATACTTTATTACGGAACAGGTGAACTTAATTATTCCGGTGACAGTCAGTACGGGGCAGGAATTTTTAAATCCACAGATGCAGGATCTGACCTGGACAAATGTATTGCCGGCTTCAACAGTCGGTTCATATATTTCAAAAATAATTGTTGACCCTTCAAATCATAATAATGTTTACTGTTCCTGCGGAATTTTTCAAGGTCTTTTACAGGTCAACAAATGCCGGAGCCAGCTGGACATTAACTCTTAATCTGTTTGATGCTTCTTCTCTTGTTATGAGTTCTTCCAATTCACAAGTTCTGTTTCTCTCATCAGGCTATTACGAAGGTTATTACAACGGAAGTAAAATTTATAAATCCATAAACGGAGGAGTCAGCTGGACATTACTGACAGGCGGTATTTCCATCAAACGGCGGCAGAATTCAGCTTGCTATTTCTCCTGATAACGATAATTATGTTTATGCCAGCTAGCCAACGTTAATAGGCGGAGCTTTACTTGGACTCTACCGGACGACAAACGGGGGAACCGGCTGGACGCTGATGAATTCTTCAACAAATTATCTGAGCCACAGGGCTGGTATGATAATGCTGTTGTAGTAGTTCCGGGTGATGTTAATAAAGTAATAGTAGGCGGTCTGGATATTTATTACTCGACAAACGGCGGATCAACATTACAAAGAAAACAAGTCTGGAGCTCCAGCAGCTCAATCTAATTTTTCGCATGCTGATATTCATTATCTTGCATATAAAGGCACAAATCTTTATCTGCTGCTCAGACGGCGGAGTTTACAAATCAACATAATGATGCAACAACATGGACTGATCTGAATGTGAATATTTCGACTCTTCAATTCATGAGCGCTGATTATGATCCTGCAAATATTCACAAAATTTACGGAGGGACACAGGATAATAATAAACAGACAACTACAAATAACGGAGTAGTATGGATTCAGAGAACTACAGGTGACGGAGGTTATACAGTTGTTGATCCTGTAAATACAAATTATGTTTATGGTCAGTATGTAAACGGCTCGTTACAACGTTCAAATAACAGCGGAGTAAGTTTCACTGAAATAAGACCATGCTTCATCCGGAGGATTATTTTATAATCCTTATGAAATGGCTCCGGGAGATCACAATACAATTGTCTATGCAACATCAAATGTTTTTAAAACCACAACGGCACAAACAGACTTCAACATCCGGAAGCTGGACACAAATAGGCTACTCCGCAACAATAGGCCTCATATGGAGTTTCAGCAATTGGTATCAGCTGGAACGAATATAAATAAAATTTATATTGGAACTGATAACGGAAGAATACTTGTCAACACAAATAACGGAACAAGCTGGACATACTGCTTCAGGGTTTAATTATGTAAGTGATCTTTGGGTTGATTCGGCTGATAATCAATTTGCTATGCTTCATTTGGAGGAACAACAAATAATGTGCGAAAAACAACTAACAGCGGATCATCCTGGATTCTGATCTCATCGAATCTTCCGGCGATCGGAGTCAATTCCATTGTGGTAAAAATGTCTTCGCCGAGAACAATTTTTGCCGGAACCGATCTTGGAGTTTACAAATCTACAAATGAAGGAGCAAGCTGGGCATCATTTAATACAGGATTTCCTAATGTAGAAGTTTATGATTTAAAATATAAAGAAGGTCCGAAAGTACTTCTGGCAGCAACACATGGAAGAGGATGTTTTATGTATGATTTCAAAAATACAATTTCCAATCTGACTCTGACAATGAAGCATCAGGCATACGCGAACACGGATACTATTTCTGTAGAATTAAGATCATCTACTTCTCCTTACAATCTTGTAGAATCAGTTAAGGGATTGGGAGGTCAGAGTATTGCCAGAATAATACCTTTTGCTACTCCGATAAACGGGATTCCATATTACATAGTTGTAAAACACAGAAATTCAATTGAGACCTGGAGCGGCGGAACAAATACATTTTCATCAAATGCATTAAGCTATAATTTTACAACTGCCGCTTCGCAGGCATTTGGAAATAATCTTGTAAATGTTGGAGGTGTATGGTCAATTTACGGAGGAGATGTGAATCAGGACGGAAATATCGGCGCGGTAGATTTAAGTTTAACAGACAACGATGCTCTTAACTTTGTATCCGGGTATGTTAATTCAGATGTTACAGGTGACGGAACAGTGGATGCTGCTGATTTAAGTGTTGTTGATAACAATGCATTTAATTTTGTGAGCAGAATCAGACCGTGATTCCATGACGTAATATTTGATTTTTGATTGATGATTTTAGATGAAAAACTTTTAATTGTTTAATACTAAATTGAATAAGTGTTAAATGTTAATTGTTACAGCCTGACTTAATTTAGTCGGTTCTGATTTTTCAGAATCTACTTTTTTGTTTAATATTTTATCTGATTTGAAATGAATATTATTTTTAATATGAAGATGCTGTCTTTTTTATTTCCTGACACTTTTCTAAAAACCAATTCTTCAAATAGTTGCTAAGATCCTTTGACAGCATGACCTTTTTTTCGAGTTTGAATAATCTGTAATCGCCAAATTTCATTTTCAAAATTATCAATTCCCTGATCATATTAAGAAAGTTGTGATTTCTCTGTTTCATGTCTTTTGGAATTATCCCTGAATAATTGAGATAATGTTTATATGAATCAATTTGAACAAGGGCATTTTTATAATATCCAAGCTCAATGAAACAAATTATGGTGTACTTCTTTATGTCGTTCTTGAAGTAAAGGTTACCATCAACTGTATCGAGAAAACTTTTGACATTTATTTTTGCCAAAAGTGAAAGAGCAGCATTGAAATCCTTTTTCATGATGTTATGCATGGAATTTGCATACAGACTTATCTCTTTTCGTTCCCGGGTGAGACAATTTTCTTAAGATCATTCAGCAGTGATTCAAAAATTTTCCTGTCTTTGACATTCATGCACAATATTATAATATTTCTCAGAGGTACCCAGAAAAAACCAATATTTGCACTCTATATCTGAAAGCCAATTTTATAGTTAACCGGAGGCTTGTCGAAAAGGCGAGGAAGTTATCAAAGTTGCAGTGAAATTTTTTGTATTAACTTAAAGAGCTCTATTACCCGCGTATTCTTACTTGAAGAAGTCACATCTTAAATATTCTCCAAACCGTTTCATTTCCAATTCCGAAAATGAATTCAACAGGTTCAATGCTTTGCTTTTGATCATAAAGTTTTAACTTCTCCTTCGGGCTACAATTTAAAAAAATTCTCTTTGGAAGTAAATTGATATTGTGATAAGTTGCATCTGATTTTGATTGAGACGGTTAAGTTTTGTGAATGTAAAACTTAACAGTTTAAATCAACCAATAAACCAATTAACGAATTAATAAATTAACCAATTAACCAATTACAAAAATGCAAACAACATTAGAACAATCTTTACCGGCAACAAAAACTAAATGTAACAAAATAAGTGATGAATTAGAACAGATCAGGGACCAGCAGAGGGAATCATGGAACAGTTTTTCTCCGGGCTGGAAAAAATGGGACGATATGACAATGTACTTTCTGAAACCGATGGGCGACGAAATAATCCGGATGCTTAACATTAATGATAATGATACGGTGCTTGACGTCGCCACGGGCACAGGTGAACCTGGCCTGACAATTGCCTCGATGCTGAAAAACGGAAATGTAGTTGCCACCGATCTTTCGGAAGGCATGCTCAAAATAGCCTGTGAAAACGCTGTCAACCGCGGCATTATGAATTTTGAGACTGTAAATTGCGATATCAGCAGCCTGCCGTTTGAAGACAACTCTTTTGATGCAGTAAGCTGCAGGTTCGGATTCATGTTTTTTCCCGACATGCTTCTCGCTGCCCGGGAAATGTTCCGCGTTTTAAAACCGGGCGGAAGAATTGCTGCTTCAGTCTGGAATGTTCCTGAAAAGAATTTCTGGGTTACTGCGGTAATGGGTACGATAAATAATCTGATGCAGCTGCCTCCTGCTCCGGTCGGCGCTCCGGGAATGTTTCGCTGTGCTAAAGAAGGACTAATGCAGGCACTGTTTCAGCAGACAGGATTAAAAAATATTAGGCAAAAAGAAGTTACCGGAAAACTTCCTTGCGGGACTGCGGATGTTTACTGGAGCTTCATGACTGAAATCGCTGCGCCCGTCGTTGCTGCATTGAACAGCGCAGATGAAACGATGAGACAGATGATCAAAGATGAAGTACTCAAAAAAGTCAACGAAAAATATCCGTTTGGAAATGTAAAAATTGATTCAAGCGCAATTGTCATTTACGGAGAAAAATAAATCATGAGTATATAGAGTCATGAGTGCATGAGTGATTTGAGTTCAAAATGGGGTTTCTCAATACACTTAATGCACTCAAATGCTCTTAGTACTCAAATTAATATTCAATCTGAATTTTCTAATTTTATTGACGGAAATATTGCAATGAAAAAAATATTATTTACGGTTATTGCGCTTATGTTCTTTCTTGAAGCCGGCCGTGAATGAAATATCCTGCTTATGAATCATTCAAGACATAGGTCATTTATTAAAATAAAGAAGCTGAAAGAATTTGATCTTTCAGCTTCTGCAATAAGTATCTCTTTTGTTTGCTCTCCTTATTTAATTAACATCAGTGACTTAGTCAGACTGAATGTTTTATTATCTCCCTGTGCAAGGATTCTGTAGAAGTATGTTCCGCTCGATAAATTTCCTGCATTTAACTGAACGGTATGGTAGCCCGCTGACTTCACTTCGTTGACAAGGTTTAATACTTCCCGTCCTTCCATGTCATACAATACAATGGTTACCTTGCTGTCATACGGAAGCTGGTAATCAATATTTGTTGTAGGATTAAATGGATTCGGATAGTTTTGCGACAAGTCGTATGTTAATGGTACTCCGACCACCACTTCATTTGACAAACTGAAGTATTCAAAATTTCCGTTGAGGTCAATTTGTTTTAGCCTGTAGTTATATGAACCTGCATTAACTTTTTCAGAGAATGAATAATTCCTTATTCCACCGGAATTACTGTTGGCTGCAACATTCCCGACTTTTGACCATTGATCTGATGAGGAAAGCTTCCTTTCAATGTCAAATCCGGAATTATTGATTTCCTCCGAGGTAGACCAGTTCAATGTAACGTCGTTACCCAGAACTACAGAGGTAAAGCTTGATAGTTCAACAGGCAGGGTTCCTTCCTGAAGCTGTCCTCTGATTTCTCCTGCCGGAGAGCCGGTGGTATGAATGTTAACATACCATAAACCTCCTATGATGTCTGCGTTTTGTGCTGCAGTTACGACATATGAATTAGAATAGAATCCGGAGAATACACCTGTTGGGAAGCCGGCAAATCCAATAACAATCGGAGCACTGGTCCCCGGCAGGGCCGGACCGTGAAAATGAGCTGCTGTTGTCGGGTCCGTTAAGCCGGTAAATGTGAGCGAAAAGCTTAAAGTAAAAGTTGCGTCATCATATGTTCCCGTAATTTGCCCCAGACCTGTAGAAGGATTCGGGGGTACTTCCTGGCTACCCTCTATAGGAGCTGCGATTGTGTAAACTGTAGCAAAAGATTTTTTGGAGCTGAATATATTTGCTGTAACTAACAGCAAAAAAGCGAGGAGAACTTTGTCTAAATTTTTCATTGGGTTAATTTAGTTTAATTTATGAATTATGTGGATTAAGATTTATTCTGTTACCCTTTCTGAATTTGAAAAAAATTAGTAAAGTTAAATTTAATAATCAATACGGGATAATACTAATTTTTTTAAAAATAAGTTTTTATTTTTAAATATTTTGTTTAATTTGCAACTCATTTTAATTTATCGATTTTAAATTTTAGGGCAATCTATTCTCCCCTTTAAAATCCAATTTTATTGAAGCCCTTATTTCATCCCCAAATTGAAATTTACGGTTTAGGAAACTGCTCGGACAATTTATCTGACACAAAATTATTAATGTTCGATACAACATTAATAATTAATTGTGTATTTGAATTTTTTCCGGTATGGATTTTTAATTTCAATTTGATAAAAGTTAAGTGCATTATTTTAAAAAAAAATTTCAAAAACTAATTTTAAAAAAGATGAGACTTACTTTTCCGTTTTTTTCACTTGTTCTTTTTCTTACTGCCCTGCCTGATCTGAATCACCTCCCGAACTTTAACTACAGTAACGAAAATACAAACTCTTCATTGATACAGCTTTCATCAGCGCCTTCTGCTGGGCTCGAAAACAAAAACCTTACGAAAAATTATTCCGTGGACAAGAACCCCGGAATGATCGATCCTGACTGGTATAAAGAAACCATTGAAAAGATTAATAGTAAAGAGTATTACATTACATACAACGAAGACCTTAAGTCATATCAGTCACCCAACCGTGCCAATAATATCAGGTTTATTTATCGCAATGACGGCTTTACTGCGGTGACAAGAGGAAATAAAATTCCGTTATTCGACGTCAGCAACAGGGCTCTGTCTCCGGAAGACAGAAAATATCAGACAATCACTGAATGGAGCATTCGTTTTACAACTTCAAACGTGAGACGTCTTGCTTCAGAAATGAACGCTGAATGTTTGAAGCTTCCGGGCGGTGATTTAAAGATTGATAAGAACACAGCAGCAATCGAAAATGAAGACATCAGAATAGATTATGTTAATGATGAAAAAGGAATGCGCCAGGATTTCACGATAAAGAACAGACCGGGTGGAGAAGGTGATCTGTGCTTGAGTTTATCCGCCGAAACCAAACTGGAAATGAAGATGAAGCCAAATGAGCTGGCTTTTAGTGATAACAACGGTAGTGAACAGATGAAGTATTCCGGATTAAAGGCATGGGATGCAAACGGGAAAATATTGAAGGCAAGCTTTGAAGAGAATACTTTTGAATCTAATGAAATTGAAGAACTTAAATCTGATAACAGGAATATTAAATTGTTTTGCATCGTCGTCAATGATGAAGATGCATTCTATCCGGTAACGATAGATCCGTTATCGAATTCTCCAAACTGGACGTCTGAAAGCAACCAGGCCGACGCAGGGTTTGGAAAATCTGTTTCAACAGCCGGTGATGTAAACGGCGACGGATATGATGACGTGATAATAGGAGCTCCTTTTTATGATAACGGCGAGATCGACGAAGGAAAAGCATTCCTTTATCTTGGCTCTCCTATCGGCCTCTTGCCCATTGCTATATGGACGGCTGAAAGTAACCAGGCAAGTGCCCAGTTCGGATGGTCAGTTTCAACAGCAGGTGATGTAAACGGGGACGGATTTGATGACATTATAATCGGAGCGAATCAGTTTGATAACGATCAGATGGATGAAGGAAAGGCATACGTTTATTATGGCTCAATTCTTGGACCTTCACTGCTTCCCAACTGGACTGTTGAAGGTAATCAGTCCGGATCACAATTCGGATGGACAGTAACCGGGGCCGGTGATGTGAACAACGACGGTTATTCAGATGTACTCATCGGTGCTCCCCTGTATGACGATGCTATGACTGACCAGGGAAGAGTTTTCCTTTATGAGGGCTCTCCTTCAGGACTAAGCAGTTTGTCTTCCTGGAATGCAGAAAGTGACCAGGCATCATCTTATTTTGGAATTTCAGTTTCCTCAGCAGGTGATGTAAACGGAGACGGATATACCGACATTGTAGTAGGAGCCAACAGATATGACAATCCATTGATGGATGAAGGATGCGCATTTATTTACTATGGGTCAGGATCGGGACTCTCCAATTCTGTTTCCTGGAAATCGGAATCACACGCGTTAGCATATTTTGCATACCTGGGGATCTCTGTTTCAGGTGCGGGGGATGTAAACGGAGACGGATATGATGATGTGATCGTCGGGTCTTATGCCTATTCCAATCTTCAGGCAGGTGAAGGAAAGGTATTCGTTTATTATGGTTCTCCGACAGGATTATCACAGGATGCAGACTGGACTGCTGAAAGTGATCAGACAAATGCCCGGTTCGGCTATTCAGTTTCGTCTGCAGGAGATGTAAACGGCGACGGGTATTCGGATGTAATTGTCGGCGCAAGAGAATATGACGACGGAGAAATTGATGAAGGAGCAGCGTTCATTTACTTCGGCTCTGCCGCGGGACTTACATCATTATCCTGGATGGGTGAGTGCAATCAGACCGGAGCTCTTCTGGGATGTTCGGTTGCAGGAGCGGGTGATGTAAACGGCGACGGATACTCGGACGTAATTGCCGGCGCTTATCTATATGACAACGGACAGTCCAATGAAGGAAGCGCATTTGTGTATCACGGTTCAACGAGCGGCTCAAAAGTGCTCAGCTTAACGACATTTATTCAGGGTTTCTACAATGAAAATTCAAATACAATGAAACGTGATACTGTAACGGTTTATTTCAGAAAGACGGTGTCTCCTTATGCAGTAGTATCATCCGCTTCAGTATATTTAAGTACATCGGGAACGGGCATATACTCATTCCCGAATTTATTCAACGGAGTAAATTATTACCTTCAGATAAAGCATAGAAACTCCATAGAAACCTGGGGTTATGCAGTACAAAAATTTGTAAATAATTCACTGAGCTATAATTTCTCCACATCACAGTCAAAAGCTTTTGGAAATAATATGATACAGGTGGACGCAACACCGGTTACATTTGCAATTTACGGTGGCGATGTAAATCAGAATGGAACCATAGACGGTTCGGATTTGAGCATAATAGACAATGGTGTTCTCCATTTTGTGACAGGATACACTCTAACCGATCTGACAGGAGATAATATTACTGATGCGCGGGATATGACTATCGCTGAGAATAATGCATTAAATTTTGTATCTGTCATACGACCGTAGTTTGAAGTTTAAGGAATATGGGATTAAGCAGTTTGAAATTCGTTTCGGGCTGCTTATTTTTTTTAGAATGCGATGCATATAATTTTGAAACCGGATATTTGGATACAGATGTAAATGGTGACGGAAATGTAGATTCAATTGATCTTGGAATTATCGATAACAATTTGTTTAACTTTGTTTCGAGACAACGCTTCCGCGAGAATTACATGTTATTTCTTAGAACATTTTTTCAATTCCTCCAATTTCTCCAGGAGCCATAAGTTCTCCATTGGTTCTTTTGATACTATTTCTTTTTTTAGATTTTCGATTTCGAGTCCGGCATTTTCATTCAACTCAATTTTAGATCTTAACTGTATTATTTTTTCATAATCACGATGAAATCTAAAAAAAATTTTCAGCTCATTAGCAGCCTGCTTATCATTTGAAATGTGATGTCTCGAAGAATCTATAAGCAGGTTAATCTCTTCGATAATCGATTACAATGTTCTCAATTATATTTCAAAAATAACGCCTTAAACAGATCATCCGGAACAAAAATAAATTACACCAATCAAATCACATGTTTCAGTTAACTTGATTGGTGTATTTATTTTTTTATTAGAATTTGAATGCAGCGCGGAAGTATGGTCCCTGCGCGCTAAAGTTGCTTTTTGTATGGTTGACTGTTTCTACAAAGATGCTGCCAGTCTCCATTCCCTGAGTTGGGACTAAACTTCCCGGCAGATATTGATTTATCGCATCTATATAAACATTGCCCTGATAACCGGCTTCCAGTGTAAGCATAGTTTTATTGCTGAACAGTTGTTTATAATCAATTCCAAACTTCGCTTCAAGACCAGGCGTTATCTGATCGATGTTTTCATCCTTAATGAACTGGTAGTTTGTTTCCTGACCATATCTTTGTTTCAGTTCTTCTGAAGAACCTGTGAAACCTGTTTTTGAATAGGAAGCGCCAAAGAGTACAGATGCAGCTCCTTCACAGGCAATGCGGAAACCTTTGCCCATATTTCCGTCAAGCTCAAATCCCAGCCTTGGACCAACCCCGGTATAATTGGCTTCTACAAGCTGATTCATACTGAATGGTCCCGGATAGCCGTAAGTCATACCCGTGATAGGATGTGTCAGTCCGAAAGTATTTCCGGTAAATGTTGTACTCAATTCCTCTTTAAGAAAGCCGGCACTCAAACCTCCAAAAAAGCGAATCTGGACTGCTCTGCCAAAATTCACGAACTGTCCTGCATCGAGATTAATAACGTCATATGAGAATGTTCCCGTACTGCTTGCATTGCGGATAGGAATAGCGTCAGGTCCGATCTGATAATCAGGTCCGACAAAATACTGCATGCCATCGGCCGAAACCGAAGCATCCGCGCTGCTGCTTAAATGTGTCCAGTCCGAATTTACATCTGCACCGCCTGAAAAAACATACCGCATGCTTACGGCAAAAGCAGGGTCATATCCGATTTTGAGTTCTTCCTCCGTCCAGCTTGGTGTCTGCAGGGGAAGCGCTTTATTTAATATTGCATAATTAAGATTGCTTGCGTTGAATTGAAGCAATAGTGCAGTGCCGCCAATTTCAAATCCCTGTTGAAAAGTGGGAATCGTAATATCTATGCTGGTATTCTTTGATGGCTTCGTACTCTGTGAATTATTTTCAGCAAAGCTTTTTTCAACAGTGCTTTCTAAGCCTGTCGAACCGTTTTTTTTCCCGCCCTTATCGTCCGCGATCAGACAGTCATTTGCTACATAAAAAAATTGAAATACTACTATTACTGTAGCTGTACAAAAAAGGGTTATTTTGTTCTTCATAAATTATTATAGTTTAGGTTAAAAAAAAATTTGATAATTGTTTGGTATGACATCTGCTGGCTTTGGTCCTGAGATTTTAACCGTTCTCCATTCCAAACAAGGATTGGTGAAACCTGCATTAGCAATACCATTAATGGGGAAATAAATATACCTCTTTATGTTTCAAATAGAAACTGTTTTTTTAAAAGTATTGATTCTCACATATCAATGCTGTACAAAATTTTTTTAAATTAATCAAATATTTTTATATTAACTTATAAATTGAATCCTAATTAACCTCCAGATAATTTATTTTTTATTTTGTAACATTTTATATACCTGTTTTCCTAATATTGTCCAAAAAATGAATAATTTTAATACATTCTATGTCCGGGTTTAATTTAAATTGTTAACATTCAGAAAAACTTTTACTTGAACAATACCGACAGCAGGCATAATTTTGTTCCGATTGATTTTAATTAAACACATTCAAAAAAATCAATTCGACAAATAAATTTTTTCAGTAACTTAAACCCAATCAAAAATGAAAAGATTATTCTTCATGCTATCGGTTCTTTTCCTTGTTCAGAATTCAGCGTACTCTCAAACCGGCTGGTTCATTCAGCCTTCATTTACTTCTATGAATCTTTACGATTGCAAATTGACCGGATCAAGTCAGAGGTATTTAGGCTCCGATAACGGCACAGTGTTCCAGTCAACAAACAACGGATATAACTGGACAATTTATGATTTCCATGACCCCCTTCTTAACGGAAGCTCTATCAAGTACATATTGGGTCAGAGTAATGCGAATTTTTCAGCTGTTGGTGAGGGAGCTGCTTTTGCTTATCTATTTGCCCCGATTGATTCTGTGATGAGGATAGCTTCTCCTCAAACCAACCTGGAGGCATTTTCCGCTTTTCAGGGTTATTTCTCTTATTCAGCCGGTGTAGCCGCAGGTGAGGGAGGAAATTTCTACATCAGGGATAATTCAAATGGTTTTATATGGAGAAAAGATCTTGCCGCAACAGCACTGGCAAACGGAAGAAACATTAATTATTCGTGGGGAGATTTCTTTGTAGGTGACGGCGGACTGATAATGAAAGCCGACAGTATCGGAGTGCCCCTGCCAAACGGAGAACGCATTGCGTGGAGAATAATCCCGAGCGGTACAACCAAAGACCTCAATTGCATAGTGGTCGGAAGTGGCAGCCCGCGTGGCGTTGCAGTCGGAAAAGACGGAACAATAATAAAAACCACAGACTACGGTTTACACTGGACAAATGTATCAAGTCCCGTCACTTCAGACCTGAATGCAGTCTGGCTCGGATTTGGAAATTTGATTTGCGGCACAAACGGGACTATCCTAAGATGCTATGACTCAAATATGGATAAATGGTATAAACAAATCACACCGACGACAGAGGATTTATTTTTCATAATGACACTGGCAAATTTCGAGTACATAAGCGGGGGACGAAACGGAATATTTTTGAGAACAACAGACGGCGGCGGCGCTTTGAAACGTTTTATCGGCACATCAATAATAGAAGGATTTTATAATCCCACGACCAATACGATGATTGGGGATACAATATCTGTTAAGATAAGAGCTTCGGTATCTCCCTATAATCTTATCGCTTCGGGAAAGGAAAAATTAAGCACCTCAGGTTACGGCATAATCACTATCGGACCCACAGCCCAAAATTCAGTCCCGTATTTTGTACAGATAAATCATCGTAATTCCATCGAAACATGGAGCAAGACTGCTCCGGTTTTTTCCAACAATGACATGTATTATGATTTTTATAATGCAGCAAGTAAAGCCTACGGCGACAATCAAAAACAGGTCGATACTTCTCCGGTGCGCTTTGCTTTCTACAGCGGCGATGTAAACCAGGACGGGAATATTGATGCAATAGATCTGAGCACTGTTGATAATGACGCGCTGAATTTTGTTTCGGGATATGTTGTATCCGATGTAACGGGAGACAATAACGTTGATGCAAATGACTTAAGCAAAGTTGACAACAATGCCTTCAATTTCGTAAGCAAGATAACACCTCCCTAATCTGCTCTACAATCACTTCATAAGATAAAAAGATGCTGCCATTAAAACTTGACAGCATCTTTTTTATAAAGACTTAATACCTGCACACAATTACTTTAAAAGCACCATTGATTTTGTAAAGGAAAAATTCCCGCTGCTTAATTTGTAATAATAAACACCGCTTGTATAATTGCCTGCGTCGAATTCAGCTTCATAGCTTCCCGGCGATAAATTTTTATCTACAAGTGTAGAGACTTCTTTTCCCAGGGCATCATATACAATCAGTTTTACAGGAGAGTTATTTTTATTTTCAATAATATCAAATAAAATTTTTGTCGTTGGGTTAAACGGATTCGGATAATTCTGATAAAGCTTAAATTCATATGGAACTGATGAGCTGATATTTCTTACTGCACTTGGATTTGAATCGAACTTATACAAGGCATAGACAGGCAAATGGTCGGAGCCGTAATACAAGGCATTTATGATACTGTCAGGAGCAGAATTATTAGGCACTTTATTAATGCTGTCGTTATAATGGTTACCGTCGTTTCCCAGAGACTTGAGTGAGCCCGGAATATATTTTACTCTTCCTTCCTGAGTAACACCAGTTGAATTAAGAATAAAATCAAACCGGTCATCGAGACCGCCTGTTGCTCCGCCGTCACTCAATGCCCTGACACGCGTTGACTGGGAATGATAAATTGAATATGAAGCCTGATTCCATGTTCCGGGCAGATTATACGGATCTACAAACTGTCCTTCATTGGTTGCCTCGACCTCAAGTAATCTGAGGTAAGCCGGTTCATTCGCCGTGTAAATATTAAAATCCCCCATCACCATAAATTCCGTTCCGGCAGGAAGACTGTTTGTAACTGTCCTCAGATAATTTACTTCAACCAATCTCTTCTGCTGGTCGGAAGATGTGTTGCTTGCCTTCAGATGAACTTCAAACATGCTTATTGTATCATGTGACGCATTATGAATAAGAGTGAACATGTTTATGTCACGCAGATCTGTCTGAATTGGAAGATTGCTCAGAAAAGTAT
Organism: uncultured Ignavibacteria bacterium; assembly: GCA_963836395.1. Lineage (GTDB taxonomy): Bacteria > Bacteroidota > Ignavibacteria > Tepidaquicellales > Tepidaquicellaceae > JAGPCH01. The sequence goes on along the minus strand of CAWIJF010000005.1, from coordinate 119,894 downwards.
ATTCAGCTGTCTTATAAAATATTGCATTGTCAGTATCGAAGCCGTTTATGAATGTGCCTGCCGAATAAAGTCCCGGAGTATAATAATTCATTACATTGGCAAGCATGTCATTAACAGCTGTCTGGTTTATAATCTCACATACCAGTAATATATCCGGATCAGAGTATTTAATTGTCTTTCTGAAATTTTGGTTTTTAGTTTCTCCTCCGCTGTAGTTAAGAAGATTATAGCTCATGATCTTGGCTGTGTCCTGAGATTTTGTAACTGTTACAAAGACGGATAAAAATAAAATTGCAGCCGCAAGCCGCAAAGTATATTTGGTTTTCATTAAATGGTTTTAAAATTGGATATAATATAACTACTTGTTGATGAAATTTAAAGATTAATTTAAATTTGTTTTGGCATTATACCTTAATAATTTTAATATCTGAATCAGTGCAGTATCATTCCGTATGTGTATTACAGAGTATTAAAAATTAATTTTATTTATATTTGAAATAAATTTTATGAAAGATCCCAATTGTGTCTTCTGTAACATTGAAGAAGATAAGATAATACTGAAGAACGAGCTGGCATTCGTCATAAGCGATAAGTATCCTCATTCAAAAGGACATGTACTGATAATTCCTTTTGACCATTGTGAAAGTTACTTCATGCTTTCAAGAGAAGTGCAGCAGGCAATGACCGAACTTTTGAACAAAGCCAAAAAACTTTCCGACAGGGAATTCAGTCCGTCGGGATATAACGTAAGTGTGAATGACGGAAAATCTGCGGGACAGATTGTAATGCATGCTCACATGCATCTGATCCCGAGATATAATTAAAGAGTGAGAGAGGTTCAGGACTTAGAAATCTGAGTTTCATGTAATTAATAACTATAAATAATATGGACAACGAAATTAAAAATACTTCTTCTGATGTCTCGAGCGATAACAGGCTGCTCGCAATGCTGTGTCATCTTTCCTTCTTTCTCGGCGGAATAATTCTCCCTGTCATCATATGGGCAGTGCAGAAGGATAAATCCAAATTTGTCAGGTTTCATTCATTACAGGCAATCTTTTTTCAGATCACTATTGCAGCTATTGTCATTCTGGCTGTGATATTTCTGTTGATTGTACTTTTGTTAGCAGGACTTGGAACAGACTGTGCATTTACAAGTCACGGCTTCGGCGATGGAGACAAGCTGCCTGCATTTGTAATAGTAATTATGATCATCGTCTACGGAGGAATGTTTTTGTTTGGGATAGCGGCAATGGCATATTCCATTTACCTGGCGGTAAAAACTTATCAGGGTAATTTAATTAAGATCCCGGTCATCGGAAATATTATATATAAAAGAGTATTCGAAGGAAGTTAATAAAACTTCAACCTCGCAAGTTTGGATATCAGAATGATTTAAGGTCCGGACAGATTGTCTCATTCACAAATTCCGAAATTCTTTAATTCCGGTTCAGACAATTATCTTGTTTTTGTATACCATCGTATTTATTTTGCATTAAATGAATTTCAAGAGTTACTTAATTTTTTATAAATATCTGATTCGAAGAGAATGGTTTCCGGATAAGAAGAAACCTAATCTTAAAACAGATAAAGAGTCACAAGTCAAAAGTGTATCTAAATAAAGATACACTTTTTTTTTATGCAAAAAATATCTTTGGATAAGTTAGTATCGGGGTTATTCAGCAAAAGAGAAATTTTATCCATAGAATATTTTTACAGGTTCATTGACAAAAAAAAAGTGGTTGTATTTGTTCCTCCAATACATGTTGAAGAGCTTGCACTTGAAATGTCGAAAGCCGGGGCAGGCGTTATCGGAAATTATGAAATGTGTTCTTTCAGGATCGAGGGAACGGGAACTTTCAGGCCAACAGGTAAAGCAAAACCATTTTCAGGAAAAAGAAACAAACTTTCATATGAAAAAGAATTAGAGCTCGGGATGGAATGCAGTCCGGACAGATTAAATTATGTAATAGATGCATTATTGAAGAATCACCCGTATGAAGAGACGGCTTACGAGATCTATGATTTCAAACGGAGAGAAAAAAAACCTGCAGGACTGGCAGTGACTTTAAGAACAAAACAGACACTTAAGAGACTGCTGACCAAATTAAATCAGGGAAACAAAGAATCAGCCGTTACTGAATGTGAATTCAAAAAAATTGCAATTACAAATCTGATGGTCGACAAATACATAATAGAAGCATCCAGAGAGATCAAATGTGACGGCATATTAAATATTTCGAAAAATAATTTTAAATTCATACAAATATAAAATGACAGAAGATAACATAAACGAAAATACGGGCGGAGAGAATTTGAATGGCGATCCTAAAACAGAAACCGGGAATCCGGAACAAACAGAAAATGAAAATACAGATGTGAATCAGGAATCAAGATTTCAGGAATTCTTTAGCGAAACCGTGGAAACATCCGGTCCGAAAATAACAGATACATTGCTGACTTTTCTTCAGCTGAAGGAGATTGACGAAGAGCTTAACGATATAGAAGAGGAAAAGGGAGACCTCCCCGAGACCATTGAATCAATAAAGTCAAAAATAAATTCTATGGAGTCCGGGCATGACGAAAAGAAAAAGTCTTTTGCAAAAATAGAGGAAGAAAGGGAAATGCTTGAACAGAGCAATGTTTCCATAGAGGAAAAAATAAGCAAATACGACGAGCAAAAATATGATGTCAGGTCAAATAAGGAATACGATGAGATCATAAAGGCAATTGAAGCCTTGTTTGAGGAGGTTAAAAAAAATGATGTCAGGATAAAGGAAATTGAAGGAACTTCTGAAAAGTTAGATACAGATATCGCCGCTATGACGGGCAAGCTTGAAGAATTAAAAACAGAGCTCTCGGAAAAACAAACTTTACTCGACGAGCTGAATGAGCAATACAAACAGGATGAATCCGCTCTTAAAGAAAAACGAAACACCCTTCTTTCCAAGATAGATCCGAAAAGCAGCGCTTTATATGAAAGGATAAACAATTCATACAAAGGCGAAGCGACTGCAATAGTCCGCAAAAGCAACTGTTCGGGATGCTATAATTCAATTCCGCCTCAGAGAGTGATCGAAATAAAATCAGCGGAACGAATTTTTACTTGCCAGTCGTGCGGAAGAATTTTAATTTCTGAAGAATTGATATCCAATGTATAAAAAACAAATTTTTTTGAGTACTTGAATGTGATTAATGTTTATACTGACGGAGCTTCAAGGGGAAATCCCGGGTTAGCAGCTGCATTGGCATTGTAATCAAAGATGATGCAGGCAAAGAAATTCAGACATTTAAAAAATCTCTCGGGGAATCCACCAATAATGTTGCCGAATATTCTGCACTGGTGGAAAGTGTCAGGCTGTTAAAAAGACTAAATATAAAATTTGAACAAATAAATTTTTTTTGTGACAGCGAACTGATAGTCAAACAAATCAAAGGTGAATATAAAATTAAAAATAAAGATCTGATAAAATTGTCTCTGGAATTCTGGAAAGAAATAAAAGCCTTAAAAATAAAGTTCAAAATAAACCACATACCGAGGGAACAAAATAAAACAGCTGACAGGTTAGCTAATGAAGCATTGGACGAACTTTCAGGTGAAACACCTGACAGAAGTCTGCTTATCAAATCCTGAAAAACAAATCTAATCATGTTCTTTAAAATATCTCTATTCTGTTAAAGACAATCGCGCTTTTCCGTTTTTCGGAATGTGAGGAAAGTCCGGACACCTTAACGAGCAGGGATGCCGGGAGAAACGCCCGGGGTTCATAGACGCAAGTTTATGAAAACAGAAAGTATCACAGAAAACATACCGCTTCCGCTACGGCGGAAGTAAGGTTGAAAAGGCAGGGTAAGAGCCTACCATGCGGAAAGTAATTTCCGTGATTGATAAACCTCATCCGGTGCAAGACCACATACAGGGAATTAAGTGCTGCTCACTTTCATATTCCCGGGGTAGGTCGCAAAAAGCTTAACAGTAATGTTAAGATAAGATAAATGATTGTCGCCCGTCTGACGGGAAACAGAATCCGGCTTATTTAACAGAATAGAGATTTTTATTAACTCATCTCAAGCATTCTCTGCAACGGCTTCAGAGCCTGTTTCATAATTTCTTCATCGAGAGTTATTTCCGGTCTCCTGTCACGCATACAAAGATAAAGTTTTTCTAGTGTGTTAAGCTTCATGTAAGGACATTCGTTGCAGTTGCAGTTGGATTCCGGCGGCGCGGGTATGAACTTTTTGTCAGGGTTTTTAAGTAACATCTGATGAATTATCCCGGGCTCGGTTGCAACTATGAATTCATTGTCCGGAGATTCAGTCACAAACTTTAACAACCCGCTCGTCGAGCCAATGAAATCGGCATAGCTCAATACTGAATCTTCGCATTCGGGATGCGCAATTAAAAGCGCATCAGGATTGTCTAATTTCAATTTCGTGATTTTCTTATCGCTGAATGTCTCATGAACTATACACGCTCCCTGCCATAAGATCATATCACGTCCGGATTTTTTTATCACATATCTTCCGAGATTTCTGTCCGGAGCAAACATGATCTTCTGTTCCGGCGGAATCTGATTGACAATCTTTACTGCGTTTGATGAAGTGCAAATAATATCCGATAGAGCTTTTACTTCTGCCGAACAATTGATATAGCTTATCAGAAGATGATCAGGATATTTTGATTTGAATTTTTCAAGAAGCTCTGCCGGGCATCCTTCCGCGAGCGAACATCCTGCATTCAGGTCAGGCAAAAGAACCTGCTTGTCCGGATTAAGGATCTTCGCCGTTTCCGCCATGAAGTGAACGCCGGCAAATACTATGATGTCGGCACTTGTCTTAGCTGCCTGCTGTGCAAGCTGCAGACTGTCACCGATAAAGTCTGCCAGATCCTGTATCTCGGATTCCTGATAATAATGCGCAAGTATTACCGCATTCATCTCTCTCTTCAGTTTTTTTATTTCTTCTTCGAGATCTAAAGAAAGATCGATGTGACGGATATCTTTTGGTTTAAGTACCGGGAAATTAATATGAGTTTTTGTTTCAGACATAAATCCAATTTGAAAAACAGATGCGAGTTAAGAGTGGTGATATTGCAATGAACTACAAGTCATTCATATAATCATATTTTACAACATATTTTCTCCAGTTATTGCTGAAGATCAGCTTAAGGTCAAAGCTCATTCTGTGAAGATAATAGTAAAAATATGCTCTGTCAAATCTCCACTTGTCATCTTTTTTAATTTGTTTGTAACCTGAGTTAAACAGTCTTCTGAAGATTGCCGGTATATGCGAAAAGAATATTATTTTCAGCAAAACTTTTTTTGAGTTTTCATTTTTCCTGTAAACCGTAAAGCCGTCACAATTTCCCTGATTCCCTAATCTTGAATTTAAATATTTTTGCGTCATCCTTGAACGGGGGATCATATGGTAAGCGACAGCATCCGATACATAAGCGAAACTATAACCTGCTTCCAGAATTTTTATATTTAATCCTGTTTCACCGTTACCGACAAGCTTATTCCTTACAATGTCCGGATTGAATCCGCCGCATTCCAATAACACTTCCCTTAGCATCGCCTGATGACAGCTGTAGATTCCAAGGTCATAGTCTGCAATTATCAATTTTTCCGATTTTGAAATCAGGCTTAAAGGACCTCCGTGAAAATATTTCAGCAGCCATTCCGGCGGATCAAACTCCCATTTTGGAAGAACCTTCCCGCCCGCAACAGCAATGTTATAATCCATGTCAAAGACCTTCACTATGTTTGTCAGCACATCCTTATCAAGTATGATGTCATCATCGGTAAAGTACAGTATGTTACTCCCCGAGACCTTAGCAGCTTTGTTCCGGGCAGAGTGCGCTCCCTGTGTCGTATCAAGAATGTATTTTATCGGAACAGGAGACTTTCTTTGCCAGTCTTCTATTACCTGCTTTGTATTATCCGTAGAATTGTTGTCTGCTACAAGAATTTCAAAACAATCATGAGGATATGTCTGATTAACACAGCTGTCTAATGTAATGCCAAGCTTGTCTGCTCTGTTAAAGGTAGGAATAATTATAGAGACTGTCCGGAACTCTTTGCCCATAAATTTATATTTGTTCTCTTAATTTATTTACGAATACCAAAGAATATTTTAGATTAAATTAACTTAATGTTATTTTTTTTTAAAATGTAATCCGATCGATACTGCTCTTTAAAATCTAAATTTATAAAGTTAATAGCTAATCAGATATTTTTTGGGGTATGTAAAGTTAGTTCAATTTAATCATATTAATTGAATTACAAAACGGAAAATATGTTACTCTAATAATTTACTAATAATTTACAATCATTTACTTCATTTTCCGTGATGAACTTCAACACGGCTGTTCCGGCTGAATTAAGGCGACGGTTTTACATCCCATTTTACTTGTATGTTATTTTTAGCGGCATATATTTTCCCTTCACTGATTAGCCTGTCATAAAGCTCTTTATAATGTGCAGAATACTTATCGTGAATTGAATTGGTGAGTATTTCTATCTGATCTGCGGATGCACCATTATCATATAATTCCGCCAGCTGAAAATATTCGGTTTTATATACAGGTAAGACATATTTATGAAGTATAATAGATGCCTCAAGCATATTCTTTGTTTCATCATTTACTTTCATACTCTCAACTTTATAAAGGTTTTCTTCCACTTGTTTTATCTTTGTGTTTATGACTTCAGTTCTTTTCATTGGTACAGGTTCTCCGCCATTATCCGGCAACATTACCGAGGGAGATTCCAGTTGACGTGAAAATCCGTTATCAGCAAATCCATAAAGTATGTTTGTATTTAAAACAGCTGCTCCAAAATATTCTTCAGGCGACTTGCTGCATGAGAAAAATGCCATTGCAATGAAAGACAAAAGAAGACAGCAAAGAATATTCCTTTTCATATGATTAACTTTTGTTTAAGATTTGGTATTAATAAACTTCAAAATAATTCTCAGTCAAATTCAAAATTTACTTCCTGTATCATCTCATCATCAAGTATAACATCCTTACCTGTTAGTATGCTGTCGCAGATTGCATCGAGTATCCTGTCATTTCCCGGGAGGAGGTTCTTCAATTTTTTCAGATCCATATTTCCAAAGTGTCCCTCTTCCCGGTTAATTACATTTATCGGTATTTGTCTTTGTATAAAATATGAATAGCCGTATTGTCTGGCAATATTTTTTTGTTCATCTGTCAGCGGCTTAATGGCGATGATGTTTCTGAGAAGTTCGAAATATTCCTCTCTCGATTTAGCGTCTACCGTAAATCCCTTGTTCGAAAAATGCGCTTCACCACCAGATATCACGGGCTTTCCGAGTATGGGAAGCTCAGCTCCCATCGTTCCGAATAACGTAATCCCGACATCAAGCAGATTATAAAGCCCGAGAGAATTTATGTCTGAATCAGACCACAGAATCTTCACGTGTCCGGGAATATCTTTGAAATTCTCCTTAAGATAATTATCAGTCGGATAAAGACTTCCTGAAGCTTCTTCGCCGGGATGAACTCTCACAACCCAGTTCACATCTTTAATTTCAAAGATCTCGCGAAGTGATTCGGCAAGCCACTGGTTTGCATTGTCAAATATCATCGTCGACAGGTCAAAGGTCAGGTCCCAGCTGACATGACAAAATAAACAGACTATTTTTTTATCATTATCAAATCCCAGCTTCTTACGCAGCTCATCAGGAGGCAGCGGCAATGTAAGATTAAGAAAATCTCTTTTGTTTCCTTTGTTAAACCTGTGATGAATATACGAATCGAGAATTTTGTTTTCCTTATCACTCAGTGGAGTTTCCAGTCTTTTCTTCCATTCACCTTCAGTAATTCCCCGGAGCTCAAGCTTATTCGGCTTCTTCGGAATATGAAAATAGTGAAGGAAATCCTTGAAGCCGCTTGACCAGCACAGCGCCTTGATGCCTTTCAGGTATGCAAGAAGAATGGCTGGACCATAATCAACATAAACTCCGTGCGAGGAAAAGATGCTGACAGGTTTAAATTTGTTTATAACTTCGTTTGCAACATAAGTATTTACCAAAGCAGCATAGAAATATTTTCTCAAAAGTATCTCGTTCTCTTTCTTCACGTCTTTCCTTTCAATAATATATCCTTTCATATATCTTATAAGCGAGCTCATTGCAAGCATGCCTACGGCAACACCAAGATAATTGTGATCGAATATATCTTTTATTTCTTTTGATTCTGACAGCTCTTTGAATTCCTCTTTCTTCTCCGGACTTATGTAATCTTCGGTTACTGAATAATCTATGCTGTACTCGCCCGCAATGTATCTCATTATTCTGAAACATTTTACGCACCGCAGACTCCAGTCTTCGATCTTCTCATTTTGCTCGAGCCCACGCTGAATGCATGCTTCCGGGGTTCCGTTGCAGACAATAAAATGCGTTCTGTATCCTCTCATGTTCAGTGCCGCCGAAATAATGGAGTTTTTTTTCATTATGTCGCCGTGACCGCCGAGTTCCCAGACTATGACGACAGGTGAGTCTTCCGTAACTTTTGAATTTTTCGCAAGAAATTTATAGAGCCGGTATTTGAATGTATTTCTTCGTCTTAGGTATTCCTTAACCCTTTTTATTAGTCCCATCTGGATAATTATGCTGCAATGAGCTTTCGTTGAGTGTCCAATAATATTTATTTAAACATTAAATATAAATCTAATTGTTAATATAAATTAATTTAAATTGAAATATATTTTGAATATTATGACAATATGAAAGCAATGATTCTGTCTGCCGGCTTCGGAACAAGATTAAAGCCTTATACCGACGATCTTCCAAAAGCTCTTGTCCCGTACAAAAATGTACCGATGATTAATTATCAGATTGACAGGCTGAAAAAAACAAACGTTAATGAAATCATTGTTAATGTTCATCATCATCAGGATAAGATGATAAAATACTTTTCCGAAAACGATTTCGGAGTTAATATTCATTTGATAGTTGAAAAAGACATTCTAGGAACGGGAGGCGGAATTCTGAATGCGGAAAAATATTTAAAGAATGAGGAGTTCTTTATAGTCGTTAATGTAGATGTTGATACAAATATAAGCTTATCAGATCTTATTGAGTATCACAAAACCAAAAATCCTTTCGCTTCTGTCGCCGTTCAAAAAAGAATGACCAAACGTTATCTCGAATTTGATCCGGATATGAATCTCATTGGAAGAGCAAATCCGGATTCAGATAAAAAAAATCTCTATGCCTTTAACGGCATTCATATTATCTCAAACAGGATTTTTCAAAAGGGTTTTGAAATTAAGTTCGAAGATATTCTGAATATTTATTTTGATGTAATAAAAGACGAAAAAGAATTTGTTTCAGGTTTCGATGCAGGCAACGCTTCTTTTAAAGATCTGGGCAAGACAGAAAATCTTAGTTCATAAATTTTATTTAACCGATTCAATTCTTTTTACTGAAGGCATTTCGTGCATCAAAGCTCTTTCAATTCCCGCTCTCAGTGTCACCATGCTCAGCGGACATTCTTTGCATGAGCCGATAAGCCTCACTTCTACAATCCCGTTTTCACGAATCTCAGATACTTCCACGTCTCCTCCGTCCAGCTGCAAATACGGTCTGACTTTTTTTAATATTCTTTCAACATTTTCTAATGTTAACTCTGACATCAGTTATCCTTATATCCTGTTTATATGAATGATTTTTATTCGACTTTTTTCATGCTCTCTTCAATTGTCCTTGCATAATCAAGTTTCCAGACTCCGTCTTCTTTTACTGAATACAGCTCCGAAGGATTTTCATCTTTTGTTTTAATTATCACAGTAGCGCTGTCTCCCTCTTTCTTCTCGTCTACAACTTCAAAATCCATTCCCATCATTCCGAGCGTGCTTACATTTGAAACGCTTTTTTCAAAATATTCTTTACCACTTTGATTTCTGTTTTTTGCAATGTCATTATACATTTTTTGTGAATCCGATGACAGATAATTCCATGCCTTTCCTGAATTCTGCTCCTTCAGCGCCGCTACAAAATCTTTGACGGAATTTGCAGGGGAATCCGACCCGCCGCCCGTTCCGCATCCGGCATATATTAAAAGAATTAATAAACCGGATATTAAAGTTCTCTTCATCTTGGCTTTTTTATTTATAAAATTCTTTTACTGATCTATATCTCTATTATTACATCGGATGAATTCGACGTCTTCGTATTCATTAAGTTTGTCTCTTTTACAATTTCTTTCGCTATGGACTGAAATATTTTTGATTCGTCTAAGTTAGGTTCTTTAATAACAGCCGGCTCCCCGCATCACCCGCTAATCTTATTTGCGTGTTTATGGGAATCTCACCCAAAAGTTTCACCTTAAATTCTTCACTCAGCTTCTTCCCTCCGCCTTCTCCGAAAATATATTCTCTGCTTCCGTCGGTATTTTTGTAATAACTCATATTTTCTATAACACCAAGTGACGGAACATTTACACGTTCAAACATGATCAGACCTTTTTTTGCATCGGCTAGGGAAATATCCTGCGGAGTCGTAACAATGATAGCTCCCGTCAGCGGAATTGTCTGGCTTAAAGTTAATTGAATGTCACCCGTTCCGGGCGGCATATCAAATAAAAAATAATCAAGTTCGCCCCAGACCACGTCGCCCATAAATTGTTTCAATGCGCTTGAAGCCATAGGTCCGCGCCATACGACAGCAGTTCCCTCTTCCATCAAAAATCCGATTGACATGACTTTTACTCCGTACTTTTCCATCGGAACAAGTTTATTTTTATCACCAACTTTTGTCACCCCCGGCTTTCCTTTTAATCCCATCATCATCGGGATCGAAGGTCCGTAAATATCCGCATCTATCAATCCGACTTTCAAACCTGTTTTTGCAAGCGCTGCGGCGAGATTCACTGCAACAGTAGATTTGCCGACGCCGCCTTTTCCTGAAGCAATGGCAATTGTATTTTTTACGCCGGGCATTACGGCTGACTTTTTTGTATTCTTATGCTCGACCACACCCTGAACAAATTCTATTTCTACTTTTCCGATTTCAGGCAATGAATCCGCAAATTCTTTTTGAATCATTTCTTTTGCATCAGACAAAACCTTTTCATCTAAATCCGAAATACCAAGCGTAAGCAACAGATTCTTTCCGTTAAGAGAGATTCCTTTTACAAAGTCAAGCTTAACAAAGTCGAGATTCAGCACCGGTTCTTTTATTTTCGACAGAACCTCTTTTATTTTTTCTTCAGTCATTTATTCAATCAATCATATAGATTTTAGGGTTTCTAAATTACATAATATAATAGACTCGTGAAATGAAATTAAAATTAATTTTTTCATTCACAACAAATTTTAATTTGATTAAATTGTTAAAATCAAAAAATTCAATAGTTGAATTTAAACAAACCAGCACGCATATCACTTTTCATACTAATTGTTTTTGCAATATTCTGGCTCGGCGCAATTAATGTACGCTTCTTTATCGGAAACCAGTTACTGAACTATGATGAATTCAATTTCCGGACAAGCATCCCGCCCGATGAAGAGAATCAGATTTTTAAAATGATCTCGGATGCATCGCTTCTCATAATGATCGCTTATCCCTTTGTTCTTATTTCGGCTATTTGTTTTATGAAATACTGTAATATCAATCTCCGCGAAAACCCATGGCTACTGATGTCTGCAATATTTTTTTTTGTCTTCGTTCCCGTCGAAATATATACATCATATATAGATTTGAAATTTATACTCTTTTTAATCAACGACCTGCTAATCATGACCGGCTCCTCGAACTTTTCGGCGAGCGGATAGGTTTTTTACGCGGTGTTCCATGGATTGCGGTGATGAGCTATTATACTATAATATGGCTCGCCGTTTTTAAGCCGATGAAAAAGACTTCAGAAGAATTAGCCCAAGAAGAAATAAAGCTCGAAGAAGCGCACGGCTATAAATATATTTTTCACGAAGAAGATGATCTGATCTTTCAAAACGGGGATTTCAGATCATTCATGAAGAAGAGACTATTATTACTAAAGAAGAGAAGCTGATTAACAAAAAAGAGAAGCTGATCACTAAAGAATCAAAAGATATAAAGATACCTCTGTTTAAAGATTAATAATTGACCAATTAACTAATTAACCAATTAACTAATTAACCATTCAACCTTTAACATTCAGCCATTCAACTATTCATTATCCAATGCCAAGATAATTAAGAAAACTCCAAAACCCGTTAACGATGAAAAGAAAGATGCATTGATAGATGAGCTTATTGAAGTATTGGGCAAATTGGATTTTTCGGTTCGTATAGAAAAAGGAACCTTCAAAGGAGGGTTCTGTCTTTTGAGAGAACAGAAATTATTTTTGCTGAACAAGAATCTTGAACAGGACAAAAAAATCAATATTCTGGTAAAAAACATTGCAGCCATCGGAGTCGAAGGAATTTATTTAAAACCAAACATCAGGGATTTAGTAGATAAAGAAGGTGAAGTTGAAAAGTTATTTTAAATTATTTCCATTTAAATCAGATCAATGAAAGTAATAATACTCGGAACAGGCACTTCACAGGGAGTTCCCGTCATAGGATGCAAATGCGAAACATGTCTGTCATCAAATCCAAAAGATAAGAGATTAAGAACTTCGGCTTTCATTGAAACCGACGGACAGAAAATTCTGATTGACACTTCGGTCGATTTCAGACAACAGATGCTGAAAAATAAAATTGATGATATTGATTCGGTTCTTTATACACATCATCACGTTGACCATATAAACGGGATGGACGATCTGAGACAGATAACACAAAAGCATCATAAGGTAATAGATCTATATGGAAATAAGACTACGATAGATGAGATGAAAATTTCTTTCAGGTATGTGTTTGATGAAGAGCTAATCCGGCATCACGCTATTCCGCTGGTGAAGTTCAATTACATTGATAATAAAAAATTTAATTTAGGAGACGTTGAGATCATTCCCATCGAATGTCTTCACGGCAATTTAAAGATCTTCGGGTACAGGATAAAAAATTTTGCATATATCACGGACGGCAGCGCTATTTCAGAAGAAGAAATGAAAAAGCTTGAAGGGCTGAAAGTGCTTGTCATCAATGCTTTGCGCATACGTCCTCATCCGACACACTTCAATCTCCAGCAGGCTATTGAAATCTCAAAAAAGGTCAAACCGAAGAAAACATACTTTACACATCTCACTCACGACATTCTTCATGACAAAATTAATTCGACTCTTCCCAAAGGCATTGAGCTCGCTTATGACGGAATAGAATTCAATCTATAACTTTTAAAGCTTTAATGAAAAATACTTTACTGAAAGCAGCTGCCGAAGCAGGCAGGATACTTAAGGAAAATTTCGAAGGGAATTATAAGATCTCAAGCAAAGATGTTGTCTCCAATTTAGTCACGGAGATCGATAAAAAATCCGAAGATAAGATTATTGAAATAATAAAAAAAGATTTTCCCGGGCATTACATTCTATCGGAAGAAGCGGGGGCTATTGTTCAGGAGTCGGAATACAAATGGATAATTGACCCGATCGACGGAACCGTAAATTATGCCCATTCAATTCCTTTAACCTGCGTTTCCATTGCGCTCGAAAGACGCGGTGAAGTGATAATGGGAGTTGTCTTCAATCCGATGTCAAATGAATTCTTCTTTTCCGAAAAAGGAGAAGGCGCATTTCTTAATGAAAATAAAATCTCAGTTTCGGAAAATACCGATATCAAAAGAGCATTGCTGGTAACGGGCTTTCCGTATAACTCAAGCCGGTTCAAACCCGATCCTGTTTCTGTTTTCAAAAAATTCATTCTGAATGATATTCCAATCCGGAGGCTTGGCTCTGCTGCACTTGATCTGTGCTGGACCGCATGCGGAAGATTTGACGGCTTCTGGGAATACAATTTAAATGCGTGGGATGTAGCTGCGGGTTATCTGATACTTAAAGAAGCCGGAGGAATGTTAAGCGATCTGAAAGGCGGAGATTTTTCAATTTACGGTAAAGAGATACTCGCCGTTAAGTAATACTTCAATTTATGATTCTATGCTGAAAATAATAAAACAAGGTTAGGGAATTGAAAGATCTATAAAAGTTTATTATAACTAAAGGAACCTAATGGTCGTAATTCCTCAAAATTATGTCTCTTGTGATTTCAAAATCCCGTAGGGATTTCATATTAATTAGAAAAGTAGTTAAGGATGTCTAAACCCCGTAGGGATGAAATTTTCTTAAGGGGTTGTAATTAAATATTGGAATAATGTTATTTCTCCGTGATTGTTTTTAGATGATGTAAATAATTCGTGACAATTCGTGGCAGGCTTTCTTTTATCTTTGGAATGATCAGTAATGTATCTTATCAATTTTTTCCTCCCACTCTTTAAAAACCTTTAAAGCTTCATCACGGAGCATTTGTATTATAGGTATGATTCTTTCGTGATGTGGTTTTGAGACTTCATTGTAAATATGAGCGTCATCAAAATTTATTTTCGCGGCATCGTCACGCGTATTAGCGTGATAGATCCTTTCTATCCTCGCCCAGTGAATTGCGGCAAGACACATAGGGCACGGCTCACAGCTTGTGTAGATCTCGCACCCCACCAGTGAAAATGTATTTAATTTTTTGCAGGCCAGCCTGATGGCTTCTATTTCTGCATGCGCTGTCGGATCGTTGGATGATGTTACCCTGTTCGATGCTCCGGATATTATTTTTCTCTCCATTACGATCACAGCTCCAAAAGGTCCGCCGGTTCCGTCATTTAAATTTTGTCTTGAGAAGCGAATTGCTTCACGCATAAACTCTTCTGAAAATTCACTCAAAGCTGATTATTAATAGTTAATGTTTTAGAGATAACTTACAAATTCTCCCTAACTTAAAAATCTGACTCAACAAGTTCAATGTTAAATCTTAACTTTCAAATAACATATTAATTAAATATTTTGAAGCAATTATTTATGAATAAAGCCGCACTGAAAAAATCCGCATCCGTAATAATTAAACGTCTTAAAAAAGAATATCCTGATGCGAAATGTCATCTCGATTTTAATTCACCGTTTGAATTGCTCGTATCAACAGTGCTTGCCGCACAATGTACAGATGTTCGTGTAAACATGACTATGACTCCTCTTTATAAATCCATTTACAAATCACCTAAAGATATCATAAATGACGGGCTGGAGAATTTCAGAAAAAATATTAAGTCAATAAATTTTTATAATAACAAAGCTAAAGCCGTATTATCCATCTGTGAAACTCTTGCCGACAAATTCAAAAGTAAAGTTCCGGGAACAATGGAAGAATTGACATCCTTGTCAGGTGTCGGTAGGAAGTCCGCAAGTGTTGTCCTTGGAAATTGCTTTGGAAAGAATGACGTGATAATTGTTGACACACATTTAAAAAGAGTTGCTGCAAGGCTCGGACTGATTGAAAGTGATAATCCTGATAAAATTGAAATTGAATTGAAAGAAATAATTCCGGACAAGGAACAGTTTCAGTTTTCAATGCGAATCGGCGAACTCGGCAGGCAGATATGCAAAGCAAAAAATCCGAAATGCGGAGAATGCTTTTTGAATGATATTTGTCCGAGTGCATTTAAAGTTGGGTAAGTCAGGTAAGTTAGGTAAGTTAGGTGAGTAAGGTGAGTGCGATAAAATAACTAATCAATTATATAAATTGAAAAAGAAAACAAAAAAAGATCTGGCTAAGATTGAAGTTTTATTGATGGACCTGGACGGGTGTCTTTCAACAGGTCATATTATTTATTCAAGCAACGGAGAGGATACGAAGATATTTCATACACATGACGGATTTGGGATTGTAAGGGGAAGGGAGCTGGGACTGAAATTTGCCATCATAAGCGGCATGAGTTCGAAGGTCAACGGCATGCGGATTAACAAGCTTAAGATACAACACATGTATGAAGATATGGATGACAAAGCTCATCCCTTATGAAGAGCTTAAAGCAATTTACAATCTTAAAAAAGAAAACTTCGCATATATTGGTGATGATGAGTTCGATCTTCCATTATTGAAGCAGGTTGGATTTTCCTGCTGTCCGAACAGTGGAATAGACAGGGTAAAGAAACATGTCGATTATGTCTGCAAAAAAAACGGAGGCGAAGGAGCTGTGAGGGAAGTTATTGATATGATATTAGGAGCGAAAAGCTGATCTGATTTTTTACTTCCTCCCTATCACATCCACCATCACCGGTGAAAAGAAAACCGTATCAGGATCGTGTCTGTGTTTCAGCCAGTCTTCAAGAAATTCATCTGCTTCTTTTTGTGAAATGATTTTTTGTCCGCCATCAGCTGCAGGTGAACAGTAAAAAATCTGTGCGCCCATTCGATGACTCCGCTGTCCTTGTCACCTGCCTGACTTACCGGAGTGTATTCGATCAGCTCAATATTATTCTTTCTGAAAAATGAAGGGATCTTTGCCGGAAAATTCAGGTCACCGCCGCCTAACTTCCAGTATGCCTGAACAGCTTTCGCAATATTGTCAAACGCTCCTCCTTTGGGAAACAACGCTATGCCTTCATAAATGTAGTCCTGTATTGCGATCAGTCCTCCCTTCTTTAATGCACCCAGAAGCTTCAGCAAAAATTTTTCGGGCTCAGGTACAAAGTCGATCACCCATCGCATATATATCAGATCATAATATTCATCTTCTCGATTTGAATCTTCGAAATTTCCCTGAATGAATTTAATATTATCCCATTTATTTTTCTTGCATTGCTCTTTGAAATAATTAAGGTATAGCTCTGACGGTTCAAGTGCCGTGACCTCTCCGCTTTCTCCGACAAGCTCTCTCAATTCCATCGAGACAAATCCCGGTCCCGCTCCGACATCCAGGCATTTCCATCCTTTTTGGATATTCATTTTGCAGAAAAAATTATCAGTTACTTTTTTCCACACATTGTGCTGAAACTCAAGACGCTCGAGTTCAGTCTGATTTATTCCAAGTATATATTCCATTTTATTTTTTTGTAAAATTAGGAAAACGGTAACAACGCTTCAACCGATAATTTAACATGTATCTTTTATAAGTACACGAGTTTACAGCTTCAACTTTTTAATTTTCTTTCTGCCACTGATTACACTGATTCACACTAATTATAGAGTAAGAAAATAATTCGTGGAAATTCGTGAAATTAGTGGCTGTCTTTTCCGTTTATTCGAAAATTAAATTTACCTTTTTTAAAGACATAACAATGAATGCAACTATCAGTCCAATCAACGCGCCGGCTGAGACATCCGCCGGATAATGAATCCCGATAACAACTCTTGACACTGCAACAAGTATTGCCCACAGCAAGGGAATAAAAACATAAAGTCTTTTGGAACTGGTTCGATAAATGACAAACGCCAGAATTGTTCCAAGAAAAAAAGCTGTCTGAGCATGTCCGGATGGGAAGGAATATACTGTCTCATTTACCCAGCTGTCAAGTATCGGCGGATAAACTTCTTCAACTTTGCTTTTATCTTCACTTAATCTCTTCAGCAGATAATTTCGTTTCTCTTCAGGAGTCATTGCAAAATATTCACTGCCTCCGTTTTCGATCAATCCTTTCTGTATGAAAAATGATTGCGACGGTCTGGGATTTTGAAAGATGTCTTTAAGAAAATAAAGAGTTGAAGCAGAGATAAGAATTTCAGCCAACAAGATCACGGCAATAAAAAAATAAACATTTCTGATCTTCCGGGAATTCTTTTTGAAATGCATCAGAAGAAATATTAATAAAAGCAAAATTATTACGGCTCCTCCGTAGATTCCTCCTGTCAGGCTTAGAGAATACCACATGGGAGCAGTGCTGTCTGAATTTCTGTATGCGCTGAACCCTACAGGAAACAGAAAAACGATTAATAGCAGAACAAGAAAACTTAAAATTGAACTTACATAAACAAATGATGTTTCCGGAAATCCTATTTTTAAGTTTATCCATTTAGAGAATAAATTTTAGAACAGTGTTGTCTGAATTACTTCGGCTATCGGGCTGACGAGATATTCTCTATTATTATTAACATCTATGCATTTGAATCTTTTCCTGATCCTTTCTCCTTTGATGAATGACCTTCCGTTCCTTAACTTAAAAATACTATTTGGCGGAATGTCTTCAAGATGTACAAACATAGAATTCTCATCATACTTTTTCAGCGCTTTCATAAGATTAACGTCTGAGCAGCTGGAGGCTTTGGGATTTATTGCATAACTGTTAAGACAGTTCCGGATGTCTTCAGGAAAAACATTCAGCTCAAATAAAGGCTTCAGGTGAAACTTGAATTCTGTCTTCCATTCTTTGCCATGAGGCAAGATTCTGTTCCTGAATTTATTCCATGCTGAAAGGTGAGCAACCTCGTGAGTAAGTGTAATTAAAAACAGATATTGATTTAGATTATGATTCACTGTTATCTGATGCGGCTTGCCCTGACGAGGCGGTCTGTAATCACCTAATTTACTAAAGCGGGATCTTGAAATTCTCAGCAGGAATTTATATTCATCAATCCAGTTTATTACAATCTCTACCGATGCTTCGGGAATATACTTGTGAAGGATGGAATGATTCTTAGTAATGGCGGTCTATTTTTTCTTTTTAACTTCCTTATACCTGTAACAATATTCAATATGGTCATTCACCATTCCGGCTGCCTGCATGAACGCATAACAAATGGTAGAGCCGACAAACCTGAATCCCGCGGCTTTTCAGATCTTTGCTCATTGCATCTGACTCTTTTGAGGTTGCGGGAATGTGCTTCTGTAATTTCAATTTGCTGTCCTTTGTCTTTCCGCCAGTGAACTGCCATATGTATCGATCGAAGCTTCCGAATTCATCACGTACTTTCATAAATGCTTTTGCATTTTCGATCGTGGAATGGATCTTGAGTTTGTTCCGGATAATGCCGGCATCTTTAAGCAGTTTATTTATTTTTACCTTATTGTATTTCGCGATCTTTTTATAATCAAAGTTATCAAATGCTTTTCTGAAATTTTTACGTTTGTTAATTATCGTTGACCAGCTGAGTCCCGCCTGGAATGCATCAAGTATCAGAAACTCGAACAGCTTCCTGTCATCGTGAACCGGCGTTCCCCATTCTTCGTCATGATATTTGATCATCAATACGTTTGGCTCAGCATCTCCTTTCGGCAAACACCATTCGCATCTTTTTTTCTTATCTGCCATAATTATTTTTTATTCCAGCCGGCTTTTCTAATGAGCATGAACATTTGTCCTCTGTGATGAGCTTCATGTTCAATCGTGTGATATATTACTTCTCGTTTAAATCGTTTAAATTCACTATTTGGTCCTTTCCTAACAATGATTTCTTCAAGGTCAGAATCATTAAGTGTGGAAATGTAATCAATCAAATTTTTTCTTGTAGCAGCCATTGTTTCGAGATATTCATTTACTTCCGGAGCTTCCGGAGGAGGTGAGGCTTCACCGTCAGGACGAAACCATTTATCCATGTATGATCTTTTCTTGAGCTCTTCCGGTTGCGGGACGCCTGACAAAAATTCGAGATATTCAATTTCACAATCTGCAAGATGCATCAGATAAGAACCAATCGGATATTCACCATCCAGCGGAGCCTGAAAAAGCTGTTCTTTTGTAAGATGCTTCACACCCTCAAGGTTTCCTTCCGGACATCTTCGAGCATCCATTTCAACAATTGTACTTGTGATTGCATAGTATTTTCACCGCAAAGTCCAGAAGTATCAAAGAAAAATAAAGACTTTGAGTCCTGGAGACTTAGAGATTAATTAGTTGGTGACTTTTTATTCCAACCGGCTTTTCTTATGAGCATGAACATCTGTCCTCTGTGATGGGCTTCGTGTTCAAGTATGTGATAGATTATCCACTTCTTCGAAAATTTCCTCACGCCTCTCGAACCTTTGAATTCAATTATTTCTTCAAGGTCTGAATCCTTAAGTGATGAAACGTAATCAAGAAAATTTTTTCTTGCTTCAGCTATCGTTTCAAGATAATTATTTATTTCCAGCGGTTCTTTCGGAGGCTCGGGCTTTTCTGAAGGATCAAACCATTTATCAGAGTATGCTTTCTTCTTGAGGTCATCAGGCTGTTTCGTTCCTGAAATTATTTCAAGCCACCAAATATCAACCTCGGCAAGGTGCATCAGATAAGCGCCTATGGGATATTCATCTTCCATCGGATTTTGAAAAAGCTGTTCTTTTGAAAGATGATTCACTCCGTCAAGTGTTTCCTTGCGGACATCTTCGAGCATCCATTTGAGTAAATCAATTTGTGATTGCATAATTTAAATAATGTTTTTCAGCACAGAGTCGCAGAGACACAGAGTTAAAAATTATTTTTTTCTACTCTGTGTCTCTGATTCTCTGTGTTAAATTGTTTTGGTTTTGTATAAATCGTTAAAATGAAGTTAAACCTAACTTAATTTCGCCAATGCATCTTTCAAGTTATCCATAATCTCATCTATCTGTTCAGCGTGCACGTTCCAACAGCGATTCTGTACCAGGTCGAACCGGGGGATGATCCGAACGACGCAAACGGAACAAGCGCAATCTTTGCATCTTCAATTAAAAATTCCGAAATGTCAGCAGTGGTTTCTATTACTTTACCGTTAGGTTTCTTAAGACCTTTCAGATCTATGTTCACTGTAAGAAAAATGGATGCCTGAGGTTCAATCATATCTACATTGTATCCTTCCTTTTTCAGTTCCATAAATTTCTTATAAAACTTCTCTACCCTTAATGTAATTTCTGTCTTAAAATTATCCAAAAAAGAAGTTACGAGATCTTCGTTCGCGAGATAGATTGCCGTTGCGACCTGTTCGGCTTTCGGAGCCCAGGCGCCCATGTGTGAAGTGATAGCGCGCATCTTTTTCATCAGCTTTGCCGGACCGTATCCCCATCCGAGACGAACTCCAGTCGCGCAGAATGACTTGCTTATCCCGTCAACAAAGATTGTATAATCTCTCATTGCAGGATTTATCAATACAGGGTTGTGATGCTTTATATTTTCTAGAGTCAGAAGCCAGTATATCTGGTCGAATAAAACATAAACAGGTTTTTCGTTTTCACCTCTTCTGTTATTTTCATCAACTACTAAATCGCAAATCCCACGAATCTCGCTTTCGGAGAAAACTGTTCCGGTGGGATTAAGCGGAGAGCATAATGAAATTAACGAAGCGTCTTTTATAAACGGCTCCAGGTCTTCAGCTGTCGGCATAAAATTATTTTCCGGTTTGGTCTCAACTGTAACTGCCTGTGCGCGCGTAAGATGAGTGTAATGATTATTGTTCCATGACGGGACGGGAAAGATCACAACATCACCGATATCAACAACCGTCTCATATGCAGCAAAAATTATTGGACGCGCGCCGCTCGTGATCAGAATTTCATCCGGACTATAATCAAGGCCGCCTCTTTGATTTAAAAAATTTGAAACTACGCTTCTCAGTTCGAAAGTTCCGTTAGCGGGAGGATAGTTGGTTTCATTATTGTCATATGCGTTTTTAATTTCTTCGCTAAGTTCTTTCGGAATGGGAAATATCTTCGGGTCAAAATCACCGATGGTAAGGTTAAATATCTTGTGTCCCTTTGCAATCCTGTCGTTAATCTGCCACGCCAGCTGAATTATTTCAGAGCCGATAAGACTCTCAGCCATAGACGAAACGATCAGATTTCTTTCTTTGATGTCCAATAGTTCAGGGCTCATAGGTATGTAATTTAAATTTTTTAGGTGGATTAATATACTGATTACATTACAAAAATTTTATAGAATAATTTGTGATAGTAAAATATTTTTTTCAGTAAAAATTGGGGATAACTCCTTCGAATAAATTATTCTTTGATTTAAAATTCAAAAAAATCTCGTAGGGATAACATTACAATGGATAAGGAATTCAAATATGTCTAAACCGCATGGGTGAAATGTTTTGAAAGGTTTAACTGAATATTGAAATAATGTCATCTCTACGGATTTGTTTGGGCGGTATTTTTTTTCTATTAATATTTCATATTTTACGGAATATTTTAAAGTATTCAAAGCTAAACTTCATATTTTAAATAGACATTCAATAAATATATGTATATTAATTCACAAACATATCGGACAGATTTAACAGAAATCTAAGCCAATTAAAAACTTTGTATTGAATTAGCCCATCTGAATAATTAATTTAAAATAAAAAATGACTTACACAATTTTATTTCAAAAGATAGATGAAAAAGGATTTCCATCAGGATACTATTATGCCAACATTCCGGCGCTTGATATTACTACGCACGGAGAAGGCATTGAAGGAGCAAGAGATGCTGCTAAAGACCTATTGAAGATTATGGATCGAAGAAAAAAAGCAGCGGGCGAATCTATAAATCCCGAGAATGAAATAACAAAATCCCGTAGGGATGACATATTAATAGATAAAGGAATTGAAAAATGTCTAAACCCCGCAGGGGTGAAATTTTCTAAATGATGTGAATTAAATATTGAAAAGACATATCATCCCTACGGGATTTGTTTGTTGTTGAATTCTTTTCTATTAATATCTCATCCCTACGGGATTTCCAAATAAACTACTCAAATATTCTACCTCATCACACTCGGCTGTAAATTAAAACCGCCTTCGGCTATGATTTCATTCGCTCCAGTATCGACGTTAATAATTCCGATGCTTGTCCTGCTTTCCGAGCCCGCGTCATAAACTATATTTTCATTATCCAGCCACTGGAAAGTTCCGACACTGCCGCCGCGCACATTGAGATCTCTTTTGCTGCTTCCGTCATCATTCATTACATACAGCGAAACGTTTGTGTTATTTATTACAACGAATGCTATTCGATTTCCGTCGGGAGAAAACCTGGGAACATTCGAGCTCGGCATACCTTTTGTCAGCGGAGCTTCAATACCGCCCTGCAAGATTCTGATTGTTCCTTTCAAATTATTATCAAAGCTTGCATAAACAACTTTTTCATCGTCCGAAGAAATATCCGGCTCTAAGTTTGCTTCATTGTTCTTGCTTACTTTAGTAATATAGTTATCCGTTGTATCTAGTAAATCGGCAATTACAATTACTTTGGTGTCATTGTCAAATGCGGAAAAAACTACTTTATTCCCGTCATGTGAAAGTACCTGCATATTCGAATATCCTCCGTCTGAGATCAGCTGCGGCTCCGTTTCATACTTTGCTGTATCGATTGCAAAGATTGACAGCACGTCATCATATTCGGAATTGAACATTATCTCATCTCCTCCCGGCATAAATGAAGGATTATACCCGCTCCAGACATAAAACGGATCCGAAGAAGTGGAGTCAATGTCTCTGATCAGGTAAACAAGACCTTTGTTGGTGTAAAACACAATTTGCTTCCCATCAGGAGACCATTTCGGTTTCATGCAGTTCTCGTTGATGTCAGTCAGTTGTTTTTTATCCGAGCCGTCTTCATTCATAATGAATATCTGAAGAAGCCCTGAGCTTGTTTGATCCGAACAGTAAGCAATTTTTTTATCCTGGGCAAAGCCAAAACCTGAAGATAGTATCAGTACTAAAATTAAAAGTGATTTTATCCTTAGCATAAAAAGTTTGATTGTTAAAAAATAATTTTAAAAATACTCAACTATAATTTCTTATTAAAGAGATTTATAAGTCTATTGCTGTAGCACAGATTAATAATCTGTGCTACTTTCTTCCTCTTTATACTGCAGCTGATAGAGCTTAAAGTATAACCCGCCTTTTTCAAGCAGCTCCTGATGTGTTCCCATTTCTTTCACCTCGCCTTTATGCATTACAATTATCTTATCACAGGTCTGTATTGTCGACAGTCTGTGCGCAATAATGATCGAAGTTCTGCCCTCTATTAATTTCTGTATCGCATTCTGAATTAATATTTCGGTATTGGTATCAACGCTCGAAGTCGCCTCGTCAAGTATCAGTATCTTCGGGTCATAAGCAAGCGCTCGTGCAAATGAGATCAGCTGCTTCTGTCCGACCGATAAAGTCGAGCCGCGTTCATTAACAGGATTATGAAGCTTCTGAGGCAGTGAATCAATAAAGCTGTTGAGTCCGACATTATTTACAGCATTATTTACCGAGTTATCGTTTATGCCTTCGTTGTTGAGAGTAATGTTGGATCTAATGTCTCCCGAAAATAAAAACACATCCTGAAGAACTATGCCGATATTTTTTCTCAGTTCGCTTTGGCTGATATCTTTTATGTTAATTCCGTCAATGGTGATCTCTCCTTTATTGACTTCATAAAATCTCGATAAAAGGTTTATGATAGTTGTCTTGCCGGCTCCTGTAGCTCCGACGAAGGCAATCTTCTCACCTGCATTTATTTTAAAGGAAACATTTCTTAAAACATAATCCTCATCATTATAAGCAAACCAGACATTTTTGAATTCTATGTTTCCCTTGATATCGCTGAGATGTTTGGGAGAGGGCACATCTGTTATCTGCTGCTTTTCGTCTAGCAGCGCAAATATCCTTTCGCTTGATGCCATAGCAGTCTGAAGTATGTTGTATTTTTCGGAGAGCTCCCGTATAGGTCTGAAAAACATTTCAGTATATTGTACAAAAGAAATCAAGACACCTATCTCGACGGCGTTTTGAACCACCTGCCCGCCGCCGTACCAGATTATCAGTCCGGCTGATATCGCTCCGATCAATTCAACAACCGGAAAGAAGACGGCATAGTAGAAAACACTTTTTTTATTTTGTTCAGTATGGTCACGGTTTATTTTTTCGAACTCATCCGTAGTCCTTTTCTCCTTCACAAAATACTGCACTATCGTTATTCCCGTGATGTGCTCCTGTACATAAGAATTCAGTTTTGCAATCAGAATACGTATGCGTCTGTAAGACTCTCTTACCCTTTTTCTGAAAATGGAAGTAGCAATTATCAAAACGGGGAGAACAGAAAGTGTTACAAATGCAAGCTTGTAGTCGAGCGAGAACATGAAATACACGATCCATAATATCAGGAAAATATCCCCGAACACCGTAACCAGTCCAGAAGAAAACACTTCGAATAAAACTTCAACATCTCCTGTAACTCTCGTTACAATTCTGCCAATCGGATTCCTGTCAAAGAATTTCAGATCAAGAGACATTATGTGCGCAAAGATCTTCTTTCGCAGGTCATAAATTATCTTTTGTCCGATCCAGCTTGTCAGATAAGTCGTTCCGTATTGAATTATCCCCTGAAGTACTAACGTTCCGAGCATTATCAATATTATGAACTGCAGTCCGGGATAATCCTTGTTCATTATTTTTTCATCAATGGCAATTTTAGTCAGCCACGGTCTGACCGCAGGCAGAGCGGATATTGTAATTGAAAGTACTGTCGCGACCACAATGTATTTTGTGTATGGCTTGAAGAACCAAAGCAGACGCTTCATTATCTGCGGGTCAACCTTCCTCGATAAGACATCTTCTTCGGACTTATTTATTGTTTGGTCTGCCAATGCTAATTTTAATTTTTAAAACTACCTGTTTACTTTTTAAAAGCATATCAATATTATAGACAGGCTTTATTGCAACCCCACCCTGCCCTCCCCTTTTGAAAAGGGGAGGGTTTGGGAGGGGTTCTCAGTATTCCTTTATTTCTTCTTCGAGCAATTGCTTCAAATATATGTCGTAGTAAATTCCGTTTGCAGCAATGAGCTCATTGTGCGTTCCTTCTTCTTTTATTTCTCCTCCGCTCATTACAATTATGTTGTTTGAGTTCTTTATCGTAGAGATCCTGTGGGAGATGATTATGCTGGTTCTATTATCCATTATTTTTTTAAGCTCACTGAGAATCTCCTCTTCTGTTTTTGTATCAACTGCCGAGAACGAATCATCGAGTATTAATATTTTTGGTCTTTTATAAATCGCTCTCGCAATGGATGTTCTCTGTTTCTGACCGCCGGATAATGTAATTCCTCTTTCTCCGAGAATGGTCCTGAACTGATTCGGAAACTCCGTAACATCTTTGTAAAGTCCGGCTGTCTTCGAAAACTCAATTACGTCCTTTTCGTTTATTGTGTCTTCGGAATAGGCAATATTTCTTTCTATCGTATCCGAGAACAGAAATGATTCCTGCGGAACGATTCCAACAGACTCTCTGAGCACATTCACAGGAATTTTCTTTATTTCAATTCCGTCAATATAAATATTTCCTTCGGTAACATCCCAGATCCTCGGTATCAGATTCATCAGCGTACTCTTACCTGAACCTGTGTGTCCGATTATCCCAAGAGTTGAGCCTTTCCGGATTTTCAGATTTATGTTTTTCAATGAATAATTATTAGACAGCGGGTATTTGAAAGAAACATTCTTAAACTCGATTTCACCTTCTATTCTTTTTTCCGTGATTGAATTATCCGATTCCTTATCATCGGATATGTCCGGCTTTGTGTTAATGATATTCATCAGACGCTGCATTGAAGGCGCCGCTCTTTGTATGAGATTGATTATCCACCCGAACGCTATCATTGGCCACGTAAGCTGTCCGAGATAGATAAGGAATGAAGTTATGTTGCCGATTGTCAGTGTCCCTTCCATCACTTTTATCCCGCCGAAGTAGATTACGATTATCACCGAAAGACTCGTCAGCATGAACATCATCGGAAATGAGAATGACTGAACTTTGGCTAACTTGAGATTTTTCTTCTGGTAATCATAAGATATCTCGTCAAACTCAAGCTCTTCGTTTTTTTCACGGACATAAGATTTGATTACCCTAATGCCCGACAGACATTCCTGCGCTTTTGTTGTAAGGTCTGAAAATATTTCATATACCTTTAATGACCTGCTGAAAGTAAGCTTGCCGACTTTGTAAACAATGAAAGTTATGAGTGGCAACGGCGCAAGCGCGAGAATGGTAACAGACGAGCTTATTGACAACAGTATTGTCAGCGTTATGATGATCCTTGTAAAAGTCTGAATCGAATACATAATGCCCGGACCGACAAAGTTTCTCACATTGCTGATATCGTTGGTAGCGTGAGCCATCAGGTCGCCGGTGGAGCGGGTGTTGTAGAATCCTCTCGAAAGCCTTTGAAGATGAGCAAAAAAATCAAACCGAAGGTCATTCTCTATCTCACGTGACATTACTATCAGTGTCTGTCTTGTCATGAATAAAAACAAACCTCTTACGATAACAATACCGATCCCCACCAAAGCGTAGGTAAGCATAGTATGTCTCAGTGTCCCGCCTGTAAGGTCATCTATTGCTGCTCCGATTACAAGAGGATACAGACTATCCGTACCATTCGACAATATTATCAATACAAAACCCGACCAGAGCTTTTTCTTATGTTTCTTAATGTAGGGAATTAATGCTGTGAGAGATTTCATTTGAGTACAAATATAACTCTTCTAAAAACTAAATTTGAGTGAAAGGGATTTCCCTGGTTCTATTATCTCAACTCGAATTCATAAAATTAAAGAATTCCGGAATTCCATTCTGATAATTCTGTAAATTCCTTGCATTCGAGTTCAAACTAAATGCATAGTGGCAGAATCACTTACTTTCAGATCATCTCCTGTACTCCTTCCCAAGCCCTAGCTTGTTAAGGAAATTAAATTACAAAATCCCGTAGGGATGAAATATTAATAGAAAAAGATACAGAAACGATAAATCCCGTAGGGATGAAATTATTTAAATATTAATTCAAACCTTTTTAAAAATATCACCCCTTTGGGGTTTTTGACATTTTTCATTTCTTTTCTATTAAAATGTTATCCCTACGGGATTTATTGAAATATAAAAATATCAGGGTTACGTTTTGAACAAAACCAACGAACAAGATTTTCTTCACAAGTCTCAACTCATGACTTGTAATTTTTACTCTATAAATGTAAATTTGCATCACTATGATTACAGTAATTATTTTTCTTTTAATAATAGTTTCAATTTTGCTCATGGCTGTTGTGATGATGCAGTCTTCAAAAGGAAACGGATTAGCAGGACCCATCGGGGGTTCAAGTGTTACAATGGCATTCGGTGTCAGGCGGACCTCAGACCTGCTTACAAAAGCCACAACTGTTTTAGCGGCGATCTTAATAGTCGGCTGCATTACCGTTAATCTTATGATAGGTGAAACGGCAACAGCAGATGAAAGCAGCATTCAAAAGAATGCGGGCCAGCAGCAGCAACAGATGCCTCCTCAGAATATACCGCCGGATGAGACTACAATTCCTCCTGCCGGTAATGAAGGTCAGGATCAGCAGCAAAACCAAAATCCGGATAATCAGATTCAGCAGGACCAGGCTCCTGTGAAAACCGTACCGGAAAAGAAATAGCTGATGTGAAATTTATTATTAAGCTTAGAAAGTTTATAAAAAGCACTATGAGAATTTTTCTTAGTGCTTTTTTTATTTGCCTGTTTTTAATTGGCTTTTTATCCGGAAAGGTTTCTTCACAAACCGGAATTCCGGTAGATCTCAAACTCTCATCCAAAAGTAATTCTCTGAAAGAAGCTAATACAGGAATATTACTTTCTGACACAGTGAAAAAGAAGTCTTCGGATATACCGGTTTTTAAAATGAAGAAAAGTCCGTGGAGGGCAGTTGCTTATTCTGCAATACTTCCCGGCGCAGGTCAGTTTTATAATGAGTCATACTGGAAAATTCCAATAATAGCAGGACTCGGCGGATATTTTGTCTATGAACTGATAATAAATAACAATCAGTATCTGGATTACAAACAGCAGTATCTAAATTCCCAGACACCGCAGAATCCACAGGGTAATTTACAATTACAAAGTCTCAGGGAATTCTACAGAGACCAGAGAGATAATTTCATCATTTACTCCATGATCCTGTATCTTGTGAATTTAATAGATGCTTACGTAGATGCTCAACTATACGATTTTAATGTAAGCGACAATATTAAATTATCGGTATTGCAAAAAGAAGACATATTTAAGTTGAGCTACGGGTTTTAATACCCGAACACATCCTTCAGGCTCAGGATCTTTACTTCACCATAACTCTCCAGTGTCTTCATGTCAAGCTGGTCAATCTCACCAAGAACAAGAATTACATACTTCTTATCTTTGATATACTTTTTCTGAAATTCCGTCACGTCATTAAGAGTATAGCCCGGAATTTTTTCATACACGTCTTTTCTCAGATCATAATCCAGCCCCAGCTTTTTTGCAGCTTCATACTGATAAAGAATATTTGACTTCGTTACTCTTTCGGATTGTATTTTCTCTAAAAGAGAGTTCTTCGAATTATTAAATAAATTCTCCGTCTCCGGAATATTATTTAACAGCTCTGTCATTCCCGCCATTGCTTCCGGAAGTTTGTCCGCTTGAGAGCCGATATACGCAATAACGTAATAAGACTTTTCCTTTTTATCCGGAGTCTGATAAGCCGAGAATGTTGAATATGCAAGTGCTTTGGATTCTCTTAGCTCCTGAAAAACAATCGAGCCCATACCTCCTCCGAAATATTCATTATAGAGAGAGATTATCGGAGCATTATCTTTATTGTATGATCCTCCCTTTGAAAGCATCAGGATCTCCGCCTGCTGCATATCATAGTTGACTACATAGACGGTATTTTCTGTTACATCCTCTTCTTTAAATTTATTGACAGTCGGAATTGATATTAAGGTTGAAGGAGCCTTGTGCATCTCGTTAAGTGTAGTTACAATTTCACCGCTGGTTAATGGTCCGTAATACAGCGCCTTCTGTTTGTATGTGAAAAGTTCTTTAATTACTTTGATAAGTTCATCGGGCTTGATTTCTTTTAATTCTTCTTCAGAAAGTTTGTAAGTAAACGGATTGTTTTTACCATACTTTCCGTAGCTGTACATGGCGCCCCAGAGAATTGTCCTCTTTGAAAGCTTTGCATCAGCTCTCTGTTTTAAAATGTCATCAACTAAATTCTCGAGCGCATCTTCATTGGACTTTGGATCGGAAATTAATTCTTCAAGTAATTTGAGAGATTTATCAAAATTCTCATTTAAGCCGGACAGACTGACAAAAGATTCATCTTCCTTCACTGAAAAGTTGTATGAACAGGCAAGCTTGTAAAATTCCTCTTTAAGCTGAGTCGGAGTATATTTTGATGTCCCGAGATAATTCAGATAATCAAGAGCAAGGCTAAGCTTTTTATTTTGATTTGAACCGGCTTCGATTATATAGCTTAGTTCGAAAAGTGCATTGTCTTTATTCTGAAGATAGTAAACCGGAATATTGTTCTTTAAGCTCAGCTCGAGTATATCCTTTCTTATAATCAACAAACACAGGCTTTACCTCTCCTGACGGCTCACTAATTATTTCCTGAACAAATTCAGACTCATCATCCCTGTTGATTTTGACCGGAT
The DNA here is from genome assembly GCA_963836395.1 of uncultured Ignavibacteria bacterium. Lineage (GTDB taxonomy): Bacteria > Bacteroidota > Ignavibacteria > Tepidaquicellales > Tepidaquicellaceae > JAGPCH01. Next base: position 89,591 of record CAWIJF010000005.1, on the reverse strand, counting down.
TAATCTCGGGCTTTTCAACTTTTTGAATGCTTGTATCTTCACCAATTTTTTTATAGACGATCACATAATTATCATTGAGATTTTCATTTGCAAAATTGACAACCTCATCTTTCGTAACTTGTGACAACCTGTCAATCCCGTTAATATATTTTTCCCACGGAGTTCCCAATACAAATGCATTAACAAATGCATCAGCCCTGCTCTCATTTTTTTCAAAAGATCTAAGCTGGCTCAGCTTAAAGTTGCTGATGATTGCCGGTATGAGCCAGTCCGGAAATTTCCCTTCCTTTAATAATTTTATTTGATCCATCAGTAAGTTCTTTACATCTTCAAGCGACTGTCCCTCTCTTGGTTTACCTCCGAAATAAATCACGGAATAATCCTTGTTTATATCTGTCGAAGCATAAGCGTCAATTACCTTTTGATCCTGATTAAGATTTAAGTCAATCAGACCTGCCGTACCGTTACTTAATATGTATTCAAGAATAACCGCTATGTCAGCATCTTTAGTATTTGCTCCTCCGATCCTGTAACCGAATCTTAAAAATTCCTGTGAAGGTCCGTAAACATCCTTCACAATAGGACCGTTGATCGGGTCTTCGACGGGCGGAGTAAATTCAGGGACAGGTTTATTCTGTAAAGTCCCGAACTTTTCATCAATCAGCTTTATTGTTTTATCCGGATCAAAATCTCCCGACAAACATATTGCCATGTTATTAGGGACATATCTCTCATTATAATAGTCGATTATCTTTTGGATGGAAGGATTCTTCAGCTGATCCACGCTTCCTATTGTTGTCTGAGTTCCGTAAGTATGCTTTTGAAAAAGCCCCTCATAGAGAGCTTCCCAGACTTTTGAATTGTCATTATCAAGATTTGTGTTTTTTTCTTCATACACGGCTTCAAGCTCAGTGTGAAATAATCTCATCACCGGATGCCTGAATCTTTCGGCTTCGATCGTAAGCCATTTTGAAAGCTGATTGGATGGAATATCATTTGTATAAACAGTTTGCTCAACCGAAGTATATGCATTGGTTTCCTTAGCTCCTATTGATGCCATCATCTTATCATATTCATTTGCAATTGCATACTCCGAAGCCAAATACGAAACACTGTCTATTCTATGATATATGGCTTTTCTTTCTTCCGGGTCGGTAACCTGACGTCTCTGTTCATAAAGAGCGATGATTGTATCGATGAATGGCTTTTCTTTTTCATAATCTTTGGTCCCGAATTTATCCGTACCTTTGAAGAGCATATGCTCGAGATAATGAGAAAGACCCTGTGCATCGTGAGGATCATTCTTACTTCCGGTTGCAACTGCAATAAATGTCTGAATTCTCGGTTCATCCTTATCAACTGTCATATACACTTTTAAGCCGTTGTCGAGTGTATATATCCTTGCGTTAAGAGGGTCATTGTCAACTGTCTCATAGCTGTATTGTCCGTTGTAAACAATTTTTGACTGAGAATATATATCTGCTTTGACGAATATAAAAACGAGGGTTAGAATAAATATAAGATTTTTCGCAGCGTTAAATTTTCTGTTCATTGTAAATTAGGTTTTGAGTTAATTTTGTATACGGAAATATTTTATAATGTTGATACAAATTTACGTGAAACGGATTAAAGAAGGTATATAAAGATTAATCGAAGAATTGTTCTTCATTAAACCTAATCTTCTTACCTTGTGTCTAACACACCGAATTTCAAAATCATCTCTTTAATTTACAGGAAAGGATCATTCAATGAAAACGATTCATAAATTGTTTTTCGCAGCAATTTTACTTTGCTTTACAATTATCTCATTTTACATTTCAGGTTGTAATGATAATGACAGCATAACCGAGCCGGCTGCACAGTCTGATGATGAGTATCTGACGACAACAGCAATAAATTCGGCATTCAGCAATAATGCGGATGATGACGATAATTTATTTGCGGATGAGGTTATGGATTTTGATTCTGAAGGGGCGACCATGGACGATGAATCGGGTCTGGACATTCCTATTGATTCATTGGTGAGATGGGGAAGAAGAGTTACCGGCGTTAATGTGAATGCCAATATTACGAGTTCAGGCGACACTCTGAAAACAGTGGAAGTAACTAGAAATGTTACCGGTAACTTTATCATTATCGGATACATTAACGGTGCACTAGACTCAACACTGAAGCCCTATTCACAGGAGCAAAGGAGATTTATCACTTTCAAAAGAATTGGCAGGAGACCAAATCCGAGATTTAACTGGAGAGTATATCAGTATTCCGCAGTTGACGGTGAAACAAAGACTCCGCAGACAGGAAAAGAAAATATCGTAATGAACAGGATAGAATTTTATAAAAACAATAATCTGATACTCACGCTTAACGGACCGGACTTCACGTCAAATATTTTCACGTCGCGATTCTTCGGCGGAGACGGTTTGCTTGATGAAAGCCGCGGCGATCAGGTCAGGGTAAAAGTTTATTTGACAAGCAATCAGAACGACACGGACATAGTGGCATTACACTGGCCAAGAAATGCATTCGGTTTTCACAGAGTAAGATTCGTAATGACATCACAAACGCCTAACGGCAATAACTTCGACAGGACTTATGAAAGAGTGATTGAAATTTATCCGCAGCATATTCACGGAATGTTTAACGCTTTCATCAGCGCTGATACAAGAAGCTCGCTGTTTGATAATTCGCCCTCGCTTTTCTCATCCACGTACGCAGGATTTCCTTACAGAGTAAGACAGTAACAGTCATAGCCTGAATAACTCCGGGTGCGGAAACGGTTTAAACCGTTTCCGGTTCCTGGTTTTTTAAAAGACTCCGTAGGTCACTTTAATCTCTTGGTAAAATTTTATACTTTATTGCAAATAAAAATTTAATAGCGTGCGAAAATTAATTTTACTTTTTACGTTAATTCTTTTTCTGATTTTAATTCAAACTTCACATTCCCAGTTCAATCCGGATTCACTTCAGCTTGTTATCAGCAGAATTGTAAAGAACTATATTGAAACCAACAAAGCGGGAATCGTAGTCGGAGTTATCAGAGAAGGAGGAAGCTCTACTAGTATCAATCACCGCTATACATTCGGGCATATACGGAAAGACACTAATTCGCCTCGTCCCGACAGTCTGACTATTTTCCATATCGGCTCGGTTACAAAGACTTATACGGCAACGATACTTTCAATGCTGATACAGCAGGGAGGTCAGTTGAATCTGAATGATCTCGTTGAAGATCACATTCCGCTTAATATTGTACATGCGCCTGTTTATGTTAATTCCGGAGACACCACAAGAATGACAATACTCGATCTTGCAACACATTACTCTGCATTACCCGATGACCCGATACCGCCGGTAAATGATTCCACAAGTTACCAGATGATGTATGATTATTTGAACAATCATCACCTGTCCCGTCCTCCGGGATTGTGTTATTTATATTCTAACCTCGGAGTTTCTTTTCTCGGTGTTGTAGTCACCAATACTTTAGGCAGCATCATTGATACATTATTCATACAGAAAATTTCCAATCCCTTAGGAATGCCTGATACAAGAATCACATTAAATTCAGAACAGCTGCAGAGACGAGCAACGGGATATGTGGATGGAGATTCTGTGGGATATTTTAAAAACAGCTGGCCGGCTTTTTATGCGGCGGGAGGTTTGTATACTACGATAAAAGATTTCATGAAGTATCTTGAGTTCAATATGGGACTGTCAAATTTGGGAATGCAAAGTGTTCTCGATTCGGCGCATAAACAGAGAAGAGTGAACAATGATACATGTCATAATATGAATTCAACCGGAAGAATCGGCTTGGTCTGGCAGATGAACTTATTATTTCCTCAAACTGATTCGACATTTTATTTTACATGGAAAGACGGAGGCGTCCCGGGATTTTCGAGCTATATTTGTTTTACTGAAGATTCATCTAAGAACATAAAGTCAGGTGTGGTGATGATCTCAAATTATTCCGAAGCGGTTGACAATATGGCAAAGGACATTTTAAAATATCTTAACTCTGATTCTTCTACATCCGGTATAAACAAAATTTCAGAGAATATACCGGCTAATTATAAGCTGTATCAGAATTATCCGAATCCGTTTAATCCTTCGACTAAGCTGAAGTTTGATATACCGTCAGACGTAAGACGCGAGACGCAAGACGTGAGAATAATAATATATAATTCTTTGGGGAAAGAGGTCTCAACTCTTTTAAATGATAAATTAAGTGCCGGAAGTTATGAAGTGAATTTTGACGGGACTAATCTTCCGAGCGGTGTTTATTTTTATAAGCTTGTCATCGGAAATTTTGCGGACACGAAGAAGATGTTTTTAATAAAATAAAATTATACAAATACATTTAAAAAAATACTAATGAAAAAGTTTACAGTTATCCTGTCATTTTTTATGATCTCTTTGATTAATCAGTCATCAATTTCGCAACCGACTGTAATTTCAGTTTTCCCTCAGCGGCAGGTGATCAATGCTTCACGAAATACGCAGATCACGGTTACATTCAGCATTCCGCTGAATACACAGACAATCAATAACTCAACATTCAGAGTATTCGGGAAACAGCTTGGTCCGATTCCGGGAACGTTACAGTTTCAGGCTGCTGATAAACAAATCACATTTACACCCGACTCACCTTTTCTCGCGGGTGAGTGGGTGACAGTATATTTGTCAAAGGGTATCAAGAGCTCAACTAATGTTCCTTTAACAAATGGATACACATGGAATTTCTGGACGAAAGCCGAACCGGGTACATTGAATCAGACACTGATAAGAACCATTCCCGTCAGAAGACAGGGTGAAGGGCTCATACAATGTTACGGAGCGCTGGGCATGGATTTTAATGATGACGGAAAAACAGATCTTGCAGTTGTAAATGAAGTCGCGCGTGACTTCAGGGTTTTTTTAAATAACGGTTTGAACTATGATACGATGTATGCTTTGTATCCCATTCCCTCCGGTTCATTACCGAGTCCGAGCGAAGCAGGAGATTTTAATCACGACGGCAAAGTTGACATTGCGATCGGAAACGCAGGGAATACGGTACTAAGCTTATTCATGGCAACGGGCAATGCCGGCTATCAGCCGGGAGTTTCATATACTGCTTCGACAAATGTCAGAGGAGTTGCTGTTGCAGATCTGGACGGCGACGGCAATGATGACATCATTACAGCTAACCGCGGAGGAAGCAGCATTTCATTGTTCAGAAATAATGGTGACGGAACGTTTGCGGCTGCTGTGAATATTAACACAGTCGGAAACGGGGAGACGGGTGTCATGATGGCTGATGCAAATAATGACGGAATACTTGATGCATTCATTTGCTGTTATCAAAGCAACGAGATGGTTCTTTTGCTCGGCGACGGAAACGGAAGTCTTGTATTTTCAAGCCGTTCAAGTCTGAACGGACCTCCGTGGGCTGTTGCTGTCGGGGATATGAATAATGACGGGAATGTTGATGTTGCTGCGTGTCTTTCGAGTGCAAATAAGATCGGTGTGATTTTTGGAGATGGCAGCGGTGGGCTGAGCGCAGTGTCAACATATAACTCGGGACAGTTTCCTCTTGCAATGGATATCGGTGATCTCGACGGGGATGGAGATCTGGATCTGATTTCGAGTGATTACGGAAGCGGTGACTACAAGGTCTATGAAAACAGCGGAAACGGGATCTATACAAATTCGCCGATCACACTGCAGGCTTCGAGCGCGGGGTCATGCATAACTGTTCACGACAGGGACAATGACGGCGACCTTGATCTTGCCGGAATAGATGAAGTTGATGATCTGCTTTTTGTTTACAATAATGGTCCCGGACCTTCGGGACTAAATCAGATTTCGACCAAAGTTCCCGGATCATATGCCCTGTATCAGAACTTCCCCAATCCTTTTAATCCTGTCACCAAGATCAGATTTGATGTTCCGTCAGAGGTCAAAAGTCAAATGTCAAATGTAAAGCTTATCATATACGATGCGCTTGGCAAAGAAGCGGCAACACTTATAAATGAAGTACTTTCTCCCGGAAGTTATGAGGTTGAATTTGACGGGGGCGATATTCCGAGCGGAATATATTTTTACAGAATTGACGCAGGATCTTTTTCTGATGTGAAGAGAATGGTTCTTTTAAAATAACCGAATTGTTGTATCAGGGAAATAAGTTTATACATGCTGCTTAATTTTATCAAGCCGGGTGAGAAGTCATCCGGCTTTTTTTTTAATTATTGCATAGCTTATCTCCATTATTCTCTGCCTTAAGCCAATCAAGCTCGCAAACTCCGGTTGCACAAGTTGTTTATGCATACTCCCTTTCAACTTTCACAAATCGCGATTTTTACCATTTGACACAATGGAGGATTTTATATAGTTTTGGCGAAATAATTATTTGATATTATGAGTGCTAAAATCAAGAACCGGCCTCCTTGAATCTGATGACCTCAAATTTTTTGAACAGTGATTCTAGAAATGTCGTGTAAAGCCGTCCGAAAGGAAATACTTTGGATTTAATTTAATGTTAACTTAGTTTATATTTTGGCAACAAATCAATAGAATGAAAAAAACTATACTCCACTTATTAATATCTGTAATAATAATATCAATAACTCAAACTCGTGTTAATTCACAGCCCAATTCAAACTGGTTTTGGCAGCAGCCGCTTCCGACAGGAAATCTGCTGTATGCAATTAAGTTTGCCAATGCTCAGACAGGTTATGCAGCGGGTGTTCTCGGAACGATAATGAAAACGACTAACGGCGGATCGAACTGGTTTTTGCAAAACTCAAATGATGTGGATATATTAGCGGATATAGAATGTCTGACTTCTGACCGAGTATTTATAGTGGGAAGACAGGGAACGATACTTTACACCTCTAATGGCGGCACGAACTGGATACAACAAACAAGCAATGTCGGAAACTATTTGCGTTCGGTTTCATTCCCTACACAAAACACCGGTTACACGGTCGGCAATAGCGGAACAATACTCAAAACTACCAACGGCGGCACGAACTGGATACAACAGACAAGCGGAACAGGAGCGGCAATGTTTTCAGTAGACTTTATTGATTCTTTGAACGGGTATGCCGGAGGAAGACCTTCATTGCTTAAAACAACTGATGGAGGAATGAACTGGACTTCAATTGATCTAGGCCTTGGTGTATTGGATGGAATAGTAACTGTATCGTTCTTTGATACTAATAACATTACTCTATTAATAGACAGAAATTACATCATCAAGACGACCAATGCCGGAGTGAACTGGAATAACTACAGCCTTGATATTTTTGAAGTGAATGACATTGCCAGATATCAGTCCTTTATAAATATCAATACAGGATATGTAGTGACGGACTTCGGAAGAATTCTTAAAACAACTGATGCAGGTTTAAACTGGGAACATGATTCAACTTACAATAAGTATGATTATCACATTGGAATCTTCTGGTATGTAGATGCATTGGATTTGAACAACATTGCAGTAGCGGGCTCAGGCGGAAAGATATTAAAAACTTCTAACGGCGGAACAAGCTGGATACAACAGAACGGATTTAAGAAAACACTTAATAGTATTTTTTTTACAGATGTAATGACAGGTTATTCAGTCGGAGACAGCGGTAAGATATTAAAGACAACAGATTCTGGGGATAACTGGAATGAACTTCAGAGCGGAATCATAACCGCTTTGAATTCAGTATTCTTTGCAAATGGTATCATTGGTTATGCAGTTGGTGATAATGGAACGTTGATAAAGACAACTGACTCCGGCTCCAGCTGGGTAAAATTACAGAGCAATACTCTGATAAAGTTACTGGATTTATATTTTAATGATTCTAATAGCGGTTGTATTACTGGTGGAAATAACAATAATGGAGATGCACTGATTTTGAAAACAACAGACGGCGGAAATAATTGGGATACGGTATTTTTTGATAATAATACCGGAGAAATAAAAGGTATAACATTTATAAACGCCTCTACAGGACTTGCCTGCACAGAGAACAAAATACTGAGAACCTCAAATGGCGGATTAAATTGGACAACAGTAGCGTCAGGTTCCGGAGGAAGAGGAAATGATATAAGTTTTTCAGATTCACTAAATGCATTGAGTATCGGGGCAAACACATTATTTTTTAAATCCACAAATGGTGGCATTAATTGGTTTTCAATTTCTATTCCGGGAGTAACAAGGATGCTCAATTCAATTTACTCATTTAATAATCTGGAAAGTTTCTGTGTGGGTGAAGAAGGAACAATTTTGAAAACTACAGATGGAGGATTTAATTGGATTACCTTTCCTAGTGTTACTACAAATTTCCTGAATTCTATAGAATTCTTAGATTCAAACACAGGATATATTGCTGGTCAATTTGGAACAATAATTAAAACTACAAATGGTGGAATGACATTTATAACAAAGATCAATTCAAACATACCTGATGAATATTCACTTTCACAAAATTATCCTAACCCGTTTAATCCGACTACGAAAATCAGTTATACATTAAAGAAATATGGTTTGGTAAAAATTATTCTCTATGGTATTACTGGAAAAGAAGTATCACAATTTGTAAATGAGGAACAGACTATTGGAAAATATGAAATCTTAGTTGATGGTTCTAACCTATCAAGCGGAATTTATTTTTATTCGCTTTATGTAAACAATGCATTGATAGATTCAAAAAAATGTATTTTAATAAAATAAAATTAGTTGTCTGAATTCAGGCAGAAAACTTTAACAAATAAAACTATCATGAAAAAAATATTATTAATAATTAGTTTACTTTTAATCGCAATTAATTCTTCTTATTCACAATTGCCTGACAGTTATCCTTTTAAAACATTTTTAGGAGATGACGGATATTTATATGTAACAGGAAATACATTTAATACTTCAAGTAATAAATATGATTTACTTTTTGAAAAATATTTCGATACTGTAAGAGTATGGCAGAGAAAATATATTAACCCTTTAGGAAATGACAAAGGAATGGATATAGTTTTAGACAATAATGAATTTAGTCGCGGTGTATATGTTGTTGGGTATTTAGGTAATCAAACTACAAATCAAAATGACATAATAATTTTAAAATATAATACAAATGGAGTAATACAGGACACTATCTTATATCAAACGATTCGTGATGAAAAAGGACTGGGGATTGCGGTTGATAATGCAGAAAATATTTATATATCAGGGTATACTACAAACAGTAATTACAATAAAGATTTTATTACATTAAAATATTCTAGCTTTGGTAATCTCGTCTGGAGTCATCAATATGACAACCCAAGATACAGTTCCGATGATGTCTCAACTGATATATTGACTGATAACTCATATGTCTATGCTGTCGGTTATACCTCGGGGGGAGTAAATTTTAAAGATGTAATGATGCTGACTTTTAGCCAAGATGATTCTAATCCCACCGATATTCTTATCTACCAAAAGCCGTTGACAAATGAAATACCAACGGGCTTTGTTCTGTCATATGTTTCTGACAATGCAATTGCAAAGTCACGTGCATCGATAACGTGTATAACTGATGTAGCCTTTGGTACAATAACCGGCTCTGATTATCTGACACTGAATTTCAAAGATGATCATTTTATGGCATTAAACTGGGCTAAGACATTCAAAGGATTGAGAAATGGAGCAGATGACGTTCCCACAGCTATTACTGCAGACGATTCCGGAAATGTGTATGTAACGGGTTACAGTAACAGAAATTATGGAAACAATTATGACTTTGCAACAATCAAATACACAAAGGAATCCGGAAATTATGGCTGGAATAATAATGTAGAATTTTTTGATTACGGGCAAAGCGGCGGAGCCGATAAGGCATCTTCAATAAAGAGCTGGCAAAATCATGTATATGTGAGCGGAGCGTGTCAGAATTCACCGAACGGTTACAAGATCATATCTTATTTGCAGAACTCCGTAGGAGGAGTTTCGAATCAATGGCATGATACATTTTATCCTTCTTTTTCAGAGAGCAATGACATCAACGAAATGAAAAAAGCAACGACGCTTGAAGTGGATAAGATAACAGGAGATGTCTGGATGATTGTATTTGCATGGGATGAAAATCAACAATATCTTGCTTTTAGGAAGTATGATAAAAATGGGAATATTATTTCTACAGTGGACAATAACCAGGGGGATTTTACGAAAGAAGAACAGACAGATAATCTGAATTCACAGGAACAACAAAGTAGTTTTTCACTTTCACAGAATTATCCAAATCCTTTTAATCCGACTACAAATTTGGAATTTAGCATTTCGGAATTAGGATTTGTAACATTGAAAATCTATGATATGACAGGCAAAGAAATTAGAACTTTAGTAAACGAAGTTAAACCTGCCGGAAGATATTCTGTTGTCTTTGATGGAAGTAATTTGTCGAGCGGGATATATTATTACAAAATCGAGTCAGGTACTTTTTCACAGGTGAAGAGGATGATGCTGGTGAAGTAAGAAATATGGATGTAACAAAAAAGAAAGTGACAGGTTAATTCAGTAAAGCCGGATGACAAATTCATCCGGCTTTTTTATTAATTCATTAATTGATATAGTTTGTTTATTTTTATGCTTGATTAAAAATGGCGAGATCTGATAGAAAAAATATTAGGAGGAATTAATCCAATGAAAAAATTCAGAAGGCTTCTTGCGGTTATACCGCTGATTTTTCTGTTTGCAATTCCAGTCTTATCACAGGATATATTCAACGGTTGCGATATGGATGGAAGTACGAACAATGAGTTTCTCAAAACTGTAAACCGAAAGAAAAACCGTTACACTCTCCCCGATTCATTGGATATTGATACAAGCGTTTCGTTTAGTTCATTCATTGCACATGGAGATGATCACGGCAGGTTTGATGAAAATAAAGCTGTTGTAATTGTTGCATGGGTTCGTACGGCAAAGTGGGGGAGCAAAGAATCCTGTAACTGCCAGAACACTGGTCAGAATCAGCAAGACGTTCATATTGAACTTGTCCCGACAAAATATTCATATTCCCCGAGGAAAATTGTTGTTGCAGAGATTACACCGAGGCTAAGGCAAATGATTTTTGATTCCATAGGCATTCCAATGAGCAATACAACATTATTGAATACACTGAGAAGACATAAGGTTAAGATAACAGGCTGGCTGTTATTTGATACCGAGCATGTTACAGATGCATTTAACACAGACCCGGGAGAATTATTTTACAAGGATAACAACCGGGCAACAGTCTGGGAAATTCATCCGATTACGAGTCTGGAAATTATAGAATGACGAATAGAAAGAGGTAGCACAGATTAGCAATCTGTGTTATACTGTCTCCGCCAGAGTCCATTCCGTAGAATTAGACTTTCAAGACAGAATAATGTTAGCTCGGACGGCTTTGCTGATCATTGTGAAAGCAAGTCAAGCCGGATGACAAATTAATCCGGCTTTTTTATTAATTCATTAATTGATATAGTTTGTTTATTTTATGCCGGATTGAAAATGGCAAAGTCAGAAAAAAGAAATATTGTCTCTTACAGAAAATTAACTGATACTTTTGAGAAGGGACCGGTTAACAATAATATTTTATTATCTTTGAGAGAAAAAGTATTACTTGTTGATCTGGTAAAAGTAATCTGTAAGAAATTTGTAGGGGAGAATTTTGATGCGAAGAACAATTTGATCTCGTTTAATGCGGATGATAAGAATATCGAAAGCTTTATGAATGAATGCAGCAACTCGGGACTTTTTTCAGATAAGAAAGTTGTCGTGCTCAGAAATATCAGGAAACTCCTGAAAGACGGAAAGACGGCTCTGATCGATTATCTCGGAAGACCGAATCCCGATACCTGTCTTATAATGATAAATTCAGATGAAGAGCTTGATATAAGCAAGATCTTTCTTTATGATTCCAGGGGAGGCGAATCCGCTGATGCAGCCCGCAACAGGAGAATCATTGAAGATAATGTTAAGATCTATGAATTAGGGGGACTTTCCGAAAGCGAACTGATCGAATGGATAAAGGAAAAATTCGGTGATCACAAAATAAGTGACAGCTCGGTAAAACATTTTCTCAGATTTTCGAACAATACGCCGGATGAGATCCTGCCTGAGATCGAAAAGCTAAAGACGTATTGTTACCCCTCTAAAGAAATTACGGATGATGCAATAAATCTCTGCAACGGCATCTCAAAAGATTTTAGTGAATCTGATTTTATAAAAGCGGTCCTGGAGCATCAGAATGAAAAAGCGCTGAAGATATATTCGCAAATTTCACTTAAGAAAGATGTGGAGATTTTTTTAATATTTTTATTGAACTCTGCTTTTATTACTATTGACAAACTTTTTGATCCGGGCGTGGAAAAGCTCCAGGGATTTTTATTAAAGAAAGAGCTGAAGCTGTGGTATCCGGATCAGGAGATTCTCTTGCCGTATTACAGAAACTTCAGGAAATCAACCGGGCACGACAAAGGTCAGAATGGCATTTGAATATATTTATGATGCCGATAAGATCTTTAAAACTTCCGGCGGAGACAGAAGCACGACAATGACGGTTTTAATAAATAATATTTGCAGCTTATAGAATTCTTGGAACAAAGTCATCATTATTCAGTTAATAAAACCAGTTTAGATGTCAGGCAAACCGAATCCTGATTATAAAGAGTTAACCGACGAACAATTAATACTAACATTTCAGAAAGAGGATATTAATGCCTTCAATGAAATTGTTTACAGATATAAGGACAAAATTGTAAATTTTCTTTACAGATACACCGGGAGCAGGGAAGAATCAGAAGATATTGCTCAGGATGCTTTTTTAAGATTGTATAAATCAAAACATCTGTACCGGGAGATCGGCAAATTTTCAACATGGTTTTATACAATTGCGATCAATCTTGCAAAAACAAATTTAAAGAAGAAGATCAAAATTTAAGACTTTTTCCATTAATAAATTCGGTGAGGACAATGAGAAGGATTACGAACTGCCTTCGAAAATTATCGCCCCCGATGAAAGCGCAAATGCAAGCACGTGAAAGTTATTATATTCAGAAAGCAATTGATTCTCTAAATGAAACTTCAGGGAAGTAATAATTTTAAGGGACATACAGGATCTTGAGTATGATGAAATATCAAAAATATTAAATGTTCCTCTCGGGACAGTAAAGTCAAGGATTAACAGGGCAAGGGAATGTCTTAAAGAAATTCTGGAAGAAATTTATAAACCCAAATAAAAGAACAACATAAATAAAATTTACAGATTGTAATTTTGGATAGCGAGAAAAATATATAGAGATAAGCGATAAGCTGAAAAATCTTGAGCAGGTAAGGGCAAGTGATGATTTCGTTCAAAAGGCTTCACAGCAGGATAGTAGAGTTTGAAGCTGAGAAAAGAACCAAACATTCGAAAAAATTCGATGAGGGCAGAGGAGGATTTTTAAGAAATCTGTTTGGAGAAAGACAATATCCATGGCTTATCCCAGCAGTTGGATTTACAGTTCTGATATTCTTTGTGTTTTATATTACCTATCATAACAAAACCTCAGTTGATAATAATAAAGAACCGGTTACAACAAATCAGCAGGAGCAGACAGGACAAAAAGATCAGCCGCTTCAAAACCAGGTTCCTGAGACAGTGACACATTCTCCGGTGAATACAGATAACCCGTCAACTGAAAAAGAAAAGTCATCTCAACTTTATAAAAGATATCGCCGCTGATTTACTTCGAATGAAAATAAAAAACAGTCTTCAAAATCTGAGAATAAAAATCAGCTTCCTGACAACGATGGAATGAGAAACTAATGTTCAGGATATGAAATTTTTCACCGACAGTGAAGACAAATCCGGCAGAAACCAAAATCCCATGTCAAAAAAGATGATAAGCGGCGATGAGCATAAACCCGAAACTTACAACGAAGGAATGGCTTCAGAGGAGCCGGTGTCAAATCAATCAACATCAGAGAAAGTTACGGGAGACATTACGAAAGCCATTGCCGTAATGGAAGGATCCCGCACAGTAAATCCATTGGATAAACTTAATACAATTGATAAATCAAATCTTGAAAATCTACAGAAATAAAATATCAGATAATTAAACCAATTCTTTCTGTAATCGTCAAATCATAAAATTTTGTATACTTCTAAAATAAATATTTCAATCAGAAAGACCATCCTTGATCCGCAGGGAAAAGCAATTGAGCATTCATTGAAATCTCTCGGATTTGATTCAATTGAAGATACCACGCATCGGGAAATACATAGAGCTGAAGATTAACGCAAAGCACAAAAGAAGAAGCCGAGAAAATTTCGGAAGAAGCCTGCAAGAAACTTCTTGCCAATCCCGTGATGGAAGACTATTCATTTGAAGTATATAAAAACGGAGAAGCAGATTAATGTCAAAGTCAGGGCTGGTGTAGTAGTCTTTCCCGGGTTCAAATTGCGATCATGATGTATATAATGTCTTAAAAATATTATGAATGTTGACATAAAATTTCTCTGGCACAAGGAGGGAAGCATCTGGCGACAGAAATCTGATGATACTTCCCGGAGGATTTTCTTACGGAGATTATCTGAGATGCGGAGCGATTGCAAAATTTTCTCCTGTTGATGAAAGATGTGATCAAGTTTGCAGAAAGGGGAGGAGTCGTGATCGGGATATGCAACGGTTTTCAGGTACTTTGTGAAACCGGACTTCTTCCCGGAGCATTGCTGAGAAATGAAAATCTGAAGTTTGTCTGCAAAACAGTTACATTGAAAGTGGAAAATAATAAGAGTATTTTTACCGGCGAATATGAGATAAAAGAAGAAATTAACATTCCCGTCGCTCACGGCGAAGGAAATTTTTTTTGTGATGATAATGACACTGACTGAACTTATAAGCAATAATCAGATCTTATTCAGATATGTTGATAATCCGAATGGTTCACTCGATAATATTGCGGGAATACAGAATGTTAAAAGGAATGTATTCGGGATGATGCCTCATCCGGAAAGAGCATCGGATGAGATATTGGGAAATACAGACGGAGTGAGGTTTTTCAAGAGTGTTGTCGGGAAGTGTAATGTAACATAATTTAATCAAAAAATTTATCCTTCTTAATAGAGGGAAAGGAGTAATAAAAAAAATGTTTGGTTTAGGAACCCCTGAAATAATATTAATAGCAATTGTAATTTTAGTTTTATTCGGCGCAAAGAAGATTCCTGAGCTGATGCAGGGTCTGGGGAAAGGAATTAAGGAATTTAAGAAAGCATCCTCTGATATTGAAAAAGATCTTACTTCGCCGGATGATAAAGAAAAACCCGTTAAGTAATTGGGTATTAGTTAAGTGAGGTAAGTGAGTAAGTTAGGTGAGTAAGGTGAGTATGGCTAATATAGGATTAATAGACTTAATCCAAACTCACCAAACTTACCATACTTACCTAACTTAACCTTACTTAACTATTCAAGACCAATCAAATGAATAATATCCCCCGAAGCTTCAAGGAAATAAGATCACAGATACAATCCGGAAAGCTCTCCTGTGAAGAGCTTGTCAATCAATATTTAGAAAATATTAAAGAGCAGGAAGATTTAAATGTATTCATAACTTTATTTGAAAAGGAAGCTTTGCTTCGTGCAAAAGAAATTGATCTGAAAATAATAAAAGGGAACTGCAGGAAAGTTTGCCGGGGCAGTGTTTTCAATCAAAGATGTAATTTCTGTAAAGGATAATCTTACTGACATGCGGGTCAAAAATATTAAGCAACTTTGAAGCAGTTTACAATGCGACTGTTATCGAAAGATTAATAAATGAAGATGCGATCATTATTGGAAAAGTTAACTGTGATGAATTTGCGATGGGCTCATCCAATGAAAATTCTTACTTCGGTCCGGTAAAAAACCCATTGATAAAACAAGAGTGCCCGGAGGTTCTTCAGGAGCAAGCGCAGTTTCTGTTGCTGCTAATATGTGTCTGCTTTCACTTGGCTCTGAAACAGGAGGTTCGATACGTCAGCCGGCTTCATTCTGCGGCATCACAGGTCTGAAAGCGACTTACGGAAGGATTTCGAGATTCGGGCTTGTTGCGTTTGCATCTTCATTTGATTCCATCGGAATTTTTGGAAACAATAATTATGATATTGGCAGCGCCCTGGAAGTTATTGCCGGGTATGATGAAAGAGACAGTACTTCATCCGGAACAAGTGTTGATGGTTATTCAAATGAAGCTGAAAAAAGATTTGATCCTAAGGAAATTACCATTGGCTATGCAAAAGAATATTTTGAGGAAGGTCTTGACGCGGAGATCAGCAAGGAATTCTGAATGAAAATTGAATCATTGAAGGAAAAAGGTTTTAAAGTAAAAGAAATTTCTCTTCCGAATTCCAAATATGTTATTCAGACTTATTATATTCTCACCTGTGCCGAAGCATCGAGTAATCTTTCAAGATATCGACGGTGTCAGATACGGTTATCAGGGCGGAAGATTCAGGTGTCCTCGAAGATATGTATGTCAATACACGCTCGGAAGGATTCGGCGATGAAGTCAAAAGAAGGATCATGCTTGGAACTTATGTTTTGTCTGCCGGTTATTATGATGCTTATTACGGAAAGGCTCAAAAAGTAAGAAGACTTGATAATGAAAGATTTTGAAAATGCATTTAAGGAAGTTGATTTTATAATTTCGCCAACTACACCGACAACTGCTTTTAAGATCGGAGAAAAAGTCGAAGACCCGCTGTCAATGTATCTGAATGATATTTATACTGTTTCGGTGAATCTTGCTGGCATCCCGGCAATCTCGATCCCTGTCGGATTCGACAAAGATAAGCTTCCTTTCGGAATTCAGATAATGGGAAAAAATTTGATGAAACAGGATTGCTTAAGATGTGGAATGAGATTTAAATTGCTTATTTACGATCTCTGTGTCTCTGTTCTCTGCGTTAAAATTTTTTATAAAAAAAAATCATCTCTTCAGACTAAATTCAAACTTAGTTCCTTTATTCTCTTCACTTTCAACTTTGATTGGCTTGAATGCGCTTCGAGAATATGCTTGACAATTGAAAGCCCGAGCCCGCTTCCACCTATATCACGTGAACGTGTTTTATCAACTCTGTAAAATCTTTCGAATATTCTCGGTAGATCTTTTTTCGGAATTCCGATTCCGTTGTCTTCGATATTTACAGCCACTTCTTTTTCTCTTACATTTAATGAGACCTTTATATGCGCCGTTTTCAGAAGTATATTTTATTGCATTATCAATCAAGTTAACCATTACCTGATGCAGTCTTTCTTCATCTCCGAAAACACTGACACCGTTTGCAATTGAAGAATCAAACTCAAGTGAAACATTTTTATTTTCCGCGAGATCTCTTAACTCGTCTATGGTTTTGTTGATCGTATTTGAAATTCCGAAATATCTCTTGCTCATCTTTACCCCGGTCTCGAATTTTGAAATGCTGATCAGATCATCGACGAGTGACTTTAGTCTTTTAGTCTGATTAAATGCCCGGTTCAGGAAATCGACATTTACCTTCTCATCATTTATCGCTCCGTCGAGTAATGTTTCAAGCGAAAGCTGTATTGCAAAAATGGGAGTTCGAAGCTCATGCGCAACATTTCCCATAAATTCATTTCTGTTTACCTTAAATACTTTTGCAGTGTCAAGTTCATATAGTGTCCTCTGCGCTATTGAGTATACTTCGTCGGTAATTTCAAAAATTTCTTTGTTCAAAACCGAACCTGATTTTAATTCATCCAGCTCTTCTATGAGCTGATTCAGTTCGCTGATCTTTTTATCGAAATGGTTGAACATCGTCAGTGTCCTCTTTAAGCTTCAGTCTGCCCGATAAATTGAATATTTTTTTCAAAGGTGTGTTTACTTCTTTGAAAACGAACAATGCACTGAAAACATAAATCACTAAAGCAGTAATTGTGGATACAAGCAGTGCTTCGTTGGAAACGTCTATAAATTTTGAAAGGATAATAAAAAGTATAAGGAGGAGAGCAAAAAATAATGACGGAATACTTTGTTAAAATATTAACTCTTTTCATTAACAGAGTTAGATTGAAAAATAATTACTTGCTGTCTTTAAATCTATAACCGAGTCCTTTTATAGTCTCAATATAATCTGAATATTCACCAAGCTTTTCACGTACCTTTGCAACGTGAACGTCGACTGTTCTGTCAACAACATAAATATTTTCCCCCCAGATCTGATTCAGAAGAATTTCTCGAGAGTAAACTTTTCCCCTGTTTGACAACAGAAAATGCAGAAGCTGAAATTCTTTTTTGGGAAAAAAACTTCTTTCTCATTGATCTGTAACACTGTGGCTTGAACTGTCTATCTCAAGATTTCTGAACTTGATATTTTCTTCGAGCTTATGAGGCTTTTCATTTCATTTGACGTTCTTCGTATCACCGATTTTATTCTTGCCAGAACCTTTCGCGGGGAAATCGGCTTGCTTATATAATCATCTGCTCCGATCTCCAGTCCAAGTATTTCATCAATTTCATTTTCCTTTGCCGTAAGAAATATTACGGGGATCTTGGATGTGTCGGGATTGTTCTTGAGTTGCTTGCAAACTTCAAACCCGTTAAGTTCGGGCATCATAATATCAAGCAAGATCAGATCGGGAACTGTTTCGGCGATCTCGAGGGCATCCTTTCCGTTATTTGCAGTCAGGACCTCAAATTCATTTTCTCTTTCGAGATTATATTTCATGATGTCAACGATATCTTTTTCATCGTCAACGACAAGTACTTTCTTTTTCATCTTTGATTTTTTCATAAATCTACCATTCTTATATTAAGAAATCATAAATTTATCATTTAAAAATTATTTCTCTGCCAGTCTTTGGCCGATTTATAAACTGCATCAACGATCTCCAATAACCTTCAATGCATCTTCTCCGCTTGAAATTATATTATGATTTCCCTGTTACCGCACCGACGAAATGCTGTAATTCATATTCATAACTTTTCTTAAATACATTTGAAGGAGTTATGATTTTTTTGGGAGTAATGTTATAAAGCTCTCCGTCCATTCTTTTATAAATTTTAAACGGATTTATCGAAGAGCTTCCTTCTTTTCCGTAAACATTGCAGTAAAAAGTTCTCCTTCACGCAGCAGGCTCCAGCTTACCTCAATAGTAAGTGTAGTGTTGTTCTTAAATTTAATCATCGCAATACTTGAATCCTCTACTGACTTTGTATTGTGATAATAATTGACAGCAGTGACACTCTTCACTTCGGGAAATCCGAGAATCCACAATCCCAGATCCAGCATGGCAATTCCGTTATCAAGAAAAACTCCGCCGCCTGATTTTTCTCTTTCAAGCATCCATTTCTGATTTGAGCTTTGTGGCTTTACCCAGCCGGCTTTTACATAAAATACTTCTCCTATCTCTTTTGCCTTCGTAAAAGTTCTCTGCATCATCATATCATTCCTGAACCTGTTATTCATTGCAACCATGATTTTACTTTTGCTCTTCTTTGCGGCATCTACTATGACTTTGGCTTCTTTATAATTTCTTGCAATAGGTTTTTCAACAAGAATATCTTTCTCGGCTTCAAGACATTTGATTGAAATGTTTTTATGAACATTTGTCTGGGCAGCAATGATAACTGCCGATATTTCAGGATTTTCTTCAAGCATTTTCTCAACATCCTTATAATATTTCCCGACATTATATTTCGATGCAATATTTTTGCATTTGGAAAGATCACTGTCGCATACGGCAGTAATCTCCACATCATCCATTTTTGAAAGAATAGGCATATGGATTATCTGTGCAATTCCTCCAAGACCAACGATACCCAGCTTTATTTTACTCATAGAATTATAATTAAATAAAAATTGTCAAGACACCCAAATCACATACAAAGAATACTTACCGTTGCTTTCTTCCGAACCTGGCGGAGTTGGGTAACTTCATATTGTTTGGGGCTTGACAAATATTATTAAACTGTTAAACACCACTTAAGATTAATTCGAAGACTGGTGAATCCTGTAAATAAATTTACAACAATATACTTAAGATGATTTAAACATTAAATACAAACCAAAACATCCTATTATAATGTTTGCAATCCACATTCCTATGATCGGACTTACAATACGCCCTGTCAGCAAGCTTTTCGCCTCCCATTAAGCATGCCCAGTATAAAAGAAAAAATAAAAGGGATAGTCCGGCTGCAATCCCGAACCCTCCACTCCGGACCCTGTATCCTAACGGAGCCCCGACCAGAATAAATACCACACATGCAAAAGGAATTGAATATTTTTTATATATCTCTACTTCATAGCTGTCGATCTGCTTTTCAAGCTGGACAGAAGCCGCTTTCATATTTAATGATTCGATGTGCTTGCCAAAAACAATTTTATGAGATTGCTTAAAGTGTCATAAGCAGTGAAAGTATTATTTCCTAATTTTGATGTATCAGTAAAATTTGTCTGAGCTCCGGCGATGATACCTGTTTTACGGAAAACAGTATCTTTAAAATTTATCCTGTCGAGACGTTTAATATCCTTTATTAAGATTATCTATAAATTTCTCATCAATGCTCCCTGATTTTTTTTAAGACTGTCAACTACTGTATTCATTGCATCTGCTGACAATTCCCTGTCGCCTCTGGTAAAAGTATTTTCATTTGATTGCTGAAAACCGAATCCTTCGGCATCAAAAGTAAGACGATGTTTTTCAAATTCTATTTTCCTGTAATCTTTTTCAAAGCTTTTTAAGTTGAGCTGGTGTATTTCACCGTCCTCAAGGTTCATTATAACTTTTTTAAAATCTGCGGAAAAACTTATGTCGCCGCTTTTTGCAGTCAGCAGATACCTGTAATTCGGGTCTGAATAATTATAAATATACACTCCTTCAATGTTATTGCTGTTTGGAAATGTTTTTTTTACAAGGATCTGAACTCCCTTGATGTCGTCGGAAAATTTTCCGGGTTCAAGAATAAATGTCGGCTTTGTTTTTGAAATGTCATAAAGTAAAACAGTTGACCTGTGATTTGCTTCCGGCAACACATCGTTATTGAAACGGATCATCAGGTAAAACATGACAACCGAAACGATTATGACAGGGATCATTAATCTTGTCAGACTGATTCCGCTTGCCCGCATTATTGTGATTTCATTATTGGATGACAATTCACCGAATGTCATCAGTGAAGACACAAGCATTGCCATCGGCACTGCAAGTGTTACCATCCATGCCAGATTCAGTGAGATCAGCTGTATGATGACCCAGATGCTCAATCCTTTCCCGATGAACTGGTCCAAAGATTTAATGAAAAATTGAAATAAAAATAAAAATATAACAATCGCTAAGGCAAATATGAACGGACCAATGAGTGACTTTAGTATGTAGCGATCTAATAAGTTCATTGAGTGTATAGAGTGTGTTGAGTGTTTAGAGTTTTGAATTTCACTTCAAGGATTTGATTAGACCGGAAATCATTTTTGATATTTCAGTACATTTCTCGTATAGATCTTCAAATGATTCCGTGTTTAAATAGTTAATATCTACTGCAACATATAAACATGATTGAGCTTCTGCAATCGAACCATGAGCCATGAATAAAAAATGCTTGAATTCTTTATGAGTTCTTCTCCCAAAACTTTCAGCTATATTTAATATTACAGAAAGAACAGCTCTTCTAATCTGATCCTTCAGCGTGAAATCTTTCATAAATAAACCAATAGAAGTCACATTATAAATCTCTTTTACCAAGGTCCTCGATTTTTGCCAGCAAACAAGATCCTCAAATTTTTCTATCCTTGCCAAAATTCTAATTTAATTTGAATTATTTTTTTAAGAAATACTCCTCACTCAACACTCTACACTCCATACACTCCATACACTCTATACACTCTATATCACTCCCAGTTTTTTACCTATCTTAATAAACGCAGCCACGCATTTATCAATATCTTCTTTAGAGTGTGCTGCAGAGAGCTGAACGCGAATCCTTGCCTGCCCTTTTGCTACAACGGGATAAAAAAATCCTATTACATAGATTCCTTCATCGAGCAGTTTTGCAGCCATGTCCTGTGACAGCTTTGCATCATAAAGCATTATCGGGACGATCGGATGAATTCCCGGCTTAATATCAAATCCTGCCTCTGTCATTTTTTCTCTGAAATATTTTGTATTTTCTTCGAGCTTGTCTCTTAATTGAGTTGTTTCGCTCAGGATATCAAAAATTTTTATTGAAGCTCCGACTATTGCCGGCGCAAGTGAGTTTGAGAATAAATAAGGCCTGCTTCTTTGTCTTAACATTTCAATAATTTCCTTTCTCCCGCTTGTAAACCCGCCCATGGCGCCGCCGAGCGCCTTGCCTAAAGTTCCGGTAATAATATCCACTCTTCCCATTACCTCATTGACTTCAATTGAACCTCTACCTGTTTTACCGAGAAATCCGGTACAGTGACATTCATCTGTCATCACCATTGCCTGATATTTATCAGCAAGGTCACATAATGCCTTTAAGATTTGCAATTACTCCGTCCATCGAAAAAGCTCCGTCAGTGCAAATCAAAATCTGCTGCGCACCCTTTGCCTTTGCTTCTTTTAATTTTTCTTCCAGGTCATTCATGTCATTGTTTTTGTATCTGAATCTCATTGCCTTGCAGAGACGCACTCCGTCAATTATGCTTGCGTGATTAAGTTCGTCGGAAATTATTGCATCCTTCTCACCGAGCAACGGCTCGAAAACACCGCCGTTCGCATCAAAGCATGCTGCATAAAGAATTGTATCTTCCGTTCCAAGGAACTTGCTGATTTTTTCTTCGAGAATTTTGTGAATTTTTTGCGTACCGCAGATAAATCTTACAGAGGACATTCCGTAACCCCACTGATCAAGAGTCTGATGTGCGGCTTTGATGACTTCCGGGTGTAGATGATAGCCCGAGATAATTATTGGCGCAGAAGTTAAGTACTTCTTTTCCGTTAACGTCGATCTCAGCTGACTGAGGAGTTTCGATGATGCGTTCGGTTTTATAAAGTCCTTGCTCTTTGATTGAGTCTAATTCTTTTTGTAATGTTGGTTTGAATTGTGAAAACATAGTTTGTAAGTTTGTAAAGTTTGTAAAGTTTGTAAAGTTTGTAAAGTTTGTAAAGTTTGTAAAGTTTGTATTGTAAAATAAGATTTTTTTGAGAAGGGTTTAAGACAATAAATTTTGAAGGGCTAAATTTATTTTAAAGAGTTCATCCAGATCCTCTGGTCGATGTACGGAACATTATTAATTTCACACATCTTCATTGTATGTCCGGTCCGCCTGATTTTGGATTTTCAAGATCATGATAAAAAATGGCAAATGCTTCTTTGGAGATCCCGGTTTTCGTGCCCGTAACTTTCAAAGTATCTCTTAATAAGTAACTGCCTTTGATTCCGATTTTACTCCGGTCACCTGTTATATAAAGGTCAATTAATTTTTTATTTTTTAAATTTGATTTTGTTTGATAGACAACATCACTTTCATTCAGTAAATTAATATCATCAAGAGAATGCAAATTATCAGTCAGCAAAAAATTTTTCCGGTGGGTCGAATACGGAAGGATTAATTCCAGCCTGTCAGGATCGATACTTGAAACTCCTTTGCAAAACAGATAATCAGCTCCGTCAGCATTGCCGCTGCGGAATTTTGAATGTCTCAAATTTGTAACAAAAATTCACCGGCTTTTATCAGAAGGTCCCGGTCATCTATTCGAACGTCTTTTTTACCCTCGAGAAGAATTACCGAATTTTTTGTATCAAATTTATCAATCACACCTGAAAACTCCATTATGCCATAAACATAAAATTTATTAATGATGGATTACCAATCAAACTGTTAACTTGAATTCAAAAGAAAATATTAGTTGAAACGATTTTATTTTTCCGAATAGTATGAAATCCTTTCGATATAAAAATCCATTTCCAGCATATACACCGGGGCTTTCTTTCCGTCCTTTTCATAATATTTATACTGATACATGTTATTACCTGAAGGTCTGTAATAGCGGATCTCCCGGCTTGTATCGGATGGAACAAATTTTATTTCGCCATCATCAGTCAAATTCCATATTCCTGTTGAATACCCGCTCAATGTGTCTGCTGTGGCGGAATCAACCCCCCAAACGTAAGAATTATCGGAATTCAGAACGAAAAAAGTTGGAATAGTTTTTTTATTCGATGCCCTGACAAGTGATTTCCACATTCCAACTAATCCGGAATCTGATTGCGAATAAGAAAATGAATTTATGGATAAAAATAAAAGTATAAAAACTATTTTTTTCATTATAGTTTTTTAAAGCTTTGCCTGCACGCACGGCAAATTATTTTAACCTGATCAATAACTTAAATTCCTACAGCACACCTTCGTCATATGCCACTTCGCCGTGAAGAGCTTCGTCAAGACCTGTATCTTCGTCCTGTTCCGGTACACGAACTCTTGTTACAAGATTGATTATTTTGAGCATAATATAAGTAAAAACGAATGCGTAAACTGCAGCGCCGAGTGTTGCAATTACCTGTTTAAAGAAAAAACCTGTTTCTCCCGTGATCAATCCATTTGCGCCGGCGGGATTGATATCCGTAGTAGCAAAAATTCCAAGACAGATTGTACCAAGCACACCGCCTACACCATGCACTCCCCAGACATCAAGAGCGTCATCCCATTCCATTTTATTTTTCATATTAACTGCAAGATAACAAATTAATCCCGATGCTATTCCTATTATTACGGCATAAGGGAGAGATACATAACCGGCTGCGGGTGTGATAGTTGCGAGCCCTGCAACTGCACCGGTCAGCAATCCGACAAACTTAGGCTTACGCGAACGATTCCACTCTATCACAAGCCATGTGATCGCGGCGAAAGAAGCCGCTACATCAGTATTCAGAAATGCCAGCCCGGTAATGGCATTCACATCGAGAGCGCTCCCGGCATTAAATCCGTACCATCCAAACCAAAGGAGACCTGTTCCTAGCGCAATGAGAGGAATGCTGTTCGGTTTGTTTTCAAGATTCCTTCTTTTACCGATATAGAAAACTGAAGCAAGCGCGGCAAATCCTGCTATCGCGTGAACTACAATTCCTCCTGCAAAATCAAGTACTCCCCATTGTGCAAGAAGCCCACCGCCCCAGACCATGTGAACAAAAGGATAATAAACGAACAGCTGCCACATTATGAGAAAAATCAGGTAAGCTTTGAAAGTGACACGGTTTATAAAAGCTCCGGTGATAAGCGCGGGAGTGATGATCGCAAACATCATCTGATAAGCCATGAAAACAAACTCAGGTAATTTCGGATTACCCGAGAATGCCGAATTCAGAGTAACGCCGTTCATCATCATCTTATCGAGATTGCCAATGACGCTTCCTTCGCCGCCGCTGAAGCAGAGGGAATATCCGACAAAAAACCAGAGGATCGTTGTGATACCCATAGAAACAAAGCTTTGAATCATTATGCCAAGTATATTTCTTTTGCCTGCAAGACCTCCGTAGAAGAAAGCCAGCCCCGGTGTCATCAGCATTACAAGACTTGTTGCAAGCAGCATGAAACCGGTAATTCCGGGATCAAAGTTCATAAGATTTTTCTCCTTAAAATATTAGTTGAATAAAAAATTTTTTATCAGGGAAATGTCACACCCATATCCAGCGTTGTTTCAAAACGATTGTCCTTGTTAATGTTGTCCCAGTGAAAAATATCCTGTGAATCGGCCGCTGTCAGGTTTCTTGCTTCCAGACGGATATAAGAATTATCGGTCGGCTTGAACTCGGCACCGAAAGTTACCCCCCATAGTTTAAGTCCTGTATAATCATTAAAGCTGTTTATAAAGACACCGGATAAAATTCCGTCAGGGTCCTGATATATTTCCCCTCTTGTATATACAGTAAACTTTTTTGCAGCCTTAAAAGCAACGGCAAGGATTCCGCTCCACATTGTTGCCGAGCCGTTTGTATCCGTCAGGCTTGAATTTTCCTGCACCCCGAAATCGAGACCGGCTACAATCTTGAATTTATTAATACTGGAATTCACATAGATATTATTAAAGAATCTGAATTTTGAAAGGCTGTCTTCTTCAGGTGAGTCGTCGCCAAAATAATTGCAGTAAGTTAAACTGGTATTATCATTGAATGCATAGCTTGCAAGCAACCCTCCCGATTTGCTGTCGTTATTATCTTCATAAAGATTATACCCGTTCAGCACATAAAGATTTAATGTTAGTTTATCAGTCGGGATATAGTTAAGTCGGAATCCTGCTTCATAATACGGCTCGTAGAAAGTCGGGACTGAGATAGAGCTGGTTATGTTTTCAATCGGCAATAGCCCTTCGCAGCCGATATGAGATCTGAAGAATCCGCCGTCAAACCAGAGATCTTTTGTGATCCTGATTCCCGCATGTGCTTCCTGTATAAAATTATATGTTGATGACCAGGAGCTTTTCGGAATGTCACCGTACTGAAGTGTTATGACTCCGCGGACTCTGTCAGCGTCATATGTTCCGGTTATCATTGCTATGTTTAGTCCTATCTGCTTGCTTCGCGGCGAAACGGTCGGAAACTTTTGATAATTGTCAACTCCAACCGAATCCGTATAGTAAGCACCGTAAGCATCCACATATCCTGAAAAGGAAAGCGGAGAACTTTGCGTTGAATCCTGAGCTGATAAAATCCTGGAAAAAATAAGAATGAAGAAAAGGGAGTGGGTAAAAATTTTCAGCATAGAATAATTTTTTGTTAAAATTATTAATACAAAAATTTCGGAGTTGGTGCAAACATATACAGATTTATTCAGTAAATCAAGTAAGTTGAATTATTCTGAATATAAAACTGAAAACCACACATCAAGTAAGAGCCTGTGGATTTTAATTCATAACTAATCATATAAGCGAATCCAAAATATATTTAATCTTAAGTGGAAATTTAAATTTGAGTTTCATATTTTACAATTGACCCTCATTAAGTCTTTCGCAAAAAATTAACATGTAATTTAAATTCATATCGGTTTGTTAATTAAATCTATAAAATGAACCCGTAAAATTTCCATTCAACATCAGCTTTATGGATAGAAAAATAAAAATCTTTTTCGTCATACTGTTTCTTTCGATTAGTTCAAATTCGTTTTCACAGTTTGTTGACTTCGGCAGAAATAAAGTTCAGTATTCTGATTTTGACTGGCACATTTTACAAACCGAACATTTTCAGATCTATTATTATAAGGAAGCAAAAGAGCTTGCAGAGATCGGCGCATACTACGCCGAAGAAAGCTACAAACAGCACCAGCAGGATTTTAACCATTCATTAATAGATACAGTCCCCATAATATTTTATGCTTCTCCGATACACTTCAAGCAGACCAATACTACTCCCGGGTTTATACCCGACGGGGTGGGAGGTTTTTTTGAATTTGTAAAAGGAAGAGTCGTCATTCCTTTCGAAGGGTCACTGTCCCAGTTCAGGCATGTCATAAGACATGAGCTCACTCACGTATTCATGACAAGCAAAATAAATAATCTATTGATCGAACACAGAAAGACGCTTGACCAGTCGCCGCCGTTATGGTTTACCGAAGGATTAGCTGAATACTGGTCGACTGAATGGGATACGCAGGCAGACATGGTCCTGAAGGATGCAGTGATGAACGGCTATCTTCCGGGACTGAGTAACTGGGAAAGAGTTTACGGGACGTTTCTTATGTATAAACTGGGGCAGAAAGCAATTGAGTACATTGCTGATAATTACGGTGAAGATAAAGTATTGCAGCTTATGGAAAATTTCTGGAAGGATGATAACTTTTCCAATGTTATGAGAATGACAATAGGAGTTGACTATGCTGCATTTGACAGGAATTTTCTGTATTACCTGGAAAAGAAATATTTCCCGGAGCTTAAAGATTTTGACAATCCTTCTCAGGTTTCACAAAATGTTTACTCGGAATCTTTTGCACATAAACCAACCTATTCGGATTTTGGCGGTCACAAAGAAATATATTTCATCGGAAATAAAACCGGTTTCACAAGCATCTATAAAATTTCCCTGAATTCAGGAGACGGCGCCGAGATGGTAGTAGAAGGAGAATCCAGTGACGAATTTGAAGCATTTCATTTTTTCCGGACGGGCATTGACGTATCGAATTCCGGCCTGCTGGCTTTTGTAACACAAAAGGGTAAATCGGATGCACTGCATATTTTGAATACAAGAACCAACGATATTGTGGCTGATTATACTTTTAAGGACATTGTAAGTATCGGGTCGCCTTCGTGGAGCTGGGACAATAAGAAAATCGTATTCCCCGCATCAGATTTCGGCGGTAAAAATGATCTGTATATTCTCGATATTGAGACCAATGAGCTGAAAAGATTAACAAACGATTATTACGATGACAGGGATCCGGATATATCTCCTAACGGCGATTACATTGTATTTTCATCCGACAGGACCACTTACGGAAACGGCAACAGCTATAATCTGTTTTTGTACAATCTTAAGACCGGTGCAATAGATTATCTGACTCTCGGAAATCAAATAGATTATTCTCCGCATTTTTCTAATGACGGAGAAAGGATAGTATTTACATCGAATTCAAACGGACCGCAAAATATCTGGATGATCGACATTGGAAATTCACTTGCGTCCGAACAGGCAGAGTCAGGAAGCAACTCGGTTTCAAATTACGGAAGAATAAGGTATGATAATCTTGAAATGAGACAGATCACAAACTTCATTACGGCAGCTTATGATCCAAGATGGTGCGGAAAAAACAAAGTCGTGTTTTCATCTTATGAAGCCGGCTCTATTAATATAAGGCTGATAAGAGATGTTTCTCAGGAAATACGACAGCAGTAAAATTACTAAAAAAATTGACCTTAAATCAAAAGGTGAAAACTGGACAGCCGAAAAAATTCAAAGCATACCCAAGAAAAATTCGCTGCCTTACGAAAAAAGATTTTCCCTTGATATTGCCACGACATCACTAACAGTTGATCCTGTATTCGGTGCAAACACAGGAGGAATAATTTCTCTGAGTGATCTGCTGGGAAATGAAAGATATTATTTTCTTATATTCAATAACTCGAACGGAGGAGATGAATTCTGGAAAAACTTCAACATAGCAATTTCAAAAGTTTCGATTGAAGACAGGCTGAATTATTCTTACGGAGTCTTTCATTTGTCCGGAAGAAGATATGACATAGGCAGCACCATAAACACTTCTTATTATGAACGGCTTTACGGCGGATACCTGAGCGTTGCTTACCCTCTCTCTTTTTTCAGAAGAATTGAAATGACAGTAAGCATGTCACAGTCAATAAGAAATTATGATTTTCTGGACAACAGCCGTTCGCTTCTGCTTTCAAATTACATCAGCTATGTCAAAGACAATACGCTCTGGGGCTGGACCGGACCGATGGACGGAGAGCGGCTCAATCTTACGCTGGGCTATACCACGGACCTGACGAATTCCAATGTAAATTATTATTCACTGTTTTTTGATTACAGGAAATACCTGAGGGTATCAGGTCCTTCAACACTTGCTCTCAGAGGCCAGTTTTTTATGAATGAAGGAAAAGACCCGAGAAGATTTTTCATGGGCGGAAGCTGGTCACTAAGGGGCTGGCCGATAAATTCCATAAGAGGAAGCAAGATGTGGCAGGCAAATGCCGAATTCAGATTTCCATTGCTCAATGTTGTAGCTCTTCGCTTTCCGCTTGGAATCGGTCTTGACTTTCCCGGAATAAGGGGCGCAATGTTTATAGATGCGGGAAATGCCTGGGATTATGGCTATCAGTATGTAAATACACTTGGGAGTGTGGGTGTAGGTGTAAGGATGAATCTACTCGGAGCAATAGTTTTAAGATACGACATCGGAAAGAGAATCGAAAATAATTTTACTGAATTTCAGAACGGCCTGTTTTACCAGTTTTACTTCGGATATGATTTTTGATTTTACGCCGCAGAATTATTATTATTAATCAAAAGGTCTAATACCTTTCCTGCAATATGGTCTGCAAGGTCATTAAAGTCTTTCGGATTGTATTCAAAGCTCGGCATTGCCGGGACAATTTTTCCTCCCGCTTCAATAATCCTTATCATATTGTTAAGATGAATCTTGTTTAAAGGTGTTTCTCTTGGAACGATCACAAGCGGTTTTGAATAAGAAAAAGCATAGTCGGCGGATTTCTCAATCAAATTTTTACAATCCCCGGCTGCGATGCCTCCCAATATCCCCATGGAGCATGGTGAAATTATCATACCGCTGGTTACATATTTATTTGTAAATATTTCCGATTTCAAATCTAAATTGTTGTGAAAAGTAACAGTAGATTTTAAAAGCAGTATCTCCGGGAAAAGCGATGTAATGTTGGACTTTGTGATTTCAATTCCGCATTCCCTGTAAATGGTAAAGGTAGCATATTCTGATAATATCAGATCCACATTAAAATCGTTGAAAAGCAGGGCTCTCAGGGTTCTTAAGCCGTAGATCGCTCCGCTTGTGCCGGTCATCGCAAGTATTACGTTTTTCCCTTCTCCTTCAAAATTTTTTATTAACGGCGAAGTCTCTGTCTGGAGTACCGGTGAAGATTTTTCCTTAGGCATGTCATTATTTTTAATTTCTGTTTAAAAGCAGCGATACGAGTATGAATACTGCAATGATGATTATTACAAATATAATGTTTTGAAAAACAAAAATCTGAATCAAAAATAAAATCACTCCGAGTATGATTGCAAATATTATTTCAATGAATTTTGCGGCGGAGTTGAACTTGCTGCTTTCAAGAGTAAACGGATATGTATGATCGAAAATTAAGCTGATCGAATTAATAAAATAAATGCCTGCCGATATGAATAAAATATTCAAGGCAACTATCTGAAAATCTGTCTTAAAGCAAAGTAAGACAAACATCAGTATCGTGACCGGGAGTATAAAGAAAATGTATATGAACTTAACTGCTCCTTTTATAACAAATGATTTTTCCTTTATGGGAAGCGAATCATAGATCCACGAAGTATCATTTGAAATATCATCTGAAATTTTTGTATTCGAAATCAAAAGGCGCGAACTCATTAATAAGGTAAATGTAATTGACGGGCTTATGACAAGTATGGCGGTCTTAAAAAACGAATCGGCATTCGCATCCTTATTGAAAAAGAGGAAATTAGGCAGATCGGAAAACATTCCTATGATGACAATAACCAGAGGTATGAAAGCAACGGGAAAATACTTAAGTCGCAGGAATCTGGAATTCAGAAGATGATATTTTACAAGATTAAAAGAAGCAATTTCATAGTTATTCCTGAGCAGGACATTCCGGATAAACCTGTTTACAAAATCAAAACTAAATTTAAGCCGGGAAGATCCTTTCTTCTTTTTTAATGAACTTACTCTTTCAAGGAGCAAATGATATTTATTAAAGAGCAAAAAATAAATAAGGCAAAATACCGTAATGGCAAGAACCAGGCAAAGTAGCATATACAGCGGCTCATAGACTGCATTTGCAAAAAAAGACTGGGGAAAATATTTTATCAATCCGTAGTTCAGAATATTTTCCCTGCGGAACAGTCCCTGATTCCGGGATGAAACTTCCGAGGAAACGGATGACGAATAAAACACGAAAACGAAAAAACAAACCTGCAGGAAATTCAAAATAACTGTAGCTTTGTTTTTAAAAAAATACAAAGCAAAAACATAAACAAAAATCAAAACTCCAATAGAAAAATAACTGAAGAGCAGGATCGTAAAAAAATAGAGCAGTACTTCTAAGATGCTGTGAACATAAAAATAGAAAAAAATCATCTGCGGAATTGAAAAAGCCGCAATGAAGAACATCAGAAATAAAATGGCGGACAAAAACTTGGCGGTAAAGAACTGCCGGGTTGTTACGGGCAGTGAGTTTATTACCTCAAAGCTCCGGCTTGCCAGAAACAGTGTGTCGAACTCATTTAACACAAGAAATGCAATCATGAATAAACCTGAGGTCAGAGTCAATATGACAAAGCTTTTCCCGTCGAAGGTATTATAGAAATTGAATGAAAGAACAGTGCTTGAAAACAAATATGCGGTCAGAATTCCATACAGTTTTTTCTTTCCGGAATTATCCTTGTCCCTGTAATCTAATTTTTGAAATAAAGAAAATAAAATGCTTACGGGCTCATTGGCATTATTTTTTTTCATTGGCTTTCTGCTTTAACCTGGCTTTGTATTCTTTAACAGCCTGCAAATGCTGAGCGTAATTTTCAGTAAATTTATGTCCTCCGTTGCCCGTAGCGACAAAAAATAAATAATTATGCACGGCAGGATTCAGTGCAGCGTTGATGGCGGAGATGCCGGGATTATTGATCGGGCCAGGCGGAAGACCTTTGTATTTATAAGTATTATATGGTGAATCGATTTTTAAATCTTCATAAAGCAATCTGGATTTCCATCCGTCAGGCAAAATGTATTGAATCGTCGGATCAGCTTCGAGCTTCATTCCCTTTGCAATGCGGTTAAGGTAAACGCCGGCAATGACGGGCTTTTCTTCTTCAATGAGTGTCTCGCCTTCTATTATTGAAGCCAGCGTTATGACCTTTAGAAGTGTAGTCTGACGCACTTCGATCTGAGTTTTTATTATTTCATTATCAAGAACATTCTTTTTGAATTCATTGAAGAGCAGAAGAACCAGTTTTTTTTCACTTATAGCAGGAGGTAAGTCATAACTGTCCGGATATAGAAATCCTTCCAGATCTTTTACCTGTCCGGATAATCCTAGGATATTTATAAGAGAGTCATTCCGGGTTTCTGAAATGAATTTTTCTTTTGACAGCATGAGTTTCTTTTCAGCGAGCTTTGCAATTTGTTTTAAATCATAGCCGGGGGGGATCGTAAGTCTGATAAGCTGATAACCTGTTTTATCGGTAATAATACGGAGCAGGTCATAATTGCTCATTCCGTTTTTCATCAGATAGCTGTTTGAAATTATCCGGCCCTGATTCCCGGTTAGTATCACGGCTACTTTGAAAAGAAATGCATCAGGAATGATGTCTTCGGATTTAAGGCCGTAAATAATTTCATCCAGGCTTTTTCCGGGTTCAATGATAAATTTTTTTTCATCGCTTCCCTGCCAGTAATAAGTTGAAAAAAAGAGCTGATAAATTATAAAGCATAATGAAAAAACATTCAGAATAACAGCATACTTGTTTATACTTTTCCTATAATCCCAAAAGTGCTTCACCGGCAGGTAATTATTTGTCGGGTTTGGATTTGTCTTTTTCCAACTTCGACGTTATTGAGTTCAAAGACCCAAGAGCCTTCCTATTTTTAGGATTTATTTCGAGAGTTTTTGAATACTGGATCTTAGCTTCTTCATATCGGTTTTGATTCTTATAAAATTCTGCCAGAAAAAAATGTGCATCTTCATAATCCGGAAATAGTTCAATGGCCCGTAGTAAATTTCTTTCACATTTGTCATACTCCTTCAAAAGAAAATGTCCATTAGCCATAAGATAAAAAGTAAATGCGGATTTCGGCTCGATCGCAGCCATGCGGTTCGTTATATAGAGAATTTGCTGTCCTGCTTTTTGCTCGATCAAAGTTTGTGCATTCATAAGCAGGAGATTGCCTTCACGTGATAAGATGTGTGTGCTATCCGGCTCGAATTTGAAGACCTCAATTAATTCGGGCGAATTATTATTCGGAGTCAAAAATACCGGATTCTGATTTGAGACACGATACCACTCTCTCATAACCGCGACATAAGTTACACCTTTATCTCTTAGATAATCTGTCATATACTGAACATAGTTGTCGTCCCTGATCTTGCTTATAAGATCGGGAGTTACAAGACCTGCAATATCAACAATTTTCCGGTTACTGTAAAATCCTATTGCTCCGATATCATGGGTAGCAATAATATCATTTTCATTTGTATTGTCTCTTAACCAATACGCCGTTTGCACCTGGCGGTCATAGATATATTTTGACTGGTCTGCATACAATTGTTTATTTTCATCATAGTTCTTTATCGACATTATAAACGCTATCGAAACCAGTGAATAAAATACAATTTTTGAAAAGAGAGGATTTTGAGTATACTTGTTCAAAAACCTTCCGAGGTCCCTGAGACCGATATTTGCAACCAATATGAAAAACGGGATGATCGGCATCATATACCTTCCAAACCTGTGCGCATACGGAAGCTTCAGCCAGTAAACGAAAACCAATCCCAGAATAAATAAAATATAAAGTGTATTCTGATTATATGATTTTTTTTTCAGATCGAATAACAATTTCAAAAAGGAAAAAATAAATCCTGCCATCAACAAAAAGTATGCGCCCGTTTTAAAATATCCCCATACCTCGTAACTCAAAAAATCGGATCTGCTCCGGAGTTCGGGGGAATAATAAGTCATCTTTGCACCGTAAGTGTTGGGCATTAAAGAACCCGACAGCAACAAATTCATTCCAAAGTAAAGTGCTAAAATCCCAAGGAAAATCAGTGCAATCTTTTTAAGATCATTTCCGGAAAATAATTTCAGTGCGCTATTTGAGCCGGAATATATCAGCACCATAATATAGTCAATAATAACAGCTATAATAAAAATGGCTCCGTCCGGTCTCGCCCAAATTACCAGTCCCAGCATTACTGCGAAAGGGACAGCCCTTCTTGTTTTATAAAGATAAGAGCACAGAACCAGCAGGAAAATAAACATTGTGGTTTCCATTCCAGACAGTGAAATAAAATTCATCCATTTATCAATTATGAAAAAACCGGAACATATCAATGCGAACAAATAGTCTTTATTAAATTCAAGTACCGAGAGCTTGAAAAATGAAAGGGAAGCCAGAGCAAAAAACAATATTCCCAGTGTGTAGCTGATTATCATTTCGTTATTCGTTACCAGAAAGAAAAACGCTGCTATTATTGTATATAAAGGAGAAGTAGAACCCGCTGTAACCATTTCATTTTTGAAATAAGAAAAGCTGAAATAATGCGCCAGGTTTTTTGCAAAAGTAAGATGTATCCACGGATCATCAAGAGGGAAACTGAATACCGTATTTACATTGTGTGCATAGCGAAGGTAATATAATGATAAAGCCACCGGAATAAATGTAACCGATAGAAAGAAAAATATTCTAAGCAGCTTGTGCGGGTTGAATGAATCTTCAAATCTGAATTTGTCGAGCTCATCAGAAGACGTTTTTCTTTTTTTAACAGGAATTTTTAATTTTTTCATATGTTTCAAAATAATTATTTACCGATGTAAATTCAATTTTAAACTTATTCAGAAACTATTACTGCGGAAATTTTTAATTGAAAGGAGTAGGAGCGCTTGTAACGGGAGAATCAGGCTTAAGTCAGAAAGAAATAGAACGGATCAAATACAGCAACCCGGTGTGATGTCGGAAGAGAAATTAAATATAAAAATTAATCTTTATACTTAGGTTTCAATATTTTCAAAAAATACTTATATTTGAAAAAAAGAAAGGGTTACAAATTGAAAAAAATTATTTATGTGTTAGTTTTAATTTTATTTTTTACTAATCAGATATTTTCACAACTATACCAGGGTCCTGCTCAGGGCTCAGTTGCGAGCGGCGTTGCAGTAACTATGACCGGACTGTCTGATGATATGCCCGGTGAACCTTTGCCTCCGTATTTGGTCAAGGGTGAATATAACGAGAGCGCTCCCGCTCCTTATCCGGATTTTATGAATAACATAAAACCAACCGGTCCCGAAGGCTCAAACTTTGTTTTTGATAAATCAACAATAGGTGAATTTGATTCTCCCTCAATATTGCTGAAGAATTTCCCGGGAGTTCCAAGGACACCGTTTCTTCCACCGGATCCCAGTATGGCTGCGGGTCCAACCCATGTCATCGGAGGAGTCAACTCGACTTTCAGAGTATGGGATAAAGAAGGTAATGTTGTCACTACTATTTCTGCTGCAACCTGGCTGAGCTCATTGGGAGCAGGAATCGGAGCTGCTGTATCGGATCCGAAAGTGGTGTATGATCATTTTTCTAAAAGATGGATAATGGTTTGGATTACTCCTCCCATCGGGCCTGTGTCCTATGATGTGGTTTCCGTTTCTGATGATTCAATACCTACCGGAACCTGGTATAACTATGCTATGAGAAATGATTTGAACGGAACTACCTCTTCCGGTATATGGAGAGACTATGAAGGTGTCGGATATGATGCAAACGCGGTGTATATAACAGGAAACGGGTTTACAATCAGCGGAAGCCAATTTACATATTCAAAGATGAGAATAATCAATAAGAGCCAGCTTTATGCAAACACCGGCGGCAGTGTTACATGGTATGATATCTGGGACATAAGGGATCCTACTAATTTTCAGACTAATTTTGGTATTCGTCCGGCAATAACATACGGTAATCCGTCTGAATATAATCTGTTATGTAACTCTCCGTTTACAACAGGGACTTTTGTAACTTTGTATAAGCTAGTAAATCCATTGAATTCTCCTTCAATGACAGCCGTAAATATTCCTGTAACACAATATTCGACTCCTCCGTCATCATTACAGTTAAATTCTACTTTCTCAATTACAGCAGGTGGAACTTCAGGATTCAGAAATGAACCAGTTTACAAAAACGGATATCTTCACGGAGTTCAGGCGGTCAGAAACGGTAATTTTTCTGCATTCAAATATTATAAGATAAATACATCTACCAATGTCGCCGATGAGGATGTTGTTTACGGAGCCACTGATTTTTATTATTCTTACCCTGCTGTCAGTGTGGATAAAAACGAAAATGTGATTGTCTCATTTTCACGTTCAGGTCTTACGGAATATATAGGCGCATACTATACAACGCGGACAAGTCTTGATCCTCCAAATACATTCAACCCTGCCAGTCCCTTGCAGCCTGGAAAAGGAACTATCAATAATACGGGATCAGCAAACAGATGGGGTGATTATATGGGTTCGTGGACAGATCCTGTAGGCGAGGAGGATTTCTGGATATTGACCGAGTATGCCGACCTTAACAATAATTGGGGTGTATGGGTTGGAAATGTCAGGGTAAGTCCATATTCAGCCGCAACACTTGTAACAAGTACCGATACATTGAATTATGGAAATATAGAAGTTAATACTGCAAGCGATACTCAGTCGGTCAAGATTGTTAATTTTGGAAGTACCACTCTGTCCATATCCAATATTCAGGTATCTAATTCTGAATTTCAAATTATAAATCCGCCGGCATTACCTGTAAACATACCATTCAGTGATTCAATAACTCTGAATGTATGGTTCAAGCCGGTGAGTCCCGGCGTTAAGTATGATTCGCTGGTATTGACTTCCAACGATGCCACATCTCCGAATACATCGGTGTTCCTTAAAGGAAATGGTTATGTAATAAATGCTGCCCAGGCAAATGTAATATACGGTGTAACGGGTGTTCAATCAGGCGGAATATTGCTCACGGTAAACCCCGGCAGTGGTGTTGGATCTTCTGTAGGTCCTTCGGGATTTTCTCAATTAAACGGATTGAGCGTAAGACCGTCCAATAATCAATTGTATGCTACCATAACTTCAAGTCCGGTAACACAATTGGTTCGGGTCAACGCAAGTGCAGGTGATGCGTATACAGTTCCTCCAATTCCAATTGCAAACATTCGCTCCCTTGCATTCGATCTGGATGATGTGCTTTATTGTTCCGGAACAGACGGGAAATTATATAAATATGATGTGACGACGGGAGATACAACTCTTGTGGGAAGTACGGGAATATCGAATTTGTACGGAATGTCAATCAATCCAGTGAATCGTTCATTGTGGGGTATAAATATATCGGGAGCGGTTTATAAAATTGACAAGCAAACTGCAGTTTCCCAGTCAGTAGGCACAACCGGTCAATCTACAAATGCTGACATAGCATTTTCAAAGACAGGGGTGCTTTACGGATTAAGCGGAATTGGCAATGCTGTGAATAAACTTCTTATGATAGATACAACAAACGGTACAAGCACGATCATTGGAACCGACTTAGGATTTGCCGGCACCAACGGACTGGCGATCTCGCCGGACATTATGGGAATACAAAATATTACAACCACTCTTCCCGGTAAATATGAGCTTTATCAAAATTATCCGAATCCATTTAATCCTGTAACTAACATTAAATTTGACATCCCGAAAGGATCGAATGTAAGGCTGACAGTTTATGATATGCTTGGCAAGGAAATAACAAAGCTGGTGAATGAGAAGCTGGAAGCGGGAAGTTATTCATATCAATGGAACGGAGTATCATTATCAAGCGGAGTTTATTTCTATAGAATTGAAACAGATGATTTCTTTACCACCAGAAGAATGGTGTTGATAAAATAAAAACAGCAATAACCGTGTAAAACATTTAATGAAAAGGACTGGAAGAATTTCAGTCCTTTTTTAATATGCAGGTCCAGGCACATATGAAAATTTTGCGGTACATATAAACAATATTATTTTCTTATGAAACATATAGTCAGGATTATTCTGCCCCTGGCAGTAATAATAATTTTTGTAAATTTATATTTTGCAAATCCAACCGGCATTCAGCCTGTTGACGGATATCCAGTCTGGATGAAGGATGCTTCAGGCAGGCAAACCAATCAGACGTCCGGGTTATTCTATGCAGGTGAAAAGGACGGCATGAAGATATTTGTAGGTGCGGATGATATTGGAAAAATTAACCGGATTGCGATTGATGAAAGAGTAAGCCCTCCCGAATTAACTATCAATGAGATAGTTTATTCCGATGAAGTGCATTCACTTTTGAAGAAGTTTAAGAAATCCGATATGGAGGATATATCATTCGATAAAAAGAATAATAAGATTTATATTTCCATAGAAGGTCATGAATATAATCCGGAATACCCGGAAATGTATAAGCAAAAAGAAGGCATCTATGAGACAACTTTTAACAAAGATATACTAACGTTTGATACTTTGCTTACAATCAGAAAGTTAGAATTTCCCAAAGAATTATATTCATACACATATGACAATATCGGCTTCGAAGGGCTTGCAGTCACTGACAATTATTTTTTTCTCGGGCTGGAAAATTTTCAGATAACCGAAGCAATGTTTTCGGACAGCACAATTCTTTACGTCTTTAACAGGAAGACCAAAGAGCTGAAGAGCTTAGGAACACGTGATCTGAAGATCAGTACCATTTGCGGACTGTATGCAGCCGATGATTATAATTTATACGGCATTGACAGAAACAGGAGAAGCATGTTTTACATAAAATTTAATCCGGATTTTACAGTCCAGCATTTCGAAATCAGGGAGATGAATCTTTGTATTCCGTTTCACAAAGATATCAATAGTGTCATAGGTATTGCAGCGGAATCAATTACCTTTGACAATGAAGGTAAGATTTATGTGGCTGTGGACCCCTGGAAGGAATTATATAAGCCGGATATTACAGACAGGAGAAAGCTAACGTCGGAAGAAATGGAGAATTTTAATAATCTGACTCCGATCCTGTATAAGTTCAATAATGAATTTCAGTAAAAAATCAAAATGAAACAGTACCGGAAAGAACTTTGGTTTCAGACAAAGAGCAGAAGAGAATTGATCAACATTACACCTCTTATCGAATCATGTCTGCGGGAAAGCGGAATAAGAGAAGGACTTTTGCTCTGCAATGCGATGCACATTACTTCAAGCGTATTCATAAATGATGATGAATCTGGGCTGCACAGTGACTTTGAAGCGTGGCTCGAAGGACTTGCGCCTGAAAAACCATATTCAAGATATAATCACAACTCGTCTGAAGATAATGCTGACGCGCATCTGAAGAGAACAATTATGGGAAGGGAAGTAGTGGTAGCAGTGACCGACGGCAAGCTGGACTTCGGTCCGTGGGAACAGATCTTTTACGGCGAGTTCGACGGCAAAAGAAAAAAAAGAGCTTTGGTAAAAATAATCGGCGAATAGAATCTTATTTCATATACTTCTTTGCAATTGAATCCAGTGCGCCTTTATCAAATCCCTGTTTTCCAGTGCTTGTAAAGTTAACATCTTTCGGAACTTCAAAATCCGATGCAGAAAAAGAAGGGCTTGTGTCCATGTTTATTGCCTCCGCAGTAAATTCCGGTGACTGTATTTTCAGAACATATCTTTTATCGTAAACTGAAATCTGAATACCCTTGGCAGTTTCATATACATCACAGTTATGTCCGAGAATACTTTCTGTCCCGGTCAATTTTTTGTCTTCGAGAAATTTTTCAAAGGCGGTAAAATCTGTTATGGTCTCTCCTGTTGCTTTCTTAGTCTTGTTATAGTCATCGAGATTTGTCTTTATTCCGAATTTATTTTCTCCGAAGTTCGTTACGCTGTAGACATTGTCCTTCAGGATGTAAGTAACGTTTGAAGTTTTCTTTCCCATTATGTTCATATTCATAACCTGTTTTATCTTATCTCCTTCCTTGTTCATTGTCATCGTGCCGTTCACTTTTCCCGACAGCTGGTAAGTAATGATAAAATCATTGCCCGGCTGCACATCCTTTTCGGAGCCTTCTTTAGAATCTGAGGAATGCGTTTCTTTTGAATCATCCTTCTTGCCGGTTGACTCGGTTTTGTCATCTTTACCGCACGAAACAAAAATAAAAGCAATGATAAGAATCAGTGCATATCCGGAAACTTTTGATAAGCTGCTGTTTGAATAATGATTTAAAGACATAATTTTTTTTTTAATATTAAAAACGGGGCTTTGTTTTTACGAACCGCCCCGTTTAAAAAAAACATTTAATTGGTAACGGCTTCTTTAAGATGTAAGTTAAGTTTATCTGCAATTGCAGCCTTCGGAACAGCACCGACTATCTGATCGACAACCTTTCCTTCTTTGAAAATCAATAAGTGTAGGAATGCTTCTGATCCCGTATTTTACCGAAACGTCTTGGTTGTTGTCGATGTCAAGCTTTCCCGACCTTTACTTTTCCTTCATAATCCGTGGCGATTTCTTCTACCACCGGAGCGATCATTTTACATGGTCCGCACCATACTGCCCAGAAATCTATGAGAACCGGGATGTCTGATTTTAATACTTCTTCTTCAAAATTAGCGTCTGTTAATTCAACTGTAGGCTTCATTATTATTCCTTTCTTTAGTTAATGAATTTTTTTGAAATGTATTAGTTTAGTTTTAAGTTATTTTCTCCGACTATATTTTTCAAGTTTGAAATTAATTCCTTTGTTGCTTTTATTTTATATTCTTTGAAATATATGCTTTTGGATGAGTGGTGTTCATAACGCTGAAAAACAAATTTGAAGTTCCCGGCTTGTTTTCAACAGTATCTTTTATTGATATAAATCTCTGAGATATCAGTTTGCTTTCCACTTAAGTGTATTGTCAGATTCTTAGTGAATAATTCAAGAAATGTATCTATGCTGTAAATTTCATTCACCGCCAGCTTGATCTTGTCGCCGTTCTCCTCCGGAGTTCCCCTGACTATGACAAGATTATCATTGCTGAACAGTTTCGTCTTGCATCTCATACAGCTTCCCGAATGCTATACATTCTCCCGATCCGTAAAAATCAACAAGATTAAATACGACAAACTTATTTCCCTTTTTCGATATCTTTATGCTGAACATCGTTTATTACCCCGCACATTGTTACTTTCTTGATCCGCTTGAAATCAATTTCCGCACGGCTCTTCACCGAAAGTGAGATCTATAAAATTTTCAATGTCCTTTTCATATCCTGAAAGAGGATGGCCTGTTATGTAAAATCCTATGGCTGCTTTTTCCCTGTTGTATTTTTCCGTTTCGGGAAATTCTTCATATTCCTGGATTATGATAATCCTGATTCACGTCTTCGAATTTCGCTGTCCCCGAACAAACCTTCCTGACCGTTGGCTTCCTGACTACACTGCTATCTCTGCGCATACATTGTCGAGCGCTCCATATTCAGAAACAATTTATTCCTGTTTGGCTCGATCGCATCAAAAGCACCGGAGAAATATCAAATTCTCTACTGCATTTTTTATTTACCAGTCTCAGATCGACTCTCTTTAGAAAATCAATAAATCCTGTGTAATTGCCGTTCTCTTTTCTTTCCTCTATTATATTCTGCGCCGCTTTCTCTCCGACATTCTTAATCGCGCTGAGTCCGTAAAGTATCTCTCCGACATTCTCGTCTGTTTTCAGAATATCTTATGGCAAAATCCATTTCACTTTCATTCACATCCGGAGCCCTCAGCTGTTATTTTCATTTTTCTGCATTCGTTTGCCAGCTGCTGCAGCTCAGTCTCATCATCTTTTCTGCATGCCATCGAAACAGTCAGAAACTCGATCGGGATAATGTGTCTTTCAGATATGCAGTATAAAAAGCAAGTATGGAATATGCAACTCCGTGTGACTTATTAAAACCGTAATCTGCAAATTCCAGAATCAAATTAAAAATTTCCGTGGCAACTTTCTTTGAAACATCATTCTTTGCCGCACCCTCGAATGAATTTCATCCTTGATTTCAATCATCTTCGCCTTGATCTTTTTTCCCATTGCTTTTCTCATATTGTCAGCTTCAGCTAGAGAAAATCCTGCAACATCCCTTGCTATCTGCATTACCTGTTCCTGATAAACTATTATTCCGTAAGTCTCTTTTAATGTATTTTCCATTTTCGGATGCGGATACGTGATAGGTTTCCTTCCGACTTCTTATCAATAAAATCAGGAATCAGCTTCATCGGTCCGGGTCTGTACAACGCGTTCATCGCAGCAAGATCATTTATGTTTCTCGGCTTCAGCTTGGCAAGCGATTCTCGCATCTTGCTTTTTGAAAACTGAAATATACCGATAGTCGAACCGGAAGAAAAAAGATCGTAAGTCTTTTCATCATCAAGAGGAATATCATCAATTGTCAGATTCTTATTATATCTTTTATTAACGAATGCGAGGCTCCTCCCGATGACTTTTAATTCTTTTAATCCGAGAAAATCAATTTTGATCAATCCCGCATCTTCAAGCTGATTCATATCATACTGTGTGCAGAAAACATTGTCTTCGCCTGTACTTTTGAAAGCGGAACATAGTCAGTGACATTTCCCGGAGCTATCACAAGTCCGGATGCATGTATTGAAGAATTCTTATTCAGATTCTCCAGTACAGACAATATTCAA
Source organism: uncultured Ignavibacteria bacterium (assembly GCA_963836395.1). Classification (GTDB taxonomy): domain Bacteria; phylum Bacteroidota; class Ignavibacteria; order Tepidaquicellales; family Tepidaquicellaceae; genus JAGPCH01. The sequence continues at coordinate 46,503 of CAWIJF010000005.1, read as the reverse complement.
ACAGCTTTTTCTTCTCCTCTTTTTGAAAAGTATCTCCTGTCTCAAAATATTTTTTGAAGTCCGGTTCCTCCTTCATGCATTCGTTAAGTTTTTTTACCTTTCCGAAAATAATAGGAATTGTCTTTGTCAGATCGTTTATTTCCTGAAACGGAAAATTCAAAACTCTTCCGACGTCTTTCAAAACCCCGCGGGGAGCAAGTTTGTTGAATGTAACGATCTGTGCCACGGAATTCTCCCCGTATTTTTCTTTGCATATTGTATTACTTCTTCTCGCCTGTCATCCTGAAAATCAATATCTATATCCGGCATTGAGATTCTTTCAGGATTAAGAAATCTTTCAAACAGCAGATCGTATTCAAGCGGATTTACATTTGTGATACCGATACAATAGCATACAAGACTTCCCGCAGCGCTTCCTCTTCCGGGTCCTACAATAATTCCTTTGCTTTTGCGCATAGCTGTATAAAATCTTCAACAATCAGAAAGTAACCGGAGAAATTCATTTTCTTTATTACTTCGAGTTCGTATTTCAAACTGTCCTCGATTTCTTTCGGTGACTTCCGAAATATTTTTCTTCAATCCCTTCATTTGAAAGCTTCTCCAGGTATTCATCGAAAGATTTTTGTCTTTTTCTCTTCAGCAGGGATTTGTAAAATTCGGCATGAAGTTCTTCGAAGTATCAAGTTCAAGATTGCATTTTTCAGTTACTTCAAGAGTTGATCTCAGCGCTTCGGGATAATCTTTGAAAAGTTCACACATTTCATCGAGTTGATTTAAAATAGATCTGATCAGTCCCGTAACGAAGATTTGTCAGACATCTCCGCCTGTCCGAATTGTTTCTGTAAGCTCTTTGCCGATTGCTTTGCGCTGATATTCAGATAAATATTATGGGCAATGGCATGTTCTTTTTTTATGTAATGAACATCATTGGTTGCGATCAGCTTTAGTCCGAATTTCTTGGCAAGCTTTGGCATTGCGCTCAATACTTTCTTTTCTGCAGGGATGTCATGGTCCTGTATTTCCAGATAGAAATCTTCTCCGAAAATATCCTTATAAACTCCAGTCATCTTTTCGGCAGTCTTCATGTCATTTCTTGTAATGTAACATGAAATCACGCCGCCCGCGCAGGCGGATGTAGCAACCAGTCCTTCATGATATTTACTCAGAACTTCAATGTCAATTCTCGGCTTGTAATAATATCCTTCAGTATGTCCGATCGAAGTTAGCTTGATTAAGATTCCTGTATCCTGTTTCATTCTTTGCAAGGAGAATCAGATGAGCATAATTGATATTAGTAGAAGTTAAGCCGTCGGAATTTTCGAGACTCTGCTCTTCAATTTCTTCGACTGCTCTTTACATATTTTTTCCCTTTGTCAAATCTTGATCCTGACTGAGCAACATATACTTCACATCCGATAACAGGCTTTATACCTTTTGCTTTCGCTTTTTTATAAAACTCCATTACGCCGTACATCACACCGTGATCGGTCAAGAGCAACCGCCGGCATATTATTTTCAACAGCTGCATCTACAAGTCCGTCTATCGACGAAATTGCATCGAGCAGTGAATAGTGTGAATGATTATGTAAATGAATAAACTCTGACATCTTATATTTACACAGTTTATAAAACTAAATTAAAAATGATTAGATAATTTTCAGTAAGTCTCTCAATATATTTAAAATGTTTTTGAAATGTAATTTACAAATTGAAAGATTATTTGAATTAATTTGAATTTTGATTAGTTTGAATTTGTTTCCCCGCTGTGTCTCCCGCATTAAATAAATTTCAATTCATAGTTCTGTCATTGCGGGGACTCAGCGGGCATGTCTGCATAATGAAATAATCTGTTCCCCGCGATTCTTCGCTGAGTCCCAGCAGTAGCTGTCGTAGGTATGACTGAACTCCACAAAGCGGGAGACTCGTATGTTAAAAAATTAAATTTCAAGAAATGAAGAAGAAGGTTAAATTAGATTGGTAATAGCTCAAGGAATGGGAGAAGATTGGGAGACCAAATACGTCATCGACGATATTCCCGTACTGAGAAAATTCCCCATTCCCCATAGCTTCTGCAAAGTCACTACAGTACTTAAGAACGCTTATTTAAATTTCAATTAGCGATTCACTATAAAATTACGAGTCAAGACTATACAGAAACTTAGCTATTAACCTTTTTGAATTCGCATTTTAAAATTAACTTAAATTTTAGATTATGGAAATAACTAAAATAATATATGGTATAGATATTTCTTCAGAGAATTTTACCGTATCTCAAGGTGTATTGTATCAAAATACCGACAGGAAAATTTCTAATACCCGGAATTTTAAAAATGATATTAACGGGTTTAAAAGTTTTATCAGCTTCACAAAAGCAATAGAAAAGAAATTAACAACCAGTCGGCAAACACAACTTTGGTTCGTGATGGAATCAACGGGAGTATATTATGAGAAGTTAGCTTACTTTTTAAATGATCAGGGTTTTAATGTAAGCGTTGTTCTTGCAAACAAGATGAAGAATTTCAGCCGTACGCTATCGACTAAATCAAAGACTGACGAAATAGATTCACAAACGATTACGACTTATGGTCTGGAAAAGCAATTGGAGAAATGGGAGACACCTTCTGAAGATATGAAGCAACTAAAGGAGCTGACAAGAGAAGTAAATGATCTTAATAAGTTGCTAAGCATCAGCAAGAATAGACTTCATGCAAAGGAGCATTCATACAAGCCGGATGCATCGGTGATAAAAAGGCTTACAGAGCAAATAAAGTTTTACAAAAAACAGATAACTCAGATAAAAAAGCAGATTGAACAATTAACAAAGGAGAATAAAAAGATCTATGAAAAGATAAAAAATATATCAGTAATAAAAGGTTTAAAAACATTTTCGATCGCATCTGTTGTTGCAGAGACAAATGAATTTAAATTGATAAAAAATAAACGGCAGCTGGTGAGCTATGCTGGTCTTGATATTATAAGGGACCAATCCGGAAATAGAGAAAAGAAAACCAGGCTTTCTAAGAAAGGAAATTCACACATAAGAAAAGCTCTTTACATGCCTGCATTAAGTAGCCTGATGCATGAAAAAAAATTAAGGTTACACTATGAAAGACTCTGTAGTAGATATAATTGGAAAGACAAAAAGAAGAGCAATTATGGCGGTAATGAGAAAACTTTTAATATTGATATATACATTATGGAAAAATGATTCTGTTTATGATCCGGAATATTATAAAAAAGAAAGAATTAGTTTTCAAAATTAATAGGTTCAAACAAACATACGGTTTGTTTGTGTATTGATTCTTAACACAGTACCTCAGCGAGGACAGGAAAAAGTTTACTCTGAAAGTGAACACATTAAGAGTCTACCTTTATTTGAAAATTCAAAAAAAGCACATAATAACATTTTCTGAGAAAATTCAAATATTTGTCTTTGTAACATTAGGAGTTCCTTTCTGTAAGAAGAGAATAATAAAACCGTATCAGATAAAAATTATTTTTTGACTTAGTTTGAAAGTTTAGAAATTATTTTTGCTTTTAAATTATATACCTAATTATTTGGATTTCAAATCAATGCTTGTATAAATAATTTTTTTTAAAAAATGAAAGGAGCCGAAAATGAAAAAAATTACATTTTTAATTATTGCTTTAATAATAAATTCTTCACTCCGCGCTCAAATGCCCCCTCCGCCGGTGCTCGGCTTCGGAGAAAGCTGGACAAATCTCTGGTCAGTATCATATGACTATCAAACAAACGGAAGCGTAAGATACTTAGTACAGGATCCGTCAAATCCGAATAATCTATGTTCCATTCTTATGGCGCAGCAGGATTCTCTCCAGCCTGCGGGCTCTCAAAGATACATTTATTATTCATACAGCGATGACGGCGGTCATACATGGGTAGGGGATGTGATTAACAGCGGAGCAAACTGGGGATTTCCCGATATGTCTCTTAACAATGGAATTCCTATAGTTGGAATGCACCAGTTCAATGTACTTTCAGCAGTTTTTAAGGATGTTTTATTCGGAGGGTATTCATTTACACAGCTTCCTGCTATGCCGCTGAATATTATTCCAAGCTGGGTGCATTTAACAGGAACAGAAAACAATAACATAACAGTAGTGGCATCAACAAATGACGGAGCTTCACTGGGAGGATACTATTCGACTTACAACGGAAGTTCATGGACAGACTGGTCATCGCTGCCGCTTATCGGTGGACCTTCGGGAAATTATACTGCTGCAGCAGGAACAAACGGGTCGGTAGGAATATTCGGAACAAACTATCTGGGGACCGGAGCACTTTACTTGTATAAATCAGCAGATAACGGAGTTACATTTGATAACGGTACATTAGTTTTTGATTATATTCTCGATGGTACTGATACATTGTTTACAAACATAACAGGAGGTTTTCAGGCTGTGTATGTGGGAGATGAGCCGCATATTGTATTTCCTGTTTACAATTTTACTTCTGCTGTGTTTGTTGATCCGTATACAACTGAATTTGTGAAACCAAAGATTATGCACTGGTCTCCTTCGACAGGACTGACGCAGGTTGCGGGAAAATTTAATATCCCGAATCTCGCCGATACAATTACAACGGCTCTGCTTGTTCCGATTGGTCAGCCGTCAATCGGCAAGACAGCAAGCGGAAAGCTCGTTTGCTCGTACACGACTTTTCTGTATGGCAACACACAGGTGGTGGATGACGGCTCGATCCTGAATGCCGGAGAGATTTTTGTTAATTATTCATCTGACAACGGAGTAACCTGGACCACTCCGCAAAACATTACCAATACACCGAACATTGAAGAGAAACATTCTTCTCTTCCCATAAATATTAATTCGGATTCCTTAAAGTTGTATTACCTCAGAGATCTGAAAGCAGGAGGGTGGGTAAATGTAGCAAGCTGGGGCAAGGCTCCGGTATATGGAATATATTATCAAAGCAGTCTGGTGGGAATACAAAACATAAGCTCCCAGGCGCTTTCTTATGAACTTTCACAAAATTATCCTAACCCTTTCAATCCGTCAACGAATATAAAATTCAGTATTCCGAAAGCGAATTTTACTTCGCTGATAATTTATGACGCACTTGGAAGGGAAATAACCAAACTTATCAGCGAGAGATTAAATGCAGGAAGCTATCAGTATGATTTTTCAGCAGGCAGCTATGGGTTGTCAAGCGGTGTTTATTATTATAAATTGATCTCCGGAGATTTCGTTCAGACTAAACAGATGATGCTGATTAAGTAAGCTTCATAGCACAACATATTTTTGAGATGCCATTTCGAATGACCCGGGATGGCATCTTGTTTTTGGAAGTAAATTGAAATTAATTTTTATTAAATTAGATAAAAACTCAAACAGAATGATGAAGACAATAATTATTTCTTTTGCAATATTTTTTGCATTCCACTTAAATCTATATTCACAATGGTCCCCCAACGCTTCGCTTAATTTACAGGTATGTGATGTATCAGGAAGCCAGGAGCTTCCGAAGATTTCTCCCACATCGGACGGCGGTTGTTATATTGCGTGGTTCGATACAAGAGGCGGGAGTTACGCAGTATATCTTCAGCGGCTTAATGCTCAGGGAATAAAACAGTTCGCAGCAGACGGGCTTCTCATAAGCGGTAATCCACAAAGCACTTCTCTCGTTGACTGGGATATGATCACAGACGACAGTAATAACGCCGTGATAGTTTTCACGGATACGCGGAACGGAAGCTCTATAAATCCTTTTGCATACAGAATAAGCCCGTCCGGAAATTTTCTCTGGGGCGCAAACGGCGTGACGCTCTCAAATGATTTTGATGTATTCCAGCCGAATCCTAAGATAATGAAAACAACAGACAATAATTTTGTGATCACATGGGTTTATAGCTCAACTCCGAATAAAGTAGCTTTGCAAAAATTAAATGGAGCCGGAGTAAAACAGTGGGGAACAGATCCGGTTTACCTGACTGGCGGCGGTACGGAAAATTTTACTTATCCGAGCTTAACGATCTCCGATAACGGCAGTGTGATAGCAATGTGGTCCGGATATTCCGGCTCTTTCCTTAATCCTCAGAATTATAAATTATATTCACAGAAATTTTCATCCGCGGGAACACCTGTCTGGAATGTAACACAGGATACAGTCTATTCTTTGGGAAGGGTGACAGGCTTCTTTGTTCCAAAAATATTTCCCGACGGCAATAACGGGGCGCTCTATGTCTGGCAAGATGACAGAAATGCAGCGAACCTGCAGAGCTCTTATGTTCAGCATTTTAATTCTGACGGTTTGAATTTATTTCCTTTAAATGGTTCGGAAGCATCCACTGAAACAGGATTCAATAAATTTGATGCATGGGCAGCTTACATGACAGCGACAAACGAGACATATCTTTTCTGGAAACAGACAAACAGCTTGCAAAGCAGCTTTGCAATTTACGGTCAGAGATTTTCTTCAAACGGGACAAGACTATGGACAGACAATGCAAAACAGTTTGTCACGTTCAGCAATAATTCATATATAAATCAAATTTGTTTTGCAATGGATACAAGCGTTGTCGTAGCGTATAATGAAAGCATTTTCGGAAGTGCAAATAATTATCAGTTTGCATTTAGAACAAACCGTTCCGGAAATTTTGAATGGGGAGGAACTCCCATTGATGTAGCAGATATTTTAAGCGGCAAGTCAAAAATTATCGGAACCATCAACTCAAACGGAATGACGATGCTTGCCTGGGCTGATAACAGGAATGACGGGAACGGCGTTTATGCTCAGAACGTAAACTTCGACGGAACACTCGGAACTACAACCGGAATAGAACATAGCAGCAGTGCTATCCCTGAAAAATATTCTCTATCTCAAAATTATCCCAATCCGTTTAATCCGGTGACGAAGATCAGGTTTAGTATTTCAGAAGACGGGAGACGGGAGACGCAAGACGTGAAGCTTGTCATTTATGATGCTTTGGGAAAGGAAGTTATGACTTTAATAAATCAGGCATTAGAGCCGGGAAGTTATGAAGTTGATTTTGATTCACGCAGTACCAAACAAAACAATGAGCTTTCGAGCGGTGTTTATTTTTACAGTTTGTCAACGGATAATTTCAAGGAGACAAAGAGGATGGTATTAATGAAATAAATATAAGTCTTGAGAACAATCTTTTATTTTGGTACAAATCTCGTTTTAATTAATTCAATGATTTACTGTGCTCCAAAGCTCTTAAAATTAAAAAAGGACAAAAAAATATGAAAACAATTTTCAGATTTTTGTTGCTTATAATAATTTTTACAAATCAAGATTTTCTTTTTTCCCAATGGACACAGACCAATGGTCCGAAGGGTGGATACATAGAATGTTATGCAGTATCAGGTACAAACATATTTGCAGGAAGCTGGGGAAGAGGAGTTTACCTTTCCGCAAACAATGGATTAAGCTGGACTTCTCTCGATAACGGAATTGAAAACTCTACGATACTCTCGCTGGCGGTTTCAGGAACGAGAATATTTGCCGGAGTTTACATGAGAGGCATTTTTCTTTCGACAAACAATGGGTCGAGCTGGACCCCTGTTAATAACGGCTTAACAAATTTTTATCCGAAGGCGCTTGCGATTTCGGGATCAAATATTTATGCAGGTACTAATGAGGGAGTCTTTCTTTCTACAAACAATGGCTCTAACTGGACTGCCGTAAACAATGGATTAACAAATACAGGAATAACATCATTAGCAGTTTCAGGCTCAAATATATTCGCCGGCACAAATAACGGCGGAGTTTTTCTTTCGACAGACAATGGTAGCAGTTGGAACCCTATTAATGATGGTCTGACAAACTCTGTTATTTATTCACTTATTGTCTCCGGGAGTAATATTTTTGCAGGTACTTATGAAGGCATTTTTCTTTCAACAAATGACGGTGCCAGCTGGACGCCTGTAAACAGCGGAATATCCATCACTTCGATTTTCTCTTTTGCTGTTTCGGGAAGTAAGCTATTTGCGGGTGCATTCGGAAATGTTTTTCTTTCAACTAACAACGGAGCAAACTGGACTGCGGTTAATAACGGATTGCCAAATACAAATATCAGCTCTCTTGTTTATTCCGGCGGTAAGCTTTTTGCAGGAACTTACAGAAGCGGCATTTTTCAAACCGGCAACGACGGAGCAAATTGGTCTGAAGATAATGCGGGTGTGATAAATTCAGTTTGCAATACGATCCTATACACGGGCTCGAAGATTTTTGCCGGTACAGAGGGCGGTGTTTCTCTTTCGGAAGACAAGGGTATAACATGGACAACAGTTAGTAACGGTTTGACAAATACATACGTAATGGCGCTGGCTGTTTTATCTAACAGCGTTTATGCCGGAACATACGGCGGCGGAGTTTTTCTTTCTACCAATGACGGAACAAGCTGGACTTCTGTGAATATCGGTCTGACTAACAGCATTGTTAACGCGCTTTCAGTTTCAGGCACAAATATTTTTGCTGGAACACAAGGCGGGATATTCCTTTCTACTAACAACGGTTCAAGCTGGACTTCAGTAAATTCCGGTTTAATGAATTCAGCTGTTTTTTCGTTTGCTCTCTCGGGTAATAATTTGTATGCAGGCACTTCCAGCGGTGTCTATCTTTCAACAAATAACGGTGCAGTCTGGACTTCGATTGGATTGACAACTTCCTATGTAACATCACTTGAAATCTCAGATACAATTCTCGTTGCGGGAACTGATGCCGGGATCTACCTTTCTACAAATAACGGATCAGGATGGACTTTCATCGGCTTAGAGAATTCAGTTATCGATGGACTTGTTGTATCAGGTACAAATATTTTTGCAGGAGCATTCTTCGTGGGAGTTTATCTCACTACAAACTATGGAGTAACCTGGAACAGTATTAATGATGGTTTAACTAATACTGATATAGTTTCATTAGCTGTGTCAGGTACAAATCTTTATGCCGGAACCTATTTGTCCGGAATCTGGAGCAGACCGTTATCGCAGTTACTTCTTACCGGTAGACCAACTGTCGAATTACCTGTAAATTTTGAACTGGAACAGAATTATCCGAACCCGTTTAATCCGGTTACGAAGATCAGGTTTAGTATCCCGGCTGCTGTCAGAGGTCAGATGTCAAAGGTCAGACTTGGCGTTTATGATGCTTTGGGAAAAGAAGTTTCGACGCTTTTAAATGAAGAGTTAGAGGCGGGAAGTTACGAAGTGGAATTCAATGCCGGTAATTTGTCAAGCGGTATGTATTTTTACAGAATTGAGTCCGGAAAATTTTCCGATACAAAAAGTATGATTCTCTTAAAATAAATTAGTTCAATTGAAGAAGCCGATTTTTTTCTTAGCAATATTATTCTCATTTAATTGTACAAATGCCCAGACATTTAAGACCGGCTATGAATTGAGTAACTCAAACAATCCTTCTCAAACAAGTTCTTCTGACTTTTTTTTAAAGACATTAATATTTTTTCTGCCGATAAATCCGATGTTACTTGTGGAAAATGAAAAAGTATATGCAGGAGTAACAAAGGAATTTTCGGTCGGACGCTTTCCTTACGGCAGAGTGGCAGCTGAGTATTCGCTTATATTCAGGGAGACAAAAATTAACCAGCTAAGATTCTCATACAATTATGATATACCTCTGTCAGCCGGAGACATTGCTGCATTCATGCTTTCTGTGGGAGGAGGATACTTCACTGATTTCGACAAGACGGGATACTTTCCCCAGCTATCATTCGGCTTGCTGCTTGCAGCAAGTGATCACGTTGCCGTTCATGCATATACCAAAGTCAGAAATACTTTTGTAACTGAAGACAACGAGTCGGATATATTTGATCTTTCACTTGGCTTCGGAAGTTCGTTTTATTTTTAAACTGAAGTGTTTGGCAAAAGCTTTAAGAGGTTTTTCATTAGTTTTAAAAAGATATGATTATTTAAAATTATTTTATTTATCTTGTAATAAATCTTATTTAAAGGAGTTTTGAAAAGATGTCTTTGAAACTTCTCACATACCGGTTTATTGATAATCCCGACGTTCAGATTCTCATACCAATTTCATACAGTAACATTAAACTCCAAAATAAAAAACCAACATTAAATACAGGGAGGTATTATGAAAGTAGTATCAAACATAGAACATTGGGCTGATGCGCATCATCCTAAATGGATAGATGTAGTAAGGATATTTCTCGGTCTTGTTTTAATCGCAAAGGGTATCTCATTTCTCGGCAATACGGAAGTGATTGTCCAGATGCTCCAGAACAGCACAGTAGAATTTCTTTCCATTGCAATTGCTCATTATGTAATTATTGCGCATCTGATGGGAGGGATCCTAATTACAATCGGATTGCTGACGCGTATTGCAGTATTGTTTCAGATACCGATATTAATCGGAGCAATTGTTTTCGTAAATCTCTCCAACGGTTTCTTTGCAATAAATTCGGATTTACCTTTTTCAGTTTTAGTTTTGACATTGCTGGTATTCTTTTTGATATACGGCTCGGGACCTTGGTCGGCAGACGCATATATACAAAAGCATATTGCAGATGAATAGTGTTGACTAAATTACAACATTACATTTGACCCGGCATTAAAAACTGACTGGGTTATTTTTTTTATGAATATCAAATTTAAAATAATAATTACAATTTATTCCAACAATAGTTTATAAATGATTCCTAAATTTAAAAAATATACCCGGCAGATTATTTTACCGGAGATAGGCGAAAGCGGTCAGCAAAAACTATTTGATTCGAAAGTCCTGGTAATCGGAGCAGGCGGTCTCGGATGCCCCGCTTTATTATATATGACGGCGGCAGGTATCGGAACAATAGGTATTGTAGATTATGACAAGGTTGAGAAAAATAATTTACACAGACAGGTTTTGTTTGATGAATCTCAAGCCGGTATGCAGAAGACAGATGCCGCAGTTGAAAAGCTAAAGAAGTTAAATTCCGATACGAGCTTTGAAGTTTATGAAAATATGTTCAATTCAAGAAACGGATTTGAAATAGTTAAAGATTATGATGTTGTTATGGATGCGACGGATAATTTCAAATCAAGATATTTAATTAATGATGTTTGCATAATTCTGTCGAAGCCGTTCGTGATGGGTTCAATTAATAAGTTTGAAGGACAGATCGCATTATTAAATTATAATAACGGACCGACATACAGATGTATTTACCCTGAAGTTCCGGGTTCAAAATCAATTGCGAATTGCGAAGACAGCGGAGTAATCGGAAGTTTGGCTGGAATAGTTGGAACAATAATGGCAACAGAAGCCACCAAGCTTATTACCGGCTCGGGGAAATTACTTTCAGGGGAAATTCTTTTTATTAATTCCCTGAATATGGAATTCAGAAAAATCAAAGTTCAGAGAAATCAGGTTGAAGCCGAGCGGGCATATATGCTGAAGGAGAAACTTTCCTTAACATGATTTTGAATAAATATTTTATCGAAGGCAATATAACACCGGAATTTATTTCACGGGAGGTATCAAAACATCAGGATAAAACAGGCTGTGGTGCGCATTCCATTTTTCTCGGACAGGTAAGAGATGATGAACAAAATGGCAAAAAAGTAACAAAGATTATCTATACAGCTTATCAGGAAATGGCAGAGAAAGAAATAAGTAAGATCCGTGAGTTGATTTTAAGTAAGTACGATTTAAAGTGTCTTCACGTTTTTCACAGCGTGGGTGAAATCAATGTGGGCGAAATATCTTTTTTTGTTTTCGGTTCAGCTTCTCACCGTAATGAGATATTTGAAGCCGTGAAAGAGGCTGTTGACCTGATAAAAAAAGATGTGCCGGTATGGAAGAAGGAAGTATACTTGAATTAATTTTATGTTAGACGAAACAGAGTTTCGTTTTTTCAATTGCGTCCCAAACACCTGCCCGACGCAGGCGGGGAGCTTGGGAACGAAGCAGATTTTGATGATTGAGGATTTGATCATTAGAATATTTAATACCTAATACCAAATACCCAATACTTTAATACCAAATGATAGACATTACAAACAAAATTGACACTCTCCGAACAGCGACAGCCCAATCGATCCTGAAAGTCAGCGAAAAAAGCATTCGGGCAATTAAGAACGATAGAGTCCCGAAAGGAAATGTTTTTGAATCAGCGAAAGTTGCCGGACTGTTTGCAATCAAGAACACAAGTAATGCTTTACCTCATTGTCATCCATTGCCTGTCGAGTTCGCAGACATTGATTTCAAAATCAAAAGTAAGAATATTATAGAAGTTAACGTCACAGTGAAAACAATTTACAAGACCGGATGCGAGATGGAAGCACTTCACGGAGCCTCTGTTGCCGCGCTGACCGCTTATGATATGTTGAAACCTATTGATAAGGATATTGAAATAACAAATATAAGACTGCTTGAAAAGTCAGGCGGAAAATCCGAAAACAAATCTTACTATGATAATATTAATTTGAATGCATCAGTGATAGTAATTTCAGATTCGGCATACAGTAAGAAAGCAGAAGACAAGTCGGGAAAATTGATCAAAGAGAAGTTGGAGTCAATGAATATAAATACCAAACATTTTACAGTTATCCCGGATAAAGCAGAAACAATTAAGGAAAAGGTAATGGAGCTTTGCAGAAAAAAAATAAATTTGATCATAACAACCGGCGGAACAGGGCTTTCGGTGAGAGACGTCACTCCAGATACAGTTGAGCCTTTGCTCGAGAGAGAAATTTCCGGCGTGATGGAAGCTGCGCGGGCATTCGGACAGAAGAGAACTCCATATGCAATGCTTTCGAGAGGTGTCGCAGGATTTATAGGAAAAACTTTAATACTAACTTTCCCCGGGTCATCAAACGCAGTTAAACAATATTTCGATTCATTGTTCCCTTATGTACTGCATCTTTTTAAAATTCAAAAAGATTTCAAACATTAAGTTACTTTCCTCTTTTTATTGTTGCTTCAATTAGTCCGAACGGCTCATCGGTCGGAATGAATATCTCATTATTGTTTTCCATCCCGAATTGATCCAGATTAAATAACAGATAATGCTTATTTGGCATAGATAAATAAATTTCGTTAACATCTTTTATGTTTTCAATTATATTTTTTCCTATTTCATAAAGCGTCTGCTGGACCGACAGGCTATGATGATTTGCAAATGTTTCCACAATGATCTTTCGAACCTCTTCGCTGACAGTTAGGTAATTTATTTCCTGATTTGCATATCTCCAGTCTGCTTTCACACTTGTTGAAAAAACCCTGTCGCCGGTCTCTTTTAATACAGTGAATTTATCTTTGATGAAATTTTCAAATCCTGAATCAGATGTCTTAAGGACCAGTAGATCCTTAATTCCTGAGCTTATCCGTGAATTGCTCTTTGACAGAGTTATCGAAGCAGTTTTTTTCTCGTTGCCTCCGCTGATAAAAGAATGATTGTGGGGAGATTTGTTTTTTGAATTCTTGTCTCCGATTGAAATCCTTTTCCATCGCTTTTCTTCGATCTCAATTTTTACATTAGAAACCTGGGGATTATTGTCAAGAAAATATTTTGAAAGATATAAACCGAATTCTTCAATTGAATTTACCGGATGGTCTTTGGCAAGTGCGTAAACCGTATTCTTCATTGTATCAGTGGGCAGCACTTTTCTGTTGTCGCCCTTAGTATGAACTGCTTCAAAATCTCCTTCGAGCTGAATGTTTACCGTAAACTCTTTAATTTCATGAATTTGTGAATCACGTTTTACTTTCAATACGCGGACATTGGATTTCCCGTAGTTGTTTTGTGAAATTATGGCAGGCATAAAAATTTATTTTTGACAAATATAACAGAAGATGAAGACTTATTATATTGTAAATGATTTCCGTTAATAAATTTCAATTGGTTTGTTATTCGTAATATTAGAAATTATTTTTGTTTATGAAGTTTGCTTTAAAGAGTAAAAATGTATTGACATCTTCCGGTATTAAGGAAGCTGTTGTTCTGATTGAAGATGGAATAATAAAGGATATTTTAAATTACAACAGTTCACCGGATTTTGAAATCACAGATTACGGAGATCTAGTAATAATGCCCGGGCTAATTGATACTCATGTTCATATCAATGAGCCTGGAAGAGAAGAATGGGAAGGTTTTGAGACTGCGACTAAGTCTGCGGCAGCCGGAGGAATTACAATGCTCGTCGATATGCCGCTGAACAGTTCGCCGGTAACTACGACAGTTGAGTCGCTGAATAAAAAAATTAAAGCAGCAAAAAATAAATTATATGTTGACTGCGGATTTTACGGAGGAGTAGTACCGGATAACATTGACGAACTTGACGGTTTGATTAAAAACGGAGTAATGGGTTTAAAAGCATTTTTGATTCATTCGGGTATTGATGATTTTCCAAATGTGAATGCAGAAGATTTGAGGAATGCGTTACAAGCCCTTACAGATAAACAATTAGAAAAGATTCCCTTGCTTGTCCATTCGGAATTGCAAACTGACTCATCACAAATTGAGAATTATGATAAGTGTTCTTTCAAATCATTTTTATCGGGACGGCCAAAGGAATGGGAAAACAATGCAATAGAGCTGCTGATAAAACTTTGTAAAGAATATGATTACCCGGTGCATATTGTTCACCTTTCTTCATCTGATGCAATTGAAATGATAAGAAAAGCGAAATCAGACGGCTTGAAAATTACAGTTGAAACCTGCCCGCATTATTTATCTTTTTCGGCTGAAGAAATTATCGAATCTTACGACTATGATACACGATTCAAATGCACACCGCCGATAAGGGAAAATGAAAACAGGGAGAAACTATGGGAGGCAATAAAAGAAGGAGTAATAGATTTTATTGTGAGTGACCATTCACCCTGTGACCCGGAGTTGAAATGTCTAGATGAAGGAAACTTTGAAAAAGCATGGGGAGGGATATCAAGCCTTCAACTCGGGCTTCCAATAATATGGACCGAAACTCGCAAAAGGGGATTCACAATTTCTGATGTTTCGAAGTTGATGAGCGCTGCTCCGTCTTCATTTATCGGATTGGAAAATAAAAAAGGGAAAATAGAAAAAGGGTTTGATGCAGATTTAGTAGTATTTGATTTGGATAAAAAATTTATTGTTGATGAAAATAATTTGTATCACAAACATAAGCTGACACCGTATTCAGGCAGAGAACTTTACGGAGTTGTG
The DNA here is from genome assembly GCA_963836395.1 of uncultured Ignavibacteria bacterium. Classification (GTDB taxonomy): domain Bacteria; phylum Bacteroidota; class Ignavibacteria; order Tepidaquicellales; family Tepidaquicellaceae; genus JAGPCH01. Next base: position 31,339 of record CAWIJF010000005.1, on the reverse strand, counting down.
GAAGCAACATATCTGCGGGGAAAGAAGATTTTCGAAAACGGGAAAATTCTTTCAGAGCCAACTGGTAAGATAATTAAAAAATCTACTTTATAAAAAAATGGAACAAAATATTAGGGCATCTGCATTTGCAAGCTTTATAGACTTAGCTTCGGAAAGGAACGGTGGTAAAGCATTGATAGCGAGCGATGAATTCTTTGCCGGGAAAGAGAATCTTCTGAAAGAAGGCAGAGGGATTTTCATTCCGGATAAATTTACGGAAAATGGCAAATGGATGGACGGCTGGGAGTCGAGAAGAAAGCGAGTTCCGGGATTTGACTGGTGTATTGTAAAGCTGGGTGCTGAAGGAATAATTAAAGGAGTTGATGTAGACACAAATCATTTTCTCGGCAATCATCCCCCTTATACATCAGTGGAGGCATGCAGCATAAAAACAGAAACAGCCGATACTGAAAAATATTTATCGCATAAAATCAAATGGACCGAGATTCTTCCCAAGTCACCATTGAATCCCGGTTCACAAAATTTATTTCCCATTGACAATAAAAATATCTGGACACACGTAAAGCTGAATATATTTCCGGACGGGGGCGTTGCAAGATTCAGAGTTTACGGGGAAGTTATCAGGAAGTGGAAAAAATCAAATTCAAAAGAGACGATCGATCTTGCAGCATTGCTTAACGGCGGGAAGGTGCTTGTATGTAATGACATGTTCTTTGGTTCAAAAGATAATCTCATTTCTCCGGGAAGAAGCAGTAACATGGGTGACGGATGGGAAACAAAACGAAAGAGAATTCCCGGACATGACTGGGTAATCCTGAAACTGGCGGCAGAGGGTGAGATAAAGAAGATCATTGTTGACACAAATTTTTTCAAAGGAAATTATCCGGACAGATGTTCGATTGAAGGAATCCATCGACCTGATGCAAGTGATGATTCCATTACAGATACTAACATCAAATGGAAAGAGATTCTGCCGGAAGTAAAGCTAAAGGGAGATTTTGAAAATACTTTTGAAAAGGAAATTAAAAAGACCGGACCGGTAACACATGTGAGGTTAAATATTTTTCCCGACGGGGGAGTGAGCAGGCTGAGGCTTTTTGGTATTAGGTATTAGGTATTAAGTATTAAGTATTAGGTATTGAGAATTGATTATGCGCTTCTGGCGGGAATCCATTGTTATGTTGGTTTTGCTGTAGGGATTCACGACAAAAGCATTCAGGAATGACAATAAGGAGTTTTCAGAAGTCTCAATTTACTATTTACTATTTACTATTTACTATTTACTATTTACTATTTACTATTTACTATTTGCTATTTACTATAAATGATAGAAAAGCATTCTTTAATGATCAATGAGCTTGGCATTGATGAAGCGAGAGAAGTTTTGTCGCAGTGCTGTGGCGCGGGGAAATGGGTTGAAGGGATGTTGGGCTCGATGCCTTTTAAATCAAATGATGAAATGTTAAAGAAAGCAGAGGAAGTCTGGCATTCGTTAGATGAAACCGACTGGCTTGAAGCTTTTTCACATCATCCTAAAATCGGAGATTTGAATTCACTGAAAGAAAAACATACGGATACAAAACATTTTGCCCAAAAAGAGCAGTCCGGGATGGACGATGCGGCGCCGGCGGTAATCAAAGAGCTTGTAAAATGCAATCAAGAGTATGAAAAAAAATTCGGCTATATATTTATTGTTTGCGCGACGGGAAAGTCAGCTGATGAGATGCTTGCAGTTATAAAAAAAAGAATAAAAAATGATTCTCAATCGGAAATAAAAAATGCAATGGCAGAACAAAATAAAATTACAAAATTAAGAATGGAGAAATTATTATGAGCAGCATAACAACACACGTTCTCGATACTTCCAAAGGCAAGCCTGCTTCAGGAATACCGGTAAGACTCTCTTGTTTTACGAATCAGGCATGGAAGGAAATCGGGAATGGAGTTACGGATAAAGACGGACGAGTCACGGACTTGATGGGTAAAAGTGAAAAGCCGGAAAAAGGAATTTACAAATTGTCATTCGAAACGGGTCAGTACTTTAAAGAAAAAAATGAGCTGACTATTTATCCTTACGCAGAAATCGTATTCGAAATAAGCAACGGGGAACATTATCATATACCTCTTCTGTTAAATCCGTTCGGATACACAACATACAGAGGAAGCTGACACAGTTATCTCATGACGGTTGGTATTTTTCTAATCTTCCTGGTGCTAATCAATGCGGAATTATAAAATTATAGAAGTTTTAAAATCACTGAACAGAAAGGAATTCAAAAAATTCGGTGAATACGTCTACTCGCCTTTTTTTAACAAGAATGAAAATGTAAGGAAGCTTTATGATGTATTGTCAAAGTACTACCCGGAATTCTCAAACAAGAATTTGTCTGTTGAGAAGATTTTCGAAAAGGTCTTCCCGGATGAGAAATATAATTATTTTAAGATCAACAATGTAGTTTCAGATCTTTACAAGCTCTCGGAATCCTTTTTATATCATCTCGGAATTGAATCGGACAAAAAATTCACAAAGCATTATCTGCTGAAAGAACTTTCAGAGCGCGGGCTCGGAGATATTTATGAACTGGTGGAAAAACATTACAAGAATGAACTCGATGGACTAAAAATAAGAGATGAAAATTATTTCAACCAGCTGTATAAATTTTACACAGAGAGCTTGAATTACAATATTTCCAAAAAACCCGGGGACCATCCGCAAATAATTCAACAGCAGTTTGATAATTTTTTGAATTACTCCACTGTATCCCTTCTCAAACTTTATATGTACATGCATCATTTGATAAAGCAAAACAAGGTCGAATTCAACATGGAGATGTTTGAGAATTTCAGCAACTATGTTAAGGGGAAGGATTTTCCGGAAAATCCTGCATACATGATCTACAAAGGAATAATGATGCTCGAGCTTAACCAGGGAAAGGAATATTTCCTGAAACTTAAAGAGACAAAAGATAAATATGCCGACAGGATTTCAACGGAGGACCTTCATAATGTCTTATTATTCATGCACGACTTCACCGCAAGTATCATTAACAAGACGGGGGATGAAAGCTTCAGAACCGAGGAATTCGAATTAGTAAAGGAGATGATTGACAGAAAAATATTTACGAAGGAAAATATTATTTATCCAAACCTGATCAATATATATAAAGCGGCGTGCGCCGTAAAACAATATGACTGGGCAAACAGATTTCTTCGCGAGTATCTGCCGAGCATTCCGGAAAAAGACAGAAATAATACTGAATACTGTTGCACGGGATATATGCATTACACAAAAAAGAATTTCACTAAAGCGCTGGAGTGTTTTGCAAAGACAAATTTTCAGTGGTTCATACTAAAGACCTTTGTAAAGACACTTACACTAAAAATATATTATGAAGAGGAAATGTACGAGCAGGCGATAGCTTTCATTGATGCATACAGACACTATCTGCATAATGACGATAAGATAATTGAAGAGCATAAATCCACACATTTCTTATTTTTAAAATACCTCTCATCTCTGATAAAAATAAAACTTGACGGCGGGTCAAGTACTTATGAGCTAAAAAAATTAGAAGATCAGATTAACACTATGAAAACCAATTCATTTGGAGTTAAGCTCTGGCTTCTCAGAAAAGCAGATGAATTAAAGTAAATATTATAATAGTTTAGGAGAAATTTTTATGACAAAGTTGAAAGCATTATTATCGGCGATTGAAATATCTTCGGCATCAGTAAAGTTGTTTCCGGTTAAATCGGTGGTAAGATAACCTGTTCTGAAGTTAAAGGCGTCATCATCAATCAGTCCGATATCTGCAGCATCAATCACTCCGTCCTGTGTTACATCTCCGCTGAAAATACAATATCTGTTTCCTTTGAGCACGAGATTATTTCCATAAGCCTGTGACTGTGATGTAGTAAAATCATAGCTCATTACCGAACCGTTTACAAGTGGTTCTCCGCCTGCTTTGCTCCAGGTCTCGATGCTGTTTCTGTGTCTGGTTGAAATATAATATGTTCCGGCTGATGCATTCCTGAAAACAAAATTTCCTGTGAAAGTCAGTGAATCTATGATTGATGTTGCCGAGTCTCTCTTTGCATAAGGCGGAAAAGTATTTCTTAAATAAACCGTGACAGTATCTTTGATATTCAGTGAATTATTATTCGCATCATAAAAACCTTCCGGGATGACAGAGATATCATAGTAGCCGTAAGTTTCCGGAACCTGTGAGCAGTCTGTCCAGAATGGTTTCTTTCCGTAAGATGTATTCCATATCCCGTAAATTTCATTTATGTTTTTCCATTGGATCTTTCCCTCTGCAACGAGCGAGTCCATAGAATCAATAAACTGTGTCATTTTATTTATCTGTGAAACATTAAGCTGTCCGATCGACATAAAAACATTTGCTGTATAAAAACCTGTATCGGGTAGAACTCCATATGATACTGCATTCACTATATTCTTAACTGTCTGTATGGAGGTATTGACATCAGACGTATCAAATATTTTATTGCCGCACCCGTTTCCGATGAGAGTTAGGTGTTTAGTGGAATCATGAAAGAAATAGTTTGCCATGCTCTGCGGTTTCCATGCACCGTAGTTTTGCGGGTCATTGACATGGCCCGGTGTTCCTCCGCCCCAGAGAATATCAGGTTTCCAGAAATAGTTTGTATAGACTCTTCCGAAAATTCCCGTCTCAAGATTTTCCCAGTTGTTGCCGTTAACGATCTGGTTATATAAAAATCCCCCGACAACTTTTGTCGAAGTAATACCAAGCTGTTCGTGAAGGTAAGCAATGTCAGCATAGTTGTATGCATTCTCATGAGCGTGCGGGTCGCACTGAATTCCCTTATCTTCAACAAGCCATTTGATCAGATTTTTTCCGTTTGTATTTGAGACGACACTTCCGGTATCAAACTGTTTGACAGCAACAAGAAATCTCCAGTCTGACTGAAAGTCCCATTTCACACCGCGCGCAGCTACTGTATTCGCAAGCTGAACGACTGCATTTCTTCTGAGGAGATAGTAAGTGAAATTTGTATTGTAAGGCTCGGACTCTTCATTATGAGTTACAAATGTAAGATAGACAGGAGTCTTAGTTTGTGTAAAGGAATATTTATAAAAACAAATTTGAAGGATTGCTAAAGAAAGAAAAAGAATTTTTGAAAATAGTGAAGAAGCAGGTTTCATTCCGGAATAATTTGTGTTTTCACTTTTAGACTAAGTTTTTAATAAAATAGTTTAATGAAGTTTTATTTTATTGTATAAACAGTTCCCGGTCGCTTCGGAGTACTGAACAGCATTTTTAAAGGTGATAATGCCTGACCGGGTAAAATCAAACCGGGAGCGGGCTGAAGTAATTTCCATCTTATGACTCCCGACTTACTGACAGAGCATATTGCCGGAGTAAAATTATCAGAATACTTGAAATAAATATTATCATCATCATCGAGAGTTAAATACGGTTCGGGATGATAATAATCCCCGATATAAGTTTTCCAGATTGAGTTTCCGAGAGTATCAAGCGCAATCAAGTAGTTTACTGAATCGGCAAAAATTATATTGCTTTTACTGATTGCGGAAATGCAGGAATAAAATAATGAATCTCTTATCCAACGCACTTCTCCGTTCTTATTTAATGAAGTCAGACCATAATTAGATCGGAAATATAAATTGTTATATCCGTCGATCACAATTGAATAATAATAAAGATTATCCGAGTCAGCAACATAACTCCAGAGTACATTTCCATCCTTATTAAATTTTCTGATTTGAATTTGTCCTGAATTGTTTGTCTGCAAGTAAATATTCCCGTCTCTGTCCAGTGAAGGCCAGCAATGTTCTACATGAGCATTATCCTGCCATTTAACTACTCCGTCCGGAGAAACAGCTGAAAATTTAAAATTTATTTGCGTATAAATTGTCCCTTCATTATCAATGACGGGCACTATACTATAAGTATGATTGGATATAATCCAAAGCAGGTTTCCCGAAGAATCCCTGCAGGAAAATTTATCAAAATCAGAATAATAAATTCTGCTTTCATCTTTTGATAAAGCTATTCCAAAGTAACCGTCGATATTAAGCGTGTCTCTTTGCCAGATAATTGTTCCGTCGGAGCTGAACTTAGTCAAAAAATTATTCTGAACACAAGTTGAGAGATGATAAATATTTCCGCGAGAATCAATACTTGCTTCAGAGCCGTCATGACATCCCGGTCCCGGAGCAAATGTGTAAATCCAATTAACCATTCCTTCATCTACCGATGGAATAAAAACGTTCAAAGCAGAGGGATTATTTGTATGCCGCCCATTGTAACCGACCTGCGGCCACATCGGTGAAGTATCCGGCGTGATAATATTATTAATTACAGGATCATCATCACTGCATGAGCTTATCAACATCACAAGACTCAGCCAAACTATTTTAACTATAAGATTTTTCATAATTGTCTTTATAAACCTTACTTTATTGTATAAACAACTATCGGTCTTTTCGGAGTACTGAACAACATTTTTTCGGGTGACAATGCCTGACCCGGTAAAATCGCTCCTGGAACAGGCTGAGCCAATTTCCATCTTATGACTCCGGAGTTGCTGACAGAACAAATTGCAGCAGCATTGTTATCATAATACTTGAAATAAATATTGTCATCATCATCGAGAGTAAAATACGGTTCCGGGTGATAAAAATCGGCGATGTAAGTTTTCCAGATTGAGTTTCCGGAAGTATCAAGCGCAATCAGGTAATTTACTGAATCGGCAATAATTGTATTACTTTTAGTAATTGCGGGAATGCACGAATAAAATAATGAATCTCTTATCCAACGTACCCCTCCGTTTTTATTTAATGAAGTCAAACCATAGTTAGATCTGAAATATAAATTATTGTATCCGTCAATTACAATTGAATAGTAAAAAAGATTGTCCGAGTCAGCAACATAACTCCAGAGAATATTGCCATCCTTATTAAATTTTCTGATTTGAATCTGTGCTGAATTGTTTGTCTGCAGGTAAATATTTCCTTCCCGGTCTAATGAAGGCCAGCAATGTCCTGCATTGGAATTATCCTGCCATTTTATAATTCCTTCCGGAGTAATCGCCGAAAATTTATAATTTATTTCCGTATAAACTGTTCCTTCCTTATCGACAACAGGTATTGAGCCAAATGAGGAATTCTGTAAAGTCCATAAGAAATTCCCTGCAGAATCCCTGCAGGTAAATTTCCGGTTATCGGAATAATAGATTCTGCTTTCATCATTGGATAATGCTATGCCAAAGTTACCGTCAGCATAAAGAGTATCCCTTTGCCAGATGATAGTGCCGTCGGGTCTGAATTTAATAATTGAGTTATTCACGAGATAACAGGTTGAAAGGTGATAGATATTTCCATGTGAATCTATGCTCGCTTCGTTTCCATCATAAGAAGCTGATCCGGTTGTGATTGTATAAATCCAATCAACAATTCCCATATCAACTGAAGGGATCGGAACATCCAAAGCATACTGATTATTTGTATGCCGACCATTATATCCAACCTGCGGCCACATAGGTGAAGTATCCGGAGTGATGACATTGTTTATAATGGGATCATCATCATTACATGAGCTCAACATTATTACAAGCAACAGACAAGATGTTTTTATGATAAGATTTTTTATAAACATTATTTTATTAATGCAAAATTACTTTATTAAAACCATTCTCTTTGTATCGGTGTATCCGTCGGTAGTCAGCTGGTAAAAATAAATACCGCTTGAGAGATTGCCTGCCTCAAAAGTAACTGAATAGCTTCCCGGCTGCAGATGTTTATTCAAGAGAGTTTCGACTTCCTTTCCCGATGCGTCATAGACAGTGAGTCTGTAGAACGGATTGGCAATCCGTTCTACAGGTATATCAAATTTAATATTTGTGCTCGGATTAAATGGATTGGGATAGTTTTGGTAAAGAGAAAATTTAGTGGGCACTTCACTGCTTATTTGATTAATGCCAACTGTTCCTCCGTCTGTAGTTTTAAGTATTCTTCCGTCAACACTAACCGCATATCCGGTTTCAGCATTTGCAAAATCAAGTTTGTTCAGTCCCTGAGACAATATCGGATTATTATTCAAAATCCAGTTTAACCCGCCGTCAGTAGTTTTAGCAAATTTTATTGGAGCTTAGAGCGTAACCTGTATTTTCATCTGTAAATGAAACTGAAGTTATGTCATCTGCAGGAAGTTGCTGCCCGGTCCATGTACTTCCAAGATCTGTTGTTTTATAATATAACTCCGGAACCGCAATTGCTGAATTCCGGCACAATACCCCGTATTGTTGTTAATGAATTGTATATCAAAGATATAAGAGGAAGAATCCGGTCTCTGAAGTTCCCATGTACTTCCTCCTGTATGTTGTTTTTAGAATGGTGAAAGTATTCGTGCCGCCCGTAACAAATCCCGTTTGATTATCAATAAAAAATATTCCGCCTTGTAATTGATTCGATGAGGGATAAACATTAACCCAGTTTATACCGCCGTTAATTGTTTTAAATGCTCCAATATATTTTGAGTTTGCATAACCTGTATCTCCCGAAGGAAAAAATATTGAAGTCATTCCGTAAATATTAACTTGAATAGAATCAAAGGTAGCGCCGCCGTCCGAGGTTTTATATATGAATTTAGTGTATTCTCCAAAAACAATATTATTAACATCAAAGAAAAAAATTGATGAGATGAAAGTGTTATTACCTCCAAGCACAATTCGATTCCAGTTATCTCCCCCGTTAGTTGTCTTTAATAAAAATCCGCCGTCAGCTCCAACATAGCCTGTCATTGAATTAATAAACTTCACATCATTGAGATAGTTATTTGTTCCGCTATTCTGCTGAAACCAGTCAGCGCGAAGACTTTGGGTGGCCAAACATATTAAGCAAATTAGAATTACAGCTTTCATATTTCTTCATTCTAGTATACAGGAAAATAAGTTTTTTACTTTATCAAAACCATTCTCTTAGTATCAGTGTAACCTTCAGTGGTTAGCTGATAAAAATAAATACCGCTTGAGAGATTGCTGCCGTCAAATGTAACTGAATAGCTTCCGGGACTTTGTTTCTCATTGACGAGTGTTACGATTTCCTTTCCGAGAATGTCATAGACCTTCAGCTTAACAAAATTAGTGACAGGTAACTGATAACTTATTATTGTTTTAGGATTGAAGGGGTTAGGATAGTTTTGTTTTAATTCAAACCGTACAGGAATTTCTCCAAAGTTATTATCCACAGAAACAATTCCGTTTAAAGGATAATTATAGCTTCTCCATTGATTAGAATTATTTGGAATAAAGAATAGCGTTGTCTGCGGTGCGGTAGCTAAGGCTAGTCCGCCCTTCCGGAATATTTCCACCGGGAAAGTCAGCCCGCCGTCTGATGAAATTTTAACTATAAGACTGTCTATATAAGTTGAATTGAATTGTGCATATGAGTAATCGAATCTAACGGTATCTGATGACAGCAAACCGGCATATGTTTTTGAATACATCGAATCGCGTTGACCGATAATGTTATAATCAAAAAAATCCATTATGACCGCATTATTTCCGGTGATCGTAATACCGTTAGCGCCCGTGAATTTATCAAAAGTAATGTATCCGTCCTGATTAAATATTTTCCAGCCTAAAGGCGGAAAGAATGCTTCGAATAATTCAACGTTTAATGTTGTCTGAACGGAATCTATGGGACCGTCTTTTTTGCCGGGATGATTCCGGTAATCATAACTCACATTGAGTAAATCGGATTTTACAGACGAGATATTAGTTGGCTGTTTGAAATGTCTAAATGGTGTACTTCTGCCTTTAGCAGAATTCATGACTTCTCTTGTATTATCATTTTGAATAAATGCAGCAGTATAGATCATCGAATCTACCCAGCCGGGCTGTATTGTGTAAGTATATTGATATTGATGAGATCCCGGTGTAGTCGAAATTGCAATCCCGTTTGAGTCCGGATAAAATTCCCGGAAGACATCATAAAATTGCGTTTCGCCGTTTGTACCTACAGAATCTGCAAGTATGAATCTTTCGATTGCATTTATCCTCAGCCGGTAATTTCCCGAAGGAAGTGCAGAGATTATATTTACATCAATCGTTGCTACATTAGAGTTACCTCCGGTTCTTTGGTCGGTTACACTCATAGAGATCGGGGTTCCTTTTGATAGTCTTGTGTAGTAAGGTGTGTATAAATTGGAGCTGTCTCCGTAAGGTATCGATGCAGTTAATTTTCCGTCAACATAAGTTGTAGGGACCCCCGACAAATAATAATAATTGCTTCGCTCATCAGCCTGCTGCGGATTTTCAATATAGAAAGAATCCAGGCCCAAAAGTCCGGTATGATATTTTATCGGAGTAATGGAAGAAAAATTAAAGTTGATAAAATTATTCAGTGAGCTGTTATTATTTGCACAGGATGGACTTGAATTGGAAGTGAATTCTTCAAACAAAACTTCTCTCTCATATCCCGGGAGAATTATGGAGTATTGATTATATCTGTTATTTGTGAGATTGGAATCCGCGTAGTTCACAATGGCGTTGAAGTAATAACCTGTTCCGATATTGTAATAGAATGTGTCAAAGCTTACAACTGCAGTTTGTCCGGAGCCGAGAGAAAACACCTGTACTGTATCGGAATATACTCCGGAAATATCCAGAACAACATTGATCGTATCCAAAACATCCGTTCTCCCGATATTTGCAATTGACACCAGCGGTACGACGGTATCTCCGCCGGATTGGCGCGTCGAGTAAGTTGTATCATATGGAATGTTAAGAATTGAAGTTGCGGTTATGTCAACCGCCGGCTGAATGCCCGTCAGTACATTGTCTATGTATAAATTATTTCCATAGCCGTTATATGTAATAAACAGAAGGACAATATCTCTCGATGAGCTGTCATTTTTATTGAGGAAATAAAATGAACACAAAAGAAATGAAACAACCAGAGCAAGGGACATATAAAAGGACTTGTTCATACTGTAAGTTTAATATCAAAAAATGTAATCGTGTTTACTATAGAAATTTTATTTAAAAAATTGTATTCAGAAAATTTTATGCTGTTTTAGTAACCTCTATTTTTTTGAAATAGAATCTGTAAAAAATCAATTCGAGCATTGAAACGAATATCAGTGTAATGCTGTCTTTCGGGGTCAATGTCACGGTGTTTCCCTGCTGTGCATAGAAACCGGAAATTTTCAGCATAAAAAGTATGGCGGGATTTGAAGGCATTGGTAAGCTGTACCCCGAATCCGAAATAAACAATCCGACTATGAGCTCACATACGGTAAATGACACTGCAAACAAGGTAATTATGAAGCCGAGATTCAGAAACGCCTGCAGCCAGCCGTCATTTTGATAAGACTTACAAAAAGCATATACTGCGAATATAACATGGATGAAATAAATTACGGCGATTATCATTTAATCGGAATCTGTTTCTAAAATGCTTCTTTGGAAAAGAAAACTTCTTTAATTGTTTTAAAAATAATTTTAATATCGAAAGCTATTGACCAATTTTCAATGTAATAAATATCATAGTCGATCCGTGTCTGCATGGATGAATCCGTCCTCTGCGCACCGTTTACCTGAGCCCATCCGGTGATCCCGCATTTTACCCTGTGTCTTTCAAGATAGCGGTGAATGGATTCCTTCATTGTATTGATAAAAAATTCCCTTTCCGGTCTCGGTCCGACAATGCTCATTTGCCCATGAAGGACATTTAAAAACTGCGGAAGTTCGTCTAGCTGTATTTCCTGAGAATTCTTCCGATGGGAGTATATCTGTTATCATCACTGTATTGCCATCTGTGGACCACCCTTTTCCGCATCGATTTTCATTGAGCGGAATTTCAGCATCATGAAATTTTTGTCCGTCAAGACCTACTCTTTCCTGTTTATAAAATAATGGACCTCTTGAAGTTAATTTTACAAGTATTCGGACGATCAATATTATCAGCGGGGAAAGCAGATATCAGCATTATTAAGGATACTATGATATCAAATGTCTCTTTTAAGAAACCTGTTCCATACATTCATCGGAACTGATTTCAGCTTCATGAAGGGTATTCCGTCAACTTCCTCAATTCTCAGCCTGCTTGTCATCAGATCAACAAAATCAGGTGCATACATAAATTCAACATTTATGCCTTCGCATATTCTGAACAGGTCATATAAAATTTCATGCTTGTCCGAAGGAAGTGAAATCAGTATCTTCTCGATCCCGAACTTTTTTATGGTTGCCGGAATCAGTTTATAATCACCTAGATTATTCTTCCTGCAGAAAATTTTCCGATCTTATCAGAGGAAAAATATCCTGCAACACGATTAAATCCTGCAAACTTATCTGCTGTAAATTTATCATATATCTTTTTAGCCATTTCGTTGGTACCGAGTATTGCAACCTTGTTAACACCTATGTTTCAGTTATAAAGATTCTTTTCGAGCTTTAACGTCAAATATCTTCCAACTGTAATAAATATAATTGAGAATCCCCAGATCAGCGCGAAAACCAGTCTTGAATAAGGAAAATCTCCTTTCAATATAAAGACAATGCTCATTGCAAATATTATTCCTATGGATACACATTTGATAATTACAAATAATTCATCGAAGTATAAACACATGATCTTTTTAACCTGTACATTTTTCTTGACTGGAAAATAATATCCATACAGGAATTACTATTAATGCAAATTCAACGTATCCGCTAAGATCAGGAATGCCTTTTGTTACCGGAAATATCTTTTGAAATGGAATAAAGTAAAATCTTATCCAGTATGATAAAGAAATGCAATTAATATTGCATGGCACCGTCGGAGAGAATTGTAAGTATAGGTATTATTATTTCTATTTTCGAAGACTTGCTTTTCAAATTCTTAATCTGCTTTCATTGAATAAAATAAAATTTTTACTTTTAAGAGAAAACATAAAAACCTGTTTGAAGTTTATGCAACTTCCATTAGATACAATGAGTCTTTATAATTCTTCATGAAAGTCTTATGGATGATTTTGTATTCCGGCTTTCTGAGCTGTGGATCTTCATCTATGATTTTGAATGCAATCTTTCTTGCAATTTCGAGAACATCTTTATCACTGTTCAGATCAGTGCAGGAAAAATTCAGCATTCCCGATTGTCTTATTCCGAAAAATTCACCGGGACCTCTTATCTCCATGTCAGTTTCGGCAATCTTAAATCCATCAGTCGTATTCGCATAAAACATTCAGCCGCTTCATAGATTCTTCATCAAGATTTCTTGCAATTAAAATACAGTAAGACTGATCTGCATCCGCGTCCGACTCTTCCTCTGAGCTGATGAAGCTGGGATAAGCCGAATCTTTGTGCATCCTCAATGATCATGATCGTTGCATTCGGAATATCAATGCCGACTTCAATTACCGTTGTCGAAACAAGTATATTTATTTTTCCTTTCCTGAAATCTTCCGTTACTTCATCTTTCTCATACCAGAACATTCTCCCGTGAATCATACCCACATTTAATTCAGGGAAAATATTTTCTTTAAGAAATTTATAATTTTCTTCAGCAGATTTCAGATCCAGCTTCTCAGATTCATCTATCAACGGAAAGACAATGTAAACCTGTCTTCCTTTTTTAATTTCTTCTTTAACAAAAGTATAAACTTTCGGCTTGTCATTCTCCATCCTTAATGCGGTCTTTACCGGAATCCTGTTCTTCGGCATCTCATCTATTACAGAGACATCAAGATCGCCGTAATAAGTCATCGAGAGAGTTCTGGGTATCGGCGTTGCAGTCATCACCAGAACGTCCGGGTTGAATCCTTTTTCTTTCAACCTGGCTCTCTGCATCACACCGAATTTATGCTGCTCGTCAATAACTGCAAATCCCAGATTTTTAAATTCAACTTTTTCCTGTATCAATGCATGAGTTCCTATAATGATATTTGACTTTACCTTCCTTGATATCATTGAATATTTCATCTCGTCAGTTTTTTTTTCTGACCGCCGACAAGTAATATTACTTTCACATTCAGCGTCTTTAACGAATTCGGATATTGTCCTGTAATGCTGTTCGGCAAGCAATTCTGTAGGACACATAAAAGCAGCCTGATACCCGTTCTCTATTGCGATCAGCATTGAGAAGACAGCAACTATGGTTTTCCCGCTTCCGACATCTCCCTGCAAAAGACGGTTCATGCATTTATCCGATCTCATATCAAGATAAATTTCATTGATGACTTTCTTTTGTGATGAGGTTAATTCATACGGAAGAATGCTTTTGAATTTTTCAGTCAGCTCTTTGATGTCTTTGTCAAATGTAATTCCTTTCTTTTCATTGTTGAATGGATTTCTTTTTAAGAGCAAGTATAAGTTCGAGATAAAATAATTCTTCGAAAGAAAGACGCTTGCGTGCAATTTCGATATCAGAAAATTCAACAGGGAAATTTATGCGATGGACTGCGTTCTTTCTGCTGACAAGGTTATATTCATTCAATATGTATTCCGGAAGTGTTTCTTCAATATAATCCGGATTTGATTTTAATAAAGTCATGAACGCATTGAATACGATCTTTGAAAGCAGCAAAGGCTTTATCCAGGTTTTCTTGAGCTCTCCGGAGAGCTCATACAAGGGGAAAAATTTAAATTTCAAATAATCTTTTTCAAACTGATCGGAGTGATTCAGCTTCAAGTGATCTCTGTAACTGATTTTTTCAACTGAGCTGAAATTTCCTTTATCCACTTTTATCCAGAATAAAAACCTTTCATTCAAACGAAACTGCTTTGAACGAAACTCACTTGTTCCGAATATCGGAATATCAACAACTCCTGTATTGTCTTTTAAAATTACCTGTAAGGGATGGTTGCTTTTTCTCGGAAAGACAACATCTATGATTTCACCGGTTACTATTACATTTTCATCTGAATGTACTTTTAATTTCACGTATGTTTATTCTGTTTATGTAAGCTCTTGGAATGAAATTGAGGAAATCATCTAAGTGCATTGATCCCGATCTTTGAAAATGCTTCCGCTCTTTTTTCACCGACACCTTTTAAATATTTTATGTCCATAGCAGTTTGAAATGTTATGCAAAGTTATGCATAAATATTATTTTGTGTAAGGTAAAGTGAAGCCGGTGCAGAAAATGATCGTCGGAACAATACTTCTGCCACGAATTACACACACTTATTATTTCACAATTATTTTCTTAAATTCCTGCCAATTAGTGAACTAATGGCAATCTTTTGTCTTGAAAGTTACTCCGTCTTTTCATGTTATATTTTCGACTATTGGTTTGAAATTACAGACTATAATTTGTATTTTACCCAACTAAAAAAGCTAATGAGGGGCTATAGCTCAGCTTGGTAGAGCGTCTGAATGGCATTCAGAAGGTCAGCGGTTCGACCCCGCTTAGCTCCACCAAAAATCCTGTTTTAATAAATTTAATCAATTTCAAAATGTTTGCAATAGTTAATATCAAAGGATGTCAATATAAAGTTACTGAAAATCAAAAAGTTTTTGTTCCAAGACTGAAAGAAGATGTAGGAGCCAAAGTTACTTTTGATAATGTTCTGATGTTTTCCAATGACGATAAATCATTTGAGATCGGAGCACCGACACTTTCCAAAAAAGTAGAAGCAACAGTACTGGATCATGTAAAAGATGATACGGTAATTGTATTCAAGAAAAAGAGAAGAAAAGGTTATCAGGTTAGAAACGGACACAGGCAGAAATATACTGCTGTTCAGATTGATTCGATAGCTTGACGCGAGACGTAAGACGGGAGACGAAAGATGATTGTAATACATTAATAATAATTTTTAAATTTTAAATTTTCAATTTTAATTTTTTTATTTATGGCACACAAAAAAGGTTTTGGAAGCTCTAAAAACGGAAGAGACTCAAATTCACAACGTCTCGGAGTAAAAAAATTCGGCGGTGAAACCGTTAAAGCCGGAAATATTCTAGTAAGACAGAGAGGAACAAAATTCCTTCCCGGAAAGAATGTGGGACTCGGAAGAGACTATACAATATTTGCAATGATTGACGGGAACGTAAATTTCGTTACAAAGAAGGGAAGGAAAGATTCTTAACGTTCTCCCGATTGAAAATGCTTGATTTGCAGCAGAGATTTTAAATCAACTGGTTATTTCGAGAAATTGAAATAACCTTTTTATTTTAATAATTAAAATCAAATAATATAAATGAAAGTAACCGTTGTAGGCGCAGGGAATGTCGGAGCAACCTGTGCAAATGTAATTGCTCACAAAGAGCTTGTAAAAGAAGTTGTATTGCTTGATATAAAAGAAGGGATTGCCGAAGGGAAAGCTCTGGATATATGGCAGACATCAGGAATAAACAATTATGATACCCGTGTAACCGGCGTAACAAATGATTATTCACGAACTGCCGGCTCTGATGTTGTTGTAATTACTTCCGGTCTTCCGCGAAAGCCTGGTATGAGCAGGGATGATCTGATCTCCACTAATGCTCGAGATAGTAAAATCCGTTACAGAAAATATTATTAAACATTCTCCTGATACAATCCTGATCGTTGTATCCAATCCTCTTGATGTGATGACTTACTGCGCTTATGTTACATCAAAGCTTCCTTCTACAAAAGTTATGGGAATGGCAGGAATACTTGATACCGCAAGATACAGGGCATTTCTTGCTGATGCAATTGACTGTTCACCGAAGGACATAAGCGCCATGCTGCTTGGCGGACACGGCGATACAATGGTTCCGCTTCCGAGATATACATCAGTGAGCGGAATTCCCGTTACGGAATTAATAGACGATGAAAAATTAAATGCAATTGTCGAAAGAACCAAGAAAGGCGGAGGTGAGCTGGTAGCTCTTATGGGAACTTCAGCCTGGTATGCACCCGGTGCTGCTGCGGCTCAGATGGTTGAGTCAATTTTAAGAAATCAGAACAGGATCTTTCCCGTATGTGCATGGCTTCAGGGAGAATACGGATTAAAAGATATTTATCTGGGAGTTCCAGTGGTTTTGGGAAAGAACGGGATCGAAAAAATTATCGAGCTGAAATTAAATAAGGATGAAATGAAATTATTAAATGATTCAGCGAAATCAGTGAAGGAAGTGATGGATGTATTTGATAAACTGATGGGGAAATGATTTTTGTGATCTGAATGAAAAGATTCCATCTCTTTGAGAGATGGAATCTTTTTTTATTTATGAACTTTCAGGATAAATTCAGTTCCGTTTTCAGACGGGATGCATGCGAATTCATCTACCAGTGACCTGATTATGAAAATTCCTCTGCCGCTTTCCTTTAAAATATTCTCATTCGAAGTCGGATCAGGCAAAGAATTTATATCAAACCCTTCTCCTTCATCCTTGATTCTTACTGCCATTACTATATCATCAAATTCAATATCTGTGTATACTTTTTTGTCTTCATTTTCCTTATTTCCGTGAACTATGGCATTTATCAAGGCTTCCGAGCAGGCAATCTGAAGGTTTATAAACTTTTCTTTAGCAATATTGAACTTCTTGTTTGCTTCTTCAAGTAGAGCTTCGAACTTTTGAACCTCACTTCGCTTGCTTAACAGTACCAGGGATAATTTTTCCAATTTAATAAAATTTATGGTTAGATACGAAAATAGTTAAATGAAGATTTGTTACATGTTCCATAAAATATTCATTTGTAGGTTAATCGCAGAATTCTTTTGAGGAGGGAATTCATAACTTATGTAATCAATCCCTCCCGTAAAATTAATAATTGAATTTCTATTAAAATATAAATTTATTTTACCGACAGGCCCTAAAGATTTGTAGATATTGACAAGATGTTTCTCGCTGTTTTCATACTGGTAACGGTCCTGCTGGAAATAATTATACCCGATTCCTATCTGCATGAAATAATTAATCAAATAATATATACCCGGATTGTAAAGCTGCTCTACAAAATAGGCAATTGGTTTTACGGAAAAATTATTGTCATTATATTGTCCCTGTTCATATAACTTCAGCTCGCCCAGGAAATCAAGATTTAACTTTTCGGTTAATCTAAAGGATGTCGAATCCCTTGCGCTTAACTGTCTGTATGAAAAACTCTGAACGTCCGAAATAATATCTTCGTAATCGTAAGCAGTATAATTTGCCAATACTAGAAAATAATTACTGGTTGTTATATTCCTGACCGGTGTTAAAAAGCTCTGTGACGAAAGCTTATAGATCCTGTTGGTATAATTATTGGCGCTTCTTTCTGAAAAAATGTAAGTGAGTTTTGAAATTAATATTTCAAATTTTGTCTGCACGTTGAAGTTGAGGAGATTATTGTAATTATGAACTGCAGAAAGTATGGTCTCTCTCTCATCCCTGTCATCGAAGTTAAGCTGGGAATCAGTATCATACCTGAGCAGAGATTCGGAGCCTGTAAACCGGAATGAATTTGTATTTGATAAAAAATAAGTTGCATCAAGGAGCAATGATGTCCTTTCACTGTTATTGTTCTTATTTTTCTCCGCTCTCTCAATTTCCAGAATCTGTGAAGGGGTCAGTCCGGCGGTATTGATCAGCGTATGGTTTTCGGATCTTTCGCTGTAAACGAGATTCACTTTTGAAACAAGGGCATTCCAGTTGTAATTTAATCCTGCTCCGATCTGAAGATTGTTTTCCAGTATTCTTGTATCATAAACATTTTCCAGCAGAACATTTGTAGAAGTTGCTTTGTAAAGGAAGTCCCTTGTTATGTTTCTGTTTACAAAAAACCCACCGAGCGAAAGAGTTAAATTATTGTTTAAGGAATAGTTAAGATTATCACCCAGTGAAATGTAGTCTTCACTCCGGGTCTCCAGGTTATTTTTCACATTGAACTGGCTGACTACTCCTGATGTGGCGGGGAGATAGAAATCATTCCTTTGGTTGTAAAATCGTATCAGACCTGTATTGTTTGCTTCGTCAGTAAACCTTTTATAGACGTTTGCACTTATCTCGTAATTGTGATTTTGTTTCGGTGAAAGACTTTCATAAAATAATATGAGATTCCCGTTGGTTAGATAATCATTGATGGAATAATTGTTAGCCTGCGCCGTAAGTATACCGCTGAAGCCGGTATTATATTCTCCGATCTGATCCTCTGCCTTCACTCCAAGCTCGGAGTTTAGAACCACATTATTATAAATACTGTAATCCAGATTTGCAAAAATATAATTGCTGTTATTTTTATTTGTAGCTACGGTTTTGTCATCGGTATAAAATTTATTCTGATACCCAACGCCGGCATCAAGATTGTTCGTTAATTCATAAAAAAGCAAAAATTTGAAATTATTGTAGTCTGAAAAAAAATTCTGACTCAGCTTTGAAACATTAGATAAATAATAATTCCCGACAGAGACACCGATCCTGTCGAAAGTATTGGTATAATTTGCTATTGAATTCAGATTAAGAAGGTTTATGTCATTATATAAATTTGTCTGAAGAAAATTTCCGGTGTACGTCGAATCAATTAAGGGAACATTAATTTGTGCAATGATCATTTTAAGTGATATTAAATTAAGCAGTAATGCTTTAATCAAACAAGCTCTCATAAGAATACTTTTTAATATCTCCTTCGGGGTTAAGATTTCTGAAGAGGTTCTCAAGGTCAGTATAATCGGCTGAATGTTTTAAGTCTTCAGTTCGCATATCAATCACTATTTTCCCTTTATCGATAAGAATTATTTTAGAAGAAACTTTTTCTATTGTGTTCAGAAGATGAGAACAGTATAAAATCGTTTTTCTTTTTGAAATAAGATAAGCAACAAGATCCTGAAAAACAAAAATCGAATTTGCATCTAGACCGTTAAGCGGTTCATCAAAAAAAATCACTTCGGGATTGTGCATCAAAGCTGAAGTAATAAGGACTTTTTGCCTGTTACCCTTCGAAAGACTTCCGATAGATTCATTCAGCAGATCCTTGAACGCGAAAAGCTCTGCGAAATTGCCGACCCTTCTTTTCATTGTTACTGAGTCAATGCCACGGATCACAGAGATGAATTCCAGATATTCCTCCGGTGAAAGTGAGTTGAATAAATTTGCTGTCTCGGGAACATATCCGACAATTTTTTTTACTTCAAAAGGGTTTTTACGGACATCAATTTCATTTACACTGACTTCACCTCTATCAAATTCCAATACTCCTGTAAGAATTTTTACTGTCGTCGATTTTCCGGCGCCGTTAGTCCCGATATAGCCGCAGATCTCACCTCTGTCTATTTCAAATGAAATATCGTCAAGAGCATTGAGCCCGGGAGAATAGCTCTTGGAAAGATTCTTTACTGATATCATAATTGTTTGTAAATAAAACAATTCTCTTTTGACATAACAAGTAATTAATTTATATAAAGAAATATTGCGTAGTGAAATTCTAAACTTTAATTGCTATTTTTGTAAAAAATATTTTATAAGAAAAAAGAATCCTGATATGAACGAAGATCCCGGATATGAAGAAGCCCGAAAAAAAGTAAAAGCCCTGAAAGGATTCTATATGAATCTTTTCATGTATGTAGTAATAAATATTTTCCTTGCAATACTGAATTTGATCACCTCACCTGATCACCTGTGGTTTCTGTGGGTTGTATTTGGATGGGGAATAGGCATAGTGATACAGGCATTGACGGTCTTCGGAAAGAATGCCCTGTTTGGATCAAACTGGGAAGATAAAAAAATAAAAGAATATATGGACAAAAAATAAGACCTGAATTATCTAATTTGCGAATATCTCATCAAAAAAAATCTGCATTGCCTTCCATGACCTCTTGTCTGCATTTTCATTGTATGCAACTCCGGCTGAAATATCATTTCCCGAACCTTCCATCGTAAATCCGTGAACCGCACCGCTGTACTCGTGCAATATATAATCTGCATTTGCATCTTCCATTTCTTTCTTGAATGCAACCAAATCTTCCTCCGGAACATACGGGTCTATGATCCCGTTTTCGACAAGCACTTTACACTTTATTTTTTTTGCATCATCAGGGTTTGCAGATTTCAAAATACCGTGAAAGCTTACAACTCCTTTTATGTCAGCACCGCTGCGCGCAAGTTCCAGAACTCCTCCGCCTCCGAAACAATATCCTATCGCAGCGATTTTATTCACATCCACCAGCGGCTGCATCTTCAGTTCATTTAATCCCGCGTTCAGTCTTTCTCTGAAAAGATTTCTGTCCGCATAATATTTTCCGGCTTCAGCACCGGCATCCTTTGCTGAAGAAGGCCTTACATCTTTACCGTAAATGTCAGCGGCGAACGCAAAATAACCGAGCTCTGCTAATTGTCTTGCCCTCATTCTTTCATAATCGGTCACACCTTTCCACTGATGAACAATCAGTATTCCGGGTCTCCTGTTATCATTGCTGTTATCATATGCTATGTAACCCTGAAGCGTTAGATCGCCGATCTTATACTCGACATCTTTGGTCACTATTTCGGATGAAGCATTAAGTATGAAAATTAAAAACAGGGCTAAAGTTAAAATGAATTTCATAAACTCTCCTTTTCTACAAATATAGTTAAAATAAATTTTTTTGTAACGTAAAATTTGACGACGTCTCAATTTAGGCTATATTCTTTTGAATTCACAAAAAAATAATTTTAATTAACCCGTTTGAAAAAACTTTAGAGCATATGTAAAAAATAGGTGCGTGAATAATACCGTTAATTTAACAAAAGAATGTAATTATATTTACAAAAATATTAATATGAATTTCGATCCGGAACAATTGTCATTAGATGAAGCCGATGAAAGAAAAAGAGAAAGAAATACGGTACTGTCTTCTTTTTTTTACAGCGGATGTTTTGTACTGCTGTTATGGATCATTCAGTTTACTCAGTGGGCAATGGAGAAAGACCTGTCCGTGTACGGAATTCTGCCGAGAAAAATATCAGGTCTGATTGGCATACTGACTGCACCGTTAATTCATGCAGGCTTCTCCCACCTGGTCTCTAATTCAATTACTTTGTTTCTCCTTCTTTTCGGAATGTTGTATTTTTACAGAAGCTCAGTTGTGAAGGTATTCCTGATAATTTACATTTTCGACGGATTGCTGGTGTGGCTTTTCGCAAGACAATCCTATCACATAGGCGCAAGCGGGCTGGTATACGGGTTCGCTAGCTTCCTTTTTTTCAGCGGGCTGTTCAGAAAAGACAAACGTTCGATCGCATTATCTTTGTTAATAGTTTTTCTCTACGGTGGAATGGTCTGGGGTGTGCTTCCGACAGATCCGAAGATATCATTCGAATCACATTTATTCGGAGCAATTGTTGGAATAGTGTGTGCATTCCTGTTCCGTAAGAGTGACCCGCCTCCGAAATACGAATGGGAAGAAGAAAGCGATGAAGATGATTATGACGATGGGAAAGATCCCGAAGAAATTGAAATTGACGAGGATGCTGAACCGGATGATTTCAGAAGGTTCTGACTCAAGAATTTACCAACCCTTTCGCTTCTTCAATTCTTCTATATGCGCAAAGTGATGCCTGCCGTGCCAGGAATACATTCCCGTCGATTCATCCAAAGAAAATTCTTTCCCTTGTTCAGGATGGAAAAAGCTTTTCTCAAAATCTTTTTTGGTCATTGACTTCAGTAAGTTTACCCATCGGCTGTGAAGAGCTTCTATCAAATCAAGAGAAGTTTCAATAGAAGTATTCTGGTAGTCATGTAGCTCTGCCCATTTATCTTCATAATAAGGTTTTATTGTCGGCATATCCTCGGTAAGCGCAAGCTTGAATCTGATGTAAGCATTCATGTGGCTGTCTGCAATATGGTGAACAACTTGTTTAACTGTCCATCCTTTTGACCGATATGGTGTATTCAGCTTTTCCTCTGTAAAACCGGAAAGCAGGCTTCTGAGTTTTTCCGGAAGCTTTTCAATATCGGATATGTAATTTTCTAGGTCTTCATCTGAAATGGTTTCAGGAGGACTGAAATGCCCGATGGGATATTTTTGCTTCTCGAGTTCTTTACTTTCCATATTGAAATATTAGTAAATTTGTTTTAAAATAAAATTAAGATTTGATTGCAACATATACTTCTGTTTCCGGCTCGGAGGAACTATCAACAGCCGGATGCAAATCAAAATCACCGGTGTAAGTTCTCGGTATATCCGAACTCCATATATATTGCCAGGTCTCGATTAATTTTTCGGGTATCTTTCCTTTTGCATTGAATACTGCATAGTCAGAAGCGGGGATTGTTTTTGACACCATACCTTCCGGAATTTCACTGAAGTCTTTTACTTTGCAGCAAAGAACAAGTGTGTACGGTCCCGTGTGATCGGATTCATACTCAGTATAAAGTGACAGAACATCATCACTGATTTTATTGGGAATTTTTTCTTTAATGTTTTCCGAGTAAAACCTGCCCCAGATTTCCGGGATATCAATTTGAGCGTTTGAATTACTCGTGCGGGTTTCGATACCAATGACTTTAATATCGCCTAACCTGATCGTTTTGTATTCCATAGTGTTTTTAGCCTATTGTATTTAAGGATAAATTACAAAATCTAAATATGAAATCAAACCATACTCATATAAAAAATCATAACTTGACTATCTCTATTTTTTTGACAAACCTGTTCAGTTCATTTCTGTTTTCAAATACCAGTATCCTTTTCTCACTCTCGAATTCTTTAAGCATCTCCTGAAGCTGCGGCTCATATTCTTTATAAACTTTCCACATAGCTTTTATCATTTTATTTGTCTTTTTCAGGATTGGGCTGTCGGGAGGGTCGTAAGGATTCTGCCTGTAAAAATATTTTATATGCCGCAGAAGTGCATTCCGGTAACATATGAATATTGAATACTTTAAATAAATAATTATTGTCGAAGCTTCCAGACGCATTCTTAATGTCGAATGGTAAGACCAGCCTTCCACGATCCAGTTTCTTTCGGAAATAATTTCAGAGAGTTGTTTTCTGAACTCACCCTCATCAACTCTTATCCAGCCGGGTTTATAAGTCATCTTATCAAGATGTGTAACCTTCAGATTCAGGATTTTGCCAAGCTTTTCTCCGAGAGTGGACTTGCCGGTTCCGCCGTTACCGATGATGATGATGCGAGTCATTAAATTTTTTGTAATTGTAAATGAATGATACGGCAGGATATTTGGAAAGTTTTTTTAATTTACTTATGCTGACCTGTTAATTTCATTTTAAAGCTTAAGCTTGTCAGGTGATTGTCTTGTGTCGAATATAGCAAGTATAATTATTTTCTTTTCAGTTATTTTGTAAAAAAAAGAAATTTGTTTTGACACAACACACTTACGAACCTTTCTATTTGATTTAAATCTTCATCTGAAAATTCTATTTCGAAAGCCATTTCTTCACTTTTTCTTTTACCTGTTCATACGGAACTACAAGACCTTCCTCAGCATCTTCTATTCCACGTTTAATAGACCTTTTTTGCTCATCACTAAGTTCATCCCCCAATCTTTTCCATTGACAGAATTTTCTCGAAGCATTTTAATATCTTCTATTATAGACTCGTCTTCTATTTTTGATATCCACTCTATTAAACTTTTTTCAGATAGTATGTTCATATGTTTTATTCTAAATTAATTAGTCGAACGGTTTGATTTTAAACAAGACACCTACAGCTCAAACTCCTGTCCTTTCACCGGAATCTCAATGTCTTTAAAATTCTGGCTCCGCAAACCGTTTTTGAATGCTTCCTGCTGGTCTATTTCGCCGTGAACCAAAAATATTTTTTGCATCTGATTTCTGTCAAACTGATTGAAGTATGCAAGCAATTCGTCTCTGTCGGCATGTGCGGAAAAAGAATTCAGTACTACAACTTTTGAATGCACATAATACTCATCACCGAAAATTCTGACAACTGCATTTTCAACATTGCGCGATTCGATCAATCGTCTTCCGAGGGTATGCTCTGCCATAAATCCGACGATCAGGATCGTTGAGTTCGGATCTTCTATATTATTTTTTAAGTGATGAAGTATGCGGCCCGACTCAGCCATCCCTGAAGCTGAGATTATTATACAGGATTCATGCAAAAAATTCAGGCTCTTTGAATCTTCAACATCCTGAATGTAACGTAAATTCGGAAGCTCAAAAATTTCTTTTCCGTTTAAAATCATATTTGCAAATTCATCGTCGTAACATTCCGGATGAAGCTTGAAAATATCCGTGGCTTTTGTAGATAGCGGACTGTCAATGAATACAGGTATCCGCGGGATTATGTTCCGGTCAAAAAGTTTTGAAAGGGAATAGATAATTTCCTGAGTTCGTCCAACGCTGAAAGCAGGAATAATTATTTTCCCGCCCCGTGAAATTGCTTCTTTCAAAACCGTAGCGAGCTGGTCATCCATCATATTTGATTTATCATGAAGCCGTCCGCCGTATGTTGATTCGGAAATCATATAGTCAACATTTCCGATAAATTCCGGATCTTTTAATATGGGCAAACCCGGTCTTCCTATGTCGCCGGAAAAAGCAAACTTAGTCTTTTTTCCTTTTTCTTTAATATCAAGAACCATCATAGCCGAACCGAGAATGTGTCCCGCATCGAAAAATTCCACTTCGATGCATTCATTCAGTCCGTCAATACAAAACTTTTTTCTGTAAGGCATTGTCTTAAAATTTCCGAGTACTCTCTTAGCGTCCTCCGTTTTATACAGGGGATGAAAAGGCGGAAGATTTTTTTTGAGTCGTTTCTTATTTACGTATTGAGTATCCTTTTCCTGAATGTGTGCGCTGTCGAGAAGCATAATGGAGCAAAGGTCGTGTGTTGCGGTTGTGCTGTAGATATCTCCGTTAAAACCCTTTGCATAAAGTGATGGAAGATTTCCCGAATGGTCTATATGGGCATGGGATAAAACCACGCAGTGTAATTCTTTCGGGTCGAAGAGAAAAGTTCTGTTTACATCGTAAGCTTCTTCCCTTTTTCCCTGGTACAAACCGCAATCAAGAAGGATCTTCTTGCCGTTAACTTCAAGAAGGTGTTGTGAGCCTGTTACTGTCCGGTCAGCTCCGCAGAATTTGATTTTCATTTTATTATAATTAATTATTTTTTTTTATATTAAACGTTCAGCTATTACCACAAAAGTCTCATAGACTCAAAGAATTACTTTTTTAAACTTTCTTTCCTTTTGAGACTTCGAGTCCCACTTGCTCGTTCCCAAACTCCGTTTGGGAACGCAATTGCAGGATAAGCTCCCCGCCGGGCTGGTGTTAAACCAAAAGAAGATTTTAAGTTTAATCAAGAATATTTTGTCTGTTAAATTTATGTTTTGTAACAAACGGATTATCTTTTACAAAAAACCTGTACGGAAAATCAACCCCAACGTTCAGTCCGATCCTTTTGGTTGTAATTATTTCAAAAGCTTCCTTCACAATTGGTTTTGAAATGTAAATATGGTTTTCATTCGTTACATCTTCTCCGTATAAATTTTTGTCTATGTTCAATGCAATGCACAGCTTAGCCGGACCGTTGGTCAGTTCAAAAATGTTTTTTACATTTCCCCTGAAATTTTTCATTGTCTCAATTCCGTCAACCGGCTCGACTGCTCTTATCAGAGTAGCATTGGCTGTGCCTTTACCCGCACTTACTATATTGAAACAGTAATAATTTCCATAAATGAAATAAACATAAACCTTCCCGCCTGTTTCATACATGATCTTATTCCTGTCGGTTATTTTATTATAGGCGTGACTGGCCGGATCATGATCTCCGAAGTAAGCTTCCGTCTCAACAATTTTTGCGGTTAAGATCTTTTTGCCAATTTTCCTGACGATAATTTTCCCGAGAAGCT
The DNA here is from genome assembly GCA_963836395.1 of uncultured Ignavibacteria bacterium. Taxonomy (GTDB): domain Bacteria; phylum Bacteroidota; class Ignavibacteria; order Tepidaquicellales; family Tepidaquicellaceae; genus JAGPCH01. Next base: position 4,568 of record CAWIJF010000005.1, on the reverse strand, counting down.
CTTTTGAAACAGTGATCGAATCGCGAAGATAAAATTTCCCGGGAAGCGGTTTGTAATTTTCAGGCAATGTATTATTTTCAGAAAATTCGGATGTAATATAGAAAAAAAAGAAATTATTGAATAGAGAGAAGGGATTTTGTCTGATTTGGGAATTGGGATATTTGATTTTTGATTTGTCTGATTTTTGATTTGGGATTTATTGTTTACTCATAGTCTTTAAACAGTTTCTTTTTAAAATTTATAGTCACATTAATTATGAGTCAATGCGTTGATCTGAAAACAATAAACATTGGCTTGAATTTTAGGACAGGATAAAGTAAATTGCAATTGATTTTAATGAAGATATTATGGTGGGTTGGGAAACCCACTTTTTTTTTATGGAAATAGAAAACACTCTTGAACAAATTGTTTCCGGTTACTTTGAAAGCTCTGATTACAAGATAATCGACCTGGTAATAAGAGGAGAGAAGGGGACAAGGGTTTTTGAAATCTATGCGGATAACAAAGATGGTGTGAAAATTGATGAGCTTGCGCAGATAAATAAGGATCTCAATAAGCTTGTGGATAAAGCGATTGTGATAAATGATATTTCAAAGCTTGTAGTTTCGTCTCCCGGTGCAGAAAGACCTGTTAAGTTTATGTGGCAGCTGTACAAGCATCTTGGAAGAGTATTCAGCATTGAACTGGTTAACGGTGAAATTCTGGAAGGGAAATTAATTTCACTTGCAGAAGAGGACGGAAGGATCACGATTGAAGAAATAAGAAAAGAAAAAGATAAAAAAATAAATTCAGTACTCAGGGAAATAAACTTCGGAGAGATAAAAGAACTGAAAGTTAAAATAAGTTTTTCAAAAAAATAAAACAAACACAGAAATAAAATGAAATCAGAAATAGTAGATGCATTTTCGATGATGGCTAAAGAAAAGAATATCGACAGGGATATTCTTTCCAGTGTAATCAAAGATTCCTTCAAGAAAATGATGGAAAAAAAATACGGAGTAGATTCGAATTTTGACATAGTAGTAAACATGGAGAAAGGCGATATAGAGATCTTTCTGTATAAGGTTGTTGTCGATGAGGTTAAGGATTCAAATATTGAAATAGATCGTGGAGAGCGCGAAAGAAAAATCAGGAGAGGATTTTGCGGTTGGTGATGATTATGTAGAGGAAATTCCGACAGAGGAATTCGGAAGAAGAATGGTAATTAACTTAAAGCAGAATCTGAATCAGAAAATACGTGAGATTGAAAAGGAAATTACTTACAATACATATAAAGATTTGGTTGGTGAAATTATCGTCGGTGAAATTTACCAGATAAAACCCACTTCGATATTATTAATTCATAACGGGAACGAAGTAATATTTCCGAAGGGCGAGCAGATTCCGAAGGAGAGATATAAAAAGGGTGATACGATACGGGCATTGTAAAGAGTATTGAGAAAAGGCAGTCCGGACCGCCGCTTGTGATAGTATCCAGAGGTGACGAACAATTTCTTGAAAAGTTATTTGAACTTGAAATTCCTGAAATTTACGACGGCATAATCGACATAAGAGGTATTGCAAGGGAGCCCGGCGAGAGAGCGAAGATAGCAGTTACTTCAAATGATGACAGGATAGATGCGGTTGGTGCCTGTGTGGGAATGAAAGGAATCAGAATTCATTCGATAGTAAGAGAGCTGAGCAATGAAAACATAGATGTGATAAATTATACGGAAGATCCCGCCTTTATATATCGCAAGGGCGTTGTCTCCGGCAAAATTAAACGATATTTATCTGGATAATGAAAATCATGTCGCAAAAATCTATGCCGATGAAGATCAGATAAGTCTGATCATCGGAAAAAGCGGGCAGAATATAAAGCTTGCATCCAAGCTGACCGGATATCAAATTGATGTTGTAAGAGAAGAAGGAGGAAGAGGAAGACGAAGAAGAAATTGAAGATGAAGTTGAGGATGAAGAGGATGATGAGGAAGAAGCCGACGCCGGTGAAGAAGACGGAAAAGAGAATGATGAAGAGAGCGGGAAGGAAGAAAATGACGATGCATCAGATGAAGTCTCCGGGAAGTCAGACGATAACAAAAAAACTGAAGAATTAGAGACGGATAACGAAAGCAATTCAGGAAACAGGTAATGTGATATGCTAAGAACAAAATTTTTGTTAATATTAAAAGTATAGTAGGAAAAATAAATCTAATGCAGGCTACTGAGACAAAAGCAAGGAAACTCAAAGTAATAGGAATACTCAAGGATATTAATATTTCGAAGGATGATCTTTTGGAATATCTGAAGTCTATTAATGTAGAGGCGACGATCAATACAACTCTTGAATTGGATGTTGCAGAGAAAGTTTACAACCATTTCAGAAAGGATATTGAAAAAGAAGATAAGAGGTTAAAAAAATCCGTGGATTTTGTAGAGAGATATCATGTTGATATATCCGAGGCACAGGAAAAAATAAAACAGGAAGAAGATAGGAAGAATAAGATTGAAGAGGAAAAACGACTTAAGAAATTAATTGAAGATGATAACAAGAGAAAGGAAGAAGAGAAAAAAAAGCAGGAACTTCTTGCATACATGCAAAGGGAAAAGACGATAAAGGAACAAAAAGAAAAGGAAAAAGAAAAGAAGACAGCAAAAAAAGAAACTGAGGAAAAAGCAAAAGCCAAAATCGAAAAACCTTCAGATGAAAAACCGAAAGTCGCCAGAAAGAAAGAATTTCCTCCTTCAAAAAAATTCATAAAGAAAGACGAAAAATCACCCGGGGATATTTCACCGGAGAAGCAAACACCGGATACCGGAGAAAAGAAAGGTACAGTAACTCCTCAGAAAGAAACAGGCAGACCGGTTGATTCTGACAAGAGACGAACGTTTGATAAAAATACAAGAAAAGGAACGTATGAAAAGATCAGCATAAAAGACTTAAAGTCGGACAAAAAAAGACAGAAACCTTCTTTGGATAAACCTAAAGACGGGGCAAAAGGAGATAAAAAATTTACACAGTCACAGGTTCCGGGCAGGACCATAGAAGACAGAAGATTTACGCTAAAAAGGATAAGGATAAAAAGAAACATGAAACCGAACAGGAAAGAAGAAGAAGAGTAAAGCTGGAAAAAGATCCATAGGTCCAAAGATGCAACTCAAAAAGAAATTGATGAAGCAATAAGAGATACATTTGCAAAAATAGAAGACGATGCTGGGTCATCTGCAAGAAGTCTTGCAAGGCGAAGAAAGAAAAAAGAGAGGATTGAGGAGGAGAAAAAAATACAGGAATTAAAAGAAGCAACGAAGCATATTCTTAAAGTCAATGAATTCTTATCAACATCTGAGCTTGGCAAACATTATGGGTGTTGATGCGAATGAAATTATCAAGACATGTTTTAAACTGGGGATAATGGTATCGATTAATCAGAGACTGGAAAAAGATATAATTGAATTAATAGGAGGTGACTTCGGATATCAGGTCGAATTTCAAAGGAATATGAAGAGGATTTTCTTGAAGAAAAGCCAGATTCGGAAGCTGATTTGCTGGACAGGGCACCTGTAGTTACTGTAATGGGACATGTTGATCATGGTAAAACATCGTTCTTGATTATCTCAGAAAAGCAAATGTAGTAGCCGGGGAAGCAGGGGGAATTACACAGCATATCGGAGCTTATAAAGTTACTGCTTGATTCGGGAAAGGAAATTACATTTCTGGATACACCGGGTCATGAAGCCTTTACTGCAATGAGAGCAAGAGGCGGACAGGCTGCGGACATTGTTGTACTTGTAGTTGCTGCCGATGACAGTGTGATGCCTCAGACTGTAGAAGCCATCAATCATGCAAGAGCGGCAAATGTTCCGATAGTCATTGCAATTAATAAAATTGATAAGCCGGAAGCAAATCCCGAAAGAATTAAACAACAGCTGTCGGATAAGGATATACTTGTGGAAGAATGGGGAGGAAAATATCAGTCGGTTGAAATATCTGCAAAGCAGGGAAAGAACATTGAGCAGCTGCTGGATAAGATACTGGTTGAAGCCGAGCTGCTTGAATTAAAAGCAAATCCGAATAAGGAAGCCAGAGGAGTTGTCTTGAAGCAAAGCTTGACAAAGGAAAGGGACCGATAGCAACTGTTCTTGTTCAGACAGGGTACTCTTAAAGATAGGTGACTACTTTTGTTTCGGGAATTTACAGCGGAAAAGTAAAAGCCATGTTTGATGAAAGGGAACATAAGATGAATGAAGCCAAGCCTTCTCACCGGTTGTTGTTCTTGGATTTGACGGAGTTCCGCAGGCCGGAGATACTTTTGTAGTTTTGGAATCAGAAAGAGATACGAAAGCAATTTCACTTAAAGAGTCAGCAGCTTAAACGTGAACAGGATTTCAGACAGGTAAGGTTTGTAACATTAGATGATATTTCAAAACAGATCCAGGAAGGAAAGCAGGTTGAGCTTAAAGATCATTCTGAAAGCAGATACCGACGGTTCAGCAGAAGCGCTGGCAGATTCACTGCATAAACTTACGACATGCGAGACCAAAGTTTCGTGTAATTCATAAAGCTGTCGGATCGATCAGCGAATCGGATA